>DBCL01000001.1:0-3867 GCA_002293025.1 Actinobacteria bacterium UBA959
TGCTCACTAGAGTGAAAAGTTGGTTGGGCGTTCTCCCAATTAGATGATCCTGTTGTGGAGTAGCGGGTGTGACCCACTGCAATATAGCCCTTTAAACCTTCAAGGTTGGAATCATTAAATACTTGAGCAACTAACCCCATGTCTTTATAAACCATAATTGATTCACCATCAGACACTGCAATTCCTGCAGATTCAGTGCCACGGTGTTGTAATGCGTATAAACCAAAATAAGTTAAGCGAGCAACATCTTCGTCTGGTGCAAATATGCCAAAAACTCCACAAGCATCTTGTGGTAGATGTTCTTCTGGACTTAATTCATGGCCCAAGCGGCCGTCAGCCCTAATCACGCGCTGAGCCTAGTTGATTTCTTAGGTTGGGTTAGGAAACCAGCGAACTGGCCCCACATGCTCTAAGCCGACGGCTTGTCCCACCTCAAAGTCCACAGGTGCGGGCACTCGAGCATCAATTAGCTGATCTGGGCTGCCAGCAACACTTAAATGAATGACAGCGTCATGGCCGTAGTAATCAATCTTGGCAATTGTTGCCAAAACACCAGCGGTTGTGTTGCTGGAGATATTGATCTCTTCTGGTCGAATAATCACTTTGCCCAAAACACTATTTGCTGACCTTGGTTTCTGATTTAAAGCAAAACTAAACTCACCTGTGCTGGACTGCGCTGCATCCAATACCAAAACATCTCCAGTGCTAATTGCGATCTCTGGTGAGATGGGATTTCGATAAACCTCAGCAGGACTGCCCACTTGCACAATCTGACCACGTCTCATTAAAGCAACCAGATCAGCACTAACTAATGCTTCTTCGCGGTCATGAGTCACCATCAAGGTTGTAGTTTTCGCAGCTTTTAATAGTGCTACAACTTCAGATCTAAGTTCATCACGCAATGCAGCATCTAATGCACTAAATGGTTCGTCTAGCAACATAACTGATGGTTTTGTGGCTAGAGATCTAGCAAGTGCTACTCGTGTTTGTTGGCCACCACTTAGCTCTGCGGGCATGCGCTTAGCAAATTTCTGCATACCTATTAACTCCAACATCTCAGACACTGTCTCTGATTTGTTCTCAGTTTTTAGACCAAAAGCAATATTCTCATAAACAGAAAGGTGCGGAAACAATGCACCTTCTTGAGCCACATAACCAACTTTGCGTCGCTCTGGTGGAACCACAATTGAGCTGATGCTCACCAAGTTGTCATCAAATCGAATTGCACCACTAAAAGGAGAAATAAAACCTGCAATTGCTCGAAGCAAAGTTGTTTTGCCGCAGCCGGATGGTCCCAACACTGCAGCAAACGCCCCAGATGGAATTGTCAAAGACAATTCATTCAATACTGGGCGTTTGGCGTATGTGACTGTGAGGCCATCAATGCTTAACCTGGTCATAGGCTCATATTCTCTTGGGTATCTGCAGAACCTGCTCGATCAGGTCTGCTTAATAGATATGTAGGAATTGCCGCAATCACAATTAACACCAGTGCATACGGCGCCGCTTCGCTATATCGAGAGATGTTGGTTGCAGCCCAGATCTCGGTTGCCAATGTTTCATAACCTGTAGGGCGCAGCATCAAGGTGGCTGGCAATTCCTTCATAGCAGTTAGCAGCACCAATAAAAAGCCTGTCAAAACTCCTGGTGCAGCCAGCGGTAATGTGATTCGCTTTAGAGTTTCAAGATTAGTCAATCCAAGTGATCTCGAAACATCATCTAATACTTTAGGAACGCGTGCCACACTTGTTCGAATTGATCCAACCGCTTTTGCCAAGAACAAAACTGCATAAGAGAAAGCCAGAAGCGGAAGTGATTGATACAAAACAGGAATCTTGGATCCAATTGCCACTAGTGCAAGCCCAATTACCACACCAGGAAGAGCATGTGTTAACAAAATTGAGAATTCAGAAACTCTAGAAATTTTTGATTGGTATCTAGCCAACAACACACCAAGTGGTAGCGCCAAACTCATTGCAACCACAGCACCTGAAAAAGACGCCACTAAGGTTGCAAGGGTTGAGCTAACCAAACTGGCGGAATCAATCACAACATCATTGGCAAAGAATCGAGTCAATAAAGTCCAAATTGGAACCCCAATTGAGCCAACCGCTAGCAGACCCAAAAACAGCATGGCAGCCCATTTGTATTGTCCAATTTTGATTACTGGAACTTGCTTGGCAGTGCCAAGACCTGTTCTGCTGCTTACTTGTCTTCCTCGAAGTTTGCGCTCTAGCCAAATGATCAAAACTGCCAGCAGCACCAATGCAATAGCTATAACGGCTGCTGCAGTTCGATCAAACGACGCTTTATACATGGTATGAATTACACGAGTAAAGGTATCAACTCGAAGCAGTGAAACTGCCCCAAAATCACTAAACACATAAAGCACAACTAACAACAAGCTAGCCAAAATTGTGGGTCTAGCTTGTGGCCAGATTATTTTTCGAGCAACAGCTGCAGTTGAAAAACCTAACGCTCTAGCAGACTCTTCCTGATTGTTATCAATTCGACGCAGCACTGCTAGAGCAGCCAAGGTCACATATGGGGTGGTAGTTAAGGTCAGTATCAAAACTGCTGCAAAGAACCCAGAAAAACTAGGAATTAATGCAATCCAGGTATAGGTGAGCACATAAGAAGGTATTGCTAGCGGCAAAGTTGCTAGCACCAGAAAATATCTGGGGAAATAGATATCAGTTCGTTGAATAATCCAAGCCGATACCGTTCCAAGCACTAGGGCTAACAAGCCCACAAATAAGGCTAAAAACAAGGTATTAAAGAAAGTTTCAACAGTTCTAGTTCTAAAGACCACATCAAGCACGGCACTAAATCCATTTGAGGTAGCTCTAACTAGCAGATATCCAAATGGAATAACTGCCAAACTCAAAGTCAACAGCGCTGTTCCAGATAACCACCTAGGTGGGGTTAACTCGTTTAAGTCAGCATCTGACTTAAACGTTTCTTTATCTGTAACAGCGCTATTGGTCAAAGTAAGCCAACCTCAACTAATAATCTCTGCGTTGCTGCTAAATCTTTTAGAGAATTTAGATCTACAACTGGTGCACCAGTCTCACCAAGTGCTGGCAGCCCCTTTGGTGGATTAATCCCAGTTAAAACTGAATATTCATAGGTTTGCTGCACAAACTGTTCTTGGATTTTTTCAGTCAATAAGTATTCGATAAGAGCATTTGCGCCAGCTGGATTCTTAGCAGTTTTGAATACGCCTGCACCAGAAACATTTATTAGGTTACCTAGATCACCATCAGCGAAGAAACCGTTTTTAGCTTTAAGTTCTTTACCTAGTTCTTGAGATATCTCCCAAACATAGTAATGATTAACAAGTCCTAACTGGATCTCACCTGCTTCAACTGCTTCTACAATCTGCGAATTCTTTTCATAAATTCTGCTATTGAACTTAAGGGCTGTGAGCCACTGCTTGGTAGCTTCATCACCTCGAGCATTTCTAACAGCAGTTACAAACGACTGAAATGATGCATTCGTGGGTGCTATGCCAACAGGTGGCATAAATTTGGCATTTCCTAAATCATCAATTGTGTTTGGGGTGGCAACAAGAGTGGTTGGGTTGTACACAAATACTCTTGCACGGCCTGTGAGTCCTACCCAGGTTTTGTCTTCAGAGATAAATTCTGTGGGTAGTTTGCTAGGTATCTGTGCAGATAATGTTGCAAGTAGTCCTTGTTCTGAAACAGCTCCTAGAGCACCCGCATCTTGTGAGATGAATATGTCTGCTGGTGAGTTACTACCTTCTTCCAGTATTTGAGCTGCTAGCTCTGCTGAATCGCCATACCGAACATTTAGTTCATAACCAGATTCTTGACTGAACTGTTCTAAAAATGGTCCGATGAA
>DBCL01000001.1:4054-5741 GCA_002293025.1 Actinobacteria bacterium UBA959
GGCAAATTTCCTCACGAATCTGGCTGTATTTAGAAGATAGACGGGTTAGCCCAGAAGGGGGCTAGTTAAAGAACCCGCAAGATCATCATGAGTGATCTCAAACTCACCCAAGACTGCTAACCCCAAGCCAATCTCAGTAGTTCGTCCAATTCTGGTAACACCAAGTTCTAACTGCTCGCAGATTTTGATAAATGCATCTTCGGCAGCTGGCTTAACAACTAAGACTGCTCTGGCTTGTGTTTCACTGAACAAATATTCAAAAACAGACAGATCATCTGGCAGCTCTAACTCAATTCCAATTCCTGAGTCAAAGATTAACTCTGCGATAGCCACTAATAAGCCACCATCTGATAAATCATGTGCTGCTTCAGCCAGACTAAATTGAGCCAAATTTCGCATGAGTCGTGCCAAGAGTTTTTCCTCATCAAACTTAACCTTTGGTGGCATTCCACCTAAATGGTTGTGCATGATCTTGGCCCAAAGCGATCCATCTAATTCTGATTCTGTGCTACCTACTAAATAAACTGGTGCATCAGTTGATTGAAAAGCTCTGGTGATTCTTTGGCCAACTTCTTTATGTACACCTAACACTCCGATAACAGGTGTTGGCAATATTGCTTGATCGCCAGTTTGATTATAAAAAGAAACGTTTCCACCTGTAACAGGAGTTCCAAACTCTAAAGCTGCATCAGCAAGTCCGGTGACTGCACGCTCAAATTGCCACATAACTTCTGGATCTTCAGGACTTCCAAAATTAAGGCAGTTGGTTACAGCCAATGGTTTAGCACCAGACATTGCCACATTTCGATAAGCCTCACACAAAGATAATTGAGCCCCAAGATAAGGATCTAGATAGGTGTAGCGAGCGTTGCCATCTAAAGCGATGGCAACGCCTCTGCCACCGATTCGATCCACTCGAATAACTCCAGCATCATCAGGAGCAGATAAAACAGTATCTCCGCGCACATAGCGGTCATATTGCTCAGTGATCCACGACTTGTCAGCCACATTTGGATCTGAGAGCACCTTTAATGCTGTCTGCTTGAGTTCTGCACCAGTAGTTGGTCTTGGCAAATTACTAGCCGAATTTGCTTGTAAAGCATCTTGGTATTTTGGTTTATGAAATGGTCGTTCATAAATTGGTCCATCGTGAGCTACCGATCTTGCTGGCACTTCCACAATTAACTCGCCATGCCAAAAGATTCTTAACTTGTCTTCGTTAGTTACTTCACCAATCACTGTTGCAGTCAAATCCCATTTATCACATATTGCTAACACTTGATCAAGATTCTCTGGTGCCACAATCGCACACATTCGCTCTTGGCTCTCACTCATCAAGATTTCTTCTGGGCTTAAAGAATCATCTCTAAGTGGCACCAGATCCAAATTGATCCGCATCCCACCGGTTCCATTGCTGGCCATCTCGGATGTGGCACATGAAAGACCAGCTCCACCTAAGTCTTGAATTGCCTCTATCAAATCGGCCCGGGCCATTTCTAGGGTGGCTTCAATTAGGAGTTTCTCCATGAAGGGGTCTCCCACTTGCACTGAAGGGCGAGCTGATGCAGCTGATTCATCAAATACTTCTGAGGCTAGAACTGAGACACCACCAATTCCATCGCCTCCAGTTGCAGACCCATAAAGAACAACCTTGCTGCCAACTACATCTGCTCCAGAAGTCAAGATA
>DBCL01000001.1:5937-7391 GCA_002293025.1 Actinobacteria bacterium UBA959
CGAGTCCATAACTGCTAGAGGTCTAGCCCCCATAGCCAAAATATCTCGCACAATGCCGCCAACTCCAGTTGCAGCACCTTGATAAGGCTCAATAAATGATGGGTGATTATGAGATTCAACTTTGAAAGTAACAGCCCAGCCATCCCCAATATCTACAACTCCTGCATTCTCACCAATACCAACCAGCAAGCAGTCATTCTCTGGTGTTTTCTCACCAAATTGTTTTAGATGAACCTTGCTGCTCTTATAAGAACAGTGTTCGCTCCACATAACTGAATACATAGCTAGCTCTGCACTAGTTGGGCGCCTATTCAAGATTTCTTTTATTCGCAAATACTCATCTTCTTTCAAACCAAGCTTGGCCCAGGGCTGAGCTTGGTTTGAATTTTCAATGGCTTGTTGAACAGTGTCTAGATTCATTAAATAGTAACTCCAGCAATAGACCAGAAAAATCCCAAGCCATCAATGCTTGGACCGACTAATGAATCAACTGCATGTTCTGGGTGCGGCATGATGCCCACCACATTTCCTTGGGCATTTCGTAAAGCTGCAATATTTGCAACAGAACCATTTGGGTTATCTTGATATCTTGCAACCACTAAACCTTCAGCTTCAATTTCAGCAAGCCCTTCGTTAGAAACTTGGAAGCAACCCTCACCATTTTTTACAGGTATCAATAGCTCTTCGCCAACTTCAAAAGAGTTTGTCCAAGCAGTTGTGTTTGATTCAATTTTGATGATCTCAGGGCGGCAGATGAAATGAAGCCCAGTGTTTCTAGTTAGTGCCCCTGGCAGTAGTCCTGTTTCACAGAGCATCTGAAAGCCATTACATATGCCTAGAACTGGCATACCTTCTTTAGCTGCTTCAACAACTGCTTCCATAATTGGCGAAAGACTGGCTAAAGCACCTGTTCGCATGTAGTCGCCATAAGAGAAGCCACCTGGCAAAATCACCGCATCTACTTGCTTCAGGCTTTTTTCTTTATGCCAAATTGGTTGGGCTTGCGCACCAGCAATTGTTACAGCAGTGGCTGCATCGCGATCATCTAAAGTCCCAGGGAAGGTGATAACGCCAACCCGAGTGGTCACTGGGCTTCCTGTTCATCTAAATAGATCGCATAAGTTTCAATTACTGGGTTGCTTAAAACTGTTTTGGCTAACTCTTCAATTTGGTCTAATACTTCGTCGGTAACTTCACCAGAGACTTCAATCTCAAATCTTTTACCTTGGCGAACATTTGCAATCTGATCGTGTCCTAAGCGATTTAAAGTGCCCGCAATGGCTCTGCCTTGCGGGTCTAATATCTCTGATTTCAACATCACATCAACTATTACGCGTTCCACAGGCCCACCTTACTAGTTACACACTTAATCGCCCTACCCAAAATCACACTAAATCTCCCATCTATTCCCAGTCAATAGCTGATATGCCTGTTGATATTTAGCAGCAGTTTGG
>DBCL01000002.1:0-26165 GCA_002293025.1 Actinobacteria bacterium UBA959
AAAGCTTGTTGTTCTTGAGAAGAAATATCAAGAGATACCAAAGATGGCAAAAACTTTTGGATTCCAGTTTGGATCCCAGAACCGAATCTATGTATGATATTTAAGAGATGGACTTGCGGATTAATTCTGTCCTTGAATTCTTTTGTTATATCAAGACCTGCACCCCTAAATCCCAATACTGCTTGATCAGGGTTTGAAGTGGTAAATGAATATTGTGCCTGGCCAATTAAAGCGAATAAAAGATTTAATTGGCTTAAATCAAGATCATGAAGGTCATCTAGCAGAATGGCTTTTGGGCTAAAGTTTTTTATCGCTGAAAAGTCTGGTAATTCAAATGCCAAAGCCGCTTCATTTGCAGCTTCTACATAGTCATAATTACCATGTGTTGAATTCTCCACCAGGAATTTGGTCACAAATTCTTGAATAGGTTCTTCTATCTCTGGATTATTCAAGTTCGTAATTTGTAACTCACTAGCATTAGATCTAAAATTTGCAAGCCATCTTCGAAGATCTGCAGCAAAGACTTTTGTTTGGACAAGCTTCTCAAACTTTTTTGGCCAAGTAATCTCCCCGGATGCGATCATCTGTTTTATCCGGAGTTCTTGGCCAGGACCAGTTAGCATCCTTATCTCTCGTCTTGCATTTTGGTCTTGGGTTGCTAAAAGCCTCAAAATTGCAAATGCGATGCTAGCTAGAGTTTGAACTCGAGGCGTTTTTGTTGGATCTATTTCGATTAACCGATCCCTGATCAAGTTAGCTGACTGTCTTGAACTAGAAACAACCCATACATTTTCTGAGCCAAATACTGATACAGCTTTTTGTGTGGCTACAACAAGTGTTTGGGTTCGACCAGATCCAGAAGCACCCATTAATAGGTGGTGCCCAGACACTTCACTAACTGACTTGACCTGCTCGGGTGTTAAATCAATTCCTGGCCGTGCCTGCGCCTCGAGTCGAAGTTTTGGTGACATTGGGCAATTGTGCCTAAGAACGCTGACAGTGGCTGGGCTTTAAGCAAAGCATGGCATTATCTGCGTGTGAGCAACCAAAAAGAGCGGGTTCGTAGGCCGCTAGACGTAGCTCGACTGATGGTCGTAATAGCTTTTGGGTCAATAATCTTTGCTTCCGGTTGGTTGGCGGCTTCTACTACATCGGCACTTGATACAGATATTTTGCAGGCTACTAGTTTGCTACCAAGCTTTTTGGTTATCACCATTTCCGCGATAAGTGGTTTTTTAGCGCTGCTGTTACCAATCGGACTTGTCTTCGTTGGACTGGTGGAGCGAAAAATTCGGTTAGTTTTGGATGCACTATTGGGCGCCCTGTTAACAATCTTGTTGATTATCGCATCAAACTCATACATCTATGGTTCAAGCAGTAATCAACTGATTTTAACTTTGGCTGGAACAAATACGCTCGAGAATTCAAATCCATTAAGCGCCTTACTGGCAGCTACCGTTGCTTTGAGTGTGGTGTTGCGTTTCTCAGAGCGAAAACCTTGGTCCTATCTAACTGTGACAGTTATTGTTATCTTGAGTTGGTCAAGTGTCGTTGCTGGCGCTAGCACATTAGTAGCGCAAATTTTAAGCATAAGCATTGGCTGGGCAGCAGGCCTACTAGTGAGAGTGATACTAGGAACGCCTTCCACTAGGCCAAGTTCTGGTCTGGTGTTAAGAGAGCTTAACGAAGCTAATTTCCAAGTAAGCCAATTGCAACCTATTACTAATACTCAATACCTAGCCACTAGTGATAGTGGTGTCATGCTGCATGTCAACATATTGGACCGAGACTCAGACCGCGCAGGATTTCTAGGCACGCTCTGGCGAACTTTGCGGCTGCGTGGAATTGACTCAGGTTCAGGCCTGTCCATGCGTGCTCGAGCTGAACGCTTAATGCTATCTAATCTATCTGCTCAAAAGGCAGCAGTTAAAACTGCAGATGTTTTGGCAATTCGCGAAGTCACTCCCGATGCGATCATGGTTGTCAGAGAAGTCGATACTGGAATCCATTTAAGTGAATCTGGACTGGTTGGCCCAGATCTAGCAACTGCATTGGATGGCGTTTGGGCTACTTTGGCAGCTCTGCACGAACAAAATATCGCTCACCGCAGAGCAAATCTGAGTTCATTTCTTTGGACCGACGGTCAAGTCAGCGTTACTAATTTGGATACAGCTGTGGTTGCAGCATCAGACTTACTCATGGCCCTCGATGTGGCTGAGTTATTGCTGGCCACCACTCATGTAGTAGGTGCAGCTCAAGCGGTGGCACTAGCTAAAAAATACAACACCCCAACAAAAGTTGATTATGCCAGTCGAGTGTTACAACCAATAGCAATGAGTTCAGAAAGTAGAACAAACCTAAGAACTCACAAGAGTAGTTTACCATCACTGAGATCTGAGTTAACAAAGTTTGGAATTGGTTCAGATGGTGAAACGATAAATTTAGAAAGACTAAAGCCTCGATCAATTATTTTATTAATTATCTCAGTTTTTGCAGGTTACACCGTTATTACCCAGATCGTAAATGTGAACATAAATGAGATATTTGCTGATGCAGATTTTGGTTGGGCAGCAATTGCGGTAAGCCTAAGTGCACTGACCTATCTTGGGGCCACCATTACATTGCATTCGTTGGTCACATCACCAGTGTCATGGCTTAGAACTTATCTCGCCCAATTGGCTGCAGCCTTTTTAACGCTGGTAACTCCGCCAGCTGTTGGGACAGTTGCCATGAATGTTCGCTACTTGCAACGAAGTGGAATAAATCCAGCTGCCGCTGCAGCCACAGTCGCAATGAGTCAGGTAGCTATGTTTGGCTCACACTTATTAATGTTGCTCTTTGTTGGTGTAACAGCAGGAACAACATCAGAACTGAATTTCGAACCACCAAAGTGGTTAACATTTTTCATAGTTCTACTTGCCTTCATTGTTATCTTGGTAGTTAGCATTCCTTTTGGTAGAGACTGGCTATTGGAAAGATCTGCAGAATTTAGAAAACAAATGATGCCTGCATTAAACCAACTTGTAACCCAACCAAGAAAGTTAATTTCAGCCGCATTTGGTGCGACTTTTATGAACTCTGCTTACATTCTTTGCTTGTTTGCTTGCATCAGAGCCTTTGGCAATGACACTGAGTTAATAACGGTCGCCTTTATTTATTTAGCTGGTGCCACATTGGGCTCACTTGCACCAACACCTGGAGGGCTTGGTGCTGTTGAAGCGGTGCTAGTTGCAGCCCTAACTGCTGGAGGGCTTCCTGCCACAATCGCAATAAGCGCAACGCTGCTTTATCGGGTTGTAACATTTTGGTTGCCAATGCTGCCTGGTTGGATAAGTTTTGGTTATCTTGGCCGTAAAGGGGCTTTGTAGCCATTTTTTGGCTGCTGTCCATAGGAGCGAGTTAAGCCAATAGTCTTAGCCCGTGACTTCAACTTATGGCGAGCCACAAACTCGCAAGCCACGAGAAGAGCGCCGAGCCACTTTATTAGATGCAGCTCGCGACGCATTTGTGGTTCATGGCTATCACGCGGCTTCAATGGAAGAAATTGCAGATCGGGCTGGGGTTTCTAAGCCTGTCTTATACCAACACTTTGAGAGTAAATTAGAACTTTACTTAGCACTTCTTGATCAAGGTTGCGGAACACTTCTTGATCGAATCAAAAGTGCCTTAGGCTCCACAACCGACAATAGGCAAAGACTTAAAGCAACAATTGCCGTTTATTTCGATCTAATTGAAGAACCTGCTAGTGGTATCAAGCTGGTTTACTCTGGAGATTTGATTAATGAACCATCTGTTCGATTTAGAGTTACTAAGGCTGAGCACGACTGTGCAGAATTAGTCGGTAATGTGATTGCTCAAAATACTAAGATCCCAGCTGAGCAATCGTTGATGATTGGTGCTGCACTTACTGGCTTAGCTCAAAATGCTGCACAGCGTTGGGTTGCTTCAGGTGGCGAGAACAAAGAACAAGCTACAAGATTGTTAGCTGCGCTTGCTTGGCGAGGAATTTCATCGTTTCCGCTCAGTGGTGCAACCCCAGAATAGTTTTAAAGAAAGAGGAAAAGATGGAAATTCGAATCGGCGTGCAACATGCAAGTCGCGACTTAATTTTGGAAGTTGACGAAGATGTCACCAAAATCTCGAAGACAATTGCAGACAGCATGACTAAAGGTGATCTACTTGATCTAACTGATGCAAAGGGACGGCGCGTAATTGTGCCCGTAAGTAAGTTGGCATTCATTGAGTTTGGAATACCAAGTGCAACCAAAGTTGGCTTTAATTAAATGAAATTTGCTGATCTTGGCGTTAATGATCAGATCTGTACGGCTCTTGCAAATGCGGGAATAGTAGAAGCGTTTCAGATCCAAGAACTTACCATTCCACTTGCCCTGGAGGGTAAAGACGTAATTGGTCAAGCCAAAACTGGAACTGGTAAAACACTTGGCTTTGGAATTCCATTGCTTATGAAAATTACTCCCCCAGCGGATGAGAAATATCAAAGCCTTGGTATTGCTATGGGCAAACCACAAGCATTAGTAATCGCTCCAACTAGAGAGTTAGGTTTGCAAGTCGCCGATGACTTGGAGCGTGCTAGTGGAACGATGGGACTTCGCATACTTCGGGTTTATGGTGGCAAGTCGTACGAGCCTCAGATAGAAGCTCTGCAATCTGGTGTGGATATTGTGGTTGGCACTCCTGGACGAATTCTGGACCTAGCTAAGCAAAGGCACCTAGATCTAGGTTTTGTTCGGGTGCTGGTTCTAGACGAAGCTGATGAGATGTTAGATATGGGCTTCTTGCCTGATGTTGAAAAAATGGTGTCGTTGCTGCCAGTTTCTCGCCAAACCATGTTGTTCTCGGCGACTATGCCCGGACAGATAATCAATTTAGCTAGACGCTATATGTCTAATCCAACTCACATCAGAGCAGTTAATCCAGATGACAAAGAGAGCTCGACTGTCGATGCTATTGAACAACACGTTTGGCGCGCACATATATTGGATAAGAATGAGTTAGTAGCTAAGGTTTTACAAGCCACTACCTGCACAAAGGCCATCATATTTTGTAAAACCAAACGAGCAGCTCAACGAGTCAGTGACGATCTGACCGAACGAGGCTTTAGCACTGTGGCAGTGCATGGTGATTTAAGTCAGGTAGCTCGCGAAAAATCTCTTGAGCAATTCAAGGCTGATAAGGCCAAAATTTTAGTAGCAACAGATGTTGCTGCTCGAGGTATTGATATTGATGCTGTTTCACACGTCATAAATTTTGAATGCCCTGAAGATGAAAAAGCTTATGTACATCGAATTGGGCGAACAGGGCGAGCTGGAGCTAGTGGTGTAGCTGTTACTTTGGTTGATTGGGCCGACTTAACTCGTTGGTCAAATATAAATACCGCTTTGGGACTTGCGTTTGCAGATCCACTTGAGACTTATTCCAGCAGTGAACATGTTTATGTAGGTTTAGGTATCCCAGCCGGCACTAAAGGCAGACTGAATGCGATGCCACCTGTGAGCACTCCACCAAAATCTTTACCCCCAAAGAAATCAAGTCAGAAATCAAGTAATTCCAACAGCAGTAGTTCTCGACCTAAAGCAGAACGCAACAGACAGCGCACCAACAAGTTTAGAGATGGGCAATGAGCACGCCAAAATCCATGGATTTAAGTAGTGGCTTGATTTATACCAAGGTTAAGACTGATCGATTGGAACATGCGGCTCTCAGAGCAGATGCCAAAGGTAACAAGCGAGGAACAGTTTTGTTAATACATGGATTCACTGGTAGTAAAGAAGATTTCATTCATGTCCTTCCTCTACTAGCAGAGCTTGGCTGGGATTCAATTGCAGTTGACCAGCGAGGATGCCATGAGTCACCTGGGTCAGAAGATGTCTCGGAATACGTGATGGCAACTTATGCCGCTGACATGCAAGCACTTGTCAACTCATTTGATCAACCAGTACACCTACTTGGCCATTCATTTGGTGGGTTAGTAGCTCAAGCTGCTGCCAGTATCGGCTGCAATCTTAAATCCTTAACAATTTTTTGTTCGGGACCAGGAGCTATTCCAGGCGAATCTGAGATTTGGTTGAAGGGTTTTATCCAGGATTTACAAAACAGACCAAAGATAGACATTGTGGAAGAGAATTTGCAGTCAATGAGTGGTAATTCTCGTGATGGGTTAAGTACTGAAGTTGAACAATTCCTAAAAACCCGATGGTTAAATACCAAAACTGCAGCGCTACTTGGTAAAGCAGAAATTTTGCTTAATCAGGAGAACCTCACTACCAAGATGCAGCAATTACGTCTTGCAGGGTTACCGATTTTGGTAACTCATGGTGAAAATGATGATGCGTGGCCGATTGCTGAACAGCTGGAGATGGCACACCTCATTGGGGCCGAGTATGTAGTGATCCCAGATTCAGCTCATTCACCAAATGTTGAAAACTATCCCGTTATGGTTGAAATTCTTGATCAGTTTTGGTCTGCAAATTAGATCTTGATGACCTTACAACTATTACCAGTCCAACCATTATCAGTACAAGTGCAGGCACAATCTCTAATGGTGGTTTTTGGCCTGGCCACACCCAAGCAATCAAAATAGCTCCTGGCATCTCTAGCAAAATTGCCAAGCTGATTGTGGTTGCAGATAAACTCCTTAAGGCTAAATTCATCATGGTATGACCCAGCAATTGAGCAATCGCGGTTAATCCAAGAATAAGAATCCAATCGCGTTGTTCAAAGCCTGACAAATCTGAACCTGTAATTAGTGCCAAAACTAATAAGACCACTGCTGCAGCGGAATAAACAATCGTCGTGTAGACGGAAGTTGTAATTCTGGGTCTAACCTGTTGGCCAGTTGCCATATAAGCAGCAGCTAAGACTGCACCTGCTAGTGCTAATAGATCCCCCAAGAGAGCTCTTGGGTTCAAACTAAAATCTATTCCGGTCAAGATCACGACTCCAACCAGACTTATCGAGATTCCAATCCACTCTTTTCGAGGAGTGCTAACCCCCATCATTCTGGCGATGATCGCTGCCCAAACAACTTGGGTTGCAACTAATGCTGTTGCTGCTGCCACTGAGGTGTATTTCAAGCTAGGGATCCAGGTTGCAAAATGTAATCCTAAAAATAGACCCGCGAGAAGGGATCCCTTTATATCTTTGCGACTTAAATTCTTGAAACCTTCTTTATGTTTCAACCAAGCAACTGGCGCCGTTACTCCAGCTGCAAAAAAACAGCGCCAGAAAGCCATTGCCAGTGCAGGGGCCATGCACGCAGCAATCATTGGTCCTGAAGTAGATACCGCAATAATTGCAATTGATAACGCCATGAGATCGCTGCGGTAATGAGCACTATTCATAGCGTGACCTTAAGGGTCGGATGCTGGGGTACTCTTAACCTATGGACCAGCGTGTATTTTTAGCCAGATTGGCAGGAACATCCGTATTCGATCCAAATGGGGATCGAGTAGGTCGTGTTAGGGATGCCGTTATTTCACGGCCTAGCTCAAATAAATCACCAAGGGTTCGTGGTTTAGTTGTGGAATTGCCTCCAAAGCGCAAGATATTCATTCCACTTAGTCGAATAATTGAAATATCTGCGGAACAAGTGGTTAGTACTGGGGTGCTGAATATGCGTCGCCTACAACTACATTCGGATGAAATACTGGGTTTAGCTGACTTGCGTAATACAACGATTGCAATTCAGAACAACCCAATCAAGCAAAAAATTGTGGATTTGGCTATGGGATACGACACTAAATCCAAAGAGTGGTCAATTACCAGCGTATTTGTGAAAGGTATTAACTCTAACTTTATGCGTCGTACAGATAACACTCTAGTTCCTTGGAGTGAAGTTAAATTCGGCGACAAACTTAATTCTTCAACTGAGGCTGAGAACATTGCGCTACAAATTTCCCAAATGCGCGCAGCCGATGCCGCTAAGCACTTACTAACTCTAAATACTGAATTGCGCTGGAGCGTTTCTCAAGACTTAGATGATGAAACTTTGGCAGGAGTAATTGAAGAATTACCAGAAGACGACCGTGTTGCTTTAATTGGTCGACTCGAAGAAACTCGTGCTGTCGATGTTTTAGAAGAAATGGATCCAGATGATGCAGCTGACCTGCTTAGTGAATTACCACCTGAAACAGCGGCTACCTATTTGGAATTGATGGAGCCCGGTGACGCTGAAGATTTAAGAAGATTACTTACCTATGGTGACTACACGGCAGGTGGAATGATGTCATCTGACCCAGTTGTTCTTGCACCAGATGCAACTGTGGCCCAGGCACTCGCAGCCGTGCGTGAAGAAGAAATATCTCCAGCTATGGCTTCCCAGGTTTTTGTTGTGAGACCACCAACTGATACTCCAACTGGAAGGTTTCTTGGAGTGGCTCACATCCAACGCTTGCTGAGAGAGACACCTTCCACTGCGATATCAGCAGTTCTAGATACCGACTTAGCACCAGTGTCTCCGGGAGCAACTTTGAGTGAAGTCACTCGATTGTTTGCCACATACAATTTGGTTGCACTTCCAGTGACTGATGATGCTGGTCGACTTGTTGGTGCAATTACTGCTGATGACTTAATCGATCACATGTTGCCAGAAAACTGGCGTGAGTTGAAGGAGGGGGCTAATGGCTAACCGTCGGTTAGACCAGCCTGTGACCCGCTCCCTCCGGCCAGAACGCAATCCAGAGCGTATTGGACGTCTATCTGAGCGTATTGCTCGGTTTATTGGATCGTGGCGTTTTATCGCCTTGATGACCTTTGTGATCGCCGTTTGGATTTTGATAAACATATTTGGGCCAGAAAGTTTGCACTATGACAACTATCCATTCATTTTCTTGACTTTTGCTTTATCTTTACAGGCTTCTTACGCAGCTCCTCTAATTTTGTTGGCTCAAAATCGGCAAACTGATCGTGATCGAGTGTCCTTGTCTGAAGATCGATCGCATAACGAGCGCCTTCACGCGAACTCAGAGTTTCTAGCTCGTGAAATTGCGGCTCTTAAGTCGTCATTAAAGGAAGTGGCCACTAAAGACTTTGTCCGCACTGAGCTTCGTGAATTATTAGAGGATATGCGGGCACAAGAGCAAGAAAAATCTAACTAGCTTCTTTCAAGCGCTTTAATGCTGGTGCTTTAGGCCTTGTCCAAGAAGTCTTATTGGGCATATTTGCTTGTTTATAATCTGGATTACCTATCCAGCTGGCTAGCGCCTTGATGGCTGGAGATTTACTCTGCAATGCTGTAACTGGCTGACCAGCCCACAGCGCCTCTGCAAATAAATCATGATCGATAGGAATGTAGGCAACCGGTATTTTCTGATTGCTTTTCTGAAGAATTGTGGAGATCTCAGCTGCAATTGTCTTCGAATTTAACTTATTGACCAATATGTCAATATCCTCTAAAAGTGAATTGTTCATACGACTAAGCCAATTTACTCCTCGTAGTAAAGAAATTGGGTCACCAGCAATTACACCAATTTTTGATGTGGCCAAGTTCAGAATCTCTATTAACCAGGTCTCCCTTTTGTCAGCCAAAGCTGTGTCCAAGAATTCAATTCCACCCAAGTCAATTACCACTACGTCATCTAATTCACGCGCCACCGCAACAACTTCTAGAATTGCTTCAAGATCCAAGTCACTCCAGCGGTTTGGGCTTGGAATTCCAGGTAGAACTCGGAGGTTCTGTTTTACTTGAATACATCTATTTGCTAATTCCGCTGTATTGAGCTCACCTCTCATAGCTAGATGAGTAACAAGGGCTAATCCTGATGAAGCAGAATTTAGATTCAAATTCGCTGCAAGGTCAGGCGTCTTCAAACTTAAATCGATTAAACAAACTCGTTTTGAATTGGAAACCAGGTCTGCAAAGGCAATTGCCATACTGCTAACCCCAGGCGAGCTTGAACTAGAGCAGAAACAAATTAGTTCGGAAACAGATTCTGTTTGCTTTTTGATAGGTATCTCATTTCCCACAAACTCACGAATCGATTGCATGAGGTGATTGAAATTCTCGGTTACTTCAAAACTTGGGAGAATGAGTTTTTGGGCAAGTTCTAATGCATCTAGATCTCCAGCCTCGACTAAACACAAAGTCTTGGTGATTGCCCTTAATTCTTTAGCAACCTGAGGGGAAAGTCGAGGTAAGTCCACGCTCAAAATAACTAAATCAACTTGATTCGCTCTTAGATATGCAAGCAACTCAGCAGCGTCTAAACAACGATCTATCACCCGAATTTGGGAGGCTGGATGGGATAGGCGAGAGATTAAATTAGATTCAAATTTCTCGCCAGAAAGTGCCAGGATTAAATTCAAGGTCATGTCCGCACCAAATAGACCTGACCAACTGCAATTGCATCTAATACTTTTGCAACATCTTGGGAGTAAATCCACACAGTCACACTCACCTCTGTGCTCATTAATTCATCTATATTCGGCGCTGTCGCAACCACTAGCCCTGCCAGAATTAAGTAGGACTGCCCCACCGCATTACCAGATAAATCACTAGGCGTTACCCATAAATCAAACTTATTACCTCGCTGGATGTCACTTGGTAGAGATCTTTGATCAAGACTTAAAGTAATTTCTTTTTTATCCTCGCTTGAAATTCCAATCTGATTATCAGAGAGTAAATCTCCAGCAAAAACAAGGGTGTTCAGCTCTTTACCAATGACTGTCTCAGAATTTTCTGGATAACCGGCTATCCAGTTAGTTGTTTCAATTTCAATAGTTTTCACATCTGCTTCATTTAAAACTGATCCAGCTTCTAAGTTGCGCGTCAACTGCAGCACTTGGGTCGTTTGCGTACTTGAAAATACTGCGTTAAGTCCGACAAGGACCCCTAATATGATCAAAGTTATCCCCAGAATGCGAGGAATCTTGCGCCAGCGAATAGTCTCTGGTGCCGGGGAGGTTCTATACAGCCGGTTTGAGTAATCATTTTTCTTGCGCTTAGTGGATCGAAACTTTGAAATTTTCATCTTTTACTCAATTTCTCCTTGGTCTGTACTTACCAATAAATTCGATTGCTTGCAACTTACTTAGCATGATTGTGAGCGGCTGTAATCCCCCATTGTCAAAAGTATTTATGTCAAAACAATCTTTAAAGATTTGAATTAACTCTCCCTGCACCCGTACTCCATCATCCAAGACGCACACAATTCGTTCACCACATAATGCCAGGAGTGAATTGACTAGAGACGGTTTTCTGACCAGATCAGGTCGAGCTAATTGTGGGGTTGGTTGCACTCGCTCTATTGCGCTAACAATTAGTAAATACTGCACACGAGGTGAATCCAAATTTGCTAAAAGTAAACAATCGGGAGCTGTTTCTTTTATTAGGCCAGTGTATTGAATTCCACAAGTGAGCGTTACTTGAATTGATTGCTTAGTTCCAGCTAGACGACCAACTAACAATTGTTCCAAGCGTTCATTTTGAACCAGTAAGTGAACATCTTCGTAGAATTCTTCCGCTTCAATATGCTGCCAAATATCATTTATTTTCTGACTTACTTCAGCGAAGAAAGGATTATCAGACTCAGTCATGGCTAAACGCTATTGCTCTAACGAAATCTTTTGAATTTCTTAAGTCATTTGGGTTATCACCCAACTAGGTGATGGTTTTATCTGCGCTTACAAATGAGACTTAATCCTTCAGCACGGATAGGTGAAGTTCATGGCCAAATTAATTGCGCACCCAATAGTTATAACACCGACCCCTCAACCAAACCTTGATTTCATAAGGTTAGGTGAGCCCAACAAACACACCCCATGGAATCAAGGACAGTTAGCGCTCAATTTTTCCCCGATGCCAGGTCGACCAGCATTTCCTGAAGTTTCTGAAACACTGCAATTCGCTGGTTCTAAAATCCCAAGTGATCTACCTGACCCATCGGTTTGGGCAGCAAGATTAATCACTGGGATTTTGGAAGTTTTGGCAGGTTCGAGATCTGTTCAACAGCTAACCACTATGTTGAGTCCAGAGGTTTACAACATCATCTCTATTCATGCCCAGCGTATGTCTGGACTAACGCCAAGGCATCGGCCCATGGTAAGAAGTGTCCGGGTTTGTTTACCTTCTCATGGTGTTGCTGAGGCTGCAGTAGTTATTCAAGGCAAGAAGCGCTCTCGAGCAATAGCGTTAAGACTAGAAATGCAGCACTCCCGTTGGCGATGCACTGCAATTATTTTCGGTTAGCGATTTTTCGGGTCGCCATGGCAGCGTTTGTATTTCTTGCCTGACCCACAAGGGCAAAGCGAATTCCTGGGAACTTCTGCTGATGCTGCGCTCGATACCGCAGTAGCACCCTCAGAACTAGAAGTGATTAAGGGTTTATTTTGTTTGCGCGCTAATCCTGGAGCTTCAACTTCTACTGCAGCAGCCTCTGTTTTGGACACTTGAACCTGAGCTGAAAAAGTGTAGGCAACTGATTCTTCCTTGACTGCTTCCATCATGGCTACAAATAGATCAAAGCCTTCGCGTTGATATTCCACTAGTGGATCTCTTTGCCCCATCGCTCGTAAGCCAATACCATTTTGGAGATAGTCCATCTCATAAAGGTGTTCTCGCCATTTGGTGTCTAGAACTGATAAGACAACTCGACGTTCAAGTTCTCGCATAACATTCTCATTTAACTGTTGCTCGCGAATCCGATAAGCAGCCAACGCATCAGCAACAATCTCGTTCGTTAAGAATTCCGGATCAAGTTCCCCACCAGATCTCTGCTTAACATCTTCAACTGAAATTCCGATTGGGTAGAGTTGCTTCAGCGCCAACCACAGCTTCTCAAGATCCCATTCTTCTGAATAGCCTGCTGCAGTAGCGGAAGAAACATAACTTGAAATCGTCTCACTTAAGAACTCAGTTATCTGAGAGTTTATGTCTGCTCCAGCAAGGACCTTCTGGCGTTCAGCATAGATGACTTTACGCTGCTGGTTCATTACCTCGTCATACTTTAAAATATTCTTGCGGATCTCAAAGTTTTGTTGCTCAACTTGAGTTTGTGCATTTTTGATTGCATTACTTACCATTTTCGCTTCAATTGGCACATCATCTGGAACATTGAACCTTCGCAAGAAGGAATCAACCAGGTCGGACTTGAAGCGACGCATCAGGTCGTCTTGCAAGGACAAATAGAACCGAGTTTCGCCTGGATCACCTTGGCGACCTGACCTACCTCTTAACTGATTATCAATTCTTCGTGATTCATGTCTTTCGGTACCAAGCACATACAGCCCTCCAAGAGCTACAACCTCATCATGCTCCGCAGCAACGCTTTGCTGAGACTTAGCCAGCGCAGATGGCCAGGCAGCTTCATACTCCTCAGGTGAATCGACTGGGTCCAACCCTTGTCTTTCTAATTCGACCGAAGCCAAATACTCAGCGTTTCCACCAAGCATGATGTCAGTTCCGCGTCCAGCCATGTTCGTAGAAACAGTTACTGCCGACTTTCGACCAGCCATAGCCACAATGGATGCCTCACGTTCATTGTGTTTAGCATTAAGTACTTCATGTCGAATTCCACGCTTGGTAAGCATGGTTGAAAGCAATTCTGATTTCTCCACAGATGTGGTGCCAACCAAAACTGGTTGACCTTTCTTGTGCCTCTCAGCAATATCTGATACCACTGCTTGAAACTTTGCTTCCTCGGTTCGGTAGACCAAATCTGATTGATCAATCCGAACCATGTTGCGGTTTGTTGGAATGGCGATAACGCCTAGTTTGTAAATTCGATCAAACTCACCCTCTTCGGTCATTGCAGTTCCAGTCATGCCAGATAGTTTTTCGTAGAGCCTAAAGTAATTTTGCAAGGTAATCGTGGCGAGAGTTTGATTCTCTTGATTAATCTTTACGCCCTCTCGAGCTTCAATGGACTGGTGCATACCTTCGCTGTAACGCCTGCCGTGCAATACACGCCCAGTGTGCTCATCAACGATCAATACCTCGCCATCTTTAACTATGTAATCGCGGTCTTTTCGGAACAGCTCTTTAGCCTTAAGAGCATTGTTTAGGAATCCAATTAAAGGCGTGTGTTCTGGGCTATATAGGTTATCTATTTTTAGCAATTCTTCGACTCTTGTTATACCTAACTCTGATACACCAACTGTTCGTTTCTTTTCATCAACGTCATAGTGTTCTTCGCGCTTAAGTTGCGTTACGATTCGCGCAAATTGGGCATAAAATTCATTTGCTTCATCAGCAGGTCCACTAATGATCAAAGGCGTACGCGCTTCGTCAATCAAAATTGAGTCAACTTCATCAACAATTGCAAAGTTATGACCACGTTGTACTAACTCAACAGGCTGCCAAGCCATATTATCTCGTAAGTAGTCAAAGCCAAATTCATTATTTGTTCCGTAAGTGATATCGCAGGCGTAGGCAGCTCTACGATCAACAGAGTTCATCTGACCCAGAATTACACCAACACTTAAACCCAAGAATCTATGAACTCGACCCATCCATTCAGAGTCACGTTCTGCCAAGTAGTCATTAACAGTTACCACATGAACACCTCTGCCAGTCAAGGCATTGAGGTAAGCAGCCAAGGTGGAAACGAGTGTCTTGCCTTCACCAGTCTTCATTTCCGCAATGTTGCCTAGGTGCAATGCTGCGCCACCCATTAACTGCACGTCATAGTGTCTTTGCCCGAGAGTTCTGCGAGCGGCTTCGCGAATAGTGGCAAATGCCTCTACCATTAAATCATCAAGTGTTTCACCATCTGCTAATCGAGCGCGGTAACTGACAGTTAATTCCCGAAGTTCCTCATCAGACATCGCCTGAAATTTTGGTTCTAGGTCATTAACTTCTTGGGCTATCGCTTCAATTTGTTTGAGTTTACGGCCTTCGCCTGCTCGCAAGATGCGATCTAGGATCTTTGGCACGCAACAACTCCTTCACTAATCTGGCTTGGGAATGCCCCTAATCGTAGGTCAACACCTCACTTTTCAGGGTTTCGGGTGCTTAGTTTCCTTGCAAGCGAATGAGGCCATATGCATAGCCCTTCCGCCTGTACACAACTGCAGGCGTGGCGGACTCTTTTTCGATGAATAGGTAGAAGTCGTGGTCGAGTAATTCCATCTGATCGATTGCTGATGAAATTTCAAGTATCTCTGCTTTGTGTTCTTTCTCTCGCACCAACGTATAAGCAGTCTCTGAAAGGATTTGGCTTACGTCTGTCGACTCCACAAGCGCAGTCGATACTTCGGAGGTGCGAATTGTTTTGTGGCCAAAGTCTTTACGGCGTTCATGCGCTTTTCTGATCTGCAATTCGAATTTTTCAACTGCTAGATCAAAAGCAGAAACATCATCCAAGCTGGCTGCTTCCGCTCTAACCAGCGGGCCAGCACCATGTGTAGTTAGTTGAACTTTGTGCGACCCCTTGCCATGCCTTGGATTACTCTCGTGACTGATCTCAACCTGTACCCGTTCCAATAGGACTCCAAAACGTTCCATTCTTTTTAACTTCTGGCTAACTACGCCCTTGAATTCTTCCGAAATTTTCGCATTTCTAGCTTTAAATTGGATTTCCATTTCTATGGCTCCTTTCAAGCACTTAGGATCATCCTAAATTTACTCCTAGTAACTAGAACTGTCACTTTTAGGGATGGAGGTAAATGTCACAAAAGCAATCTGTTTAAATCCCGCATTGACCAATGCTGCTTTGGCTGCTGCCAAAGTCGCACCTGTTGTCACGATGTCATCTAGGACAATCACTGAGGCATTAGAACAATTTGACTTAACTGTAAATGCATTTTCCATGTTCTTGTGCCTTTGTGAACTTGAGAGTAATTTTTGGTCAACTCTCTGGGAGTGATTGACCAATACCTTTTTAACTGGAATATGTAGGATTTTTCCCAATTCTTTCGAGATGAGCTCTAAGTAGTCTCGGTGTCTTGCCGCCAAATTTTTTCGTGTGCTGGGTATCCAAGTGAGAATAAAACTACTTGGAATTGTTGGAAGTGAATTAGCTATGAAGCTTGCAATAGGTTTCACCAAATCTTTCCGTCGATTTTGTTTCATCGCAAGAATTACTCTTTTGGCTAAGTATTGATCTGTAGTTGAAACTAAAATCGAACCTACGCCATGGCGTGTGATCAAAGTAGCGCTTGGAATTGGCATGCAGTAATTGCACCATGCTTGGTTGCCTTTTAGGCAAAGATAACAACTGCTACCAAAATGGATCATCGCTAGATTCTCGCGAAGGGTTTGAGGTTGTGGGTATTAACTCTTGAACCTGTTGAAAACTATTACCTGTTACTAGTCTGTATAGAAGGCGGTAACTCCATTTCCAATCAGGATCCAGTTGCTGTTCACTGACTGCCAAATTTGATTTTGAGAATCTATTGCTACAAAATCTCCATAGCCATCAGCTGAGATATGAATTGTTCCCGCAGGCAATTTTATGTTCTGTTGCCTGCCAGTGCGAATATCTAGAACTAATCCTGTTGGCTCATCTTGATTCACGTATGAGATTAAAACTAAGACACTTGTGGGGGTAATCCAGTCTATTTCTTTGATATTTCCTGTGGTGTCTAAAATCAACTGAGAGTCAGTTAGTGAAAAGGTCTTTCCAGCTGGCTCAACCCTAGCCAAGGACAAGGTGGAGCCCACGTCGGAGAGTCTAGATATCGCCATTCTTAATTCATCTGGGCTTAATGCGACTTGGCCTATTTTTGATTGTGAGACTGTTCTAACTGCTACTTGGTTCAAAGCATTTCTCTGCTGGAAATATAGATTGCCACTACCCGTTTCCACAAACCATAATCGACCAATTGAATCAAAGAAGACTTGTGAGTAATTACCCGGTTGGTTTATTACTCGCGGACTTTGATTGAGTGCTGCCAATCTTAGTTGTGATGAGCCACTAGCAACTGAAGCCAGAATCGATTGACTTAAGTTCAAAGCCAAATTCTTAGTTTGAGGGTATTGATTTAGCCAGGATTTGATCAATTTATTCGTAGAAAGGTTTATTAAGTCTCCATTTTGCTGTAGGGCGATTAAATTTGGTTTCTTGGTCTTTACGGTTTGAATCCAAGAGTTTGAACTTAAGTCAATGAAGTTTGGGGTATCAGTTAATTCAATCAGTTGTTCTCCAGTTGTAATTGATAATTCCATTACATTAGGTAACTGCTGCAAAGTTTGTGCAATTTGGCTTACCAGTATAGAAAGTTCCCGTTCACTTAACTTCAACACAGAAGTATCAAGATCAATTGAGATTTTGCTTTCATTTGTCACAATAGATAAGACGTTTTCTTCAGTTAAAAAATTCTTGACTGATTTGTTTAACCAAGGAGAAGCCCCAGTGCTGAGGAGTCGAATCAAAGAGCCAGCAGGTTGAGCCGAATTGGGTAGAACTACGGCATCGGGAACCAGTCCATTCAGCTGTTGATTTGCGAACCATAAAGTCGCAATTCGGTAATTCCGTTGAAATTCTGCCAATGTCAGAATTACTCCACTGGGAGGATCAATAATGCGCCACTGCCCCTCTTCTTGAATTAGGGTGAATTCAACGTTTGAGCTTTTCCCGGCTGGCTCCAGAATTGGCCAATAGTTTCCATCAACTTTTAGATTTGAAACTCCCCTACCCAGAACTTTTTTCTCAGAAATTAGCTCAAGGTCGAGATCTGTTTCAAATACTTGAATTCCAGCTAGTGGCAGCCAATCAGCACTAACTAACTTCGATAAATACTGTCGAGCAATGGCATAATTTCCAAGACTGCTAGAGCTTGCATCAATAAATCCTTGAACAATTTCAATTGGGCTCATTGACATGCGAGGCGACTGTGGAATAACCGTCACAATTGCGGCTTGATCAACATTTCCGATTTCAATACCTGGATTCACCGGACTTGATGTTGGAACACTTGAGCAACCTGCCAACAGGAGCAGCAGCGCTGCTCCTAAAGATTTACATCTCATGCGAAATCCCTGGTTGTTTCACCGGTAGTTGAATCTTGAAAATTGTGCCTTTAATCTCGGGACCAGATTCAGCCAACAACTTCCCTTGATGCTGCTCCACATCCTGCATGGCAATTGACAGGCCAAGGCCTGACCCTCCCTTGTCTCTGGAGCGAGCAGGATCAGCACGCCAGAATCTCTCAAACACATGCTTAAGTTGATCAGGATTTATACCAACGCCAAAGTCAGTAACAGAAATAGTGACTGTCAGCTCTGAAAGATGTGCCTCAATCTCAATGCTTGGGGATTGAGAATGGGATATTGCATTAACAATCAGATTTCTCAAAGCGCGTTGAATTCTTCGCTTGTCACAATCCAATGTTGATTCAGAGCTTGGTTCTTTAAATACCAAATCTACGTTGAATTGAACAGCAAGAGGTCTAACTGAATCTAAAGTTTCCAGAATCAACTCGTGAATGCGACATCTTGCAATATTAAGTGGTGCAGCACCCGCATCAATACGGCTTATTTCTAATAAGTCAGACAACATCACTTCAAAGCGATCCAGTTCAGATTGCAGCAATTCTGCCGCGCGAGCAACCTCGGGTGGGAAGGTGCTGCGTTGCTCATGTAATAGATCTGCTGCCATCCGTACTGTCGTGACTGGAGTCCTTAACTCATGGCTTACATCGGAGACAAATCGTTGCTGCACCATGGAAAGAGACTTCAGTTTGGTAATTTGCTGCTCAAGTGAATCAGTCATTGAGTTAAAGGACTCTGCCCACCGAGCAATTTCATCTTTACCTTTAACGGTTAATCGTTGATCTATCAAACCAGAAGCTATTCGCTGAGCTGTGTCCGCAGCCTCTCGAACCGGATCAGTGATGCGTTTGGTTAAGAAGCCAACAATGCTTACGATGCCAATACTGAGAACAATTGCGAAGAGAATAATTGCTGACTGAACAACATCCACTATTTCTTGTTGCTGGATAGTTGGGTAAACCAGAAAAAGTCCATACTGTGTTTCCCCAGGTAGCAAGATCGGAGCGCCTACCACGATTCCAGATACCGGCGCACTATCTGCATAATTGATTTGAGTGTAAGCCCAGAATTGTTGAGAATTTTCATAAACTTCTAAAATGAGATTGATTGGTACTGTGCTTACTTGAACTTGATTAGTAGATCTTTCTGGTCCCCCACCATTTGCAAGAAGTAAAACCTCGTAGGCGGGTGGTTGCCCAGATCTGCGTGCCAAGGTCGAAACTATCGAATTGACCACTGCTCGGGGTGAATTAGCTGCGAAGTTTGGATCGAAGGATTCAATTATTTCTCGGGCACTATCTAGCGCCACCGCACTATCAACGAGTGATTCAGAGACTTTTGCATCCAACACTCCTTGTTGGACACGTGCCATCAATAGTGATGCGCTACCAATTACCAAAACGATCGTCAATACACTTGAAAACACAAGCACTCTTAGCGACAGCGAACTGCGCCATCGTGCGGTAAGACTCATGCAATGCTCGTCTTGTACCCAACCCCACGAACTGTTAGCACAATTTTTGGGTTCTCAGGATCGTCTTCTATTTTGGCGCGAAGTCTTTGAACGTGTACGTTAACTAGACGAGTATCAGCTGGATGCTGATACTCCCAGACCTCTTTAAGAAGTGCTTCTCGAGTAAATACCTGGCCTGGTTTCTTTAACAAACATGCTAATAACTTGAACTCCAAATTTGTAAGCTGCAACTCTTTACCATTTTTAGTAACACTATGACCTACAACATCAATAGTTAGACCTGCAAAATTTAGTGACTCAATATCTTTAGAAACTTCCCGTCTTGCTCTTGCCTTTAATCGGGCAACAAGCTCTCTAGGTTTAAATGGTTTGACAATGTAGTCGTCTGCGCCAGCCTCAAGGCCAAGAACTATGTCTGCAGTATCGCTGCGAGCCGTGAGCATAATGATTGGTGTTCCAGAAATTGCCCTTATATCTTTGCAAATCTCTATTCCATCTTTACCAGGCAACATTAAATCCAGGAGCACTAAATCTGGTTTATTGGTTTTGAATGCTGCGATGGCACCTAGGCCATCTAGACAGAAGAAAGGTTCAAATCCTTCTGCACGCAAAACAATTCCAAGCATTTCGGCCAGGGCGGAATCATCGTCTACGACCAGGACTCGTACTACGCTCATGGGGTAATCGTGTCACCCCCCAAGCGGACCCCCCGAAAGGGTCCATAAGGAGACTAGACCTCATGGCGCAACCTGCTGAACAACCATTCCCTGGCTCAATCCCTTTCCGGGCTTTGACTGTTGGTGAAATCTTCACCGGCACAGCCAGGACGGTTCGCGGCACATTCAAAGTGCTGCTTACAGTGGGCTTTGCTGTTGGAACCATTGCGGCGTTCATGAACCTGGTTCTGACATTTATTGGCTCAGCTTCAAGTTTGGGAATCATTGAAGAGTTAGAGTCAAGCGAGCCAGATACACCAGCAGATTTTCAGGCTCTACTTACCTCAATTAGTGATGACATTCCAAGCTTGTTGTTTGCTTTTTCAGTTTCATTGGTCTCCGCTCTAGTGCTGCAAGTAATCGCCACTGGAGTGATTACACATATCGCAGCTGATGCGGTGCTTGGCCGAAAAACAACTGCTGAAAGTGCTTGGCAGCGAATCGTGCCAAAGATTTTATCTTTGATTGCTCTTTCTGGCCTAACTTTTCTATTTGCCTTGCTTGCTGCTGGTCTAGCTCTGCTACCAGGATTGCTATTGGTAACAATGAATACGGATGCAGGAGCGATCTTATTGTTGATCGGATTATTTGTCGCTATATTTTTTGCAGTTTGGATTAGCTTGCGGTTGAGTGTTGCTGCACCAGTTTTAATCTTGGAAGAGACCAGCATTGTGAATTCTCTAAAACGTTCGAGTGAGTTGGTCAAGGGTTTCACTTTGAGATTACTCGGCATAATCTTTTTGAGTTCTCTAGCTGCACAATTAATCGGCAGCATATTTGCCACACCATTTACAATTTCCGCAAACACCGCTGATGTCAGCGACCCAACCACTTCAACTGGTACATTCCTAGAGTCGGCAGGAATTGTAGTTTCGACAGCATTTTCAATACCGATTACTGCAATAGTGCTGACTCTGGTTTACACAGACCTTCGGATACGCAAAGAAAACTTTGCCGAAGAACTTAAGAGAGCGAGCGGTTCTTAGTAACGGTATTGATCAGCCTTGAATGGACCCTGCTCTGGGATACCCATGTAATTGGCTTGCTCTTTAGTTAGTTCAGTTAAGTGCACGCCAAGGGCTGGCAGATGCAGGCGAGCCACCTTCTCATCGAGATGTTTTGGCAGAACATAAACACCTACTGGGTATTGATCCAACTTGGTGAATAGTTCTATTTGTGCCAATACCTGATTTGTAAAGGAAGTCGACATCACAAAAGATGGATGCCCGGTGGCATTTCCAAGGTTCAATAAACGCCCCTCAGATAACACGATAATTGAGTGGCCATCGTCGAACTTCCATTCATCAACTTGTGGTTTGATGTTGTTTCGGACGATGTCTTTAACTTGGGCTAGACCAGCCATGTCTATCTCGTTGTCAAAGTGACCGATATTTCCCAAGATTGCTTGATGCTTCATCTTCTTCATGTGATCAACAGTTACAACATTGACACAACCAGTTGCTGTGATAACGATGTCAGCGGAACCAATAACGTTGTCCAAAGTATCTACTGTGTATCCATCCATAGCTGCTTGGAGTGCACAAATTGGATCAATTTCAGTTACCACTACTCGGGCACCTTGGCCACGCAGTGACTCTGCAGATCCCTTGCCAACATCTCCGTAACCACAGATTACCGCTAATTTACCTGCAATGAGCACGTCAGTGGCACGGTTAATACCATCGATGAGTGAATGACGGCATCCATATTTGTTATCAAACTTACTCTTGGTTACTGCATCATTAACGTTTATTGCTGGGAACAATAATTTGTTCTCCTTGGCCATCTCATATAAACGATGAACACCTGTGGTCGTTTCTTCAGTTACGCCTTTAATTCCTTTAGCAATTGGTGTCCAGCGGTTCTTATCTTCTGCTAATGAGCGATGTAAAGTTTGCAAAACAACTGCAAACTCTTCTGAGTCTGCAGTGGCTGGGTCGGCAACTTGACCAGTCGCTTCGGCTTGCAAGCCTAAGTGCACCAACATGGTAGCGTCGCCACCATCATCCAAGATCATGTTTGGACCTTTACCATCTGGCCAAAGCAAAACCTTCTCTGTGCACCACCAATATTCCTCTAATGATTCACCTTTCCAGGCATAGACCGGAACTCCTTGAGGGTTCTTAACTGAACCATTTGGCCCAACAACAACTGCAGCTGCAGCATGATCTTGGGTGGAGAAAATATTGCAAGATGCCCAACGAACTTCGGCACCTAACTCAACTAAAGTTTCGATTAACACTGCAGTTTGAATTGTCATATGTAGTGAACCAGTAATGCGAGCACCCTTTAGTGGCTTTGTGCCCGAAAATTCTTTACGCATAGCCATAAGTCCTGGCATCTCATGCTCAGCAAGCTTGATCTCCTTGCGACCAAAGTCTGCGAGGTTTAGGTCTGCGACCTTGTAGTCAGGTGCGAAATCCAAATTACCCATGGCAGCATCGACTGCTTTAGCAATATCGGTCACATTTAAATCAACGGCCATGAGGTCTCCAAGAACTAGTAATTAGGGGCATATTGTGGCAGATAACCCAGATATTGCTCACTTAATAGGGGTTAAGCGATTCGACCCTTTAATTCGCTAATGAACGGGATTGGCCCTGGGTCTACACCTGTTATCAAGGCAACATAAGTTGACGCAAAATCAGTAATTGTGATCAAGGTAGCTAGCCGGTGCAGTAAAGAGCCTTGAGCTGCAGAGACAGTTGTTACTAAGACCCCACGCTCCACAGACATGTCGGTTATCTCGTCAGTTGCTTTCTTGACCAGATCTGTTTCAGTCTCATCACGCAGGAGCACAAGGCGCATCCCAGAGGCGACTAGCGGATCCTCTATTCGATCGCGAAAGATTTCTTCCAGTGCATCTGAGTCATCAATGAAAGGTCCATCCATCACCACTACTTGATTGTGAGCAGCTTCTGGCAAAACACCCCAGATTGCTGGCGCATCTGCATTCTCGTTTAGTTGGCAGGCGAATCGGTAGGCAACCGGACCTAACCAAGAAGTCGTACCCCAGATCATTGGAAAATCCCCAGCTATTTCTAACGCTAAAGATTTGGCTGCATTGCTGTCTACGTCCGTGATTGGCCCATTCTTGTTAGCTGCATCATCTAGATGTATGGCTAGTGGCTCAACATCACTTGGTTTGAATTCAAGCAGACCTAAAGCGTCTGCAATGAGAAGTTGTGGGGTAAGCAATAGCCACAAACAAGCCCTAGGCATTCTTCCCTCAGTATCAATTTCAATTACGTCTCCACCAGCATCACTTACTAATTTGGCTAATGCTGATTGTTTCGAAGTGATAGCCACTACTTTGCTACCTCTGCGAATGGCTTCCGAAGTTGAAGTCAATGTTTCAGCCGTAGCTCCCGATGCTGATGCAGCGACCACCAGATCATGCGCACTAACCCATGCTGGTAATCGGTCGGAGTTAATCGCTAGGACTGGAATTGCAGCGGTTTGACCTGCAACTGCTTGCAGAATTGAACCTGCAATTCCAGAACCTCCCATACCAAGAATTACCAGTGACCTAGGCTTTTCGTTTTTTAAACTCGTTAGCAACGAACTCTTAACTTGTGCAGCCGACAATCTAACCTGGGCTCCCGCTTGCGCAAAAGCCACCAGCATCGAGGTTGTGTCACAAATTGCTAGCGCTTGCGGATCATCTAGCAGTGCGTCATCAATAATCATATTTTTGGCAATTCTGGTAGTAGTACTGGGATGTCATTCAAAACTTCAAATATGTGCTCACACCTTGAGCAAACTAAATTGTTTTGAACCTGTTGCAATTTTCCTTGCTTACCGCATGGACATTGCAAAATTTCTATAAGTTTTGCTGCTAACTCTCCCATAGGCATACCTTCTCATGAACGCCTATTCAAAGTCTCTGATGGCGGTCAGGGCCTGGGTCACTACCTCATTAAGTGTGGCAGCATCATCCGCTTCGGCATTAAGCCTAACTAGCGGTTCGGTGTTGCTTGGTCGAACATTTACCCACCAAGTGGGGGCTGTGATGGTCAGCCCATCGAGTTCATCGAACTCGTGATTAGCCAACATGTCAGCCCTTACTCGCAGAATGGCTTCTTGGACATTTGGAACTTCACTATTGATTTCACCAGATTGCGGATATCGATCAAAATTAGTTAATAACTGTGCGAAAGTTTTTCCTGCCGAATTATCCAGAGCCACTAGAGCATAGAGAGCAGCCAACATTCCAGAGTCTGCTCGCCAAAACTCCCTGAAATAAAAATGCCCCGAATGCTCACCCCCAAATACTGCATTGGTCTCAGCCATTACTTGCTTTATGAATGAATGGCCAACTCGAGTTCGGATTGCAGTTCCACCACACTCAGAAATAACTTCGGGAACCGCTTTGGAACAGATGAGATTATGAACTATGGCTGAACCAGGAAACTTCTGTAACTCAGAAGCAGCAATAAGTGCTGTCAGGGCGCTGGGTGGCACTAATTTACCCAGGTTATCTACCAGAAAGCAACGATCGGCGTCACCGTCAAAAGCCATACCTAAGTCAGCGTTGTGTGTGAGCACAGCTTTTTGCAGATCAATTAAGTTCTTTGGATCAATCGGATTAGCATCATGATTTGGAAAATTACCATCTAACTCAAAATACATCGGGATAACTTCCAAGCCCTCTATGTCTAATACTGCTGGAGCGGTGTGGCCAGCCATTCCATTTCCAGCATCTACCACAATTTTTAATGGCCTAACACTAGAAATTCCCGCTAAGGCTCGTAAATATCTTGCATAATCTTGTAATAAATCTCTATGGGTTAACTTCCCCGGCTGAGTCACAACCTGCGGGATAGATGTTTGAATCAATTTAGATATTTCTGCTAGACCAGTGCTTTCACCTACAGGTGCAGCCCCTGCTTTACATAGCTTGATTCCGTTATAGCTTGCTGGGTTATGACTTGCAGTGAGCATGATGCCTGGCAGATCTAAGCTTCCTGATGCAAAATAAAGTTGATCAGTGCTGGCAAGTCCAATGTCGACGACATCAACTCCAGCGCTAATTACTGCATCAGTCATCGCTTTCGCAAACTTAACTCCGCTCGGCCGCATATCTCGCCCCATAACAACTGCGCCTGGGCCACCATCTGACTTTCTTATTCTCAAGACCTCAACCATGGCCTTGCCAACATCTGAAACCAAAGACTCAGTAAATTCGGTATCAACAAGGCCACGAATGTCGTAAGCCTTGATGATCTTGGATAAATCTAAATTAGGCACATGCCAACCGTAGTGGTGAGGATTTAATCTTCAAGATCTGGCAATAGCCGAAGTGTTGGTCGCACCTGGCTTCCAGCCGGGTGTCGATGTCGCATCGATTGGTCTTCGATGCTGTCTGTTCCAGTCAAGAGTGCAGCGTCGACTCGCAACCTAACTACCTCCCAGCCAATTGGTACTGTTAAGGCGTCAGTGTGCTTTTGGCAGAGGTCATAGCAATGAGGTTCTGGTGCTACAGCCAAAGGACCCAAAACCGCTGTGGATTCGGCATAGATATAGGTCAATGTGGCCACTGCCACCCGCTTACAAGATGGCTTTGAACATACCCGGTTAGTCACACAGCCGAAGGTAGTCGGTCGTACGCTGTTCTAGTGTTAAGACACAGGGATAGACATGGTCGCAGACTGGCTAAGTCGCTGGAATATGACTGGGCTGAATTAATTGAGATTGCCCACAACGCCATTTTGCGAAGCACAATTCATAAAGCACCCAAGCTAGTCCCACAAATTGAGAATATTAGATATGAGCTTTTTGATCTACCTAACCTAGAGGAATTGTCCTTATTCAAGAAGCCGCCGATGGCAGATGCACGAGCCGTGAAAGACTTAATTCAAGTGAGTATATTCCGACGCCCAATAGAGGTTAAGTCAAAATTTGCTCAAGAAAAAGTTGCATTAATCCGACTTGCAGTTGGAGAGGCTTTAGCTGAATTATTAAATGTAGACCCAAAGGTCTTTAGCGGAGACTAACTAACCTTGCGACGCAAGCGACGACGCTCACG
>DBCL01000002.1:26179-57530 GCA_002293025.1 Actinobacteria bacterium UBA959
TCTGAAAGTCCGCCCCAGATGCCAAATCTTTCATCATTTTCTAGCGCAAATTCCAAACACTCAACCCGCACTTCACAAGACTGACAAACTCGCTTGGCGTCTCTAGTCGAGCCACCTTTTTCTGGGAAGAATGCCTCAGGGTCGGTCTGGGCACAGAGTGCGCGCTCTTGCCATGAGATCACTTCAAGATCGACATCGAGCATGCGACCAACAGACGCCATCGTCTAGTCCCCTTCTGATTAGGAGAATTACACCCATGTTATTTAGTTACGTCAAGTTCATAGAGGCAAAAAACCCAAAATAATGAGGTTTTTTCCAAAAAGTTACAGATTTTGATCAAATTGAGACATTTACCGAATGTTTAAAACAACATCTGGCCAAACTCTTGTGCCAGAACTTAACTCAATATCTTTGCCAATTTCAGCATGATCGCCAATGACAACTGACCGCAATTTGACCCCAGAATTTATCTTGGCACCCACCCCAACCACGCAATCATAAAGTTCGACACCATCCAATATGGAGGCATCATTCATGACAATAGTGCCACTCACAACTGCATTGTCAGCGACAAGTGCCCCAGTCATAACAGTTGAACCCGAGCAAACCAGCGCTGAAGGCGCAACATCAACATTAGTTTGAATTAGTGAATCAGCCGGGTTGGAAATGAGTGAAGATGGGGCCACACCTCGAACTAAATCGGCAGACCCTTGAACATAAGCCATTGGATTACCCAAATCTAGGAAGTAACTGTCATCAACAAAGCCAAGGACTCTGGCATTTGACTTTAGCATCTGTGGGAACACCTCGCGCTCGACTGAAACTGGTCGGCCAGTGGCAATTTTATTGATTTGAGAAACCTTTAAAATGTAGCAACCTGCATTAATTTGAGTAGTAACTATCTCAGAAGGGTCCTTTGGTTTCTCTAAGAATGCAGTTACTAAATTCTGGGAGTTTGTTGGAACCAAACCAAATGCACTTGGGTCTGGCACGTTCACTAGATGTAAAGAAGCATCAGCTTTGATCTCTAAAAACTGATCAATCTGCGCATTCAAGTCATGCCCTGAGAGCACATCGCCGTTAAGTACCACTACTGCATCATCCAAACTTAGATCTAATTTGTTAAGGCCATTTCTAATTGCTCCCCCGGTTCCAAGCGGCGCTTCTTCAAAAGCATGCACGATTTCTAGACAGTCACTGGAATTTGCATCAATCCAAGTCGAAAATACTTCTGCACGATAAGAAGTGGCGAGCACAATCTTTTTGATGCCCGCATCCTTTAATTTCTGAACCTGGTGGGCTGTAACTGGAAATCCAGCCACCGGCAACATGGGTTTTGGTGTGTTAATTGTTAGGGGGCGCAGACGCGTTCCTTGGCCACCCACCAGCAATATTGCCGATTCGATCATGGGTACACCTTTACATATTTAAACCTCAATCAGTTCCCCACAGGCTTAATTGAGGCAATCCATCCAGACTTAAGTGGAATAGCAGCTCGCAGTGTTCTACCTGAAATACGAGAAACTAGCCCTTGGGTAGACACCGCTCGGTATGTGGCCACTGATCCACCAGCAGTTCGTTTTGGGATAGTGATTCGAGCGATATCTGGCAACTTAAAAAGTTTGGCTAACACTTCCTGATTAATTCTTTGCTGCCAAATTATCTGAGGACCAGCTAAAAGGTCTAAGGAGTGAGAGTCATCCACACTTACCGCCCATGGCCTAGCGGCCCCCCACACGTCAGCACTGTTTTCGGTGCGACCATTTGACCGAGAAAAAAACCAAGCAGTTACGGGCAGTGAGTTGTATGAAATTACTTGACCTTTGGTTGCAGCCACAGCTGTTCTCCAATTGACATAACCAGGCAAGGTGTATCTCTCCGAGCCGCGCATGTTTTGATCTCCAGAATTAAAAAGATGGCAGCCACACTTGGTCTTAGATCCTGCAAGCAAGGCAGCCATTGCCACACTACGAGAGGCAATGGCTTGTGCTTGCAGAGCTGCCGCCGGCCAGGTCGATGCAACTTCGGCAACTGCATTTAGATAGTCATCACTAATTCTGCGCTCTAAGGAAGCATTTAGTTTTGTGTTGCTAACACTTAACTTAAGTGGTCCAAATCGATGTTTCGCCACTGACCCTTTACTTGGAGTAATTACAAGGTCAGTAGCCTTCGAGGTTTGTTGGCCATTAAGTTCACTCATCCAACTAATGGACAAGTTAGAACCTTGAATTAGAACTTCGTTTGGGGAATCTTTGAAAACCACCTTTACTTCTGACAGATTTGGTAGAACTACTACTGGCTTACTAATTTTTATGTTCAGTCCCTGATTATTTGTGATCTGCAATAAAGCAAGCTCTGTTGCAGCTGCACTACTACTGACATGTGCACTTGCTAACTCAATTGAATCCTGAAGATGAGCAATGTTTACTAAAATTGGCACAGAATCATCAACTGAAATCACGGGTGCGTTTGGGTAATAACTATTGATGATCTCAACTGCTGTTTTACCTTTAGAGGCTTGGACGAAAGCACCAACTTGCGACATGCCAACTCCATGACCAAACCCAGACCCTGAGATTACAAATTGGGCTGATGTCGCACTGTTAGCTTGAGCTGCTGTCATGCTCAAGGTCAACGAGCAGGCAAGAAGCAGACTTATAGTTCGCACAGGTTAACCATGCCATCTAGAGGCTAACTTTTAAGACCATCCAAGCCATATTGGTCGTAACTCATAGAGAATCCCCAACCTAACGCCTACCATGAGCCCAAATCAAGGAGACAAAGGTGCGCGTGCCCAGGTTGCCAGATCAACGCCGTTCCTTGGCAGTGTTGAGTGCAATATCGGCTCTAACTTTGGTGCTCACCTTGGTTTCTGGATTATTTGCAGTGGTCTTAAGAAGTGTGGCCAGCGACGTGAACACAGTAGATATAACTGGCCAACTTGGTGACAGGCCCGATATTCCAGCAGCTCCCACTGGTCCAATCGACATATTGTTGATGGGTTCGGATACTCGAGCTGGCCAAGGCCGTAAGTATGGCCAACAGGGATATTACGTAACCGCACACTCAGACACGACCATGCTGATTCATCTATACGAAGATCGCAAACGTGCACTTGTTGTAAGTATCCCAAGAGATACCATCGTGAAAATCCCTGAATGTGTTGATGAGTCTGGAAACATTAAAAAGCCAACTACTAATCGGTTCAACTTCGCTTTTAGTCAAGGCGGGGCTGCTTGCACAGTAAAAACTGTTGAGTCGCTTACCGGAATCACTGTTGAGCATTATGTTGTTGTTAACTTCAGAGGTTTTAAGTCAGTGGTTGATGCACTGGGTGGAGTGGAGGTTTGTATTCCAGAAGATGTAGATGATCCAAAAAGTAAATTAACTATCTCTGCAGGTTTACAAAATCTTGATGGCGAGACAGCCTTAGCTTACGTTCGAACACGTTATGGGCTAGGTGATGGAGGTGACATTAGTCGAATTGAGCGTCAACAGGATTTCCTTAAATCGATGGTTCGCAAAATTACCAGCTCTCAAGTTTTACTTGATCCAATTAGATTGTTTCGAACATTAAGTGAAATTGCTAAGTCGCTTACAACAAACCCAGAACTTGGCTCCCCGGAGAACATGACGTCTCTGGCTAGAAGTATTGCTGGCATGAGTCCGTCAAAGATTAGATTCGTAACTGCCCCAATTGTTACAAATCCTGCAGACCCAAATACCGTCTTGTTCTCTAAGTTTGAATCGGCCGAACTTTGGAACGCGCTAATTAACGACTTAGGTTACAAAGAGCCTGTCGAGATAGATCCAAGCTTAAAACCTGAAGTTGCTGTAAAGACTGTGCGGGTATCGGTATTGAATGCCTCTGGAATTAATGGTGCGGCTGCTGCTGCCGGCAAAGCATTAAGGGCTGAAGGCTTCAATGTGATCAGAGAGCGGACAGCAGAAATTGATATCGCCCAGACAGTGATTGAGGCTCCCGAATTATTAATGGCTGAAGCGCGAACACTACAAAAAGCCTTAGGTACAAAAGTTGAAATAATTAAAATTGATGCTGATATTGACTTTATTAAGTTGAGAGTAGGACAAAACTCAGTAGTAGTGAGTGGCTATCCAAAGGAAGTTGTCAAGGACTCAACTTGGAAAGAACCAGAGCCAACTGGAGCCGACCAAAAATCAGAATGTGTGATTAATTAACTGGGGGTAGATCTTCGGTTAACAATTTTGTCCAATCTCGGTTAACTAAATCAAGTCCGTATCTCTGCTCTATTTCAGATTTTGCTATTAATGCAGTTTGCTTCCAGGTTCCTGTCCTAGTGGTTTCCAAAATGAAATCAGCCATCTCTTGAGGTGTTTGATGTATCCAACGACTGTCATAGATTTGATCTGAGCCTGGCCAAGGCAATAAGACCGGAACTGCACCACTGGCTGCACCTTCCGCTGGGGCTAAGTGGAACGACTCATCATCTGAGGTAGAAAGCACCCAACCAATTCGACGCAACCAGTTTGGAACATCAGACCCATAATCATCAAACACAATCGAGCCACGCAAAAGTGGCGAGCGCTCTATTCTTTCAAACATTTGTCTAAATGCAGTTCGCTCAGACTCTTCTCGCCAAACCCAAGGCATCTGCCACGGTAATTTAGATTTTATGATTAATTTGAATCTTGGGTCAGATTTACGCAAAATTTCTAAAGCCTCAATAGCCAGATCTGGCCGCTTGCGCATTGGAGAGGCGCCGATCATTCCTAAAGTAAATTCTGCATCTGCAAACTTAGGTCTATCTAGATTAACTGTGTCTACCCAGTTAGGTACAACCACTACACGCTTAGCAGGAACTGAGGTTTTGGCCAGTGTCAGATCTGCATATGGCTTGGAAACACAAACTAGCTGATTTACAGCAGAACCTTTTATTGTTTCTGGCCAAGGCCTGCTTAACTCAAACCGATGCAGTCGCACAATTAATCTCTGCTTAGGTTTTTTGTTTTTTGCATACCACAAAGCATTGCCACCACACCATTCACAAACTATGACATCAGCCCATTTGAGTATTGCTTTACTAGATTTAGCATCGTTTCTGTTGACTGCCGGCCAATGATCAAATCGGAGCTCTATCCCACTCATTCCTTGCCAATGGGCTGCAATTTTCGTGAAAAACTTCAAATCATGACTCGCCACAGCAACTCTTAATGCTCGCTTTTGAGTATTGACAAATGCTTGAACGCCACTGCTAGGCGCAGGAAGCAACCTGGTCATGAGTTGTTCCACTCGTTTAGTTGCTGCTGTGATGCTGTAATTTTCGGTAGCTGCTGAAACAATTTGACTTGCTTGCTCTAACAAATGTGGATTTGCATTAACTTTTACCAAGACATCTTCGATGGATTCAATTTCATCTACAAATAGTGGGTAATCGGCTCCAAATAGTTCCTCATGCATGGTGGTGCGATTCAAAATCACTGGCAATCCCATAGAACCAAATTCCAATACCTTGGTAGAAAGTTCCAGGCTGGCATCTAGGACTTCATCTCGCCAAGATAATCCAATCTGAGACTGACTAGATAACTCCATGGCCTCTTGTCTTGACATCCCACCATGCCAGATAACTCCTTCGCTATTTTGCAAAGCAGACTTCATATCTGAATTCCAAGTTGGCAAATCTTTAGACACATGGACTTTGTCGCCGATCATCGCCAAATTAATGTGAACCCCTCGTGTCTTCATTAATCGTGGGAGTTGCGTCATCTCCAAGGTGTTCCACATTGGAGCAAATTTCCCAGTATAAACCAGCGAGATCGGTTGCTGCATAGTTCCTAAATTATTCGGTAATGGTGAAACAACTACTTCTGGATCAGTAACTATTGGTAGCCATAATTCGCACTTTCCCGCCGACTCTGGGATCGCAGTTTCCAGTAAAGCTCTTAAATAACCTGTTTGGCAGAGCATCACATGGCTCGCAGCAGCAACTTTGCCTAACCACAACTTATCCCGATCTGACATCGCAGCTGCAGATTGTGGGAAATCAGTTAGATATGTCCAAAGTTTTCCAAAAACAACCTCAGATTCAGCTAATACTGGCGCAAGTTTTCCGCCCCGAATTAGTATCGCGTCAAAGTTCTCTTGAGTATGCAATCTCTCGATTATTTCAACAGCATTGTCTACCGACAGCACTTCTCCTTTTCGAAATATCGACTTAAATCTGGAAAGGCGATCACTAAATGGATCGATTAACGAAATATTCTGATAAGCAGCCAGCGGAGCCAGCAGGCGATCAGTGGTGGGCTTCGCCTTTAATAGGAAAGTAACTTCACAGCCAGCACGAGCCAATACTTCTGCTGCAGATGCAGCCCAAACTGCCGACCCATCAAGAATGTTCATATTCACATCGCCATAGATCAAAACTTTATGGGCAATCATTTCTGCACCAATTCAAGAAGTTGTTCACTTGTGATCTCATCTGAATATAGGTAGCGCGACACTTCTAGATCAGATAAGGCATGCAGATACTTTTCCTTGGTTATGTCTGCCCAAATCACTACTGGAATATTCGCCAAATTTGCAGACTTTACTAATCGGGCAAGTTGGGTTGATCGATCGGCCGCTAGCGGATTACCTAAATGCTGCCAAGGTGTTCGAGATTGCCCAACACTCGCCTGAACTAGAAAAATGTCAGGTTTAAATGGAAGTAAGACATCATTTATGTTTGAATCATGTGGCATAATCTGAATTACATAACAACTATCTGCTAATTGATTAGCAAGTTGTTCAGTCCCAATTAGTGCTATCCGAATTCCCCATGAAAATTCAGCCGGCGGCCTGACTCGTTCCAACAATGGCTCGCCTAACTCTGTTGAAAATTCCTTGTCAGAACTTGTGCCCCGCATTCGCCACAAACGTACAAGGTTTCTAACCGCTACTAACGATCGTCTTGGATCCTTCAAAATGGCTAACATCGCTGTCCCAACCAGGAATGCAGCCGAATTTCTAGTGCTCGCTAAATCGGACTCAAGTTTCTTAATTCGGTCTGCTATTTCACTCATTTACTTAACTCCAGAAACTGAGCTATCACATCAGCAATCCGCGGCCCTGCTAAACCGTCCCAAAGGGGTGGCACTAGTCCTGATTTAACTTTGCTGATGTGCTTAACCTTTTCCTCAAGTTGCTCAGTAGTAACTAGTGAGTTAGTACCGTGTGTAATTGTAATTGGACGTTCTGTATTTGGTCGCAAGGTTAGGCATGGAATTCCAAGAATTGTGGTTTCCTCTTGGACTCCACCCGAATCTGTAATGACAACATCAGAGCCTCGAACTAAAGAGATGAATTCTATGTAACCAAGTGGGTCAATCACTCTAATTTTTGGAAAGTTGCCAATGCCCGCTTTTGCTAAAGACTCTTTGCTGCGTGGATGAACTGGGAAAATAACCTGGATGAACTCTGAAACCTTTCCTAGAGCTGTGACTAATTCTTTTGCTTTAACAACTTCATCTACATTTGCTGGTCGGTGCAAAGTTGCTACGGCATACTTATCTGAAATTTGTAGTTGATTCTGAATTTTTTCTGAATCAAACTGATCCAAATGTGCTAACAACGTGTCAATCATTGGATTACCAACAAAGTGAATGCTCTCTTTAGCAACTCCCTCTCGAATCAAGTTGAGTTCTGCTTCTGGGCTTGTGATAAAGAGCAATTGAGACAGTTGGTCAGTCATCTTTCTATTAATCTCTTCTGGCATAGTTAGATCAAAACTACGCAAGCCTGCTTCCACGTGTGCAACTGGAATTCCTAGCTTTGCAGCCACCAGGGCTGCCGCTACTGTTGAATTCACATCACCATAAACCACTACTAATGAAGGTTGTGCAGTACCAAGAGTTGTTTCAAATCCAGCCATGATTGCAGCAGTTTGCGCAGCATGAGTCCCAGAACCAACTCCTAAATTAATGTCTGGCTTTGGTAAATCCAACTGCCGAAAAAACGAATCGCTCAGAGCATCGTCATAATGCTGGCCTGTGTGAACCAGTCGTTGGTTAACTCTCAACTTGGCTAAGGCTGCGATAACTGGGGCAGCCTTAGGGAAATTTGGGCGCGCACCGGTGACATGAACGATGTCTCCATCCTTGATAACACCTTGACCCGCCACGCCCAGCCCCTGACTTTGACCAGATAAAACTACGATCAGCCGTGAGTATTCCACCCCAGATGCTGGAAGCGAGACAGCGTTGCGCTACTTAGTCGCTATTAGAGCCTTACCGTGGATATTGACCTCGTTGATTCAGCGGTTAGTGCGAGACCCGTGGCGAACCTTGGCTGCCTTGAGCAGACGAGACTTGCTGCCCACACCGCAAAGGCTGCGGATCTGGTTAGAACTTAGATCCAATCGAGCCGAACAAATCTCGGTGCTGCCTAGATCGCCAAATCTGTCAAAAGTCAGTACTTCGATTAATGGCAATCCAGATACAGTCTTGCATTTTGTAACAAACTCTCTTCCCTACACAAACGCTGGTTACACAATTCGAACACACCAAATAATTGAAGCACAACTGCTTGCTGGGATTTCTGCTTCTGCTGTAACTCGATATGGATATCCAATTACTGCCGGTAATGTACTTGCCGGCAACAGCACTAAAGTGCGTGGGTTTAACTCTGACCAAGAAATTACTTATCACCATCTACAGCCAACTGGGCTTGTAAAATTTGAGAATACTGAACCTGCCATTGTTGCTGCCGAGAAATTAGTTAGAAAGTTAAAGCCAGTTGTTTTACATGCTGCCACTGATTTTATGAATGGTGAGTTAGCTCATGCAGTTGCACAGCGAACTGGCTTGCCATTCGTATATGAAGTTAGAGGTTTTCTAGAAGACTCCTGGTTAGCTAAACAAAAAGATCATCCCGTTCATTCGAGTAGATATCTCGATGCTCGAAATCGGGAAACACAAGTTATGTTAAAAGCTGATGCTATTACAACTTTGAGTTTGACCATGAAGCTAGAAATGATAGAACGTGGAATTGATCCTAATAAAATTCATTTAATGCCCAATGCAGTTCCAGAAAACCTTCTTTCCACAGAGATGGATTCAACTCAGGCTAGGAAATTGCTAGGACTGCCTCAATTGCCAACTTTCGGAATTGCTTCTACATTGCATGAGTTTGAAAACACCCAGATGTTGATTCAAGTTCTTGAGTTACTGCAAGCCCGTGGGAAAATAGCTCAATTATTGATTGTTGGAGATGGTCCACAATTAGAGCAACTTAAGAAACTGGCTAAGTCATCCGCATTAAGAGAGCGGATTCATATCGTGGGTCGAAAGGATTTTGATCAAGTCCACAACTATTTCTTGAGCATGGATGTATTCTGCTTACCTCGAAGTTTGTCTAGAGTGACATCATTAGTAACACCTCTTAAACCACTAGAGGCAATGGCTCTTGGTCGAGTAGTTGTTGGAAGCGACTTGCCAGCCATTCAAGAGCTCATAATCAATGGGGAAACTGGTTTGTTGGCACCGCCAGGCGACGCAAGCGCATTCACCACTGCAGTAGAGCGGGTTCTGTACGATCAGGGCCTGCGTTCCGAAATTTCCATTGCTGCCAAGCAATGGGTGTCTCAAAACAGGACTTGGCCGCGTATCGCTTTGCAATACCGAGATCTTTACGCTCGGTTAACTCAGCGATAACTGCCTTATGGAGGATAGATGTCAAGCGACTTAGTAGTCATTGGATTGGGCTATGTGGGACTCCCACTCGCCCAAGAAGCTATCCGTTCGGGGTTATCTGTAATTGGTTATGACGTGAGTGATCGCGTAATTGATGGATTAATGGCTGGTAAGTCTCATGTTGATGATCTTTCCAATCAAGATATCGAAGAAATGCGCACTAAAGGATTTATTGCAACTAAGGATGATTCTGTTTTAGCGCAAGCTAAAGCAATTGTAATTTGTGTACCAACTCCGTTATCAGATGATGGCGGGCCAGATCTGGGAGCAGTTTTGGGCGCAACCAAAGCAATTGCCAAGAATCTCCGTAAAGGTCAACTAGTGGTCTTGGAGTCAACAACTTATCCTGGAACAACTGAAGAAGTGGTTCAACCAATTTTAGAATCGGGTGGACTAAAGGCTGGGGTAGATTTTCATTTAGCATTTTCACCAGAAAGAATTGATCCAGGAAATAAGAAATTTGGAATGCGCAATACTCCTAAGGTTGTCGGCGGAGTAAATCCAGAAAGCACAGAGGTTGCAGCAGCTCTTTATTCCAAGTTTGTGGACACTGTGGTTAGAGCCAAGGGCACTAGAGAAGCTGAGATGGCCAAGTTGTTAGAAAATACATACCGTCATATCAATATTGCTTTAGTAAATGAGATGGCAATGTTCTCCAAAGATCTCAAGATCGACCTATGGGATGTAATTAAATGTGCCTCCACAAAACCGTTTGGTTTCCAAGCCTTTTATCCAGGTCCAGGGGTTGGTGGACATTGCATCCCAATTGATCCAAATTACCTGTCATACCAAGTTAAGGCCAACCTAGGTTATGCGTTTAGATTTGTTGAATTAGCTCAAGAAATTAATGCTGGAATGCCCTCCTATGTCGTACGCAGAACTCAAGACCTGCTAAACAATGTCGGAAAGCCACTAAAAGGCTCCACAGTTTTATTGTTAGGTGTAACTTATAAGCCAGACATTGCCGATCAGCGAGAATCCCCTGCCATTCCAGTTGGACAACAGCTCATGGAGCATGGGGCAAAAGTAATCTTCCATGATCCAATGGTTGAGCAATGGAATTTAGAAGGAACAAAACTTGACCGGATTAAAGATCTAGATATGGCTCTTTCGACTTCTGATATCACGATTTTGTTACAAGATCACACAAGTTATGATCATAAAAGTTTGGCTGATAAAGCAAAGCTCTTGTTTGACACTCGAGGCCAAATTGATATAGCTGGGGTAGAAAGATTGTGAGTGAAGCTGGGAAGCTTCGCCCGGTAAGCGCTCGCTTACCGTTATCTTCGTACCTAAAAGACCTGTGGAAGAGAAGATTCTTTATTGCCTCTTTTGCTAGAGCTCGAGTTGAAGGTCAGAATTCAAATGCAGTTCTAGGTCAAGCATGGTTGCTGCTAACTCCAATGCTTACAGCCGCTGTTTACTACCTGTTATTTGGAGTAATTCTAGGTACCACTCGAGGAATAGATAACTTCGTATTATTTTTAATAATTGGAGTTTTGATATTTAGATTTACATCTAGCAGCACTACTGCTGGTGGAAATTCAATTATTTCTAATCAGGGCCTAATTAGATCACTGCATTTCCCTCGGGCATTGCTGCCGATCGCCTCAACATTACAACAACTGATTCAGGTTATACCCGCTTTAGTAATCATTGTCGCCTGCGCATTTCTAACCGGTGAGTCAATTCGCTGGCAATGGATTCTAATTTTTCCAGCACTGATGCTTCAGTTTATTTTCACAACTGGACTTTCTCTTTTCTTAGCCAGATTAGTTAGTGAAGTTAGAGATTTTGCAAAATTGAGTCCGTTCTTAATTCGTATGTGGGGATATCTAAGTGGAATCTTTTTCAGCGTAGAAGCAATGAAGGATCGTTTTCCAGCTAGCGCCGAACCTTTCTTGCTCTTTAATCCTCTGCACATTTATATGGAATTAGCCAGATCCTGTTTTATGGAATCAGCACCTGCTAGTAGTCAAGACTGGCTTTTAGGTCTTGGTTGGGCAGTTCTATTCCTAGTTATTGGTTTCTCTTATTTTTTCAAGGGAGAAGGTAAGTATGGCCGCGACTAAACCATTGACCGTCTCTGTTGATGAATTGAATGTGGTCTACCGAGTTAAGGGTAGGCGCAAAGGAAAGAAAATTACCGCTAAACAAACTTTTGTGGACAAGTTATTGCGCCGCAGTAACGAGACTGCAATGCGTGAAGTGCACGCCCTCAAGGGAATAAGTTTTCAAACTCGCCAGGGTGAGGCGGTCGCCATTATTGGTAAGAATGGCTCTGGGAAAACAACATTGTTGAGATCAATTGCAGGTCTCTTACCTGCTCGATCTGGGTCTGTTCTAACCAGCTCGCAACCTTCATTACTTGGTGTCAACGCGGCTTTAATGAACCATCTAACGGGTAGAAGAAATATTGAGTTGGGTGGCTTGGCGCTAGGCATGACCCCAAAAATGATTCAAGATCAGATGGATTCCATCATTGAATTTTCGGGGCTAGATGAATTCATCGACTTGCCATTAAGCACTTATTCCTCAGGCATGCAAGCCAGACTTAGATTTGCGATTGCATCTTCACTCCCTCAAGAAATTTTGATGATTGATGAAGCGCTTGCAACTGGCGATGTGGGTTTTAAGAAGCGCTCTCAGGAACGTATTGCTAACTTGAAGGAACATGCTGGCACAATCTTTTTAGTTTCACACTCGCACTCAGTGATTGCAGAAACTTGCGAGCGATCAATTTGGTTAGATGCTGGTGTGATCGTGGCTGATGGGCCAACATCTGAAGTATTACCTGCATACGAAAAAACTCAAGAGTAACCATGAAGGTGCTGGTCGTTACTGTGGTTCACCATCCCAAAGATGCCCGAATAAGAGCTCGACAAATTGAGTGTCTGCTTGCACGTGACGTGCAAATTAGTTTGGCAGCACCTTTTGAAGATTTTCAGGTCGAGGAACTTGACACTAGGGTCAAGCCAATCAATTTACCTCGCGCTAAAGGAACTAAACGTGTGTTGGCGTTACGTGCTGCATCTAAGTTAATCACTCGATCAAGCTTAGAATTCGATTTAGTCTTAATTCATGATCCAGAATTGATTTTTGCTGCACGCAAGAGCAAAGTCCCGGTTATTTGGGACGTTCATGAAGACACTTCTGCCGCATTGAGCATGAAAAGCTGGTTACCAAAAGTTTTGAAACTGCCGGCAAAATTGTTGATTGGTTACTTGGAGCGTTACGCTGAGAAAAAATTCACCTTAATCTTAGCTGAGTCAAGTTACCAGAATAGATTTAAGAAGAAATTGAGAATTGTCCCAAATACAACTTCAGTTAAACCATTAAGGAACGTTGCAGACCGATCAAGTGTTGTTTATCTCGGCACAATCAGTTCAGTAAGAGGGGGGTATGAACTAATTGAGTTGGCAAAGAAACTGCACTCACTAGGCGTTACCGTAGAACTGATTGGACCTTGCATAGAACCTCACCTAGAGGTTGCCCTGATTGATTTAAACAACTCAGCTACATTGCGTTGGTACGGGTTTATGCCTAACCTAGAAGCGTTAAATCTACTTCAAGGAGCAATTGCTGGCTTGTCACTTTTGCACGACCAGCCAAATTATCAACATAGCCAACCCACGAAGATCTTTGAATATCTTTCAGCTGGGTTGCCAGTAATTACAACTAATAATCCTTCAGCTGCCCAGTTAGTTAACAAGGCCAACTGTGGGTTTATTGTAGATTTTCACGAGGTGGATACAGTTGTAGAGGCAGTGACAAAGTTAAGAGATGATGCACAATTAAGACACACCCTTGGTAATAACGGCTATGAATATGTCTTGGCTAATCACTCGTGGGATAAAGACCAGGAGGTATTTCTTAGCGCGATCGAAGATGCTTTGGCGAAGTGATAAACCCAAATCCCCATGTTAAATGCATTGTTGTCAGCACTATTGGTAGATAGAACTTAACCTTCATGGATTGTTTGCGAGACACAACAAATCCCCCAATCACAACTAAGCCAGCGTAGCCAGCAATTGGTAGGGCACTAATTGGAAATAAGGAGGCTGCGGAAATTGCACTATATATTGAGATTAGTCCGGAGAGAATTAGCGCACTAAACGTGAGTGGTGGTGCTAAATATCTAACTGAATTTGTCTCTGGGTAGGTTCGACTGACTTCTCGTCTCCATCTCCCATATTCAAAGTATTGACGAGCCAGGGCCGTCAACGAAGATCTTGGGCGATAGCTAACTTCTAGATTGGGATTGAACCAGATCTTTCCGCCAGACTTTCTAATTCGATGATTTAATTCCCAGTCTTGAGCTCTGATAAATGTCTCGTCATATCCATTTGCGTCATCAAGTGTTTCCCGCCTAAACACTCCAAGATAGACAGTTAATGCCTCACCCTCAGATCCACCAACATGAAATGCTGCTGGTCCTACCCCTAAAGTGCTACGCATTGCACACGCCACAGCTTTTTCAAAATTTGTGATGCCCGTCGCTGCCATAACACCGCCAACAACATCAGCATTGGTTCGAACTAAAGTTTCAAGTGCAGTACTAATGTAATTAGGGCTCAACTCACAATGCCCATCAACTCTAACTATCACTTGATATTTGCTAGCTCTAACCGCAATATTTAATCCAGCAGCAGTTTTACCTGTTTTGCTTTGAACTAACTTAACTCTGGAATCTCGTTGTGCTAATTTAGCTGCCACTTCGTTTGTGTTGTCTATGGATGGACCGAGAGCCAAAATAACTTCAAGATCTACATCAACTTTTTGTTCTAGGACTCGGCTAACCGCTTCATTAAGGTAGGGCGCCTCGTTAAGAACGGGGATAACAACACTCACCCCGTCAAATGACCCTGTGCTCATGGAATATCACCTTAGCGGTGCGAGAATGCGCTCTCGAGTAAGAAGGGCCGAAAAGTGTCAAATACACCTAGAACCGTGGTGCTCCATATTGGCACCATGAAGTCTGGGACGACTTATCTTCAAAATATTATGAAGAGTCAACTGACAAACTTGGCTGCAGTTGATTGGCTCTACCCAATGAAGTTTGCACCTAAAAATGGTGCCCTAAACCATGAACGAGCCATCTATGGCTTAGTCGGTTCAAATATTCCTTGGGTGAGCCCAAAAGAACAAGCAAAGATGGACCACTGGTGGCACAAATTATCTGAAGAGATATCTGATACTGACAAGAATGTAATCATCTCTGCTGAAGCGGTGGCTGTCATGCTCGATGCTGGAATTGAATTGCTAGTAAAGAGCCTACCAAAATGCGAAATAAAGGTTGTGATCACTGCCCGTGATCTGGGTCGAGTCTTACCATCTTCCTGGCAACAAAGTGTTCGAAATGGTCGCACCTACACATACACAGAATATTTCGATCGCATTAAGTTGGCATTTGAAACCCAGGGAAGCGATCCAGTTGGCAGTTCCTTCTGGCAAAGTTACAAGATTGCAGAATTAGTTGAACGTTGGTCAAAATATGTTCCGATCGCCAACATTACAGTGGTTACAGTTCCTAGAAAATCTAATCCCGAAGAACTTTGGCAAAGATTCACAAATGCACTTGGAATTTCTTCCCTAGTAGAGCAGCACCCAACTACTCTAAATGACAAACAAGCCCATATATCCATCACCTGGCCCGAAGCAGAGGCATTAGTTCAACTGAATCAAGCATGGTTTGATCAGAAAATAAAAGTCAGGGAATCAAATCGGCTGAGAAACAACATTATTAGAACTGGTTTTCAACACAATCAAAATCGTGGCCCACAAATTGGTCTAACAGAGCCTTGGTTTTCGCTTGCTAAGACATGGGCCGAACTAGATGCAGAAAACCTGAAAAAAACTGGAGTCAACATTATTGGCGATCTAAATGATTTATTGGTAGATGCCCAATTAAGTTCAGCTACTAGTTGTAGTTCTTCTGAAATTGTTGCGGCTCTTGACTTAGCCAAGCAAATTGGCAGCAAACCTAAGCGCTCACGCTGGACTAGATTCAGGAGCACCTAAGTCTGCAATTAGAGCGTGCCACTTACCTCGACCTAGTAAGCCCACACCTTTTTCTAAATCCAAAACTGCTGAGCTAAATTCTGGATACATCTGCAACCAACGTTCAAACACTCTTTGCTCATCTTCGCGAACAAGATCATCTAAAACCAATATGCAGTCTGCTGCTAATCTTTCATAGATCAAAGGTAATGCTGCAAATCGAGCATAGCTTCCATTACTCGCAGGAGGTCCATCCACAAAAACTAAATCTAAAGCAAGGGTGCCATCTAGTACCGACTGTTCATACCAAGTTGTGTGAACTCCATCTATCAAATATTCGGTCAAACCACTAGATCTAATCTCAACGCGACTAGTCAAGCCCGCTAAGTCAACTAATGCTTTTGTTCGCTGTGCAAATTCTAAACTGCTATCAATTGAAATTATCCGACAATCAATACTGGAAGCCTGAGCAAGTCTAATTGTGCTTAATCCACTACCAATATCTAATATATTTTTGGCATCAATGCGACCAACTAAACTTGTTAACAGCCACAAGACATCTGGTGAAGCTGCCCACTTCCGAGTTGAGAAATGCCAAGCTGGTGCGTGACCTATTGAAATCATGGCTTCAATTTGTTTAGTTTCATTCATAAGCTTTTTGCTAAACAAGCGCCACCACTGTCCGCCTGGAGATAATTGACGATTAACTTTCTGTGGCACTTTGCGAACCAACATTGTCAGTTGGCCCAAATCTCGCCGAATAAGCAGAGTTTGATAAACCAAAAACAGCAGCACGCCCAGAAGGAGTAGGGCAGATAGAGCCAGCAAGGTAGATTGGGCCATAGAGCCAGCCTCTCACAAACTGACACCCAAGGACGTTTATGACTTATCCCAAGCATGAAATAGCCATCATTGGCTGCGGGTACTTAGGTGCTGTTTTGGCTACCGTATTTGCCGAGCAGGGAAATAACGTAATTGGCTTGGATGTGGATCAGGGAAAAGTTGAAAAACTAAATCAGGGTATAGCTCCCTTTTTTGAACCTGAGTTTGATGAGCTTATTGCTGCGGGAATATCTGCCGGGAACTTAAAGTTCACAACAGATCCAAGTGCTATCTCAACTAGCGACTTGGTATTCATTTGTGTTGGCACACCTCAGTTGGAGGGTTCCTCAGCAGCAGATATGAGACAAATTTGGAGCGCTATTGAATTGATCGCTCCCCATTTGCACTCTGATGCACTCGTTGTTGGTCGCTCTACTGTACCTGTTGGGACTGCTAAAGAAATTGAAACTCGCCTACAAAAACTCACATCAACGAATTCTACAATTGCTTGGAATCCCGAGTTCTTACGTGAAGGTTTTGCAGTTAGAGATACTAGAACTCCAGATCGAATAGTAATTGGCGTACAAAATAGTGATGATGAACAAAAATTGAAGAGTGTTTATGCACCACAGTTATCTAAAGACATTCCATTGCTAGTAGTGGATTTAGCAACAGCCGAACTAGTAAAGGTATCTGCCAATGCCTACCTGGCGACAAAGATTTCATTTATCAACGCAATGTCTGAAATAGCAGATAAAACTGGAGCTGATGTAGTAGCGCTCGCTGATGCAATTGGTTTAGATCCTCGAATTGGTAGAAAATTCCTGGGTGCTGGCGTTGGTTTTGGAGGTGGTTGTCTACCTAAAGACATCAGAGCCTTCATCCATCGAGCTGGTGAACTTGGACTTTCAAGTTCTTTGCAATTTTTAAAAGAAGTAGATGAAATCAATTTGCGCCAGCGAGATAGGGTTTTTTCAATTGCTAAAGACTTGTTAAATGGGTCCGTCAAAGGCAAGCGGATAACAGTTTTAGGTGCTGCTTTTAAGCCTGATAGCGACGATGTGCGAGATTCCCCAGCACTTGATATCGCGGTGCGATTAAATTCTGAGGGTGCAAATGTGGTCGTTCATGACCCAAAGGCTTTAGAGAATGCCGCTAAACGTTTCCCAGTTTTAACTTATGAGGGTGACCTAGAAAAGGCTCTTCTCAATGCTGAATTAGTTCTGCACTTAACAGAGTGGATGCAGTATCGAGAGATTGACCCAGTTAGCGCCAAGAAATTGGTTCGAACTCCACAAATGATTGATGGAAGAAATATGTTGAATTTAGAGGCTTACCAGGCTGCTGGCTGGAAAATTGTGGGATTGGGAAGGCAACCAAAGTGACTCAAGTTCGAATCAGCACTGACCAAGTGTTGGATGCTTTAGAAGCCGAAGCAATCAACATACTTCGAGAGACGGCTGGGGCATTTAAAAATCCAGTATTGATGTATTCGATTGGTAAAGACTCCTCGGTTTTAATGGAACTAGCCCGCAAGGCTTTCTTGCCTGCTCCAATCCCCTTTACTTTTTTGCACATCGATACCTTGCATAAATTTAAGGCAATGACTGAATTTAGGGACAGAAAAGCAGCAGAAATTGGATTCAAACTTTTGGTGCACACCAACCCAGAGGGTCTAAATGGAGCAGTAACTCCATGGACGCATGGTGCGCAGGAATACACCCGAGTCATGAAAACTGTGGCACTACGACAAGCATTAGACGCAGGTGGTTATGACGCAGCTATTGGTGGTGCACGACGCGATGAAGAGCGTTCGCGTTCAAAAGAGAGAGTGTTTAGTTTGCGTGAACCTGGGCATCGATGGGAGCCTAGAAATCAGCGACCAGAAATGTGGCGCACTCGTAACACCACGCTAAGTGATGGTCAAACTATGCGAGTTTTTCCCTTAAGTAATTGGACAGAGATTGATGTTTGGCGCTACATCAAGCGAGAGAATATCGAAATTGTTCCACTTTATTATGCAGCTCCTAGAAGATCAGTTATTAGAGATAACCAAATCATAGTTTTAGATGACGACCGCATGCCCTTACAAGCGAATGAACAAGCGGTTGAGCGTCTGGTTCGATTTAGGTCGCTTGGTTGCTACCCCTTAACCGCTGCAATTGAATCTACTGCTAGCAACATGGATGAGCTAGTAGCCGAAATGGAACTAATGCGTGTAAGTGAGCGTGCTGGAAGACTCATCGATGGAGACCGCGAAGCATCCATGGAAGCCAAGAAAACTGAAGGGTATTTCTAATGGCTGACTTTATGAATACCCCATTGCTTCGCGTTGTTACCTGTGGATCAGTAGATGACGGCAAAAGCACATTGATTGGGCGCTTGTTAGTTGAAACAGATTCTGTCCCCTTAGATGAAGTTGAACGCGCTCGAACCTATCGCAGGGCAGGATCAGTAATACCGGTTGGAGAGATTGATTACTCATTACTCACTGACGGACTTGAAGCAGAGCGCGAGCAAGGAATAACAATTGATGTGGCATACAGACATCTATTGTTACCTTCAGGGCGCAGGGTTGTATTAGCTGATGGTCCAGGTCACGAGCAATACACCAGAAACATGGCTGTTGCTGCCTCAGATGCAGATGTTGCATTGCTCTTGATTGACGCTACCAAAGGTGTGCGACAACAAACTATGAGACATTTAACAGTTTGTGCACTAATGAATGTTGGAACGATTATTGCTGTGATTAATAAATTAGACGCTCTTAACTTTGATGAATCAATTGTAGACAAAATAACAGAACAACTAAACGAAGCAACTTCGCGTTTAGGTATCCAGAGTACTTTGGTTATCCCAGTAAGTGCACTTTTGGGCGACAATGTGATTAGTAAAAGTAAAAATGCCAATTGGTATCAAGGACCAACAGTGCTTGGTGCACTACAAGAATGGCTACCAAGTAAGTCATTAGATGAAGCGGAGTTGAGATTACCAATTCAAAGCATTTTGAGACAAGGCGATTGGAGAGGTTACGCAGGCACTCTAGTAAGTGGAAAATTAAGCATTGGTGATGAGTTTATGGTTTCGGAGTCTGGAATCATGGCTAAAGTTTCGGAAATTTACATCAGTGGTGTTCCAGCTACCAAGGCTCATGCGGGAGCAGCAATTGCGATTAAGCCCGATCGAGAGGTTGATATATCTCGGGGTGACCTACTTTGTGGCACAACTGCTCCACTACAGCCAGCTGACCGTTTTTCAGCAGACATCGTTTGGATTGGTGAAGAGCCATTAGCCCATGGGCGTTCATATTTATTGATTAGTGGGCCTAGCTCCGTTAATGCAACGGTCACATCAATTAGGCACCGATTGGACGTTAATACAGGCCACGAAGACGCCGTTCGTCAGCTTTCACTAAATGAGATTGGTCGAGTTTCCATAGCTACTGAAAAGCCAATCCCCCTTGATCTATACAGTGAATTCAAAGATTCGGGTGGGTTCTTACTAATTGATCGAGTAACCAAACAAACTGTTGGTGCCGGGATGATTCACCACGTTTTACGTAGATCATTCAATATTTTGGCTCATAAATTTGAAATCAATAAAGAGACCAGGGCAAGCCTTAAGGCTCAGAATCCAAAAGTTTTATGGCTAACTGGACTGCCTGGATCAGGTAAATCGACTCTAGCTAACGAAGTTGAGCAGGCACTCTTTCAGTTAGGCGTTCATACCTACTTAATTGATGGCGACAACATTAGAACGGGCTTGAATAAGGACCTTGGATTCACTGCTCAAGATCGAGCCGAAAATGTGCGTAGAGTTGGCGAAGTTGCAAAACTTATGGTCGATGCTGGGCTAGTTGTGATTGTTTCGTTAGTAAGCCCATTTCGAGGTGACCGTGATTCTGTTAGAGAATTATTCGAAGCAGAAGAGTTTGTAGAAGTTTTTGTTGACACCCCAGTTGAGATTTGCGCTCAGCGTGACCCCAAGGGGCTTTACGCAAAAGCAAAGGCTGGAAACCTACCAAATATGACTGGTATTGGCCAAGGTTATGAGCCACCATTAAATCCAGAATTGCGAATTGATGGTACGGCTGATTTAACGCAAAGTACTGCAGCTGTTATACAGAAGGTGCTTAAACTGAGTTAGTTGTTATTGATTCTATTTCGAAGAGCTTCTGACTTCTCAGCAACCGTCACTTCAAGTTTCTCACGGTACTCATCAAGTGCAGTTTGCAGTTTTGGATCATTGGTTGCCAATATTCGAAGTGCTAACAAAGCAGCGTTCTTGCTATTTCCAATAGCAACGGTAGCTACTGGAACACCTGTTGGCATCTGCACAATACTTAACAAAGAATCTAACCCCTCCAGATGATTAAGTGATACCGGAACACCAATAACGGGAAGTGATGTGGCAGATGCAATCATGCCGGGTAAGTGAGCTGCTCCGCCAGCACCAGCAATAATCACTTTAAACCCAGTATTTGCAGCGCTGGTAGCAAAATCCAACATCTGCTGCGGGGTGCGATGTGCAGATAAAACTTCAACATGGGCAGATATCCCAAAATCTTTTAATTGATCAACTGCACCTTGCATGGTTTCCCAGTCAGAATCAGAGCCCATTACAACTGCCACTTGATGCGTGTTCATCGCACTCTCCGATCCCAATTACTCATCAATAGTACCTGCCAAGAAGTCAACAGCATGCGTGACTCTGAAGATCAGGTCTTCCAAGTTGTCACCAATTGCATTTACATGACCTACTTTGCGACCCTCTCTGACTTCTTTGCCATATAGATGAATGTGCAGTTTCGGATCTCGAGCTAAACAGTGCAACAACCCACGGTGTAGATCCTCATGTTGACCTCCGATTATGTTTCCCATAACCGCAAATTGACTAACCATCTCTGGCGAACCTAGCGGTAAATCTAAAACTGCTCTCAGGTGATTTTCAAACTGGGATGTGACTGATCCATCCTGAGTCCAGTGCGCAGAATTATGCGGTCTCATTGCTAATTCGTTTACTAACAATTCACCACTTCCAGTATCAAATAGTTCTACCGCTAAAACTCCAACCACATCAAGGTCATCTGCAATCCTTAAGGCCATAGCCTGTGCTGCGCCAGCACGTTCTGCATCCAAATCAAGGGCCGGGGCAATAACTTGCGTACAGATACCATTGCTTTGAATGGTCTCCACAACTGGATATGAAACCGCTTGATTGTGAGTGGAGCGAACTACGACAGCAGATAACTCTCGGACAAACTTTACTTTTTCTTCAAGTAACACTGGGAAAATTAGACTTTCGAGTTCAGATTCTGTATTAATCCCCCAGACTCCTCTGCCGTCATAACCACCTGTGGGCGATTTAGCAATGATTTTGGAACCAAATTTTGTGAAGAAGTTTCGCGCTTGTTCAAGGTTTTCAGCAAGCAGCCATTTAGGCATCGGGTATTCCAGTTTGGCAAGCTCTTGTCGCATAAGACCTTTATTAGCCGCATACTGGACAGCTGCGGGAGATGGGAAAACTTTAATTCCATTTTGGACAAGACTTTCTAAAGTTTCACTTGGAACGAGTTCGTGATCCAATGTAATGACATCCACACTTCGTGCAAATTTCAGAACGGATTCAATATCCTGTAAATTACCAAGTGTTTTATCTGCACAAACTTGTGCAGCACTTTCATTTTCATCATTGGCAAAAACTCTGAAAGCAATTCCTAAGGAGATAGCAGACTCATACATCATTCGCGCCAACTGCCCAGCACCCAGCACTCCAACAACAGGCGTGCCAAATGGGAGTTTGGTTCTATCTTGCATCTGCATCCCTCAAATGCTTAATATCTCCGGACAGGATCTCAATTGTAGAAGTTCCCTCACTTAGCAACAAGGCACCATTCAAGCCAATTCCAACTGCATGCCCAATAATCACTGACCCATCAAGATTTGTAACTTCAACTTTTTTACCAATTGTCGATATCAGCGGAGATATAAACTCTTGTATTTCTTTGTCCGTAAGTATCTGAATTTGATTTGCTGCATTTTTAATTTCTACCAGCAAATCTGCAACAATCACAACTTGATCACTTAGACCTAAGGAAGTGGCGGTTTCTATCTCTGGGGCACTCGAAATGTTAATACCTAGTCCAATCACTGCAAACTCTTGATTTCGTTCAACCAAGATCCCAGCAACTTTCTGCCCATTTACTAGACAATCATTTGGCCACTTAACAGAAATTTCTCGGTCGTAATTTGATTCAACAACTTTTTTAACAGCAACGGCAGTCAGTAGAGGAAGCCATCCTGAATTAGCGCTCAGATTCGATAGTGCCTTTGCATAGGAAACTGCTACTGACCCAGTGCCTGTAATCCAACTTCGCCCTTGACGACCACGACCAGCATTCTGCTTTGAAGCTACCAAAACTGCATCGTCCGAAGCGTCGCCTTGGGCTAGGTCAAGTAATAGATCTTGGTTAGTGGAACCAGTTTCAGTTACCCACCTCAGATTTGTGAATTTAGCCCCATTTTGCTCAAGTAAACCCATTAGTAGGGGCAGATGTGGGCTGGACTGGGGTTTCACGTGGCTAGGGTACGAGTTGTAACAACCAGGAGGGTTCATGAGCACGGCTGATGCGCACGATCCACGCTCAACTGCAGGGAAACTTGAAGAGTTGGCTCTATTCAGAGACCACGCATTGCATTCGGCTTCGGCTGCTGCCATTGAGCGACAGCACAAACGCGGTAAGCAAACTGCTCGAGAACGAGTAGCTCAACTTCTCGACGAGGGCTCTTTCGTCGAGATGGACGAGTTGGTGCGACACCGTTCAAGTAATTTTGGATTGGACGTTGAACGCCCATTTGGGGATGGCGTTCTAACAGGATACGGAACAATTGATGGTCGCCCAGTTGCAGTATTCGCTCAAGACTTCACAGTTTTTGGTGGATCACTCGGTGAAGTTATGGGTGAAAAAATTGTAAAGATAATGGATTGGGCTATAAAAACTGGTTGTCCAATTATTGGAATAAATGATTCAGGTGGCGCTCGTATTCAAGAAGGTGTCTCGTCATTAGATTTGTATGGCGAGATTTTCTATCGCAACGTGCTCGCATCCGGAGTAATTCCTCAAATTTCGTTGATCATGGGGCCTTGCGCCGGAGGAGCTGTTTACTCACCTGCTTTGACCGACTTTATTGTGATGGTCGACAAGACTTCAAATATGTTTATTACAGGTCCTGATGTGATTAAAACTGTAACTGGCGAAGATGTTGGCTTTGAAGAATTAGGTGGTGCGATTGCGCACACCACAAAATCTGGAGTTGCTCACTACGCCGCGAGTGATGAAGCAGATGCTCTCAATTATGTGAAGGCTTTGCTGTCATTCTTGCCAAGTAATAATCTGGATAAATCTCCGGTATTTGAAGAAGAATCCTCTCTAGAAATTAACGAAGATGACTTAAAGATGAACTCTCTCATTCCTGACTCTCCAAATCACCCATACAACATGTTTGATTTGATCAACCACCTAGTTGATGACAGTGACTTTTTGGAAGTTCAACCAGCATTTGCACCAAACATAATTGTTGGATTTGGAAGAATTGAAGGGCATTCCGTTGGAATTGTTGCAAATCAACCTATGCAATTCGCTGGCACTTTAGATATCAATGCTTCTGAGAAGGCCGCCCGATTTGTGCGTACTTGCGATGCATTCAACATTCCAGTAGTCACCTTGGTTGATGTTCCTGGCTTTCTGCCCGGAACAGATCAAGAGTGGGGCGGAATTATCCGTCGTGGCGCTAAATTAATTTATGCGTATGCGGAAGCAACAGTTCCAAAAATTACTTTGATAACTAGAAAAGCCTACGGTGGGGCCTATGTTGTGATGGGTGCCAAGAGTTTGCGAGCTGACATCAATCTTGCATGGCCTACAGGGCAAATTGCAGTTATGGGCGCCTCTGGAGCAGTTAGCATCATTCACCGAAAAGAAATCAATGATGCCAAAGATGCCGACCAAACCAGATCAAGCTTGATTCGAGAATATGAAGACACATTGGACAACCCTTATGTGGCAGCCGAGCGAGGCTATGTTGACCGAATTATTCTGCCAAGTGAAACTCGAATGGAAATTGTTAAAGCCTTAAGGGCACTGCGAAATAAGCGGGACGTTATGCCAACGCGCAAACATGGAAATATTCCACTATGACAGACTTAAAGCTGAAAGTAGTACGTGGCAACGCAACCGCAGATGAATTAGCCGCGATTCTTGCGGTGTTGCGGGCTGCCACAAAGTCAAGTGAATCAAAAACAACTTCATCAAGTTCATCTTGGTCAAGCCCAGGCCTGATGATGCGTAAACCATTGCCAAATTCTTGGCGAGAAAGTGCTCTTCCTCGATAACGTATGCGTGTAATTTTGGCATCTAGTTCCCCTGCGCGCGCTACGTTGTTAAAGAATGCTGGAATCAATTTTGAAGTAATTGTCTCCGATGTAGATGAAGATGCTTTATGGCCTTCTATGCAGCATTTATCACCTTCTGAATTCACTAACCAACTTGCTCAACTCAAAGCGCAAGCTGTGGCTAAGTCAGTTGAAGGTGAAGCAATAATTATTGGCGCCGACACAATGTTCTTTTTTAAGAATCAATTGTTTGGCAAACCACTAACGGAGGAAGTGGCCAAAGCACGACTAAGTCAGATGCAAGGAAGCACAGGTCATCTCTACACAGGGCATTGCGTGGTCCATGCACCAAGTGCAGTGGCACATTCAAAAGTTGCCACTGCAACAGTTGAATTTGCCACCATGTCAACAAGACAAATTGATGATTATGTGGCCAGCCAAGAACCGCTCAACGTTGCTGGTAGTTTCACTTTGGATGGTTTGGGCGCAGCATTTGTGCAAAAAGTCACTGGTGACGCTCCAGCGGTCATTGGGCTTTCCTTAAGCACGCTTCGTGAATTAGTTGAGCAGCATGGAGTTAGTTGGACTTCTTTGTGGAAGCACGCAACTGATCAGTAACAAACGGTAGTTCTAGGATTAACCCAAATAGGAGATCACTTTGAGCCGACAGATAAAGAAACTTTTAATTGCCAATCGAGCTGAGATTGCGATTAGAGTCATTCGAGCCTGTCGCGATGAAGGCATCAAGAGTGTGGCGGTTTATGCCAATGATGATCGAAATGCACTTCATGTCCAAATGGCTGATGAAGCTTTTTCTCTGAATGGAGATTCGGCTGCTGATAGCTACCTAAATGTGGCCAAGATTCTGCAAGCTGCTCAAGACAGCGGCGCAGATGCAATTCATCCAGGATATGGTTTTCTATCTGAGAATGCTGATTTTGCGCAAGCAGTTATTGATGCCGGTTTGACTTGGGTAGGACCACCTCCTGCTGCAATTAGAGCTTTAGGTGACAAAGTTCAAGCACGTCACATTGCCACCAAGGTTGGTGCTCCGCTGGTTCCAGGAACTAAAGATCCAGTTCAAGACGCTAATGAAGTAGTCGAGTTTGCCAAGAAACATGGCTTACCCATTGCAATTAAAGCAGCCTATGGTGGCGGTGGGCGTGGCATGAAAGTTTGCAGAACTTTGGAAGAGATACCTGAATCGTTTGATTCAGCGGTACGTGAAGCAATCGCCGCATTTGGCCGGGGAGAATGTTTCGTGGAGAGATATCTGGATAATCCCAGACACGTTGAGACTCAAGTATTAGCTGATGCCCATGGGAATGTAGTTGTAGTTTCCACGAGGGATTGCTCTCTACAGCGTAGGCATCAAAAACTTGTTGAGGAAGCACCAGCTCCGTTCTTATCCCAAGATCAGATTGAGAAGCTGTATGAATCAAGTAAGGCCATAATTAAGGAAGCTGGCTACACGAATGCTGGAACATGCGAGTTTCTAGTTGGACTTGATGGGACTATTTCATTTTTGGAAGTTAACACACGACTACAAGTAGAGCATCCAGTTTCTGAAGAAGTAACTGGAATAGATCTAGTCAGGCAACAATTCAAGATTGCTCGTGGTGAGGCTCTAGACTTTTCAGATCCAACTCCAGTTGGCCACAGTTTTGAATTTAGAATCAATGGTGAAGATCCAGGTAGAAATTTCTTGCCAGCCCCAGGTGTGGTGACTAAGTGGGTAGCACCAAGTGGTCCTGGAGTTCGAGTGGATGCTGGCTATCAAGAAGGTGACCTTGTTGGTGGAAAGTTTGATTCACTCTTAGGAAAATTGATTGTCACTGGATCCACACGCTTAGAAGCGCTGGAAAGATCTAGGCGAGCCTTGTCCGAAATGCAGGTAGATGGGATCGCAACAGCACTCACATTTCACAGGGTAATAGTGAATGACCCGGCCTTTATCGGGGACGATGGATTCAAAGTTCACACTCGTTGGATCGAGACTGAGTTCAAAAATGAAATACCTCAATACCAATCAACAGCGGCTGCTGCTGAAGCAGAATCAAATTCAGAGACAGTTGTGGTTGAAGTTAACGGCAAGAGAATTGAAGTTGTTTTGCAAGGTGATTTTACAGTTAGTGGCAAAAAAGCCAAGAAAAAGTCAACAAGAACATCTGCCAACAAAACATCAGTTGCCTCTGGGGACGCGATAACTGCTCCAATGCAAGGAACAGTTGTTAAAGTTAACGTCAGTAATGGTGATGTGGTGGCAATTGGAGATCTTGTTGTTGTGCTAGAAGCAATGAAGATGGAGCAGCCGCTAACAGCACATAAGGCAGGAAAGATTTCTGGCCTGATTGCTCAAGTTGGAACGACCGTTCAGTCTGGAACAGTTTTGTGTGAGATTAAAGAGTAGCTTTAGCCATCAGTCGACCAACCAAATGAACACCGGCAAAAGCCACTAAAAACTTAATTAACACAGTTGGACTTTCACTTAATCCAAATCCAATAGCTGGCAAACTCAAAACTAAACTTAAGGCCAAAGCATCCTTAACACGAGCAGCTGCAGATCCCCACATTAAACCAAAAACCGCAGAGATCATGAGTGTGTAGGCATACTCAACGCCAGTTTCTTCAGCGTTTGGTCCAGTATCCAACCAAGCGATAAAAAACCCAAATCCAATTGCTGCCAGGAAAATAAGTTTTTGTCTAGTTGTCATTTTGTTCACTCTTCCTTACTGCAAGCCAAGCCAACGGCAATAATCCAGCAGCTAGCAGTGCTTTAAGTAAATCACCGAATAGGAAAGGCACAACTCCGTTTTGAATTGCCCAACCCAATGAATTATCAGTAACAAGTGCAAGCACTGGTGCGCCAATTGCATAAATAATCACGCTTCCAATTACATACCCAAAAAATGCTCCAACAGGTTTGCGGTCAGTTCCTCGCTTGGCCAAACTTCCAACAACAACTGCAGCCAATACAAATCCAAATAGATAACCTCCAGTTGCGCCAAACACCTTTTCAACACCACCACCACCATTAGCCATAACCGGGAAACCAAACATTGCTGCAAGTAGATACACAACTTGACCTAATGCGCCCCTTACCGGACCTAGTGCTGCAGCAGTTAATAAGACAGCAAAAGTTTGTCCAGTAACTGGCACAGGTGAACCTGGAATCGGAACTGCAATTTGGGCTGTAAGAGCCGTTAAACCTGCTGCCGCGAGCACCCACGCTGTTGAGGTTATGGGTCCAGAAGAAACACGATCAATTAACACACTTCTGGGTGCAATTGCAATTGCCATTAGATACCTTTCGTAGTTGGAGCACTGTCGGTGACGCGATGTAGTTGTCGAGCTGCTTCAGCAATGGAACCGGTAAGACTTGGGTAGATCGTAAATGTACTTGCAAGTTGATCCACGTTTAGACGCTGCTCAACCGCCAAGGTAATCGGGAAAATGAGCTCACTTGCATTTCGAGCAACTACTACTCCCCCCAAAACTACTGATGATTCTGGTGATGCAAATAACTTGATAAGTCCGTCGACTTGCCCTTGCATTTTGGCGCGAGCGTTACCAGCTAATGACAAAGTCAAAACTCTGGCCTTAATTTCACCACTATCAACTAATTCCTGACTAACACCTACAGATGCAATTTCTGGATCGGTAAAGACATTTTGGCTGACCGTATTCAAATCTAAAGGTGAAACTGCATCTCCTAGAGCGTGGTACATGGCTATTCGACCCTGCATTGCTGCAACTGATGCCAAAGGAAGCACCCCAGTGCAGTCTCCAGCAGCGTAAACGTTTCGAGCAGACGTTCTACTCACACGATCTACTTCAATAAAACCGTTTGGCAAGGATTTAACTCCAGCGACATCTAGTCCTAGCTGCTCAGTATTAGGAATGGATCCAATAGCAATTAATGCATGTGAGCCAGTAATTACTTCACCAGAATCTAACTCTACAAATACTTGATTGTCCTTGGCTGAGACATTGCGAGCACGTGCACTGGCTAAAACTTGCATACCTCGACGCTGGAAGACTGATTCAATCAATGCTGCTGCATCTATATCTTCAGCTGGAAGTACTTGTTTGCGGGATGAAATCAAAACCACCTCGCTCCCTAGAGCTCGGTATGCAGATGCAAATTCCGCACCGGTGACACCTGATCCAATTACGATTAATTTTTCTGGCAGTTCAGTTAAATCATAAAGTTGCTGCCAATTCAAGATTCGTTGACCATCACATAGGGCACTAGGCAGCTGCTTTGGTCTGGCACCTGTTGCAATCAAGATAACGTCAGATTTAATGACTTGTTTATGCGATCCCAAAATGGCTACTTCACCTGAACCAAGTAGTTGACCTTTACCTGAAATGATCTCAACGCTGTTATCAAGTAACCGTTTCCTAATATCTGCTGACTGAGCGGCAGCCAAGGACTTAATACGTTCATTCACTTTTCGAATGTCTGCACTAATTCGCGAACTAGAAATAGCTGCACCATCCAGTAGAACTCCAAGTTGACCTGAATCCTTGGTAGTGGTGATGGCTTCAGCTGTGGCTATCAAGGTTTTTGATGGAACACAATCTGTGAGCACGGTCGCGCCACCAATTCCGCCTCCATCTACGACAGTTACCTTGGCCGAAAGTTGAGCTGCCACCAAAGCCGCCTCATAGCCGCCTGGGCCGCCTCCGATGATGGTTACTTGGGTCACGGGTGGATTGTGGCAGAGGTAGTACTACTCCCAGGTCACTGCGACTAATCTCTCGCTGTGAGCATTGATACGGAGGGTCTGGACCCCTACCAACTAGCGGCCAGTGCCGCTCGAGTCCTGGCAAAAGAAACTAAAGTTGTGCACCACGATGTTTTGGTGGTTTTAGGTTCTGGATGGACACCAGCAGCAGATGCTTTTGGGCCTGCGTCAACTGAAATTTCCGTCACCGAGCTTCCTGGTTTTAGTGCACCAGCAGTTGCCGGACACTCTGGAAAACTTAGATCAGTTCGAGTTGGTAACTTAAATGTGTTAATTCAGATGGGGCGTACTCACTATTATGAAGGAAAAGGTGCACATGCTGTCGTGCATGCAGTTCGAACTGCAATCGCCGCGGGCGTAAAAACTGTTGTACTAACAAATGCTGCTGGTTCATTAAATCCAAAATGGGTTCCAGGAACACCTGTACTAATCAAGGATCAAATTAATCTAACTGGTGGAACGCCATTAGTTGGTGCTCGATTTGTAGATGTTACTGAAATTTACTCAAAAAGATTGCGTAATATTGCAAAACAAGTAAGTCCAAATCTTGAAGAGGGTATTTACACCGCATTTCATGGCCCTCAATATGAAACTCCCGCAGAAATTGCGATGGTTAGAGCCATGGGGGGCGATTTAGTGGGGATGTCCACTGCCTTGGAATCAATTGCCGCGCGCGAAGGGGGTGCCGAAGTATTGGGCATCTCGCTGGTCACCAATTTAGCTGCTGGTATGAGTGGTGAAACACTCAACCATGAGGAAGTTTTAGCTGCTGGGAAAAGTGCCGCAGAGACCATGGGCAAATTGTTAGTTGAGGTAGTTCGAAACTTATGAAGTCTCGTGCAGAGATCTTAAGTTCTGCAGAACTTTGGGCCGAACATGATTTTGACCCTTCATCGAAGGCTGAGCTATTAAATCTAATTGACCTAGCTAAGCATGATGTTTCAGTGCTGGATGATTTAGCAGATCGTTTCAGTGGCCCGCTTGAGTTTGGCACAGCGGGTTTGCGAGCCGAACTTGGAGCAGGCATGGCTCGAATGAATCGAGCAACAGTTGCCAAAGCAGCTTGGGGTTTGTCGACCTGGATGTTGGCAAAAAACCTTGATCGGCTGGTAATTGGGCATGATGCCCGACGCGGTTCAGCTCAATTTGCACTTGATACTGCTGAAATAGCTTCTGCATTAGGGATCAAGGTTTTTAAGCTCGAGCCAAATCTGCCTACTCCAGTTTTGGCTTTCGCAGTCAAGCATTTACAAGCAAATGCTGGGGTAATGGTTACAGCTTCACATAATCCCGCAAAAGACAATGGATACAAAGTTTATGATCAAACAGGCTCTCAAATAATTGGACCTACCGATAAAGAAATTGCGCACCTAATCTCAGTGTCTCCGCTTCCCAACTTAATCAAACGAGGCGGTAGTTTTGAAGTTGTCGAAGTTCTCGATTCCTACTTAACTGAAGCTATCAAGAACGTTAATTCACAGATTCCTAAGGACTTAAAAATTGCCTACACTGCATTGCATGGTGTTGGTTCAAAAACTTTCTTGGCAGCATGCGCAAAACTTGGAATCACAAAAATCTTTGAGGTCAAAACACAAGCCAACCCAGATCCTGAATTTCCAACAGTTGCTTTCCCAAATCCTGAGGAAGCGGGGGCCCTTGATCAGCTTCTTCAGATTGCT
>DBCL01000002.1:57671-126109 GCA_002293025.1 Actinobacteria bacterium UBA959
TTGGGATGGTTCAAGATTGAGAAACTTAAGGAGTTAAATCTACCGCTTGAGGGATCGATGGCTACCTCCATTGTTTCTAGTTCGCTACTAAGTCGAATTGCTGAAAAAAACAATATTGATTTTAACTTTACATTGACTGGCTTTAAGCACATCGGCCGGATTCCTAAACTAATCTATGGATATGAAGAAGCCTTGGGGTATGCCGTAGATCCACAAGTTGTTGGTGATAAAGATGGAATCACTGCCGCATTGTTAATGATTGAGTTGGTAGGTTGGCTTAAGAGAAAAGAGCTTTCGATTGATCAAGTTTTAATCCAAATACAGTCTGAATTTGGGCCATGCGTAACAGACCACTTAACACTGAGGTTTGCTTCTGTTTTGGAAACGAAGTACAAGTTTGAACAAGTGGTGGCGAACCCACCAACACAATTTGGATCGCTTAGAATCACTAGAACTGAAGACTTAAAGTATGGATTAGACGGATTGCCAGCCACAACTGGTATTTATCTGCAATGGGCCGCCGGCAGAGTAATCATTCGGCCAAGCGGCACAGAACCTAAATTAAAGTGCTACATAGAGGTATCTGGTGAATCAACTCTTGAGTCAGCCTTGGAGCAAGTGGCTGTCGTGAAGGGTGCCATGAGTGCACTTTTTGCTTGACCAGCCTCACGAGGTACCCTTTTTTAGTGAAATCCATCGGTAGCACCCTTACTAGCCAATTGGCTGATGCCACTACTTCTGAATCATCCTTAAAAAACTTTCTTTTTGGCTTGTCTCCGGTAGACCAAGTTGGAGCTAATGCTCGTGCAGCGATGCTATCCACTCGATCAATCAAGACCACAGCAAAAGCAGCAGGAATTGATTTAGCCATCTCGATGATTGATTTAACCACCTTGGAAGGCATGGACACTGCCAGCAAAGTTAGAACACTTTGTGCTAAAGGTCGGCATCCAGATATCAGTGATCGAACGATTCCAACAGTTGCCGCAATTTGTGTTTATGGTGACATGGCCAAAATTGCTAAAGAAGCATTAGCTGGCTCTAACGTGAAAGTTGCTGCAGTTGCAACAGCATTTCCTTCAGGTAGGGCATCATTAAAAGTTAAAATTCTTGACACTCAAGAAGCTGTACAAAATGGTGCGGATGAAATAGACATGGTTATTGACCGCGGGGCCTTTTTGTCTGGGCAGTACGGGAAAGTTTTTGATGAAATTCAACAGATCAAGATTGCTTGTGGTGACGCTCATCTAAAAGTAATTCTTGAAACAGGTGAGTTAAAAACATATGACAACGTGAAGCGTGCTTCATGGCTGAGCATGTTGGCAGGGGCAGACTTCATCAAGACTTCTACTGGAAAAGTTCAACCAGCAGCAACCTTGCCCGTTACCTTAGTGATGCTTCAAACAATCAGAGATTTCGAAAAGATCACTAATCACAAGATAGGCATGAAACCAGCTGGTGGAATTAGAACCACTAAAGACGCGTTAAAGTATCTGGTACTCGTGAAAGAGACGCTCTCAGATGAATGGTTAACCCCAGATCTATTCAGATTAGGCGCATCAAGTTTATTGAATGACTTACTGATGCAACGTAAAAAGCTTCAATCTGGCCACTACCATAGTCTTGACTATGTATCGATGGACTAAAGATGACATTTGAGTATGCCCCAGCACCTGAGTCGCGTTCGATTGTTTCTATAAATCCTAAAAACAAGCTATTTATTGGTGGGGAGTTCATAGATGCTAAATCAGGTGAGTACTTTCAGACCACAAATCCGGCAACCGAAGAAGTGTTAGCCGAGATATCACTTGCCTCTGCTAAAGATGTTGATGCAGCAGTTGTTGCTGCGCGAAAAGCCTTCAAATCTTGGTCTAAACTAAGTGGTAGTCAGCGAGCTAAATACATTTATCGAATTGCTCGAATAATTCAAGAGCGCTCTCGGGAACTTGCAGTTTTGGAGACTTTAGACAACGGCAAACCAATTCGTGAATCACGTGATGTAGATGTTCCACTTGTAGCCGCTCATTTCTTTCACTATGCCGGCTGGGCAGACAAGCTTGAATATGCTGGTGTTGGTCCGAATCCAAGACCTCTTGGTGTTGTTGGTCAGGTAATTCCTTGGAATTTTCCATTATTGATGTTGGCTTGGAAGATTGCACCAGCTTTAGCTGCTGGAAACACAGTCGTATTAAAACCTGCAGAAACTACTTCGCTTTCAGCACTTCTGTTTGCTGAGATTTGCCAACAAGCTCAATTGCCAGCAGGTGTTGTAAACATTGTTACAGGAGCAGGTGAGACTGGAAAAGCACTAGTTAATCACCCAGATATCAATAAAGTGGCGTTCACTGGATCGACTGAAGTTGGACGCCAAATAGCCAAAGCAGTTGCCGGTACCAACAAGAAACTAACCCTTGAGCTTGGTGGCAAGGCAGCCAATATTGTTTTTGAAGACGCCCCACTCGACCAAACAGTAGAAGGAATTGTTGACGGTATTTTCTTTAATCAGGGTCATGTTTGTTGCGCTGGGTCTAGGTTGCTTGTCCAAGAATCTATCCACGATGACCTGATGTCACTGCTTTATCCAAGATTAGAGTTGTTAAGAGTTGGTGACCCAATGGATAAAAATACTGATGTGGGTGCGATCAATTCTGCCGAGCAACTTAAAAAGATTCATGAGCTGGCAAACTCCGGTGATGAGCAAGGTGCTGTTAGATGGACATCATCTTGTCCACTTCCTGGTACTGGTTTCTGGTTTGCACCAACAGTTTTCACAAATGTTTCACAGTCACATCGAATTGCAACTGAAGAAATATTTGGCCCAGTCTTGAGCGTGCTTACATTCCGCACTCCTGATGAAGCTATTGATAAAGCAAACAACACTCCCTATGGACTAAGTGCTGGAATATGGAGCGATAAAGGTAGCCGGATTTTGGAAGTAGCAGCCAAATTACGAGCTGGAGTTATTTGGGCCAACACTTTCAATAAATTTGATCCAACTAGCCCGTTTGGTGGCTACAAAGAATCTGGGTATGGGCGTGAAGGTGGACGCCAAGGATTGGAAGCCTATCTAGAAGCAGGTGTTGCGCATGAATGATTCACTAGATGTTAAACGAACTGCTAAGTTGTATATCAATGGCGCATTTCCAAGGTCAGAATCTGGTCGTACTTTTGTCGTCAATGACCAAAACAACAAATTCTTAGCTAACGTCTCCAAGGCTTCACGAAAAGATGCCCGAGATGCAGTAGTCGCTGCACGGTCTGCATTCAATAAATGGAGTGATGCTTCCGCCTATAACCGAGGCCAGGTTATTTATCGCATCGCAGAAATATTACAAGGGCGTTCACCTCAATTCATAGCAGAACTTGAATCCGCTGGAGTTAAGAAGGCTGCTCCCCATGTTCTTGAGGCTATCGACAAAATTGTTTGGTATGCCGGATTTAGTGACAAGATATCTATGGTTGTAGGTTCGGCAAATCCTGTCGCTGGTAAATTCTTTAACTTTTCAATTCCAGAGCCAACTGGCGTGGTTGCAGTTTGTGTTTCAAACGAGCCATCTCTCGTTAACCTGGTGAGTCAAATCTCAGCAGCCATTGTCTCTGGAAATACTGTGGTTGTTGTTGTTCCAGAAAACTCATCTTTAATTGCAGTCTCACTAGCTGAAGTGCTCGCTACTTCAGATGTACCAGCAGGTGTAGTCAATATTCTTACAGGGGATTCAGCAGAACTGGCCCCTTGGCTAGCCAGTCATCTAGATGTAAATGCAATGGATTTATCTGGAATTTCTGACAAGAACCTAAAAACTGAATTAGAGGCCTCTGCAGCAACCAATCTTAAGCGTATTTTGCGAACATTCCCAGATGGTTTAAGTGCCATCAAAACCTATGTTGAGATCAAGACTGTGTGGCACCCGCAAGGCTTCTAGTTAAATTCTGAGATAGCTTTTGCATATCCTGGTTTAACAACATTATTGATAATGTCTAAACGCTGATCAAAAGGGATAAAGGCGCTCTTCATTGCATTTATGGTTAGCCAACGTAGGTTTTCGATTGTGAAGCCAGCTTCGGTGTGCAGTAAGTACATCTCAGTTGACATCGAAGTTTGAGACATCAACCTGTTATCAGTATTAACTGTTGCTCGAAACCCTAATTTAGTCAGCGTTGTGATCGGGTGCTCGGCAATATTCTTTGCAGCACCGGTGTGCACGTTAGAAACTGGACAAAGCTCAAGTGGGACTCGGCGATCTCTTACATAATGTGCTAACTCACCTAACTCAAAAGATCCATCAGCATTTTTTGTGATGTCATCAATAATTCGAACACCATGTCCAAGGCGATCTGCACCACAAACTTGTACGGCTTCCCAAATCGATGGAAGACCAAATGCTTCCCCAGCATGAATTGTCATATGAAAATTAGCCCGATGGATTAGATCAAACGCGTCTAAATGTCGTGATGGTGGAAATCCAGCTTCTTTACCAGCAATATCAAAACCAACTACGCCACGTTCACGCCAACGTATTGACAACTCTGCAATCTCAGAAGAGCGAGCTGCGGTTCGCATGGCGGTTAACAAAGTTCGCATCACTATTTTTTTCCCTTGCGCGGCCATTTCTTTCTCACCACGTGCAAATCCCGCTACAACTGCCTCAACAATTTCATCTAGCGACAATCCCTTACTCTGATGAAGTTCTGGTGCGAACCGAATCTCGGCGTACACCACACCATCGTTTGCTAAGTCTTCAGCACACTCAAACGCAACACGTTCGATGGCAGCAGCGGTCTGCATAACAGCGACTGTGTGAACAAATGTTTCTAGGTAACTTTCTAAGGAACCTGAATCTGAGGCTTCTTTGAACCATCTTGCCAAATTCTGGGAACCAGATGCCGGCAGACCCGCATATCCCAATTCATCAGCTAACTGGGCAACGGTTGCTGGGCGTAGTCCCCCGTCTAGGTGGTCATGTAGCAATGCTTTAGGGAGGGAGCGGATCTGTTCTATGTTAAGCATTTGAGCCTCTTCTGCCGTTAAGTAACAGGATGTTAACGCCCAAGAGCCTGTTCAACCTGCGAGTATGCCCCTTTTAGATCTAGGCTCCACCAAAACCGTCCTTCCCTGGCCTTCCCGGTTTCCACACTTCAACAGTCCCAGGAGGACATGTGCTGGATAAAATGTTCAAAATAAAAGAGCGTGGTAGCTCAGTTGCAACTGAGGTGCGCGGTGGATTGGTCACATTCTTGACCATGGCCTACATCATCGTGCTAAATCCACTGATTCTTGGTTTCACGCCAGATATAAATGGAAAGTTCTTAGCTGGAGGTGATGCTCCAAATTTAGCAATGATCGCAGCTGCAACTGCTTTGGTCGCTGGCATTCTTACTATTTTGATGGGCACCGCCACCAATTTTCCGCTAGCGCTAGCTACGGGTCTTGGAATTAACTCATTTGTCGCTCGAATTGCCGCCGACTACATGACCTGGGCAGAAGTTATGGGACTTGTAGTTCTCGAGGGTTTGATCATCACTGTGTTAGTACTAACCGGTTTTAGAGTTGCAGTGTTTAAAGCTGTTCCTGCTCAACTAAAGATTGCAATCTCAGTTGGTATTGGATTGTTTATTGCACTCATTGGTTTAGTTGATGCCGGTTTTGTGCGACGCACCGCTGCTGGGCCAGTTCCAGTCGAGTTGGGATCAGGTGGCACTTTAGATGGGTGGCCAGTATTGGTATTCGTAACTGGAGTGTTAGTTATGACAATTCTGTATGCACGCAAAGTTAAAGGTGCGATCCTTATTGGAGTTCTAGGTGCCACTGCTATTGCAGTTGCTCTAGAAGAGTCACTCAAAATTGGACCATCCTTTATTTCAGCAGATGAATTCAACCCAAAGGGTTGGGGTCTTAATGTGCCTTCAATCCCAGATTCCTTTGTTGCAACCCCAGACTTTGGCTTGTTAGGCCAATTTGATTTATTGGGTGGATTCGCAACAGCAGGTATCATTACAGCAGCTTTATTTGTGTTCACACTGTTGATCACTGACTTCTTTGACACCATGGGAACAATGACTGCAATTAGTGCAGAAGCTGGCCTGTCTGATAAAGATGGGAATGTGCCAAACGCAGACCGAATCTTGCTCGTCGATTCGCTCGCTGCTATGGCTGGAGGTGCGGGTGGAATTTCATCTAACACTTCTTACATTGAATCTGCATCGGGTGTTGGCGAAGGAGCTAAAACAGGTTTAGCTTCGGTTGTAACAGGAATTGCATTCCTGTTTGCCACATTCTTGTCGCCACTGGTGAATTTAGTTCCTTACGAGGCAGCGACACCAGCGCTGATAGTAGTTGGATTCTTGATGATGACTCAGATTAAAGGAATTGACTGGAGTGATATCACCATCGCACTACCAGCATTCTTGATCATTATCTTGATGCCATTCACCTACTCAATCGCTACTGGAATTGGTGCTGGATTTGTAACTTATGTGGCTCTTAAGGCCTTCACTGGTAAAGCAAGCAAAGTCCACCCAATGATGTGGATCTCTGCTACCGCTTTCTTAATCTACTTCGCTACCGCTCCAATCAAGGAGCTATTCGGAGTTTAACTAGAGAACAAAAAAAGAGGCAAGCCTTGGCTTGCCTCTTTTTTTGTTCAAATCAATCTTCTCGATTCACACTACTTGGGGTAAACGCAGGAACACAAACTGCAACATACTCAGTCTCCAGCTCCAATGTGGAATAACGAATTCGCTCTCCAGCTTTTGTCAAAATTGCTTCACCGGCATTAACAATCGTTGCTCCAGAAGAATGTTCGACTTGAACTTTACCTCGAATCACCAGGGTAACTTCATCAAATTCTGGAGTTTGAAAGGGTTCAGTCCAATTAGGTGGTGCGACCATCTTGGCCACCGATACTCCATCAGTATCAGTTATAACCTTTCCAACATATTCTAATATTTCTTTGCCACCTGGAACTTCGATCTTTGCTGGTTGACTAATTAATTGTGGCACTTACGCTCCTATTCGATCCAGTATTAACTGGTATTTTTCTACACTTGGTGATTTAGAGATTGTAGTTGCATTTCTAAGTGCAACTATTGCCTGATCTATTCGGCTCTCTTCGTCTGTGTGCAGGGTAAAGAGTGTCTCACCTTTGCTAACTTGCATATCAAGAGTATGTGACCAAGTCACACCAGCTGCTGAACTCACCTGGTCTTCTTTGCGAGTTCGGCCTGCACCCAAAACCCATGCTGCGTTTCCAATGCTTAAGGCATCTAACTTGGTTAAGTATCCAGAAGTCTGAGCAACTACCTGGTGTTGATATTTAGCTCTAGGAAGTGGTGCGTTCGAGTTGCCACCTTGGGCAGTAATTAGAGCATGCCAAACATCTAATGCGGAGCCATCTGCCAAAGCTGTAGCTGGATCTTTTGTCTTAACACCAGCGAGATCAAGCATTTCATTGGCCAACGCCAAAGTTAGCTCAACAACATCTTTAGGACCTCCACCAGAAAGTACTTCAACAGCTTGAGCTACTTCTAGTGCATTGCCCGCGGCAAAACCGAGAGGTGAATCCATATTTGTTAGAAGCGCTCTAGTTTTAACACCTGCATTCACCCCAATTTCAACCATGGTTTCAGCTAAAAGCCGTGCTTGATCCATGGATTTCATAAAGGCTCCCGAACCAACCTTTACATCTAGAACCAAAGCGGAGGTTCCTTCAGCAATCTTCTTGCTCATAATTGAAGAAGCAATCAATGGAATGGCCGGTACAGTTCCAGTAACATCTCTGAGCGCATATAACTTCTTATCAGCTGGCGCTAAACCCGGTCCAGCCGCACAAATTACTGCTCCCACTTTAATTATTACATCAAGCATTTGTTGATTTGATAAATTAGCTTGCCAGCCAGGGATTGATTCCAATTTATCAAGGGTTCCCCCGGTGTGCCCCAGTCCTCTTCCTGAAAGTTGTGGAACCGCAGCACCGCATGCAGCGACTAAAGGAGCTAATGGCAATGTAATCATGTCGCCTACGCCACCTGTTGAATGTTTATCAACTGTTGGTCTGGTTAGTGCCGAAAAATCGAGTCGCTCACCAGATTTGATCATGGCATCCGTCCAGCGACTGATCTCGGTATTTTGCATGCCGTTGAGCAAGATAGCCATAGCCATTGCAGACATTTGCTCATCGGCAACTATGCCTCGAACATAAGCATCAATCATCCAATCGATCTGTGAATCCGAGAGGACACCTCGGTCACGCTTAATGGAGATTAACTCAACGGCCGAAAACGGCTCAGTCATGAATCCACGCTTCTGGTGTCAAGATCAGTTGGGCCAAATGCGTCGGGAAGTAAGGTGGCAAATGAGATTGGTCCACTTGCAGTCATGATTTGCAATGTGTTCCCACCAAACTCCCAGAGCAGTTGACGGCACCGCCCACATGGAGCTACTGGTTGACCATCACTTGCAACAACTACAAGCGCTGCCAGCGTGCCACCACCTTTAGTAGCTAAATCGCTAACCAACCCACACTCAGCACAAAGCCCCAAACCATAAGATGCATTTTCAACGTTACAACCAGTTATCAATTTACCGTCAGTTGTGAATGCTGCTGCTCCTACTGGGAAATTTGAATATGGGCAATATGCTTTTTGCATTGCAGCCCGTGCTTCAACCCATAGACGATCCCAGTCGATACTCATTAGCGATCTTCACCTTTTCGGTAAGGGACTCCATCAGCTGCAGGTGGACGAAGGCGCTGAGAAGCGAAAGCAAGAACCAAGAGAGTAGCCAAATATGGAGCAACGAGAGCTACTTCCTTGGGAAGTGCAGTAGTCATCAAGAACCAACTTACTAATACCGCTCCAGCCAGTCCCAATCCAAAAACAGTTTGATATTTGTTTTTCTTAATGGCCAGGATTGCCAGACCAATTAGAATCAAGGCTCCTAGTAAAACCATCGCCCTTAGGGAAGTGCCGTCACTATCACGCAACTGGAGAGCATCGATATAACCGAATATTCCAGCTCCAATTGCTGTTCCACCTGGGCGCCAGTTACCAAAAATCATTGTGGCCAAACCAATAAATCCACGACCTGCAACTTGTCCTTCTCGGTAAACACCCGATGCTGCAATCGCTAGAAATGCTCCACCTAATCCTGCTAGCACACCAGACATTGTCACAGCTATGTATTTGTAGCGGTAAACATTTACACCTAACGAATCGGCGGCCTTAGGATTTTCCCCAACCGAGCGAAGCCTTAATCCAAATGAAGTTCGCCATAGTACGTAACTAGTTAGGATAAATAGCGTTGCGGCCAGAATGGTCAAGATTGATAAGCGATAAAAGAATCCAGACAAAATACCAGCTAAATCAGAAACGATAAAAATGTTCTTGTCATGAATGGCGACCAATGGGTCAGAGATTTGTTCAACCGAAAATGCTGGAAGTGCCGGAATTGATGGAGATTGAGTTTCACCACCTCCTGGAACCTTGCTAAATGCCAGATTCGCAAAAAATTGCGCAAAGCCAACACCCAGAATATTCATTGCAGTACCAGCAATGATCTGATCCACTCCAAAAGTAATGGTGGCAAGACCAAAAACTAATGCGCCTGCTGCACCAAACAGGCATGCACCCAACAACCCCATCCAAGGTCCGTGCTGCCACCCAAGCCAACCCGCTCCAAAGGTGCCCAGAATCATCATGCCATCTAAACCGATGTTGACTACCCCAGACCTTTCAGACCACAATCCCCCAAGCCCTGCCAAACCAATTGGTACTGCAAGACCAATTGCTGCCGAGATAGTTCCACGACTGGTTAGATCAAAAACATCAGACCAAATTCTGACAAACGAAAGCAAAGCTAATGCGCTAACTAGTATCACAAATAACTTTACCCGGCGAGAATAGTTGCCCCGCGCAATTGAGATCATTCCAGTCATTGTGCTACCGCCGTAGCCTTACCAACAGCGTCTTGTTGACGTCTAACTTTCACTCTGCGCGTTATCTCGTAAGCAATAACCACACTTAATACAATTACACCTTGCATAATCACAATGATTTCACGTGGAACACCAACTAAATCTAAAATTTGAGAGCTAACATCTAGAAATGCCCAAAGCAGTGCACCAAACGCTATCCCCACTGGATGGTTTCGACCCAATAAAGCAATTGCAATGCCAGTAAAGCCATAAGAGCCAGGGAAATTGACAGTAAACGAATATTGCGCACCAAGTAGTAATGGCAAACCTACTAGTCCCGCAACAGCTCCAGAGAGCAACATCGAATACATGGTCATTCGCTTGACATTAACTCCACTAGCTACTGCTGCCGACGGAGATTGACCAACTGATCGCAGATCAAACCCAAACCTGGTTCGATTTAATATGAACCAATACGCAAATCCCAACAAGGCAGCCAGAAAAAGCATCCCATAAACCGGGACTTGAGACCCTGGAATACTGAATCCAGGAAATCTACCTGATTCTGGAATAACTGGTGTGCCCACTACGTTTTCAGCAGTTTGCACTCCAAGCATGCTGGGAGCTAGTAAGTAGGCAATTAAACCGATCGCAATAAAATTCAACATGATAGTCGAGATAACTTCGCTAACTCCTCGATAAACCTTTAACCAAGCAGCAATCCCGGCCCAAAGTGATCCAACCAACATCGAAACAAAAATGACAATTGGTATCGAGATATAACCTGGGAAAGTTAATGCACCTGCGACTAATGCACCAACCGCTGTAGCCAACCGGTACTGACCATTTACTCCAATGTTGAATAGATTCATTTTGAAGCCAATCGCTACTGCAACTGCACTGAAGTAATATGTGGTAGCACTATTTAAAATTAATGAAATACTGCGTGGGGTAGCTGCATAGTTGATCATTTTGGAAAAGGTCTCAATTGGGTTAGCACCAAATAACATCAAGATAACTGAAGCTAATACCACTGAAAAAATGATTGCCACCATAGGTGCTAGCAGAGCATCCAAAATCCGCTTACTCTTCATTTAGACCACAGCCTTTGCGCCAGTCATAGCGTTGCCCAGCTCTTGTGGGGTTACGCTCTTTGGATCGGCATCGGCCACGAATCTTCCACGAAGTAAAACTTTGATCGAATCACTCATCCCAATTAATTCATCAAGGTCTGCCGAAATTAGTAGAACTGCTAGTCCCCGCGCACGGGCATCTCGCAAGTGATCCCAGATAGCTGCTTGGGCTCCCACATCAACTCCGCGAGTTGGATGTGAAGCAATCAATAACTTAGGTTCACCAGACATCTCTCGACCCACAATAAACTTTTGTTGATTTCCACCTGAAAGAGCACTTGCCAAAACGTCTAGGCCTGGTGTTCGCACATCATATTCAGAGATGATTCTTTGAGTATCCGCCTTCGCAGCTTTTGGAGTTAGTAGAAATCCATTTGAGTTAGGCGACTGAGACTGGTGCCCCAACATTCGATTTTCCCAAAGTGGGGCTTCTAGAAGTAACCCTTGCCGACTGCGATCTTCAGGAATGTAGGCAACTCCCGCTTCCCGCTTCTGCCTGGTGGACCAGTTAGTGGCATCAACTCCATTTAGAAATATTGTCCCCGTAGAAAGCTTTGTGCCCATCAGCGCTTCTACTAGCTCACTTTGCCCATTACCTTCAACTCCTGCTATTCCCAATATTTCGCCTGCATGGATGTCAAATGAAACATCATCTACATGTGGTTTGACTTGCCCACTTTCGACTCTTAAATTTTTAACTGCCAGAACTACTCGGTTCGTAACAGTACTTCCACGGGTTTCAGGAGTAGGAAGTTCACTACCAACCATTAGTGTGGCCAATTCTTCGGCGGTGACTTTCTGAGTTTTGGTGTTTAGCGTGGTAACAGTTGTCCCTTTTCGGATAACCGTTATCTCGTCCGCTATTGCAAGCACCTCATCCAATTTATGACTAATAAACATCACAGTGATGCCTTCACTCTTTAAGCCGCGTAGGGCTTCAAATAATTCATCAACCTCATGTGGCACTAAAACAGCAGTTGGCTCATCCAGGATCAAAATCCTTGCTCCGCGATAGAGCACTTTTAGTATCTCAACTCGCTGTCTATCTCCAACACCTAACTCGCTGACTAAGTCATCGGGATTCAAGCCAAGTGAATAGCTGTCTGAGATTTCTTTAATTCGATTACTTGCCTTTGTAAAATCAATAGATAGGCCACGCTTTGGCTCACTGCCCAAAATTACATTTTCCAAGACGGTTAAGTTGTCGGCCAACATAAAGTGTTGATGTACCATCCCAATACCAGCCGCTATTGAATCTGAAGGTGAGCTGAATACAGTTGTGGTGCCGTTTACTTTGATTGTTCCTTCATCTGGCTTTTGCATCCCATACAAGATTTTCATCAATGTTGACTTGCCAGCACCATTCTCACCGACAATTGCGTGCACACTCGCCTGTTCCACAATGAGGTTTATATTGCTATTTGCAATTACTCCTGGGAACCGCTTCCAAATGCCAGATAACTCAACTGCGATCAAAGTGTGGCTCCTGAATTTCTACTAAAAGAAGGCTCAGGCTGACAATATTGGCAGCCTGAGCCTTCTGGCAATCCATTCTTAAAAAGAATGTCCTGCTTTACTCTGTCAGAGTGGAGCTAACTGTGATTTCACCGTTCTTGATCTTCTCGGCATAACCATCAGCCACAGAAGCGAACGCTGAGACAACAGGGTTGGAAGAGCTGTAACCAACGCCACCACGTGATAGATCGAAGTTCTGGATTCCAGTTAGTGGGGATCCATTTACTACGCCAGCAATAACATCGAATACTGCTGTATCTACACGCTTAAGCATCGAAGTCACGATGTTCTCTTTGAATTCAGCACGTGCTGGAAGCACATACTCATCAGAGTCAACACCAATACCCCAATAACCCTTGGCCGATCCACCGGCTGCAGCAATTGCTTGATGCATACCTAGACCTGAACCACCAGCTGCTGCGTAGACGATGTCTACGCCTTTGTCGATCATGCCTTCAACTGCTGTCTTAGCGCGATCTGGTGCGTTCCAAGCGCTGTTATCGCCAGCTGGACCCATGTAAGCAACTGAGATAGTTGCTGCTGGATTAACGGCCTTAACACCTTGCTCGAAACCGGCCTGGAAGGCCTTAATCAAATCAATCTCCATACCACCGATAAATCCGACTTTGCCAGACTTACTTGCAGATGCAGCGATTGTTCCTACAAGGAATGAACCTTGTTCAGCTGCGAAGATCAGAGATCCAACGTTTGGTGCATCTACAACTGAGTCAACAATTGCAAAAGTTGTATCAGGGAATTCTGGTGCCACTTCAGCTAGTGCATCGCTATAAGCGAAGCCAACTGCAATAACAGGGTTGTAACCCTCAGAAGCAAGCAAACGTAAACGCTCTGCACGCTCTGGTGTTCCATCTGCATCTGCAGCTTCTACTTCATTAACCTCTACACCGAATTCAGCCACGGCACGGTCAACACCGGCTGCTGCTGCATCGTTGAAGGTTCCATCACCACGACCACCTGAGTCATAAGCCAAACCGACCTTGACTACCGGTGCTGCGTTTTCTTCTACTGCTGCCTCATCGCTACTTGAGCATGCTGCTAGCACTAATGATCCGGCGAAAAGCACGGATGCGATCTTGATTACCCTGCGCAAGGAAATCTCCTTTATATGTTCGTTACCGACATCACGAAGATCGTGTCGTCGTTAGGGCAACCCTACCTAGGAGTATGAGGGGTTTCCCGTTGAGCGAATAACTGCTACTAAACCGTTATGAAACCCAGGGTGAGATCGGTCACAGGCCATCAGAGGGGGTGAATTCCCCCCATACTTTGCGCAAAGTTGCACATATTTCGCCAACGGAGGCTCTGGCCCGGATGGCCTCTCGGAGTGGATACATCAGATTTTCAGACCCCCGAGCGGCCTGCTCAATCTGAGCTAGGAACTTATCAACTGCCACGTTATCCCGCTTGGCCTTGATTTCAACTAATCGAGCCACCTGTTCCTGCTCTAGAGCAAGGTCAACATGCAGTGGACTGTAAGGCTCTTCTGTTTGGGACACAAACTCATTTACACCAACAATGATTCGTTTTTTAGCATCAATTTCGAGAGCAATGCGGTAAGCAGATTCTTCGATAGCTCCTTTTTGGAAACCCTGCTCAACACCAATTACTGCCCCACCAATCTCTTCCACCGACTTCATAATTTCAAGAATCTGCTTTTCTATTTCATCTGTCATGGATTCGATTAGATAAGAACCACCGAGAGGATCAACGCTCTTCGTTATATCCGTTTCATGAGCCAAAACTTGTTGAGTACGAAGCGCTAATCTCGCTGCTTTCTCAGTTGGCAAACCAATGGCTTCATCAAATGAATTTGTATGAAGCGATTGTGTTCCACCCAATACCGCAGCCATGGCTTGGATTGCCACTCTTACTAAGTTCAACTCTGGCTGTTGAGCAGTTAGCTGAACGCCTGCGGTTTGGGTATGGAACTTCAAAGAAAGAGACTTTGGGTCTTTCGCTCCAAATTGATCCGACATAACTTTGTACCAAACTCTTCGGGCAGCCCGGAATTTGGCAACTTCTTCTAGAAATGATGTCCGAACAACAAAGAAGAAAGAAAGTCTTGGGGCAAAGTCATCTACCGCTAAACCTGCTGCTAAAGCAGCTTTCACATAAGCAATACCGTTAGTTAAGGTGAAAGCAATCTCTTGAGCTGGAGTGGCTCCTGCTTCAGCCATGTGATAGCCCGAAATTGAAATCGTATTCCAATTAGGAATCTCTTTTGAACAATAGGCGAAAATGTCTGTAGTTAAACGCAACGATGGCGCTGGTGGGAATATGTAGGTTCCACGAGCAATATACTCTTTGAGTACATCATTTTGAATCGTTCCATTTAGTTTTTTAGCGGGAATTCCTTGTTCTTCAGCTACTAGCTGATACATCAGTAACAAAATTGAAGCTGGCGAATTAATTGTCATTGAAGTTGAGACTTTATCTAACTCAATACCATCAAACAGAGTTCGCATGTCTTCAATCGTGTCGATTGCTACTCCCACCCGACCAACTTCACCATGCGCTAGAGGATGGTCCGAGTCGTAACCCATTTGTGTTGGCAAATCAAAAGCCACTGAAAGTCCCGTAGTTCCATTTTGGATTAACTGCTTGTAGCGCTGATTGGACTCAGCAGCAGTGCCAAATCCGGCATACTGACGCATTGTCCAGGTTCTACCTAAATACATATTCGGATAAATACCGCGAGTAAATGGCGGTTGCCCTGCTTCACCAAGCGCTTGGCTTGAATCCCAATTTTCTAAGTCTGCTTCAGTGTAGATCGGCTTGATTTCGAAGCCGGATTCAGATTTTTGATTACGCTCTGTGCTCATAAGTGAATCGTAACCCCTACCGATTTAACGGTTAAGAGCTGCGACGTCGAATGGTGCTTCCCAGCCAACGGACTGGGTCATACTTAACATCTACCACTCGTTCCTTCATTGGAATAAGAGCGTTGTCTGTAATCTTGATATGTTCTGGACATACTTCGGTACAGCACTTTGTGATGTTGCAATATCCCAAACCATGGTCTTCCTGGGCTTGGTGTTTGCGATCTATCACATCTAATGGATGCATATCTAATTCAGCAATACGCATCAAGAATCTTGGGCCGGAGAAAACTTCCTTATTTTCCTCATGGTCTCTAACTACATGGCATGTATCTTGACATAGAAAACATTCAATGCACTTGCGAAATTCTTGACTTCGGCTGACATCAACTTGCTGCATACGATATTCGCCTGGTTTTGCGTCTTTTGGACCTTCAAAAGCAGGGACCTGCAGTGCCTTTTGATAGTTAAAGGACACATCCGTAACTAGGTCACGAATTACTGGAAATGCTCGCATCGGGGTTACAGTAATTTCAGCCTCAGGATCAAATGTGTTCATCCTGGTCATGCACATCAATCTTGGCTTGCCGTTAATTTCAGCACTGCAAGATCCACATTTACCCGCTTTACAATTCCAACGAACTGCTAAATCTGGTGAATCCGTTGCTTGAATTCTATGAATTACATCCAGAACTACTTCACCCTCATTAACATCCACTTCATAATCACGTAATGCACCGTTTGCTGCGTTGCCTCGCCAGATCTTGAATTTTCCGCGATATCCCATCAGGCAACTTCTTTCGGTAGTTGGGCATATTCTTCAGCAGTAAAGTATTTTTTCAACTCTGACGCTTCAAAAAGTCCGGCTAGTTCTGGGGGCATTTGTGAGATTGGCTCAGTTGCTACTTCAATCGACCCATTCTTTAGCCGGCAGACAACATTTCGATTTCGCCAGTTTGGATCCATTCCAGTGAAATCGTCTCTGGTGTGTCCCCCGCGCGACTCTTCCCGTGTATTTCCAGACTTTGCAATTGCTTCTGATACTAAAAGCATGTTCTCTAGATCCAAAGCTAAATGCCAACCAGGGTTATATTCCTTGCCACCTGGAACTGAAACTTGATCAATCCGAGCTTTAAGTTCCTTTAGGCGAGCTAAAGCTTGATCCATCTCTGTGCCAGTGCGAATAATTCCTACTAAATCGTTCATAACTTGCTGTAAATCTTGATGCACAGAGTAAGGATTTTCACTACCTTTGTTTTCTAATGGTGCACACGCATGATTTTTCGCTTTGTCAATCGCTTGATCACTGCATTTTGGAGTATTGCTCATTTTGGATACATATCCAACAGCGCCCGCTCCAGCGCGCTTACCAAAAACTAGAAGATCTGAAAGAGAGTTGCCACCTAGGCGGTTTGCACCATGCATACCGCCAGCAACTTCTCCAGCTGCAAACAAGCCAGCCACTCCAATTGCGGCTGCTGTGTCGGACTCAACTTGAATGCCACCCATTACATAATGACATGTTGGCCCAACTTCCATTGGCGCTTGTGTAATATCGACGTCAGCTAGCTCTTTAAATTGGTGATACATCGCAGGTAGTCGTCTTTTGATAACTTCACTGGATAGGCGCTTAGAAACATCTAAATAAACGCCACCATTTTCAGAACCGCGTCCTGACTTAACTTCAGTATTGATTGCGCGAGCCACTTCATCTCGCGGCAAAAGTTCTGGAGGGCGGCGATTGTTATCTGGATCCTCGTACCAACGATCTGCTTCAGCCTCGGTGTCAGCGTACTTATCTTTGAATACTTCAGGGATGTAATCAAACATGAACCGCTTACCTTCAGAATTGGTGAGTACTCCACCTTCACCACGTACTGACTCGGTAACCAAAATTCCTTTAACACTCGGTGGCCACACCATTCCAGTTGGATGGAATTGAACAAACTCCATGTCAACTAGTTGGCCGCCAGCTTTAAGGGCTAGGCCAACGCCATCTCCGGTGCCTTCCCAAGAGTTGCTCGTAACCTTGAATGATTTGCCCAATCCGCCGGTAGCAATAATTACAGCCTTGGCTTCAAAGACTACAAAATTACCGTTCTCTCGCCAATACCCAAATGCTCCACTAACTTGACCAGTAGTTTCATCTTTCAGAATTTCAGTAATTGTGCATTCTTGAAATACCTTTAACTTAGCTTCGTATTCGCCAAATTCAGTTTTGTCTTTTTGTTGCAATTGAACAATCTTTTGCTGCAGTGTTCTAATCAATTCCAAGCCAGTGCGGTCACCAACATGTGCCAGTCTTGGGTATTCGTGTCCACCAAAGTTTCTTTGGCTAATACGACCATCTTTGGTTCGATCAAATAGCGCACCCCAGGTTTCTAGTTCCCAGACCCGATCTGGTGACTCTTGGGCGTGCAGTTGAGCCATCCGCCAGTTGTTATGAAATTTGCTTCCACGCATAGTGTCCCGGAAATGAACTTGCCAATTGTCATTTCCGTTCACATTTCCCATAGATGCTGCAATTCCACCCTCAGCCATAACTGTGTGAGCTTTGCCAAACATTGATTTGGAGATAATTGCAACAGACATACCGTTCTCGCGTGCTTCAATTGCAGCACGCAGACCAGCGCCACCCGCGCCTACGATCACAACATCAAAACTATGGCGTTCTAACGACATTTATTTAACCTCACCTTAGAAGAACTGAATGTTTTCGATTAGACCGGTTGAAACACTTCGAACATAAAAATCAGTAAATGCAACGCCTAATAGAGAAATCCATGCAAACTTTGGATGGTGTGGATTCAGATTTGAGACGAATGTCCAAGTTTTGTATCTAATTGGATGCTTCGAAAAATGCTTGAGACGGCCTCCAAATGCATGCCGACAGCTATGGCAAGACAATGAGTAGAGCCAAAGCATGGTTGCGTTAAATATGAGCACCAAAGTGCCCACGCTCATGTGACCCCATTCACCTTCAGAATTTCGAAAGGCCAAAATTGCATCAAAGGTGAGAATAAAGTTAAGCACAATTCCAGCATAGAAAAACCATCGATGTGAATTTTGCAAAATTAGTGGAGCTCTGGTTTCGCCAGTGTATTTAGAATGAGGTTCGGCAACTGCACATGCAGGAGGTGACATCCAAAATGATCTGTAATAACTCTTACGGTAGTAGTAACAAGTCATTCTAAAACCAAGCGGGAAAATCAAGATCAGAAGTGCTGGTGACAAAATCCACCAGGAGCCAAATGGAGTTCCAAAATCCGATGAGCCGTCAACGCACGATGTGGCCAAACATGGGGAATAAAAGGGTGATAGCAAAGGTTTTGCATAGTAATGTGCATTTTCAAACGCACGCCAGGTTGAATAAACCACAAAGGACAACAAAACAGTCATCGTGATTGCCGGCTGTAACCACCAACGATCAGTTCTTAATGTGCGTTCAGAGATTTGAGCCCGGCCAGCAGACGAGACACCGTTTTTCATTCATCACCTTTTGCTGTGTATTGGTGGCTAAGGGTAATGAGATATTGGGTGATTGGTAAATTGAAATATTGTTCAGCAGACCTACTGGCTTGTGATCTAACCCACATACTTGCCTAGTTACCCGGCCCTAATAGACCTAATCTCTGGTAAGTCATATTCAGAGTCTGCCTGGCAGTCACACCAGCCTTTGTTGCTCCTCGAGCAATTAGGGCAGTCAGCTCGCTGGGATCTTCTAATAACTGTGATGTTCGATCTCTGATCGGCTCGATACAGGCAACTAACTCGTCCGCGACCAGTTGCTTAAATGACCCATAACCCTGCCCGCTCACCGCTTCCGCAGTTTCCTCGATTGGGCGCTTAGTAGCAGCGGCTAACAAGCCGATTAGGTTGCTGATTCCTGGTTTTTCTTCAAAGTCATATGACACCTCTCGTCCTGAATCTGTCACAGCAGACTTAATCTTCTTGGAAATAACACTTGCGGAATCCATCAAAAAGACAGCCCCGCTTGGTGAGGACTTACTCATTTTTGCAGTTGGATCTTGCAGATCAAGAACTCTGGAGTTACCAACAACTGTCATAGTTTGTGGAATAGTGAAAGTTTGTCCGTAAGTTGAATTAAATCTTTGAGCCAAATCTCTGGTCAACTCGATATGTTGCTTTTGATCATCTCCTACGGGTACTGCTGTTGGTTGGTAAAGTAAAATATCGGCAGCTTGCAAGACTGGATAAGTGAATAAACCCACAGTGGCTCGGTCAGCACCTTCTTTTTGTGACTTATCCTTAAATTGAGTCATACGCGCAGCTTCGCCATATCCAGCGATGCAAGACAGCACCCAAGCTAATTGAGAATGCTCTGCCAGGTGACTTTGCACAAATACAACTGAACGATTCGGATCAATTCCTAACGCCAATAGTTGAGCAAAGGAGGCAAGTGTTCTTTGCTTAATCTGCTTAGGGTCGTGGTTGACTGTCAAGGCATGTAGATCGACTACACAGTAATAACATTCGTGGGTTTCTTGTAGATCCACCCATTGATTTAGTGCACCAAACCAATTGCCAATATGAAAAGAATCCATGGTTGGCTGAATCCCAGATAAGACTCTTTTTGCCTGTTCAGCCATGTTGCGAATACTCTCACACTAGGAGGCTATTTCTGCGTCACGCCTAGTCTTCTTGTTCAGTGAGGGGTTCAATTACAACGTGAAACCTGGTAACTCTTCTAGCTTCTACCTTCGTAACCGTTAGCGTCGCTCTATCCCAACTGACCACATCAGAAACTTGAGGCAATCTGCCAATCTGTGCAACTGCCCATCCAGCAACAGTTTCATATGGGCCATCCGGTAAGGAAACAGAAGTCATTTCAGCAAAGTCTTCGAGATTTAGTAAGCCGTCGATGTCAAATTCACCAGAACCAGAGACTGTGGAAGGTTTAACTAACTCATCATATTCATCATGAATGTCACCAATAACTTCTTCAACCAAATCTTCTAGAGCGACAATGCCGTCAGTGCCGCCGTATTCATCAACAACAATTGAAATATGTTGTCCTGCTTTGCGCATTTCATGCATAGCGTTTAAAACAGATTTAGTTCCGGGAAACTTTAAAATATCTCGAGCAATATCGCCCACTCTAATAGAGCGTTCTCGCATATCGGGATTTAGCAGATCACGAACATGGACGAAACCAATAACATCGTCAAAGCTCTCACCTACTACTGGATATCTTGAGTGAGGTTTATCAATTACCCATTGAGCCGCCTTAAAGATGGGCATGTCTGCTTCAAGAAACTCAACTTCTGTGCGTGGCAACATAACTTCACGTACTTCTTTGTCAGTTAAAGAGAACACATCTGTTAGTAGCGCACGCTCTTCAGATGAAAGTGACTCTTGTGCTGTGATTAAGTCGCGTAGTTCAGATGCACCAATTCCAGCTCGTTTGGCATGTGGATCTACTCCGAATAATCTCACCACTAAATTGGTGGAAACCGAAAGCAGCATAATGAATGGTTTAGTTAATCGAGCAAGTAATTCAACTGGCACTGCCAGCACCTGAGCAAACCCAACAGTATGTTGTAAGGCCAAACGTTTCGGTGCCAACTCTCCTAGCACCAAAGAAATGTAGGAGATGACCAGAGTTACCAAAATAAAGGCAACTGTTTCTGATGCTGATTCAGATAAACCAAGATTTTCAATTTCGGGTGCTAGATCTGGAGCGATGCTGGTTGCTCCAAAGCCTGCAGATACGAAGCCTGCCAAAGTGACACCAACTTGCACCGCAGCTAAGAATCTATTTGGACTTGAAACAAGTTTAGATACAAGACGACCGCGCCTGCCGGTCAGTTGTTGTATTTGACTCTCGCGCAATGAGACCAAGGCAATCTCTGCTGCGGCAAAAACACTGCCGAGCAAGATGAAGAAGAGAACGACTAATAAATCTGTCGCTACCGAATTCAGGATGCTAATTCATAGCCTTTCCAAGGTTATGGTCAATCGCTGCCAAGAAATCTTGGGTGGTTAAGTATGGCTGTTCTGGCCCAATTAACACACTTAGATCCTTGGTCATTTTACCTTGTTCAACTGTCTCAACGCAGACTTTTTCCAACGTTTGCGCAAATTCGGTGACCGCTGGGGTTCCATCCATCTTTCCGCGGTGAGCCAGTCCTTGAGTCCACGCGAAAATAGATGCAATCGGGTTAGTCGAGGTCGGCTTTCCTTCCTGATGCATCCGATAGTGACGCGTAACGGTTCCATGTGCAGCTTCCGCTTCAACAGTTTTACCATCTGGAGTCATCAACACGCTGGTCATTAAACCTAGGGAGCCAAATCCTTGAGCAACCGTGTCAGATTGAACATCACCGTCATAATTCTTACAAGCCCAGACATATCCCCCCTCCCACTTAAGCGCGGAAGCAACCATGTCATCAATTAGACGATGTTCATAAGTGATGCCAGCCTTGCCAAACTCAGATTTAAACTCAGATTCATAAACTTCTGTAAATATATCTTTAAATCTTCCATCATATGCTTTAAGAATTGTGTTCTTGGTAGACAAATAAACTGGATAGTTTCTATTTAAACCATATCTAAGTGATGCCCGAGCAAAATCTCTTATGGATTCATCCAGGTTGTACATGGCCATTGCCACTCCACCTGATGGAAAATCGTAAACATTCAATTCCATGGGAGCAGAGCCATCTTCTGGTTTGAAAGTGAGCGTCAAGCTTCCCTTACCTGGGATAACTACATCTGTTGCTCGATATTGATCACCAAATGCATGACGGCCAACCACGATCGGTTTTGTCCAGCCTGGCACTAGTCGAGGGATATTGCTAATGATGATTGGCTCACGGAAAATAACACCACCCAGAATATTCCTGATAGTTCCATTTGGAGACTTCCACATTTTCTTTAGACCAAATTCTGCAACCCGAGCCTCATCCGGTGTGATAGTTGCGCACTTAACCCCTACCCCATGCTTCAAGATTGCGTGAGCTGAATCAATGGTAACTTGATCGCTTGTTGCATCTCTATTTTCAATACTTAGATCGTAATAATGCAAATCCACGTCTAGGTAAGGCAGAATTAACTGATCCTTGATGAATTGCCAGATAATTCGGGTCATCTCATCACCATCAAGTTCAACAACTGGATTGGTAACTTTAATCTTGGTCATCTAAATCTCCTGGTTACTTTTTTTAAATTAAAGACTTTTGACGTCAGCTTGCTTCGTGCGAACGGCTTCGGCTGCAGCTAGAAGTTCTGATTTTTCAAAATCAGTAAGTTGTGTTTCAACTACTTCCTTAATTCCATTTTTGCCAACCTTGGCTTCAACGCCAAGATAAACACCGCTAATTCCGTATTCACCATCTACCCAAGCACAAACTGGCATAACTGCTCCAGAATCTTCCATCACAGCTTTTGCCATTCTGGCTGCTGCAGAGGATGGTGCGTAATAAGCTGAACCAGTTTTTAGTAATCCCACAATCTCAGCTCCACCGTTGCGAGTTCTGGTTACTAGCTCTTCGATTTTAGCTGCTGGAAGTAAATCTGCGAGTGGCTTGCCATCAACCGTGCACCTCGATGGAACAGGGACCATGGTGTCTCCATGCGACCCTAGAGTCAAAGTTTGAACACTTGCTACTGGAACTTTCAATTCTTCTGCAACAAAGTTAGTGAATCGAGCAGTATCTAACATTCCAGCTTGCCCCATAACTTTGTGCTTAGGAAAACCTGTTGCTAGCGCAGTTAGTGCCGTCATCTCATCTAATGGATTAGAAACCACAATAACAACAGCGTTCGGTGCATGTTTTGCGATGTTTTCAGCTACACCTCTAACAATTTTGGCGTTAACCTCTATTAAGTCCATTCGACTCATGCCAGGTTTGCGTGGCAACCCCGCAGTTATTACTACAACATCACTACCTGCGATAACTTCATATCCTGCGCCGTCAGCTGAGGTTGTCCCACCAACTACTCGGGTCTCAAAACCTTCAATGGAGCGAGACTGATTCATGTCTAGCGCTAGACCTTCAGCCTTACCTTCCAAAATGTCAGTTAGAACTACTTTTTCAAAAATGTTGTATTCAGCTAGTCGCAGAGCGGTGGTTGAACCATAAAAACCAGCACCAATAACTGCAACGACTCCAGAGCGAGCCATTTATTCCTCCGTTGATTTATCTCGATGTCAAGATAGTTCACCAATCATACCTGAATCATGAACTGGTGTAAGGCGGTTAGATAGTTGGCACAACTACAGCCAAGATTCCTAACGCTAAAGCGATAAAGAGATAAATACTGAGGTCAAAATTCTTTGTTCGAATCCCAAGCAACTTATCCCGAGCTCCCAGCCCCCTAAACAGCGCTAAGGTCCCTGATGCTCCTGCTAAAACGATTGCTCCTAATCGAAAATCACCAAAATAAATAATGGTCACCCCAGTTAATGCAATCATTACGATTAGTAACCAGATGCGATGAATCGAAATCCACGATTTCATTTGAGGAGCGCTGCCTCAACTACATTTTGCAGAAGCATGGCTCGAGTCATTGGGCCAACACCTCCAGGGACTGGTGCAAACCAAGATGACTTTTCAATAGCAGATGGAGCAATATCACCAATTAATCCACTCTGATCCCTTGTAATACCAACATCGACTAAAACTACATCTTGCTTAACCATCTCCCCAGTGAGCATTTGAGGAACTCCGGCTGCTGCAATGATTATGTCCGCTTTGCTTGTGTGAGAGAGTAAATCTTTAGTCCCGGTGTGGCACAAGGTGACCGTTGCGTTTTCGGACTTTCGGGTAAGCAACAAACCTAAAGGCCTACCCACTGTTGTGCCGCGTCCAATAACCACAATGCTCGCGCCATCAATTGAGACTTTGTAATGTCGCAATAACTCAATAATTCCTCTAGGGGTGCATGGAAGTGCGGCAGGAGCTCCTAAAACTAATTTACCCAAATTAAGTGGATGCAAACCATCAGCATCTTTGGCGGGGTCAATTGTGGATAGGACTAATTGGACATCGACAAATCTTGGCAGGGGTAATTGAACAATCATTCCTGTGCAATTTGAGTCAGCATTTAGTTGTTCGATTTCATTAATGATCTCAGACTGTGAAGCAGTTGCTGGAAGCTCAACTCTAATTGATGAAATCCCAACTTCAGCACAGTCTCGATGTTTTCCAGCAACATAAGAGGTGCTTGCTGGATCTGAACCAACCAAAATAGTTGCTAAACCAGGTTTATTCTTAAGTGTTGTTACTTTATCTTTTAAATCTGCACGAATTAATGCCGATAAGGCCTTACCGTCCAACAATTGTGCAGTCATGGCTTAATTCTGTCAGTGCCAGAAATGTCTAACCCCTGTGGTGTACATGGTTACCCCTGCAGACTCAGCGGCCTCAATGACTTCTTGATCACGAATTGAACCTCCAGGGTGCACAATCGCCTTCACCCCGGCATCGATTAGTGCCAGAACTCCATCCTTAAATGGGAAAAAGGCATCACTAGCTGCCACGGATCCTTGGCTCCTTAGTCTTGCTCGCTGGACTGCTAGTTGAACTGAATCAACACGATTAACTTGTCCCATTCCAATTCCAACAGTAGTTAAGTCCTTAGCCAACACAATTGCGTTTGACTTAACAGCTCGCACAGATCTCCAGGCAAATTCCAGATCTGCCAAAGTGGATTTGTCTGCAGCACTTCCTGAAACAAGTTTCCAGTTACCCGATAGGTCACCGGTTGAGTCAAAAGTGTCAATGTCTTGCACCAAGAATCCACCCGAAATCATTTTCACTTCAAATTGATCTACCTCTGGTTTTGCTGCAAGCACTCTTAAGTTGGCTCTCTTTGCCAACATCTCAAGGGCCTTTGTTGTGTAGCTTGGAGCAATAATTACTTCAGTAAAAATGTTTGCATTTGCTGTGGCAAATTCGGCTGTCACTTCTCTATTCGCAGCAACCACACCACCGAAGGCTGAAGTGGGATCGCAGCCATGCGCTAACTCATATGCAGTTGCAATGTCATCGTGGCTCGCTATTCCACAAGGATTAGTGTGCTTGATAATTGCAACCGTAGACAGATCGTGTTCCAGAACCGCTCGCCAAGCTGCATCAGCATCAACTAAGTTATTGAAAGACAGTTCTTTCCCTTGAAGTTGAATGGCATTTGCAATCCCATTTGACTGACCATCTCGAACAAAAAGTGCTGCTTTTTGTTGAGGGTTCTCGCCATAGCGAAGCTCTGATATCTTCGTAGCTGTCAAGTTCAGTGAGCTTGGTAACTCACCACTAAACCAAGATGCAATCACAGAGTCGTATTGGGCAGTGTGTGCAAAAGCTTCAGAAGCAAGTTTTTTGCGTGTCGCATAATCGAATCCACCACTATCTATGGCTGAGACTGCACTGTGGTATTGAGTTGGAGAAGTTAACACTGCTACTGAATTAAAGTTCTTAGCAGCAGCCCGCACCATTGCTGGCCCACCCACATCAATTTGCTCAATACACTGATCAAAATCTTTAACACTAGCGATGGTTTGAGCAAAAGGATATAGATTTACGATCAAAAGCTGAAATGGATCAATACCCATTGTTCCTAGCTGATCTAGGTGCTCCTTATTGAAAGTATCCGCTAATAGACCTGCATGAATATTAGGATGCAAAGTTTTGACTCGGCCATCGAGCATTTCTTTAAAGTTCGTAACTGTGGAAACATCTTTGACCTTTACCCCAAGATCTCTAATCACTTGAGCCGTACTGCCAGTCGAAACTATCTCAATATTCAATTTGGCTAAAACAGGAATGATGATTTCTAGTCCAGACTTATCCGAGACCGAGATTAGGGCGCGCTTTATCTGAATAGGTTTGTCAGGCATAGCGCTTATTCCCCAATCTTTAATTTGCCGCTACAAATATCAGTGACCACAGAAACTAACTGTATTTGCTCAACCGTTTTGATCCGCTCATGGAGTGTGGCAGAGGTATCTCCAGGCAAGACCACAACCTCTTTTTGAGCCAATATTCGACCAGTATCTATTCCTGCGTCCATCAGATGAACAGTTGCCCCAGTGACATCAGCTCCAGCAGCTAAGGCATCTTGGACTGCGTGCGCACCTGGAAATTCTGGTAGCAAAGACGGATGAGCATTAATTGTTGGACACTTAAGAAATAGATCACTTCGAATAATTCGCATAAAGCCTGCTGAAACAACCAAGTCTGGCTGTAAACTCAAAACTGTTTCCTTGAGTAATCGCTGCCAGTGGTCATCTTCATAATCCACAAAAGGAATTTCAATTGCTGGAATACCAAATTTGGTGGCTCTAGTAACTGCGTAGGTATCTTTACGATCAACCACTAAAGCTGAAATAGAAAATATCTTCTCTTGAGCACTAGCGTCAGCTAGGGCTTGGAATAAAGACCCATTGCCCGACGCTAAGACAACTATAGATTTCATCTTTCGTGTTTCGCTAACTTGCGAATCTTTAGTTTGCGTCTAAGAAATTCAACAAGCAACATCACCATAAATGCAGGTGCAATTGACACAAAAACTCCGCCAAGCATTGGCAACCACTGTGGACCAAATACAGCCAATCGCCCAGGTCCTGCTGACCCTCCACCGAGCAAACTCAAGATCAAGGTCGCAACTAGAACTAATAAAAGGGCAACAGATGAATTCATGATGATTTCAGATAATTTCGAATTATGCAGCGACCACCAAAGCAAAATTGCAGCAATAGAGCTTAAAACAAATGGAACCAACAAAATTAGCCAAGCATTTGAAATTACATCAGTTGGTAGTGCTGCTAACCAAGGAATGGCAGGATATGCAACTTCATCAACCACTGCAAAGGATGATGCAGTATCAATACTGGTGGAAACACCTGGACCCAATAGCCAGGCATAACCCCAAGCTATTGCTACTGGGGCAAATCCAATTGTGGTTAGCCAAACCAAAAAGATCTCGTAATTTGTGTCTGCTACCGAAGCCACCACTAGTTTTGCTTGATCAAAACTAAGAACTAATCGAACTGAACTTAATACTGCAGCAGCTAATAAAAGCCCGGCAACTAGGTAGCCACCGACTCTAACGCCAATAAGAAATTTGAATTCTTCAAAATAAATTAAAGGATAACCATAGACTTTTACTGCTGCAGATAACACTGCTACTGTGCCCACTATAAAAACTGGTGGGAAAACCCAAAGTGGATAAACTGAAATCACATCATCAGAAGCTAACCAAGCTAATGTTGCAGAAATTAAGAAATTAACACTAACTATTGGAGTTAATACCGACAATATTACTTTTGAGGAGGGTTCCACAATTTTAAAGATACGCATTGCTGCACGTCTTAATAAGAATATGGGGAATAGTGCCAGTAGAAATGGCATCACATCTATTGAAACTCCTGTAACCGAGACTCGCGCTCCATGTGCAATAGGCCAAGCTAACAGCGCAGCCTTAATTGCATTTCCTAAAGAGCCGGCACCTGATGCTCCAAGGGTCCAAACCAGAATTACTGGAAATGCGCACAGGATTATTCCAATAGAGACAGACCAAACTGCAGTTATTGCTGAGGTGCGTATCAAGTCCCGGTGTTCAACAACTACACCTGAATCACTCATGGACTACTTCAGATTACCCATGATGGCGCGCATCAAATTCGCAGCTTCACTTGGTGTTTTACCAACCTTGACACCAACAGCTTCAAGTGCGTCTTGCTTTGCTTGAGCAGTTCCTGCAGAGCCAGAAACAATTGCACCCGCGTGACCCATAGTTTTTCCTTCAGGAGCAGTAAAACCTGCTACATAACCTACTACTGGCTTGCGAACATTGTCCTTAATAAATGCTGCGGCACGCTCTTCAGCATCTCCGCCAATTTCACCAATCATTACGATGGCATCCGTATCAGGATCAGCTTCAAATGCTGCTAAACAATCAATATGTGTTGTTCCAATAACTGGGTCGCCACCAATACCAACAGCAGTTGAGAAGCCGATGTCGCGCAATTCATACATCATTTGATAGGTCAATGTGCCGGACTTACTTACCAAACCAATCCGGCCCTTCTTGGTGATATCTGCTGGGATAATTCCAGCATTCGATTCTCCTGGGCTAATCAATCCAGGACAGTTTGGGCCAATGAGCCTGGTGGTTCCCAAGGTGAGGGCGTGATTTACAAAACCAACACTGTCATGAACTGGAATTCCTTCAGTGATGACTACGCAAAGTGGAATCTTGGCATCGATTGCTTCCATAACAGCTGCTTTAGCAAATTTAGGAGGAACAAAAACAACAGAGACGTTTGCCTTTGTAGCAGCCATAGCCTCTGATACTGAGTTAAAAACTGGGATTGAATGTCCATCAATATCAACTACTTGTCCACCTTTCCCTGGTGTAACACCAGCAACTACTTTAGCTCCAGAAGCCAGCATCCGTTTTGTGTGCTTGGTACCTTCACTACCAGTCATGCCCTGAACCAAAATCTTAGAATCGCTATTTAAGAAAATAGACATTGTTTTCTCCTATTTTCCTGATGCAAGTTGTGCCACAAGTTCGGCCCCTGCATCCATAGTGTCTGCCATTCGAACTGCTGGATGATTCGCAGTTTTTAGAATCTCCCGACCAACCACCGAGTTGTTTCCATCTAGACGAACAACTAACGGAACTTTGATTTTCTTTCCATCTGCTTCCAGTAAAGCTAGTGCTTGGACAATTCCATTTGCTACTGCATCACAAGAGGTAATCCCACCAAAAACATTAACAAATACAGCCTTTACATCCTGATCACTCAAGATGATGCTCAAACCGTCCGCCATAACTTGTGCAGATGCACCTCCGCCGATATCGAGGAAGTTTGCTGGGCGCATTCCTCCGTGCAACTCTCCAGCGTAAGCAACTACATCTAACGTACTCATGACTAAGCCAGCACCATTCCCAATGATTCCAACTTGACCATCTAGTTTTACATAGTTCAGGTCTTTGGCTTTAGCAGCTGCTTCCAAAGGATCTTCAGCTTGATGGTCAATAAGCGCTGCATGATTTGGATGTCTGAATGCAGCATTGTCATCCAAGGAGACTTTCCCATCTAATGCAATTACTTTGCCAGCAGGGGTTTGCACTAATGGATTTACTTCAACAAGTGTGGCATCTTCTTTGACAAATACATCCCACATCCGCTGTAGCATCTCGACAACTTGATCCATAATTTCTGCTGGAAACTTTGCAGCAGTTGCAATTTTGATAGCAACTTCTTTTGTGACACCAACGCTGGCATCAATGTTTATTTTTGCTAGTGCATCAGGATTGTTGGCAGCCACTTCCTCAATCTCAACGCCGCCTTCAACACTGGCCATTGCCAAGAAAGTTCTATTGGAACGATCCAGTAAAAATGATACGTAGTACTCAGATGCAATATCTTCGGCAGGAGTTACTAAGACTTGTTTAACAATGTGACCTTTAATGTCTAAACCTAAAATGTCATTTGCTTTATCAAAGGCTTCGTCAGCATTCTTAGCTAACTTAACGCCTCCAGCTTTACCCCGGCCACCAACTTTGACTTGCGCCTTCACCACAACCATGCTGCCAAATTTTTGGGCTGCAGCTTTGGCTTCATCTGCGGTGTTTACAACCGCCCCATCTTGAGTTACAACACCATGCTCAGCAAAAAGTGCCTTTGCTTGAAACTCATATAGATCCATGTTGGTCGCCTCTCAAAAAAATGTTTTCAAGGGCGCAGACTAGGCGAGAGCTTTCTTGGAAATGAAACCACTAAGCCATTCGACGATGGTTGATATTGGTGTTCCTGGGGTAAACACTGATTGCACCCCTGCTTGAGTTAGTTTGAGAACATCCTCTTGCGGGATAATTCCACCTACGAATACCCCAACATCACCGGCACCAGCATCTTTGAGGAGCTGGATGATCTCTGGGACAAGCGTTAGATGAGCCCCAGAAAGCACTGAGATACCAACAACATCAGCATCTTCAGCTACGACGGTAGCTGCAATTTGTGCAGGTGTCTGGTGTAAGCCGGTGTAAATCACTTCAAAACCAGCGTCCCGCAGGCCTCTGGCAATAATTTTGGCCCCACGGTCATGGCCGTCTAGCCCTGGTTTGGCAATCACGATTCTTCCCATGGGGACACCTTATGCCCCCAATTGTGGGCAATCCCACCCCCTTTATCCACAGGTAGTCCACAAAAAAGTGGGGGGTGGGGGTTTACTGTGGTGATTAATAGGCTATTCTTAAAGAATTCTGAAAGCGCCCTCAATGCGAGGCCCGACGCAATCCCCGGAGGAAACAACGTGAGAAGTTCACGAACGTTTAACCTGGTTTTAGCACCGCTTGCGGTTGCAGCGTTGTTTTTTACATCGCTTTCAGTCTCTGCATTAGCCAATACCAAACTTCAAGACAGTAAAGAGTTAATGGCGGCTGTTGGGGCAGTTGAAGCGGATCGATTAGATGCCGCCAGTGCCTTAGCTGAGACCAATGAAGACTTAGCCCTAGCCAGAGCAATTTCTCAGACCACTAGAAGCCTGGTCCGTGAGCAACGAACTTTGACGGCCATGGCGAAAAAAGAAGCTAAAGCACGGGCAGCCGAAATGGCCCGACTAGCAAAAGAGCGTTTATTGCGAACTTCTGCCGCTTTAAAGTTTCGAATCTATATCCCGTCTAATGTTGAAATTCCAAGTTCTTTCAGTGGAGTTAAGAGAAACCCTCTTCCTGGCACTCGAATCTCTGCGTATTTTGGGCAAAGAGGCTGGCGTTGGGATGGTGGAATTCATACTGGAACCGACTTTGATGGCTACTACGGACAGTCAGTCAAAGCTGCTGCTGACGGCGTAGTTGTTGGCCGAGGCTGGGATGGGTCTTATGGCTACTCAATTTTGATTGCGCATGGTGATGGCGTAACAACTCGCTATGCGCATCTTTCCGATATAGACATCTCTCTTGGAGATCGAGTCTCTATTGGGCAACACATTGGAAATGTTGGCTCCACTGGAAACTCAAGTGGCTCCCATTTGCATTTTGAAGTAGCACTTGGAGATCGACTAGTTGATCCTTTGGACTGGCTGCGTAGTTAGAGTTTTTCAACCGGAGCGTACCTAAGCAGTAACCGCTTCTGGCCTGCTTCTCCAAAATCTATAGTCGCGGTTACATTGTCTCCAGAACCATTAATCTCTTGAACTCGTCCCAAGCCAAACTGGGTGTGATTAACCCGATCGCCAATTTCAAGTTGAACAATTACTTTTGCTGGAGTGGATTTTGCTAAACGAGTAGTAGCTGATTCGGAAAGTGGAGCGTGACCTGGATCTGCTCGCAACACATTTATCAGATGATCTGGAATTTCAGTGATAAACCGGGAAGCCGGATGATATTGCGGAGCACCCCACGCTGAACGACGAATGGCTCGTGATAAAAACAGCCGCTCTCGAGCTCTAGTAATTCCAACATAAGCCAAGCGGCGTTCCTCTTGAAGTTCTTCTTTTTCACCCAAAGAGCGAATGTGTGGAAACACCCCGTCTTCCATCCCAGTTAAGAACACAACTGGAAACTCAAGGCCTTTAGCAGTGTGTAGGGTCATGAGAGTGATAACCCCATCGTCGCGGTCAGGTATTGAATCTGCATCTGCCACCAATGAAACTCGCTCTAAGAAGCCAGTTAGTCCAGCTGCATCTTCGGAAGAGTCATAATCTGCTGCAGCAGCTTCAAGTTCACTAAGGTTTTCAACTCGCACTTGATCTTGAGGGTCTGCTGAAGCGCTCAATTCAGCTAAATAACCGGTCTGTTCTAATACTGCTTGTAGCACAATTGCGGAACCAGCATTGCTATCCGCGAGCGTCTTTAAGTCGTTGATTAATTGAGCAAAAGCCATCACCGTGCTGGCTGCTTTGGCTGCAATGCCAGGAGCTTGATCTGCCTGAGCCAACACTCTAAACAAGGATGTATCTCGTTTATTCGCCATTAAAGTTAAGGCAGCTTCTGCTTTATCTCCAATTCCACGTCTTGGGACATTAAGAATTCTTCGCAAAGAGATATCATCATCTGGATTATTAATAACCTTCAAATAAGCAATCGCATCCTTGATTTCTGCTCTTTCATAGAAGCGAACTCCACCAACAACTTTGTAGGGAATATCTGACCGAATGAATACTTCTTCTACTGCTCGGGACTGAGCATTTGTTCGGTAAAAAACTGCTACATCGGAAAACTTAACCCCAAAATCTTGAAGTTGTTTAATCTGATCAATAATGAATCGAGCTTCATCATGTTCATCATCAGCTATATAAAGACCTACGAGGTCTCCGTCTCCTGAATCAGACCATAGTTTTTTATCCATACGGTTTGGATTCTTAGCAATAACGGAATTTGCCGCCGATAAGATATTTTGAGTGCTGCGATAGTTTTGTTCAAGTAAAATTGTGGTCGACTTGGGATAATCTTTCTCAAAGTCGACAATGTTCCTGATTGTGGCACCACGAAATGCATAAATACTTTGATCTGCATCACCAACAACACATAATCCAGCAGGTGCTAGGCCATCACTAGCTTTACCAACTAGCTCTCGAATCAAGACATACTGAGCAGTGTTGGTGTCTTGATACTCATCTACCAAAATGTGTTTAAATCTGCGACGATATGACTCTTTGACTTGCGGGTTTAGCTGCAGGAGTGCAACAGTGTGTGAGATTAAATCATCAAAGTCAACTGCATTTGATCTACGTAATCTATTTTGGTACTCACGATAAACAGTTGCTAGAACGCCTTGGGCGCTTTCTGGCTCAATCCGCTTAGCAAAAGTTTCATAATCCTCAAGTTCGTTTTTTAGAGTAGAAATTTTGTTTTGTAAACTTCTAGGTTGGTGTTGTTTTGGATCTAAGTCCAAATCGCGCACTATTAAAGTAATTAGTCTGAGCGAATCTGCTTGATCATAAATCGTGAAGTTAGTACCAATCCCTAATTCTGCGCCATCTTTGCGAAGAATCCGAACGCAAGCGCTGTGAAAAGTCATGACCCACATATAGCGAGCGTGTGGTCCCACTAATTCCACCACACGTTCTTTCATCTCATTAGCAGCTTTATTGGTAAATGTAATGGCTAAAATTTCTTCAGGGTTGGCAGCGCCAGTTGCTATCAAGTGCGCAATACGACGAGTAAGTACTCGAGTTTTGCCTGATCCAGCACCAGCGACCACTAATAGGCTGGAATCTTGATGGGTAACTGCTTTTGCTTGTGCAGGGTTTAGGTCACTGAGATCTTGGTTGGCTGCGTTGACTGGATTCACTGGCTAAGTCTAAAGATTAGGTCAGTCACCCCAGCCAATTATGGCCAATGAAACATCCGCTGAGCCAGAATTGGCTAAAACTTGAAGACTTCGTAGTTCATCAATTGCTACAAAAGCCAAGCTAGTGCGTGGATTATTGTCTGGGATACCAATATTTGCAGTTAGTGGTCTTGTTGCCCCCCATACAAATACACCCTGAGCAGCGCTTCGCTTTCGAACTGTAACTGATACCAAAACTACTTTTGCTTGTGGTGGGATTGTTACTAATTTTGATAGTGGTACTGAAACTATCTTGTCAGATTTTATAGTTGTATTTGTTAGTGCACTAATTGGTCTGATTGGCACAATACCATTCATGCCACCTTCTGGATTAGGTCCTAGAAACCAATTGCTATGTACTTTTAACTCAACTGCAGCATTTCCCTCATTAACAAAAGTGAGAGTTCTATTGCCACGGAGAGACAAAACTGCATCTGCTGTTGAATTGTAATTAACAGCCAACTGCACTACATCTCCGCTAAAAACTAATACTCGGCCAGCACCTTTTGCGCTGACAGTTATTACGACCGATGCAGCCTCTGGGGCCTCACCCACCTCTGACTTTGGTAAAGCTAAAGATCGAGTTTCCCCAGGTTTAATTGGAGTCTTAACATCAAGTAATGCTGAAGAATTAAGCCTAATCGTTGATCTTGGAGTATTCGCTAATGTTTGTGGAGGATTAGCGAAGTAACCAATCACATCAAGGGCGACTTCAGCTGCTCCAGTTGCAACCGCAACTGAAATTGCTCCATCTGTTCCAACCGGAACAATAGTTTCGGCGCTGGCTGAACCATTCATGTTTACTGGCACTGTTGCAATATTTGGTCTGGTAGTACCTCTGGCATAAACTGACAAACTAGATGGAGCATTGCTATTAGAAACAGTGGCTCGAACTAACACTGCTGCAACACCCGTGCTTGGTAATCCTGGGATTAATACTGGAGTAGCTGGCGGCAATGGGGTCACTAGTGGTGGAAGCAATGCGGTGTCTTCAGCCTCCAATACCACTTCAATTGGCTTCATAATTGGAATTGCTAAGTACCTGGTGTCTAAAGTGCTTCGCCTACCACCTAACCGACAAGGCTGGCTAACGCCAAGTCCAGTTTTTGTATCCAAGATTCGAATTGGAGTAATCGCAGTCAACTGCTGTGGGTCAATAACTGCAGTAGGCGCAATCGCACTTGGCGACTCCTCGCAGACAGCAAGTGTTTGAGGATTTGGATTCCAATAAGAAGTTAACCCAGCAGCCCCATCCCAGGTCATGGACATGTGGACATGATCTCTATGGCAGTAATTGTCATAACTTGAAGACTTCTTTTGTGGATCTGTAGTGCAACCACCTATATCGCGCCAACCTTCATCGGCTCGATAGATCCCCCAGATGCGACCATCCCACAGCACATACATGACACCCATTCGACGAGCATTTGCTCCAGGGCGGCCGTCTGCACCTGGTGCAATTAACCAAGAAAGAAATGATTCAACTTTGGCTCGTTGTTCAAGATTTCGCCAGTGATACATCCAATCAAGTGCTCTGCCTTCTTTGTGTTCACTGGTCCCACCATTTGCGCAGTCTCGATAGATACCAATAACAGTTTCACCATAAACTTCTTTAAGTAGGGCTCTTAGTCTGTCTGCACCAATTTTTGGGCTTGGATCACAGATGACTTGTGACTGATATTCACCAGCTGCATCAAAAGCAACGGTGTCTGCAATTGGGTTGGGAGTCTTGATAGTTGGTGCCACCACTGGAGGAGTTTCTGGCTGCGGAATCACGCCCGGATCAGTTGTAGGTAGTGGCTCTTCATTTGTAGGCTCAACTACTGGGCTAGTGGGCAACTCTGCCAATTTAGCAGAAGTAGAAATACCGAGCGCGGCCCATAACTCAGGTGTAACTACACCTGTGACCTTAAGTCCTGATGTTTTTTGTGCAGTTTCAACCGCTGCTTTTGTTTTAGTAAAGAACCCACCAGTTACTGGAGTCACACCTAATAGAACTTGTAATCTCTTAACATTCTCATTTTTGTCTTCAAACTTCAATGTTGGCAAAGTTTTGTCGATAACAACTGTTTCAGCAGGCGTTGCTGGAACATCTATTACTTTAGTTGGAACTTTCTGTAACTCTTTTGTTGAGTTAATTCCTAATGCTGACCATGTTTTTTGATCAACGATCCCAGAAGTTTTTAACTTACTTTTCTTTTGTAGGTCTATTACTGCATTCTTCGTTTTATTGAAAAATCCACCCGAAATTGGGTTAACCCCTAGTAATACTTGTAACCGCTTAACAGCTGCGTTTTTGTCTCCATACTTAAGCTGCGGCAAAGCACTGACTTGTGATGACTTGGTTTCATTGGCCGCTGCTGGCAGAGCTCCACTTATTGGGAGCAGCAAACTACTCACCATAAGAACTACTACTGCAGCCCGGATCTGGGGAAAGGGCATGGGTTAACTTTCCCATGAGAATTAGATTTTCGCCTCAAATCTGACACAATGTCGTATGAAAACTAGAAAATCTAGAGAAATTCTAAGAGTTGGAGCAATTAATGTTCGAATTACCTAAGCAGGCCCTAGTAGTTACTGCTCACCCAGACGATATTGATTTTGGTGGTGGGGGAACTGTTGCGTGGCTTAGGTCACAAGGAGTAGGTGTTTCTTATTGCATCTGCACTGATGGAAACCAAGGTGGTGAAGACCCATCAGTTAGTCGTGATGAGATGCGCAAAATTCGCAGATCCGAACAAATTGCAGCTGGTGCAATTTTAGGCGTTACTGATGTTTCTTTTTTAGGTTTTGATGATGGTAAGTTGTTTCCAACACTCGAATTGCGTAAAGCAATTGTGCAAGAAATTAGAAGAGTTAAGCCTGACGTTGTTATCACCCAGTCTCCAGAAAGAAACTGGAACCGTATTTACTCTGCACACCCTGACCATCTAGCAGCAGGAGAGGGTGCAGTACAAGCTGTTTACCCAGATGCAAGAAATATGTTTGCTTTCCCAGAATTATTAGAAGCTGGATTTGAGCCTTGGACAGTGAGTGAGTTGTGGCTAATGGCACATGCCACTCCTAATCACTTTGTGGACATCACCGACTATCTACCTAAAAAACTCGCAGCACTTAAGGCCCATGCTTCTCAAACAAATCAAATCGCAGATTTAGAAGAGCGAATCACAAATTGGGGCACATTAGTTGCCGAACAATCAGAACTTGGATCAGGGAAGCTTGCTGAAGGTTTTTTCGTAGTCTCTACTTTGTAGTTACCAGAAAACGGCAATTACAATATTGGCTAGTGTTAGTAGGCCAATGGACAGCCAGGTACCTGAATCAACAGCAGGCTTCTTGCGGTTATGAAAAGCCAAAATGAGAATCACGATAATGAGTAAAGTTTTGACTAATACTTTGGCATTGTCAGGTAGCGGCCAAGCATTTGGGTCTTGATCGTGTAATGGGTAGCGAACTCCTACCAGGCCAATTCCTGCAACAAATGTTAGTAATGCGCCATGCAGCATGCCTGCTTGTATTTTGCGCTCACGCACTCGAGACTGACTGAGAAATCCACCAAACAGGGCTGCGAAACCAATAAAGTGTAAAACTAAGAGTGAATTACGAACAATTTCTAATGTACTCATGTTGCCCCCTGGTTATTCCCACTCAATTGTGCCTGGTGGCTTACTAGTAACGTCCAGTACGACACGGTTCACCTCAGGGACTTCATTCGTGATTCGAGATGAGATCTTTGCAATTAGCTCGTATGGCAATCTCGACCAGTCTGCAGTCATGGCATCTTCACTAGACACTGGTCGAAGGACAATTGGGTGTCCATAAGTTCTGCCGTCACCTTGAACGCCAACACTGCGCACGTCTGCGAGCAGAACTACCGGAAACTGCCAAACAGAGTCATTTAATCCAGACTTTTCCAATTCAAGTCTCGCAATTGCGTCAGCTGCTCTGAGAATGTCTAATCGACTTTGATCAACTGCACCAACGATTCTGATTGCTAAGCCAGGACCTGGGAATGGATGTCGACCAACAATTGATTCTGGAAGTCCCAAACTGCGCCCTACGGTGCGTACCTCATCCTTAAATAAGGTCCGCAACGGTTCTACTAACTCAAACTTCAAATCATCTGGTAAGCCACCAACATTGTGATGACTCTTAATTGTGGCCGTAGATGATCCGCCACCTGATTCAACAACGTCAGGATACAAAGTTCCTTGGACCAAGAATTTAACCTCACCAGAGCTTTTTGTTACCAAGTTTTTTGCAGATTCCTCAAAAACTCGGATGAATTGTGCTCCAATAATTTTTCGTTTCTGCTCAGGATCTGAAATTCCCTCAAGTGCCTTGAGGAATCTATCTCTCGCATCAACTACAACTAACTTTGTTCCAGTCGCATTAACAAAATCCTGTTCAACTTGTTCGCGCTCTCCAGTTCTAAGTAACCCGTGGTCTACAAAAACAGCAGTTAGTTGATCCCCGATGGCTTTTTGTACAATGGCAGCAGCGACCGCAGAGTCCACTCCCCCAGAGAGCCCGCAAATTGCTAATCCGGTACCAACCTGGTTTCGAACACCCAGCACTGCATCATCCAAGATTTGATCGGTTGTCCAATTTGGCTGCAAACCTGCAATCTCAAATAAGAATCTAGAAAGCACTTCATTGCCATACTTAGAATGAATTACCTCTGGGTGATACTGCACGCCAGCCAGCCTTCTAGGCCTATTTTCGAAACTTGCTATCCGACATGAAGCGGTACTTGCTGTGATGTCGAAGCCAGCAGGTGCCTTTGTTACTGAATCACCGTGAGACATCCACACTTGAAACTTGCTGCTTAATCCTGAAAAGAGTGAACTTTCAGAGTTGATTGTTAGTTCTGTTGAGCCATACTCACGAATACCAGTCTTACCAACTTCCCCGCCCAATTTCTGAGCCATGTATTGAAATCCATAGCAAATTCCAAATATTGGAACATCCGAAGCAAACAAATCCCCACCAACAACTGGTGCTTTGTCTTCATAGACACTTGCCGGGCCACCACTTAATAAAATAGCGGATGGTTGTTTGGCCAGTATTTCGGCAGCCGTTAAGTGGTGGCTAACGATTTCAGAATATAAACCGAGCTCACGAACTCGACGCGCAATTAATTGTGCATATTGGGCACCAAAATCAACAACTAGCACTGGTTTAGGTAGATCGGCTTTCAAGTCAATTCCAACTATTGACTAACAACGATTTCAACGCGCTGCAGTTCCTTAATATCAGAATAGCCACAGGTGGCCATACTGCGTCTTAAAGCCCCGATTGCATTCATAGAACCGTTGGCTGAAATTGCTGGACCCTGCAAAATTTCTGAAAAACTACCAACAGAATCAACATGAATTGTGCTGGCTCTAGGAAGAGTTGGATGTCCACCCTCAACGCCCCAGTGATAACCCCGCCCTGGCGCTTCTGTGGCTTTAGCCAGCATCGAGCCCACCATTACTGCATCAGCACCACATGCGATGGCCTTAGCAATATCTCCAGTTGAGTGAACCCCACCATCAGAAATAACTTGGGTGTATCTGCCACCAGATTCGTCTAAGTAATCCCTGCGCGCTGCTGCAACATCTGCCACAGCAGTGGCCATTGGCACCTTCACCCCTAGAACTGATTTTGTAGTGCCGCTAGACCCGCCACCAAATCCAACTAAAACTCCAGCAGCACCTGCACGCATTAGGTGCAAAGCTGCTTGATACGTTGCACACCCGCCAACAATTACTGGGACTTCTAGTTCATAAATAAACTTCTTTAAATTAAGTGGTTCGCCAATTGTGGCCACATGTTCAGCGCTAACAGTTGAGCCTCTAATGATGAATAGATCGACCCCTGCACCGATAACTTCTTTAAAATATTTTGCGGTTAGTCGCGGAGATAGTGCTCCAGCAGTAACTATTCCAGCAGAACGAAGTTGCTTTACTCTCTCGACAAGTAGTTGTGGGATTATTTCGGCAGCATACGCCTCTTGGAGCACTTGAGTAACCTGATCTGGACTTGCCTTCGAAATTTTCTCTAAAACTTTCTCAGGATTTTCGTGTCTAGTCCAAAGTCCTTCAAGATTCAAAACTGCAAGCCCACCTAATTTGCTTAAACTTATTGCTGTCTCTGGAGACACAACTGAATCGTTAGGGGCCGCAATAACTGGATGAGCGAAATCAAAAGCATCTATCCGCCAATTGGTAGAAACCTCTTCAGGATCACGTGTGCGGCGACTTGGAACTAGCGCAATTTGATCAAAGTCAAAGGCTTCTCGGGCACGTTTCCCACGACCAATTTCTATTTCTGTCACGAATCCTCTTATCGACCTGAGTAGTTTGGCGCTTCAACTGTAATTTGCACATCATGAGGATGAGATTCACGAAGTCCTGCTGCTGTGATTCGAATCAGTCTGCCATTGCTTTGAAGTTCTTGAATGTTACTGGCTCCGGCATACCCCATTGATGCCCTGAGTCCACCTATTAATTGATGAGCCACGTTTGCCAGTGATCCGCGATAAGGCACCTGACCTTCAATGCCCTCAGGCACTAATTTGTCATCGCTTAATACATCATCTTGAAAGTATCTATCTTTACTAAACGATCTACTTTGATTTCTAGACTGCATTGCACCAAGCGAACCCATCCCCCGATATTGCTTATAAGGTTTCCCGTTTACAGTAACGACATCACCTGGAGATTCTTCACATCCAGCCAATAGTGAACCAAGCATCACGCAATCTGCGCCCGCAACTATTGCTTTTGCGATATCACCTGAATATTGCAAGCCGCCATCTGCAATGAGTGGAACACCAACCCCAACAGTTGCGGAGGCTACTTCCAAAATCGCCGTGATCTGAGGTACTCCTACTCCAGCAACTACGCGAGTAGTGCAGATTGAACCTGGACCAACACCGACTTTGACCCCATCAACACCAGCTTCAATCAGAGCAAGTGCACCGTTACGAGTGGCGATGTTTCCACCAATAATATCGATTTCAAATTTTTGTTTAAAACGTTTAACAGTGTCCAATACCGATTGCGAATGGCCGTGTGCAGTATCAACCACTAGAAAATCAGCGCCAGCAGCAACTAGCGCTTCGGCGCGTTCAAAAGCATCTTGGCCAACTCCTACAGCTGCTCCCACAATTAGTCGACCAGCGGTATCTTTTGAAGCATTTGGGTATCTATCTTTCTTAATAAAGTCTTTAACAGTTATCAAGCCAGCTAAGCGATCTCCTTTATCAACAATAGGTAGCTTTTCAATCTTATTTTTTCGAAGTAAATTCAGAGCATCTTCTGGACTGATGCCAACTGGTGCAGTCACCAGTGGCATTGGGGTCATAATTTCACTAACTTTGCGATTTAAATTACTTTCAAATCTCATATCTCGGTTGGTGATGATTCCCACCAATACTTGCTTGCTGTCAACGACTGGTAAGCCTGAGATTCTAAACTTGGCACACATTGCATCAACTTCTGCAATTGTGTTGTCCGGGGTGCAAGTTACCGGGTTTGTGACCATCCCAGATTCACTGCGCTTTACTAAATCTAGTTCAACAACTTGATCCTCAACCGACAAGTTGCGATGGAGGACACCAACACCTCCTTGCCTGGCAATTGCTATCGCCATTCGAGCTTCAGTGACGGTATCCATAGCTGATGAGACAAGGGGAATATTTATGGAGATATTTCTACTCAGCCTAGCTTTGGTATTCACCTCACTTGGCACAACTGCAGACGCATCTGGCAAGACAAGTACGTCGTCATAAGTCAAACCTTCAAGGGCAACTTTCTCAGCACTCATCCGGCTTGGGTCAGGCTTAGATCTGGCCAATTTCACTCCGAAACTTGAAGTTGAGGTTCAGAGATTACTTGCTCAAGGAACGCTCATGTCCAACAGCCCGTTGCGATAGGCCGCAAGTACCGCGGCTGAGCGGTTGTGCACCCCAAGCTTGAGAAAAAGTCGCTTGCAGTGTGTCTTGACTGTGTCCTCAGAAATATACAGGTCAGCTCCAATTTGGGCCTTGGTCTTACCTTCACAAAACCCTCGCAACATATCTTGCTCCCGGGGACTCAATGAAATCTGACTCTTAACTGGCTTTCGGCTTGGATGGATTCCAATTCCAGAGATTGCTGCATAAAGAGCCAGTAATTCATTATTTCGGATGTCTTGACGAATATATCCAGCTGCTCCTGCGTGAGCAGTTTGTGTAAGTAGATTCTCAATTTCGTCTTCTGCCACCAAGGAGATGGTGGAACGCGCTTCAAGAATTACTAGAACTGTGACTTCAGGTGCGGCCAGCACAATATCACTAATTAAAGATGAAGGGTCTTTGGTTTGTTCGTTTACCTCTACCAACACTAAATCAAATTGTGTTTGGGAAGCCACTTTTATTAAATCATCTACATCAGCAAATTTTAGAACCCTCTCAACACCTATTAGCTTTGCAAGTCTTCCTCGTAAGTGATCGATAAACTTTTCATTAGAGTGACAAATTGCAATAGTTTTAATTTCAACTGATTTAATCTTTGTATGAGACATATCTACAACTCAAACTTGAGTGCTGCCTGAAACTATTTAATACCCAAACCTAAATAAATGCAAATTCTGAACTAGAACCCAACTGCTGTCGAAATCTTAGTTAATGCATCAGTCATGTCTTGGGTTCGAACAACTCTTGCCGGTAAATCTGCTCGCCATCCTGGCCCTGCAGCAATTACTAATGCAGTGGGGTGCGAAGCAAGCACCTCGACTACCTCGGAAGCTCCAGCAGAATCCTTCAATTGTGCCCAAACTAACACCACTGCTGGCCCAGTTCGCTTTGATGCAGCAAGTAGCGCGCTGGTTGGAACTCGCGGCCCTAACACTCGTGCGAGAATTCTGCGCTCAGCCAAAGCCGCAGACAAAACAAGTGTTCCCAAACTGTGAAGTTCTTCTGGAGCACAAGAGAGTAAAACTGCTCTGGAGTTAACTGGAGTTTTTAGTCTGGATGTCACCTCTTTGAAGCAGCCTTTAAGTGATTCTGTTAACAAATGTTCGAGCTCAATACCTTCACCTGTCATCTCCCACCGCTTACCAAGTCCAATCAACACGGGGGAAATAACTTGTTCCCAAGTCCAGATTGTTCCACGCTCCGCGATAGCTTCACTCACAATTTGGGTCATGCCGTTTGAATCCATCGATGTAGCAGCTCTGGCAAGTCCACGTGCAGTTGCTGTTGATCCTGGCAGAGGAACAACATTTCCACCACCAGCTGGTGCTGCAACATTCATCTGCAAGCCTGCCGACTCATTTCCCAGATGAGCACACCTTGCTGCTTCAGCAGGAGGCAGGCCCTGAATTACTAATCGACGCATGCGATCAAGAAGTGCGACATCTTCTGGTGTGTAGCGACGATGTCCGCCGCTGGTGCGATCAGTAGGAGTTATTCCATAACGGCGGTCCCAGGTGCGAAGTGTCGCTGGTGCTACTCCCAGCCTGCGGGCTACCGCAGCAACTGTGAGCGTAAAGCGGATCTCGGTGATCGACCCGTCTGAGTGAAATACGTCACCTTGACTCATGCACAACTACCCATTTCTCGAGGGAAACCCACACTTTCCAAGCCTACCCCTCTTTCCCTGAATAAGTTTGCCAGAAACTTGCCAACTTCGAAAGTTGACTAACTTTTGAACAAGTTGTAAATTACTCAACGAGAGGAGCCCCAAATGGCTGATTTAACCCGTCTTCCTGGTCCGAACGCTGATCTATGGGATTGGCAGTTACATGGCGCCTGTCGAGGCGAGGATCCAGAGATCTTCTTCCACCCTGAGGGCGAACGTGGCCCTTCACGAGTAGCCAGAGATAACGCTGCGAAAGCGATCTGCGCTACCTGTCCTGTTCTGCGGCAATGCGCAGCTCATGCCCTATCGGTTAAGGAGCCTTATGGGGTCTGGGGCGGCCTAACCGAAGAAGAGCGCGAAGCTCTTTACACCAGAGAACGAACTACGAATTATCAGTTAGTCGGATAAAAGTCTTTCGGTGGCCGCGCCCCCACGTTTTATGCTGGCCGCCGATTTCAACGTGATTAGTCACGTTGACTCTCCAAGAGAAAAGGCCTGCGAGTATCTCGCAGGCCTTTTCTTTATTTGAATATTTCTTTAGTGAGTATGTCCAGCATGTGAATGTCCGGCTCCACCTGTATTCGCTTCTTCTTCCACCGGTTTTTCAACAACCAAAACTTCAGTCGTTAGAAGCATGGATGCAATTGATGCCGCATTAACTAATGCAGATCTAGTTACCTTCACAGGGTCAATAACTCCTCGAGCAACCAAGTCCTCATATACGTCAGTTTGTGCATTAAACCCATGACCAAACTTCATCTCAGCAACCTTTGAACAAACTACATAACCTTCTAGCCCTGCATTTTCTGCAATCCAACGTAGTGGTTCATTAAGTGCTTTACGAACTGCAGCGACTCCAGATTTCTGGTCTCCTTCTAATCCAAGTTCACCTTCAAGAACTTTTCCAGCGTGAATCAAAGCAGAACCACCACCAGCAACGATGCCTTCATCAATTGCAGCGCGGGTAGCGCTGACTGCATCTTCAACGCGATGCTTCTTCTCTTTCAATTCAACTTCCGTGTGGCCACCAACACGCAGTACGCCAACACCACCAGACAACTTAGCTAACCGCTCTTGTAGCTTTTCTTTGTCCCAATCGGAATCAGAGCGATCAATCTCAGATCTGATTTGCCCAATGCGATCTTTAACCGCAGCAGCATCGCCAGCCCCACCAACAATTGTGGTGTTGTCTTTAGAAACTACGACTCGTCTAGCCTTTCCAAGAACATCTAAACCAACCGTGTCTAACTTCAGTCCAACTTCTGGTGAAACCACAGTTGCACCAGTTAGCACCGCGATATCTTGCAAAACTGCCTTACGGCGATCACCAAATGCAGGAGCCTTAACAGATACTGAAGTAAAAGTTCCGCGGATACGGTTTACAACCAAGGTTGATAGGGCTTCACCTTCAACATCTTCAGCAACTATCAATAGCTGCTTGCCTGATTGCACTACCTTTTCCAAAAGTGGAAGTAGCTCGGCAAGTGCTGCTATCTTGTTTTGAACTAACAAGACATATGGATCTTCAAGAACGGCTTCCATTGCTTCTTGGTCGGTTACAAAATATGGTGAGATGTAGCCCTTATCAAACTGCATTCCCTCTGTGAAATCTAACTCTAGATCTGTGGTACTGGATTCCTCAACAGTGATTACACCGTCTTTACCAACTTTGTCGAAAGCTTCGGCAATTAACTCACCAATTGCTCGGTCTTGTGCAGAAATAGTTGCAACATTAGCAATCTCTTCTTTACCTGAAACTGGACGCGCATTCTTCTTAAGTTCAGCAGAAACCGCTTCAACTGCTTTTGCAATTCCTTTGTTCACTTCTTGAGGTGAAGATCCGGCCGCAACAAGTTTCAGCCCTTCACGGACTAATGCTTGTGCTAGAACAGTGGCCGTTGTGGTGCCATCACCAGCTAAGTCGTTTGTCTTTGTAGCAACTTCTTTAGCAAGTTGCACACCCATGTTTTCAAATGGGTCTTTAACTTCAACTTCTTTAGCAATGGTCACACCATCATTAGTGATAGTTGGCGCACCCCATTTCTTATCAATAACAACATTGCGTCCCTTAGGGCCAATAGTTATCTTGACTGCATCAGCTAAAGCATTAACTCCACGCTCAAGGGCTCTACGAGCATCTTCATCAAACTTAAGGATCTTCGACATAACTTTCCTTCTATAGCAAAACTTGGTTTGGTTGCGTTTGATGGCGTCCTTTACGGACGCCATCACGCGAGATTTGTATTACTTGTTTATAACAGCGAGCACATCACGGGCTGAAAGCAATAGGTAATCAGTTCCACCATGACTTACTTCAGTGCCGCCATATTTAGAAAAGAGAACTACATCACCAACTTTTACATCTACTGGGATGCGCTTCTCGCCATCTTCATCAAAACGGCCTGGGCCAACTGCTACCACTTTGCCTTCTTGAGGCTTTTCTTTAGCGGTGTCTGGAATTACCAAACCGCTTGCTGTTGTTTGTTCAGCGTCTAGCGGCTGAACAAGGATTCGGTCCTCTAGGGGACGGATGCTGACCGACACGGTCGGACCTCCGATATTTCTCGATTGGATAGTTTTTAGCAGCCGCGGGGTGCGAGTGCTAAGGCCAAGGGTACTAGGGCTTAGCACTCAGTCAACTCGAGTGCTAAGGCTGCCTCGTGGCTGGCCTGCCAGCACTCATTCGAAGTGATCCCAGGGCTGCCACCATGGCCCCGTTATCGGTACAAAGCTTGCGTGGCGGAACGCGCAGGGTGATCCCCTGGGCTTGGGCACGCTCTTGGGCTAACGCTCGAAGTCTTGAGTTTGCCGCAACTCCACCGCCCAGCAATAGGACCTCTACCCCTCGCTCATGACAGGCATCAATGGCCTTGCTGGTTAAGACATCCACCACAGCCTCTTGAAAAGAGGCGGCGACATCTGGCACTGAAATCTCAATACCTTCTTTTTCCTTAGTTTCAATCCAGCGTGCAACAGAGGTTTTTAACCCAGAGAAGGAGAAATCAAATCTATGTTCTACTAGATCATGCGGTGCAGTCAGACCTCGTGGAAATCTAACAAATTCACTATTGCCTTCAGTGGCAAGCCTGTCGATGTGTGGCCCCCCTGGGAAGGGCAGGCCCAGAAGTCTGGCAATTTTGTCATAGGCCTCACCAGCAGCATCATCCATTGAAGTGCCAAGTATTTCAGCACCAATAGTTATGTCTTCCACAAACATTAAGGAGGTGTGTCCACCCGAAACTAATAATGCAACAGCTGGTTCAGTTAATAAACCATTTTCTAATACATCAACTGCAATGTGACTATCTAGGTGGTCAACATGATGTAACGGGATTCCTAAGCCAGCAGCTAAACCTTCAGCTGCTGCAACTCCCACTAATAGCGCCCCGACTAATCCTGGTTGACGAGTGACAGCAATTGCATCTAAATCACTTAGTTTTATCTTGGCTTCAGCGAGTGCTCGCTCCAATGTTGGCAACATAGCTTCTACGTGTGCTCTTGAGGCAATCTCAGGAATAAACCCACCAAATCGTGCGTGTAAATCAACGCTAGTTGCCAACGAATCAGCCAAGAGATCAATTCCTCGAACAATTCCCACCCCAGTTTCATCACATGAGGTTTCGATACCTAGCACTAGTGGCTCATTCATCAGCATCATCTTTCAAATCCAATACCATTGTTTGAGCATTCTTCCCAGGCCCGTAGTAATTCAATCTAATTGTTAGGTTCTGGAATCCTAGTTTTTGATACATAGAAATTGCTGGGGAATTATTGACTTCTACTTCCAAGAAAACTTTTTTAATTCCATGCTTACTCAAAAAGTTAAGAGCAGTAATTATCAGTTGCTCTCCATAGCCCTTTCGTTGGCTCTCAGTGGTTATTGCAATTGTTTGAATGTCTGCATTTTCACCAACATAGGCCACACCTATGTAGCCGATAATTTGAGAATTGCTCTCAAGTACTTGATACCAACGACTTTGCCCTAATCTAGAAAGCTCATCCTCATACATCTTGCGAGACCAAGCGGTTTGTCCAAATAGATGCTCTTCGATTTGGAGCACTTGTTCAAGGTCTAGTTGAGTCATCTCTCTCAATGAATTCATAATTTAGTTGGCTCCACCACATCTGGTCTGCGCAGATAGATTGGCAGGGGTGGCAACAAAATTCCCACTTCCTTGGGTAGGGCACCTTTTCCATCACTGGCTGCAGCAAATTCATTTGGAACCAACTGAGCAACTTTTTCACCAGCCATTACTGCATGGTTTACAAGCATCCCTAATCGTCCAGCAGAAACTGTGATTGTCTTTCCATTAAGAAACTTATCTGGATACACATCAATTGCATCACCAACAAAAGTGTCAGCCAACGTTGCAGCCAAGTCTGGCTTGATCACTATGGGAGATTCGAGTCTTTTACCGTTTAGATAGTTAGAGAAATAAACTTCTTTTCGCCTCGCGTCTGTTACGACTGCTCCAGTAAAGTTTGTGGGGGCGATTATGTCGTGTGTGCAGACACCAAATACTTGGATTGACCTGGCAAAACCAAAAGATTTAGCAAACATCAAACCAACTCTGAGTCCAGTAAACGCACCAGGTCCCACACCAACTGCAACAGCAGATACATCAAAAATACTTAGATTGGCTTCGGTGTACAGATGAGAAATTAACTCTGGTAACAGTTCAGCATGCTGCTGTTCAGCACCAAAAGATGATTCAGCTCTAACTTTTTGATTTTCAACTAAAGCAACCGAAAGTGTCCGAGTCGATGAATCTATGGCCAGAGTTAGCATCTCATGCCTTGAGGTCTAAAGATCTCGATTGTGGAATTGTGATCGTGACTTCCCTTAGATCATTAGATTCATCACTATCTCTAACAATTTGAATTAACCAATTCTCAGGTGTCAAACCTTCGATAAGTCCGGAGCCCCACTCAACGACTGTAACCGCACCGTCCAACGATGATTCCAAATCAAGACCATCTACCTCCATAACGCTTGAGAGCCGATAGGCATCCACATGTACTAACTCTGGCCCATTCACTTGTGACTCATGAACGCGAGCAATCACGAAAGTGGGTGAAGTAACTGACCCTTTTACTTTTAGTCCTTTTGCGATTCCTTTTGTTAAGGTCGTTTTTCCCGCACCGACTACACCATCAAGAACGATTAGATCTCCAGATTGAAAATTCCGAGCAAGCGCTTCACCTAATTCGATCATTTTTGCTGGGTCAACAACTTGTAGCTTTATTTGACTCATAAATTTAAATACTTCCGTTGCACACGACTGCCAATTCTCACTAAGACCTCGTATGAGATTGTTCCAGCAGCTGAAGCTAAATCACACACAGTTGGATGACCCAGACTAGGATCCCCAAAAATTATTACTTCGTCACCTATTTCATCCTGTGCCGCTGCCTCAATGATGAACTGATCCATGCTAATCGTGCCAAAAGTCCGTCGCTTTTCACCATTAACCCAAACTGTTAGTTTGCCAGAAGCTGTCCGCGGTATGGCATCTGCATATCCAACAGGAACTAGAGCCAGAGTTGTGTCTTGTTCTGTTTTGGAAGTGTGGTTGTAGCCAACCCCAATTCCTTTGTCGACTTGTTTTAGTTGAATAATTGGTGCTGAAACTTTCATTGCTGGTTTTAGATTTGAATTAGGTTTATCACTTGGGTCGATTCCATAAAGTGCTATACCCGCACGAACAAAACTGAAGTCTGATACGTCATAGTTAAGGGCTCCCCCAGAATTCGCTAAGTGAAAATTGGGTACTTCTATTCCAAGTTTTTTAATTTGAGTTTGAATTTCTCTAAAAGTTGCTAGTTGCCCCATGACAACTTCATCATTGCTTGCTTCAGAACTAACCAAGTGAGTAAAGACTCCCTCTAAATTAAACTTAGGGTTCTGAGAAATTGTCTGGGCGGTTTGTACTGCTTCAGACGGGCTCAAACCGCCACGACTCATTCCAGTATCAATATGTAAATGTACTGTTATCTGCTGCTCAGTTTGCAGATAAGATAAAAACTCGACTTGCTGCTCATTAAAGATCGCCAAATGAATACCGGAATCAATTGCACATTGGATCATCTCTTCATCCAATTGATATAGCCATGCTAGAACTCGAGCTTCTGGTGCAGTGGCTTTAACTTTTTGGGCCTCATCAATTGTGGCAACACCGAACCAATCAATGCCTGCTTTAGTGCAAATACTCACTACCCCAGCCAGGCCATGCCCATAGGCATTTGCCTTAACAACTGCCATTAGATTTGTTTGGGAAACTTTCTGTAAGTATTCAATATTTGATCTGATAGCAGCTGCATCCACATAGGCTGTAATTTCACTCATTGGTTACCTTCTGCTACCACAAAGGCAATAGCCAGCTCAGCATCATGTGAAATAGATAGGTGCCATTTCGAAATTCCAAGAGAGTTAGCAACTTCTAATATTGAGTCTTTGATATTTACTTCCGGTTTCCCAGATGCCGCATGCGAAATCTCACAATGATGCCAATTAAGCCCAGGAGGTGCTCCTAATGCTTTTGCAATTGCTTCCTTAGCTGCAAAGATTCCAGCTAAGGAAGTGGTAGATCTTGGATTGCCAGATGACAGTAGCAATTCCTGAGCGGTAAATACGCGATCCTTGAACTTTTCAGTTCTTTGTAAAACACCTTCAAACCGCGGAATACTTACAACGTCAGTCCCAACAGAGATAATCATTCAATATCACTCAACCGTTACAGACTTAGCCAGATTTCTAGGTTGATCAACATCGTGACCACGTGCTGTTGCCATCTCACATGCAAACACTTGAAGAGGCACAGTGCTAACAATTGGCTGTAAGAATGGATTTAAATGAGGGACACGAACTATGTGACTTGCAAACTCATCCACTATTTGATCATCTTCAACTGCAATGGCCAGTATTAAGGCGCCACGGGCTCTAACTTCTTGTATATTTGAGATGATCTTCTCGTGTAATACTGGTTGTTGAGTTGGTGATGGCACGACCACTACGACTAATAAACCTTCTTCAATCAAGGCGATTGGACCATGTTTTAACTCACCTGCGGGAAATCCTTCAGCGTGCATATAGGCCAATTCTTTTAACTTCAAGGCACCCTCAAGGGCAACTCCATAACCCACACCTCGCCCTAGAAACAAAACGCTCTTATTATTTGCAAACTTTCTTGCGAGCCCTCTTACCTCTTCAATGGTATCCAGTACCAGATCAACTTCTGCTGGAAGTGAAGCTAGTAAAATCAGAAGTTCCTGGATCTTTACTGTGGAAATAGTTTTCTTTAGTTGAGCTAGGTAAAGTCCAACTAGATAGGTAGCCACAATTTGAGTAAGAAATGCTTTTGTTGATGCAACGGCTATTTCAGGCCCAGCGTGAGTGTATAAAACTGCATCACTTTCTCTTGGGATTGTGGCCCCTTGAGTATTACAAATAGATAAAACACGTGCACCTTGCTCTTTGGCATGCCTTACAGCCATTAACGTATCCATGGTTTCACCTGATTGCGAAATTGCAATACATAGAGTTCTGGTAGTTACGACTGGATTTCTATACCTAAACTCACTAGCAAACTCAACAGATGTTGGAATGCGAGTCCATTCTTCAAATGCATACTTAGCAATTAATCCTGCATGCAGTGCTGTACCACATGCAATAATTAAAATGTTATCAATTTCTATTAGTTCTTGTTCGGAAATTTTCAATTCATCTAATTTCAAGATGTGATCTATGTTGAGGCGACCTCGTAACGTATCCGCAACTGCTTTAGGTTGTTCAGAAATTTCTTTTAGCATGAACAAATCAAAACCGCCCTTTTCAGCCGCTGCTGCGTCCCAAGTAACTGTAAATGGTTTTGCCTGAACTACTTCACCATTAAAAGTAGTTACTATCACACTGTCTTTTCGCAATTCCACAACTTGGTCTTGGCCAAGCTCCAAAGCATTCTTGGTGTGTGCGATAAATGCCGATACATCGGAAGCTAAAAAATTCTCACCAACACCCAAGCCAACTACTAGAGGTGAGTTTCTACGAGCACCCACAATTACATCAGGGCTGTCTGCGTGCACAGCAACGAGAGTGAAGGCTCCGTGCAGCTTTTGACACACTTCACGCATTGCATCGGCTAAAGAATTTGAACCTGCAGTTAGGCTGTTTGAGAGTAAGTGAGCTACTACTTCCGTGTCTGTTTCACTATTGAATTTGATTCCACTAGCTGTTAGGTCTTTTCTTAACTGGGAAAAATTCTCAATAATTCCATTGTGAATAATCGCAATTTTGCCTGACTCATCTAGGTGAGGGTGAGCATTTAGATCATTTGGTGCTCCATGAGTTGCCCACCTAGTGTGCCCAATACCTAAATTGGAGCTTGGGATACCGGGTTCAGTTAGTAACTCTTGGAGATTGCCTAATTTGCCAGCTTTTTTGCGAGTGAATAATTCATTTTCAGTCACCAGTGATATTCCAGCGGAGTCATATCCGCGATACTCCATATGCTTTAAACCAGCGAGCACAACTTCCAAAGCAGACTTCGCACCGATGTAACCAACAATTCCACACATGTGCTTAGCCTAGGCTGGGAGTGCGGCTACCTCACGCACCACGGCTACTAGTCGCTCAGCTATTGAATTTGCTTGGTCTTGTGTTTTTGCTTCTACCATCACTCTAACTACCGGTTCAGTGCCGGAAGGCCGAAGCAAGATTCGTCCCTGGGCTCCTAAAAGATCCCGCTGCTCATCAACCGCTTTCAAAATAGCAGGGTGCGAAGCAGCCAGGTTACGATCTACATTAGAAACATTAATTAGAACTTGTGGCATTCTCTGCATAACTGCCGCCAACTCACTGAGTGTTCTAGAGGATTGTTTTATGCGTTGCATTAAATGCAACGCAGTTAAGGTGCCATCTCCCGTTGTTGCACTATCAGCCAAAATCACATGTCCACTTTGTTCTCCACCCAAGTTGTATCCACCTACTTCCATGGCAGACAAAACGTGCCGGTCTCCAACTGGGGTTTCGATAAGATTTATTCCATATTCTTTCATTGCGATTCTTAAACCTAGGTTTGACATAACCGTAATTACCATGGTGTTGTTAATTAATTTTCCAGACTCTTGCATTGCAATAGCTAAGATTGCCAGGATTTGATCACCATCAATTAAATTCCCATCAGCATCAACTGCTAAGCACCGGTCTGCATCCCCATCATGGGCAATACCTAAATCTGCCCCAACTTTTTTAACTTCGGCGACCAAATCCTGCATGTGAGTAGATCCACAGTTGTCATTAATGTTAAGGCCGTCTGGTTGACTGTGAATTTCAAATACCGTTGCACCCGCTTGTCGATAGGCATTTGGGGCAGTATTAAAAGCTGCCCCATTTGCAGTATCCACAACAACCTTGATTCCATCTAGTCTTGTGTCAAGTGAACCAAGTAAGTGATTTATGTAATTGCTAGTTGCTGCGCTGTTATCTACGATTCTGCCAATTTCTTTACCAATTGGTGCTGCAAATTCCCCAGTTAGAGCATCCTCGATGGCATCCTCGATTGAATCGGCCAATTTTCGACCACCTGCTGCGAAGAACTTAATTCCATTATCTGGCATGGGATTGTGACTTGCCGAGATAACGGCACCTAAGTCAGCCTTTAAGGCATCAACTAAGTAGGCGACTTCTGGAGTGGGGGCTATTCCAACTTTGATCACTGTTGCTCCAGCAGCAGCCATACCAGCCGCCAAAGCATCTTCTAGAAATTCACCACTTGCTCTGGTATCTCGACCGATTATGGCAACAGGTTTGTGATCTAGTCCTGCAGCTAAAACTCGAACAGCTGCTGAACCTAATGACAGAGTTAATTCTGCGGTTAGATCCTTGTTGGCAACACCACGAACACCGTCGGTGCCGAACAACCTCGACAAGATTAACGCTTGCTGTACTGAGAAGCCTTACGTGCTTTCTTTAGACCATACTTCTTGCGCTCAATCACACGAGCATCGCGAGTTAGGAAGCCAGCCTTCTTTAAAGTTGCACGATAGGCATCAAGATCTATTTCATTCAAAGCACGAGCAATGCCTAAACGCAATGCCCCAGCTTGCCCAGAGATTCCACCACCGTGGATTCTGGCAATAACATCAAACTTACCTTCAGCAGCAAGAATTGTTAGTGGTTCTTTCACTGACTGCTGATGAAGCTTGTTTGGGAAATAATTTTCGATGGTGCGGCCATTAATCTTGAATACACCAGTTCCTGGAACTAGACGAACTCGAGCAATTGCTTCTTTGCGACGACCAGTTCCGCCACCTGGCTTTACTGCACCATTTTTAGGAATAGATAAAGATGGAGACTCAGATGATGCTACTAATGTGTCAGTCACTTGAAGTTGCCTTTCTAAAAACTATGCGCTTACTGCGCAACCTGAGAGATTGTGTATGGGGTTGGGTTCTGGGCTGCGTGTGGATGAGTTGATCCTGCGTAAACTTTTAACTTAGTTGAAATCTGACGACCTAGCTTGTTGTGAGGCAACATTCCATGAATAGCTTTTTCAACTACTCTGCGAGGATTTGTAGCAAGTAAAGTTGTGTAATCAGACTCACGCAAACCACCTGGGAAACCAGAGTGACGATAGTCGCGCTTTTGAGTCATCTTTGATCCAGTTAGTGCAACCTTCTCAGCATTGATGATGATTACGAAATCACCAGTGTCAACGTGAGGAGCAAATATCGGTTTGTGCTTTCCGCGAAGCAAGATTGCAGCTTGAGAGGCTAACCTTCCCAAGACAACATCGGTGGCATCAATGACGTGCCAGTTATGTGTAACTTGGCCAGCCTTAGGTGTAAAGGTGCGCACGCGAAACTCCTACTTGCTTATCGGTTTTGGGCTCAACGAGTAGTTCTAACCCAGCGGTGAAGGATAGCCAGCCTGAATTTGAGGGTCCAAGGCGGGTTCCCCTCACGACCATTGGGGTGCGAGTGTCTCCTTGACGACCCCATCTGCCCCCACATATACGTATCGGTCGAAGGAGTCGGCAAACCAGCGATCATGGGTTACGGCCACAACTGTCCCATTAAAGGCGGCCAAAGCATCCTGCAATGCCTCTGCTGAGGCTAGATCCAAGTTGTCAGTTGGCTCGTCCAAGAGCAGCAAGGTGCAGCCCGACAACTCCAGAATCAGAATCTGCAATCGGGCTTGTTGACCTCCCGAAAGAGTTTGAAACTTCTGCTCTGCCTGCGCATATAACTCATACTTGCGGAGTATGCCCATAGATTCATTAAGCATCAAAGGTTTGGTTAGGTTCAAAATCTCTACTGGGGTTTTGTTAACCCATTCTGGATGAGCGTGGGTTTGAGCAAAATGACCTGGGACAACTCGAGCACCTATCTTTTTATGCCCTGTCCAAACTTTGCCAACTTTGATTTCGTCTGCTTCAGTCTCAGCAAATAATCTAAGTAGATGTGACTTGCCTGCGCCATTTGGCCCAAGCACTGCGACGCGGTCACCATAGAAAATTTCCAGGTCAAACGGATATAGCAAACCTTCAATTGCTGTTTGCTCACAAGTTATTACTCTAATTCCAGTTCTACCACCTGTTAGATCCATCTTGATATTTTGAATTGGAGGTGGGGCCTCTGGTGCACCTTTTTCTTCAAATTTTCTGAGTCTGGTTTGCATCGCACGATAGGTGCTAGCCATATCTGGTGAGCTCTTAGCCTGACCTTGCAATCTGCGCACAAGTTCTTTTAATCGATTGTGCTCTTCTGTCCAGCGTTTCAGTATTTCTTCTTGTCGTTCATAGCGAGCCTTACGGGCATCGTGATAAGACGCAAAATCTCCACCATGAATCCAGACTCGTCCATCTTCAACGGTAATGATTCGATCTGCGACTGCATTTAATAGTGCACGATCATGAGAGATCAACAAGATAGTTTTGGGGGATTGTTTAATCTGCTCTTCCAGCCATAATTTTCCTGGTACATCCAAGTAGTTGTCTGGCTCGTCTAGGAGCAGTACTTCATCCGGACCCCGAAGCAATGCCTCTAAAGCCAAGCGCTTTTGTTGACCGCCGGATAACGTATTTACTTGACGTTCACTAACGTCTGCAAACTCAAGACCAAAGGCAGTGCTGGTGCAGATATCCCACAGCACTTCAATGTCATATCCCCCGACATCTCCCCAGTCTGAAATTGCTTGTGCAAATCTCATCTGGATTTTCTCATCATCTGGATTCAGGTTGAGATTCTCTTGAGCTTGGCGATATTTATCTCCAACATCTCGAACAGCTTGTGGTGCGATTGATAATAAGAATTCTCTAATTGTTGTTTCGTCTCGAATACCACCAATAAATTGGCGCATCACTCCTAAGCCACCACCAAATGCGATTGCCCCAGCAAAAGGCTCTATATCCCCAGAGATGATTCGCGTTAGTGTGGTCTTACCTGCACCATTTGGTCCAACCATGGCGGCGTGTGCTCCATCAGCCACTCGAAATGAAACTTCGTCGAGCAACACCCGACCATCAGGCAAAATCATGGTGACCCCGCCTACTTCTATGTGTCCCACTACTCAACCTCTTCAGGGCTGCGCATTGCTTTGGTGGAGCTAACTCGATCAGCAAATTCTTTTTCGGCTGGATAGTAAATTTCCTCAAGCACTAAGGCGTGTCCAGGTGCCACGTTAATCTCAAATATCTTCTGGGCAGCTTTCAAAATACGATAAGGCCATTCGATATCTTTTCTTCCATCGCCAACTGGAATCAATGCTCCTACTAAAGTTCGAACCATCGAATAGCAGAATGCATCTGCTTTTACAGTAGCAATAACTAGGTCATCATGACGATGCCATGAAAACTCTTGTAATTCTCTAATTCTGGTGCCCACAGTGTTTGCTTTGCAATAGGCAGTGAAGTCATTAAGTCCCTGTAGTAATTTTGAAGCAGCGTTCATTGCGTCAAGATCCAGTGGTGCGTCATGAATCATCACTGAACTCAAAGTAAGTGGGTCTACACTTCTATCAGCAATTCGGTAGGAATACCTTCTAGCTAATGCAGCAAAACGAGCATCAAAATCTTTTGAAACTTGGGTAACCTGCGACACAACTATCGATTCTGGAAGTACTGCTCTAAGTCTTCTACCTAACCTTGAGATTTGCTCGTTAACAAATTCCACTGGTAGATCTATATGGCAGACCTGACCACGAGCGTGTACTCCAGCATCTGTTCGACCTCCAACAATTGTCTTGACTTCTGCAAGCCCAGTAATTGCTATTAATGCAGACTCTAACTCGCCTTGAATTGTCTTAAGGCCATTTGGTTGTTTAGCCCAACCAAAGTAGCCAGTGCCGTTGTAGCCTAAATCCAATCTAATGCGAATGAGCCCGTCATTACTGACGGGCTCATTCTGAATAGTCATATCTGTGGGTTAAGTAGTGAACTAGTTCGCTACTACTTGCTTTCCTTTTCTTTGGCAGAACGCTTTGCAGTAGCAGTTGCTTCTGCAACCACCTGCTCAGCCAATGGCTCAACTAACTCAATAACAGCCATTGGAGCATTGTCACCATTGCGATTACCAATCTTGGTGATCCGAGTGTAGCCACCATTACGGTTAGCAAACTTAGGCCCAATTTCAGTTAGTAATGAATGCACAATTGACTTACTTCTAATTTTGCGCATCACTCTACGACGAGCAGGCTGATCGCCTTCTTTTGCAATAGTGATTAAGCGTTCCGCATATGGGCGAAGCTTTTTTGCCTTAGCAGTTGTGGTGGTGATTTTGCCGTGCTCAAAAAGCTGACTTGCTAAGTTAGCCAAGATAGCTTTTTCATGAGCTGGGCTCCCGCCGAGACGAGCACCTTTAGTTGGAGTTGGCATTATTTTTCCTTCTTATCGATTCTCGTTAGAGTTTTTCGTCTTCGACGAATACTTCTTCGTTCTCATCTTCAACTTCATCGTAATAGCCTGCAACCTTAGTTGGATCAAAGCCGGCTGGGCTATCTTTCAGTGAAAGACCAAGGCTGATGAGTTTAGCTTTAACCTCATCAATGGACTTTTGTCCAAAGTTGCGGATATCTAGTAGATCGGCTTCACTGCGAGTCATTAACTCACCCACTGTGTGCACGCCTTCACGCTTTAGGCAGTTGTAAGAACGCACAGTTAGGTCTAATTGCTCGATTGGTGTACCTAGTTGTTCTGCAGCAAAGTTATCTATTGCCGACGGACCAATTTCAATGCCTTCGGCATCAAGATTAAGTTCATTAGCTAGACCAAATAGTCCAACTAAGGTTTTGCCGGCACTTGCCACAGCATCTCTTGGCAGCATTGAAGGTTTGGTTTCAACATCAACAATGAGTTTGTCGAAGTCGGTGCGCTGCTCGACTCGAGTCGCTTCAACTTTATAAGTTACCCGAGTGACTGGACTATAAATTGAATCAACATAGATGCGACCAATTTCTGGATCTGAGCCCTTGTTCATAGTTGATGGCACATAGCCGCGACCGCGCTCAACCACAAACTCAATCTCAATTTTTGCGCCAGCATTCAAAGTTGCAATGTGTAAGCCAGGGTTGTGAACTTCAACTCCAGCAGGAGGGGTGATATCTGCAGCTGTGGCTGCCCCTGGTCCTTCTTTACGTAAATACATCACAGTTGGTTCATCATTAAAACTTGATACAACAAGTCCTTTGATGTTTAACAACATCTCAGTAACGTCTTCTTTGACGCCCTCGATAGTTCCAAATTCGTGCAGTACGCCATCAATTCTGATGCTAGTAACAGCAGCACCAGGAATAGAAGATAGCAAGGTACGACGCAGCGAGTTACCTAATGTGTACCCAAAGCCAGGTTCAAGTGGCTCTAGTACAAATCGAGAGCGTGTATCGGATATAACTTCTTCGATCAGGGTTGGACGTTGTGCAATTAGCACTGTTTTTCCTTTCGGTTGGTGCCCACTATTTGGCACCACTTCTCGGATGATGAGTGGCGGGGTTGCACACTCACCACATGATGTGTTGTTGCCAACACATCATGCTTACTTGCTGTAAAGCTCGACTACCAATGACTCTTGTACGTTGGTGTCAATTTGTGTACGTGCAGGTTTTGCATGTACCAGAATTCGCATACGGTTTGGAACTGCTTCAATCCAACCTGGAACTGTACGTTCACCAGATTCAGCTCGAGCAACTACAAATGGAGTCAATTCGCGTGAATCAACTCGCACCTCAATAACATCTGTAGGTGATACTGAATAAGAAGGAATGTCTACCTTCTTACCGTTAACAGTGAAATGCCCATGCTTTACCAATTGGCGACCCATGTCGCGGCTTTTGGCAAAACCTGCACGAAACACCACATTGTCCAGGCGCGTTTCCAGCAAACTCAGTAGGTTGTCACCAGTTTTGCCTGCTTGACGAGATGCCTCTTCAAAGTAGTTACGGAACTGCTTTTCCAATACTCCGTATTGACGGGCAAGTTTTTGCTTCTCACGCATCTGCAATAAGTATTCAGATTCTTTTGATCGACCACGGCCATGTTGACCTGGAGGATATGGGCGAGCTTCAAGTGGGCACTTTGGTGATTCGCACTTAGCACCTTTGAGAAATAGTTTTACCTTCTCGCGGCGGCAGCGCTTGCACTTAGGACCTGTATAACGAGCCATTTGTTATCTCCTGCTTCTCAGACTCGGCGACGCTTTGGTGGGCGGCAACCGTTATGCGGCATTGGGGTTACGTCTGAGATCGAACCAACCTCAAGACCTGCAGCTTGCAAAGAACGAATTGCAGTCTCACGACCAGAACCCGGACCCTTAACAAATACATCTACTCGCTTCAAGCCATGTTCCATGGCGCGCTTGGCTGCGTCTTCTGCTGCCAGCTGAGCTGCGAATGGTGTTGACTTACGAGAACCTTTGAAACCAACTTGACCTGATGATGACCAGGAAACAACTGCACCACTTGGGTCAGTGATTGAAATAATTGTGTTATTGAACGTGCTCTTAATGTGAGCTTGCCCTTGAGCAATGTTCTTACGTTCTTTTTTACGCAACTTTTTACCCGCAGCAGGTTTAGTTGCTGCGGTCTTTGTTGCTTTTGCTGCTTTAGCTGCCATTAGTTTCTCCGTGTCCTAATTACTTCGTAACGATCTTTTTGCCAGCAACGGTCTTACGAGGACCTTTACGAGTGCGGGCATTGGTGTGTGTGCGTTGTCCACGAACTGGCAGACCTTTGCGGTGTCTGGTTCCTTGGTAACTGCCGATATCAATTTTGCGACGAATGTCTGCAGTAACTTCACGTCGAAGGTCACCTTCAACTTTAAAGTTTGCTTCGATATATTCACGAAGTTGAGCAACTTGATCATCTGACATATCTTTAACTCGAAGGTCAGGAGAGATGCCAGTTACTTTCAGCATTTCAGCAGCTCTAGTGCGACCAATGCCATATACGTATGTAAGGGCGACTTCTAGTCGCTTATCACGCGGCAGGTCAACGCCTATTAAACGTGCCATGGGCGGTCAACTCACTTTCAGTTAGTAGAGGTATCTGGTCACAAATGTTGTCTCACCCGCCCGGGTGAGCCCTCGCCTCTAACAAGGGGTTCGTCTGTTCTGTTGGCACAGTTCAGGGTCGAACATTCGTGTGTTTGCAAACGGCGTTTGCAAATTATTTAGTTATTAAGTGCCTTAACCCTGCCGTTGTTTATGACGAGGGTTTTCGCAGATCACCATCACACGTGAGTGACGACGGATCACTTTGCACTTATCGCACATCTTCTTAACGCTTGGTTGAACCTTCATAAAGCTCTCTTAAACCTCACTTGTAGCGGTAGGTGATCCGCCCACGAGTTAGGTCGTAGGGACTTAGCTCTACAACCACCCGGTCGTCTGGCAAAATACGAATGTAGTTCATTCGCATCTTCCCAGAAATATGGGCAAGAACTTTGTGACCGTTATCAAGTTCTACTCTAAACATTGCATTAGGTAGAGACTCCATAATGGTGCCTTCGAGTTCAATGGCTCCGTCCTTTTTGGACATTCTGCCTTCTCACTTTCCAGCGTTAATCGTTAATTTCAATCAACTGCTTGATCAAAATCTGGTTGTTAACCGAAGGGGAATCCTAGAGCCTAGGCTTTTCTGAGCAGGAACGGGGTCTAATCTCAAGTACCGGCCCCAGCCGCTAAGCCCTACTACAAGCCAACAGCGGCTAATAACCTTTGTTTTACCTGATCAACCGAGCCCATACCATTAATTGAGCGCAGCAAACCACGGGCTTGGTAGGCAGTTATTAAGGGAGCAGTCTGTTCGGCATAAACCCCAAGGCGGTGCTCCAGCACCTCTTTTGAATCGTCCATTCGGTTCTGTTCAGCTGCTCGTTGGAGGAGCCTTTCAACCACTGCTTTTTTATCAACTTCGAGCTCAATAACCGAATCAACCAAGTGACCTTGGGTAGCTAGCATGTTGTCCAGCTCTATCACCTGGGCAACTGTTCGTGGATAACCATCCAGAACAAATCCTTCAAGTGCATCTTGCTGGGAGATGCGATCTCGCACCATATCGTTAGTGACAGTGTCTGGCACATATTCACCAGCATCCATAAATGTTTTCGCTAATTGACCTAATTTGGTTCCACCAGAGACATTACTTCTGAAAATGTCGCCAGTTGAAATATGAGGCACTCCTAAAGCTGCAGCTAAACCCACAGCTTGCGTGCCCTTGCCGGCTCCTGGTGGACCCATTAGGACAATGCGCATGACTAACCGAGGAATCCTTCGTAATTACGTTGCTGCAGTTGAGCTTCGATCTGCTTAACAGTATCCAAACCAACACCAACCATAATTAACAGTGAGGTTCCACCAAATGCTAATTGTGCACCAATTCCCATGGCACCAAACACTGCATATGGAACGATTGCAACCACTAACAGATACAGCGCGCCTGCAGTTAGTAATCTATTTAGCACAAATCTCAAATAATCAGCTGTTGGTTTACCAGCTCGAATACCAGGTACAAATCCACCATACTTCTTCATATCGTCAGCAACATCATCTGGATTAAACGTGATTGATACGTAGAAGAATGCGAAGAAGAAAATCAAGAGTCCATAAGTTGCGGCATAGGTGAAACTTGTGCTGCTTGAGAAACTTCGCGAAATAAATTGAGCCCAGCCAGCAGTGCTTCCAGAAAGCTGCGTGAACAGCACCGGTACATATAGAAGTGATGAAGCAAAGATTACTGGGATAACGCCTGCCATATTTACCTTCATTGGCAAATAAGTACTAGTGCCACCATAGGCGCGGCGGCCAACCATACGCTTGGCATACTGAACTGGAATTCTTCTTTGACCTTGTTCAACAAAAGCTACAACCAAGATCATGAAGACTCCGACAACCAAAACTATTGAGAAGGCGAAGACGCCGTTACCTCTAAAAATTCCCCACATCTGACCGGGTAAAGTTGAAATAATTGAAGTCATGATCAGCAGCGACATACCATTTCCAATACCGCGATCAGTGATTAGTTCACCAAGCCACATGACAACAGCAGTTCCAGCTGTCAACACGATCACCATTACTAACAAAATTGGGATGGATGTGTCTGGGATCAATGCCAAATCACATCCTTGCAATAGTGCTCCCGGCGTTCTAGCCAAAGCAACGATTGAAGTTGCCTGCAAAATTGCCAACCCGATAGTCACATATCTGGTGTACTGAGTGATGACGGCTTGACCCGACTGTCCCTCTTTCTTCAAAGTTTCTAACCTAGGAATAACAATGGTCAACAACTGCAAGATAATGCTTGCGGTGATGTACGGCATTACACCTAAAGCAAAGATTGATAACTGCAACAATGCCCCACCACTAAATAAATTGATCAGTGAATACAAGGTGTTGTCTTGAACTAGAGCAACACACTGCTGTACCGCGTTGTAATCAATTCCTGGTGTTGGTAAAACTGCACCAAAACGATAGATCGCCAGCATGCCAAGTACAAACAGCAACTTGCGACGTACGTCTGGCGTACGAAACGCATTTGCAAACACACTTAACATGTGACGTCCCTTCAGTTAGCAGCTAAAACTAGTTATCAAGTATCTCTGCTGAACCGCCAGCAGCCTTGATTTTCTCTAGCGCGGAACCTGAGAATTTATGAGCAGCGATACTTAATTTCACGGAAATGTCACCATGACCAAGCACCTTAACTGGCTCGCCTGCGCGAACTAGCCCTGCTTTAACAAGATCTGCAACTCCGATAGTTCCACCCTTTGGAAATGCTTCATTTAGATCAGAAACATTGATGACCTGGTAGTAAACCTTGAATGGATTCTTAAAGCCCTTCAATTTTGGGATACGCATGTGTAGCGGTAACTGACCACCTTCAAAGCGAGCTGGCACCTGATAGCGAGCCTTAGTACCTTTGGTACCACGACCAGCAGTCTTACCTTTTGATGCCTCGCCTCGACCAACACGTGTCTTGGCTGTCTTTGCTCCAGGAGCTGGACGCAGATGATGAACCTTAAGTGTCATATCTACTTGACCTCCTCTACTCGCACTAGGTGTGCGACTTTTCTTAGCATTCCGACAAACTCTGGGCTGTCACTCTTTATTGATACGTCACCGATTTTACGAAGTCCTAGCGAAAGCAAGGTCTGACGCTGTCTTTCAGTGCCACCAATATCAGATTTAATCTGAGTGATTTGGAATTTTGCCATTATGCACCTCTCCCTGCTGCTTGAGCCTTCAATAATGCGGCTGGTGCGACATGCTCAACTGGCAGTCCACGGCGAGCAGCAACCTGCTCTGGCAATTCCAACATCTTTAATGCTGCAACTGTTGCGTGTACCACGTTGATTGCGTTGTCTGATCCAAGTGATTTACTCAAAATGTCTGTGATGCCTGCACACTCCAGCACCGCACGAGCTGCACCACCAGCAATTACACCAGTACCAGGAGCTGCTGGGCGAAGTAACACAACTCCAGCTGCTGCTTCACCAGTTACTGGATGCGGAATTGTTCCTTGTACTCGGGCAACTTTAAAGAAGCTCTTCTTAGCTTCTTCGGTTGCTTTAGAAATAGCTTGTGGAACTTCCTTGGCTTTGCCGTATCCAACACCAACTGAACCTTCGCCATCTCCAACAACTACCAAAGCGGTGAATGAGAATCTACGTCCACCTTGAACTACCTTGGCAACACGATTGATGGCTACAACGCGCTCTAGGTGATTGCTCTTTTCAGCAGGACCACGCTCGTTACGACGTTCACGCTTCTCGCTACCTGAACGTGGACCGGTTGAATTATCTTTATCTTTAATCATCATCATCGTTTCGTTTTTAGAGGTTTAGTCCAGCATTGCGGGCGCCATCAGCTACTGCTGCTACACGTCCGTGGTAACGGTTACCTGCACGATCAAAAACAACCTTGGAGATTCCAGCTTTTTTAGCACGTTCAGCAACCAACTTGCCGACCTCGCGTGCTAACTCGGTCTTGGAATCTTTAGATTTGCGCAAATCAGCTTCCATGGTGGACGCCGAAACTAAAGTGCGACCAACGGAATCATCAACTATTTGAGCAACCATATGATTCAAAGATCTAGTCACTACCAGGCGTGGCATTTCGGCCGAGCCAGATACTTTCTTGCGGACTCTTATGTGACGACGACGGCGAGACTTACGAGTTTTAGACTCGTGCTTACCGGAAGCAGTAAAAGTTGTCATGCCTTCTTACCAGCCTTTCCAGCTTTGCGACGAATAACCTCGCCTTTGTATTTAACACCTTTTGCCTTGTAAGGATCTGTCTTACGAAGTTTTCGAAGTTGAGCCGCAATTTCTCCAACTTTTTGCTTATCAATACCAGCTACATGTAAAAGTGTTGGAGATTCGACCGTGAAGGTGATGCCCTCAGGAGCAATGATTGGAACTGGGTGGCTATAACCCAATGCGAATTCAAGGTCCTTGCCTTTTGCAGCAACGCGGTAACCAGTACCACTTATTTCCATGGTTTTGGTGTATCCCTCGGTAACACCAAGCACCATATTGGAGATCAGGGTACGTGTTAACCCATGAAGTGAGCGTGATGATCGCTCATCATTTGGACGAACTACTGCAACCGAACCATCTGCAGCCTTGGACACTTGAATTGGATCAGTAACGGTGTGGGTCAAAGTTCCCTTTGGACCAGCGACAGTTACTAATTGACCATCGATAGTGACGGTTACGTTCGAAGGAACGCTAACAGGATTGCGACCAATACGACTCATTGTTCAATCCTTCCTGTTACCAGACGTAGGCAAGGATTTCTCCGCCTACGCCCTTCTTGGCTGCTTGTCTATCAGTTAACAAACCTGATGAAGTAGAAATGATGGCAATACCTAGTCCACCTAATACTTTAGGAAGTGCGGTTGCCTTTGCATAAACACGAAGCCCTGGCTTGCTTACTCTGCGAATACCTGCAATTGAGCGCTCGCGGTTTGGGCCGTACTTGAGCACAATTACCAAGTTCTTGCCAACTTCAGCATCTTCAGCACGGTAGCTTGCAATGTAACCCTCGGAAACCAAAATCTGAGCCAACCCCTCCTTCATGCGGGAGTGTGGCATCGTCAAGTTGTCATGATGTGCAGCATTTGCATTGCGCACTCTCGACAACATGTCGGCTATCGGATCGGTCATAGTCATGGCCGGTTATCTCTTTCCTGCTGCGGTATCCACTTGAATCTCAAGCAGACCTACAACAAAGTCTTTTACCAACTGCTTTTCGTAATTCCTGGTAGCTCACCACGGTGTGCCATACCACGGAATCGAACACGAGAAACACCAAATTTACGGAGGTAGCCACGTGGGCGACCATCTGCTACATCTCTGTTACGCAATCTTGTTGCTGATGCATTTCGAGGCTGCTTATCTAGTTCAACTCTGGCAGCAGTTTTTTCAGCTTCGGTTGCTGTACCACTAAGAATGATCTTCTTTAGTTCAGCACGACGCTTTGCATAACGTTCCACTACAACCTTGCGTTGGTTGTTGCGTTCAATCTTGCTTGTTTTTGCCATTAGTTTGCCTCTTTGAATGGGAATCCGAGGCTACGAAGTAACTCGCGACCTTCTTCATCTGTCTTTGCAGTGGTTACAACTGTGATGTCCATACCTCGAACGCGGTCAATCTTGTCCACTTCGATTTCATGGAACATGCTTTGTTCAGTCAAACCAAATGTGTAGTTACCGTTACCATCAAACTGCTTGCCTGATAGACCGCGGAAGTCACGAATACGTGGAAGCGCCACTGAAAGCAAACGATCCATGAATTCCCACATGCGATCTCCGCGCAAAGTCACGTGAGCACCAATCGGCATTCCTTCACGCAATTTGAATTGGGCAATGGATTTACGAGCTTTAGTGGTTTGTGGCTTCTGACCAGTTATGGCAGTTAGATCACGAATGGCACCCTCGATTAATTTGCTATCGCGCGCTGCATCGCCAACACCCATGTTCACAACTACTTTAACTAGCGTAGGAACCTGCATCGTGTTTTGATACTGGAATTTCTCTCTAAGGCTAGGTGCAATTGCTTCTCGGTACACCTGCTTTAAGCGCGGCAATGTTGTAGTTGACATTAGATCTCCTTGCCTGAGCGACGAGCAATACGCACGCTACGAGTTGATTCATACGTGGTTCCATCTGGACGATTTTTGGTTACCTTGTCTTTGCGGAAGCCAATACGAGTTGCACGGTCATCAGATGGATCAATTAGCATCACATTTGATACGTGAACTGGAGCTTCTTTAATCTCTATTCCACCAGTTGTTCCACTGCGGTTCGTGGCATCAACTTTGTTGTGACGCTTAACTCTGTTGACGCCTTCCACAATAACTAACTCTTTGACGTGGTCAACCACGATCACACGACCAGTAGCACCTCGGTCTTTACCTGAGATCACTTGAACAGTGTCACCTTTTTTGATGCTCATAGCCATAATTACAACACCTCCGGAGCAAGTGAAATGATCTTCATGAATTTCTTGTCACGAAGCTCGCGAGCAACTGGACCAAAAATTCGTGTTCCTTGAGGTTCGCCATCTGGCTTGATAATTACTGCAGCATTTTCATCAAAGCGAATGTATGAACCGTCAGCACGTCGGACAGAACGCACAGTTCTGACGATTACGGCTTTAACAACTTGTCCCTTTTTTACGGTTCCACCAGGAACTGCATCTTTAACGCTGCATACGATGATGTCACCGATGCCGGCATAGCGACGGCTGGATCCGCCTAACACTCGAATGCAAAGTAGTTCCTTTGCTCCGGTGTTGTCGGCAACTCTTAGTCGCGACTCTTGCTGTATCACTTCGGTCTCCTGGTCAATCGTTGCTTCGTGGGAAAAACTGTTTACTTAGCTTTTTCAAGAATTTCAACTACACGCCAGCGTTTGGTTGCTGACAGTGGTCGAGTTTCCATCAATAGAACTCGGTCTCCGATGCCGGCAGTGTTGCCTTCATCGTGTGCCTTTAACTTGCTCGTGCGACGAACAACTTTTCCGTAAAGAGCATGCTTGAACCTATCTTCAACTGCCACTACTACGGTTTTGTCCATTTTGTCGCTGACCACTAGACCTTCACGGGTCTTTCGATCTGGACGCTCTACTGAGTTCTTACTCATGCGGCACCTCCAATTGAAGTAATGCCGAGTTCGCGCTCGCGCAAGATTGTGTAGATACGAGCAATATCTCTGCGAACTGCTCGTAAGCGACCGTGGTTTTCTAATTGGCCAGTTGCGCCTTGGAAGCGAAGATTGAAAAGTTCTTCTCTAGCTTCTTTTAAGCGCTCTGCTAACACCTCATCTGCTAGCAAACGAAGGTCTGCTGCATTTGTACCAACGCTCATTACTGATCACCTGCTTCACGTCTAATAATTCGGCACTTCATTGGAAGTTTGTGCGCTGCACGTAATAAAGCTTCACGGGCAACTTGTTCTGTAGGGAAAGTAACTTCAAACATAACTCGACCTGGCTTTACGTTTGCTACCCACCATTCTGGAGAGCCTTTACCTGAACCCATACGAGTTTCAGCTGGCTTCTTAGTAATTGGGCGATCTGGATAAATGTTGATCCAAACTTGTCCGCCACGCTTTAAGTGACGTGTTACCGCAATACGTGCAGCTTCAATTTGTCTGTTTGTTACATATGCAGGCTCAAGAGCTTGCAAACCGTAGTCACCAAATGCACATTCGGTTCCGCCTGATGCCTTGCCGCTGCGCTTTGGATGGTGCTGCTTACGGTGCTTAACTTTACGTGGGATTAACATGATTAGGCCCCCGTCGTTTCAGTAGTTACAGCTTCAACAGTTTGTTGGGCTTCATCTTCACGACGCCCCTTGCCTGGTCTACGTCCTGCTCCAGTTGGTCCACCAGTTCCTGGAACTCGAGTTGCAGCAGCAGCTGCTGCTTCTTTCTCAGCTCTAGTAATTGGTGCATCACCCTTGTAAATCCAAACCTTTACGCCGATCTTTCCAAAAGTGGTAGCAGCCTCATAGAAACCGTATTGAATATCAGCGCGCAATGTGTGCAATGGAACACGGCCTTCACGATAGAACTCAGTTCTACTCATTTCAGCTCCACCTAGGCGACCTGAAACTTGAATTCGAATACCAAGCGCTCCAGATTTCATTGTGCTTTGCATTGCTTTTCGCATGGCTCGTCGGAATGAAACACGAGCGTTTAATTGCTCTGCAACTCCTTGAGCAACCAATTGGGCGTCAATTTCAGCATTTTTAACTTCAAGAATATTCAACTGAACTTGCTTACCAGTTAACTTCTCTAGATCGCCACGAAGACGATCCGCTTCTTGACCACGACGACCAATAACAATTCCTGGGCGAGCAGTGTGAATGTCAATTCGAACTCGCTCACGAGTGCGCTCAATTTCAACGCGGCTGATACCAGCACGCTCCATGCCCTTGCTCAACAACTTACGAATCGCAACATCTTCACTGACGTAATCGATGTAACGCTGACCAACTTTGCTGCTGTCAGCAAACCAACGACTGGTGAAGTCTGATGCATACCCAAGACGGAAGCCGTGTGGATTAACTTTCTGACCCACTGTTATTTCTCCTTCTTGGTAGTTGTCTTCTTGGCTGCAGTTTTCTT
>DBCL01000002.1:126141-130084 GCA_002293025.1 Actinobacteria bacterium UBA959
GCCTTCTTAGCTGGAGCCGCAGCTTTCTTTGCAGCAGCTTTCTTGACAGGAGCTGCTGCTTTCTTAGCGGCAGGTTTAGCAGCTTCCTTCTTTACTGCTGGCTTAGTTGTACGTTCAGCAAGCGGACGCTTCTTAACTCTTGGAACACGCTTTAGGCGTTCTGGTCCATTTGCAACTGCATCTGCATCTCCAACTACAACTGTGATGTGGCAAGTGCGCTTCAAGATCTCAAAAGCTCTTCCCTGAGCTCGCGGACGGAATCGCTTCATTGTGGGACCGTCATCAACAAATGCTTCAGTGATGAACAGAGCATCTGGATTCATGTTGAAATTGTGTGCTGCATTTGCAACTGCACTGCCCAACACCTTACCAATTGGTTCACTTGCGGCTTGCGGTGCAAAGCGCAACATCGCAGCAGCATCTGCAGTAGCCAAACCTCTAATTTGGTTGACTATGCGTCGTGCTTTTTGCGGCGTGACACGAACGTATCTCGCCTGAGCCTTCGCTTCCATCTGAACCTCTCTGTTTCTTCTCTTTAATTCGTTTAGCTTGGTGTTGCCGTGCGGTCTTGCTTTGCGTGACCCTTGAACAAACGGGTTGGTGCAAATTCGCCTAACTTGTGTCCGATCATGTTTTCGGATACAAAAACTGGGATGTGCTTGCGACCATCATGGACAGCAATTGTGTGACCAATCATGTCTGGGCTAATCATGGAACGACGAGACCAAGTCTTTATCACGTTCTTGGTACCAGCAGCATTTTGTGCTGCGACCTTCTTTGACAAATGATTGTCAATGAATGGGCCCTTTTTCAAACTTCGTGGCATGAGCAGATCTCCTAGCGACTCTTGTTAGAACGACGACGACGAATGATGAATTTGTTGCTAGCTTTTTTAGGGCTACGAGTACGACCTTCTGGTTTACCGGCTGGGTTAACTGGATGACGTCCACCAGAAGTTTTACCTTCACCACCACCATGAGGATGGTCAACTGGGTTCATAGCAACACCACGAACTGTTGGACGAATACCCTTCCAACGATTACGTCCAGCCTTACCCCAACTGATGTTGCTTTGTTCAGCGTTACCTACTTCACCGATAGTGGCGCGGCAACGAAGATCAACTGAGCGGATTTCACCGCTTGGCAAACGAAGTTGTGCATACGGACCATCTTTAGCAACAAGTTGGATGGAGGCACCAGCACCACGTGCGAGCTTTGCTCCGCCACCTGGACGAAGTTCAACTCCGTGAATGACAGTACCTACTGGGATGTTGCGCAGTGGAAGATTGTTTCCAGGTTTAATGTCAGCCGCTGGACCAGTTTCAATTGCATCACCTTGGGCAAGCTTGTTTGGCGCAATGATGTAGCGCTTTTCGCCATCTGCATAATGCAAGAGAGCAATACGTGCAGTTCTATTTGGATCGTATTCAATATGAGCTACCTTGGCGGGTACTCCATCTTTATCTGCACGACGGAAGTCAATTACACGGTAGGCCTGCTTGTGGCCACCACCTTGATGGCGAGCAGTAACGCGGCCTTGTGAGTTACGGCCACCTTTTTTAGGCGCAGGACGAAGCAAAGACTTCTCTGGAGTGGTGCGCGTAATTTCCACAAAGTCGGCAACACTTGAGCCACGACGGCCCGGTGTTGTCGGTTTGTACTTACGAATTGCCATGTTTTTCCTCGTTCGCTTCTATTTACGCCGGAGTTCCGAATAAATCAATACGGTCACCATCAGCCAAGCTGACAATTGCACGCTTAGTGTCAGAGCGGCGGCCAATACCAAAACGCGTACGGGACTGCTTGCCTTCACGATTTAAGGTATTAACTTTCTTTACCTTAACTTTGAAGATCTCTTCTACGGCTTGCTTAATCTGAATCTTGTTTGCGTCATTGCGCACAATGAAGGTGTACTTGTTTTGATCTAAAAGTGCATAAGACTTTTCGGAAACAACTGGACGAATTAACACGTTACGGCTGTCAGATAGATTCATTATGCATTCCCATCAATCTCAGATTCACGTGCAACTGCCTTGCCACTACGAGCTTTAACTTGATCCAAGAAAATCTTCAACGAGTTGGTTGTGAAAACTACGTCATCAGCAACCATTACGTCGTATGTATTCATCTGATCTGGAACCAAAATGTGTACTTTTGGCAGATTTCGAAGCGACAACCAGGAAACATTGTCAGTTCTGTCCAATACCACTAATACTCGAGAGCGATCAGTTAGTGATTTCAAAGTAGAAATGGCTCCTTTAGTTGAAGGAGTAGCTCCTTCAACTAAAGAATCAATTACATGAACACGGCCGTTAGCAGCACGATCAGAAAGTGCGCTCCTTAAAGCAGCAAGTTTCATTTTCTTAGGTGTTCGCTGTGAGTAGTCACGTGGAGTTGGTCCGTGGACTGTTCCACCGCCAGTGAACTGTGGTGCACGAATAGAACCTTGACGTGCGTTACCAGTTCCCTTTTGCTTATAAGGCTTGCGACCACCACCAGAAACTTCTGACTTAACTTTTGAATCAGCAGTGCCTTGGCGGGCAGCAGCCAACTGAGCTACAACAACTTGATGAATCAATGGCACATTTACTTGATTGCCAAATACTTCGGCTGGCAACTCAACTGTGCCTGACTTCTTGCCAGATGCAGTCATTACGTCAACTGTTGTCATGATTAGGCACCCTTCGCAGCTGTGCGAACTAGTACAACTGAACCCTTTGGCCCAGGAACTGCTCCACGAATCAAAATTAATCCACGCTCAACATCAACACCTTGCACTTTTAGCAAAGGTGTCGTGGTTCGGGTTGTTCCCATATGACCTGACATACGCATTCCGCGGAAAGTTCTGCCTGGTGTGGAACAGCCACCGATCGATCCAGGTGAACGGTGCTTTGCCTGCACACCGTGAGATGCGCGCAATCCACTAAATCCGTGACGCTTCATAGTTCCAGCAAAACCTTTACCTTTAATAGTTCCGGTGACATCCACATATTGACCTGGGGTGAAAACATCTGGTCCAAGTGTTTGACCTAATTGGTAATCGGCAGCATCGTTTGTGCGAAGTTCCGCAATGTGTCGCTTTGGCGTAACACCGGCCTTCGCGAAATGTCCAAGCATTGGCTTAGTGGCCTTGCGTGGCTCTAATTCTCCAAACGCAATTTGAACGGCTGAGTAGCCATCTGTATCTGGAGTTCTTACTGAAGTAACCACATTGTTTGCAGCACGAATTACGGTTACTGGAACAACTTGGTTGTTCTCATCCCAAACTTGAGTCATACCAAGCTTCTCGCCTAGTACGCCTTTGACTGTCTTTTTCATGATCTTCTGTCTCTCTTGCTAACTACAGCTTGATCTCGATGTCAACGCCAGCTGGGAGATCGAGTCTCATCAGTGAGTCAACAGTCTTTGGGGTTGGGTCAAGAATGTCGATTAAGCGCTTGTGCGTACGCATTTCAAAGTGCTCGCGACTGTCCTTGTATTTGTGTGGAGAACGAATAACACAAAAGATGTTCTTCTCAGTAGGTAGTGGCACAGGTCCTGCAACCTTTGCACCAGTACGCGTCACTGTCTCCACAATCTTTTTTGCAGAGCTATCAATGACCTCATGGTCATAGGCTTTAAGCCTGATGCGGATCTTTTGTCCGGCCATTTGCTTGGTGCCTTCCTTCGTGTTTCGGTTTCGTTCTTACTTAGTGGTCCAAGGCGCAGCTATTAACTGCGCCTTGGCACAATATCTTTGTTACTTCAGAATCTTTGTGACTCGACCTGCACCTACGGTGCGTCCACCTTCACGGATTGCGAAGCGAAGACCCTCTTCCATGGCGATTGGCTGAATTAGCTCAACGCTCATGTCAGTGTTGTCTCCTGGCATAACCATTTCTTTTCCTGACGGAAGATGAACTACACCAGTTACGTCCGTGGTGCGGAAGTAGAACTGTGGACGG
>DBCL01000002.1:130206-130377 GCA_002293025.1 Actinobacteria bacterium UBA959
CTCAACATCTTCACGCTTAGTTCCACGAAGTAGAACTCCAACGTTCTCGCCTGCTTGACCTTCGTCTAGCAATTTACGGAACATTTCTACACCGGTTACAACTGACTTCTCTGACTTCTCACGAATACCAACGATTTCGATTTCTTCGTTGACCTTGACGATACCGCGCTC
>DBCL01000004.1:0-850 GCA_002293025.1 Actinobacteria bacterium UBA959
TTGGTGCACCGCATAGGACTTGAACCTATAACCCGCTGATTAAGAGTCAGCTGCTCTGCCAGTTGAGCTAGCGGTGCGAAGGCTGAAACCTATCAGAAGCCCCCATAGAACCCTTACTTTTGCTTTAGATCTACTACCTGCTCCCACTTTCTTGAACTCCAAGAGTTGATCAGGGCTTGTTGCACACTAACAACATCTACTGCCTCTTTAAAACTAGGGGCAAACTCAGTATCAGAGGCTAATGACTGCATAAAGGCATAATCTTCAATTGTTACTAGATCTTCAAAACCAATTGAGTTTGCTTGTCCTGGCACAAAGGCTCCATGGAATGGGAATCTGTCTCCACCATAAATAGTGGTATAGCCAGTATTTAGTGAATCTTCTAACTTGTAATACTGGAGCTCATTCATCTTCTCTAGATTCCACATTAAGGAGCCTTTGGTGCCATATATTTCAAATGCATTTTGAGATTCTGGCCCAACAACTGTTCGAGAAACTTCAAAGGTGCCAGTTGCACCATTAGCAAACTGGCAAAGCATTGAGGCAAAGTCTTCATTTTCAACTTTACCTTTTGGATCAGAGGCTTTACCTCTGGAGTAGTGGCCTGCATTGCCGGTTGGCAATGGACGTTCTTTAATTGTGGTGTTTTTCATGCCAATGACTTCGGTGATGTCACCAACAAGATATTGAGCCATTGATACTGAATGGCTCAATATGTCACTGGAAACGCCATAGCCTGCGTCATCGAGCATGAACCGCCAAGTTAATAGACCTAATTCATCACTGCCATACATGCTTAAGAATCTGCCGCGGTAGTGGGTGATCTCACCTAACTCACCTGATTGGATCA
>DBCL01000004.1:964-6051 GCA_002293025.1 Actinobacteria bacterium UBA959
TGTTCTGGTTTGCCACCAATTGGCTTTTCACTAAATACTGCTTTGCCAGCTTTGGTCGCAGCTTCAATCATGGGCAGATGCATCATGTTTGGGGCTGTTACCCAAACTGCATCAACATCAGCTGCAGTGGCTGCTTCTTCCCAATTGCCAGTAGCACGTGCAAAACCAAATCCTTCAACTGCTTGCTTTTGCCTGTTGGGATCAGTGTCAGCACAGACTGTCAAAATCGGATCAAACTTACGATCGGGGAACAAGGCTGGGATTCGAGCGGCACTTCTAGAGTGTGCTTGCCCCATCCAGCCAAGGCCCAATACTGCGATTCTGATTGGTTTTCTCATTTGTTCACTCTTCCAGTTGCTGAGGTCATTGGGCATCTTGGGTCTTGGGTTTGAGTCTCCCATGATTGTCTAATCCAGTGATGTTTTGGGTCATCACAAAAACTCATAACTCTATCTTCGGCAGGTCCAGCCATAACATTCAAGAAATACATTGGGTATTCAGGGTAGGCGGTGGATGGCCCGTGATAACCCTCTGGAACTAGATAAACATCTTCATCTCTAACGGTGACTGTTTCATCAACAACACCATCAACTGTGTAAACATGAAAAGCACCAGCACCTTCAACATCGCCATGAGGGCTATCGCCTTTGCCAATTCGAAAGTAATAGATCTCTTCGTTCATAGTGAGGCAGTTCTCACGGCCATCATGGCGATGTGGTGGCCAAGATGACAAGTTTCCACCAGGGGTTAGCACTTCACAAACAATTATTTTGTCTGCTTCATCAAATTGACCAGGGGTTGCATAGTTAGTTACTTGTCTAGTTGCTCTGCCTGAGCCCCTGACCTCAACTGCGACATCTTCAGCCTTAATGTATTGAACAGGCAGAACCTTGCTGGCTTTGGCGAGGCACAGTGCCACTTCACCAGTTGATCCAGTTAACTCAATCTTTGAGTTAACTGGCAGATAGATCCAATCTGACACTTGAGTAAAAACACCGGCTCTGCCTTTGAGGGTGAATTCCACACCATCAACTTTGACTTTGAAGTTTTGAGCGGAAAGAGATAACAGCACGCCCTCTTTGTGGTTTAGCTCTACTTCAAAAGATTTACTTTGATCAAAACTAAAAACATCTAGGCCACAAAACTCCCAGTTGGCAGTTTTAGGTGTGATCGTTGTTTTGGTGGTCTCAGTTTTAAGGCTGCCTGCAGGGTAGAACCAACTCATTTTTTAGCATTTCTAACTAATTGAGCAGCCTTAGTAACGGCTTGTTCAACATCTAGTTCGGTGCCATAGAGCAAGGCTCTACCTGGAACAAGTCCTCGAATATTTGAAACTTTAAGGGCTCGCTCCCAGTTAGCAAATACTTGTGCCCAATTACTTCCTGGGTCGCCACCTAACAACAAGATAGGACAGGTGGTGGTAGCTGCAACTTTTTCTGGGTTGGCAGATGCTGGAATCTTGAGCCAAGTGTGCGCTGAAGACGAACCTAAACCAGAAGCAATTGCTACAACCTTGATTAATCTCTCTTCAGATGGGTCGAGCACTGCTCGACCCTCAGCGTTTTTGAGATATGGCAGCGGCTCAATCATGGACATTAAGCCTTGATCAGATAGTTGAGTGGTGAGAGTTGCCACCATCTCTAATGTTCTAGCAACCCCTGGGTCAGTGTCTTCAATGCGAAGCAATGTTTTGCCACCATCTAATCCCATCTCAGCTATGTGGTGAGCGTCGTAAGCGGTTAGTCGATCGTCCAATTCCCAAGAAGCTCCAATTACACCGCCTCGGTTCATGGTGCCAATTGCAATCTTTTCTTCTAGAGCACCAAGCCAGGCCAGCTCTTCCAAGATGTCAGCACTAGCCATCACGCCATCAACACCTTCAACTGCTAAACCTCTAACTAGTTTGTCTAATAATGTGTAGCGATCTGCAATTGCTAACTTGTCAGAGCCAACAGCGAGCATGCCGCGTGCGGTGTGATCAGCTGCTAGCAGCATTAGGTGACCATCTTTGCCAGGAATACTGCGGCGAGCGCGCTTTTTCAGTGCTCGCTGCAACGCCTTTGGTTCTTGAACCCGAATGTCTTGCAGAGCGTGATACTTAGAAATAGGCAGGCTCATATTTATTTGTCCTTAGTGGTTTCTAGGAAACTATTTAACAGGGTTAGGTCTGGCATGGCATCAGCGCACATCAATTTGGCAGCCACATAAGCACCAGCACCATTTGCAAAGGCACCAATCTCACTCAAGCTCATTCCTGTGAGCAGCCCATGCACCAGGGCTCCACCAAAAGCATCACCGGCACCTAAACCACAAACCACATCAATTTTAAGCGGTGGCACTATTACTCGAGAATCTTTAGTGGCTAGCAGCACTCCTTCACCACCCATTTTCACAATAGCCAATCTGACACCAAGGTTTAGTAGTTCATCGGCTGCTGCTTGTGGATTGGAGATCCCAATTGCAGTTTCACATTCAATCTTGTTGCCAACTACTACTGTTGATAAGGCAATAGCTTTGCGAGCAGCTTCCCCTGCAGTTGCTTGGTCTTTCCAAAAAGATGGGCGGTAATCCAGATCCAAGATAACTTCTGCTTTTCGGTTTCTAGCTGTTAGCCAAGCAAAGGCTGATGTTGCAGTTGAGCCAGTAGATAAAGCGCAGGCACTCATCCAAAGTATTTTGGTTGATGCTAACTGCTCTGCATCTAAGTCTGTTGATATCAAGGTGGTGTCTGGGGCATTTGGGCCACGATAAAAAATAATTTGTGGGTCTTCTGGTGGATCAAGAGCTGCTAATACAACAGGCGTCATACCAGTTTGGTCGGTTCCGACCAAACTGGTATCGACCCCGAGTTCTTTTAGTTTCTCAACAACATAACCACCTAATGGGTCACCGCCAACTTTGGTAATTACGGCAGATTTATGACCCAATTTGGCTGCAGCAACTGCCACGTTAGTAGGGGAGCCACCAATTGATTTTTTAAACGTTTGTGGTTGAGCAAAGGAAGCATTTAACTGTTCAGCATATAAATCAACGCTAACTCGACCAACAGTAATTAGATCAAGGGGCTGTGACATTGGCAATTAGGCCTTAGCCAACATTGGAACTACTACATCTTTGAGGTAGTTAATTGATTGTGATACTGATTCAACAGGTCCTTGGCCATTAGCTGGAACAGCACCAGTGATTGCGGTGTCTTGTTCAATTACATACCAGCCGTTATAGCCAGCGTTTTCTAGAGCAACAATTATTTGAGCGATTGGCACATCACCTTGACCAAGTGGCGTGAAGAGTCCCTTTTGCACACCATTCATGATGGAGGTCTGACGTGCTAATACTTCAGGTGCAATTTGCATGTTTACATCTTTTAGGTGCACATGCCCCACTCGATCTGCGGATTCTTTAGCGAATTTGACGGTATCAACGCCACCAATTGTCATGTGGCCTGTGTCTAAGCACCACTTCACATCGCAGTTATCAAAAACCCGCTTCACATCAGCATCTGTTTCAACAACTGTTTGTAGGTGTGGGTGTAATACTTGGGTTAAGCCACGCGCAGCACAGATATCGTCAACTACTCCAAACATTTCCATCATGTGCCCAAACTCTTCTGCAGACAATGCAGTTGGAATAGACCAGTCCCAGTCAACTACTGGTGATGAGACAAAGTGAGTTGCTCCTGCTTTTTGAAATAGATCTGCAGTTTTAGTAGCCCAATCAATAGTTGCTTGCTTTTGATTCTTGTCATGCAGTACTACTGGGGTGAAACCACCAATTAATGACATCCCAAATTCACCTAGTTGGTCTTTTAGTTTTTCAGGCTGATCTGGCAAGAAACCTGGGGCACCAATCTCGGTTGCACAAAGTCCTAAACCTGACATCTCTGCTAAAACTCGATCAGTTGGGAGCATGGCACCCCAGCCTGGAACTTCACAGATACCCCAAGAAATAGGCGCAGATGCCACCCTGGAAATAAAGTCACTCATCTAGTGCTCCCTCAAATTTGCTAGTAAAGAATTATGGCTACTTTCATGTCAGACTATAAGCCCATATTCAAATTGAAAGTCGAGCCAGAATGAGAATTGCAGTGGTAGGTGCTGGCCGAATGGGGTCTATCAGATCTGAAGATCTGCGCCCTGGGGTGGACGAACTAGTTATCTTTAATCGAAGTCTTGATACTGGAACTGCCTTAGCCTCAAAGTTTGAGGCTAAGGCCATGCCGTTGGATCAGTTGTTTGATCAAGACTTCGATGGCTATGTAGTTGCCACCGCAACTGATGCTCATGCCCATTGGCTTACTCGCTTGATTGAGAAAGGAAAGCCAATCTTGTGCGAGAAGCCAATTGCGCTGACCGTGGAAGAGACTGATCAAATTATTGACTTAGCAGTTAAGAATAAAACTGAGATTCAGATTGGTTTTCAACGAAGGTTTGATGCAGGTATTGCAAAGGCTCAGCAACTAGCTAATTCTGGACAACTTGGAGTTTTATATCAGATGCACATGTTTGCACATGATCATCAACCATCCGCTGTTGAATTTCTAGCTGGTAGTGGTGGCATATTTAGAGATTTACATGTGCATGATTTTGATTTAGTTCGATGGATTACAAATAGCGAAATAGAGACTGTTTATGCCACGAAAGCCGTTCGCGTGTATGAGCAGTATTCAGTTTATGAGGATGCGGATGCCTCCTTGATTCATCTGGTTACTAAAGATGGAACCCAAGTCAGCATCTCAGGGAGTAGACATAATCCGCTAGGTCACGATGTGCATATGGAGATTTTTGGGTCAAAGGATTCAATAGCGGTGGGGGTTAATTCGCGAACGCCAATTAATGTAATCGAACAAGAGATAGGAGTTAACCAGAATCCATATTTTGGATTTGTGGATAGATTTAGATCAGCATTTCAGTCTGAAACTCAGGCATTCTTGAGCCTTGTTGCGGGACAGATTCCTAATCCTTGCCCGCCAAGTTCCGCCAGGGAAGCTCTGAGGGTTGCAATCGCTTGCGAACAGGCTTGGGCGACTAAAAAAGCAGTTGGCATAAGCCACTAACCAGCCGGTAACAATTTGGTCACAAATCTGCTGT
>DBCL01000004.1:6181-6528 GCA_002293025.1 Actinobacteria bacterium UBA959
TTAATGAAGGTAAGCCGTAACTTGGTTGTAGCTCTTGCAGCTGCAGCACTAGTACTAGCTGCATGTTCATCATCAGATGAAGCAGCAACGGACGCTCCTGCTGCTGGTGGCGATAATGCAGATCTAAAGATTTGTATGGTCACACACGGTGATGGTGGAGGCTTCTGGTCTGTAGCAAAAGCTGGAGCAGTTAAAGCTGGCGACGATCTAGGTGTGACTTTTGATTACCAAGAGTCAAACAACGACGCACAAGCACAAGCTCAGCTAATTGAAGCTGGTGTAACCGGTGGTTGTGCTGCAATTGCAGTTTCAGCACCAAACCCAGATGCAATCAAGGGAGCTCTTGC
>DBCL01000004.1:6637-18600 GCA_002293025.1 Actinobacteria bacterium UBA959
GCAGGACAAGAAGCCGGTTTGCGCTTCAAGGCTGCAGGTATGAAGAAAGTTCTTTGCCCAATCCAAGAGCAAAACAACATTGGTTTGCAACAGCGTTGCGATGGTGCTAAAGACACATTTGGAAATGTAGAGAACCTACAGCTTTCAGCTGGTCTTGCTGATCTTGCACAAAGCCAGGCAGAAATTCAGGCCAAGCTAGATGCAGATCCAAGCATTGACGCAGTGTTCGCATTGAACGCTGATATTGCTTACAACTCAGCTCTTCCTGCAGCAGAAGCTTCAGGACGTAGCATCATGATCGGAACTGTTGACATGTCAGGTGACGCAGTTCAGGCAATTGTTGATGGACGAATTTCATTTGCAATTGACCAGCAACAGTATGCACAGGGCTACATGTCAGTAGTTCTGCTGTACCTACGTTTGATCAATGCACATGAACTAGGTGGAGGCCAGCCAATCTACACCGGCCCAGGCTTCGTAACCCAAGAAAATGCTGCCACTGTTCAAGAACTAGCAACTGCAGGTACTCGCTAGTTTGTTGGTAAGTTGAATGGTGGGGCGTTTCACGCCCCACCATTCGCTTTTCTTGAGAACTAGAAGTAATCTCCCTACACGACTAACTGATGGCGGTTAAATGACTACAACTGATGAACGCGTCCAACGAGTTGGCTTTTTAACCAAACTTGGTCGTAGACCAGAAATCGGTGCCTTAGTAGGGGCCTTAGTTATCTTCTTTGGATTCGCGGGCTTTGATACCACTGGCAAATTTGCTGGCATGAACGGTTTGGCTCGCTGGACTGATGTAGCTTCCACAATTGGAATTGTTTCTATTGCCGTTGCACTCTTAATGATTGCTGGCGAATTTGATTTGTCTGCTGGTGTGATGATTGGCACCAGTGGTTTGTTCATGGGCTTACTAATTACAGAGTGGGGCTTTGGTATTTGGCCATCTATCGCAATCACGATGGTGGCTGCATTGGCTGTTGGAGCCATGAATGGTTGGTTAGTGGTAACAACTGGGCTGCCCTCGTTTATCGTAACTTTGGCAACATTCTTTGCGCTTCGAGGCATTAACTTAGGTGTGACTAAAGCATTAACTGACACAGTTCGTGTGGCCGGGATTGATGTGGGCGAAGGCTATGAATCTGCTGCCAAAATTCTGGCAACAGATTTTTGGCAGCCTTATGGATTTAGAATTTCAGTTATTTGGTGGATCTTTTTCACTTTGTTTGCAACTTGGGTACTAACTAGAACTAAGTATGGAAACTGGATCTATGCAGTAGGTGGCGATAAGAACGCTGCTCGAAATACTGGTGTGCCAGTTAAGTTCACCAAGATAACTTTGTTTATGACTACTTCAGCAGCTTCAGCGCTGGTTGGCATCATGACCTTGCTGCGCTTGCGCTCGATGCAAGCAGGTCAAGGAGTAGGCCAAGAGTTCACCTTCATCATTGCAGCAGTTGTGGGTGGCTGTTTGCTCACTGGTGGATTTGGTTCAGCCATTGGAGCAAGTATTGGTGCCGCAATTATTGGAATGGCATTCATTGGTATTGCTTATGCTGGATGGAACACAGACTGGACCTGGTTGTTCCTAGGCTTGATCTTGTTTGCAGCTGTAATGGTGAACTCAGTAATTAGCAAGAGAGCCACAGGAGCCAAGAAATGACTTCCACGCCAGTACTAGAACTTAAAGGTGTATCCAAGAAGTTTGGAAGTGTTATCTCTTTAAGAGAAGTGAGCATGTCAGTTGAAGCAGGCTCCGTAACTTGTGTTTTAGGGGATAACGGTGCTGGTAAATCCACATTGATCAAGATCTTGTCCGGTGTTTATTCACCAACAAATGGTGATTATTTTGTATCTGGTGAACCTAAGGAATTTGGTTCACCAAGAGAAGCGCTCTCCAATGGAATTGCGACCGTCTACCAAGATTTAGCAACAGTGCCACTTATGAGTATTTGGCGTAACTTCTTCTTAGGAAGTGAGCCAACTAAAGGTTTTGGCCCATTTCGAGTGCTAGATGTTAAGAAGAGTAAGCAGATAACCCGCGAGCAATTGCTTGCTATGGGAATTGATATCCGCGATACCGAACAACCTGTTGGCACATTATCTGGTGGTGAGCGTCAAGCAGTTGCAATTGCTCGCGCTGTGCATTTTGGTGCCAAGGTATTGATCTTGGATGAGCCAACTTCAGCACTAGGCGTAAAGCAGTCTGGTGTGGTTTTAAAGTATGTGTTGGCTGCTAAAGAACGTGGCATTGCAGTTGTATTCATTACTCACAATCCACATCACGCACATCTAGTTGGAGATAAGTTCTATTTGCTTAATAGAGGTAAGTTGATGGCAACTTATGATCGAGCAAATGTTAGCCGCGAGGAGTTAGTGAAGGCGATGGCTGGAGGGGCAGAGTTAGAGGCCTTGAGTCATGAATTAAAAGCAGCCCGCGGCGAATAAGGTCAAAGGGCTCTTAGATCACCATCAATAATAGAACAGGAATAGCTCCATGCTAAAAATTGCAGTTGCAGGTGTTGGTCGAATTGGCAAAATGCACGCTGAGATCATTGCCCGACAAACAGCTAATGCCCAACTAGTGGCGGTTGCTGATATCAATGAAGATGCCGCTAAATCTATTGCGGGTCAACTTCAAGTTGAGCATGCAACTGTTGATCAGCTTTTTAGTGCTTCAAACATTGATGCCATTGCAATTTGCACCAGTACTGATACCCATGTTGAGTTAATTGAGAAAGCGGCTAAAGCTGGTAAAGCCATATTTTGTGAAAAACCATTAAGCCTAGATGTTGAAAAAGTAGATCAGAGTTTAAGAGCGGTTGATGCGGCCAATGTGCCATTCATGGTTGGTTTTAATCGAAGGTTTGATCCAGGCCATAAATCTGTGCGTGACGCAGTTCAATCTAAGGCGATTGGAGAGGTGCACTTAGCTCGAATTACCAGCCGGGACCCAGCCCCACCTCCTATTGAATACATCAAAGTTTCTGGTGGGATTTTTATGGATATGACAATTCATGATTTTGATATGGCTAGATATGTGGTGGGTTCTCCAGTCGTTGAAGTATTTGCAATGGGAGCAGTTCTAGTAGATCCTCGAATTGGTGAGGCTGGAGATATTGATACAGCAGTTGTCACTTTGAAGCACCTAAATGGTGCGATGACAGTTATTGATAACTCCCGGCAGGCCGTTTATGGATACGACCAAAGAGTTGAGGTATTTGGCTCAGCTGGAATGGCTATTTCAGATAACCCAAGATCTCATAATGGATCAGTGTTTAGTGAGACGAAAGTTCAAGACCAGAACCTGCCTTATTTCTTCCTAGAACGCTACACCGCCTCATATATCAACGAATGGGCTGCCTTTGTGGAATATGTCTTAAATGGTGGCCCATCTCCAGTTTCTGGTTTGGATGGCAAAGCCCCGGTCATTTTGGGTCTAGCTGCTAAAGAATCAGTTCGAACTGGGAATCCAGTAAAGGTGGATGGGGTCTAGGATTTAGGTACTAGATAACGGAGAATATTTTAAAAATGACTACTCGAATTCCACATTGGATTAATGGTGCCCCATATCAAGCAGCAGCCGAACGAACTGGTGATGTTTTTAACCCAGCAACTGGTGACCTAAGTGGCAAGGTTGATTTTGCATCTACCAAAGTAATGGATGAGGCAGTTGCTATTGCTAAGACTGCAGGTAAAGCTTGGGCCGCAACTTCACTCACCAAGCGCATCGAAGTTATATTTAAGTTTAGAGAGATACTAAATAATCGTAAGTCTGAATTAGCAGCCATCATCACCGCAGAGCATGGAAAAGTTTTATCTGATGCGCTTGGTGAGGTAACCCGTGGCCAAGAAGTAGTTGAGTTTGCTTGTGGCATCCCGCATCTACTAAAGGGTGGTTTTTCTGAGTCAGTATCAACAGGAGTTGATGTTTATTCAATCCGCCAACCACTTGGCGTGGTTGGCATTATCTCTCCGTTTAACTTTCCAGCAATGGTGCCAATGTGGTTCTTCCCAATTGCGATCGCTGCTGGGAATGCGGTAATCATTAAGCCAAGTGAGAAAGATCCATCGGCTCAGAATTTGATCGCTCAGATGTGGAAAGAAGCCGGGCTACCTGATGGCGTTTTTAACGTAGTTCATGGCGATAAGGAAGCAGTGGATCGAATCTTGACGCACCCAGATATCAAGTCTGTGTCTTTTGTGGGATCAACTCCTATTGCTAAGTACATCTATCAAACTGGAACAACAAATGGTAAGAGAGTGCAGGCCTTAGGTGGCGCTAAAAACCATATGTTGGTGCTGCCTGACGCTGACTTAGATTTAACTGCTGATGCAGCAGTTAATGCAGGTTTTGGTTCCGCCGGAGAGCGCTGTATGGCGATCTCGGTGATAGTGGCAGTAGAGCCGGTTGCCGATGAGCTAATTAAGCGAATTGTCACCCGTATGCAAAGTATTAAAACAGGAGATGGCTCTAAAGGTTCTGACATGGGACCACTAATTACTAGCCAGCATCGCGACAAAGTTAAGTCTTATATTGATGCAGGTGTAGCAGCTGGGGCTAAATTGGTTGTCGATGGCCGAGATGTAGTGGCAGATTCAACTGGTTCCGGCTATTTCTTAGGCCCTACTTTGTTTGACGATGTTAAAACCGATATGACTATCTACACCGAAGAGATCTTTGGTCCAGTTTTGTCAGTTGTTCGAGTTAAGTCTTATGACGAAGGTTTGAAATTAATCAATGACCATCCTTACGGAAATGGAACTGCCATATTTACTAACGATGGTGGTGCTGGTCGTAGATTCCAAAATGAGGTTGAAGTTGGAATGGTTGGTATTAACGTGCCAATTCCAGTTCCAATGGCGTACTACTCATTTGGTGGCTGGAAGAACTCATTGTTTGGTGACACTCATGCCCACGGCATGGAGGGAATTCACTTCTTCACTAGAGGAAAAGTTGTTACATCAAGGTGGCTAGACCCAAGCCATGGTGGAATTAACTTAGGTTTCCCAACTCACGGTTAAGGCCTAGCTCACAAACTTAGAACTAACTAGTTCTATTCAAAGTCGTTCCCACGCCCTGTTAATTTGTTGCGCTTTGATTGTGGACCTTCATAGCGCCTAATCAGCAGGAGTACTGCTAAGGAATAGATCAGGAAAATAACAAATCCAATTTCCAACGGGTTAACCCAACACTGCCCAAATTACTAAACCAAAAATTGCGAGATCTAAGACCACAATAAGGGCAGCAGAGGCACTCAACATCTGACCAGATCTTGAGATGCGCTTTGCCAAAGCTGATGGATCAGAAATTTTCTTAAGATCCTTCAAGATTGCATCTGCTTCACGTACGGCCGCGAACTGATTTACTGTTGCCAATATGCCTGATGCAGCGATTACCCCAATTACGAGATATTTAGTCGCATCAGTTGCATCCAAGAAAAGATCAAAACTTGCTGATACAAAAACTGCTATTAGTACCAAGGTTGGTGCTATCTGAGCTTGAATGATGTGGGACCGAAGCTGATTCCATTGTCGAATTAATGCTTTCTCGTTCATTTGTTAGCCTTTCAATTGACTAGGGTTACTCAAGCCGCAATGCGGCATGAAATTATTTCACTGATTTGAGTCTAGCGTGCGTGGAGAAAAATGGTCTGCGAATGCGAAAATAAGATACTTTTGTATTCTTTAGAGGTGAAAAAGAATCTGATCAAGCCGGTAATCTTTGGCCTAGCTGCAATTTTAGCTCTGAGCGCCTGCTCGTCGGATAGTCAATCTCAAAGTGAATTTAGTGCCAATGATCAGATGTTTGCTCAAATGATGATTCCACATCATGAACAAGCAATCGAGATGTCAAACCTAGCATTGGCAATCTCTAAGGATTCTGAAGTATTGCAACTTGCCGAACAGATCAAATCAGCTCAAGGGCCAGAAATCGAGCAGATGAAATCATGGGGAGCTAGTGGCTCTGATCATGCTGGTCACGCAATGGGTGGAATGTTAAGTGATTCTGAAATGGAAGAACTCACTAAAGCCACTGGCAGTGATTTTGATCGGTTATTTTTGGAAGGCATGATCAAGCACCATGAAGGAGCCATCGAGATGGCACAAATGGTGATTGATTCAGATAATGCGGAAGCAGCCAAATTAGGTAAAGAAATAGTGAGAACTCAGCAAGCAGAGATAAACCAAATGCAGGACTTGCTCAACAGATAAACCGAGATTCCTTATGAGTAGTCTCTAAAGTAACAGTTTGTGCACAATCTGTGGATGTGTTCTGTCGTTAATGTTAAGTTCATAAAGAATAAACCTAATTGAATATGTTCAATGACTAAATAGCAGGCATAGTTTATTTATGAATCTACTACAGAAATCAGCCTTTGCTGAAGTAAATGAAAAAGTTCAACAGGCAGGACACTTGTTAAATCTCAAGCCTGGAGTTATCCAGGCACTTAGTAGTTGTGAGCGAGAGGTTGTTATCTCAATTCCACTTCGCAAGGGAGATGATGTGGAAGTTCTAACTGGATATCGGGTGCAACACTCCAGCGCAAGAGGGCCGCGGAAAGGTGGCATTCGCTTCCATCAAGATGTAGATCTTGATGAAGTTAGAGCACTTGCTTCCTTAATGACCTGGAAGACGGCACTTATCGACGTACCATTTGGTGGAGCTAAGGGTGGTGTAGCAGTTGATGCTTCAAAATTAAGTTTGATTGAAAAAGAAGAAATCATTCGACGCTGGACTAGATCGTTAGTTCACGTACTTGGACACCATCGAGATATCCCAGCCCCAGATTTGGGCACCGACGCTCGAACTATGGCTTGGTTAATGGATGAATATCATCGACTGGAAGGGTTTCAACCAGCCTGCGTTACTGGGAAACCTGTCGAGCTATTTGGTGCCCCAGGTAGAGAGGAAGCAACGGGCCGAGGAGTTGCTCAAATTGCAGCTGCAACCTTGGAAAAGGATGACGTGAAGGTAAAGGGAGCGACTGTAGTAATTCAAGGGTTTGGAAATGTTGGTCGTTATGCGGCATTAGTCTGTCAAGAATTAGGTATGAAAGTAATTGCCTTGTCAGATGTCTCTGGCGGAATCATCGACAAAAAGGGAATAGATGTAGAGTCAATTTTCATGCATAAGTCTCTCGAACATGTCCAATCTGAGGAGCGCATTGGGGCTGCAGATGTGCTGGAGCTCAAATGCGACGTTTTAATCCCAGCGGCTTTGGGAGGAGTAATTAATGAGAATAATTGGAAACGAATTCAAGCCAGCTACATAGTTGAAGGAGCAAACCAACCAATTTCTATTGAGGCCGACACTCAGTTGCGTGCGCAAGGAGTGGTGATCGTGCCAGACATTTTGGCCAATGCGGGTGGGGTTATGGGTTCATATTTTGAGTGGACCCAAAATATTCAAGAATTCAGTTGGCCAATTGAGAAGTTCCGCAAGGAACTCGATACCAGAATGGAGAAAGCTTTTGATACAGTACACAAGACTTCCAAGAAGTACTCAGTCGATCTCAGAACTGCTGCTTTCCTTGTCTCAGTTGAGCGGGTCGCAAAGGCATTCGAGATGAGAGGATCGCTGGTCTAATGAAGCCTAGGTTCACAAAATTCTCATTAGTTCGCAAGTTCCTGGATAACCGACGCTTTAAGAGAAGCAACTTTAAAAAGGGCCGCGGTGAAGACTTTCACCATGACTAGAGATTTTCAGTTTTACTCAAGAAGCGATTGTTTGTATATATGTTGACTCAATCTCTTCATCCGCTAGAGAGGACAACCAAGCAAATCCGCACTCACCGCAATGGGTCATAGGACCCAATTCCTTGTTAAGCACGATTTCTAGTTCACTGGAACGACATACAAAACAAGTTGGAATATCAATTTGTTTTGGCATCACAACTCCCCTTCAATCGTTGTTAGTTAAACAAGGGGAAGATTTTCTAAGTATGAATTCAAACCATGGTTTCGATCGCTAATAGTGGTTAATGGCACATTAACTTTAAATGAATGAAACTAGTTGAAAAATAAATTGTTGCTACAGATTAGAGCCATTGGGACTTCTTGAATTTGTAAAACAAAACACCGGATACCAAGGCCAACCCACCAAGCACTGCAAAATAACCGTATCGCCAATTTAATTCCGGCATATACTCAAAATTCATTCCATAAATTCCAGCAATCATCGTAGGTGCGGCGGCCAATGCCACCCAAGCAGAGATGCGCCTTACATCTGCATTTTGTCGCACCTGAACGTGCGCAAGATCCGCCTGTAAGACTGCGGTTAATAACATGTCCATTCCAGAGGCATGTTCGCAAGCGTGTTGAAGGTGGTCGATCGTATCTCTAAAAAATGGCTTGATTAAATCTGGTGCTGCCGAAAAGGTTTCATGAACAATTTTTTGAAGGGGAAGTAGCAGTGGCTCAATGGCGTGTCTGTATTCAATGATCTCACGTTTTAGAAAGTAAATATCTTGACTGAAAGTCTTTCGGTTACCACTGAAAACTGCAGTTTCTATGTCGATAACGTCATTCTCAAGCTCGGCTGCTATGTTGGTGTAACCATCAATTACCCTGTCTATGACAGCGTGTAGGACCGCAAAAGGGCCAATGCTCAAATGATCGGGCCTAACTTCTATATCACTTCGCACAGTACTGAGTGGAGATCCTTCGCCATGCCTGACAATCACAATGAAGTGACTATTTACGAAGCACATTAATTCACCAGTTGTAATTTCGGATTTAGCTTCATTGTAGAAGACTGTTTTGATTACAAAAAAGGTTAAGCCCGCATAATCCTCAATCTTAGGCCGTTGTTTTGCAGAAATCGCATCTTCGATAGCAAGTGGATGAAAGTGAAGTTCACCAACGACGTGATTAAACTCTTCTTGTGTCGGTTCGGCCAGGCCGATCCAAACAAAGCCGCCACGCTCTTTAGCTACCTCGACTTGATCTGATAAGTCAGATGGACACTCTGCGCGCGTTCCATTTATGTAGAGAGCTGAATCAACAATCATGAGCATAGTATTGTGCAAAATGCCACAGATACGTAACCCAAATTCCAACATCTCATTTTATAAAATTTCTGAGCCCCATTTATCCATCAATTTAGCCACGATTGACCATTAGCCATTAACCCCAAACTCTTCTGTTGTTCGTCAATTGTTCACTAGAATTCTCTTAGATTAGATTTTGGGAAACTTGCTTAGAGATTAAGATTATGGAAATTGATTTTTGACAGATTGGGAGAATAATGAGAAAAATAACAGTGTTCTTTTTGGCAGTGATGCTTGCACTTGTCTCCTTTGCCACTGCAGCCTGGGCTTCGGGTCCAATTTTAGTTGAGGCCGTAAAATTCGATCAGACTCCACTAAAGGACATTTCAAATAAAGCCATACCAGGTTCTCTGCTTGATGATTATGGAGTGCAACTTGGAGGAATGGGTTCTGATTTGTATCGGACCCCTGGAGCTAAAGCGGGTGAGTATTGGGTAGTTACTGACCGTGGGCCAAATATAGACACAACACTTCCAACAGGTGGTGGCGCAACGGGTTTTATGGTTCCAACATTTTCGCCACTCATTTTGTCCATAAAAATTGAGGGCAGTAAAGTCATTATTAAGGATCAGATTGCGATCAAGACGGCATCTGGTCTAGGCGTTACCGGACTTCCAAACATACTTGGCTATGACGCGATCCCATCTGACATTAAGGGTGTAACTGGCAGCTCTCTATACAACCTTAACGGTCTTGACGTTGAAGGGCTTGTAAGGACAGCTAATGGAAACTTCTGGATAGTAGACGAATACGCGCCAAGCTTGGCATTAATAGATTCTAAAGGCACATTATTAGAGCGGTGGGTACCAGAAGGCTGGACCGGAGCTCCAACTAGTTACACCGTGAATAAAACCATTCCAAACTTGTACCTCAAGCGAAAGGCAAATCGAGGGTTCGAGGCACTTGCCATAACTCCCGATGAGGCTACTCTTTTCATTGGACTGCAGAGCCCACTCCTAAACCCTTCTGTAACTGAGGGTAACGCGAGTTGGATGACCCGAATTTTGCGATTTGACATTGCGACGAAGAGATTTACCGGTGAATTTATTTTTCCATTCGAGGCACCAGGAGTCGTTGATCCGAAATCCACCAAGGCTACCGATTTAAAGTTGTCAGCACTCGTTGCATTGGACAAAGACACATTACTTGTTCAAGAGCGAACTGATAATACATTTTTACTCTCAACAATTAAAATAAAGGAAAACGCAAACATTCTAAACAGTAAATGGGACCTCGCCACAACTACACCCAGTTTGGAAACTTGGCCTGTGCAGAAACCTGAAGGAGTGGAAGCACTAATCTCTTTAATGGAGAAAAAAGTAGTGTTCAACTCATTAACTATTCCGTCTATGCCAGGAAAGATTGAGGGAGTCGGCGTAATAGATGATAGAACTGTTGTTTTCATCAATGATAATGATTTTAATTTCTCCTATAGTTCCACAACTGGTTTGGCTGTCTCAGGGTCTGTACCTACTCAAATTCTAAAGGTAAAATTAGAGTCAGCTCTTCCTACCTTTCCAGACAAAGTGCTTGGACTTGTTTCATCTACTCCTTCGGTTAAACTCAAGACTATCTCCTGTTTAAAAGGAAAAACTGTAAAAAAAGTTACAGCTGAAAAACCTACTTGTCCCAAAGGATACAGAAAGAAGTAGGAGCTATCTATAGGCTAAAATCAGGATCAACTAAGGCTGTTCCCAGAAGTTGCTAAACCTCACGGGTATGAGGTCTAAAGTCTAAAGTTTGTCCGGTACTAGACTTTGCAGGATGAATTCAAAACTGCCAATGGGTAGGGATTTCACCAGAATTTGGTCCGCAAGTCTAATTACTAATTTAGTAGATGGTGTCTTGCGTTTGGCCTCAACTTTGCTGGCTGTCACCTTAACTGAAGATCCAGTTTTGATTGGCATGCTTGGTGCGCTGACCATGCTTCCGTGGCTGCTGTTTGCAATACCAATTGGAGTTCATGTTGATCATTCTGATCGAAGAAGAGCGCTTGTAGTGGGGAACTTCCTTAGGTCAGGTATTGCCTTATTTGTAGCCTTTGCAATTAGTCAAGACTTTTTAACAATATGGATCTTGATGACTTGTGTTTTTATCTTTGGAATCTGTGAAGTTTTAGTTGATACCACCAGTCAAGCCATCCTTCCGCAGATTCTGGATAAGTCTAATTTTGAGCGAGGAAACTCGAGACTGCAGATTTCTGATGTAATTGTTGGTCAGTTTGCTGGCACACCACTTAGTGGTTTCTTATATGCAATTGCTATTGCACTTCCTTTCTATTTCTCCACAACCGGATTCTTAATTGCTGGAATTTTGATCGCATTGTTCCCATTTCAGAAGGAAGTTAATGCAACCAAGGCTGGCGAAGAGCCTAAGGAGCGCCTAGGTCTTATTGGAGATATTAAGTTTGCAGTCTCTTATCTTTACCAAGATAAGAGACTATTCAATATTGTGGTCATTACCACTTCAATCGGCTTTTTCTATTCACTTTCTAGTTCGACTGCCGCTCTATTTATTCTTAAAGAATTGAATGTGCCAGCCACCTACTTTGGAATTGTGTTGGCGATCATGGGGATAGGTGCACTGGGTGGATCAATTGCGGCCCCAATAATCTCTAGACGCATTGGGCGTGGTCTGGCACTAGCGATTCATTTGAGCATTTCCACGGTTGTTATGTTTTTGGCAGGTGTCGTTCCAAATATCTACTTCTTTGTGGGGTTTGGGTTAATAGGTGCTTTCAGCATTTCAGTATGGAATATCTTGCTGATGTCTTTGTATCAGTCTTTAATTCCAACAGCGCTTTATGGTCGAATTCATGGAGCAAGGCGAACAATTGTTTGGGGACTGATGCCGATTGGATCTGTGTTTGGTGGCTTCATTGCCCGTGAAGGACTTAGGTTGCCCTAC
>DBCL01000004.1:18689-20169 GCA_002293025.1 Actinobacteria bacterium UBA959
AATCAACTACTGCTCAAGTTAATGAGCAGTAGTTGATTTTAAGTTACTGAACAGGAATTAGAGTATTAGCGAATATCTGCCAAGCAAGTGCAGATTTTGCAACTAATGACAAAGTGATATAGGTGGCTTCGCCTCGAAGGTAATCACTCCACTTACCAACCTTCTTGTATTGCAGCCATTGCACCAGGGCAAATGAGTTAAAGAATAAGAAGATGGTTAGTACGATCACATAAACGAATGCTGGAGCTTTTGCTTCGCTAGCTCCACCAATTGCAAACACATAAAACAGTAGTGCTAACCAAGGCACAATTCCAGTAATACAACCAAATATAAATGGCAGCCAGCCACCATTACCTGGGTTTTCATACTTCTCTTGGAGCCAGCCAAACAAAATCATGGATGCATTAACACCAAAGATTGATATCAATGCTGTCACATCTGCAATTCCAGTTACCTGAGCTATCAATACGATCATCACTGAAGAGCTGATGGAATATTCAACCCACCTGAAGTAGTTTCGTTGTTGAGTTAACCCCTGGCTATAGCGAGGAAAGAATTTGGGACTAACGACTATGAAATGGGCAAGTGCCGACAGGCCTAAAAATAGAGCAACCATTAATCCCAAAGGAGTGTTGAACAGCACTACTGGGTCGGCATAAGTAGTGCCTGGCGGGCCAGACATATAAGTCGCGGTAACTGGCAAGGTGAAGTCACTGCTAAGGGCAATGACTGCAATCATCTGAAACAGATGTAGTAGACCGGCAAGCAGGTTAGTGGTGCGTAACCTAGACATCCTAATTGGTTTGCTCATGAATAAATCCTACCCACAATTAGGGTATTTCTTGGGATGAACAAAAAAATCCTTTAGTTGACACACCCATCAAGCTTTGGGCTGAAGTCATGCGAAAGAAATTGCAAATGAAAATTACTTTTCCTTTGAAGACCTATTGTTTGGCCCATCTTTCTTAGTTGCAAAGGCAAATACCGCTAGACCAACTAGAAGTGCTCCAGCACCAACCCCATAAGAGATAACATCTGCAGCCCTATTTGAATCAACAAATACACCTACAAATACCACAGCAATAATTGCTACAACTACACCTATCAATTTTGACTTTAGATCATCGAGATCTCTAACTCTAAGCCACAGTGGCACATCTATTTCTGCATCAATGAATAGCTCATAGAGGCCATAACCAATAACTAGAAGTACTGTGCCCAGCAAAATTGCATCGACAGCGGTTAACACATCCACAATGGTGTCTTTTAGTGTTGGTTCAGTTGAAATTGCATCAATAACCACCATAACCATAGATATTGAACCCTGTGCCATTAGCAGCAAGGCCCCAAGAATTGAGGCTAGTGCTGGTACGACTACGGCGTAGCGGGTTAAGCCAAGGATCTTTTTCATGATGAGTTGATCGTAGTGGAATTGCCAGTAGGCCACCATTTTTGATGGGGCATTGTGCTAATTACAGTA
>DBCL01000014.1:0-15410 GCA_002293025.1 Actinobacteria bacterium UBA959
ACTCTCAATTACTGGCTTTAAGTTCTTAACTGTCCAGGTTAGTTTGCCACCTTTTTTCTTGCAAATAAGTGTTTTTCCTGAAGAAATTATCTGTTGATTGATTTTCTTACAAACTTGCCCCTGTTTGGCGGGAGCAGCATTTGCTTGAGAAATGAAGGTTGATTGCATAAAAAGTATTGCCAGAGAAATGGAGAGAATCTTCAGAGTAGATTTTGAATCAGCACTGTTGATTGTCAACAAGTTTCTATCCTGCATTGAAGCTCCAAACTTATGAATTGTCAGTGTGCTTTGTTAATGTCCAAGCTCGAACACCACCAACTAGGGCAGCTGAGTTTGGCACAATCACCACATCATCACCTAGAACTTCAACCACATCAGGTCTAATTTTTCGGGAGTTACCGCCACCTAAGTACAAGCGATCCCATACAAACACCGGCCTTAAACCATCAATCAATTTGCGAACTCGTCTAGACCAAAACACATCACCTAACTTACGACGCTCTATTTCACCAATATATGTGTCGTAAGTTAGTTGGAAACGAACTGGTGCTGCTGAAAGTTCAAGATGTGGAGAGAGCACACCGCCATCAAATAGAGCATAACCCAGACCAGTTCCTAGAGTTAGTACTACTTCTAAGCCTGATCCCGCTACAACTCCGGCACCGTGCATCTCGGCATCGTTAATCACTTTAACTGGAATACCAAGTTTTTCGCTCAAAGCAGTTCGGGCATCAAAGCCAGACCATTGCTCAATAAGTTCTGGTAATGCCAAACTTCGAGGACCATCTTTTGTCACATAGTGAGGGGTGGTCACAACCACACCATGTCGGATCATGCCCGGAATTCCAACAGTGCAGCGATCAGCCTTGGGTAGTCGGGCTGCCAAGTTAGCCAATGTTTCAATAAATAGCTCAGTACTAAATGGGTACGGTGTTTGAACTCTGATTGGTTGCACTCGCATGGTGCCAGATTCATCTAGCACGGTGGCTTTAATGCCACCGCCACCACAGTCAATAGCCAAAGTTGAGAGCATGGTGCCAAGCATGCCTTATTAAGGTTTTTGGTCACCTTTTGGGCTGGTGAATTTGCGTTCTTTAGCCCAGGTTCTAATACCGGCAATAATTGAAGCTGAGATGAAGAAGGCGGCAATTAGATAAGCCACACCCTCAACTGCTGGATTGCTGGCCGCAAAGTAGCCAGTGAGGGTGAGCCCAACTCCCCAAGCTAAGGCACCTACAAAGTTTGCCGATAAGAATTTGTAGTAGTTCATCTTGCCGATGCCTGCAATTGCTGGAATCAAGACACGAGCCCAAGGCATAAAACGTGCAATAACAACTGACCACCATCCATATTTGCGATAGAACTCTTCGGTTCTAGTTATGGCACGCTGTATGCGAGCCCCACCATGTTTCTCTAGATATGGTCTTCCGTAATGCCGACCAAGAAGAAATCCAACCTGATCCCCAATAAATGCAGCCAAACCAACACCAATTACTAATACGTAGATATTTATCGAATCTGTAACAGCAGCCACTAACCCTGCGGCAAAGATTAAAGAGTCACCCGTAATAAATGGGATGAAGACTCCTATAAACAAACCAGTGCCTGCAAAAACGAGCCCCCAAACTGCTAGATAGAAAATTACTGTGCCAGCATCATTAATCCAGCTGGATAATTCACCATCAAGGGCAGCATGTGGGACGAGCACGAAATTCATGTTGGCAAGCCTAACTTAAACAGCAATTTAGTCCTGAGCAAAGGGCATTAAAAATGAGTTAGTGATCGAGATCACGCAAAGATCTTAAAGACTTTACCCCATTAGGGATTAGTTCTAAAACCGATAAAGTGATCATAATCCCAGCTACCAGCGTTAATAATTTTGCAATCAGAATTTCAGAGAGCGCTGCACTTTCATAAAGCACAATCCCAGCACCACTCACTTCCGCAAGTGCAGCTATGGAAACTAAAACGAATGCCCTAGTTCTCGAGCCTGCTGCAGCGAGTGCAGTTGCCGCAATTGCTACCCCCTCAGGGATGTTATGCAATGCAATCGCAATTGTGGTTGCAATTCCTGACTGCAGATCAACAATTGTGGTAGCAATTGCAGCAGCACCTTCTGGAATGTTGTGTAGGGCCACTGCGATCGCAACTAAAGTTGCAGATTGTTGCAGTGAATGCTTTGGTCCATAGAATTTATCTCCAATAAACCGCAAAACTTGAACAGCACCAGCCCCAAGAATTAGCCAGATAAAGATTTCAAGACTTCCTAAGCCAGCATCAATCGACCCTGGGATCAGCTCAAAGAAACTAACTGCCAGCATGGCAATTGCTGCAAACAACAAGGTTAAGGCGATGACCTTCTTAGATAGATCTTTCTTTATTGCCACAATCACCCAACCAAGCATGGTTGAGCCTGCAGCAATTACTGAAAACCAGAAACCCAATAAAGCATTATCTAGATTCATATGGCCCGATTATTCATGATGTAGCTTCTTTTTGATAGAAACATGCTGAGTGGAAATGTGCTTAAACCCAAATTTCTGATAAGTAGTCAGTGCTGGTTTATTCGGTGCATCCACGTAGATGATGGCTTCATTAAAGCCCTTTTTTCTAATGTGGTTCAATCCCATCGATAGCAAACTACCACCCAACCCTTTGCCCTGGAATTCTTTAATTAAACCGATAATGAATATCTCGGCATCGGGAACTGGTCTTTCAATATGAATCTTGACCCAGACAAATCCGATTATTTTGTTACTTTCTCGAATCAATAAGAAGTCTTTGGGATCAAACCAAAAAGAATTGAGATTTTCATGCAGTTGTTCTAGCGACATATCGCCTTGCTCTGGATGCTCCGCAAATGCTGATGCATTTGCGGTTAGCCAACCAGTTTCGTCTTTACCAACTTGGAAGTTAGAGATCTCAAAGGAATCAGGAAATGAATATGTGAGCTGCGAGTTAAGTTCGGTTCGCATAAGCCAAATCTCTCGAGAATCCATTTATTGGAGTTTCCATTTCTGGGGGCAAATTGAAGCATTGGGGTGAGTGACGGGACTTGAACCCGCGGCATCCGCGACCACAACGCGGCGCTCTACCAGCTGAGCTACACCCACCATGAAAATGTCTGAATTTTGATGTTCAGCCACTTTAGTCAGCGGAGTCTAGCCGAGATCGTTTTGAGCCCCGCGAGCAGTATTTATCTGGTCTGCTACTGCTTTAACGCGTTCAGTTGTGGGCCCAGGATCTGGCTGAAATACCAAATCTCGGTAGAACTTCAGTTCCTGAATTGATTCACGAATATCAGATAGTGCTCGGTGATTTCCGACTTTGTCAGGAGTGCCAAAAAATACTCTTGGATACCAGCGACGAACAATTTCTTTGACACTGGAGACATCTAACAAGCGGTAGTGCATATGTGCATCAACCTTTGGCATATCACGAGATAGAAAGCCACGATCAACATAAACGCTGGATCCTGCCAGTGGAGATTTTCTTGGTTCTGGGATGTGCTTTTTGATGTAAGCCAAAAGTTGATCTTCTGCTTGGCCCAAGCTGATCCCATCTGGAATTTCATCAATAAGTCCAGAAGCGGCATGCATGTTTTTTACAACCTCAATCATGTTCTCAACAGAACTCATGTCAGCAGGTCTGATAACTACTTCGAAGCCAGCATCTAACTCTGTTAAGTCGGCTTCGGTAACGATGCAAGCAACTTCAACTAGTGCATCTTTAGTGAGATCTAGACCGGTCATCTCGCAGTCGATCCAGACTATTCGCTCACTGGTTCGGGATTGATTATTCATATGGGCCAACCTTATGGCCCGCTCGGAGGGACTCGAACCCCCAACCTACCGGGTAGAAACCGGTTGCTCTATCCATTGAGCTACGAGCGGTGAGCGTATTCTGCCTTAGGTCCCCACCCAAACTTCTTCCACAACCAAACTTAGATGGCTTCCCCTTATTTGGCCAATGGCTGCACCCTTATGCCCGCACTAAATAGTGCGGGCATAACTAGGAGACTAACCATGAATGACGTTTTACTAACTGTTACCGGAAATGTTGTATCAGACCCGCAAGAGCGTACCTTTGAAAATGGAAATGTGCTCTGCACATTTCGGATTGCAGTGAACCCTCGAAAGTTTGATAGAACCTCAGCGCGTTGGGTGGATGGTGAATCGATGTTTATGTCGGTTATCACTTGGCGTGGACTTGCTGAAAATGTCGCAAAGAGTTTTAGTAAAGGGGATCCAATAATTGTTTCTGGAAAACTGAAAGTGAGAAGATGGGACTCAGGAGAGAGACAAGGTACAAGCGTAGAAATTGAAGCAGTCAGTTTGGGCCACGACCTAAGTCGTGGAACAAGCAGTTTCACTCGGGTAAAGCGAAGCATCTCAGCTGAAGAGTTACATGTTGATGAGCAATCAGATTCGGTAGTGGATTCTTGGTTAGCGGAAGGCAGTTCCAGCAATGCTGCTTAGCGCTTGAGGTAGAGTTCTCACATGGCCGAATACATTTACACCTTACAAAAAGCACGCAAAGCACATGGCGACAAGGTTGTGCTCGACAACGTAACTTTGATGTTCCTCCCTGGAGCCAAGATTGGTGTTGTTGGACCAAATGGATCTGGTAAGTCCACGCTATTAAAGATTATGGCTGGGTTAGAAACAGTTTCTAATGGTGAAGCCACTCTTACTGCCGGCTATACGGTTGGTATTTTGGAGCAAGAACCAAAACTCGATGAATCTAAAAATGTCCTGCAAAACGTTGAAGTTGGGATGAAAGAAACCAAAGCTATGTTGGATCGCTTCAATGAGATTGGTGCCGAACTTGCTAATCCAGATGCTGATTACGACACTTTGCTGGCTGAAATGGGCAAACTACAAGAGTTGCTAGATCATAAAAATGCATGGGATTTAGATTCACAAATAGAACAAGCAATGGATGCGCTGCGCTGCCCTGCACCTGATGCTGATGTTTCAGTCTTATCAGGCGGTGAAAAAAGGCGAGTGGCACTTTGTGCTTTGTTGTTAAGTAAGCCTGACCTATTACTTCTAGATGAGCCAACAAACCATTTGGATGCAGAGTCAGTGTTGTGGCTCGAGCAACACTTAGAGAAATATGCTGGAACAGTTATTGCGATCACGCACGATAGGTATTTCCTAGACAATGTTGCTGAATGGATTTTGGAACTTGACCGCGGTCGTTGCTATCCATACGAAGGCAACTACTCAACTTATTTAGAAACTAAGCAAACTCGACTAAAAGTCGAAGGTGCTAAAGACACCAAACTTCGCAAACGGCTCGAAGATGAGTTGGCCTGGGTTAGGTCATCACCTAAAGCTAGACAGGCTAAGAGCAAGGCCCGCTTGACTAAGTATGAAGAGATGGCTGCTGAAGCTGATAAATTCAAGAAATTAGACTTTGAAGAAATTCAAATACCTCCTGGCCCAAGACTTGGTGCAGTGGTTGTTGAGACTGAGAACTTAACCAAAGGTTTTGGTGATCGAGTTTTAATCGATGAATTGAGCTTCTCACTTCCTCGAAATGGCATTGTTGGAGTGATTGGTCCAAACGGAGTTGGTAAGACCACCCTATTTAAGATGCTAACCGGCTTTGAAACTCCAGACAGTGGCAGCATTAAAGTTGGAGAGACAGTTCTAGTTGCATATGTCGATCAAAGTCGCGAAGGCATTGATGCCAAAAAAACTGTTTGGGAAGTTGTCTCAGATGGCTTGGATTACATCAAGGTTGGAAATGTTGAAATGCCTTCGAGAGCATATGTTGGAGCTTTTGGATTCAAAGGACCAGATCAACAAAAGCCAGCAGGTGTTCTTTCAGGTGGTGAGCGCAACAGGTTGAACTTGGCTTTGACCTTGAAGTTAGGTGGCAATTTATTGCTACTTGATGAGCCAACTAACGACTTGGATGTAGAAACTCTAGGTAGCCTTGAAAATGCACTTCTTGAATTTCCAGGCTGCGCTGTGGTGGTAAGCCACGATCGTTGGTTCTTGGATCGAGTAGCCACCCACATCTTGGCTTATGAAGGTGATTCAAAGTGGTTCTGGTTTGAAGGTAATTTTGAAGGGTACGAGAAAAACAAGATTGAGCGCTTAGGAGTTGAGGCATCTCGACCACATCGCGCTACCTATCGAAAGTTAACCCGTGACTAGTCAGCCACCAATTGCGTCTTTTACTAGATCAGATGCAGATCGATTGGTTGCATTACTTAGGCGATTGTTCCGTTGGGATTCACAAGCTTATGTTCGAATCGTTTCTAGAGAAGATGCGATAGGTATCTATTTTGAGCCACCATTTAAAGTCATTGCCTATTTGTTAGTGCCTGCAATTTATGTAGTCCCAATGGTGGATTCAACTATGCGTGCTGCAGATTTAATAGCTGCTATTGATAACGATGAAGACATCACTTCAGTTCCTCTTCAATCAGATTTTGAACCTTTTGGTGTTGGTGTGCGGCCTCCAGAAGAGCCATGGCAGACAGGGGATAAGGGAATCGCTGGAGACTTAATCCCAAAGGTGCAAGCTGCCATCAATGAATTTAAAGAGCGGATGGAAGCAGTTGGACCAAAACCAACACGACGAATGACCGAAGAAATTGCAAATGAAATCTGGGATCGCCCAGGATGGGGTGGCCTAACTTTGAGAGTGCTGCACGCTGCATATTTGCTGGGGTTCTTAAGTCATCCAAATGCGCATCTAGCAACTGGCAATTGTTTAGGCTGGAAGAGATTACAAACTCCTGGTGGAACTTTGTATGCACGCCCTGGAGACTCTGGCCCTAGATTGCCTCTTTCAATTGTTCGCTAGAGCGAAATCCAAACTGCAGTATCACTAGGCAAAGTCAACTTTGCTCCAGATAGCTCAACCCCACTTGCGCTGGCAATTAATAGCTTGCCTGGTCTTGGCAGATCAATTGTTACAGCTTGAGCTGAGGTATTGGTAGCAATCACCAGATCATCTCTAGTGAAAGCCAAATACTGGTCAGAGTTTTGATCAATCCAAGTCATCGAGCCATCTCCAAGGTTTTTTAAACCGCGGCGAAGCCTCAGTGCTTCTTGATAGAACTTAAGTGAAGAGTTTGGATCAGAAATCTGTTTAGCAACCGAGTAATCTGCCCAAATAGCAGGTTGTGGCAACCATGCTGGCTCAGCTGACTGATCGCTGAACCCATAATTAGTTTTTGGATCTATATCCCAAGGAATAGGAACTCGACAGCCGTCTCGATAGCCATCCACTGCGTTAGTTCGAGCAAATGCTGGATCTTCGCGGTGAGAATTAGGGATATCAAAAACTTCAGGTAGACCAAGTTCTTCACCTTGATAGAAGTAGGTGCTACCAGGTAAACCAAGCATGAATAAAGTGGCAGCCCGAGCAATCTTGGCCCCTGCAACTAGATCTGGTGTTCGCAACTTCTGGCTAGTTGGTGTCCGTGAATTTGAGTTCAAATCTGGTGCCATTCTCGATACGTGGCGCACCACATCGTGATTGCTCAACACCCAAGTAGTTGGTGCGCCAACTGAGGATGCAGTGTTGACTGATTCGTTTATGGCATTGCGTTGTTTAGTGGCATCCCAACCAGCACCGTAATAACTAAAGTTAAATGCTGTTTGCAGTTCATCTTTTCGAATGTAGCGAGCTAGCCGTTCCGGGCTTCCAACCCAAGCTTCGGCACAAAATACTTTTGCTGGGGTGTATTCGTCTGCAACTTTGCGCCAAGCACGATAAATCTCATGTACTCCTGGTCGATCCCATTGTGGGTATTCAGCAGGTGCAGCACTTGAGGCACCATCAACCATTGCCACGTAAACATCATTGTCTGGATAGCCAGGATCTTTAATCATGCCGTGGGCCACATCTATTCTAAATCCGTCGATGCCACGATCAAACCAGAATCTCAAGATCCGCTCAAACTCAGATTTAACCTCGGCATTTTCCCAATTTAGATCTGGTTGGGTGGAATCAAAAATATGCAAGTACCAATAGCCTGGGTGTCCTGGAAATTTTGTCCAGGAAGCTCCACCAAATACTGAGCGCCAATCATTTGGTGGTTCAGTTCCATCATTCTTACCCTTAATAATGTGATACCTATCCCATTCTTTGGAGCCAGGATCAGACTTGAGTGCTGCTTGAAACCATTCATGTTCAGATGAAGTGTGGTTTGGCACTAAATCTAGAATCAATTTCATATTGTTTTGGTGGAGCTCTTCAGCCAACTTGGTTACTTGCTCAGTTGTTCCAACATTTTTAGCAATTTCATAATAGTTTGCAACGTCGTATCCGCCATCATTCCATGGGGTGTCATAGCACGGGGTGATCCAAATAGCATCTACGCCAAGCTCAGATAAATAGGAAAGTCGGGAGCGAATACCTTCGATATCGCCGACACCATCATTGTTTGAATCTGCAAATGACCTTGCATAAATTTGATAAACAACTGCATCTCGCCACCAATCACGATTTGCGCGGGCGCTTAAGTTGATATTACCTAAAACTTCAGTCATTCAGTGTTCACTATTCTGCGTGGGTGTTAACCATGCCTAGAGCGGCTTGTTCAAAATACTCTTTCATCATTGTGTAAGCGGGTTCTGCAGGGGCTAATTCTTCTAGCGCAGGCAGCGCACAGGCTAGCCATTTTTCACGCATGTTGTGATTTATCGGATATGGGTTATGTCTCATTCGAAGCCTTGGATGTCCACGTTCCTGTGAGTAAGTATCTGGTCCGCCCCAGTATTGCATCAAAAACAAACACAAGCGATCTTCAGCTGGCTTTAAATCCTCTTCTGGATAAAGTGATTTCAATTCGTTATCAAGTTTGACGCGATCATAAAATCTTGCAGTAAATTTTCTGAAAAAGTCCTCGCCACCAACAAAGTCATAGATCGTCGTCTCAGCCACGGGCTGATATTAGGCGTAGTGGAGCTCTGCGTCACGAACTAGGTGGTTGGCCATCCCTGGAAATACCAAACCATGGAAAGGTGCAACTGACCACCAATACAAATGCCCAAACAAGCCCTTTGGTGCAAATGTTGCTTGCTGAATCAACTTAGAGCCTGATTCTGTTTTTTCTAACTTAAATTCCAACCATGCAAGACCAGGTAGTTTCATCTCGGCGCGAAGTCTTAATAAGTTTGGTCGATCCAAGGCTTCAACTCGCCAAAAATCTAAGGCCTCACCAACATGTAGATGTTCTGGATCTCTTCGTCCACGCCTAAGTCCTGCACCACCAACTAATCTGTCCATGACTCCACGGAGCTCCCAAGCAAATGTTGCTGAGTAATATCCATGAGTCCCACCGATTGACTCTACAAATTTCCAGAGTTGTTCTGGAGGCAAACTTGAATTAACTTCTCTAACATCCTTATATAAAGTGCCACCTGCCCACTTTGGATCAGTTGGAAGTGGCTCACTTGGCGCTCCAGGAGTTAGTGCATCTGACCATCTAGTGGATACATCTGCATCTTTAATGCGAGTTAAAGCAAGTTCCACAGCTTGATAAAAAGTAGTTAAACCTTCTTTTGGATCTGGAATCAATTTTCTAATTGAATCGTCTCTACAAACCACTTCATTTTTTAGGCTTTCAACAAGTCTTCTAGCCAAAGTAATTGGAACAGGCGTTACCAGCCCTACCCAACCTGAAGACAAGTTCGGGGTTAAGACTGGAACTGGCAAGATCAATCGTTTTCTAAGTCCTGCAGCTTTGGCATACTCCTGCATCATCTCCACATACGTAAAGACATTGGGCCCACCGATATCAAATGCTCCAGAAATCTCTTTATCGAGGGATGCAGCTCCAACTAGATATCGCAATACATCGCGCACCGCGATGGGTTGAATTCTGGTATTAACCCATTTCGGGGTAATCATGGCTGGCAATCGCTCAGTTAGGTAACGCAGCATCTCAAAAGATGCTGAGCCTGATCCAATTACAACCCCAGCCCTTAACTCAATAGTTGGAATACCTGATTCAGCCAGCAATTTCCCGGTATCAACTCGAGACTGAAGATGGGCTGAAAGTTTTTGATGTGCTGGCGCTAATCCACCCAAATAAACAATTCGCTTTAACTGATTTTCTTTGGCAGAGTTGGCAAAAACTTTCGCAGTGTGTTGCTCTTCATCCTCAAAATTGCTAGCGCTCATTAACGCATGTAATAAGTAATAGCCAACGTCTACACCTTGTAGGGCCTTGTTAATAACTGCAGAGTCTCTGGCATCTCCATCAATTACCTCTACCGAATTAATCCACTCATGTTCACTTAGTCGCTCTTTACCTCGCGCTAGAACTCGAACGCGATAGCCAGTGTTGAGTAGTTCTCTGATTAAACGGCCACCGATGTAACCAGTAGCCCCAGTAACTAAACAAAGAGCTGGTTGGCCTTGTTCGTTCTTAAGTACTGGAAGATCTACTGCAAGTGGTGTTCTCATGGCGCTAGTTTGGCCTGTAATTGCAAAGTTAGCATTAGATAATTCAGTGAGTGGTTATGCAGGAGAGGGATTGCTATCCATGACAGCTGCACTAGCTAGCACAATGCCACGCTTTGCCAAAGATTTAGTCATATCTTCTCTAATGGCACGGGTGACAGATGCAGTTCCATCTGGAACTGTTTTTGCAGTGATTCGGACAATGATTGCTTCCGCAGAGATTGACTCAACGCCGGCGTATGCCACTCGTCCGAGCAGATAATTAGAAACTTGGGTATCAACCGAGATTCGAGCCGAAACTGCTTCAACTGCGTCTCGCACCTTGGATAAATCTGAGTTAACCGCAACTGGAACATCAACCACTGCCAACATCCAGCCCTGGCTTCGGTTAGCAACACGTGTGACTTCACCATTTCTAACATGCCAAATCACACCAGAGGCATCTCTTAATCTGGTTGTGCGAAGTCCGATGGAGATCACATTTCCAATCGCAGGACCAAGATCTACAAAATCACCAACGCCAAATTCATCTTCTAAAATAATTGAGACGCCAGACAATACATCTGCAATAGTTTTTTGGGCACCAAATGAAATTGCAGCACCAATAAAACCTGCTGATGCAATTAGTGGCAATAAGTCAAAGCCCATTATTTGAAGTGCTAACACAACTGCACCAACCCAAATTAGTAACGTTGTCACGCCAGTGAATAGCGAACCAATCGCCTGTGCTCGCTGCGCTGTTCGTTCACTGCTGCGCAAGATAGCTAATTGAGCAGTAGTTTCGGCAGAAGGTTGATTCTCATCTCGGCGGGCTTCCGCTTTAGTAATCATGCGTTTAACTGCACGGCGCACGATCCGTCGAATTAAGAGATCTAGAAAAAAGGCAAAGCCAATTAATACAGCAAGTTGCAGGGGAGTGCTCTCCACAATTTCGGCTACTAAGTCGTCCATTTGGTGGCTCCTCACCCTTTTATCTGGCTAAAGAGTAGGGCTAGGAGTCGTTCCTTGGTAACCTCCACCCATGCTTAACTCTATGAAAATTACCCTCAGTGCCACTTTGGCTGTATTTGCTGCGGCTCTATTTCAAACAACTGCCGCAGCCGAGATGATCCAAGATGATGGCGATCAACCAGGAACAACCATGGGGCTTGGTGAGATTCTGTTCATATTTGCGGGCATCCCACTAGCACTGATGATCGTGCTGGCAGTAATGATCTATGCACCAGCAAAACTCAAAGGAAAAGAACTAGAGCTTAAGAAATAGCAATCAGTTGTCTTTTGCTCGAGCAGCCATTGCGCGCTGCACATCTGCTAGCCGCTCACTAACAAATCGCTTAGTGCTGGTCTCAAGATTTGGTTGAGTTAAGAATTTTTCTGTGGCAGTAACTAGCTTTGTTCCCAATGCTGGCATTGGGAACAAAGAAATTGTTATTCCTTGAGAGACGTGATAGCCGCGATCGCTACTCCACAATTTTGGCAACATTTCAAAGTAGGGGTCAATGAATTCTTCACTCAAACTTGAATTTTCAAAATCATTGAAGCCTAAATTAGTTGCTTCCACAATTGCATTGGTGGCATCAGACTGATTAACTACTGAATCCCAGGCCTTTTGCTTTGCTTCTTTAGTAGGAATTGCAGCCTTTAGGCGAACTGACTCTTCTATTCCTTTAGAAGAATTATCAATTTCTAACTCTTTCTCAATTTCGGCAAGCCCTGCAACTCCAGTTCTAACTAGGCGGCTAAGCAAAGTCCAGCGCAGATCAGTATCAACTGCTAGTCCTGCAGGAATATCTTTGTTTTCATACCAATTAGAAATCTCGGTTAATCCAGCATCCTTAACTGCAAATGCCGCCAATCCGCGCACGAAAGCTAACTGATGATCTGAGCCAGGAGCTGCCTTAACTACTTGCTCTAGCATTTTGGAGGCAATGGTTTTGCGATGCATAGCTTGTTTAGCAGGGCTGGCATATTGATCGGCAGCTGTTTTTAGGTTTCTAACTGTAATCGCAATTGTTGATGGGTCAGGCTCAGAAGCAATTCCATTAAGAGCAAGCTTGATGTAGTCGGTGACAGATGTTTCAGCATCTCTAGTTGCATCCCAAGCAGCATCCCAGATTAAACCTCTTGCTAACGCAGATTTAAGACTGGCAAAGTGCTCAACTACATTGCTCCAAGATTGGTCATCAAGTCTGATCTTGGCAAAAGTTAAGTCATCATCATTTAGCAATAACATAGTAGGAACTTTTAAGCCTTTTAGAACTGAGATATCTGTGCTGGCACCTTTGACTTCGACCAGATCTTGTCTAGTTCTGCGTAATTCACCATCAACTAACTCATAGTGGCCAAGTGCAAACTTATGATCGCGAAGCACTGGGTCAAGATGATCTGGACTGCTTGGTGGATCTTGAGCAATTTGAACAAATTCAAATACCCCATCTTTAATCTCAATATTTGGGCGAAGCAAAGTCACCCCTGCTTGTCTGATCCAATCTTGAGCCCAATCACTTAAATCTCGATTTGCAGCCTGTCCAATAGCAGCCAATAGATCTTCAAATCGAGCATTCGACCAAGCATGTTTGTTGAAATAGATCTCTAGCCCTTTGAGAAAAGTTTCAATTCCAACTGCAACTGTGAGTTGGCGTAAAACAGATGCACCCATGGCATAAGAAATGCCATCAAAGTTATCCCAAACAGACTCTAAATCTGCAACCTCAGTTGCAATTGGATGACTTGAAGGTAGTTGAGTTTGGCGGTAGCCCCAAGATTTTCTGGTTGTTAAGAAATTTACCCAGGCATCTTCAAACCCTGGCTGTTCTTGTTGGGCATGGTAGGCAGCCCATTCAGCAAAGGATTCATTTAGCCAAAGGTCATTCCACCATTCCATAGTTACATAATTTCCAAACCACATATGGGCTAACTCATGTAAAACTACATTTGACAACCAATGATGCTCATATGCAGTTACCTTGCCTCGCCAGATGTATTCATCTCGGAAAGTGACACAACCTGCATTCTCCATGGCACCTGAGTTAAATTCTGGAACAAATATCTGATCATATTTTCCAAACGGATAGCCAACTTTAAAGTCACGTTCGAATACTTTAAACCCATGAATTACAGTTTTGAACATGAATTCTGCATTTACATATTCTTTAAGTGATTGCCGACACAAAACTCTCAGTGGATATGCTCCATAGTTACCTTTGTATTCACTAGATTCCACGTGATATGGCCCACCAATAATTCCTGTTATGTAAGTGGACATAATTTCAGTCTTAGGGAATTGCCACAACGCAATATCTTCGGATAACTTGGTGGCAGGTGTTGGTAATGTATTTGAAGCCACAATCCAATTTGTTGGTGCTTTTATCTCAAATACATATGTGGCTTTTACATCTGGTTGATCAAAGCATGGGAAGGCTCGTCTAGCATCGGCAGTTTCAAACTGACTGTATAGATATCGGTGGTTATCAACTGGATCAATGAAACGGTGCAAACCTTCACCTGTTGATGAGTATGCGCAGTTTGAAATTATGACTAATTTGTTTTTTGCCTCAAGCTTTGGCAACTCAATTCGAAATCCATTGAAGTTAGATAGGGCTAAATCCTGGCCGTTTAGGTTGATCTGGATAACCTCTGGCGCAATTAGGTCTATCCAAGAAGTTGCTCCTGGAGTGGCATCAAAGCTAACGGTGGTTTGATTGCCAAATGTGAGGGAATCGTGGTCGACTAGGTCCAATTCGATTCGATACTCCACATTAGAGATGGTCTTGGCACGCAAAGCTGCATCTGTGCGAGTAATGTTGGCAGGAGTCATTTGAAAAAAACCTTTCAATGAAATTTACTGCCTTAACCTTAGAGTGTTTGTGACCGAGGAGGAAAATCGACCATGAAAGCCGACTTTTGGTTTGACCCAATGTGCCCGTGGGCATGGATGACTTCTCGCTGGATGCTAGAAGTTGAACAGGTAAGAGATGTCAAAGTTCACTGGCACGTCATGAGCCTGTCTTATCTCAACTCCAATAAAGAGGTGTCACCAGAATATAAAGAGCGTCTAATCAAAGGCTGGGGGCCAGTGCGAATCATCGAGGCAGCTAGAGCCGAACATGGCGAGCAGGTTGTTTTAGATCTTTACAACGCTTTTGGAAATCGAATCCACCTCCAAAAACAGGAGTTGGGAGATCAACTGAACTTGGATGTTTTGGCTGATACCAATTTACCAAAGCAGTTGGCAAATTGTGCAACCGATTCTGCTTGGGATGAGGCAGTGAAACAAAGTCATCATCTTGGAATGGATCAGGTTGGAGCTGACGTTGGCACTCCAGTAATTGCGGTTGCTGGAGCAGCATTTTTTGGACCAGTGATCTCGCCTGCACCAAAAGGTGCAGAGGCGGGAAAACTTTGGGACGGAGTTGTTGCTTGCGCTTCATATCCTGGATTCTTTGAGTTAAAACGTTCACGCACAGTTGGCCCAATCTTTAGCTAAGGAAATAGATGAAAATACATATTGGTTCTGATCACGCAGGTTATCTAGCCAAAACTTTTTTAATTGATTACTTAACTAAAGCCGGGCATCAAGTAATTGATCATGGAACTGATTCTGAGGATGCTGCTGACTATCCAAAGTTTTGCATCAATACGGCAACTGCTGTAGTTGCTGAGCCTGGCAGTCTTGGAATTGTGCTAGGAGGCTCAGGTAATGGGGAGCAGATTGCTGCAAATAAAGTCCTAGGTGCCAGAGCAGCCCTGGCATGGTCTGTGCAAACTGCAACTTTGGCTCGCGAGCACAACAATGCCAACCTAATTGGCATTGGTGCTCGCATGCATGATCAAACTCAATTGGCTGAAATTGCTACCGCGTTCATTAATACCCCGTATTCACAGGAAGAACGGCATACCAGACGAATCAATCAGATTACAGAATTTGAAAGAAACCGTTGAGTTAAGAGGATTGGAGCGGGTGACGGGAATCG
>DBCL01000014.1:15463-15633 GCA_002293025.1 Actinobacteria bacterium UBA959
CTACCATTGAGCTACACCCGCATTGGTGTGTAAGTGCGCAATCTACTAGGTCAAAACTACTGCCTAGAACCCCGTCACAGGCCCAAGAGTTGCAGGGCTACGATTACGCGGTCTTAGTCGCATTTGAAGTTGTTTTGTGGCTTGATTTCGGGGCGTAGCGTAGTGGCTAG
>DBCL01000014.1:15684-40143 GCA_002293025.1 Actinobacteria bacterium UBA959
TTCGAATCTCCCCGCCCCGACCAATTTTGAACATCAGAAGGAGTCTCAAGTGTTGGCCAATAAAGAAGTTTTATCACCAACGAGGGTCAAACTTTCGATAGAGATCCCATTTACTGAATTAGAACCGTCGATCAAAAGTGCTTATCAAAAAATTAGCAACCAAGTGACAATTCCTGGATTTAGAAAAGGAAAAGTTCCAACTTCAATTATTGATCAACGAGTTGGTCGTGGCCAGGTATTGGAAGAAGCAGTAAATGACGCACTTCCTAAGTTTTATGCACAAGCCATAAAAGAGCATGACTTGCGTCCAGTAGGCAGCCCACAAGTAGATATAACTGAGTTAGCAGATGGCACTAAATTCAGTTTTACCGCTGAAGTAGATATTCGTCCTGAATTCGATCTGCCAGACGCATCATCTATTGCAATTGTTGTTGATGACGTCACTGTCGATGACCAAATGGTTAAAGACCAATTGGATCTATTGCGAAAGCGTTTTGCCACATTGTTAGTAGTTGAGCGACCAGCTAAGGAAGCTGACGTAGTGATCTTGGATGCTAAGGGAACAGTTGCTGGTGAGGAATCAGATGACTACACCGCCACTGCCCTCACCTATGAACTAGGCACTAATGGATTGGTTGAAGGCGCAGATGCGGCTTTGATTGGTATTGCAGCTGACGAAACTAGAGAGATCTCGTTTGTGCCAACAGATGGTCCGCATAAAGATGTGCAAGTAGCTGTTAAGTTCAGCTGCACAGGGGTTAGAGAGCGTCAACTTCCACAAGCAGATGACAAGTTTGCCCAAATGGCTAGTGAGTTTGACACATTAGCTGAACTAGAGGCAGATTTGAAAGAGCGCTTACGTCGCATGAAGATTGCTGAGCAAGCAATTGGTGCACGCGAAAAAGTATTCGAATCATTGCTAGAGATGGTTGAGATAGATCTTCCAGAGAATTTGATTGCTTCTGAGATTGCTAGCCACTTTGCTGATGGGCATGGTGATGATGCCCATAAATCAGAGTTTGAACGCGACACTAGAAAGAATCTAAAGAGTCAATTTATCTTGGACAAGATTGCTGATGATGCAAATGTTCAAGTGAATGAATCCGAGCTTTCAGAATGGCTACTACGCAGTGCACCACGCTATGGGGTAACGCCCGAGCAATTGGCTGAACAGCTAGTTAAAGATGATGCACTTGGGGTTGCGTTAAATGAGGTTAGGCGTGGCAAGGCGCTATCGGTTGCAGTAGCTCGAGCCAAGGTCAGCACTAAAGACGGATCTCTTGTTGATTTATCTGAGTTTATTGGTGTGGCTAACTAAATTTATGCTAACGGCGAACATAGGCCCTGCAGGGTCTGTGTAACGCACTAAAGTTCGGTTGTTGACCGAGAGGAACAAAGTGACTGACTTGAATTCGCCAGTAGGCAGAGCAAACGCTGCTGGTGCACTGCCAGGTGCTGAAGACGTATTTCAGCGCTTACTTCGGGAACGAATTGTTTTCCTAGGCGCTCCAGTTGATGACCAGATTGCAAACCTCATTTGTGGTCAGATTCTGTTGTTAGCAGCCGAAGATCCAAACAAAGATATTTACTTGTATATCAACTCTCCAGGTGGATCGATCTCAGCTGGTATGGCGATTTATGACACCATGCAATACGTTCAAAATGATGTAGCCACAGTAGCTATGGGATTGGCTGCATCAATGGGTCAGTTCTTATTGAGTGCAGGCCACCCATCAAAGAGATATGCGTTGCCACATGCTCGAATCATGATGCATCAGCCTTCTGGTGGTCTTGGTGGAACTGCTTCTGATATTCGAATTCAAGCAGAGCAGATGTTGTTTGTTAAAGAACAAATGGCTGAGTTGATTGCAGAGCACACTGGGCAAACAGTTGAACAGATTCGCAAAGACTCTGATCGTGATCGCTGGTTTAGTGCCGATGAAGCCAAGACTTATGGCTTTATTGACCACGTGGTTAAGAACTCTAGAGACGTAACCGGTAATGGCGGCACTAAAGCGAAGGGTGGCAAATAAATGATCCAACCACAGGGTCGATACATATTGCCTGAGTTTCGCGAACGCAGTGCCAACGGGGAGCGAATTCATAACCCTTATACCAAGTTGTTTGAAGAAAGAATTATTTTCCTAGGTGTTCAAATTGATGATGTATCAGCAGATGACATCATGGCTCAACTATTAGTTCTTGAGTCCATTGATCCAGAGCGCGATATTTCTATGTACATCAACTCTCCAGGTGGCTCTTACACCGCAATGACTGCAATTTATGACACTATGCAGTTTATTAAGCCAGAGATCCAAACAATTTGTTTAGGTCAAGCAGCGTCAGCGGCAGCTCTACTACTTGCAGCTGGCACTCACGGCAAGCGTTTTGCCTTACCTCACTCTCGAATTTTGATTCATCAGCCATACAGTGAGGGAGGCGGTCAAGGCTCTGACATTGAGATTCAAGCGAATGAAATCTTGAGAATGCGCGATGAGATGGAAGGCATCCTGGCCCTTCATACAGGACGTAGCAAGAGTCAAATTGCTGAAGATATTGAGCGAGACAAGATTCTTACCGCTGATATGGCAAAAGAATTTGGAATCATTGACCAAGTGATTGCATCTAGGAAAGTCCCTACCACCAAGAAGTAGTGATTCTGCTGTTGGCGTAATTGCTCTAAATTGGTTCAGTTAAGTGTGTTTCCCAAAGTAATCTGAGTCTCTCTCATTCCCCCGACGGAGAGCAAGGATGGCTAAACATGGCTCGCTTAGGTGACGGTGCCGATCTACTTAAATGTTCATTTTGTGGCAAGAGTCAAAAGCAAGTTAAAAAACTAATCGCTGGACCAGGTGTCTATATCTGTGATGAATGTATAGATCTTTGCAATGAGATTATTATCGAAGAGCAGACTGAAACCGCTATTGCTGCAGCTGGGGAACTTCCTAAACCAAATGAGATTTACACATTTCTTGATCAGTATGTGATTGGTCAAGATCTAGCCAAGAAAACTTTGTCGGTAGCTGTTTATAACCACTACAAGAGAGTTAGAGCTAGTGGGCCAACTCGCAAATCTGATGATCTAGTCGAGCTGGCTAAGTCCAACATCTTGTTGCTTGGTCCAACAGGATCTGGCAAGACTTTACTTGCCCAAACTTTAGCCAAAATGTTGAATGTGCCATTCGCAATTGCAGACGCGACCGCCTTAACTGAAGCTGGCTATGTTGGTGAAGACGTAGAAAATATTTTGCTGAAACTCATCCAAGCTGCTGACTTTGATGTTAAGCGGGCTGAGCAAGGAATCATTTACATAGATGAGATCGACAAAATTGCACGTAAGAGCGAAAACACATCGATTACTCGAGATGTGTCTGGTGAAGGTGTTCAGCAAGCACTATTAAAAATTCTTGAGGGAACTACAGCATCTGTTCCACCACAAGGTGGGCGCAAGCACCCTCATCAAGAATTTCTGCAAATAGATACCACCAATGTGCTATTCATTGTGGGTGGTGCTTTTGCCGGACTAGATTCAATAATTGAACAACGTGTTGGCAAGTCATCTCTTGGTTTCACAGCAAGTTTGGATCGTGACTCACAAGACCTTGATCCATCCAAAATATTCTCTCAAGTATTGCCAGAGGATTTGCTTAAGTTCGGCATGATTCCAGAATTTGTGGGCCGTCTGCCGATTGTTACCTCTGTTGAAGGCTTAAACATAGAATCTTTAGTGAAAGTATTAACACAACCAAAGAATGCTCTGGTTCGTCAGTTTGAGAAACTATTTGAACTAGATGATGTTAGTTTAGAGTTTGGCACAGGTGCAGTTGAAGCGATTGCTGACCTAGCCCTAACTCGCGGAACTGGGGCTAGAGGTCTACGTTCAATCTTGGAAGGTGTTTTGTTGGATGCCATGTATGACATCCCAAGCAGAGATGATGTTGAAAAGATCATCATTGAATCAAAAACCGTAACCGAGGGACGCTCTCCAAAGGTTGTGCTACGCGGAGGCAAGAAAGAAAAATCAGCCTAACCAATTAGGCTAATTCGGCTGCAACCCGCAAAGTTTGATCCACTTCAAATTTCAAGTTTTCGATTGCACCTGCAGCAATTAGGTCGCCTTGGGCTAATTTCAGTCTAGCCAATGTTTGCTCACTGCCATAAACCACAACTTCTTTCATCCCTGCTTTCATTGACTGTTTCGCATCTGTTTTCACTCGTCGAACCGCACCAATGACTTCACTTATCTCGGCTAAGAGTTCTGGGTTGGAACTAACTTGTTCAAACTCTGAACTCTTAGGCCATTTGGTGCTGTGCACGGAGCCAGGTTGCCACCAAGACCAAACTTCCTCTGTAACAAATGGCATAAATGGAGCGAACAGACGCAACATAATCTCCAAAGCTTGAGCCAATGCTGCTTTAGCAGAGTCTGCTCCTGGGTCATTTTCACGATAGGCACGTTCTTTAACTAACTCAACATAGTCATCAGTGAAAGTCCAAAAGAATGACTCAGTAACTTCTAGAGCCTTGGTGTAGTTGTAGTCTTCAAATGCCTTAGTAGCGGCAGTGACTGTCTGCGCCAAACTTGCCAACATTGCTTTATCTAGATCATGCGTTATCTGATTATTTTCCAAACTAGCACCAAGGCCCAATACAAACTTAGAAGCATTCAATAGTTTGATCGCTAATCTGCGACCAATCTTCATCTGCCCAACATCAAATGCTGTATCGGTGCCAGGCCGGCCACTTGCTGCCCAATAACGAACTGCATCACTGCCGTGTTCCTCAAACAAAGCAATCGGGGTTACTACATTTCCTTTGGACTTAGACATTTTTTTGCGGTCGGGATCCAAGATCCAACCAGATAGTGCTGCGTTCTTCCAAGGGGCAATACCAAATTCCAGGAAGGAGCGAGCCATGGTTGAAAAAAGCCAGGTTCGAATGATGTCGTGCCCTTGAGGTCTTAGATCCATTGGGAAAATCTTCTTGAACAATGTTTCATCTACAGACCAATCACCAACAAGTTGTGGCGTTAGTGAAGAAGTGGCCCAGGTGTCCATCACATCTGGATCAGCAGCAAAGCCACCAGGTTGATTTCTTTGATCTGCTTGATATCCAGATGGCATATCAATACTTGGATCTACTGGTAGTGACTTTAGGTCTGGCTGCAGGATTTGGTTGTAGTCAATCTCACCGTTTTGATCAATGCCATACCAAATTGGGATTGGCACACCAAAGAATCTTTGTCGAGAAATTAGCCAGTCACCATTTAAGCCGTTTACCCAGTCGTTGTAACGAGCCTGCATGTATGGGGGATACCAAGTAATGTCATCGCTCAACTTCACTAACTTAGTTCGAAGGTCTTGATCACGACCACCATTTCGGATGTACCACTGTCTAGTGGTAACAATCTCTAGTGGCTTGTCACCTTTCTCAAAAAACTTAACTGGATGACTAATTGGTTTTGGCTCACCATCAAGGTCACCTGTTTCGCGAAGTAATTCCACAGTGCGTTCTTTGGCAGTAAATACAGTGGTCCCGGCTAAGCGCTGATAGCGCTCTTTAGCAACTTCAGTTTCTAACCAACTTGGAGTGCTACCACTAAATCTGCCATCAAATCCAATTACTGGTCTTGTTTCTAACTGCAATTCTCTCCACCAAGTAACGTCTGTGAGGTCACCAAAAGTGCAAACCATGGCAATGCCTGAACCACGATCAATTTCTGCAAGTGGGTGTGCTTTGACAGGCACTCTCACACCAAATATTGGAGATATAACGGTCTTGCCAAACAATGGCTGGTAACGCTCATCCTCTGGATTAGCGACCAAGGCCACACAGGAAACAATCAACTCTGGGCGAGTAGTTTCAATAAATACTTTTGTGCCATCTTCTTGGTGAAATGAGACACGATGGAACGCACCTGGGCGTTCTCGATCTTCAAGTTCTGCTTGGGCAACTGCAGTTTGAAAACTCACATCCCAAAGAGTTGGTGCCTCTGATTGGTAGGCCTCGCCTCGCTCTAAATTCCTCAAAAATGCTAACTGTGAGATTGCTCGTGATTTGTCACTAATGGTTTGATAAGTCAAAGACCAGTCAATTGATAAGCCGAGATATTTCCAAGTGGCTTCAAAGGCTTTTTCATCTTCAGTTGTTAGCTCCAAGCACAATTCCACAAAGTTTCTTCTCGATACCGCTGTAATTTCTTTACCAGGATCTTCTGCAGGAACAAAGCTTGGGTCATAACTTAAAGTTGGATCACACTTGATTCCATAATAGTTTTGAACTCGACGTTCAGTTGGTAAACCATTGTCATCCCATCCCATTGGATAGAAAACTTCAAATCCAGACATTCTTTTGTAGCGGGCAATGCAGTCTGTGTGGGTGTATGAGAAAACATGTCCAATATGTAGTGAGCCACTGGCAGTTGGGGGCGGGGTATCGATCGAGTAAACCTGATCCCTGGTGCAGTTTGGATTGAATTTGTAGATTCCAGCGCTCTCCCAAAAACTAGACCACCGATTCTCAACTGCGTCTAGGGCAGGCTTCTCGGGTAACTTCGGATACAGGCTTTGGGCACTCACGTGCCTGATCCTAAAGACCAACCCCTCCTAGACTTATGACATATGCTCACCGACCTCAAAGCAGTTGACCAATTCCTGCTATCTCGCGCCGCTGAACACCAGATCAACCCCTCGCTGGATGAGGTGCGGGCAGTTTTAGATGCATTAGGTGATCCCCAGGAGATGTATCCCTCAATCGTGGTTGCTGGCACTAACGGCAAGTCTTCAACTACTCGATTGATCGCAGCTATTGCTTTAGCGCATGGCATTCGAGCAGGCTGTTACACCTCACCGCATTTAGTGAAAGTGACTGAACGCATCCAAGTGGATGGCTTACCTTTAACTGATCAAAGATTTATCGAATCATTAAATGAGATATTGCCAATTGTGTTGATGATGGAAGAACGACGGGGCAAGAAGCTAACAGGATTTGAGTTATTAACAGTAATGGCATTAAGTGAGTTTGCGGATGCACCAATGCACTTAGCTGCTCTAGAAATTGGGCTAGGTGGAACCTGGGACGCAGTTAACGTGGTAGACGCACCAGTATCGGTAATTACTCCAGTTGATTTTGATCATCAGGCTTGGCTTGGTGACACTTTAACTTCGATTGCGGGTAACAAAGCTGGAGTTATCAAACCTGGTTCAACAGTTGTGGTGCAACAACATCACGCAGAAGCATTAGAAGTAATCACGCTCGCAGCCAATGAGATGCAAGCAAATATGTTGCTGTTTGATCGCGATTATTTTGTAAGCAGCACCACTGCCGTTGGTGGGCAATTAATCAACATTCAAACACCCAGAGAGAATTACCAAGACTTGTTCTTAAAGGTTCATGGTGAGCATCAAGCAATTAATGCAGCAACCGCATTAGTTGCACTCGAGGCTTTGCTTGGTGAAGATGAACCCCTTAATCCAGATGCCATTGCTGAAGCATTTGAAACCTTCAATATGCCCGGCAGATTAGAAATTATTCGCCGATCACCCACGGTGGTTCTAGACATTGCACATAACCCAGCCGGTGCTCAAATCTTAGCTAATGGTTTAGTCACATCCATGAATTTCAAGAGTCTAATTTGTGTGCTAGGTGTGCTCGAGGATAAAAATGCATCTGGAATCGTGGAAGAATTAACACACCTGGTTGATCATTGGATCGTAACTACTGCACCATCACCTCGGGCAATATCTGCAGATGATTTAGCAGCGGATGTAGTTAGTGCAGTTGGATCTAGTCGAGTTGAAGTAATTCCAGAATTTGATCAAGCAGTTGAAGCAGCAATTGCTGCTGCTGACTTAATTGGAGCTGGATCTGGTGTCTTGATTACTGGCTCAGCTACCACTGCTGGCCGAGCTCGGGCATTACTTGGCAGAGATTAAAAAGATGACCAATAAAGTAAACAAGGGAAATCGAATAATCGGTTCAAGTGTTTTGATTTTCGAAGCCATCGTAATTCTTCTGGCAATTCCAGTTGCTATCTTGAATTATGACGTCTCAGCAAATTTAGCCACATCGATTGGTGTGCCACTTGCAGTAATTGCGATGTTGATCCCAGGTGGATTTGGTCGAGGGTGGGCCATTTGGGCGGGAAGCGCCTTCCAAGCCGTTGTCCTACTGGCCACCTTTTTGTTGCCACCCATGCTGTTTGTGGCGCTTTTGTTTAGCGTGCTCTGGTTTGGGGGACTAGTGGTGGTGCGAAGGGCCGATCGCATTCGTGCGCAACGGTTTGGGTCTGTTTAGGAACCACTACGCTAGCACCCCTAAACCCCTAGGAGTTTCCAAATGCAAAGAACTCTGGTGCTAATCAAGCCAGATGGAGTCCAGCGTGGCCTAATTGGCGAAGTGCTGGCACGAATTGAAGCCAAAAATTGGAAGATTGTGGCGATGGAACTTCGCCAATTAGATGTTGCTACTGCACAAACGCATTACGCCGAACATAAAGACAAACCATTTTTTAGTTCATTGGTTGAGTTCATCACATCAGCACCTCTAGTGGCAGCTGTGGTTGAAGGCCCAGAGGTAATTGTTTCTTGGCGAACTTTAATGGGAGCTACAAACCCAGTTAATGCAACTCCAGGAACTATTCGTGGTGACCTTGCTGCTGAGACTCAATTGAACGTTACACATGGATCAGATTCGGAAGAGAGTGCCAAGCGTGAAATTGGTTTGTTTTTTCCAAACCTAAAGAATTAATCGAAGAGAACCGAAAGGCAAGAAAATGGCAAACAATTTCATAGGTCGCGATATGGCAGTTGACTTAGGAACTGCAAACACATTGGTTTACGTGCGCGGTCAAGGAATTGTGTTAAACGAGCCATCTGTGGTGGCGATTAATTCTGACAACGGTTCAATCGTGGCAGTGGGTGCTGAAGCGAAGCGGATGATTGGTAGAACGCCTGGAAATATTGTGGCAGTTAGACCACTTAGAGATGGTGTGATTGCAGACTTTGATACAACCGAGCGCATGCTTCGTTACTTCATTCAAAAAGTTCACAAACGTCGATTCTTGGCTAAACCTAGATTGGTTATTTGTGTGCCTTCTGGTATCACCGGTGTTGAACGTCGTGCAGTTGAAGAGGCTGGCTACAAGGCTGGTGCTCGCAAGGTCTACATAATTGAAGAACCAATGGCAGCAGCCATTGGTGCTGGAATGCCAATACATGAGCCAACTGGAAACATGGTTGTTGATATTGGTGGTGGCACCACTGAGATCGCAGTTATTTCTCTTGGTGGCATTGTTACTGCAGTTTCGATTCGCGTTGGTGGAGATGAGCTGGATGAAGGCATCATCAACTACGTCAAACGTGAATACTCATTGTTACTAGGCGAGCGAACTGCTGAAGATATCAAAATGCGTGTTGGTTCTGCGTTTCCGTTGCCAAATGAGCCAGAAGCTGAACTTAGAGGACGCGATTTAATTACAGGTCTTCCTCGAACTGTTATTTTGCCTGCAGAAGAAATAAGAAAGGCAATGGAAGAGCCAATTCAAGCCATTATTGATGCTGTTAAGAGCACCTTGGATAAAACTCCACCAGAACTTTCTGGTGACATCATGGACCGAGGCATCATGCTTACTGGTGGTGGTGCTTTGTTGCGTGGTTTAGATGAGCGTCTACGTCATGAAACCGGCATGCCAATCGTTATTGCCGAAAACCCTCTAAATTGTGTAGTGCTTGGCTCTGGTCGCACGGTAGAAGAGTTTGAATCTCTAAGCCGTGTCCTGGTTTCAAACTACCGGGGCTGACCTTAAATGCGCGATTCCGGGCGAGTGCGCACGGCACTAGCGCTTTTATTGGCTTTGGCATTAACTTTCCTAGTTATTGGAATTAGATCTGGCGAAGATGGCGTTGTTTCATCGGCAAGATCAGCTTTATTATCAATTACCGGGCCCATTCAATCTGGTGCTACTTCTTTGGGTTCATCAATTAAAAGTATTGGTAAGAATTTAAGTCGAATTACTTCCAGAGATGTTGAATATGATGCATTACAGAAAGAAAACGACCAACTTAGATTTCAACTGTCTCAAACTAATGATCTAAGACGGCGATCAGTTCAGTTAGATCAGTTGCTTAGAATCGTGCCACCAGATAAGTACAAGGTTGTGCCAGCACAGGTCATCGCAATTGGGGGATCAAATGACTTTAGTTTCACGATCACAATTGATGCAGGTTACAAAGACGGTGTAAGAACTAACACATCAGTTGTCTCTGGAACTGGGCTGGTGGGGCGAGTGATTAGAACTGGCAAAGATTTTGCTGTGGTCTCACTTCTAGTTGATGCCAAAGTTAAAGTTGGAGCCAGACTGCAAGGAACTGCTGAGATTGGATTTATCTCGGGCACTGGTAACTTGAATGAACTCAAGTTAAGTTTGTTGGATCCGTACGTTCAAATTCCAGCTGGCACCAAAGTAGTTTCGTGGGGCTCAGAAACTGGCAAGCCCTACACGCCAGGGATCTTGATTGGCCGAGTGTCCAAGGTTGAGGGTGCAGCAGGCCAACTAAATCGGGTCGCAACTGTGGTCCCTAGCGCAGATGTTTCAAATCTTGACATAGTTGGTGTTGTAATTGCATCCAAGCGTTCAGCTATTCGTGATGCTCTCACAGAGAATTTAGACTAGCTAATGCGTAAGTTCGCATATATCCCCACACTTATTTTAATAATAGCAATCCTGCAACCAACGCTGCTATCTAGTGTTGGTGGTCCAGTTCTAGCACCAGATTTTGTGGCAGTTGTGGTGGCTGCACAAGCATTTGCACGGTCCTTTCAATTGGGAATGGCGATTGCAGTTTTTGCCGGTATTGTTGTTGATCTGATTGCACCAGCAAGTGGTGTTTTTGGAATATCGGCAATTGCATTTCTCGTCGTTGCAATACTTGCAAAGCGAACTTCGCCAGCACCACATGATTCAGCATTAAGGCCACTACTCACAGCTGCTCTTGCGCCAACATTGGCTCTGGGAATTCGATTAATGCTCACCTTGGTTACGGCAGGATCAGTGCCTTGGTCTGAAATCTTGACGTTGATTTTGAGTCAGTTAATTTGGGGGTTGGTCATAGCGAGTCTGTTGGTGCCAGCCATAGACCTCATTGATAGAAAAATGTATAACGCAAATCGGCCAATTCGAGTTAACCGATGAATGATCAAGTATTTGCTCGAATCAGAGTTCTTAAATGGTTTACCACAGCGCTGCTTCTTACTTTGATCGCTCGCTTGTTCTTTATTCAAGTTGTTAACAACGAGGACTATCAAAGTCAAGCTGCCAATAATCGAATTAGAGAAGTTGCAACTCCAGCAGTTAGAGGTTTAATTGTGGATCAAGCAGGTCGAGCATTAGTCGCTAATAGAACTTCACTAGTGATAACTATTGACCGATCTCAATTGTTGGATCTACCCCAAGATGGCATTGAAGTTCTAAACCGCTTATCGAATCTTTTGAAAACTTCAGTATCTGATATTCAAAATCGCATCACACCATGTGGAGCTGAGGGTTCTGCGCCCGCACCTATTTGCTGGAATGGAACTGGACTACAACCAATTCCAATCGCCCGCGATGTTGATGTTCAAATCGCTTTAAATATTATGGAGAATGCCACAGTATTTCCAAGTGTTAATGCGGAAGTTGTTGCTGAACGTTTATACCCTGCACCATTTGGCACTAATGCGGCTCATCTACTTGGGTATTTAGGGCCAATCAGTGCTGAAGAGATCGAAGAGCTTGCGGGTAATAATCTATATCGCAGTAATTCAATTGTGGGTCGTGCTGGTTTAGAAAAACAGTACGACGCCCAATTGCGTGGCATCGATGGCTCCAAGAAATTAGCAGTGGATCGAGCTGGCAATGTAGTTGGTGAAATTGGTGTAACACCTTCTGAATCAGGAAATTACCTCGTCACCCATATTGATGCCAAATTACAAGCCGTAGTTGAAAAAGAACTTGATAATGCGATTAACCGTGGACGGGCCGCAGGCTTTAAGTCAGACGCAGGTGCGGCCATAGTGATGGACAACAGCAATGGTGCAATTTTGGCAATGGCTTCATATCCAAACTATGACCCAAATATTTGGCTGGATGGCTTAACTAATAAAGAGTATAAGTCGCTAATCAGCGAAGCATCTGCTGTTCCACTGCTTTATCGACCATTACAAGGTTTGTATGCACCTGCTTCCACCTTCAAGGTTGTTACTGCTGCAGCAGCAGTCCAAACAGGTTCAAACTTAAAGGCTTTGTATGAGTGCACGCCAGAAGCAACTATTTCTGGACGAGTGTTCCGAAATTATGAAAGCCGAGCCTATGGCCCAATCTCGATTGCTAAGGCTCTTCAAGTTTCTTGCAATACAGTTTTTTACCGGCTAGGAAACAAAATGTGGGAGTTAAGCGGTAAGGGCGCGATGACTACTGGTCGCGACCCCATTGATCAAATGGCTAGATCTTTTGGTTATTCAAGATTAACCGGAATTGATTTACCAAGCGAATATGCTGGCCGAATTGGTGGTAGAGCTTGGAAACGTGAAAACTGGGAACGCAATAAAGATATTTGGTGTAAGCGAGCTAAAACAGGCTACCCAGAGACTGCCAAACAAGATCCGGCTTGGGCTGAAACACTAAGGCTTTATGCAGTGGAGAATTGCGCTGAAGGCTTTGTATTCAGGGCTGGAGATGCTGTAAATATCTCAATTGGCCAAGGAGACACGGTCGTTACCCCACTACAGGTAGCGGTTGCTTATTCGGCAATTGCAAATGGTGGCAAAGTATTAGAGCCACATATTGCGAAAGCAATTTTGGATCCCAGTGGGAAAGTTATCAAGCAAATTACTCCAAAAGTTGTATCAAAACTAAGTGCTTCAAAGCAAACGCTGAATTATTTGAGGTCTGCTCTTGCCGAGACAACTGTCTCGGGTACTGCTGCTTGGGTATTCCCAGGTTTCCCATTAGATCAAATCCCGATTGCTGCCAAGACCGGAACTGGTCAGGTTTCAAATAAAGACAGCACTTCTTGGTTGGCAACTTTTGCACCAGCCAACAACCCCCGCTATACAGTGGTGATGATGGTTTCCCAAGGTGGAACAGGATCGGGAACGAGTGGACCTAGTGTTCGAAAGATCTATGAGGCAATTTTTGGTGTAACAGGCAATACAGTTTCACCAGCCAACAGTGTTTTTGTTGGTGGCGCTCCATCCGCTGCTTTACCTAAAGTTGATACCAACGGATCACCTATTTTGCTAGAAGGCGCAACCACAGGGGTGCAAAAATGAGCGGAGCAGTAAGAGACGCTTCCCATGTTTGGCGCAGACTGTCAGTTTCATCTCGAATTAGAACTTATCGACGTTACGACTATGTCTTGGTAGCAGCAGCCTTGTGTTTATCACTGCTTGGAGCCGTACTGGTTTGGTCTTCAACCCGAGTTAGTGCTGGCAACAGTGGAGACCCGTTAACGTTTTTTAAGAAGCACCTCATTAATCTGTTGATCGGCTTAGTGTTGTGCTTGATTGCATCCAGAATTAGTCATCGGCTAGTTCGAGCGTATGCCCCGATTCTTTATCTGCTTTCTGTGGCTGGATTACTTGCAGTCTTAACAGGTCTTGGGGTAACAAATAACGGGGCTCAGTCGTGGATTCAAGTCTCTGGCTTCACATTACAACCAAGTGAATTTGTGAAGATTGCAATTATTGTTATTTGTGCGACATTACTTGCAGAGAAGCGAGATGCTGAAAATAGACCTGCAAACATTATGATCTTAATTTCATTATTAGTAGCCGCAGTTCCGGTGTTGCTGATCTTGGCTCAACCAGATCTTGGCACCGTTCTAATGATTTTGTCTACGTTGCTGGCAATTATCGCAATATCTGGAGTTTCCAAATGGTGGCTGATTGGCCTGGTTGGCTCTGCAGTGGCATCAGTATTTCTAGTTTTTGGGCTTGGCTTATTAGCGCAGCATCAAATAGATCGGTTCACTGCGTTTTTGAATCCAAATGCAGACCCATTAGGAGTCAGTTACAACGTGAACCAGGCTGAGATTGCAATTGGTAGTGGTGGGCTGTTTGGTAATGGATTGTTTCAAGGAACCCAAACTGCAGGGCAGTTCGTTCCCGAACAGCGAACTGACTTTATTTTTTCAGTGGCTGGTGAAGAACTGGGATTCTTTGGCTCTTCAATGATTTTGTTGTTGTTGCTATTGATTGTTTGGCGACTGATGGCAATCGCAAATAGAGCAGAAGACTTGTTTGGACGTTTAGTGGCCATTGGGGTTGCAAGTTGGATTGGCTTCCAGAGCTTTCAAAATATTGGAATGAACCTGGAGTTATTGCCAGTTACTGGAGTTCCTCTGCCATTTGTCTCACTAGGGGGGTCTTCAATGATGGCCCTCTGGATAGGCATAGGGGTTATCTTGAATTTGGACGCCACCAAGTCGAATCGACAGGGCTGAACCAGGGTGTGCGATACTTCAGCCAAGTGATACCAATATCACTTGATTTGGTGGCTAACTACCTCTGAGTCGCTGAGGTTCACCTCATGCAGACCTTTTGTGAAGTTCGCCCCACCCCCAGGCTTCACGCTTCGTAGTGCGGGATTAACAACCAAGCACCAAGCGTCTTATTTACACCCGAAAGGGTGTGAGGAGTTTTTGTGAGTACTCGTTCGAGTGCTGGCGGCGCAGATTCCAAAGCGTCCAAACCAGCCAAAAAGGCAGCTAAAGCTGCAGTGAAGAAATCTGTTACAAAGAAACCCGCTACAAAAATCGAAAAGGCTGAAAAGCCTCCAGTTAAAAAGGCAGCCTTAGCGCCTGCGTTTGTGGCTCCACCATCTGGAACAGCAGCAAAGAAAACCGTCAGCACCGCTACAGTTTCTAAACCTAAAGCAGATGTTCCTGCAACTAAGCCACCAGTTGCCACTGCAAGCAGCAGTGAAACTGCTGAACAAGCAAGAGGGCGCAGGCGTCGCAGAGGTGGCCGAGGCAGAGGCGGAAACAAAGTAGAAGCAGTTACAGCAGATGTTGCTGTAAAACCAGTAGTTGAAAAAGCTGCTCCTGCTGAAGAGTCCTCATCAACCGAGAGCAACTCACGTCGTCGCAGCCGCCGCCGTGGCGGTTCAACTGATGCAGTGAGTTCGACCTCCTCTGCTCAAGTTGAGGATCGTGGATCTACCAGGATTAACTCCAAGCGTGCTCGCCGACGTGACACTAGAGACCCACGCAGAAGAACCCCATTACTGAGTGAAGCACAATTCTTAGCCAGACGTGAATCTGTTGACCGAGCAATGGTTATTCGACAAATCAAAGATCGAACTCAGGTTGCAATTTTAGAAGACAATGTTCTAGTTGAACATTATGTTGGATCTTCATCTTCATCTTCTTTGATTGGAAACGTTTACTTAGGTAAAGTACAAAACGTGCTGCCTGGCATGGAAGCAGCTTTTATTGATATTGGTAAAGGTAGAAATGCAGTTCTTTATGCGGGTGAAGTTAATTGGGACCTTGCTGGCTTAGAGGGTCAACCAAAACGAATTGAGCTAGCACTTTCAACTGGGGATTCAGTGTTGGTGCAAGTAACTAAAGATCCAATTGGCCAAAAAGGAGCCCGACTTACAAGTCAGGTATCACTTCCTGGTCGTTATTTGGTTTATGTGCCAGATGGTTCAATGACTGGCATTTCCAGAAAGCTTCCAGAAAATGAACGTATTAGATTAAAGCGGGTATTGCGTAATGTAATTCCAGAAACTGCTGGAGTAATAGTTCGAACTGCAGCCGAAGGTGCATCCGAAGAAGAATTAGAAAAAGATGTAGCCAGACTGAAAGCCCAATGGGAAGAAATTCAGAAGAAAGTTAGTAAGCAAAATCCACCTACTTTGCTTTATAGCGAACCAGACCTAGCAATTAGAACTGTTCGTGATGTTTTCAACGAAGACTTTGCCAAAATGGTGGTTTCTGGAACTGATGCTTGGAATACCATTGAAGAGTATGTGACTTATTTAGCACCTGAATTATTAGATCGGGTAAGTAAGTGGACCGACTCTACTGATGTTTTTGCAAAGCATGATATTGATAATCAATTAATCAAAGCTTTAGATCGTAAGGTTTACCTGCCTTCTGGTGGATCATTAGTAATTGATAGAACTGAAGCGATGACTGTGGTAGATGTGAATACTGGTCGTTTCATTGGCTCAACTGGAAATCTAGAAGAAACTGTTACCCAGAACAATCTAGAAGCAGCTGAAGAAATTGTTAGACAATTGCGGCTAAGAGATATTGGCGGCATCATCGTTATTGACTTTATCGACATGGTGCTAGAAACTAACCGAGACAAAGTTGTTCGCCGGTTAGTTGAATGTTTGGGCCGCGATCGAACCAAACATCAAGTTGCTGAAGTTTCTTCGCTTGGGCTAGTTCAAATGACTCGCAAGCGCTTAGGGCAAGGGCTACTCGAAATGTTCTCGCAGCCTTGCGAGGTTTGCAATGGCCGTGGAGTTAAAGTTTCAATGGACAATCCAGGCAGCCACACCCACAGTCATGCCACTCCTTATCAAAAAGAGCATCATGATCGATCTGACAAAAAGCCGAACTCAAATCAAAGGAACCAGCAATCTGAGCCAGTAGTGGAGATTGAGCCAGTGGAATCAAAGCCCCCAGAGGTGGTTGAACCAGCCTTCACCCCAAGGGGCAGCAACCCGCCCGTTACCCCTAAACCGCAAGGATCTGGGCGTAGAAATCGAAAAGCTGCCAGTCGGCCTGCTGGGCCGCCTAGCTAACTAGGGGGCGATCCGGGGTCGGAGGTCTAGATCAAGTATCTTTACCCCTCGGCTCAAGCACAAATTGAGCCTCAAATAAAGAGTCAAGGAACGAATCAATGGTTTACGCAATAGTCAAGACTGGTGGACACCAGGAGAAGGTTGCCGTGGGCGACATCTTGGTAGTTAACCGTCTGGGCGATAAGCCAGGAGCAACAGTTGATCTGCCAGTAATTATGTTGGTTGATGGCAAGTCAGTTGTTACCGGTTCAGCTGCAGCTAAGGCTTCGGTTAAGGCGCAAGTGCTTAACGAAGAGCGCGGCAAGAAGATCACAATTTTGAAGTACAAGAACAAAACAGGATACCGTCGTCGCCAAGGTCATCGTCAAGAATTGACCAGACTTCAGGTAACTGAAATCACGGCAGGGAAGTAATAAGTCATGGCATCCAAAAAAGGTGTATCTAGCACTCGTAACGGTCGCGATTCCAATTCGCAGCGCTTAGGTGTTAAGCGATACGGCGGTCAAGTTGTCGGAGCTGGCGAAATCTTGGTTCGTCAACGCGGAACTCATTTCCACCCCGGTAACAACGTTGGTCGCGGAAAAGACGACACGTTGTTCGCTCTTTCTGCAGGCACCGTTGAGTTCGGCACCGCTCGTGGACGCCGAGTCGTCAACATCCTTGCATAAAGTAATAACAACCCAAATTTCCGGACCGGAGCGAGCAACTGCTCGCTCCGTTTTTATTTACTAGCAAATCGACAGGAGGACAAAATGACCACATTCGTGGATCGTGTTGTGCTCTATGTGTCTGCCGGTGCTGGTGGTGATGGTTGTAGTTCAGTCAAACGTGAAAAATTCAGACCACTTGCTGGCCCAGACGGTGGTAATGGTGGTCGCGGTGGTGACGTAATTTTGGTAGTAGATAACTCAGTTACAACTCTCATTGACTTTCATCACCGGCCACATTGCGTAGCAACTGCAGGAAGAGCAGGTCATGGTGATCATAAGAATGGCTCTGACGGTGATGATCTAATTCTTAGAGTTCCAGATGGCACCGTGATAACAACTCAAGACGGTGAGTTCATTGCAGATTTAGTAGGAGATGGCACCAGATTCTTACTCTTGCAAGGTGGCCGTGGCGGTCTAGGTAATGCGTCGCTATCTTCTAGTAGGAGAAAGGCTCCTGGATTTGCATTAAGAGGTGAGCCAGGCAATCACGGCAATTTTGTCTTGGAACTTAAATCCGTAGCGGATGTGGCATTAGTTGGTTATCCAAGCGCAGGCAAATCAAGTTTAATTGCAGCTGCTTCTGCTGCTAGACCAAAGATTGCTGACTATCCGTTCACGACACTTGTTCCAAATCTTGGAGTTGTTGCTATTGAAGATCACACCTACACCATTGCTGACGTTCCAGGTCTAATTCCTGGAGCAAGTGGTGGCAAGGGATTGGGATTAGAGTTTCTAAGACATATCGAACGTTGTTCTGTAATTGCACACATCATCGACACTGCAACTTTGGAAACTGACCGTGATCCAGTTGCTGATTTTGAAACCATCGAGAACGAATTGGCAATTTATGGTGGCCTAGAAGATCGCCCACGAGTAATTGTTTTGCACAAAATCGACATGCCAGATGGCAAGGTGTTGGCCGACATGGTTGTTCAGCAATTTGTGGACAAGGGCCTTAGAGTCTTTCAAGTATCTTCGATTACTAAATTAGGGCTTCGAGAATTACTACTGGCTTTGGGTTCAATGGTTGATCAACTTCGAGAAAACAAACCAGCACCGGCTCGAACTCGAATTGTTATTAGACCAACTGCTGTTAATGAGAGCGGCTTTGTGGTTAAGCGGGTTGGCGATGCCTTTGAAATTATTGGTGATCGACCAGAGCGTTGGGTTAAACAAACAGACTTTAATAACCAAGAAGCCGTTGGATATCTAGCGGATCGACTAGCTCGATTAGGTGTTGAAGCAGAACTGACCAAGTTAGGTGCTAAGCCTGGGGCTGAGGTTGTTATTGGTGCGGGTAAAGATGCCATAATTTTTGATTGGGCTCCAGCTATCCCAATGGGGAACCCAATGAACAGTCCTCGAGGAACCGATTTGAGGTTTGCTCAGGTTCCGTATGAACCAATTGTTGAGGATGATGACGAATGAGCACTCGACTAGATATCAAAAATGCTAAACGGTTAGTTATCAAAATTGGTTCATCATCTTTAGGCTCAATCACTGGTGGATTAAATGTGGAACGCATCAATCGAGTTGTGGCAGCAATCGCCGAAATAAGAAAAAGCAATACTCAAGTTGTGTTGGTATCTAGTGGGGCAGTGGCGGCAGGTTTAAGCCCACTAAAGCTCAACTCACGACCAACAGATTTGACAACCCAACAAGCTGCGGCCAGCGTGGGCCAAAGCCTATTGATTGCTGAATATGCCAAGGCTGCTAAAGAGCATGACATTGTGGTGGGTCAGATCTTGTTAACCCAAGATGACATTACGCGCCGAAACAACTATCGCAATGCAAAAAGCACTTTTGATGCGCTACTGAGTATGGGTGTGCTACCCATTGTTAATGAAAATGACTCAGTAGCAACCAGTGAGCTTCGATACGGTGACAATGATCGAATTGCAGCGCTGGTCACACACTTAGTTGGAGCTGATGCGCTTGTTTTATTGAGTGATGTTATTGGCTTATTTGACGGACCACCAGAATTTAATACTTCTAAGCAGATATTTGAAATCACTGGCTCTGCTGATTTAGCTGAGGTGCAGGTTGGTGGCACTGGCAAATCAGGTGTTGGCAGTGGCGGCATGGCTTCCAAGATTGAAGCTGCAGCAATTGCTGCAGCTGCGGGTGCTCCCACACTTTTAGCTCATGTTGATATGGTGCAAGATGCTCTAAGTGGCGCAGAAATTGGAACTTTGTTCCATGCTACAAAATCAACCACAAACGCACGTTCCCTTTGGTTGGCTCATGCCAGTGTGGCCAGAGGAAGCCTGCAAATTGATGCGGGAGCAGCCAATGCATTAACAACTCGAGGTGCATCACTGTTAGCAGCTGGTGTGATTTCGGTTCAAGGCATCTTCTTGGAAGGTGACCCGTTAGATCTAGTGATAGATAGTGGTGAGGTTGTGGCTCGAGGGCTTTCTAGTTTTGATAGCGATGACTTGAGCCAGATGGTTGGAAAATCTAGTGATGAATTAGCGAAGTCATTAGGGCCAGACTTTGCCAGACCTGTGGTGCACCGAGATGACTTAGTGCTGCTAGGGGCAAATTCGAATACGCTGGACTCATGACTGATGCCAAAGAAGCAGTGCTTGCTGCTGCGAAATTAGCAAAAAATGCTGCTCCAGCTTTAGCTATTGCTAGCACGGAAACCAAAAACAAGGCATTAAAAGCAATCGCTCAAAGTCTGATAGATAACCTGGATCAAATCATTTCGGTAAATCACACTGATTTAGAAAAAGCAAAGAATGACGGAGTATCCGATTATTTGATTGATCGTTTAATGCTTGATGAAGATCGAATCAGACAAATTTCAGAGGCCGTATTGGAAGTAATTGATATTCCAGACCCAATTAACACTGAGATTAGATCCTGGACGCAACCTAATGGAATAAGAATTAAACAAGTGCGGGTGCCCATTGGAGTAATTGCCATGATTTATGAGGCAAGGCCAAACGTAACAGTTGATTCAGCGGCTCTTTGTCTAAAAAGTGGCAATGTAGCCTTCTTGCGTGGTTCATCTAATGGTGATGCTACTAATGAATTATTCGTTCAGTTAATGCGTTCAGCAGTAGTTAGTGCGGGGTTGCCAGCAGACTGCATAGTGAAAGCACCTGGAACAACTCACGCGGCTGTTGAGCATATTTTGAAAGCCCGTGGATTGGTTGACCTAGTGATCCCTCGCGGGGGAGCAGCCTTAATTGAGAATGTGGTAACCAATTCGATCATTCCAGTTATTGAGACTGGAATTGGAAACTGTCACATCTACATTGATGCAAACTGTGATGTGGATATGGCAGTAAATCTAGTTGTTAATTCCAAAACTCAACGCGTTAGTGTTTGTAATGCAGCTGAAACGATGTTGGTGCATAAAGATGCCGCCAATAAGGTGCTACCAAAGTTATTAGAGGCACTCAAAGCCAAAGGGGTAACCTTGCACGCAGATAAACAAATGGCTAAATTTGCGAAAGATGCAGGCATTAATTATGCCGATGTTTTGGAAGAGGATTGGCATGCTGAGTATTACAGTCTTGATATCGCAGCAGGCATCGTAGATTCATTTGATGCAGCTTTGAGTCACATTAGGAAATACTCGACTGAACACACTGAATTGATCATCACGAATGATCCAGTAAATGCTGCCAGATTTACAAATGAATTGGATTCAGCAGTGTTGTTGGTTAATGCTTCTACTAGGTTTACTGATGGTGGTGAGTTTGGCTTTGGAGCCGAAATTGGGATCTCTACTCAAAAACTACACGCCCGTGGACCTATGGGATTAGTGGAATTAACCTCTTACAAGTACATAGTCACTGGGGATGGCCAGGTTAGATCTTGAGATTCGATAGCCTTAGCCAGTTGGTTAATAAAGGGGAGATTGTGGTTGCACAATTGATTGCAGCAGAAGGTGAAGCCGTTTATGAATTACCTTGGACACCTTTGCAATATGGGATAGCTGCCATGGCGATTTTCACGCTAATTGCTTGGGCAGTAACCAGAATGAACAGAGATCGTTAATGGTCTATGCGCTTGATCCCAGCACCAAACGCCTAGGGATCATGGGTGGAACTTTTGATCCAATCCACCACGGACACTTAGTTGCTGCTTCTGAAGTAGCACACAAGTTTGGTCTAGATCAAGTTGTTTTCGTGCCAACTGGTCAACCTTGGCAAAAAGAAGTTGAACATGTGACAACTGCTGAGCATAGATATCTCATGTCAGTGATTGCTACAGCCAGCGATGAACGTTTTGAGGTAAGCCGAGTTGATATTGATCGACCAGGCCCAACCTTCACAGTTGACACCTTACGAGATTTGCGTAAAAGTTTAGGAAATGATGTCGAGTTCTTCTTCATAACAGGGGCAGATGCACTTTCAAAGATTTTGACTTGGCGCGATCACGAAGAAGTAGTAAAGATGGCCCATTTGGTTGGAGTAACACGACCAGGGCATAAGTTAATTAATCCAGGATTACCAGCATCCGCTATCACATTAATTGAGATTCCGGCACTGGCAATCTCTTCAACGGACGTTCGGGCTAGAGTTGCTCTAGGAGAGCCAATTAGATACCTAGTTCCAGAAGGTGTGGCTTTTCATATTCACAAACATGGTTTGTATTTGGACGCAGATCCATCTGATCGTGGAAACCCACAAGGAGATATGTGACGGCATCACCCAGAGCGATTGAGCTAACTCTAATTGCCGCTGCTGCTGCATCTGAAAAATTTGGAACTGACATCATTGCTATTGATGTATCTGAAAAACTCCCACTCACTGATGTATTTTTAATTGTGACCGCTAGCAATGACCCCCTCTTAAAAAGTATTTGCAATGAAGTTGAAGAGAAATTAAGAATTGCAGGTAGCAAGATTGTTCGATCTGAGGGATTAGCTGAGGGTCGCTGGGCGCTCTTGGATTTTTCAGAGATTGTGGTCCATGTTCAAAATGCAGAGGAACGAATTTATTATGATTTAGAGCGCTTGTGGCGCGATTGTCCAACCATTGACATAACCCATGTTCTCTCTGAGGCTCGATAGATGGTTTTTAGCTCAAGTAGACGAGATCCAATAATTAAGAAAATTGTTATTTTGCGTCATGGTCGTACAACTTGGAATGCAGAGCGCAGGTTCCAAGGGCAAGAAGATCCACCACTAGACGAAGTCGGGATAGCACAAGCCATTAAGGCAGCATCAATCTTAAATAGCATTGAGTATGCCAAGGTAGTTTCTTCAGATTTGATCAGAGCACAGAAAACAGCTGAAATGGTGGTTGGCTCGAGTCGAGTTGAAACAGATATTGCTTTTAGAGAAACCCATTGCGGCAATTGGCAAGGTCGCACTTGGCCAGAAATTGAAAAAACTCAAGCAGACCAACTTGCTGCTTGGAGTTTAAGTGAAGATATCCGCCCAGGGGAAACTGGTGAAACTAGATCTGAAGTTGCACAGCGATTTACTGCTGGGATTGATAAGTACATTAGTGAGATTGAGCCTGGCCAAACTTTATTGGTGGTAACGCATGGTGGTGCAGCACGCGCTGGTATCTCTCAATTACTTGGACTTCCTAAGTCGCATTGGGGAGCGCTAGGAGTGTTATCCAATTGCTCTTGGAGTTTACTGAGTGAACAACCAGGTAAGGATCAACGTTGGCGCTTAGATGAATACAACGCAGGGTCACTTCCTGAGCCCGCAATTGGTGACGATGTCTAACCACTAGTATTCGCAACCTTGTAATAATGGTTTTTGGGGGCTATAGCTCAGCTGGTAGAGCACTTGCATGGCATGCAAGGGGTCAGGGGTTCAAATCCCCTTAGCTCCACTTAAGTTTGCTCGCTGTTCATCTACTCGAGTGATTACTCACCAAGATTTACCAGAATTAATTGAATAGAGTTGCCCATGGCCACAAATTCGTTAAAGCGTAAACAAATCTCTAGGATCTTGTTTCGAACCCAGTTTGGTGGCCAACCAAATGAGATTAATACTTGGCTTGCTCGTCCAGTCAGCAGTTTGCTAACCAAGACAATTAAATCAATAAACACTGTTCAAACTTCTGTTCCCCCTGAATATCAAGATCTTGATCCAAAAGATAACAGGGGCAACCGAGAGCAAGTCTTTGCTTTGCAGTATTGGATTTTAGATCAAATGACTACTTCGACTACCCCAATTGTTGAGAAGTTAATGTGGTTGTGGCATGACACTTGGGCTACCTCAGCTACGAAGATAAATAATGCCAAACTCATGGGTGAGCAGAATAGAAAATTCCGAGTCAACGCTGCTGGAAGTTACCGAACTCTTTCACGAGTCTTGCTGGAAGATTCTGCGCTGCAGTTGTGGCTAGATAATCAACAAAACAACAAAAAGTCTCCTAATGAGAATTTATCTAGAGAATTGATGGAGCTTTTTATTTTAGGAGATGGTAATTTTTCAGAATCAGATGTTAAAGAAGGTGCCAAGGTTTTAACAGGCTTCCGCAGAATTCCCTCTGAGAATCGCGTTGCCTTTTATCCTGCCCAACAAGCTCCTGGCCCACACACCATCCTGGGCAAGACAGCCAATTTTTCCCCAACAGACTTAACCGACATCCTGGTCTCCCAAGGAGCCAATGCTGACTTTTTGGTGCAGAAATTGTCTGAAACTTTCCTAGGTGACCTCAAGATTTCAACCAAGACTGCGAATGCAATGAAAAAAGCGATGGGCAATGACCGAGAAGTTGCCAAAGGCTTGGAAGTTTTGATCAAAAGCAAAGACTTCCTGGAGAGTAATTCAGCATATGTTCGCTCTCCAGTGGAGTGGCTGGTTGCTACTGCCAAACTCTTGGGATTTGTTCCATCTGACCTCGCCGCAAAAGTCAATATAGTGAAAAGACTTTCAGATATGGGTCAAGTTCCATTGGAGCCACCTAATGTTGGTGGTTGGCCAGATCTCACTTCGTGGCTATCTACTGGAGTTACCAGAAACCG
>DBCL01000014.1:40229-64915 GCA_002293025.1 Actinobacteria bacterium UBA959
AACTACTGAATTTTTAAACCGTGCTGGCTTATATTCCTTAAGTACAAGGACAATTTCAGCAATGAAGTTAGCCAGCACACCAAGCGAGTCATTAATTGCAGGTCTTGTATCTCCAGAATTCATAGTAGGGGAGTAGTAATGGATACAGTTACTCGGCGAAAGTTCCTGCAGATGTCAGGGGCAACTTCGGCTGCAGCCCTACTTTCTGGTGTAACTCAAGTTACTTGGGATGAGTTGATTGCTAGTAGTCAAGCAGCACCCAGAATTACTGGAGACAAAGTACTCGTTCTAATAACCCTTTATGGTGGAAACGATGGTTTAACCACAATTGCACCTTATGAGGATCCAACCTACAAGTCCTTGCGGCAAAACTTGGCCTTAAATGCGTCTGAAGTTTTCCCAATTGGACAAGGGCTTGGCATAAATGCAGCCATGACTAGCTTTAAAGATTTGTGGTTAGCTAACCGAATAGCAGTTATTTCTGGGGTGGGGTATCCAAAACCAAATAGATCTCACTTCACATCTATGGATATCTGGCAAACGGGATCCCCTGAAGAACCTATTACTTCTGGCTGGATTGGTCGTTGGCTTGATTCTTTAGGCCATGATCCGCTGCGGGCACTTGGTATTGGATCAGTGCCACCACCTGTAGTTGTTGGGCTTAAAAGTGCGGCATCCGTGCTACCACTAACTAAGACCACGAAGACCTCTGCGTTAAGCAGTGCGACTGCAAATGCATTAGCCAAAGAAAACATCAAAGATTCTGCTCTGCGTAAACTAGCAGCGCGTGGCTTATCTGACTTACTAACTTCATCTGCTGCTCTAGGAGATGCTTTAGCAGCATCCCCTAGTTCAGCTGTTGAAACTGCTAACACAATCGATGGTGGCAGTGCTGGCGGTCAAGGCTCATTAGATGTGCAATTGGATTTAGTATCAAGGTTAATTCGAAGTGGTCTAAGCACTCGAGTTTATGCCACCAGTTTAGGGGGGTTTGATACTCATGCAGATGAAAAAGGCACACAGACAACTCTGCTCTCCAGATTAGCAACCGCTGTTGGCAAGTTCACGACCTCGCTTAAGGGCACAGTCCATGATAAAGATGTGGTGATAATGATTCATTCAGAGTTTGGTCGACGCGTGTTAGCTAATGCAAGTTATGGAACTGATCATGGAACTTCAGGGCCAGTATTCTTGATTGGTAGTTCAGTAAAGGGTGGGCACCATGGAGAACACCCAGATTTAAACAAGTTGAATAATGGCGATCTAGGTGTCACTGTCGACTTTCGATCGATCTACGCTGAAGTAGCTGAAAATGTTCTAGGTGTGGAGTCTAGTCGTCTTCTTAAAGGAAGTTTTGGAAAGTTAGATTTGTTTTCTTAATTCCAAACTAAGTAGACCATGCCAGCACTTATGGCAATCTTACGTTTAGCTAATCCAGTTTGTGCAGGTCCTGAAACACGGGTGCCAGAAGCAGTAAACATAGAGTTGTGAGCAGGACAGATAAAACCTTTTTCATCGGCTTTGGTTACTACTCCTTGGTGTGGACACTTCGCATCAAATCCAGAAGCAGTGTTTTTATTCCTAATCACCCAAACAGATTGTTTCTTGCCAAACCTATCCGTGCCAACAGCCAATTTAGCTCTTGCCTGTGGGAATGAACCTAGTTTCCCAAGCTTCACATAATTTTTAGGAATTGCAGCAGACAAATTCAAACCAACTGCTTCACCAGATTGCACCACCACCGTGGCAACCGATAATGCTGCCGCTTTGAGAAAATCTCGCTTGTTCATACCTAAACTCTAATGAGAAACTGGGCTAGATGTCTGTGGAATCCATCCTGGATGAGGCGTATCACTAGAGTTTGCCCGATATGAGCACTGCTGAACCTCAAACCCAGGTTAATTCGCCTGATCCTGCGCAATTACAGGAGAAGTGGCTTCCAGTTTGGGATGACCTTGCCCCATTTAGAAGTGGGCGAAAAGATGATATGCGTCCTCGTAAATATGTGCTGGATATGTTCCCTTACCCATCTGGAGACTTGCACATGGGGCATGCCGAGGCTTACGCCCTCGGTGATGTTCTAGCTCGATATTGGGTGCAAAAAGGTTTCAATGTGATGCATCCAATTGGTTGGGATTCGTTTGGATTACCAGCTGAAAATGCAGCCATCAAAAGAGGGCTCAATCCAAAAACTTGGACTTACGAGAATATTGCCATTCAGCGCGCCTCCATGCGCAGGTACGCATGTTCATTTGATTGGGATCGAGTTTTAGTTACAAGTGACCCTGAATACTACAAATGGAATCAATGGTTCTTTTTGAAGATGTATGAAAAAGGATTGGCATATCGAAAAGCAAGTGCAGTTAACTGGTGTTCTGATTGTCAAACAGTATTGGCAAACGAGCAAGTAGTGGCAGGGCTATGCGAAAGATGTGATTCGCCAGTTACCAAGAAAAAGCTAACCCAGTGGTATTTGAAAATTACCGATTATGCAGACCGACTTCTAGATGACATGGATCAACTTGTAGGGGCGTGGCCAGAAAAAGTCTTGACCATGCAACGCAATTGGATATCTAGGAGTGTTGGTGCAGAAGTTAAGTTTGAAATTATTGGCAGACCTGAACCAGTTGTTGTTTACACAACCAGACCAGACACGCTGTATGGCGCTACCTTCTTTGTGGTGGCTGTAGATTCAGATCTTGCAACTGAATTAGCTGCCAAGAGCACAGCACTTTCTGAATTTAACGCTTACTTAGAGGAAGTTAAGAAAGCCTCTGATATTGAGCGGTTAGCAACAGATAGGCCAAAGACTGGTGTCTTTTTAAACCGATTTGCGATTAACCCAGTCAATGGCGAGCAACTTCCTATTTATGCTTCTGATTATGTGTTAGCTGACTACGGAACTGGAGCCATTATGGCTGTTCCAGCTCATGATCAACGTGATTTAGATTTTGCACGAACCTTTAATCTGCCAGTGAAAGTTGTTCTAGATACAGGTGAGCCAGATCCAAATGAAACTGGCATTGCGACTGTGGGGCCTGGCACATTGATTAATAGTGCTGAATTGAATGGACTTGTTAAAGATGACGCCATTGGGAAAATTACTGAAACATTGGCCGCTAAGAAATTAGGGACACCAGCAGTTAATTATCGCTTGCGCGATTGGCTAATTTCTAGACAGAGATACTGGGGAACGCCAATTCCGATAATTCATTGCTCTACATGTGGAGAAGTGCCAGTTCCAGCTGAACAACTCCCAGTTGTTTTGCCCGAATCTGAAGGCTTGGATTTGACCCCTAAAGGCACTAGCCCGTTAGGCGCAGCCGCTGACTGGGTCAATGTGGTTTGTCCTAAGTGTGGGGAACCTGCCAAAAGAGATGCCGACACTATGGATACATTCATGGATTCTTCTTGGTATTTCTTGCGATATGTGTCACCTAATTTGGACACAGCACCTTTTGATGAAGCTGAAGCAAAAAACTGGATGCCAGTTGCACAGTATGTGGGTGGCGTCACCCATGCAATCTTGCATCTGCTGTATGCCAGATTCTTTACCAAAGTGGCTTACGACTTGGGCATGATTAATGTGACCGAACCATTCAGCAGATTACTGAATCAAGGAATGGTTGTGATGAATGGTTCAGCTATGAGCAAGTCACGAGGAAATCTAGTCAAACTAACCGATGAGTTAACTGAGCACGGTGTTGATGCCATCAGACTGGCAATGGTTTTTGCTGGCCCACCAGAAGATGATGTGGACTGGGCGGACGTATCTCCTGCTGGCTCTAAGAAATTCTTAGCTAGAGCTTGGCGATTGAGTGGCGATGTAACTGCAAAAGTAGGCGTGGATCCTAAAACTGGTGATGTTGAGTTGAGGAAGGTAACTCACCGATTGATGCATGAAGCAGCTGTAGCGGTAGAGACATATCGGTTCAATGTTGCAGTAGCAAAGTCCATGGAGCTAGTAAATGCTGCTCGAAAAGCAATAGATACCGGTTGCGGACCCGCCGATCCTGCAGTTCGAGAATGCGTTGAGTCGGTTGCAATTCTTTTGTCTTTGTTTGCTCCCTACACCGCCGAAGAGATGTGGGAGCGATTAGGACATAAGCCATGTGTTGCTTTGGCTGGCTGGCTGGATGTGGACCCACAACTACTTGTAGCCCAGAGCATTGTTTGCGTAGTTCAAATCTCTGGCAAAGTTAAAGCCAGGATAGAAGTTCCGGTAGACATTTCAGCTGCTGACCTGGAGCAGTTAGCTCTAGCAGATGAATCTGTAGTGAAGGCTCTTGGTGACATCAAAGTCAAGCAAGTAATTGTCGTAGCGCCTAAATTAGTTAATATCGTTATTTAACCCCAGGCGGTTTGTTTCAACAGAATTTGAATCAGCCAAAAATAAATGGAAAATAGATTAGATATTTGGCCATGCATGTGCCAAATCTACCCAATCTAGATGCTCGATTACTCAAGTTTGCAGCTGTTACAGCAGTAGCTGCTGTGGCATTTGGATTTGTAATCTCTTGGCTGGGGCAACCATCTGAGTTTGAATCAACAACGAGCATTAGTCAATTTGATGAAACAATCATTTCCCATGAACAAATCGTTATTCATGTCAAAGGATTTGTTATTAATCCTGGTGTGTACGAATTAGTAGTGGGTTCACGAGTGATTGATGCGCTAACGGCCGCGGGTGGGTTGAAGCCTGGCAAGAATTCAGGAGATTTAAACCTAGCTCGGACATTAATTGATGGAGAGCAAATCAATGTTGGAGCCAGTGCTGAACGAGCAAGTGCTGTAGCAAGATCTGATGGTTTGATCAACATTAATACTGCTACCGCTGCACAATTAGAAGAACTGCCAGGCATTGGTGAGGTCCTAGCTAAGCGGATAATTGATCACCGAACACAAAACGGTTTCTTCTCTGATATTTCTCAGTTAGGCAATGTTTCTGGAATTGGCCCAGCTAAATATGCAGACCTAAAAGACAAAATCTCAGTTTCGTGACTAATAGAGCGAAATGGTTGGTTCTAGTTTCTTTATATCTACTAAGTGTTGCATTATCAACATTCATACAGCTTGACCGCTTTGATCAAGCTTATGGCTTATTCGAGCCAGCCAGCCCGATTCAAGTTGAGGTACAAATTGTTTCTGAGCCTAGGCTGCAGACTCAGCGGTTTGCCTCAGATACTGAACAGACAAGAACTTGGGTAGAGGGAATCCTTAAAACTCTAAAAACTACCCAAGGAAGGTCTTACAAATTATCTATCCCAGTGACGGTAATGTTTAATTCAAATCTAGACGTACCTCCGACTGGAAGTTTGATCGAAATTTCAAGCACTGCGTTTAGACAATCGTGGACAAAGCGAAGTTGTTGCATTCTAGAAGCAGCAAGTGAATTTGAGTTAATCCAAGACGCTCCAAGGTATTTAGCATTTGCTAACAAATTCAAGGACAATCTATTTAGATCAATGTCCTATGCGCCAAGCCATGGAGCTGCGTTAGTACCAGGACTCCTACTTGGCGATACCAGGCACCAATCAACGCAATTAGATCTGGCTATGCGTACTAGTGGTTTATCTCATCTAACAGCAGTTAGTGGTGGCAATGTGACCATAGTTCTAGGTTTTGTAGTTGGCATACTGGCAACTTTTGGTTTGCAAGGCTTTCGATTAATCCTTGGTGCATCTTTGACCTTAATCTGGTACGTGTTGATTGTTGGGTTTGAGCCATCAGTAATTAGGGCTGCAACCATGGGAAGTATTACGCTGGCTGCTTTTACTTTTGGTAAACCAACAACTACTGGTCGAATATTGGTGTTTACGGTTTTTGGGCTCACTATCGCAAATCCCTGGCTACTACTTTCATGGGGATTTGGTTTAAGTGTGTTTGCAACCGCAGGTCTAGTTTGGCTAGCTCCTCGGCTGATTGCAGTAATGCCTGTTAAGCATCCTTGGTCAATTGTCGCCGCATTGCTCGCAGCAACTATCTCTGCATCTGTGGTTACCGCCCCCTTGATAGCCCTCATGACCGGCACCAGCTCCACAGTTACCGTGATCGCCAATTTATTGGCAGCACCGTTAGTGGCAATCACCACCGTGCTGGGGCTGGTGAGCTCATTAATTGCTTTTGGTTCTCCAGTAATTGCGGCACCAATTTCGTTCTTAGCAAGTCTGCCAGCAGAGTTGATTGCACAAATTGCACTGTTTAGTTCAAATCTTCCAGGTGCTAGCCAGCAGATTCCGCTGGGGGCAGTTGGGATTGGGTTTTTCTGGGTGGTCACTTTGGTCACATTGACTTTGATTGTCAAAAGTAATCTAAGCGCCAAAATATCGATTGCAATCTTTAGTTCAATTGGCTTGATTATTCCAATCTTAAGTTTTAGTTACCGATACATAGATGGCTGGCCCCCACCAAAAACTGTGTTAATTGCCTGCGATGTTGGCCAAGGGTCGGCGTTGTTGGTACCACTATCAAATAAGCGAGGAATTTTATTTGACGTTGGGCCAAATCCTAAAAAGATTGACGATTGCTTGGACCAAGCCGGCATAAATACCTTGGTAGCTATATTTCTTTCGCACTTTCATGCAGATCATGTCTTGGGGATTGCTGGTGCTATTGATGGTAGGCGAGTTGAGCATGTATTTAGCACAGAAGTTTTTGAACCTCAGGATCAATACGTCGAAGTCAACCAGGTTTTAGAAGTTGCTGGTTTGAGATTGAAAACCATCAAGGCTGGTTCTATTTTTAAGATAGATCAAGTTCATATTGAAACTATTTGGCCCACTCGGATATTAACTGATGGCGTTGTTGCTAACCTGGCAAGTCTGGTGCAGATAGTTCAAGTTGCTGGTTCTCGTATTTTGATTACTGGAGATATTGAGCCAGCTGCCCAAGAAGCAATAAGGGCAGAAAATAAAAAGCAGGACTTTGATGTTGCCCTAATTCCTCATCATGGCTCGAAGTTTCAAGACCCAGCTTTTGCAGGTTGGGTAGGGAGTGATCTGGCCGTGGTGTCTGTTGGTGAAAATACCTTTGGACATCCAGCTGAACAAACCATAAAAAGCTGGAAGAATTTCTCCGAAATATTTAGAACTGATCAGTTGGGCAGTTTTGCGGTGCACCAACAAAATGGGCAGTTGAAAGTGAGTTACCGGTAGAAACATGGCATGCTCAGCCCGTGAGCACACCATCTATATCAGTTATTACGGGCACTGAATCATTTTTGAGCGAACGCGCGGTCAGCGATATTCGAGCAGGTTTACGCAAGTTAGGTGAATTTGACACGGTTGAGATTACCGTTGATGAGGAAACTCGAAGCGGAGACCTGACTATCTCGGCTTCAGCGAATTTATTGGGCGGTAATCGTTTGGTGATTATAAACAATGTGGAACTACTGTCTGAAGAACTCATACCCGAACTTCGACAGATAATTGAATTCAATGATCCCGAATTATTCTTGGTCATTAAGCATCAAGATGGACGTCGAAATAAAAAGTTATTGACTGAACTCACAGCATTGGGAAATACCATTCAAGCCAATAAGGTAACGGGCAAAAAAGAGATCTTGCAGTTTGTTCAACTTGAGGCAGCCAGGCATAAGCGAAAAATAACTGCTGACGCAATTGAGGCACTAAGAGTTGCTCTTGGAGACGATATCCGAATGCTGGCTGCAGCTATAGATCAAATTACGGCCAGTAGTTCAGAATCAATCTCGCGCGAACTAGTTGATGTTTATGTCGAAGGTATTGCGGATATTCGTGGATACCATGTTTCAGATCGAATCTGGGCAGGAGATCTAGCAAATGCACTTGAGAAATTTAGGTGGATGGTGCTCAATAATGGTCATGGGGCAAACATCCAGGTAATTTCGGCGATAGCCCAGGATCTGCGCACCATGATTAAAGTAATGGGAGCCGAACCTGGAATGAGTGACCGAGATATTGCCACTTCTATTGGTTTAAGTGCCAACATGGATTGGAAAGTTAAAAACCTAAGACAGATTGCCCGCGGATGGAAGCCAGCAGCACTTGCTTATTTTGCTAATCGCTTGGCAGATATTGACGCACAGATCAAAGGCGGTGCAGAAGGTATTGGCTTGGATGAAAGTGCTCGCACAGCAGTGGTAGAGAAATTAATGTTAGAGATTGCAGCCCCAGGGGCTAGGTAATTATTTAGCTAGTTTTTTAAGAGCTTGCGCTATTGCAGATTTGCGATTAGCAGCTTGATTCTTATGAATCACACCAGATGCAGCAGCTTTATCTAAAGCTTGGGCGGCATCACGGTAAGCAGCAGTTGCCTTAGTGGCATCACCTTCAGTGAGGGCTTCTTTGAAGCGGCGAACCTTGGTCTTCAACGAGCTTCTTACTGATTTATTCCGCTCTTCGGCAGCACGGTTTGTCCCGATGCGCTTGATCTGCGACTTGATGTTTGCCACGTATATCCCAGTTCTGTCCAGTTGAACCCTATTACCTTGTGGGTTTCAGGGGGCTTGCTGTTTGGTAAGCCGAAGGCGGAGTGTATCTGAAGCCAAAGCATGCGAATATTCGCCCCGTGACCCCTCCAATTGTTGGATCCACCGAGCAGGCAGTGCTGCGCAATTTCAGCATCATTGCCCATATTGACCATGGTAAATCCACTTTGGCTGACCGAATGCTGCAGCTAACTGGGGTTGTGGAAGCCAGAGCTATGCGGGCTCAGTACCTAGACCGAATGGATATTGAGCGCGAACGCGGAATCACAATTAAGTCGCAAGCGGTTCGACTGCCTTGGGTTGGTCGAGACGGTCGAGATTATGTGCTTAACATGATCGACACTCCAGGCCATGTTGACTTTACATACGAGGTGAGTAGATCGCTAGCTGCATGCGAGGGAGCAGTTTTGCTAGTGGATGCAGCACAAGGAATTGAAGCGCAGACATTAGCGAATTTATATCTCGCCCTGGCAAATGACATGGCAATCATCCCAGTGCTAAACAAAATTGATTTACCATCAGCACAACCAGATAAATATGCTGCTGAGTTAGCGCACATCATCGGTTGTGATCCAAGCGATGTGTTACGAGTTTCAGCAAAAACTGGAGAGGGCGTTCCAGACCTACTACATGCAATTGTTGATTTAATCCCTGCTCCAGCTGGAAAACCAGAAACTGAAGTTCGTGCATTGATCTTTGATTCAGTTTATGACATCTATCGCGGGGTTGTAACTTATGTGCGAGTTGTTGATGGTGCAATTCATGCTCGAGATCGAATTTTGATGATGTCCACTGGCGAAACTCACGAGTTACTTGAAGTTGGCGTGATCTCGCCAGAACCCATGCCAGCCGCTGGGTTAGTTGCTGGCGAGGTTGGTTACTTGATTACTGGTGTTAAGGATGTTCGACAATCAAAAGTTGGTGATACCGTAACTACGGTTAACAAAGCGGCAACCACAGCACTTGGTGGCTACCAAGAACCAAAACCAATGGTCTTTTCTGGTTTATATCCAATGGATGGATCAGACTACCCAGACTTAAGAGATGCGCTGGACAGATTAAAACTAAATGACGCAGCGCTTGTGTATGAACCAGAATCTTCAGTTGCTCTTGGCTTTGGATTTAGATGTGGATTCTTAGGTTTACTGCACCTTGAGATTGTTAGAGAGAGACTATCCAGAGAGTTTAATCTTGATCTTATTTCCACCGCACCCAATGTTATTTATCGAGTAATTTTAGATGACGAAAAAGAGATGATTGTTACAAATCCAAGTGAATATCCAAATGGGAAAGTCCGGGAAGTTTTTGAGCCAATGGTGAAAGCTACTGTTATTTCACCAAGTGAATTCATCGGATCAATTATGGAGCTTTGTCAGTCAAGGCGTGGCAGCTTGTTGGGTATGGATTACCTATCTGAAGAGCGAGTGGAGATGCGCTACGAGTTGCCACTTGGTGAAATCGCATTTGACTTCTTTGATGCCTTGAAATCTCGCACCAAAGGTTACGCATCTCTCGACTACGAATTTACTGAGGAAAAATCTGCAGACTTAATTAAAGTTGATATTTTGTTGCATGGCGATCCAGTTGATGCATTCTCAGCGATTCTGCACAAAGATAAGGCATACAACTACGGCGTTGCTATGGCTGGAAAATTAAAAGAGTTAATCCCTCGTCAACAATTCGAAGTCCCAATTCAAGCAGCCATTGGATCAAGAATTATTGCCAGAGAGTCAATTAGGGCAATTCGAAAAGATGTGTTGGCCAAGTGCTATGGCGGCGACATCAGCCGTAAGCGCAAGTTATTGGAGAAGCAAAAAGAGGGTAAAAAGCGGATGAAGGTGGTTGGCCGAGTTGAGATCCCACAAGAGGCATTTATTGCAGCCTTATCCACAAATAATGGAACAGAGGGTAAGGGCACAAAAGGCTAGGTTTGTCCTTTCGCTACTGGCCAGTTACCCCTAGTCTGCGCAGAACGGTTTGGCCCAGAAGGGAAGATCATGACCATCACTGGTGATTTAAACGCCAAGATTCCAACCCCACAATTATCTGTTTCGCACATGTTTGTCGAGCGGGTACGCAAGTCTCCAGACACAGTTGCTTTTTGGAAGCCAACTAATCCTGGCTGGCAGAAATACACCTGGCGTCAAGTTGATAAGCAAGTTCGAGAATATTCTGCAGGACTAATAGCTCTAGGTGTTATTGATTCAGATCGAGTGGCAATTGCCTCGAACACTAGATACGAGTGGATGGCTGCTGACTTTGCAATTCTGTTAACAGGTGCTGCCACCACAACTGTTTATCCCACAACAGGCACAGAAGATTCAGCGCACATTATTTCTGACTCTGGCTCGCTGGTAATTTTTGTTGAAGATCAAGAGCAAGTTGAAAAATATAAAGCAATCAAATCTCGGATACCGCGAGTAAACCACTTGGTGGTATTTGATGGACCAGGAGATGGTGATTGGGTTATAACTCTTGAAGAATTGGGCAAACGTGGGGCACGGTTGCTAGAAACGCAACCTAATGCCGTTAATGAAAGAATCAACCGAGTTACTGGTGACTCTTTAGCTACTTTGATCTACACATCAGGAACTACCGGCAAACCAAAAGGTGTTGAATTACTGCACAAGGGTTTTACATACCAAGCAGCTTCGATAGATTCTTTAGAAATTCTTCGACCAGACGATGTCCAACTTCTTTGGTTACCACTAGCCCACTCATTTGGAAAAGTTTTGAGTGTATTGCACTTGCAAATTGGCTTTGAAACTGCAATTGATGGTCGTGTTCCAATGATTGTTGAAAATCTAGGTGATGTTAAGCCAACATTTATGGCTGCCGTTCCTCGAATCTTTGAGAAGGTGCACGCAAAGGTCACAGCAGATGTGGCCCATGAAGGTGGCGCAAAAGCCAAGATCTTCAACTGGGCATTTTCAGTTGGACGCAAAGCGGCCCTATCTGGCGATCTAGACAAAGGCAAAATGTCGCCTGCTTACAAATTAGCTGACAAGTTAGTTTTCCATAAGTTGCATGCACGCTTTGGTGGTCGAATTAGATACTTTATTTCGGGTGCGGCAGCACTTTCAACTGAGATTAATACTTGGTTTGCAGCAGCTAACCTAAAGATTGTTGAAGGTTGGGGCTTAACCGAAAGTGGTCCAGCCACCGCTATGTCCCGACCATGGGAAACTGCTATTGGAACTGTCGGACAGCCATTTCCAGGAACGCTAGTTAAAACAGCACCTGATGGTGAGCTCATGATCAAAGGTCCAGCGCTTATGCGCGGTTATCACAATCTGCCTGAAGAGAATGCCAAGGCATTTGATGCTGAGGGCTGGTTCTTTACTGGTGACATCGGCGAGATAGATAGCGAAGGCAGAATTCGGATAACCGATCGCAAGAAAGATGTAGTTAAAACCAGTTCGGGCAAATTTGTAGCTCCAACCACAATTGAAGTCAGATTTAAAGCCATTACCCAAATTGCTTCTAATATTTTGGTAATCGCTGCTAACCGTAACTTTGTTTCAGCACTTGTTGCCCTGGATCCAGAAGCGCTAGCCGCGTTTGCTCAGCGCTACAAAATCACTGGCGACTACAACCAGCTTAGAGTTCATCCAGAAGTTATCAAGCAACTTGAGTCCGAAATTGAAACCCTAAACAGTTTGTTAAATAGCTGGGAGCAGATCAAGCAATATCGAATTCTGCCAAGTGATTTAACTATTGACGGTGAAGAGTTAACGCCTAGCCTCAAGGTTAGACGTTCAACCGTGACTCGAAAGTACCAAGACTTGATTGATGGTATTTACTCAGCGAGTGCCTAAAGAACTTGCTGGAGAGGTAGCCCCTTTAAACGGTGCGCTGTCTGAGTCTGCATTAGCATCATTGCCAGTTGCCGATTTCGGTCTCTACTTGCACGTTCCTTTTTGTAATGTGCGCTGTGGTTATTGCGACTTCAATACTTACACTTCAACTGAACTTCGAGGTTTTCGTCGAGAAGATTGGGCTAATTCAATTGGATTAGAACTTGATTTAGCAAAAAGAGTTATTGGAGATCTCCCTGACATCCAAACAATATTCATTGGCGGGGGTACTCCAACACTTCTTCCACCTGGTGACTTTGAAAAAGTCTTTGACAATATCGAAAGTGCATTTACATCTGATATTGAAATTACCATAGAAGCCAATCCCGACACTGTTACCAAGGAATCTTTGTCCGGGTACTATAAGGCTGGTATCAATCGAATCTCTTTTGGAATGCAAAGTGCAGTGCCATCAGTGTTGAAAGTGTTAGATCGCACGCATGACCCAAAGGCTGTGTCCCAAGCTGTAGAGCTAGCTGCTGAAGTTGGATTTAAAAATATCAGCCTCGACCTAATTTATGGTACTCCAACTGAGACAGATAATGATTGGACCGAATCTTTATTGCAGGCGTTGAGTTTGCCCATCAATCACTTTTCAGCCTATTCGTTAATTGTTGAGCCTGGCACTAAGCTTCACCAGCAAGTTAAATCTGGACAAGTTGCTCCTCCTGATGATGACATAAGTGCGAATCGATATCTGATTGCTGAGTCTCAGGCATTAGCCCATGGTTTTAATTGGTATGAAGTATCAAATTGGGGAAAAGGCGGAGCAAGGTGTCGACATAATGAAATTTATTGGCAAAGTGGTAACTGGTGGGGAGCAGGCCCTGGAGCACACAGTCATGTTGGTGGAATTCGTTGGTGGAATAAAAAACACCCAGCTGTTTGGGCGCAAGATTTAGCTAGCGGTGATTCTCCGGCGGCCGGACGAGAAGTGTTAACACCGGACCAGTTGATGTTTGAGGCAGTAATGCTCAGTCTTCGAACCATTGGTGGGTTAGCAGTCAGCAGGCTTGAAAACCCAAACCCTCTTCTTGGATTAGCCAAGGATGGGCTGATTGACCCTAAAAAATTGGATCAGGGCCATGTTGTGCTGACCCTTGAAGGGCGCCTACTGGCTGATTTGGTGCTTAGAACCCTCATGAAATGAGCCAGTTTTTAGCACTCGACTTACACTTCTGCTAATGCAGTAGGAGGGGATTGATGCTCAACGAGCGCAAACTAAACGTCCTACGGGCCATTGTTGAGGATTACATCAACACTCATGAGCCCGTGGGCTCAAAGGTTTTGTCGGAACGGTATTCACTTGGCGTTTCGCCGGCAACAATTCGAAATGAGATGGCCGCCCTTGAAGACGAGGGCTACCTTGAGCAGCGCCACACCAGTTCAGGAAGAATTCCAACTTCAATGGGTTATCGACTATTTGTTGATCAACTAAGCTCGATAAAACCATTGTCAGCTGCTGAACAACGTGCGATTGGCGTCTTCTTAGATGGCGCATCCGATCTGGATGAAATTATGTCCAGAACCTCGAGAGTGTTATCGCAACTGACTAAGCACGCAGCGATCGTGCAGTACCCATCACTTAGTAAGTCTGCAGTTAGACATATAGAAATTGTTAGTGTCACATCACGTAAGGCACTTTTGGTGTTGGTAACTGATGCTGGCCGGGTTGAACAAAGAACTGTTGATTGCAGCGTGGATTTAACAGAAACACTTGTTAGTGAACTTCGTGCTCGCCTAAATACTGCTTTGGTCGGTGTCAATTTATCTGATATTTCCCGTAAGGCTCCAGCTTTAGATCAGTACTTCCCGATTGAAGAAAAAGAATTTGCTAAAAAAATAATGGATGCTTTAATTGAACTTGCTAAGCGAGAAGAGGAAGAAAAAGTTGTGATTGGTGGTACTGCAAATTTGGCAAGGTATGCAACTGACTATCAAACAACAATTCAGCCAATGCTGGAAGCGCTAGAAGAGCAAGTTGTCTTGTTAAGACTTATTGGTGAAAGTGTGGCAGCAGATGTTTCGGTGCGTATCGGGCAAGAAAATCCAATTGGACTCGAGGACGCTGCAGTAGTTACTAGTGGTTACCAAATTGGTGATCAAACAGTTGCTAGATTGGGCGTGGTGGGACCCACCCACATGAACTATCCAAGCACGATAGGTGCCGTAATCGCAGTTTCAAATTACGTTGGATCAATATTAGCGGGGAAGTAATAACAAGAAATGGTAAGTACTGAACTTTATGATGTATTAGGCGTGAAATCTTCCGCTACTGCAGAAGAGATAAAAAAGGCTTATCGAAAATTAGCACGAGAGCTGCACCCTGATGTTAATCCAGACGCTAAAGCCCAAGAGAGATTCAAAAAAGTAACAGCGGCATACGAGGTGCTTAGTGATGATCAAAAACGAGCAGCGTATGACCGCGGAGTTCCAGATGGATCTATGGGCAATGGCGGCTTTACCGGAGCAAATGGTTTTGATCTAGGTGATTTTGTCAACGCATTCTTTGGCGGTAATGGTGGTGGGGGATCAAGAGGTCCACGGGTTCGAATGACTCGAGGCGAAGACGCCTTAATTCGGATGCGAATTGATTTGAAAGATGCTGTTTTTGGGGCAGAAAAAGAGATCACCGTAGATACCGCATCTGCTTGCAAAGTATGCGATGCAACTGGCGCCATGAAAGGTTCTACAACTGAGCAATGCAGCACCTGCAAGGGTCGAGGTGAGGTAACTTCAATTCAGCGTTCATTCTTGGGTGATGTGCGAACTAGCAGGACCTGCCCACAATGTTCAGGATTTGGAAATGTTATTTCACGTCCATGTCCAGAGTGTTCTGGTGAAGGTCGCGTGCGAACTAGAAGAAACGTAAAAGTAGCTGTGCCTGGCGGAGTTGATAATGGTTTACGTCTCAAGCTCAGTGGTCAAAGTGAGGTTGGTGCTTGGGGTGGGCCAGCTGGAGATTTGTACGTAGAAATAGTTGTTAATGAGCATCCAACTTTGCAGCGCAAGAATGACGATTTACATCTAACAATTGAAATTCCAATGACTGCTGCTGCCTTAGGTTGCGAGGTCACAATTACAACCCTGGATGGAAACAAGATTTTAAAGATTCCAGCAGGGATTCAGCCTGGATCAATCATGTCACTGAAAGGGTTAGGTGTTACCCGCCTGCGAGGAACTGGACGAGGGGATCTATTAATTCAAATTTTAATCGCAGTGCCAAAAGATATTGATTCAAAGCAAAGTGAATTACTCAAACAATTGGCCAAAGTTAGAGGCGAAGAGAAAGTTACCGCTCGTACCGTATCTAGCAGTGAACCATCCAGTATTTTCTCACGCATCAAAGGTGCGTTCACCAAATAATGTTGCCACTGTTTCGCAGTGATCAAGTGCGTCAACCCACCCTCAAGTTAGTTGGTGACGATGGCAAACATGCAGCTGCTGCTTTGAGACTTCGGGTTGGCGAATTGGTGCAATTCACCAACGGGGTTGGTGTTACAGCAATCGGGAAAGTTGTATCGACTAACAATAAGAATGAAGTTGAATTCACCTTGAGCGATTTAACTGAAACTGTGAAACCAACGCCAAGCATCACGGTTGCGCAAGCCATTACCAAAGGTGATGGCGCGCTCCAAGCTGTTGAACTGTTGGTTGAAGTGGGAGTTGATCGAATAATTCCATGGGCAGCATCTCGAAGTGTTGTTCGTTGGGATGCAGAGAAGCAAACCAGTGCTCCAAGAAAATGGCAGGCAGTTGCTGACGCTGCTGCAAAACAATCTCGTCGTGTATGGTTTCCAGAAGTAACTTCAATGGCTGGATCTGTACCAGAAGTGCTTTCCTATGCTCAGCACAGTCAGATAATTGTTTGTGACGAAAATGCAGACTCTGGGTTTACAACTCCACTTAATGAGCAGGTTCTTTTGATAATTGGACCAGAAGGCTCAATTACTCCTGAGGAATTGCAAGAATTCAAGCAAGCAGGGGCTTCTTTAGTGCGAATGGGTGAAACAATATTGCGAAGTAGACACGCAGGGATCGCTGCAGTCGCAGCACTACTTGCGCAGACTTCTAGATGGGGAGCAAAATGAGTGACGATATCTTTAGCAAGATTGCTCAAGGCGAGATTGAAGTGCCACTAGTTGATAGCAACGAATATGCAGTTGCCTTTGCTGACATTAACCCACAGGCTCCCGTTCATTTGTTAGTCATTCCCAAAAAGAAGTTTTTGAATGTGACTGAACTAGCAGCTGACTCAACTTACATGCAAGCTGTGATGAGTTTGGCGGTCAGTGCTGCTTCCAAAGCCGGCTTAACAAATGGTTATCGGTTAGTTTTCAATACTGGCCAAGATGGCGGTCAAACAGTGCCTTATGTTCATTGCCATGTGCTTGGTGGCCGCTCACTAACTTGGCCACCGGGTTAGGCCGTATCCTTGACCACTGTTAACAAGGAGGCCCGAACGGGCGTGAGTGAACCGTTAACCACGGCAAAGTCTGTAATTGTGGTGCCACCATCAATTTCCATGATCGGCGTTCTAGGTGCACGCGATGAATTGCTGCGTGTAATCGAGAAGGAATTTCCACGCACCATAATCGTTGCGCGTGGAAATGAAATAATCATTAGTGGAGACAATTCTTCAGTTGCAACAATTGAATCTCTCTTAGTTGAGATGATGGCAGTTCTTAGAACCGGCCAAGGGTTAACGCCAGAAGCCGTTGAAAGATCCATAACTTTGTTACGTGACAACAGTGATGTTAAGCCACATGAAGTGCTCACTGCGAACATTTTGTCTAGTCGAGGTAAATCTATTCGCGCAAAAACTTTAAATCAAAAACGTTATGTGGATGCTATTGATACCCATACGATTGTCTTTGGTATTGGCCCAGCTGGAACAGGGAAGACCTACCTGGCTGTGGCTAAAGCAGTGCAAGCACTACAGGCTAAGAAAATTAATCGCATTATCTTGACTAGGCCTGCAGTCGAAGCAGGTGAGCGACTTGGTTTTCTACCAGGAACACTTTCTGAAAAAATCGATCCATATTTACGCCCACTTTATGACGCACTTCATGACATGATTGAACCAGAGAAAATTCCAAGACTAATGACAAGTGGCACAATTGAAGTTGCCCCATTGGCTTATATGCGTGGACGAACCTTAAACGATGCATTCATTATCTTGGACGAAGCACAAAACACCACCCCAGAACAGATGAAGATGTTCTTAACAAGATTAGGATTCAACTCAACGATGGTTATCACTGGCGATGTGACTCAAGTTGACCTACCGCATGGGAATTCTTCTGGATTAAGAGTCGTTCGAGATATTTTGTCAGAAGTAGAGGACTTAGCATTTTGTAATTTAACTTCTACTGATGTGGTGCGCCACAAACTAGTTGGGAAAATTGTTGAAGCCTATGGTGCTTATGATGAGAAAGTCGCTAGCAATGACAAGCCGGGAAAGAACAAATGACTGTAGAAGTTCTTAACGAAACCGAATTTACAGTCAATATCAAAGAGATATCGGATTTGGTGCAAGTGGCTATGAAAGCAATGAAGATTCACCCACAATCTGACTTGTCCGTAATTTTTGTAGATGAAGAAGCCATGTCCCAACTTCATCAAAGATGGATGAATGAACCAGGCCCAACTGATGTTTTGAGTTTTCCCATGGACGAACTGCGGCCAGGAGACGATGATGACTCTAAGTCTGAATTGCTTTTAGGAGATATTGTGATTTGTCCGAGTGTGGCTGCAACTCAAGCGGTTGCGGCGGGGCATGAAACTTCTGCCGAAATTCGCTTATTAACTGTGCATGGGTTCTTGCATCTAATTGGCTTTGATCATGAAGTTGAAGTTGAACATAGAGAAATGTTTGGCTTACAAGACAAGATTCTAAGTGAATTTAGCGAGATCAAAGTATGAATCTAATTGTAATCTCCCAAGTAGTCCTAGCCCTTACATTTGCTGGAATCTCTGCAATGCTTCGAGCAGCAATCGACTCATCATCGTTAACCGCAATTCAAGAAAAAGCAGATGATGGCAATAAATCTGCTCACCGGATGGTTCAAGTGATGACAAATCCAGCTCCAGCACTGAATGCCCTGATCTTTTGGCAGTTAGCCTTCACAGTATTAGCAACTATTTTGGCAATCAGTGGGGATCTTGTCTTAACCAACTCGCCTTGGAACAATTTCGCGATAGGGATGGCCCTAACTGGTATTGGTTTTGTTTTTATTGGTGTGGCTCCAGCAACTTTAGGTAAACAACATGGTGAATCAATAGTTTTGTTGTTCTCCCGACTGATCAAGATCATTGGACAACTTTTTGCCCCACTTACAACGCTGCTGATTTTGATCGGCAATGCGGTAACACCAGGTAAGGGCTTCAAGCAAGGTCCATTTGCCAGCGCTGATCACTTGCGTGATCTCTTGGATAGGGCTGAGGCTGACCAGGTTATTGAAGATGATGAAGCTCAGATGTTGCACTCAGTTTTCGATCTAGGTGAAACACATGTTAGGGAAGTCATGGTTCCTAGAACTGAGGTTGTTTGGATTGAAAGTGACAAAACTCTAAGACAGGCAATCTCGCTAGCTCTTAGGTCAGGATTTTCTCGAATTCCAGTAATTGGAGAAGATAGCGATGATGTCAAAGGAATCGTCTACTTGAAAGATTTAATCAAGAGAGTTTTCGAGCATCGTGAATCTGAAAACACCGAACTAGTTTCAAGCCTGATGCGTGAGCCTTATTTTGTGCCAGATAGCAAATTGGTAGATGAACTCATGAAAGAGATGCAAGCTGCTCGAGTTCATTTGGCAGTTGCAGTAGATGAGTACGGTGGAACAGCGGGCATCATTACTATTGAAGATATCTTGGAAGAGATTGTTGGTGAGATTTCAGACGAATACGACCGTGAAGCCCCAGAGGTTGTTGAGATAGACAGTGACACTTATCGCGTTTCTAGTCGAATGAACATCGAAGACTTCTGTGCTGTCATTGATGTTAATTTAGATTCTGAAGATGAAGAATCTGTAGACACAGTAATGGGTTTGATGTCGCTTAGGTTGGAGCGAGTTGTTATTCCTGGTTCAGCAATAGTTGTTTCAGGATGGAGATTGACAGCTGAATCTGGTGTTGGCAGGCGCAATCGAGTGGCAACTGTTTTGGCCGAACGCATTGTGGAAACGCCTGATTTAGAAGCTGATGAGTAGGGCAAAACCCTTTGCTTTTGTAGTTCTAGCAAGTGTGCTGTTTGGAACAACTGGTACTGCCCAAGCAATTTTGAATGCTGATGCGTCAGGATTTCAAGTTGGCGTTGCTCGCCAAATAGTTGGTGGCTTGGCATTACTAATTATTGTGCGATTTATGAATCAACAATCAATCCTAAAATATCTGAGAACTCCAGCTGGATTATTTGCGGCAGCTGGCACCTTGCTTTACCAGATTACTTTTTTTGTTGGAGTATCAAACCTTGGGGTAGCACTAGGAACAGTGATCGCATTGGGAAGTGCACCAATCTTTACGATGGTGCTAGGTAGAGTTTTTCTCAAAGAACTAATCACTCGAATGCAATTGCTAGTTACATTTTTGGTATTAGTGGGCATTTGGTTCCTTGTAACTAAACCAGATCAAAGCTTTCAAATAAACCTAGGTCTGCTAGCAGGCTTAGGAGCGGGCCTTGGGTATGCCATCTACACCACCAGCTCAAAAATCATGATGACTCAAGGTGCCCAACCTGCTACTGCTATGACAGTAGCGTTTGCAGGCCCGGTTCCAATTGCCCTGATTCTGTTTGGTCTTTCTGATCCTTCTTGGATTTTGTCGCAGGCAGGGTTTGCGACTGCGTTGTATCTAGGTTTGATTCCTACGGCGCTTGCATACATATTCTTTGGAATTGGCTTAAGAACTCTTACCGCTAGCACAGTTGCCACAATTACATTGCTAGAACCAGTGGTTGCGAGTGCATTTGGCGTGTTGCTCCTTAATGAGGTGCTATCTTCAACTCAGGCAGTTGGCATCGTTTTGGTCATGCTAGGCCTTTTGATTTTAGGAATCAAATCTTCAAAAAGGAAAGAGCAGGTTGTGAACTAGTGACATTTAGGTCTGGATTTGTGAGCATCGTTGGTAGACCTAATGTTGGGAAATCCACTTTGTTGAATGCTTTAGTTGGTGAAAAAATTGCAATTGTTTCTGATAAGCCCCAGACCACAAGGCATTTGATCCGTGGTGTCATGCATGAAGAATCTGGACAAATAGTTCTTTTAGACACACCAGGACTACATAAGCCAAAAACCCTTTTAGGTGAAAGATTGAACGACCTAGTAGTTGGATCCCTTTCTGAAGTTGATTTAGTGGGAATTTGTGTGCCAGCTAATGAAGAAATTGGAAGTGGAGACAAGTTCATTGCAGCTCAGGTTGCTGGTGCCAACAAATCAGTTTGTCTAATTATTACGAAAACAGATTCATCAACCGGCGCTCAGATTGCCCAAAGAATTGAACAAGGAATTGCGCTCGGTAAAGAGGCTGGAATTGATTGGAAGTTTGTGGTTCCATTAAGTTCATTTGATAAGACTAATCTCAAGGAACTTACTTCAGAATTAATTAATTGTTTGCCTGAAGGCCCAGCACTTTATCCAGATGGCCATCTAACTGATGAGCCAGAAAGAATCTTGGTTGCGGAGTTCATAAGAGAGGCCGCATTGCAAGATATGCGTGAAGAGTTACCACATTCTGTTGCAGTCACTGTGGAAGAAATGAATTTACGTGAAGACCGAGAGAATATGAAACCACTCATGGATGTATTTGCAGACATTCACGTGGAACGGGATAGTCAAAAAGCCATTGTGATCGGGAAAGGTGGAGCACAGCTTCGAGCAATTGGCACTCAAGCCAGACTGCGAATCGAAAAACTACTTGGAATGCGCGTTCATTTAACATTGCATGTGCGAGTTACGCCAAATTGGCAGTCAGATGCTAAGAACTTAGGGAAGCTTGGCTTCTAGTCGTGCACTAACTCGTAGCGGTGTAAGTAAGTATCAACAATTGCCACGATAATTGCCATAACTGGAATGGCTACAAACGCACCCATGGCCCCAAATAAAGTTCCACCAGCTAAAACTGCGGCAAATGCCACTGCAGGATGAATGTTTAGCGCTCTCGAGCTAAGTTTTGGTGAGAAGAGAAAGTTTTCAAGTTGCTGATAGGCGACTCCAAATATCGCGATCGCCAGCGCTAAACCAGGACTTTGAGATAAAGCCACAATGGCTGGTAAGCCAATTCCAATATAGGTTCCAATAGTGGGAATAAATTGAGAGATGATGCCTGTAAAAAGTGCAAGTGGCAACCAGTAGGTGAGATCAACTATGTAGAAGAAAACCCCACTCGTTAGCACGCAGATTAAAGCCAGAATCACACGCGTGATCACAAAGCCGCCAGCCTTCTCGGCAGCAATCTTCCAGACTTGGATAAAGATCTCTTGCTGCTTGGGTGGAAGGGCGCGCGCGATTGTGCGACGAACCTTAGGAGCGTCTGCTGAAAAGTAGAACAAGAATAAGACAAAAGAAAGTAAGTTTATTAAGAAACTTAATATGGTGCTAATAAAACCTAGAACTCCACCGGCTAATGATGCAGCTAAGTCACTTGCACTGCTGGATGTTAGGTTTAATGAATTAATAAGTTCGTCAGCATCGATCGAAGTTTTTAAGTTTGCATTCAACCATTGGGTGACACTCGTGACGATCTCGGGAGCTGTGTTTACAAATGAAGCAGCTTGACTAAATAACATTTGGCCGAACACAGCCCCAAATGAAACGATAGATACTAATATTGCAATCAAAACTGTGAAGGTTGCAAGACCTCTACGCCACTTCTTTGACTCTAAGAACGATACTGCTGGCTCAATTGCGACGGAGAATAACCAAGCTAAAATTATGGTAAATATCAATCCTTGCAGGGTAATAAATGCCCAATCTAAAATCAAGAAAACTCCAACAGCAAACAGCACCCAAATAAGGGTTGACCGAATTTGGGAGATCTCTAGTTTGAGCACCCTGGAATTCTTGGACTCAGGCTCGTTCATGCCCTAAGGGTAAGCGAAATTTGGCCAATACCTACTACCCTCTCGGATGTGACTCCAGAAGAACTAGCCAGCGCCATTCAAGGTCAGGTCGCAGCCGCAGTCCAAGCAGGTGTGTTGCCACAATCTTGCATGGCCACACAGGTGAGCGTGGAGCGCCCAAAAAACCGTGAACATGGAGACTGGGCTACAAATATTGCGATGGTGTTGGCCAAGAGTGCTGCTAAACCTCCACGCGAAGTGGCTCAGGATTTAACTACCAGACTTTTAACAATTCCAGAAATTACCAAGGCTGAAATAGCTGGTCCAGGATTTATCAATATTACTTTAGATTCAGCAGCCACTGGACTGATTGCAATTTCCATAATTCAATCTGGATCAAATTATGGCAAGTCCAATCAACTAAATGGTGAAACTATCAATGTTGAGTTTATTTCTGCAAATCCAACTGGCCCGCTACATCTTGGCCACACTCGGTGGGCCGCAGTTGGTGATGCGATGGCTCGAGTTTTAGCGGCCGCTGGTGGGAAAGTTTCCAGAGAGTTCTACATAAATGATCGCGGTGTGCAGATGCAAAAATTTGCAGCATCTATTCATGCAGCTGCCACTGGATTACCGGTACCAGAAGACGGATATTTAGGGGAATACATAACTGACTTGGCCAATCAGATTAAAGCCAAAGCTCCAAATTTTGAATCACTTACTCCCGAGGACCAATTATCCATTTGTTTGGAGCAGGGCTATGCATTGCAGTTAGCAATTCAACAAGAATCTCTGATTGAATTTGGAACAGTTTTTGATACTTGGTATTCCGAAGCCAAGATGCATGCTGACAACAAAGTTGTGCATGCTCTGGAAGTACTAGAAAAGCATGGGCATGTTGATCGTAAAGATGGAGCCATTTGGTTAAGAACCACTGATTTTGGGGATGATAAAGATCGGGTGCTGGTTAAGTCGGATGGTGAATATACCTACTTTGCATCCGACTGCGCCTATTACATTGACAAACGTGAACGCGGATTTGATCGGTGCTTTTACCTACTTGGGGCTGATCACCACGGTTATGTGAATCGCCTTCGAGCAGTTGCCGCATGTGCTGGAGATAACCCAGATAAATCTATCGAAGTTTTGATTGGTCAACTGGTCAAAATCATGCGTGGAGATCAGGAAGTTAAATTATCTAAACGGGCTGGTGACTTGATTTTGCTCACAGATCTCGTTGCCGAGGTGGGAGTTGATGCTGCTAGATATTCTCTAATTCGATATCCAGTAGACACTCCACTCACGCTAGATCTTGATCTTTTAGTTTCAAGAACCAATGACAATCCCGTTTATTACGTTCAATATGCGCATGCACGCATTAGTGCCTTACTTCGAACAGCTAGTGAGCTAGGACATGATTGGCAGAATGGAAATCTGGAATTTGATCCAGGCTTACTGGTGACTGAATCAGAAGCAATTTTGTTAGGCAAGCTAGCTGGTTACCCAAGAATTGTGGGCTCAGCTGCAGAGTTAAGGGAACCGCATCGGGTAGCTCGTTACCTCGAAGATTTAGCCAATAGTTATCACAAGTTCTACGATGCATGTCGAGTGCTGCCAGCAGCAACTGAAGAACTCACATCTTTAAATGTGGCAAGACTGCATGTTTGTGCAGCTACTCGAATTGTTATTAGCAATGGACTTGATCTACTTGGAGTTTCAGCACCTCAGCGGATGTGAGTGTGGCTGTGCCCAAGAGGGTAAACCCTGCGTTCGACGCTAATCTACCGACATGGCAGCCGACTTAAATGAGTTAGTTTCTGGTATCTGGCCCCTGGCATTGCATCGCCAGACTGATGGCTCATGTTCATTAAGTGGGATGAGTTTGAATGAATTGGCAAATAAACATGCCACACCAATGTATTTATATGATGCAGATGAACTACTAGAGCGTGCCATAAGAGTTAAGTCAGCTTTTGCTAAGCATGATCTTCCTTGCGATGTTAATTACGCAAGTAAAGCTTTCTTATCGATTGCTATGGCCAAAATAATTGCCAATGCAGGATTGCATTTAGATGTGGCAAGTGGTGGTGAACTCGCAATTGCTCTTAGAGCAGGTTTTCCAGCTGCCAATATTGCTATGCATGGCAATAACAAGAGCGAAGCTGAGATAGATCTAGCCATTCGTTCAGGTATAGGTTGCATAATCTTGGATTCTGAAGAAGAAGTTCAGCGAGTTGCGCAAGTAGCAGTTAAATACAAAATTGTGCAACAGGTAATGATCCGAGCCACTTTGGGAATTGACGCA
>DBCL01000014.1:64984-69600 GCA_002293025.1 Actinobacteria bacterium UBA959
TTAATGATGGATCACTTTTGAGAGTGGCTAAGGTTGTAAAAGACTTAATATCACTAGAACTAATTGGTTTACATTCACACATTGGTTCTCAAATTTTGCCTTTAGCTGGATTTGAAGCGGCAGCAGCTCGCTTAGTTACAGCTGCTGTGATGCTTAGAGATGAAGCAGGAATAGTTATTTCCCAATTAGGTTTAGGTGGGGGATTTGGAATTTCATATGTTCCAGCCGATCAACCAAAAGACATTCAAGTAATTGCAGACTTATTGGTTTCAACTGTATTGCGTGAGTCCAAACTAAATGACTTAATCGTCTCAAAAATTAGTGTTGAGCCAGGTAGATATATCTCTGGTCCTGCAGGTATTACTTTATATACAGTTGGAACGATCAAACCAGTAACCATTGCAGGTGGACAAACTAGAACCTATGTCTCGGTAGATGGTGGGATGAGTGACAATATTCGAACAGCCCTTTACGGTGCTCAATACACAGTGGCTGTCGTTAGTAGAGCACCAACTGGTGCGCCAATGTTGTCCCGGGTAGTTGGTAAACATTGTGAGTCTGGGGACATCATCGTGCGTGACTGCTACCTCCCAGATGACTTAAAACCAGGAGATCTAATCGCGGTAGCAGCCACTGGGGCTTATTGCCGCAGCATGTCTTCCCAGTACAACGGAACACCAAGACCCCCAGTTATTGCAGTGTCTGGTGGATTGGATCAGGTGTGGATTCGCCGAGAAACGTATGAGGATCTCCTAGTACTTGATCAAGGATGACCCTCAATAGCAATTAGGGCCCAATGAGTCTGAGAGAATTCACTCTCAACCCCAAGGAGATCTAATGTCTAGCGCCCCACTCAAGATTGCAGTCTTGGGAGCAGGCACAGTTGGCTCACAAGTTGTGCGACTGCTGCAAGAGCAGGGCGCTGACCTATCAGCACGCGTTGGCGCGGAGTTAAAAATTATTGGTGTAGCAGTTAAGGACCCTGCTAGATCTCGCCATGGAATCAATCCAAACTTACTCACCACGGATTCAAAATCACTAGTTAAAAACTGTGACATCTTGATTGAGGTTATGGGTGGGATTGAACCTGCAAAATCATTAATTTTGGAAGCAATGCAAAACGGGGCTAGCGTGGTTACCGCAAATAAAGCCTTGTTAGCTCGACATGGATCAGAACTATTGGTCGCTGCCGATAAGGCTGGCGTTGACTTGTACTTTGAGGCATCAGTTGCTGGTGCTATTCCGCTACTTAGGCCAATTAGGGAGTCTCTAGCTGGAGACACGGTTAATCGAGTAATGGGAATTGTGAATGGGACCACAAACTTTATTTTGTCTAAAATGGAAACAGACGGAGCGGATTATCAAGATGTGCTCGCTGAAGCACAATCTTTAGGATATGCCGAATCTGACCCAACAGCAGATGTTGAAGGCCACGATGCAGCTGCAAAGGCTGCGATTTTGGCAACCTTGGCATTTCACACACCAGTAACTATTGATGATGTTTACTGTGAAGGAATCACTAAAGTTACTAAAGCAGATATGGATGCTGCCGAATCCATGGGATTTGTAATTAAATTGCTGGCTGTTGCTGAGCGTCAGGCCCAAGATTCAATAGTGGTGCGAGTTCATCCAACAATGGTCCCTAAATCTCATCCTTTAGCGAATGTCCGAGGCGTTTTTAATGCAGTATTCGTTGAAGCAGAATCTGCTGGTGAACTAATGTTCTTTGGCCGAGGTGCAGGTGGTGCGCCAACTGCATCAGCAGTCCTTGGTGATGTGGTGGCTGCAGCTCGAAATAGAGTTGCTGGCGGTGTTGGACCAAGAGATACTTCATATGCAGCCCTGAAGTGCCTAGACATTTCAAATGCACACACTCGTTATTACATACATATAAAAGTTGCTGACAAACCTGGCGTGCTTGCCAAAATTGCAACCACTTTTGCAGAAAATAAAGTCAGTATTCAGGTATTACATCAAGATGGTCATGGCGATGATGCCACACTGGTGATTAGAACTCACAAGGCAACAGATGCAGCCCTAGCAAAGACTTTAGATGGTCTAAAGAAGTTGGATGTGGTTGATTCAGTAATTGGTGTGATGCGGGTAGAGGGTGAGCAAGGCGAATGAGCCTTTTCAAAAAGAGAGTAGGCGCTCATCAGTGGCGAGGAGTGATCGAGGAATACCGATCATTCATGCCGGTTAGCTCAAAAACTCCAATAGTTTCCTTGCGCGAAGGTGGAACTCCACTGGTTTATGCCTGCAACTTAAGTGAAATTCTTCAAAATGATATTTGGTTAAAAGTAGAGGGCACAAACCCAACAGGGTCATTTAAAGACCGTGGCATGACTATGGCTATCAGTAAGGCTGCTGAAAATGGTGCCAAAGCAGTTATCTGTGCCAGCACTGGAAATACATCTGCTTCCGCTGCAGCCTATGCAGTTAAAGCTGGAATGATTTGTGCAGTTTTGGTGCCAGATGGCAAGATTGCAATGGGAAAGTTGGCACAAGCTGTTGTGCATGGAGCCTCAATACTGCAGGTTCAAGGAAATTTTGATGACTGTCTAACTTTAGCTAAAGATTTGAGTGAGAATTATCCAGTCGAATTAGTAAACAGTGTTAATCCTTTCCGGATTGACGGTCAGAAGTCAGCATCATTTGAAGTAGTGGACTTACTTGGTAAGGCACCAGATATTCATGTGCTGCCAGTAGGAAATGCAGGCAACATAACTGCATATTGGAAAGGCTATCTCGAGTATCAAAAAGTGCGGCAGAGCTCATTGCCGCGCATGTTTGGATTTCAAGCCGAAGGTGCGGCCCCAATTGTGAGAGGTCAGAAGGTAGATAAGCCAGAAACAATTGCGACCGCAATTCGAATCGGAAACCCGGCTTCGTGGGATCAAGCAGTTGCGGCACGTGACGATTCGGGTGGTTTGATTGATATGTGTTCTGACGCAGAGATTTTGTCGGCCTACCGCTTACTTGCTAGCAAAGAAGGTGTTTTTGTCGAGCCATCAAGTGCGATTGGTGTTGCTGGACTACTTAAACTTCAAAGTGCTGGAAATCTCGACAAGGGCCAAACAATTGTGATAACTGTGACTGGCAACGGACTAAAGGATCCGCAGTGGGCTTTGGAGTCTGCCAAAGATCCAATTTCAGTGGCAGTTGATTCCAAGGCTGCTGCTAAAGCACTTGGTCTAGCGGGCTAGGCATGGCATTACAAGAGCGAGCCAGCGTGAAGGTGCCTGCAACAAGTGCAAACTTAGGTGCAGGCTTTGATGTATTGGGTCTATCACTTGGTTTTTATGACGAGTTAAGCGTAGAGGTAATAACTGGCACAGATCTTGTAGTAATTGATGGACATGGTTTTGATTCATTACCAAAAGATGGAACTCACTTAGTGATGCGCTCGATTCGCAAGGGCCTAGAAGCAATGGGCGAGAAAGTGGATGGACTATTACTTCGTTGCCAAAATCAAATTCCGCATGCTAGGGGCATGGGCTCATCCTCAGCAGCCATAGTTGCAGGATTGGCGCTGGCTAAAGGACTATGCACCGATGGTTCAGACCGTATGCCTACTGAATTGATGATTGATTTAGCTGGCAGAATGGAAGGACACCCTGACAACATTGCACCTTGCATTTTGGGTGGAATGACAATTGCTTGGATTGATGACGAGGGCCACCATGCTGTTCGCTCAGATGTTCACCCAGATATTGTGCCAGTGGTTTCGATTCCAAACTTTAAAGTAAAAACAGAAACCGCCAGAGGCTTATTGCCGATTCGTATTCCACATGATGACGCTGTGTTTAACATTTCTAGAAGTTCATTAATGGTTTATGCGATGACTCAGGATCCATCTAAGCTATTTGTGGCAAGTGATGATCGCATGCATCAACGCCAACGTGCAGATGCAATGCCAGCCACTTTGCGCGCTGTTGCTGCATTGCGTCGGGCAGGTTTAGCAGCAGTAGTGTCTGGCGCTGGACCAACCGTATTAACGCTTGCTAATTCTCAAACTGCTAATGAAGTTTCTGGGATAGTGGATAGCGCAGGGGCCAAATTTGAGACCCTAACCCTTGCCGTTGACCAGGGTGGGGTCCAAGCGCTCTAGCCCAGATGGTGGTATGGTTCACCCAGAAGCAGGCGTTAGGCCTAGAACCTTCGTTCGAACCAAATTCATCGCCCTTCTTCTTCAGCTCCATAAATCCTTGAAATTTATGTGTGCTTGAGAAATCCAAACTAGAAGCCGGAAGGCAATTAATAAGTGACTGATACCGCAACCGATGTAAACAGCATGCTGCTGCCAGATCTAAAGAAGATGGCCCAGAAGCTAGGCATTGAAGGCGCAGCAACTATGCGCAAGAGTGAGTTAGTTAAAGAGATCGAGAAAAATCAAAAAGGCAGTTCGGGTGGACGTCAGCGACGCTCTGCATCCAGGCCTGAAGGCGGCCCAGCGGCTGACTCTGAAGAGACTCAATCACCAAGGTCAGAACGTAATTCTGAACCGCGTGAAGATCGAGGATCAGATTCTCGTGACAACAATCGTGATAACAACAACCGCGACAACCGCGACAATGGCAATCGAGACAATGGTCGAGAAAACTATCGTGACCGAA
>DBCL01000014.1:69672-113866 GCA_002293025.1 Actinobacteria bacterium UBA959
ACGACCGCAATCGAGGTCGTGATGACCGTAATGATCGTAATCGAAACCGTGATCGATTTGATCGAAATCGTCCACGTCGCGATCGAGATGAATTTGAAGTTGGCGAAGATGATGTATTAGTACCTGCAGCAGGTATTGTCGATATTTTGGACAACTATGCATTTGTAAGAACTACTGGTTATCTTCCAGGCCAAAATGATGTTTACGTATCACTTGGGCTTGTGAAGAAGTTTGGCTTGCGCAAAGGCGATGCCATCACAGGTCAGGTTAAACAACCAAGAGATGGTGAGCTTAGACAGAAGTTCAATCCACTAATCAAAGTTGAAACAGTTAATGGCATGGAACCTGATGAAGCCAAGCAACGAATTGAGTTTGCAAAGCTTGTCCCTTTATATCCTCAAGAGAGACTTCGCTTGGAAACAGAGCCAGGCATTCTTACAACTCGAATCATCGATTTAGTCTCACCAATTGGCAAGGGTCAGCGAGGATTGATTGTTTCTCCTCCAAAAGCTGGTAAGACCATGGTGTTGCAGGCTATTGCGAATGCGATTACAACTAACAACCCAGAGGTTCACCTAATGGTTGTACTTGTTGATGAGCGACCAGAAGAAGTAACTGATATGCAACGAAACGTTAAAGGTGAAGTGATTGCTTCTACCTTTGATCGCCCAGCGGAAGATCACACAACCGTGGCTGAACTTGCAATTGAACGCGCTAAGCGATTAGTAGAGATGGGCCATGACGTGGTGATTTTGCTAGATTCAATCACGCGCTTGGGTCGTGCATACAACATTGCAGCCCCTGCAAGCGGTCGTATTCTTTCGGGTGGTGTGGATTCAGCAGCACTGTATCCACCAAAGAAATTCTTTGGCGCAGCTCGTAATATCGAAGGTGGCGGCTCGCTAACTATTTTGGCAACCGCTCTTGTTGATACTGGCTCTCGAATGGATGAGGTTATTTTCGAAGAGTTCAAGGGAACTGGAAATATGGAGTTGAAGTTAGAGCGCAAGCTTGCTGATAAGCGCATCTTCCCAGCAGTAGATATCAACCAGTCTGGTACTCGAAAAGAAGAACTCTTGATGTCTCCTGAAGAATTAAAGATCAACTGGAAACTTCGTCGAGTACTAACAGCTCTTGATCAACAGCAGGCAATTGAGTTATTGATGACCAAACTACGCGAATCCAAGACCAATATGGAGTTCCTAAATCAGATTCAAAAGACCACACCTGGAATTCCAGACACCTCGGATTCTGAATAGTCCTAGCGCTGATACCCTTACCCACCCCGTAGCCGGTTCCCGGATTCCGACCCGGTTACACGAACAGAGAGAACGAAGATGAAGACTGATATTCATCCAAATTATGACTACGTCATTTTTCGTGACAAGTCTGCGGATTTTGCTATTTTGACCAGGTCCACAATTAAGACCGACCAGAAGATGGTTTGGGAAGATGGTAAAGAGTATCCGCTAGTGGATGTGGAAATTTCCTCTGCAAGTCATCCGTTCTATACCGGTAAACAAAAGATTATGGATGTTGGCGGTCGTGTTGCTAAGTTCGAGAAGCGATTCGGTAAAAAGGCCTAACTTCATTACGAGCGTCGCCCTCTAGTCGAGGGCGGCGCTCGTTTTGCTATCTAGAAAGAAATTAAATGTTTGAGAACTGTGCAGGATTAGTAGTGGAGATTGGTGAGATCGAAACCAAACTCTCTGATCCATCTTTACACAACGATCAAAACAAAGCGAGAGAACTAAACAAGCGTTACTCTCAATTAAAGCCAATCGTGGCCACTTACAAGCAGTACCTCTCAGTTATTGACGATATTGCTGCAGCCAAAGAGTTTGCAGAATCTGATCCAAGCTTTGTTACTGAGTTAGAGAATTTGGATATGCAGTTGACTGATCTATCTGCTCAGTTAGAGACACTACTAATACCAAGAGATCCACTTGATGACAAAGATGTGATTTTAGAAATAAAAGCAGGTGAAGGTGGTGACGAGTCAGCGTTGTTTGCATCTGACTTGTTGCGCATGTATATGCGTTGGGCTGATCGACATGGCTTAAAGGCTGAAGTTATTGACATGGTCGAAAGTGACCTTGGTGGCTATAAGGATGTTTCCCTAGCCGTTAAAGCGCGCGGTATTCCTGAACCAGGTAATGCTCCGTGGGCATTGCTTAAACATGAGGCAGGCGTGCATCGCGTACAACGAGTTCCGGTAACTGAGTCACAGGGCAGAATTCACACTTCAGCTGCAGGAGTTTTGGTGTATCCAGAAGCTGAGGATGTTGAAGTTGAGGTTAATGCACAAGATTTGCGCATTGATGTCTATCGCTCATCAGGGCCAGGTGGTCAAAGTGTTAACACTACAGACTCTGCAGTTCGAATTACTCACGTTCCAACCGGCATTGTGGTTTCCTGTCAAAATGAGAAGAGCCAGTTACAAAATAAAGAGTCGGCACTTCGTATTCTTCGGGCAAGATTGCTAGCTGCCGCCGAGGAAGCTAAAGCTGCTGAGGCTCAAGCAGCTCGCAAGATGCAGGTTCGAACTGTGGATAGAAGTGAACGCGTTAGAACCTATAACTTCCCCGAGAACCGGTTAACAGATCACCGCAGTAACTTTAAGTCTTACAACTTGGATCAAATCCTGGAAGGTGATCTAGACGGAGTTATTTCTTCTTTAGTAGAAATTGAACGTGCTGAACGAATGCGAGATGCAGGCAAGTGAGTTCCGTTCGACAACTTCTCGTGAATGCAGAAATTAGGCTGCAGCAGGCGGGAGTGCCCTCACCTCGAGTAGACACTGAAGTTTTACTAGCCCATGTATTGAAAGTTACTAGATCGCAACTACTTATTCAAGATGAGATAACTCAAGATGCAAAGCACGAGTTTGAGTTGTTGATTCGCCGACGCCAACTGCGTGAACCACTTTCCTACATCACCAATGAAGCGCCTTTTCGAAGAATTGTGCTATCTGTGGGACCTGGAGTTTTAATCCCAAGACCTGAAACAGAATTAATAGTTGACATTGTTAAACGAAGTGAATTATCTGGAAATGTTGTAGATCTAGGTTGTGGATCAGGGGCTATTGGATTAAGCATCGCAACCGAAATCAAAAACTGCCAAGTTCTAGGTATAGATAACTCTGAGCAGGCCTTGCATTTCACAAAGATCAATTCTGAACAGTTAACGCCTAAATTCTTGGAGGGCTCATCCTTCGATGCGCGATTGACTTCAATTACTGAAGTACCTGTCTTATTTCCAAATTTGGTGGGAAAGACTCAAATTGTGGTAGCTAATCCACCTTATGTGCCAGAGGGCTCACGGGTTGCAGATGAGGTCAGATACCACGAACCAGCGGTAGCAGTCTTTGCTGATAAATCTGGCTATTCTGTAATTGATCAAGTAATAAGCACTGCAGCATTATTACTTGCTCCAGGTGGTTTATTGGTAATTGAGCATTCAGAACTGCATGGACCTAAATCTCAAGATGGTGGGGTTTGGCGCAGACTTACTAACCATCAAGACCAATTTGGACAAAGCATCTTTGAGAACCTACTAGCAGTTGATGATCTAACCGATAGGCCTAGATTTACTGCTGCAAACCGAAAGCAGAATTAATGGCTATCTACATTGAGTGCACTACTGAAACAGAGCGTCAACGTGGAATCACTGCAGCAAAATCTGCAATCAGGCGCGGGGAATGCATAGTTATTCCAACCGACACTGTGTACGGAATAGCAGTTGATCCTTTTATGCCAGATGGAGTTAATAAGTTGTTGGCTGCTAAAGGGCGTGGTAGAGATATGCCAGTGCCAGTTTTGGTACCAACATTTGCCGCAGCAATTGCGCTCGCTAAGAAATTGTCACCAGCTGCAAAAGATTTAATGGATGCTTTTTGGCCAGGACCCTTAACTATCGTGGTTGCTCAACAACCAACTCTTAGCTGGGATTTAGGTGATACTGATGGAACTGTTGCGCTACGCATGCCTCTTCAGCGCACAGCTTTAGAGTTGCTAGCTGAGACTGGGCCGCTAGCAGTTAGTTCAGCAAACATTTCGGGTCAACCACCAGCTACTTCTGCCAAGATGGCCTTGGAGCAGTTGGGTGAGTCTGTTTCAATCTATTTAGAAATGGGTGAAACTACCAGCGACATCCCAAGCACAATCGTTGATGCAACATCTGACAAACTACAAATAATCAGACTTGGCGCGCTATCCAAGGCTGATTTAGTGGAAATTGTTGGGGAAATAGCATTTAAGAGTTCTGATGAATGATTTATTCGTTGGAGCAGGAACTCTAATAAATGTTTCTACCATAGTTTTTGGGGCAACCCTTGGTGGGCTGTTTGGTTCAAGATTTAAGGTGCGCATGCGTAACTTGGTTACAGATGCCTTGGGCTTGATCACTTTACTGGTTGGTCTAATGAGTGCTTGGGTGGTTACATCCGAGAGCTTTGCTGACGAAGTTGGAGATGGGTTTCCATTACTTGTAGTACTTGGCGCATTGTTGCTGGGCGGCATTCTTGGAACAGTTCTGAAATTAACTGAGAAGTTTGATGCAGCCGGAAATTACTTAAATCGAAGATTTAATAGTGGGGGAGAATCTTCTAAATTTATCGAAGGATTTGTTAGTGCGTCACTGTTATTTGTGGTGGGACCACTAGCGATCATGGGTTCAATCTCAGATGGGATTGGATCTGGAATAGATCAACTTCTCTTAAAAAGCACACTGGACTTTTTTGCGGCTATGGCCTTCGCTGCGTCATTTGGAGCATTTGGTGTGGCCTGCTCGGCCTTAAGTGTGGGTGCCTATCAGGGGGTATTCACAGCCCTTGGGTTTGCAGTGGGAAATCTACTTTCAGCGGCACAAGTTGATGCCCTGACGGCAACAGGTGGGCTTTTGCTGGTAGGAGTGGGGCTTAGACTGCTTAATATCAAGCAGGTTGCTGTTGCCGACCTGCTGCCAGCTCTCATTTTTGCCCCACTGCTCGTTGCCTTGATCGGCCCCCTAGCGGGATAGGCTTCGCAGAATTGTTGGGGGACACCCTCAGGGAGGATCAGATGCGAAAGCTAGCTAGGGCCTGTGTTGCGGGTTTACTTCTAGCGCTCACATCAACCTTTTCGATCGGATCAGCTCAAGCGGCTGAAGAAGTATCTGTCATCTCTGGTGTTATGCAAGGCCCGATGGGTGAGCCGATGGCTGGCGTTGAATTAAGTGCAACTGGCCCAGATGGTTTTACCGCTGATTTAACCTCTGCAGTAGACGGTAGTTGGTCCTTTGAAATCTCTATTGCTGGTGAATATTTCGTAACTATCGATCCCACCACACTACCTAGTGGGGTTGCCTTAACGGAGCCAGACAAATTAACTAAACAAGTAATCGTATTTATGATTGGCAGCCCAACTCCAACAGTTAAGTTCTTAACTGGAGATGGCCCTGAACGAGATCCAATGTGGCAAACTGCCATGCAACTAACCCTGGATGGGATAATTCTTGGCATAACGATTAGTTTGGCTGCAGTTGGATTGAGTCTAATTTTTGGTACAACTGGACTTACAAATTTTGCGCATGGTGAATTGATCACGCTTGGTGGGTTAACAACTTTCTTCTTTAACAAGATGGGCTTGCACGTTGTGCTCGCTGCCATAATTTCGTTAGCAATTTGCGCGTTAATTGGTGGATATGCGCAAGATAAGTTGTTGTGGAAGCCATTAAGACGCCGCGGAACTGGCTTAATCGCGATGCTTGTCGTATCAATTGGATTTGGATTGCTGGTGCGTTACGTGTTTCTTTATATCTTTGGTGGCGATAAAGAACAATTCTTGCAATACGCCGGACAGGCTGGTTGGCAATTTGGTCCATTCAGTTTGACTCCAAAAGCATTAGTTGGATTGTCTATTGGTGTTTTACTTATTGGGCTTACTACCGCATGGCTTTTGAAGTCGAAGTTGGGTAAAGCATCTCGAGCGGTTGCGGATAATCCTGCATTAGCAGCAGCATCAGGAATTGATGTGGAACGTGTCATAAATGTTGTTTGGATTTTAGGTGCAGTCTTGGCAGGTTATGCGGGAGTGATGATGGGACTTAATCAAGGGGTTCAATTCATTATGGGTAGTGATACGTTGCTATTGATCTTCGCAGCTGTAACCCTTGGTGGTTTGGGTACTGCGTTTGGTGCAATAGTGGGTTCGATGATAGTTGGACTTTTTATTCAACTCTCGACCTTGATTATCCCTACTGAACTGAAGTATGTTGGAGCGTTGGCAGTTTTGATCATAATTTTGCTGGTTCGACCTCAAGGCATTATGGGTCGCAAAGAGCGGATAGGTTGATTATGGACTGGACATTTATCTTCCAACAATCAATTAGCTCAGCCGTTGGCGTTAACGCAATTATCTTTGCCTTAGCAGCGATTGGCTTGAATATGCATTTTGGTTACACCGGTTTGCTGAACTTTGGTCAAGCAGGGTTTTTGGCTGTTGGCGCATACACAGTGGCGGTCTTGGTTGTTAACTTTGATGTTTCGGTTTGGATAGCATTTTTAGCGGGTATATTCGCAGCAATATTGCTCGCTTTACTTCTAGGAGTTCCAACTTTAAGGCTTCGAGCCGACTACTTGGCAATTGTTACCATCGCAACTGCTGAAATCATTCGACAAGTTGCCCGTTCAGTGACTTTGCGTGAGTACTTTGGTGGATCTGATGGAATCACTGGAAAATTTGGGGCAGACTTTTTTGCGATCAACCCATTCCCAGCGGGATTAGATTTGCCACTACTGCGCTACACCCCAAATGATCTTTGGGTAGTGGTTGTTGGCTGGGGATTAGTAGTGATTTTTGTGTTCTTCACATATCTAATGATGCGCTCACCTTGGGGTCGAGTAATCAAGGCAATTCGTGAAGATGAAGAAGCTGTTAGAAGTCTTGGCAAGAATGTGTATTTGTACAAGATGCAATCACTGGTTCTAGGTGGAGTTGTTGGAGCATTTGCTGGCTTTGTTTATGCAATATCTCGTCAGAGCGTTCAGCCAGACAATTATTCAACAGCTCTCACATTCTTTGCTTATGCAGTTTTAATCCTTGGTGGAGCAGCCCGAGTTTTGGGCCCAGTGGTAGGTGCTGTTATTTTCTGGTTCCTTCTAGTATTTATTGAGCAAACTCTCCGTGGATTAGTAAACATTGACAAGATTCCAGATTGGTTGATGAATCAAAATCAGGTTGGTCAGGTTCGGTTCATGCTGGTAGGGCTGGGTTTGATGTTGTTAATGATCTACCGACCACAAGGAATTTTTGGCGACAAGAAGGAGTTGGCCCTTGACGCTCGCGCCTAATTCAACAACTAAGAAAGAGGTAGCAGTTGCTGCCCTTAAGAATGTTGCCACTATTCCAGGTGTGAAGAAACCTGATCCAATTGTTATTGCAGACAACGTAGTTAGAAAATTTGGCGGCTTAACAGCAGTTGATGTTGAGCACGTAGAGATTCAACGCGGAGCTATTACTGCGCTAATTGGTCCAAATGGTGCTGGTAAGACAACCTTCTTTAATCTGTTAACAGGTTTTGATAAGCCTGACTCAGGTAACTGGACATTCAATGGGACTGCTTTGGCTGGAGTTGCACCGCATAAAGTTGCCAGGCTAGGCATGGTTAGAACTTTTCAGTTGACCAAAGCATTGTTTAGGTTATCGGTATTAGACAACATGCGATTAGGGGCTAGACATCAAAAGGGTGAAGGAATTCTTCGGGCCTTAATTCCAACTTTATGGAAGGCACAAGAAAATCAAATAACTAAACAAGCGATGGAACTCCTAACTAGATTCAAATTGGATGCCAAAGCAGATGACTTTGCAGCAGCATTGTCTGGAGGTCAACGTAAGTTGCTAGAGATGGCTCGCGCTTTGATGGTTGAACCAGAATTAGTCATGCTAGACGAGCCAATGGCAGGCGTGAATCCAGCCTTGACCCAATCACTACTAGGGCACATCAAAGATCTTCGCGAGCAAGGAATGACAGTCTTGTTCGTCGAGCATGACATGGATATGGTGCGAGACATTTCTGATTGGGTCATAGTGATGGCCCAAGGGAAAGTAGTTGCCGAAGGTCCACCAGAATCAGTTATGAGTAACCCTGCAGTTATTGATGCGTATCTAGGGGCGCATCATGATCAAACACTGGAAGAAGGGGAAAACTAATGACTAGATCAGATCATGACTTAAATGCAGCTAGTGCATTAGTTAGAGCAGATGATCTTGTAGCTGGATACCTGCCAGGTGTGAATATTCTTAATGGCTGTGACTTGTATGCGAATAAAGGTGAGTTGGTTGGAATCATTGGTCCAAATGGTGCTGGTAAATCAACTCTATTGAAAGCCATGTTTGGTTTAGTTAAGGTAAGTTCAGGAAGCGTCACGCTGGATGGCGAGGACATTACCGGCCAACGAGCAGACCAATTGGTGCATAAAGGAATTGGCTTTGTCCCACAAAATAACAATGTGTTTCCCTCTTTGACAATTGAAGAGAACCTGCAAATGGGTGCTTTCCAAACACCAGACAAGTTCCAAGAACGGTTTGATTTTGTGACTTCACTTTTCCCAGCCTTGGGTGAGCGCCGCAAACAGCGAGCGGGATCTTTATCTGGGGGCGAGCGACAGATGGTTGCGATGTCTCGAGCTTTGATGATGAACCCATCTGTTTTATTGCTGGATGAACCAAGCGCTGGGCTGTCTCCTGCTTTGCAAGATGAAGTGTTTGTGCGAGTGCGTGAAATTAATCGCTCAGGGGTAACAGTAATTATGGTTGAGCAAAACGCTAGGCGCTGTCTACAAATTGTGGATCGAGGATACGTGTTAGATCAAGGCAAAAATGCCTACACTGGAACTGGTAAATCTCTCGCAACTGATCCAAAAGTGATCGAACTATATTTGGGAACATTAGCTAAGGCTTAACAAAAAGTTTGCTCTTAGGTTTAAGCAAAAGGCCCGGCTCAATGAGCCGGGCCTTTTGGATTATTTCTTATTTATGGCAGTGGAGCTGGTACTGCACCAACGATGAACTCATCTACCTTAGCGACAGATGCATCATTAGCTGTGTACTCGTAGATGCCCATGGTTGCCTGTGATGGCTCACCATTCTCATCAAACTCAACTGGACCAGAAACGCCATCGAAGTCGATGTCGGTTCCTTCATCAAGCAGAGCCTTGCAGTCTGCCCATGATGAACACTTCTCGCCACCTGATGAAACTGACTGCAGATTTGCAGCGATAGTTGCACCATCTGTTGCTCCGCCTTGCTGTGCAGCAAGAGCGATCAACATAACTGCGTCATATGACTCAGCAGCGTATGAGAAGTCAGTCAAAGAAGGATCAACTGCAAGCAGTCTCTCCTGGAATTCTGCTGGAGCAGCAGCACCTGGAAGAGTGGCCTTTACGCCAGTCATGATGCCTGCAGGCAGATCCTTGAAAGCTGTATTCGAGTAGTTACCGTCTACCAAGTAAAGCTTGACCTTATCTGGGCCAATTCCTTGCTTGATCATTTCTTGTACTACTGCTGTGCTCTCAGCGAAACCAATCAATGCAACTGCATCTGGCTTTGCAGCCTTAGCCTTTCCAACCTCAGCAGAGAACTCAGTTGCTTGTGGGTTGTAAGTGATGATTGTTGAGGTTCCAGTGAATGCGTTAGCTGCATACTTGGCTAGACCATTTCCGTATGCATCATCCAAGTTAAGGATAACTGCATTTTGTGCACCTTCATTGGCCATCAACTGACCAAGTACTGCACCTTGGAAGGTGTCAGAAGGAGCTGTACGGAAGTACAAGCCGTTGTCTGCATAGTTTGTGAAATCTGGTGATGTGTTAGCAGGTGAGAAATGCACAACGCCTGCACCAGTGATCTTGTCGATTACTGTGAAGGACACACCTGAAGATGCAGCACCAACGATGGCGCCAACGCCAGCAGCTAGGTGTGAGTCAACAGTTGTTTGTGCGATGTCTGTACTGGTATCTCCTGAGTCACCGCGTAGGTGCTCAACTGGGGCTCCAAGTACACCGCCACCATCATTGATTTCTTGAACTGCAAGATCAACTCCTGCGAATTCTGGTGGGCCGAGGAATGCGAGGCTGCCAGTTTCAGGCAACATCGATCCAATCTTTAGCGGTGTTGCAGTAGCGTCTCCTGATCCTTCGTCGCTGCTCGAGCAAGCGGCAAGAACCAAAAGGGAGGCGCCGATAACTGCAGCAGAGCGCAATATCGATGAACGGGTCATTAACCGTCTCCTTGTTGTAAAGCCCTTAGGGGAAATCCCGAAGGAGCGCATATTCTCCCCGCAATCCCCTAAGGGCACGAACCCAGCCCCCCATGGGAAGTCCACCTTTAACAACATTGTGACCAATTCGAAACCAAAATGCCCAAAAAATGGCTTGAAGGAGCAAAATTCCATAATTCTTTAGACTGGTCCCCTAGTCAAGAATTTATTGTGATCAGGAGAGTGGATGTCCGCAAATACCTTTTGGGGTCCAGATTTTGAAGAATTACAGAGCCAAGATCCACAAATAGCTCAGATTTTGTTAGATGAGTTGAACCGACAGAGAACAGGATTGCAATTAATTGCGTCCGAGAACCTAACCTCTCCGGCAGTCTTAGCAGCTTTTGGTTCAGTGCTTAGCAATAAGTATGCAGAGGGATACCCAGGGAAGCGTTACTACGGTGGTTGTGAAGTTGTAGACCAAGCAGAGAATTTGGCAATTGATCGTGCTAAGAAGTTGTTTGGTGCAGACCACGCAAATGTGCAACCGCACTCAGGAGCATCTGCAAATTTAGCTGCGTATGCAGCTTTCACAAAACCAGGTGACAAAGTTTTAGCATTGTCATTGGCACAAGGTGGACATCTAACTCATGGATCACCTGTGAATTTCTCTGGCCAGTGGTTTGAACCAATTCATTACACGGTTAAGAAAGATACCGAATACATTGATTATGACGAAGTTCGATCCCTAGCCATAGAGCATCGTCCAAAAATGATCATTGCTGGTGCAACTGCTTACCCTCGATTGGTTGATTTTGCTGTATTTAGACAAATTGCAGATGAAGTTGGTGCAATTTTGATGGTGGACGCTGCGCACTTCATTGGCTTAGTTGCAGGCAAAGCCATACCAAGTCCGGTTCCACACGCAGATGTTGTTTGCTTTACAACGCATAAAGTTTTAAGAGGGCCTCGTGGGGGAATGATCTTGTGCAAAGAAGAACATGCAAAGGCTATAGACAAAGCTGTATTTCCAAAAATGCAAGGTGGACCACTTATGAATGCAGTTGCTGCGAAAGCTGTGGTGCTTAAAGAATGTGATACTGCGCCTTATCAAGATTATGCCAAACAGGTAATCAAAAATGCACAAGCTCTGGCAGCTGCTTTGAATGATCAAGGACTAAGGCCAGTTAGTGGCGGAACAGATACCCATCTAATCCTGCTTGATTTGCAAGGAATTGGAGTTGATGGGAAAGAAGCAGAAAAGCGGTGCGATGCAGCTCAGATTACTTTGAATAAGAATTCAATCCCCTATGACCCACAACCACCAATGATCTCTTCTGGAATACGAGTTGGCACCCCATCAATTACTACACAAGGCATGAAAGAAGATGCAATGGTTGAAGTTGCAGCCTTGATTGCAGGTGCCGTTAAAGCAACTGACCCAAGTACTTCGATCGAGATTGGTAAGAAAGTAAATCAACTCGTTGCGAAGTACCCGGCGTATAAGCGTGCGTGAATATCTTCTTTGCATGATGGCAGCAGCGTTCATTACGCTGCTAGCAACACCTGCAGTTAGAGCATTTGCGATTAGGGCTAATGCCATGGCTCAAGTTAGAGATCGTGATGTTCACGACAAGCCAACTCCAAGGTGGGGAGGGCTTGCAATGTTTTTTGGAATCGCTGTTGGCGTATTACTAGCATCTAGATTGCCGCTAATGAGCTCGGTATTTGCTGACAACTCAACTGCCATTGGAGTTTTAGGAGCAAGTGCGATTTTGGTGGTTTTAGGTTTGGTTGATGATCGGTGGCCACTTGATGCACCCATAAAACTAACTATTCAAGTTATTGCAGCAGCTGTTATGGCTGTGTCAGGAATTACGATTTCATGGCTGCCGCTTGGAAGTACTTTTGTATTGGATCCAACTACCAGTGTGTTGATAACTATCTTGCTTGTTTTGATAACGGTTAACGCCGTGAATTTTGTAGATGGACTTGATGGGTTAGCAGCAGGCGTAGTTGGTATTGCAGCACTGGCATTTTTTCTATATGCCTACACGTTAAGTGTGACTGAAGGATTCATCAGGGCAACTTTGCCAACACTAATGAGTGCTTTAATTGTTGGAGCAGTTATTGGATTCTTGCCACATAATTTTTATCCTGCAAAAATATTTATGGGTGATACGGGCTCGATGCTATTGGGGTTAATTCTGGCTGCAGTGAGTATCACTTTGGTTGGTCAGTTAGATCCAGCAGTCATTGGCTCGGCATCAGTGCTTCCTGCTTTTTTGCCAGTTCTTATCCCTATCTTTGTAATTGCCATACCTTTGGCAGATTTACTTCTAGCAATTCTTAGAAGAACTCGTGCTGGTAGAAGTCCGTTTACACCTGACAAAAAACACCTTCATCACTTACTACTAGAACGCGGTCATTCACAAGGCGGGGCTGCACTACTGATGTATGGAATCGCTGCCTTGTTCGCGTTTCCAGCAGTTGCCATTGCCTTCTTTCCAATTTGGATACCACTTATGGCTTTCTTGATTGGTGCAGTTGTTTTAGTAGTAGTGTTAGAGAGAAGACCGCGATCTAAAAAATTCGTTCCAGTACAGGACTTGATATGAACTCATCAGCAGCAGCGCTAAAGAAAATGGCTTTAGTGGGTTTCCTAATCGCGGCACTTGCCTTACCGCTGGCTACTTTGATTGGTTTCTTGATCCATGACTCCGCAGGTGCGTATGGGGCTGCAATTGGAATGGGACTTTCAGTTGTATTTATTGGGTTAACATCGGTAACTGCGCTGCTAACCATGAAGCTTAAAACCCAAACTTTAGGTTTGGTTGTCTTAACTTCTTGGCTAGTAAAAATTGTCTTGCTGCTCGTAGTTTTGGCCAGCCTGCGAGACGCCGACTTTTATCATCGCCCAACGCTTTTGGCTTCAATGCTGGTGGGGCTAGTGGGTTACCTCACAATTGAAGCCTTAATCGTCCAACGTAGCCGTATTTTGTATGTTGAACCCTAGGTATTTCTTACTCTGGGAGCGACAAACGAGGTCTAGTTGCTAGGCTTCCGCCGCCATGCCAAGCAGCCCGAAACCTGCACCACTTCCCCGTGGAGAGGGCCTAGTTTGGTCGGTGATTGGAACGCTCCTTAGTGGGCCCATTGTCTGGGGATTCATAGGTGCGTTAGTCGATCGCCAACTCGATACCGATCGAACATTTCTAGCTATCGGAGTGGTCGTTGGTGCAGTGGTAAGCATGTATGTCGTGTACTTGCGCTTTGGTAGAGAAACTGCTGAAGAAAAAGAGAAACGGAGTCAGTCCTGAACAGCCAACGGACTGCCGACCTCTTTGCACAGAGTGAATCGGGTGGGTTTGAACCACCAACAATCGGCGAATTCTTTCCACCTAAATTTTTTGAATATGGTCCTGACTTCTTAGGTCAACCGCTTTTTGCAATGACTCGAATCAATGTGATCATGCTGATCATGACTGCAGCCTTACTGATCTTCTTTTTCATGGCATTTAGACGGCCACAAGTTGTGCCAAGAGGTATTCAAAATGTTGGTGAAGTTGCTTTGGATTTTGTTCGAGTTCAAATTGCCGAAGAAATTTTAGGGCACCATGCTAAACGATTCACAGTTCTGCTGACCACAATGTTCTTCATAGTCTTGGCATTCAACATAACTGGAATTTTGCCGTTAATGCACATTGCTGCCAATAGTTTGATTGCGGTTCCACTGATTTTGGGATTCTCGGCCTACATTGCATTTAATTATGCGGGTATCAAACAGCATGGGCTTAAGCACTATCTACAAATGAACTTGTTTCCACCAGGTGTGCCGCTGCCACTATATCTACTAGTAACCCCAATTGAGGCTGTTTCAACATTTATTTTTAGACCAGTAACTCTGACAATTCGTTTGGTGGCCAACATGTTGGCGGGTCACATGTTGTTAGTACTGTTCTATGGTGGAGCTAACTACCTACTATTCGCTTCAGATTCTTGGTTGATGAAACCGCTTGGAGTATTTAGTTTTGTAGCAGGCTTCGCGTTTACCCTGTTTGAAATCTTGGTTGCTTTCTTACAGGCCTACATTTTTACTTTATTAACTGCGGTGTATATCTCTGGCGCAGTTAGTGAAGAACATTGATGTGATTCGAGTAGACACTCGAATCCAAACGAAAGGAAAACAATGGAGCTGTTCGCTGAAGTAACGGGCAACTTGGGCGCTGTTGGTTATGGACTTGCTGCAATTGGTCCAGGTATCGGCGTAGGCATTGTCGTAGGTAAGGCGTTGGAGAGCATCGCTCGCCAACCTGAAGCTACTGGCATTTTGCGTACCAATATGTTCTTGGGTATCGCGTTCACTGAGGCTCTAGCCCTAATCGGCTTGGTCGCTGGCTTTATTTTCACCTGATCCAAACTGCTAACTGAAAGGCTCAATAATTATGAGCGAGACATTCTTTTCAGCCGCCGGTGGTGGCGAAGAGGTAGAGGGCATACAGCTCTTATTGCCAGCAGCATATGACTTGCTGTTTGGTGGTATCAGTTTCGTGTTGCTTTTGTTGGCATTTTGGAAGTTTATTTTGCCTCGAGCAAAAGAGACTTTAGAAAAGCGAACTGATTCAATTGAGGGCGGAATTGCTCGTGCTGCTAATCAGGAAAAAGAGGCAGCAGCGCTGTTAGTCCAGTATCGCGAACAGCTTTCGGACGCACGTCAAGAGGCGGCTCGAATTAGAACTCAGGCACAGGCAGAGCGTGAAGAAATTGTGCTCGCTGCTAAAGGTGAAGCAGTTGAAGCAGCAGAAGCTGTCAAACTGCAAACCAGTGCGGCTTTATCTGCTGAGCGCGGTCGAGTAGTAACTGACTTGCGTAAGGAAGTTGGCGATCTAGCGCTAGAGCTTGCCGAGAAAGTACTTGGTGAAGCACTCACCAATGACGCGAAAGCAAGAGCAGTCATTGACCGGTTTATTTCCGATCTAGAGTCGGCAGGTGGCAAGAAGTAATCATGTCAACCACTAGCAGCAACTCACTTAATTCACTTTTAAAGATGGCTGACGCCTTGACTGGTGTCAAGGTCCTGGAAGTGTCTCGAGTACTTTTGTCGGCTGCAAATGTAATTGATAAAGAGATTGCATTGCGTAACCTTCTCACTGATGGTGGCCGAAGCCCTTCTGCTCGATCCAAATTAGCAACAGAACTGTTTGGTGCTGAACTTCCCAAAGAAGCCTTAGCAATCTTGGGTCAAGCTGTTGAATCTAGATGGGCTTTTGCATCTGAACTAGTAGACGCTTTAGAGAAAGCTGGCTACCGAGCCATGTTTGCTCTAGCAGAGTCTGAATCCGTGCTGGATCGAGTTGAAGATGAGATCTTTAAATTCGCTCGAGTTGTTGCACAAAATGGTCAGCTACAGATGGCTCTAACCAATCCAGCGCAGTCATCCACTGCTAAGGCTGGATTAGTCAAGAACTTACTTGGAAATAACGCTCACCCTTACACGCTTGAGGTGCTTTCCCATGTGGCTAGCAACTTAAGAGGTAGAAGGACAGACAGAGTGTTTGAAGAAGTGGCAGATCTTGCAGCGGCAAGAAGAGAACGACTTCGTGCCAAATTGAGAGTGGCAATTGGATTAGATGATACTCAGCGCACCAGACTCTCAAATGCCTTAACCAAGATTTATAACAAACCAATTCATCTAGATGAAGTAATTGATACAACCGTAATGGGTGGTATCGAAGTCCGAATTGCTGATGATGTTATTGATGGAACGATCGCTGGCCGCTTACGACAAGCACGCCATCGTGTAGCAGGCTAGAAAACAAAAGAATACCTGGAACAAGGAGAAACCAATTATGACCGAGATGCAGATTCGTCCAGAAGACGTGAAAGCTGCCATCGAGCGCACAGTAAGCGAGTTTAAACCCGCAACTGCAATCGAGGAGGTTGGTCGCGTAGCGATTACCGGTGACGGTATTGCCCGTGTTGAAGGACTGCCATCAGCGATGGTGAACGAATTGTTGGAGTTTGAAGGCGGCTTATTAGGTGTAGCGCTTAACCTTGATGTTCGAGAGATCGGAACAGTCTTACTGGGAGAGTCTTCACATGTTGCTGAAGGTCAGCCAGTTCGTCGAACTGGGCGAGTGCTCTCGGTGCCAGTAGGCGATGGATTCTTGGGTCGCGTAGTAGATGCAATTGGTAAGCCAATTGATGGTTTAGGTCCAATCAAAAATGATGGTGAGCGCGCGCTAGAAATCCAGGCACCAACGGTTGTGCAACGCCAACCAGTTAAAGAACCACTAGAAACTGGAATTAAGGCAGTCGATGCAATGACTGCAATTGGTCGAGGTCAACGTCAGCTAATTATTGGCGACCGTCAAACTGGTAAAACAGCTATTGCACTTGATGCAATTATTAACCAAAAAGCGAATTGGAAATCAGGAGACAAGAAAAGACAAGTTAAGTGCATTTATGTGGCGATTGGACAAAAGGGTTCAACCATTGCTGCAGTTAAAGGTGCACTAGAAGAGGCTGGAGCGTTGGAATACACCACAATCGTGGCAGCTCCTGCTTCAGACCCTGCAGGCTATAAATACCTAGCCCCATATACCGGCAGTGCAATTGGTCAGTACTGGATGTACAAAGGCGAACATGTTTTGATTGTGTTTGATGATTTAAGCAAGCAAGCAGAGGCATATCGAGCTGTATCGCTTTTGCTTCGCCGTCCACCGGGTCGTGAGGCTTACCCAGGAGATGTTTTCTATTTACATTCTCGCCTCTTGGAGAGATGTGCAAAACTTTCCGATGAACTAGGTGCTGGCTCAATGACGGGTCTTCCAATTATTGAGACAAAAGGTAATGACGTATCTGCCTACATTCCTACAAACGTAATCTCGATTACTGATGGTCAGTGTTTCTTAGAAACAGACTTGTTCAACTCTGGTGTTCGTCCCGCGATCAACGTAGGTATTTCCGTATCTCGTGTTGGTGGATCTGCACAGCCAAAGAGCATGAAGAAGGTGGCTGGTCGTTTACGTCTTGACTTAGCCCAGTTCCGAGAGCTGGAATCTTTCGCAGCTTTCGGCTCAGATTTGGATGCTGCTTCCAAAGCGGCAATTGCACGTGGTTCACGTCTGGTGGAGCTACTTAAGCAGCCACAGTACGCACCGTTCTCAATGGAGAAAGCAGTTGTTTCGATGTGGGCTGGCACAACTGGTCGACTCGATGAAGTTCCAGTGCCAGACGTTCGCAGATTCGAAGCTGAATTCTTGGCTTATCTAGAAAGTCAGCATGCGAGTGTTATGGGTGAGATTCGGGATACTCGAGATCTCTCCGATGCCAACATTGCAAGTTTAGTTTCAGCAATCGATGCATTCAAAAAAACATTCATGAAGTCGGATGGAACCGCCTTGATAACGGATGAGCAATTTGATGCACTATCTGAATCAGATATCAAGAAGAACACAATCACTAGAGACGTTCGAAACTAACAGGAAGAGTGCAGAACTAACATGGGTGCCCAATTACGCGTGTATCGTCGCCGAATACGTTCGGTAAATGCGACGAAGAAGATCACGCGTGCGATGGAGTTGATTGCATCTTCACGAATTGTGAAGGCGCAAGCACGGGTAGTGGCTACAGAGCCTTATGCCCGCGCGCTTTATCGAGCAATCTCAATTGCAGCATCGAATAACAGTTCATTGGATCATCCGCTGCTGCGCAGCGCTGGGGATGCTAAGCGGGCTGCAGTGCTTTTGATATCTGCAGATCGAGGATTAGCTGGGGCATTCTCACCTAGTGTTATCAAGCAATCTGAACAACTAGTTGAACGAAATCAAGAGCGTGGAGTTGAGACAGATATTTATGTTTCAGGTCGCAAAGGTGTCGCTTACTACACCTTCCGTGACCGCCAGATGATGAAAACCTGGACTGGATCTTCAGACGCACCTGAATATGTTCGTGCTGAAGAGATGGCAAACGAACTACTCAAGGCCTACCTCACTCCATCTGAAGAAGGGGGTGTGGATGAGATCTATCTTGTCTTCACCCATTTCATCAATCGAGTAAATCAAGTTGTTGAAGTCTCCAGGCTGCTCCCATTGGAAGTTGTTGATAATCCGGTTAAGGGCGCGAACGTTGAATACACTGAGGACTCAGCCCGTAAAGCGGTGCTGCCTCTATATGAATTCGAACCAGAACCTCAACAGGTTTTGGATTCGTTGCTTCCACATTATCTCGCCTTCGAGATTTGGGAAGCGTTGTTGCAATCAGCTGCATCCGAGCATGCAGCTAGGCAGCGGGCTATGAAGTCTGCTACCGATAACGCATCAGACTTAGTAAAGAGTTTGACGCGAAGAGCTAACCAAGCACGTCAGGCTGAGATCACTCAGGAAATCAGCGAAATCGTGGGTGGCGCAGACGCGCTGTCCTCGGCAGGAAAGTGAGAAACATGACCGCCACAAAAACCGCATCTGGACGCGTTGCGAGAGTAACTGGACCAGTAGTAGACGTGGAATTCCCATCAGATGGAATGCCAGGCATCTTTAACGCATTAAAGGTGGATGCCAACGATGGTCAAGGAGGTGTAAGACATCTGACATTAGAGGTAGCTCAGCACATTGGTGACAATATGGTGCGCGCCATCTCCATGCAACCAACCGATGGACTCGTTCGTGGAGCAACCGTTGCTGATACAGGTGCAGCCATTTCAGTTCCTGTTGGTGATGCGACTTTGGGTCACGTATTCAACACACTGGGTGAGTCACTTGATGTGCCAACAGCATCTTTGAACGTTAAAGAGCGTTGGCCAATACATAGAAGTGCACCTGCATTCGATCAGCTCGAGTCAAAAACTGAGATGTTTGCCACCGGAATCAAGGCAGTCGATCTACTAACACCTTACGTAAAGGGTGGAAAGATTGGATTGTTTGGTGGTGCTGGTGTTGGTAAGACCGTTTTGATTCAAGAGATGATCTACCGAGTATCTGAGAACTTCGGTGGTGTATCTGTATTCGCAGGTGTAGGTGAGAGAACTCGTGAAGGCAATGACCTCTTTTTGGAAATGACTGAATCTGGAGTTATCAATAAAACTGCACTGGTATTTGGTCAGATGGATGAGCCACCAGGCACTCGTATGCGAGTTGCACTTTCAGCATTGACTATGGCTGAGTATTTCCGTGATGTGCAGAAACAGGACGTGTTGTTGTTTATTGACAACATTTTCCGATTTACACAAGCAGGTTCGGAAGTTTCCACGTTGCTTGGACGTATGCCATCAGCAGTGGGTTATCAGCCAACACTTGCAGATGAGATGGGTGAACTACAAGAGCGCATTACCTCTACTCGTGGCCACTCAATTACCTCTATGCAAGCCATTTATGTACCAGCGGATGACATTACTGACCCAGCACCGCATACAACCTTCGCACATTTGGATGCAACAACTGTGCTTAGCCGTCCAATTTCTGAGCTTGGTATTTATCCAGCGATCGACCCACTGGATTCAACATCTCGTATTTTGGATCCGCAGTACATTGGTGATGAGCACTACGCAGTCGCTCAACGAACTAAGCAGATTTTGCAGCGCTACAAAGACCTACAAGACATCATTGCCATTCTTGGTATTGATGAACTTTCCGAAGAGGACAAGATCATCGTAGGTCGCGCTCGTCGAATTCAAAGGTTCCTGAGCCAGAATATGTTCGTAGCCAAGGCATTCACTGGCCAAGATGGTTCATTCGTGCCACTAGAAGAAACAATCGCTTCATTCAAGTCGTTGGCCGAAGGTGAATTTGATCATTACCCAGAGCAAGCATTCTTCATGTGCGGCGGTTTGGAAGATGTTAAAGCTAATGCAGAGAAGTTGGCTAAGAACTAATAATGTCTAGTATCAAAGTTTCACTTCTGGCAACTGACCGGCTGGTGTGGAGTGGACCAGCCACATCAGTTGTGCTCAAAACACTCGAAGGTGAACTGGGCATTTTGGCGGGACACGTGCCGATGCTTTCATCATTAGCAATTGGTCCAGTAATAATCACCAAAGACGATGGCTCGAAATTTATGGCGGCTGTTCATGGCGGCTTTGTCACCGTTGATCAGAATGAAGTAACTATCTTTGCTCAGCGGTGCGAATTGGCTGAAGAGATTGATGTGGCTCGAGCCAAAGAAGCGATAGTGGATTCGCCCCAAGACCTTGACCGGGTGAAACGAAACGAAGTTCGTCTCCTAGTCGCAGGCAAGCCTGCTTGATCCACTAGATTAGAAACATGAGCAATCAAGATTCAACCCCACCAGGCGACGAGAACCTCGATCCCAAGGAAAAGATGCGTCGCGCCCTAGAGGCTAAGAAAAACAGAGGTCATATCGGCGGACCTGGTGCAAATGCTGGCAAAGGTATTGGCCCACAAAGCAGCAACAACAAAGTGGCACGTATGTTTCGAAGAAAGTCTGGCTCAGCTTAAAACTTAAGTTTGAGTCAGCGATTCTTACCGGGAACCCAAAGCACATCACCTTCATGCCGATTGGCATAACGTGCCAAAATAAACAACAAATCACTCAAGCGGTTTAAGTATTTACCAGCAAGAATGTTTACGTCATCAAACTGTTCAAAAGCAGTCCAGGTGCTTCGCTCTGCGCGCCGTACCACTGTTCGAGCCACATGTAGGAGAGCCGAACCTGGAGTTCCTCCAGGCAAGATAAATGATCTAAGTGGCTTTAATTCTGCGTTGTACTTGTCACATGCAACTTCTAAGGCAGTTATCTCTGCCTCAGTTACTCGCAATGGTTCTACTTCAGGATTCTCGACTACCGGCGTGCACAAGTCAGCACCTACATCGAATAAATCATTTTGCACACGGAGTAAGAGCTCTTTCACATCTTCATCTAGATTGCCAAGCGCTATTGCGGTCCCAATGGCACAGTTGGCTTCATCGCAGTCAGCAAAGGCCTCCAGACGGAAATCATTCTTTGTGGTTCTAGAGAAGTCACCAAGCGATGTGGTGCCGTCGTCTCCGGTTCTGGTGTAAATGCGGGTTAAGTTGACCATAGACGGAGGGTAGAGCCCCCGGACCAGAACTGCACCACCTAGCCTGTGCGTCGTGGAAAATGAAGTATTTAAAGTTACTGGCGGCAGCCGCCTATCGGGGCAAGTTCATGTACCAGGGGCAAAAAACTCTGCATTGAAGTTGATGACCGCATCATTGCTAGCTGCTGGCACTACCCAACTTGAAAATGTGCCAGATATTGCGGACGTTGAGATCATGGCCGAGCTCTTGACACGCTTAGGTGCGCAGGTAAATCGAGATATCTCTAATTCGACTCTTGAAATTAAAGTCCCAGAAAATATTGGTCACCGTGCTGACTATGACCTAGTTCGTCGAATGCGTGCTTCTATAAATGTTCTTGGTCCAATTTTGGCCAGATGTCACGAGGTTGATGTTGCGCTACCAGGTGGAGACGAAATTGGTTCTCGTGGTGTTGATATGCATATCGCTGGACTTACCAAGATGGGAGCAGAATTCAACAGCGACCATGGTTATCTAATTGCGCGCGCACCAAAAGGACTTCACGGTGCTCGCATCTGGCTCGATATACCTTCGGTTGGTGCCACTGAAAATATCCTGACTGCCGCAGTATTAGCAAAAGGTGAAACAGTCATCGAGAATGCTGCTCGAGAACCTGAGATTGTTGATTTATGTTTAATGCTTAACAAGATGGGTGCACAAATTTCTGGCATCGGCACCAATACCATCTCAATTATTGGGGTTACCAAATTAACCGCCACGACACATGAAGTTGTAGGGGATCGAATAGTCGCCGGAACGTGGGCGGTTGCAGCGGCAATCACTCAAGGCGAAGTGACTGTAACAGGAGTTAATCCAACACACCTTCAAATTCCGCTAGAGAAACTGATGTCTGCTGGGGCACAGATCGAAATTGCTAACGACTCCTTCACGGTAAGAATGACACAACGCCCAAATCCAGTTGAGATTGTCACGCTTCCATATCCTGGCTTTCCTACAGATTTGCAACCTCAATTTATTGTTTTAAACAGTATCGCCAATGGTGCTGCCATGGTTACCGAAAATTTGTTTGAAGCTCGTTTTCGATTCACGCAAGAACTAGCCAGACTTGGGGCTGATTTACAAATAGATGGTCATCACTGCCTAGTTAAAGGCAGATTACAACTTAGCGCTGCACCAGTTGAAGCAACTGATGTTCGAGCAGGAGCTGCACTCGTTTTGGCAGGGCTTATCGCAGATGGGGTTACTGTCGTTAGTGGCGTCAGCCACATTGATAGAGGGTATGCAAATTTTGTTTCGAATTTAACCTCTTTGGGTGCCACAATTGAACGAACTCGCGAGTCTATTTAATTACTAACACCTGTTTCGCTTTTATCAGATCTTTCGGCCAAACCATGAGTTCAGGGCCATCCACAGTTAAAGCAAGAGTTGACCTAATTCCGGCATCAGCAAGTTGCTGCTTAAACATCTCACCATCAATAAATGACACAGGTTTTGTAACCTTAACCAAGGCACCATAGTTATCGCTTGTGGAACTCTTAATGGGTTTTTCGACTAGCGAAGTTCCCCGGCGGAAAGTCCATTTGAGCAATGCAATCAAGATCAGCATCAAGAGGGCAACTGCTAGAGGCCCAAACACATATGAATAACTTCCCCAACTGAGCATGGCTAATTCTTGAGCCTAAGTACAAAAATTGCACCTTAGGCCACAATATGCCTGTGGCCAGACGCAACCGTAGACAAACTAACGAAGTACCTGACATCGCTTTTGGGTCAAATCAGACTTTTGAACAGTGGCAGGGCATCGAATATGTAGTTCGATCCCTTTCTGGTTCAGGCTCTGCCAAGACTTACCGCTGCCCAGGATGTGACCAAGAAATAAAGCCAGCAACACCGCATGTGGTTGTGTGGCCTGATGGTGACGATGATGCCACTCATCGCAGGCATTGGCATCGTGTTTGTTGGGATAAGCGCGACAATCGCAGATCCACCCAACATCGTGGCGGAATGCCAAGGTATTAACTTGAGTACAGAGATTTCATCTTCGAGTATTTTGCCTGCTAGGCGCACAGACATTGAATTGATCACCTCAGATAATTTGAAATTGGTTGGTGAGTTGGCACTTCCAAGTGAAGTTGATCCGGTAGCAACCATGCTCTGCTTGCATCCATTAACAACGCATCAAGGCATGATGGACAGCCACATCTTTAGGAAAGCAGCCTGGCGACTTCCAGCATTAGCTCAGCTGGCAGTCTTGCGCTTTAACATGCGTGGAGCAGTTAGTGCGCGTGGACAATCTCAAGGGCAGTGGGACGCAGCGGATGGCGAAGGCGCAGATTTGCGCGCAGCGGTTGAATTTGCTAAGTCAAACGGTTTACCAAAACCTTGGGTTGTTGGATGGTCATTTGGCACTGATGTAGCCCTAAAGCATGCACGCAACTTAGACGTTGCAGGGTTGATTTTGCTTTCTCCACCACTTAGATGGACAAATCAAAAAGATTTAGATGCTTGGCAACAAAGTCAAATTCCAATTACTGCAATAATCCCAGAACTTGACGACTACTTAAGACCTGAGGTTGCAATTACTAGATTTGCAACATTACCTGCGATTGAATTGATTGCTGTCACAGGAGCAAAACATTTATGGACAGGGGAGCCAAGCGTTTATCGAGTGCTCACAGAAATTGTTGCTAAATTAAATCCACCAGCTTTACCTTTGCCAACACATTTTTCTGGCGAAATGCAAAAATTTAGTGACCCAAAAGGTTAGTGTTCAACTAACTCGACCAATACACCACCACAATCTTTTGGGTGTGCGAAGTTAATCCTTGATCCCTTTGTTCCTCTTTTTGGCTCTGAAAACAACATTCGAATACCCAGCTCTTTGCATACCTGCATCGCTTGATCCAGGCTGGTCACTGTGTAGGCAACTTGCTGTACACCAACACCTTTGTTAGAAATAAACTTAGCAATTGCACTGTCTGGAGTTAGCGGCGCTAGTAATTGAATCTGAGTTTGTGATCCACCAATTGCCATCATTGCTTCGACTACTCCCTGCTCCACATTTTCTTCTCGGTGCTGAAGTTCAAACCCAAAAACTGATTTGTAGAACTCGATTGCAACATCAAGATCTTCAACGGCTATTCCCACATGGTCAACTTTGGTGATTAAGCCCGCTAAACCAGCCACTTATTACTCCTCAAATCTCCACGAAACGGTCCGTCTCAAGGTTAACCCTAGATGGGCGGTACTTTTGTCCCTGAGATTGCACAAGAAAGGGGTGTCGTGAGCACGGTAATCGTGGCCGCAGCCCGAACAGCATTTGGCAAAGTAAATGGATCATTAAGCACGCTTGCGGTATATGAATTGGGTGCGGTGGCCATCCGAGCAGCAGTTCTTAGATCTGGACTGAAATCAGATCAAATTACTGAAGTCATCATGGGCCAAGTTATTCAAGCTGGCAGTGGGCAGTCCGCATCTCGTAAGGCAGCAATTTTGGCAGGAATTGGGATAGGCGTCCCAGCGAGTTCTGTGAACAAGGTTTGCTTAAGCGGCATGAATGCCATCGCAATGGGACATTATTTAATAAATTCTGATCCAACACAGGTTGTGGTTGCTGGCGGTATGGAGTCAATGTCAAATGCTCCTTATGTTTTGCCAAAAGGTGCTGATTTAGAACAAGAGCAATTAATCGATACTCTCTTTCATGATGCACTAATTTGTAGTCTAGATGGACTCAGCATGGGCACTGCCACTGATAAATTCAATCAGCGGTATAACTTGTCTAGAGCTGTTCAAGATGACTTGGCAGCCAAATCGCAGCAACGTGCTGCAGCAGCAACTTCTGCAGGTTTATTCAAGTCTGAAATCGCAGAGATTAAAACTGACAACAAAGTAGTAGACGTAGATGAAGGTATTCGCGCAAATACCACCACTGAAACTTTGGCCAACCTCAAGACTGTATTTCTAGAAAATGGAACAGTTACTGCTGGCAATGCCTCACAAATAACTGATGGCGCGGTGGCTTTAGTTTTAATGAGTAAAGACCAAGCCGAGACGCATGGCATTAAGTATTTAGCGGAGATTATTTCCCATGCTTCGGTTGCTGGGCCAGACACTTCCTTACACGAGCAGCCTGCAAACGCTATTCAATCTGCATTAACCAAGGCTAAGTTAAATGTAGCTGATATTGACCTATTTGAGATTAATGAAGCCTTTGCAGCCGTGAGCTTAGTATCAATGCAAAAACTTGGTGTTGTTGATTCAATTGTGAACGTTAACGGAGGAGCGATTGCCCTCGGACATCCAGTTGGTGCTTCGGGTGCTCGAATTGTGATGACCTTGGCTTATGAGTTAGCTCGACGAGGTGGCGGGATTGGGGCTGCAGGCATCTGTGGTGGAACGGGTCAGGGCGAAGCTTTGATAATTAAGGTTTGAAGATGACAAAAGCGTCAATGGATGAATTGTTGGCAGCGGCTCGAAATGGTGACCGCAGGGCTTTAGGCAGGTTATTAACTTTTGTGGAAGAGATAGATTCTGCAAAGTTAACTGATCAAGCTAAAGATTCGAAGACTAAAGTAATCGGAATTACTGGTTCGCCAGGAGTTGGAAAATCTTCACTAACATCTTCATTAATCTCTACCATTAGGGCCGAGAATCAAACAGTTGCAGTATTGGCAGTAGATCCAAGTAGTCCAATAACTGGTGGTGCACTACTTGGAGATCGAATTCGAATGCAACATCACGCTTTAGATTCAGGAGTCTTTATTCGCTCTATGGCAACTAGGGGTCATCTCGGAGGTTTAGCAAAAGCCGCACCAGCTGTGATTGCAGCTCTTAAGTTAGTTGGTTTTGACTATTTATTAATTGAAACTGTTGGTGTTGGTCAGTCAGAAGTAGAAGTGGCTGCAAACAGTGATGTAACTGTTGTAGTAATTGCGCCTGGGATGGGGGACTCGATTCAAGCAGCTAAAGCAGGCGTGTTTGAGATTGCAGATATTTTTGTAGTCAATAAATCTGATCGAGATGGTGCGGATGCATCCGTGAGAGACTTGCGCCAGATGTTAGAGATGTCGTTTGATAAGCAAAATACTCCAATCATCAAAACCGTTGCAACAACAGGTTTGGGTGTTAAGGAATTACTAGACAAGGCAAATGAGCTATGAAAGAGCAGATACCACTTCGGGGAGCGGTTGACTTAGCAGCACTAGCTAAAGCTAGAGAAATGGCAAACCAACCAAAATCTGCATTTGTGGTGGATGCCACTGACAGTAATTTCGAACAACTAGTAATAAACAAATCCAAAGAGGTTCCAGTACTGATTGATCTTTGGGCAGAGTGGTGTGGGCCATGTAAACAATTATCACCAGTGCTTGAAAATCTAGCCGCCCAAGCGAATGGTGCCTGGATACTTGCGAAGGTTGATGTAGATCACAACCCACAACTTGCTCAGGCCTTTCAAGTTCAATCAATTCCTGCAGTGTTTCTTGCAATGGCAGGGCAAATATCTGCGCTTTTTACTGGCGCTCAGCCAGAGTCAGCCATTAAGGAAGTTTTAGTACAAGTATTGCAAGTAGCCAAAGAACAAGGACTTGCTCCAAGCTTAAATGCTGAAACTCCAATGATCACTGAACCTGAAGATCCAGCAGATGATTTAATTCTTAATGGAGATTTAGCAGGTGCTAAGAAACTTTATGAAGATCGATTATTAGCAAATCCTAAAGATCAAACCGCCAAACTTGGGCTATCAAATGTCTCTTTTTTAAGTAGAACTTTGGGTCAGGATTTAAAGAATGTTGCATTAGCAGCGGTGGATGACATCGACAATCGTTTGAAATTTGCTGATGCTCAGATGCTGATTGGTGATTTTAAGGCGGCATTTGACTGCCTGTTGGAGTCTATCCGACAAGCAAATCCTGACAATAAGGAAGTCTTGAAAGAGAGACTGCTAGAACTATTTGACTTGATTGAACCAGAGCACCCTCAATTGCTTGCGGCTCGAAGAGCCTTAGCAAGTGCGTTGTTTTAGCCTATCCAGGCAATTCTTCACCACACCTGGGATACTTAGCCAATGCCCTACTTTGATCATGCTGCCACAACTTCGATGGTGCCAGAAGTGCAAAAACTATTTGTCGAACATTTAACACAGGCCGCCAATCCATCTTCTATTCATAATTCAGGGCGAAAGGCTCGAGCAATTGTGGAGGTTGCGCGCGAGCAGATCGGTAGAGCTCTAAAGACTCATCCCAGCCATATTTATTTCACGGCAGGTGGAACTGAAGCGGATAACCTGGCTGTTAAAGGTCTGTATTGGTCCAGACAAAAAGATAAGGCGCGCCCTCGTATTTTGGTGAGTGCTATCGAGCACCATGCAGTATTGGATCCAGCGCATTGGTTAGAGAAAACTAGTGGGGCGATAGTTGAGTTAATTCCAGTTAACCAAAAAGGTGTCATTGATTTGGATGAGTTAACTAAGTTAATAGCCAAAAATGAAACCGATGTCGCATTAATTGCGGTGATGTGGGCAAATAATGAAGTTGGAAGTGTTCAACCAATCGAAGAGATAGTAAAATTAGCTAATGCCCACCAAATCCCCCTTCATGTTGATGCAGTGCAGGCAATTGGGTCACTTGAGATTGACTTAAGCCGAATAAATCTTGATTCACTTGCGATTAGTGGGCACAAAATTGGTGCCCCACATGCAACTGGCTTGTTGGTGCTTCGGAATGGATTCAAAGTAGACCCAGTTTTACATGGTGGAAATCAAGAACCTGAGGTTAGATCGGGCACAATTAACACAGCAGGTGCAGCAGCATTAGGTCTAGCAGTTGAATTAGCTGTAGCCAAGCAAGCTCAACATGCAGCACGTCTCCAGGCGCTGCGGGACAAATTAATCAAGGAAATCAGCTCTCTAGTGCCAGATTGTGTTGTTAATGGTGACCTAGAGAATCGACTGCCTGGCAACACACATTTTTCTTTTTTTGGAGCCTCTGGAGATTCGATACTGATGTTGTTAGATCAACAAGGTATTGAAGTTTCTACTGGTTCGGCGTGCTCGGCAGGAGTTGCCCAGCCATCCCACGTATTGATGGCCATGGGAGTTGATCTATTTCATGCCATTAGTTCCGTTAGAATCACATTGGGAACCAGCACCACTGAGACTGAAGTGAATCAATTAATTACTAAACTCCCTCAAGCAGTAGCTACAGCTCGTTTAGCTGGGTTGAATGTTGGCAAGAAAGAAGCGGTAAAAGAGTGAAAGTACTAGCAGCACTGTCTGGTGGAGTTGATTCAGCAGTTGCAGCAGCCAGAATGGTTGATCAAGGACACGACGTTACTGCGGTCCATCTTGCGTTAGCTCGAAACCATGCCGGTCAAACAGGGTCAAGAGGTTGCTGCACACCACTTGATGCTAAAGATGCGAAACGAGTTGCAGACGTATTAGGCATTCCTTTTTATATCTGGGATTTTTCAGAAAGATTTCAAGAAGATGTTATTGATGATTTCATTGCTGAATATGCTGCTGGCCACACTCCCAATCCGTGTGTGCGGTGTAACGAAAAGATTAAGTTTGCAGCAGTTCTAGAAAAAGGAATTGCTCTGGGCTTTGACAAGATCGCAACTGGACACCATGCTCAGATTAAACTGATAGATGGCAAGCCACAACTATTTAGAAGTGTTGATCATGAGAAAGATCAGTCCTATGTCTTAAGCGTGCTCACTAGCGAGCAGTTGGCTAGTTCACTGTTCCCGCTAGGGGATATAACGAAAGCAGAAGTGCGCACTGAAGCTCAAGCGCGTGGTTTGCTCGTTGCTGATAAACCTGAAAGCTATGACATCTGCTTCATTCCCGACAACGACACTGCTGGTTGGTTAAACAAACAAATAATCGCCTCAGCTGGACAGATAATTGATGCTGAGTCCGGGGCTACCATCACAACCCATCAAGGTGCTCACCAGTTCACGGTGGGCCAGAGGCGTGGGTTAAATCTTGATAAATCAGCTCCAGATCGACAAGCTCGGTATGTAGTGGGCGTTGATACCAAAACTGCAACTGTGTTAGTGGGCCCCGAGAGATTACTAAGTATTAAGACGGTCTCTGCTTATCAACCAAAGTGGACTAGTGGAAAAATGGCTGTAGTTGGCAGTGATGTAACAATTCAAATGCGAGCCCATGGCGCTCAACTGCCAGCAAAAATTACTAGAGCAGATGATGTGATTGAAGTATTGCTAAATGAATCAACTCGTGGAGTTGCACCTGGCCAAACTCTGGCGATTTATGATCAAGATCGTGTCATTGGATCGGGCACTATCACCGCTACTGGTAGATGAGCGAAGAGACTCTCATCCCCTCTAGTATCTGTTACTAAATTACTGGATGTTGAAGGAGATCGATGAAGCCTGCCAAGATTTCTGACTTTGGAATAACCGAAGAGTTTGGCTATCTGCCAGCATATGAACCAGCCCAACACTTATCCCCAGGCAATGAAGAGTGGGATCAGTTTGGTAAAGATCTTCCTAAATTACTAATGGGAACAAATTTTAGGTCTAGAGTCAAAGCACTACCAAAATTTAATGTTGATAAATTAAATGGTGAAGCAGAAATCCAACGTGCGATGCTAGTTCTAAGTTACATCGGTCAAAGTTATCAGTGGAGCGAGGACACTCCAGCCACCACCATGCCTGCTAATTTGGCTGTTCCATGGTTTGAGGTAGGAAAATTAGTTGGGCGCCCACCAATTCTTTCTTATCAAAGTTATGCATCGGATAATTGGCGAAGATTTGATAAGTCAGGTCCTATTGAATGTGGCAACATTGGATTGCTTCAATGTTTCTTGGGTGGGCAAGATGAAGAGTGGTTCATATTAATTCACATTGACATTGAGAAAAAAGCTGGAAAAGCTCTTAAGGCTATTGAGGATGCCCAACAGGCAGTGGTGGATGATGATGCTGATCAAGCACTGGCAGCACTGACAAATCTAAGAGACGCGCTGCAATCTATGTATCAAGTACTAGGCAGAATGCCTGACAAGTGTGATCCATACATTTACTTTCACCGGGTTCGTCCTTACATTTTTGGTTGGCGTAATAACCCATCACTTCCAGACGGTGTGGTCTATGAAGGAGTATCTGAATACAACGGCGTTGGTCAGAAGTTTCGCGGCGAAACTGGCGCCCAAAGCGCAATCATTCCAGCCATGGATGGCGTTCTAGGAATTGAACATGAGCGCGATGAACTTCGTGAGTATCTAATGGAGATGCGTACCTATATGCCACCAAAGCATGTGGCTTTTATTGAAGCTGTTGAAGCAGGACCTTCGGTTCGTAAGTTTGTGACAGCTACTAAAGGTCCAGGCTTAACAAGTGTTTTCAACGAATGTGTTGAGCTGGTTGCAAGCTTCCGTGCTATGCACTTGGAGTATGCGGGAACTTATATCCATGCACAGGCTCAAAAAACTCCTGGTAATCCGTCTGCAGTTGGAACTGGTGGCACGCCATTTATGACCTACCTGCGCAAACATCGAGATGAGACCCAAAAGCAGTCAATACCAGGTTAATCCTCCTTCTAAGTCTGCTTGATTGACTATCATTACACCAATAAAAGTGGCTGATTTGGCACATATTTGGTGGGATGAGGACTTCTAGAAAATGACAACCGATATTCCAACCAAAACTCGCTCCCGCTGGGTTGAGTTGGTTGAAATAATTGAAGATGCCAGGCGTCGCTATTACCTGCATGACAAGCCCACAATCTCAGATACTGAATATGACAAGTGCTTCAATGAATTGCTTGATATCGAGTCAAAATTCCCAATGCTCAAGTCCCTTGATTCGCCAACCCAAAGTGTTGGCGGAGCAAGATCTGAGATGTTTGAACCAGTAACTCATCTTTCTCGAATGTATTCGCTGGATAATGTATTTGATGATCAAGAGTTGAAAACTTGGTTGGATCGCATCGATAAAGACTTGGGCCAGACTCCACATTATTTAGGCGAACTCAAAATTGATGGATTAGCAGTTGATATCGTTTATCGAAATGGCCTACTAAGCAGTGTCGCCACCAGGGGGGATGGCACAGTTGGCGAAGATGTTACTTACAACGCTCAATTTATCCCATCAATTCCTCGAGCGTTAACTGGTAAGCCCCCGTCGTTGCTGGAAGTTCGAGGGGAAGTTTTCTTCGAGCTAGCCCAATTTGATCAGATAAATAGTGAATTAGAAAAATCGAGTAAGACTGAATTTGCTAATCCTCGAAATGCCGCTGCTGGCACGTTACGTCAGCGGGTTGATCGACGAGAAGAAGAAGTGGCAAAAGCGCAAGCAAATTCCAAGAGCTCAGAAAAACGGCTGGCAACTTTGAGAACAGAACTTGATGATGCAATCACAATTTTACAGAAACTTAGATTGACAGTGCATGGCATTGGTGCAGTGGATGGAGCCAAGCTGGCCTCACAAAGTGAGAGTTATCAATTACTAAAAGATTGTGGATTGCCAGTATCTAGTCATTATCAAGTTGGGATGGACCCCATTAAATTTGTGACTTATTGGCAAGAGCATCGACATGACGTAGAGCATGAAATAGATGGTGTAGTAATTAAAGTTGATAACTTTGAGTTACAGCGCAAACTGGGGGAGACTGCTCGCGCCCCAAGATGGGCGATCGCATTTAAGTATCCACCCGAAGTTGTGACAACTAAATTGTTGGATATTAAAGTTTCAGTTGGTCGAACTGGTCGAATTACTCCATTTGCACATATGCAACCCGTCAAGGTTGCTGGCTCAACTGTAGAAATGGCTACTTTGCATAATGAGCAGGAAGTTATTCGTAAAGGAATTTTGATTGGAGATACCGTTTACTTGAGAAAAGCTGGGGATGTTATTCCAGAAATTATTGGAGCAGTTGAATCACTTAGAGATGGTAGCGAAAAAAAGTTCGTAATGCCAATAGTTTGTCCTTCATGTAAGACTAATATCTTGGCAGTTAAGGACGCCGATGTTGACCTGCGCTGCCCTAATGCAAAGTCCTGTCCTGCCCAATTAATTGAGCGACTTTTCTATATTGGCTCGCGTCAGGCACTTGATATTGAAGGTCTAGGTTCAAAGGCTGCTGCAGCTCTCATTAATGAGGGCATCTTAAAAAATGAGGCCGATCTATTTGATTTAACTGAAGCGTCGTTAATTGGATCAGAATTTTTCACAAAGGCAGTCTCAGCTGGATCAAAAAGCAACCAGATCAATATGGCTGGTGAGAAACTACTCAGTCAACTTGAAATTGCGAAAACTAGACCACTTTGGCGAATTTTGGTGGCACTTTCAATTAGGCATGTAGGACCAACTGTTGCTCAAACGCTGGCCAAAGAATTCTCATCCTTGCAAAGCATTATCTCTGCTTCTGGCCAGCAACTTGCAAGTATTGATGGAGTTGGGGAAATTATTGCGGAGTCAATTTCAGAATGGTTCAGTATTGATTGGCACCAAGACATTGTTAAAAAGTGGCAAGGGGCTGGAGTCTCCCTTGAGCAAACTGCGCCGAAGTTACTTTCAGATCATTTAACTGGCATATCAGTGGTAATCACGGGCAGCATGCCTGGCTACTCCAGAGATGGTGCAAACGAGGCTGTGACATCTCGTGGTGGCAAAGTTTCCAGTTCGGTTTCTAAAAAAACTGATTTCGTTATCGTGGGGGCTAACCCAGGCTCGAAATTTGATAAAGCTCAAGAGCTTGGAGTTCCAGTTCTAGATGCCGATGGTTTCGCTGTGCTACTCGAAAGTGGGCCTTCGGCAGCTAGGTCACATTTAGGGCTCTCCTAAGATTACCCCCATGTCCAACTTGTCACGTGCCGAACTTGAGAACCTTGCTAAGTTGGCTCGGATCAACTTAACTGATGAAGAGTTAACAATCTTTGGCTCGCAATTAGGATTGATTTTAGATTCGGTAGCCAAGGTTCAAGAAGTTGTAAATGACTCGATTGTGCCAATGTCGCATGCACTGCCAATGACAAATGTATTTAGACCAGATGTTGTGGGCCAAAGCCTGAGTAATTCCGAAGCTTTAGCTGCTGCACCTTCGACCCAAGATCACAGATTTAAAGTTCCTCGGATCTTGGATGAGGAATAGATGACTGACTTAACAAAGTTAACAGCAGTTGAGATAGCAACTGGTATTAAATCGGGAGACTTTTCTGCAGTTGCAGTAACTAAAGCGCATCTCGATCGAATTTCAAGAATTGATTCTAAAATCAACGCTTTTTTACATGTGGACACTGAAGGTGCTTTGAGTCAAGCCAAACTTGTTGATGAGAAACGTGATGCCGGAAAGGCTCTAGGCGACTTGGCTGGAGTGCCAGTTGCAGTTAAAGATATCTTTACTCAAAAAGGTGTGCCAACAACTGCAGGCTCAAAGATTTTGGAAGGCTGGATTCCTCCTTACGATTCAACGGTAGTTTCTCGGATGAAACAAGCAGACATGGTTTTGTTGGGCAAAGTAAACATGGATGAATTTGCAATGGGCTCTAGCACCGAGAATTCTGGATATGGCCCAACCAGGAATCCTTGGGATTTAGATCGAATTCCTGGCGGCAGCAGTGGCGGGTCCTCTGCTGCAGTCGCTGGGTTTATGAGTTCGCTTGCAGTTGGAACTGATACTGGCGGATCAATTAGACAGCCAGCAGCAGTTACTGGAACTGTTGGCGTCAAACCTACTTATGGTGGTGTATCCCGCTATGGCATGATCGCTTTGGCATCTTCTTTAGATCAAGCTGGTCCATTTGCTAGGACTGTATTAGATGCAGCATTACTTCATAAAGTCATGGGCGGCCATGATCATCATGATTCAACTTCAATTAGTGCTCCAGTTCCGCCAATTGTTGAGGCAGCCAAATCACTTGACTTAAAAGGAATGAAGATTGGTGTTGTTAAAGAATTGTCAGGCGAGGGATATCAGGCTGGAGTTTTGAGCTTGTTTCAGGATTCTGTTGCTATCTTGAAAGATCTTGGTGCCCAAATTGTTGAAGTTTCTTGCCCTTCATTTGAGTACGCACTAGCTGCTTATTACTTAATTCAACCAAGTGAATGCTCGAGCAACTTGGCCAGATTCGATGGCATGCGTTACGGCATGCGTGTTGCTGAAGGCAATGCTGGGGTTGAAGAAGTGATGAGCGCTACTAGAGCTGCGGGCTTTGGCGCTGAAGTCAAACGGCGAATCATGATTGGCACTTACGCGCTATCGAGTGGTTATTACGACGCATACTACGGATCTGCCCAGAAAGTCAGAACATTAATTGCGCAAGATTATGCCAAAGCGTTCCAAAAGGCTGATGTGTTGATCTCACCAACTTCACCTGTAACGGCCTTCAAAATTGGTGAGAAAACTAATGATCCAATGGCTATGTATTTAAATGACATCTGCACAATTCCAGTTAACTTAGCGGGCATTGGTGGCATGTCTCTACCTATCGGGCTAGACCCTGCAGACTCTTTGCCGGTTGGATTACAGGTTATGTCTCCAGTGATGCAAGATGATCGGATGTATCGAGTTGGTGGTGCATTAGAAGCAGCGCTGTTAAACCATTGGGGAGCACCACTTTTAGATAGAGCTCAGCAATTATGACTAACTTAAGTTTCGATGATGCGCTAACTAGGTTTGAACCAACCTTGGGCTTGGAAGTACATGTTGAGTTAAACACTGCAACAAAAGTATTTTGCGCCTGTCCTACTAGTTTTGGATCTGAGCCAAACACGAACGTTTGTCCCGTGTGCTTGGGGCTTCCAGGCTCACTTCCAACATTGAATGAAAAAGCAGTTGAATCAATTATCCGCATCGGTCTTGCTTTAAATTGCCAAATCGCACCCTGGTCGAGAATGGCTCGTAAGAACTATTTCTATCCAGACATGCCCAAAGATTTTCAGATTAGTCAATATGACGAACCAATTTGCTTCGACGGTTATCTAGATGTGCTAGTTCCAGATCAAGATGGATCTACGACGGTTCGAATTGGAATTGAGCGCGTTCACCTAGAAGAGGACACCGGTAAATTGACTCATGCAGGTGGAAGCACTGGAAGAATTCATGGCGCTGATTACTCACTGGTGGATTACAACCGAGCAGGAATTCCACTTGTGGAAATTGTGACAAAGGTAATTGATGGCACTAAACATGCGGCTCCACTTGTTGCTAAAGCATATGTCTCAGCACTTAGGGACTTGGTTAGAAATCTAGGAGTATCAGATGTGCGCATGGAAGAAGGCTCGCTGCGCTGTGATGCAAACCTTTCCTTAAAACCAATTGGCTCTGAAACCTTAGGAACTAGAACTGAAACCAAGAATGTCAATTCACTTCGATCAGTGGAACGTGCGGTCCGCTCTGAAATGGTTAGACAGGCTGCTGTTTTAGATTCTGGGCAAAAAGTCCGCCAAGAGACCAGGCATTTTCAAGAATCTGATGGCAGCACTTCACCTGGCCGCAGCAAAGAACAAGCAGAGGAGTACCGCTACTTCCCAGAACCTGATTTGTTACCAATAGCACCAGATGCTGCCTGGGTTGCAAAATTGAAATCAGAATTACCAGAAGCGCCCGCTGCTAAGCGCGAACGCCTACAAGCCGCCTGGGGGATTTCTGATTTTGAGATGATCTCAGTTATCAATTCTGGTGGCATTGATTTAGTGGAAAAAACTATTGCTGCTGGCTGTGATCAGGCAGCAGCCCGTAAATGGTGGATGGGTGAGTTGTCCCGAATTGCAAATGAACTAGATCAGGAACTAGAAAGCTTAAGCATCTCACCCAAGCAAGTTGCAGAAGTTGAGAGCCTCATTCAATCTGGAACTTTGAACGACAAGTTGGCCAGAGTCGTGATCGCTGCAGTTATAAATGGTGAAGGTAGTCCTGCTGAAATCGTGGCTAATCAAAACTTAGCCGTGGTAAGTGACGACACAGCACTGCTGGCTGCTATCGATGTTGCCATTACTCAATCTCCAGACGTGGTTGCCAAAATCAAAGAAGGCAAACTACAAGCTGCTGGTGCAGTGATAGGTGCGGTCATGAAAGCGACTAAAGGCCAGGCAGATGCAGCCAAAGTTCGTCAGCTCCTGTTTGAGCGCTTAGGTGTATCTGAGTGATGGAGGATAGGATTACAGCATGAACGATATGAAACCTCGAAGTAAAGATGTAACCGAGGGATTTGAGCGAGCACCAGCCAGGGCAATGTTAAGAGCTGTTGGTATGAAAGATGCTGACTTTGATAAACCACAAATTGGAATTGCTTCTTCTTGGAATGAGATAACTCCGTGCAACATGTCATTAAGACGCCTCGCTCAAAAAGCTAAGGAAGGCGTATTCCAAGCCGGAGGTTTTCCTATGGAGTTTGGAACCATTTCCGTTTCGGACGCCATCTCAATGGGTCACGAGGGCATGCGAGCCAGTTTAGTTTCTCGAGAAATTATTGCTGATTCAGTTGAAGCTGTTATTCATGCGGAACGACTTGATGGGGTAGTGACATTAGCCGGTTGTGATAAATCCTTACCTGGAATGCTAATGGCAGCAGCGAGACTGGATGTGGCTTCAGTATTTGTCTATAACGGCTCGATTCTGCCGGGCAGATTAGGTGATAAAGACATCACTATCCAAGATGTTTTCGAAGCTGTTGGTGCCTGTGCATTAGGCAAGATCACCGAAGCCGAGTTAGGTGAGATCGAACGTCGTGCATGTCCTGGTGAAGGGGCTTGTGGTGGAATGTTTACTGCAAACACAATGGCATCTGTTGCTGAAGCAATTGGTATGTCGCTTCCTGGCAGTGCATCTGCACCTGCTGTAGACACCCGCAGGGACGATGATGCAATTGCTGCAGGTGAAGCCGTTGTTAACTTGATTGCTAAAGGCATCACAACACGCATGATTATGACTCGTAAGGCTTTTGAAAATGCCATTGCCGTTGTGATGGCGCTTGGTGGATCAACCAATGCGATCTTGCATCTATTAGCTATGGCAAGAGAAGCGCAAGTGCCATTAACAATTGATGACTTTAACGTGATTGCAGATCGCACCCCAATGATCGCTGATGTGAAGCCTTTTGGTCGATATGTAATGAATGACATTGATCGTGTGGGCGGAATTCCAGTAGTGTTAAAAGCGCTGCTCGATATTGGAGTATTACATGGAGATGCACTCACTGTTACTGGCAAAACAATGGCTGAAAACTTAGCTTCGATTGCACCGCTTGATCCAGATGGAACAATTATTTTTCCACCAAAAAAGCCAATCCATAAAACTGGTGGTTTGATAATACTTAAGGGAAGTCTCGCACCTGACGGCTGCGTAATTAAAGCTGCGAGTGTGGACACACCAGTATTTGAGGGCGTTGCCAAAGTTTATGATGATGAACGTTTTGCGATGGATGCCCTAAATCAAGGTGAGATAGTTAAAGGTGATGTAGTTGTAATTAGGTATGAAGGGCCAAAGGGTGGCCCCGGCATGCGCGAGATGCTGGCAGTTACAGCAGCCATAAAAGGCGCTGGGTTGGGTAAAGATGTAATGCTCATAACTGATGGCCGGTTCTCTGGTGCCACCTCGGGTTTTTGCATAGGTCACGTTGCGCCAGAAGCCACAGATGCAGGACCAATTGCATTTGTAAAGTCCGGGGACCGCATTCGCCTAGACCTCACCGCTCGAACCTTGGACTTATTGGTGGAGCCTTCACAGTTGGCTAAGCGGGAACTGGGCTGGAAGCCAAATGCCCCTCGCTACACCACTGGCATCTTGGGCAAGTACGCAAGAACTGTTGGTTCTGCAGCAGATGGAGCGATCACCTCATAAGGGGTGCGTTGCCCGTTCCGTGACCCCTGCTAATCTTTGATGGTGATCAACCGCAAGGTCGTCGTTAGTTAGCGCATCAGCTCACAAGGCAGATGCGCCCCCTGTATTGCCCGCCGGGCCAGGGGGTTTTTTATTAGGACTGCAAAACAGGTCCTTTTAATTGCGAGAGATCACACTGCTGCCAAAAGCGCTTTACCCCGAAAGCATTTAGATAGAAGGACAGCATGAGTAATGAGAGCAACAGTTTGATAACTGGTGCCCAAAGTTTGGTTCGCTCGCTAGAACACGCAGGCGTGACCGACTTGTTTGGTATTCCAGGCGGAGCCATCTTGCCCGCTTATGACCCACTAATGGATTCAAAAGTTTTGCGTCACATCTTGGTTCGTCATGAACAAGGTGCAGGTCATGCCGCTCAAGGTTATGCACTAGCGACTAATCGCGTGGGAGTTTGCATGGCAACAAGTGGCCCAGGAGCTACTAACTTAGTTACCCCTATAGCTGATGCATATATGGATTCAGTTGCGATGGTTGCAATTACTGGTCAGGTGCCAAGTGGTGCAATCGGCACTGACGCATTTCAAGAAGCAGATATTCGAGGCATCACGATGCCAATCACTAAGCACAACTACCTAATTACTGACGCTCGCGATATTCCGCGAGCAATTGCGGAGGCCTTTCACATAGCTTCGACTGGCCGACCAGGCCCAGTGTTAGTTGATATTGCTAAAGATGCGCTGCAGAAACAAACTGAATTTGCATGGCCAACAAGTATTGATCTTGCTGGATATCACCCAGTTACCAAACCGAATGTGAAGCAGGTTAAAGAAGCTGCAAAGTTAATTATGCAGTCACGTCGCCCAGTTTTTTATGTTGGTGGCGGTGTGATTAAGGCGCAAGCTGCCAGAGAGCTTTATCAGTTAGCTGAATTAACTGGGATTCCAGTAGTAACAACCTTGATGGCTCGAGGAGCATTCCCAGACAGTCACAAGCTACATCTTGGCATGCCTGGAATGCATGGAACTGTGGCAGCAGTTGGCGCACTACAAAAAAGCGATTTGCTAATTACCCTGGCTGCTAGATTTGATGATCGAGTTACTGGAAGACTGGATTCTTTTGCTCCTTTTGCCAAAGTCATTCACGCAGATATTGATCCAGCTGAGATTGGAAAAAACAGAGAAGCAGATATTCCAATTGTGGGAGATGTTAAAGAAACCATTGTTGAGTTGATATCTGCTATCAAAGCCGAATTCAAAGCAGGCAAAGCCATCGATCAAGAGGCATGGTGGCAAGAATTAAACGCTATGCGCAAGGCTTATCCGCTTGGCTATGACTTGCCAACTGATGGATCAGTTTCTCCTCAACAAGTAATTGCCCGACTCGGCCAAATCAGTGGCCCAGAAACAATCTTCACTTCAGGAGTGGGCCAACATCAAATGTGGGCTGCTCAATATATTAACTATGAGAACCCTGGAACATGGATGAACTCTGGCGGACTAGGAACTATGGGCTTCGCGGTGCCAGCAGCTATGGGAGCAAAAGTAGGAGCTCCAGAAAAAACAGTGTGGGCCATTGATGGTGATGGCTGCTTCCAAATGACCAATCAAGAGTTGGCAACTTGTGCTATCAACAACATCCCAATAAAGGTTGCGATCATTAACAACCAATCTCTAGGAATGGTTAGACAATGGCAAACATTGTTCTACGAATCGAGATATTCGAATACTGACCTACAAACACACCGGATACCTGACTTTGTGAAATTAGCAGATGCCTACGGCTGTCATGGCCTGCGGTGTGACTCACCAGATCAAATTGATGCCACCATAAATCAAGCTATGAAACTGAATGATGCACCAGTTGTTGTTGACTTTAGTGTCCATAAAGATGCAATGGTTTGGCCAATGATTGCAGCAGGTGCATCTAATGACGCAATTCAATACGCTAGAGATTTAGCACCAGACTGGGAGCGAGGCGATGCCGAATGACCAGACACACGTTATCGGTACTAGTTGAAGACCAACCGGGTGTTCTAGCTCGAGTGGCGGCCTTGTTCTCTCGTCGTGGATTTAACATCGAATCCTTAGCGGTTGGCCCAACAGAGGTGTCAGGGGTTTCTCGAATGACAATCTCTGTAAATGTTGAAGATCTACCTTTAGAGCAGGTAACCAAGCAGTTAAACAAGTTGATTAACGTTCTAAAGATTGTTGAATTAGAGCCAAACTCTTCGGTACAACGCGAATTAGTATTAGTGAAAGTAAAAGTGGATAAAGAGTCTCGCTCTGCTGTATTAGAGACGGTGCAGTTGTTTAGGGCTAAAGTTGTTGATGTGTCCAGCGAGGCTCTGACTATTGAGGCTACGGGCAATAAGGAAAAGTTAGAAGCATTTTTAGGTTCTTTGGAGCCGTATGGAATCAAAGAGCTAGTGCAATCGGGCATGGTGGCTGTGGGTAGAGGCGATAAGTCCATCACCGAGCGTAGTTCGCGGTCAGCGGATAAAAGTAATTAAGTTCAAAACCTGAATATAACCAAACCAAAGGAGCAGTAATGGCAGCAGAAATGATCTACAGCGACGATGCAGATCTAAGTATTATTCAAGATAGAACTGTTGCAGTTCTTGGATACGGTTCACAAGGACATGCCCATGCATTAAATCTCAGAGATTCTGGCGTCGATGTGCGAGTTGGACTATTGGAAGGTTCCAAGTCTCGCGCAAAAGCTGAAGAGCAAGGCTTGAAGGTGCTGACTCCAGATTTGGCTTCTAAGGAAGCGGATGTGATCATGGTGTTAGCACCAGATCCTGCGCAACGTGGACTTTACAAGCAATTCATTGAACCAAATCTGGAGGCTGGTAAAGCACTACTTTTTGGTCATGGTTTCAATATCCGGTTTGGTTACATTAAGCCCCCTGCAAATGTGGATGTTTGTATGGTGGCGCCAAAAGGCCCAGGTCACTTAGTTCGCAGAGAATATGAAGCTGGACGTGGTGTTCCAGTTATTGTGGCTGTTGAACAAGATGCAACCGGAGCTGCTTGGCCTTTAACTAATTCTTATGCGAAGGCAATTGGTGGTTTGCGTGCTGGAGGCATTAAGACTACTTTCACAGAAGAAACTGAAACAGATCTATTCGGTGAACAATCAGTTCTGTGCGGTGGGGCATCCGCTCTAGTAATGGCTGGATTTGAAGTTCTAACAGAAGCAGGTTATCAGCCAGAAGTTGCTTACTTTGAATGCTTGCATGAGTTAAAACTGATTGTAGATTTGATGTATGAAGGTGGTATTGCTAAACAGCGTTGGTCAGTTTCTGACACTGCTGAATATGGCGACTACGTTTCTGGACCTCGAGTAATTGATGCTCGAGTTAAAGAGAATATGAAAGCAGTTTTAGCAGATATTCAAAGCGGCGCGTTTGCTCAACGCTTTATTGATGACCAAGACAAGGGAGCACCTGAGTTCAAGGCATTTAGAGCAGCGGGCGAAGCCCACCCAATTGAGTCGGTTGGTAGAGATCTTCGAAAATTAATGTCTTGGGTTAAGAAATCGGATGATTATCAGGAAGGTAAGGCTCAGAGATAATGACAGAACGAGCAAAAGTTTATGTAAAGCCAAATGGCTCCGTACGAGTCACTGGAGCTGTTGATTTTGTAGATGCAGACGGCAACGTAATTGAAACTAAAGAGAATTTCTCATTATGTCGTTGTGGTCACTCCGCAAATAAACCATTCTGTGATGGTGCCCACAAGCCAGCCGGATTTACTGCCCCCTAAGCAGTTAAAAGATAGAAACTTCCTATTGATTGGATGTAATTGGGAAGCAGACCTTAGGATTACGACTCATTCGTCGAAAGGCATACTCAAGTGGCCCGCCCAATTGTGATCATTGCTGAAGAGTTATCTCCGGCAACAGTTGCTGCTCTGGGGCCTGATTTTGAAGTAAGAAATATTGACGGAACTGATAGAGCAGCACTTTTAAGCTCGGTAGCTGACGCTGCTGCCATTTTGGTTCGTTCAGCAACCATGGTTGATGCTGAGGTATTTGCAGCTGCAAAGAATTTAAAGGTTGTTGCGCGTGCTGGAGTGGGCCTGGATAACGTAGATGTAGCAGCAGCAACTCAAGCTGGTGTGATGGTTGTTAATGCACCAACTTCAAACATAGTTTCGGCAGCTGAATTGGCAGTTGGACTATTGATCTCTTTGGCTCGACATATTCCAGCAGCTCATGCATCTCTTGTTGGTGGTCAATGGAAGCGCAGTAAATATACGGGCGTAGAGATTGCTGATAAAACTTTGGGTGTTATTGGGTTTGGTCGAATTGGCATGCTGGTAGCGCAACGCTTATCAGCATTTGGTGTAAATATCTTGACCTACGACCCATATGTGCAACCTGCAAGAGCTGCGCAACTTGGAGTGCGAGTGGTTTCGTTAGAAGAATTACTCAAGGAAAGTGATTTCATCACGGTTCACCTTCCTAAGACTAAAGACACAGTAAACCTAATTGGTAAAGAACAGTTTGCGATGATGAAACCAACTGCTTTGATTATCAATGCAGCCCGAGGTGGAATTGTTAATGAGGATGCTTTGTATGAAGCATTGAAAAACAAAGTTATCGCTGGTGCGGGCCTTGATGTTTATGCGAAAGAACCTTGCACTGATTCACCTTTATTTGCTCTGGATAACGTTGTTGTTACACCGCATCTTGGGGCTTCCACCGATGAAGCTCAAGAAAAAGCAGGTATTGCAGTGGCTAGATCCGTTCGGTTGGCCCTAGCGGGAGAGCTTGTGCCAGATGCGGTCAATGTTCAAGGTGGAGTCATCGCTGATTTGGTTAAGCCTCTTCTTGGACTAACCGAAGCACTAGGTCAGATCGCTGCCTCATTAACATCAAAGGCGATTGAGCGGGTTGATGTTGAGTATTTGGGTGAAGCGCATACAACTGATATTGCTGTCCTACAAGTTTCTGCACTTAAGGGTGTGTTTACATCATTAGTACACGACCCTGTTTCATATGTGAATGCTCCAGTATTAGCCAAAGACCGTGGAGTTGCGGCCGGAGTTGAGTTAATACATCAAGAAACAGATCACAAGACATTGGTGCGTGTGATTTTGACTTTAACAGATGGTGGCCGAGTGATAGTTGCTGGAACTGTTACCCCACCTAATGATCGTATGAAGATTGTTCAAATTGACGAATTCGAGATAGATGTCCCAATTGCCACCCACATGGCATTCTTTAAATACAAAGATCGACCTGGCGTGGTTGCGGTTTTAGGTCGAATATTTGGGGATGCCAACATCAATATTGGTGGAATGCAGGTAGCCCGAGATGAAAAGGGCGGCCTAGCGATGGTGGCCCTAACTGTAGATAGTGCGGTTTCCAATGAAACTGCTCAACAGATCTCTAGCGAGATACAAGGCCATACTGGACGAGTTGTGAGTTTCACTGTCTGATTAGTGCCCTACTGTTTGGGTATGCGCTTTCATTCAGCTTTAGCGGTCACCCTTATTTTGAGTTTCACCAACACGACCTCTACCCAAGCACAAACAGTTGAAGAGATGTTCCAAGCGCTGATTGTTCAAGATGAAGTGACCATGGGGTATGACCGAGATTTATTCCCGCATTGGATAGATGCTGATTCAAATAAGTGCAACACTCGATTTGAAGTTTTGATTGCAGAGGCAGTTGTAAAGCCGAAAATCTTAAATGGCTGCAAGCTCTCTGGTGGTAGGTGGCAATCTGTCTATGACTTGGTTAACACCACTAATCCAAGTAGTTTTGATGTTGACCACATGGTTCCCTTAAACGAGGCTTGGCAATCTGGTGCTCATGCATGGAGTAATAGTCAGCGCAGGGCATTTGCTAATGATTTGGACTTGCCACAAGCCCTAATTGCCGTAACTGCTTCAAGTAATCGATCTAAATCTGACCGGGAACCACATAACTGGATGCCAGCGAATAAGAAATATCACTGCACCTATTTGCAGTCTTGGGTAGTTGTTAAATTCAAGTGGCGCTTAAGTGTCGACTCGACTGAACAATCTTGGCTACAAACACAACTTCTCTCTTGTGGCCTAATCTCTAAATCCGAAAAGCCAAAGCTATTGCCACCTAGCACCACCACGCCTGTTACCCCAGTTACCCC
>DBCL01000014.1:113930-148621 GCA_002293025.1 Actinobacteria bacterium UBA959
GGTAACCCCAGTTACCCCAGTAACACCAACATGGCCAGCAACGGAATCAAATGCAATTCCTAATGTTTCAGTCTTGAAGAAGTACAAAAACTGTACAGAAGCTAAAGCTGCAAAAGTTACGCCAATCAGGCGCAGCATAAATCCTGACTTGTATTTACTAAACCAAGCCTTGGACCGCGATAAAGATGGAGTTGCTTGCGAAAGTTAGCGACTAGTTCGGTTTACAGCGCTAACAATTGCTTTGAGTGATGAAGTCACAATGCTTGGATCAATTCCTACACCCCAAAGAACCTGATCTCCAATAGAGCACTCAAGATAAGAAGCTGCATTAGCATCTCCACCAGCACTCATTGCGTGCTCGTGATAATCCAACACCTTCACCTCAACGCCGTGCTTGCCCATAGCATTCACAAATGCTGCCACCGGACCGTTGCCAGTTCCGGTGATCGTGTGCTCACTTCCTTGATCGTCAAGAACTACAACTAAGTTTGTCTCTCCATCTACCTTTGATTCTTGGGAGATGTTCTTGAGTCTAAAGCGTCCCCAACGATTAGTTGGGTGTGGCAAATATTCATCTGTAAAAATCTCCCACATCTGCTCTGGTGTTACTTCGCCACCTTCGCTGTCAGTAACTGACTGAATCACCTTACTGAATTCAATTTGCAACCTACGGGGCATATCTAGGTTATGTTCGGTTTTCATGATGTAGGCAACTCCACCTTTACCCGACTGGCTATTGACTCGTATCACAGCTTCGTAGCTTCTGCCAAGGTCTTTAGGGTCGATGGGTAGATAGGGAACTTCCCAACGAAAAGCGTCAATGTTTTGCCCTGCAGCTGCAGCATCTGCCTGCATAGCCTTAAACCCTTTATTAATTGCATCTTGATGACTGCCACTAAAGGCTGTGAAGACTAAATCTCCACCATAGGGATATCGCTCAGGAACCAATAACTGATTGGCATATTCAACAGTGCGTCGAATCTCAGGGATATTGCTAAAATCAATTTCTGGGTCAACGCCTTGGCTAAATAGGTTTAATCCAAGTGTCACTAAGCAAACATTTCCAGTTCGCTCGCCATTACCAAACAAAGTTCCCTCGATGCGATCAGCGCCAGCAAGGTAACCAAACTCAGCGGCTGCAATAGCAGTGCCTCGATCATTGTGAGGGTGTAATGACAAAATGATGCTATCTCGTTTATTTAGATTGCGATGCATCCATTCAATTGAATCTGCATAAACATTTGGCATAGACATCTCAACAGTGGCTGGCAAGTTGTAAATAACTTTTCGCTCAGGAGTTGGTTGCCAAATTTCAGTTACTGCGTCACAAACTTCCTTGGCAAACTCCAGCTCAGTTCCGGTATAGGACTCAGGGGAATACTCAAACAAGATGTCAGTTTCAGGCATTAAAGCTGATTGTTCTTTGCAGAGCTTGGCCCCAGTTACCGCGATATCAATGATTCCTTGCTTATCCAAGTTAAAGACAACCCTGCGCTGCAGAACTGAAGTTGAATTATAAAGATGAACAATGGCTCGCTTACTGCCCTTAATTGACTCAAACGTTCTCGTTATCAACTCAGCCCTTGCTTGAGTCAATACTTGAATGATCACATCATCTGGAATCAATTCTTTTTCAATCAGCATTCTCACAAAATCAAAGTCGGTTTGTGAAGCTGAAGGGAAGCCAACCTCAATTTCCTTGTACCCCATCTTCACCAATAACTCGAACATCGCAAGTTTGCGAGGGGGAGTCATCGGGTCAATTAGCGCCTGATTGCCGTCTCTTAGATCAACCGAGCACCACCTTGGAGCTTTAGTAATCTGTTTGCTTGGCCAAGTACGGTCGGCTAAATCAATTGGAACAAATGATTGATAGCGGTTAAACGACATATTGGAGGACTTTTGCCCTGCTGCCTTGAAGTGAATCGATTGATCTTGCATTTAAAGAGCCTTTCCGGGTTTTAGGGGTTTACCGGCTGCATGACTTAACCCGCGGCGGGGTGGCCAGTGGTTAGGCCCCGACGCGGCAGGTAAGTAGCAGGCTCTTTAACAACATCTGCGAAGGCTACACCGCACAGGGGAAAGGGTCGGGGGGCGGGACTCATAAGGTTGGCTTGTGACCCAGAAATATTCGTTAGCAGTCGTGCCTGGAGATGGCATCGGTATTGAGGTAACTACCGAGGCTCTCAAGGTGCTAGGTGCTGCTGGAAAGAAAGCTGGAGTTGAATTCGAAACAACTTCTTTCGATCTGGGAGCTACCCGCTATCTAAAATCTGGAGAAGTTCTCACTGACTCAGATCTAGATAGTTTGGCTAAATTTGATGCAATCTTGCTTGGAGCAGTGGGAGACCCACGCGTTGCTCCAGGAGTGCTAGAACGTGGACTACTACTTAAACTTAGATTTGAATTTGATCACCACGTAAATCTGCGACCAGTTAAATTGCTACCAGGCGTACAAACTCCGCTTGCTGGTAAAACTACTAAAGACATTGACATGGTGTTTTGTCGCGAGGGAACTGAGGGTCCTTATGCTGGCTCTGGTGGGGCTCTACGCAAAGGCACTGACCAAGAAGTTGCAACCGAAGAATCGATAAATACGGCATTTGGGATAGAACGAGTTATCAGAGATGCCTTCAATCGGTCGATGTCGCGCCGCAAGCACGTGACCTTGGTTCATAAAACAAATGTTTTAGTAAATGCTGGCAGCCTATGGAAGCGTCTATTTGAGAAGGTTTCCAAAGAATTTCCTCAAGTTCAAACTGATTACCAGCACGTTGACGCAGCCTCAATGTTTATGATCACGAATCCAGAACGATTTGATGTTGTAGTAACAGATAATTTATTTGGTGATATTTTGACTGATATTGGTGCAGCTATTGCAGGTGGTATCGGATTGGCAGCTAGTGGCAATCTAGACGTATCCAGAAAATACCCCAGCATGTTTGAACCTGTGCATGGATCTGCTCCAGATATAGCTGGAAAAAAGATTGCTGATCCAACCGCAGCTATCTTGAGTGCGGCGATGCTGCTAGAACATTTAGGCCACACCAAGTCGGCACAAAGTATTGAGGCAGCTGTTGCTGAGGACTTAATCTCTCGAACTACTGCCCGGGCTACAGATCAAGTTGGCGATGCAATTGCCGCTGGAGTGGTTTAAAAATGTCCTCTCAAATAACCATTAAGCCCGCAGCAGGCAGATCTGCAGTTGAGATTGCTGAAATAGTTGCCAACCCAGGATTTGGAAGAGTATTCACAGATCACATGGCCGTTGCGAAATGGAGTACCGAAAAGGGATGGCACGACCTAAGCATTGAGAAATACGCTCCATTGCAATTTGATCCAGCAATGTTGGCACTGCACTATGGACAATCAATATTTGAAGGCATGAAGGCCTATCGTTGGAATGACGGCACCATAAATACTTTTAGACCGTTAATGAATGCAAATCGTTTCCAGCGTTCGGCTAAGCGGTTGGCAATGCCGGAACCATCACAAGATTTGTTTCTAAGCATGGTGCAAGAATTAGTTAAAATCGATCAAGCATATGTGCCATCAGGGGGTGATAAGTCTCTCTACATTCGTCCATTTATGTTCGCATCCGAGGTTGGCTTAGGCGTTAGACCAGCAACTGAATATCTCTTCTTGGTAATCGCTTCACCTGTTGGCGCATACTTTGACCCAGCCAAAGCGGTATCTGTTTGGGTTTCGACCGAATTTGTTCGTGCAGCACCAGGTGGCACCGGTGAAGCGAAATGTGCAGGTAATTATGCAGCGAGTCTGATCGCCCAAGCTCAAGCTAAAGAGCAAGGTTGTGATCAAGTTATCTGGCTAGATGCTATTGAAAGAAAGTGGATTGAAGAGATGGGTGGGATGAATCTCTTCTTTGTGATGGGTTCTGGAGATGAAGCTCAACTGCTAACACCATCTCTCACTGGAACACTTCTTCCAGGAGTCACCAGAGATTCGCTCATTAAATTAGGTAATGATTTAGGAATTGAAACCCATGAAGGCAAAATCTCTATTGATGAGCTGAGATCTAGTTTGGCAAATGGCAAAATTTCAGAAGTATTTGCTTGTGGCACAGCTGCAGTGATATCACCAGTTGGAATGATCAAAGGCGAATTTGGAGAAATTCAAGTTGGAAATGGTTTACCAGGTGAAATCACTATGCGGTTGCGGAAAGCCTTATTAGATCTACAAACTGGCTTGGCTCCAGATGAAAATTCTTGGATGTATAGGTTAGTTTGATGTTAAATGATTCGTTTCATATCTACGACACCACCTTGCGTGATGGCGCCCAGCAAGAAGGCCTAAATCTTTCAGTTAATGACAAACTAACAATTGCTTCATATCTAGATGAACTAGGTGTGGGGTTTATCGAAGGTGGCTGGCCAGGAGCTATTCCCAAAGACACTGAGTTTTTCAAGCGCGCTCAAACAGACCTAAAACTTAAGAATTCTGTATTGGCGGCATTTGGATCCACCAGGAAGCCAGACTCAAACGTTGAACAGGATGCTCAAGTTCGAGCACTGTTAGATTCAAACGCACAAGTTATTACCTTGGTTGCCAAGACTTATGATCGCCATGTTGAGTTAGCGCTTAGAACAACGCTTGCTGAAAACTTGAAAATGATCAGCGATACAGTGTCTTTTCTGACAAAAGAAGGGCGCAGAGTCTTCCTAGATGCAGAACATTTCTTTGATGGTTATCGCAGTAATCCAAAATATGCGATTGAAGTTGTGAAGGCTGCCATTGAGGCGGGGGCATCGGTTGCAGTGCTTTGCGACACTAATGGTGGAATGCTTCCTGTTGAGTTAGCTGATGTAGTTCATGAGATTAAATCTGCAACAAACGCCAGACTTGGCATTCATTGCCATGATGATTCTGGTTGTGCGGTTGCAAACTCATTGAGTGCGGTGGACGCAGGAGTAACCCATGTTCAAGGGACAGCAAATGGATACGGAGAGCGATGCGGCAATGCCAACCTCTTCACAGTGGTAGCTAACTTACAACTCAAAAAAGATATGTTAGTTCTGCCTGCTGGCACACTAAAGGAAATGACTAGAACTGCTCACGCGATCTCAGCAGTAACAAATATAAATCCTAACCAACATGCCCCTTATGTTGGTGTAAGCGCTTTTGCACATAAAGCTGGTCTACATGCGAGTGCGGTAAAAGTCGATCCAATGCTTTATCAACACGTCGATCCAGCATTAGTTGGAAACGATATGCGCATGTTGGTTTCGGATATGGCTGGCAGGGCATCCATTGAGCTAAAAGGTAAAGAACTAGGTTATGAACTAAATGATCGCGATCTGATAGGTCGCATAGTAGATAAAGTAAAAGATCTAGAATCTAAGGGTTGGACTTTCGAGGCTGCAGATGCATCTTTTGAGCTACTAATGCTCGATGAGATCGCCGGAAAGAAACAACGCTTTTTCAATGTTGAATCCTGGAAAGCAGTTGTGGAGCAAGACGCAGCCGGCAATGTAACCAGTGAAGCGATGGTTACGATCCTTGCTAATTCTCAAAAGTTTGTAAGTAGTGGCAAGGGAAATGGTCCTGTTAATGCTTTAGATAATGCATTAAGAACAGCCTTAACAACTATTTACCCTGAATTAGCTAAGTTGGAACTAATTGACTACAAGGTGCGAATCTTGGAAGGAGTTAAGGGAACTGGTGCTGTTACTCGTGTATTGATCGAAACAACTGATGGGACAGCTGAATGGGACACAGTTGGCGTTCACGAGAATGTGATTGCCGCCTCCTGGAGTGCCATTAGCGATGCCGTTGCTTATGGCTTATTACGCGCAGGCCATAAACCACTGTAAACTGCCGCACTCACATTAATTCAATTCCTAAGGACCTAAGATGCGCTTAGCGCGATTTAGCTACAATGATTCTGTTGGCTATGCAGTTCTAGACGGCGAAACTTTGAAGGTGCTGGATGGACATCCAATTGGCGAACTTGCCTACACAGGTGTTGAGATAAAACTCTCAGACGCGCGACTCCTAGCTCCTATTATTCCATCAAAAATTATTTGTATTGGAAAAAACTACTTAGAACACGCACTTGAAATGGGAACACCAGCTCCAAAAGAGCCACTATTTTTCTTTAAACCAACCACCGCAATTATTGGCCCAGGTGATCCAATTCGAATCCCATCTCAAAGTGACGACATTCAGCACGAATCTGAGTTAGCAGTTGTAATCTCCAGGCTTTGTAAAGATGTTCCGGTTGAGCGAGTCAAAGATGTGATCCTCGGATACACCTGCGCGAACGACGTTACAGCTAGAGATTTGCAACAAAAAGACGGTCAATGGGCGAGGTCTAAGGGGTTTGACACCTTCTGCCCACTTGGGCCTTGGATTGAAACTGAAATAGCCGATATCCAAAATGTTGATATTGAATGTAGATTAAATGGCAAGGTCACCCAGAAGGACTCAACCGCATCCATGATTCACAGCGTGGCGACAGCAGTTTCTTGGGTTAGTCAGCACTTAACATTATTACCAGGAGACGTAATTCTTACTGGTTCTCCAGCAGGGATTTCGCGGATGAACCCAGGAGACATAGTAGAAGTTGAGATCGAGGGAATTGGGATATTGAGTAACCCAGTAGTGAAAGATGTCTAAAGTAAGAGTTAGATTTTGTCCATCACCCACCGGTGATCCACATGTTGGCATGATTAGAACGGCTTTGTTCAACTGGGCATATGCCAAGCACACTGGTGGAACTTTTGTTTTTCGAATTGAAGACACCGACTCAGCTCGTGACTCCGAAGATTCTTATGAGATGCTCTTGGATTCATTGCGCTGGCTTGGTTTGACTTGGGATGAGGGTCCTGAAGTTGGCGGTCCATTTGGACCTTATCGACAGTCAGAGCGCATGGATATTTATGCGGATGTCGCATCCAAGCTAATTAATGCTGGTCACGCATATGAATGCTTTTGCTCACAAGAAGAACTAGAAGTGGCCCGTGAAATTGCCAAGCAAGAAAAACGAACCCCAGGCTATGACGGAACCTGTAGGCAGTTGTCTGATGATCAAAAAACTGCCTATCGAGCTGAAGGAAGAAAACCTGTCATTAGGTTCAAGATGCCAGGAACTACTTGTACCTGGACAGATCTAGTCCGAGGTGAATTGAGTTTTGCAGCTGAGCATGTTCCAGATTATGTCTTAGTTAGAGCAACCGGTGATCCGCTCTACACTTTAGTAAACCCAGTTGATGATGCATTGATGCAGATCACTCATGTTTTACGTGGGGAAGATCTACTATCCAGCACACCTCGCCAAATTGCGCTATATGCAGCCCTCAAAGACATAGGAGTTGGCGCGGGCATTACTCCAGAATTTGGCCATCTGCCATATGTGATGGGTGAGGGGAATAAGAAATTATCAAAACGCGACCCAGAATCAAGTCTGAGCATGTATCGCAACGAAGGATTCTTGCCAGAAGGTCTGCTGAATTACTTAGCGCTACTTGGCTGGTCTTTGGGAGATGACCAAGAATTCTTCTCATTAGAAACAATGTCAAAAGCATTTGATGTATCCCGAGTTAATCCAAATCCAGCTCGATTTGATCTCAAGAAGTGTACTGCCATAAATGCAGATTGGATAAGAACTTTAAGCGCCGATGATCTAACTAATCGCTTGATCCCATATCTGCAAACTGCGGGAGTATTACCAGAAGTTGTGAGTGATTCATCATTAACTCAATTGAAATTGGCAATTCCCTTGATTCAAGAACGTATTGAAACTTTGAACCAAGGGGTTCAGATGCTTAGTTTCCTGCTTGCTCCAGATGAATTGTTCAAAATTGATGAAGAAGATCGAGCATCCCTATTAGACGCTTCTGGCATTGAGGTTCTTGAAACTGCATTGCCTGTGTTAGAAAAACTTGATAATTGGACTACCGAACATATTGAAGAGGTCTTGCGAGTTGCTTTAATTGATGGATTAGGCAAGAAGCCTAAATTGGCATTTGGAGCAGTTAGAGTCGCTGTAACTGGCAGGCGTATTTCGCCACCACTGTTTGAATCTGCAGCTTTGCTTGGTAAAGATCGAACAATTGCTCGAATTCGATCTGCGATTAGCGGCTAATTTCGATTCAATCTTGCTCGGGTATGCTTCCCGCTCTTGATAACTCAAGTGCCAAATTGGGGTATGGGGTAATTGGCAGCCCAACGGTTTCTGGTTCCGTTAGTCTAGGTTCGAGTCCTGGTACCCCAGCGATTTAAATGCCGCGGCCCCGTTGTGTAGCGGCCTAGCACGCCGCCCTCTCAAGGCGGTAGCGCGGGTTCGAATCCCGTCGGGGCTACAAATATCAACACAGGTCGCTTGCCCAAGGCAAGCGACCTGATGTCATTAATTAGGCATTGACTATCCTTAGCACTCACAAATCAAGGAGATGCATGGGACTTACGCTGTCGCAGAAGGTGTGGAATGCACATATTGTCTCTGCTAGTGAAGGAAACACCCCAGATCTGCTTTATGTTGACCTGCACCTTGTTCATGAAGTAACTAGCCCACAAGCATTTGATGGCTTGCGCGCTGCTGGTCGCAAAGTTCGCAGGCCAGAATTAACTGTTGCCACCGAAGATCACAACGTTCCAACATTGGATATTAATAAACCTATTGCTGATCCAATCTCTAGAGCTCAGGTTGAAGCACTTCGCACTAACTGTGATGAATTTGGAATAACTCGCTATTCACTTGGAAATAAAGAACAGGGAATTGTGCACGTTGTTGGACCACAACTTGGATTAACACAGCCTGGCATGACCATAGTCTGCGGTGATTCACACACCTCAACTCACGGTGCCTTTGGTGCGCTTGCGTTTGGAATTGGTACAAGTGAAGTTGAGCATGTGCTCGCAACCCAAACTTTACCTTTGAAGATGTTCAAAACGATGGCTATCACTGTCAACAATAAATTGCCTGAGGGAGTTACGGCTAAGGATTTAATTTTGACAATTATTGCCAAAATTGGAACAGGTGGTGGTCAAGGGTATGTCTTGGAATATCGAGGTGAAGCAGTTCGCTCTTTATCGATGGAAGGCCGAATGACTATGTGCAACATGTCCATCGAAGCCGGAGCTCGGGCAGGCATGATTGCACCAGACGAAACAACGTTTGCTTATATAAAGGACAAAGACTTAGCACCAAAGGGAACTGATTGGGATAAAGCAGTTGCATACTGGAAAACTTTGCCAACTGACCCAGATGCCGTTTTTGATAACGAAGTAATAATTGATGCTTCAACTCTCTCACCATTTGTAACGTGGGGTACTAATCCAGGGCAAGGGCTTCCACTAACTGGATCTGTGCCAAACCCTAAAGACATTACCGATCCAGGCGAGCGTGTTGCTGCTGAACGTGCATTGGAGTACATGGCATTGACTCCAGGCACTAAATTAAAAGATATTGAGATTGATACTGTGTTTCTAGGTTCCTGTACAAATGGGAGAATCGAAGATTTACGTGCCGCTGCAGCAATCATTGAAGGCAAGCAGATTGCAAAAACATTAAAGATGATTGTGGTACCAGGTTCGGCGCGAGTTAGATTACAAGCTGAATCAGAAGGATTGGATAAGGTCTTTCTGGGCGCAGGCGCGGAATGGCGCTCAGCGGGCTGCTCTATGTGCTTGGGAATGAACCCAGATAAGTTATCTAAAGGGGAACGTGCGGCTTCAACTTCAAATAGAAATTTTGAAGGTCGTCAAGGACCAGGCGGTCGCACCCATTTGGTTTCACCTCAAGTGGCTGCAGCAACTGCACTGGTCGGTCACCTAGCAGCTCCATCGGATTTGTGAGGGAGTAACCATGGAAGCATTTATTAGACACACAGGCATTGGTGCCCCATTACGTCGCGGAAATGTTGATACTGACCAGATAATTCCGGCCGAGTACTTAAAGCGAATCACCCGCCACGGTTATGAAGACGCACTTTTTAAAGCTTGGCGCGACGATGATGCCTTTCTTTTAAATCATCCAATTTACAAGAATGCCACTGTCTTAGTTGCCGGACCAGAGTTTGGTACTGGATCATCTAGAGAGCATGCTGTTTGGGCGCTAATGGATTATGGATTTAAAGCAGTGATCTCACCTCGCTTTGCCGATATTTTCAGAGGAAACTCTGGCAAAGGTGGACTACTAACAGCTCAAGTAACTGATGAGGTTACCGAACAACTTTGGCAGTATTTAGAAGCAAAACCAGGAGCAGAGATCACTGTTGATTTAGAAAGTGAGCAAATCACTTTTGGCTCGAATTCGGTCCAATTTGATATCGACCCATATGTCCGCTGGCGTCTACTTGAAGGATTGGATGATGTCGGAATCACCATGCAGCAGCTGGACAAAATTAGTGAGTTTGAGCAAAAACGCCCTAGTTGGAGCCCAAAAACCACTGTTTAGAGGTTAAAACCCAATGAACTATGGGTTTTTTGTGCGTGTCGCCCATAGTTATGGGGGCAAATCCTTACGCTTGAGCCACCGGTTAGGTAATCGGTTTAAATACTTGGAGGCTCTTCATGAACAAGGCAGAACTAGCAGACGCAATTGCAGCGGATCTAGATACCACCCGTAAGGCAGCTCTAGAGGCAATTGATGCAGTTCTAGACAATATCGTGCACGCAGTGATCAAGGGCGACAAGGTTTCACTTGTTGGCTTTGGTACATTCGAGAAGGTAAAGCGCGCAGCTCGCAACGGACGTAACCCTCAGACAGGTGCAGTTGTAAAGATTGCTGCAACATCTGTTCCAAAATTCAAGGCTGGAGCAGAGTTCAAGGGACTAGTTTCAGGCAAGAAGAAGTAAGCATCCGCTGACAAATATTTGTTAGCATTAGTTCTTAACTCGGGCGTCAGGTGTTAGCACCTGGCGCTCGAGCTTTTTTAGGCAGAGGATAATTCAGTTATGGCTAATGAGATTGGCAGAGTAGATAAGGGACTCGCCTGGCACTTGGTAGCCCTAATCCTGCGGCCACTAATGGCTGTGTTTACCAAAAAAGATTGGCGTAATCGCAAAAACATTCATACTCAAACAGGAATAATTTTTGCAGGTAACCACATCTCTTGGTTTGATCCATTCCCAGTCTCACACTTCCTGTGGGCCAACAACCGACCACCAATTTACTTGGGCAAGCAGTCGATTTTTAAAGTACCAATTATTGGTGCTTTACTTAGGTCATTAGACCAAATCCCGGTTGAAAGAGTTTCGCAGAATGCTGCTAACGCGTTAGTCCTAGCAGAACCTAGATTGCAAGCAGGGGAAGCAGTGGTTATCTACCCAGAGGGCACAATTAGCCGAGACCCAAACCTGTGGCCGATGCGAGGCAAGACGGGTGCAGTTCGGTTGGCTCTAAGTAGCTCCACGCCAATAATTCCATTTGCTCAATGGGGAGCGCAATCTGTTATTCCACCATATGAAAAAAAGTTGAGGCTTTTCCCAAGAAAAACTATGCAAATAAATGTGGGTAACCCGCTAGATCTAAGCAAGTATCAAGGGCGGGACCTAACAGATGAGTTGCTCTATCAAGCAACCGAAGATTTAATGGAAGCAATTACTAACTTACTTTCTGAACTGCGCAGTGAAGAGCCACCAACAGAAAGGTTCACTAAAGAAGAGTGGTTAGATCGAAAAAAAGAAATTTAGACCCAAGTCATCTGACTGAAAACTAGATTGAGTTAAGGGCTTGGTCAAGATCTAGCCATAGATCTTCAACGTCTTCAATTCCCACACTTAACCGAATCAAGTTTGCTGCTACCTTCACAGGCTCATTAGGCCACTTGCGACGACGCTCTAACTGAGATTCCACCCCACCGAGGCTAGTTGAGTGCGACCAGATTGCGGTTCTACTGCAAACTTGGTCTGCATCATCAACGCCACCGATAATTTCGATTGATATTAATGATCCAAAGCCTGTCATTTGCTTGGCGATCAAATCAGATTGAGGATGTGTTGCTAAACCTGGGTAATTTACCTGGCTTACCTTTGGATGTTTTTCTAGTCGCTGCGCAATTTCGAGTGCATTTTGGCTGGAGCGCTCCTGGCGTAAATGCAAAGTCCTCAATCCTCGCAGCAATAGATAAGAATCAAAGGCACTGCTTACTCCACCAGTGAGAGTTCGGATTCCGTGCAGTTTTTCAAATACTTGTTCATCTCTAGTAATTAAAGCCCCAGCCAATAAGTCAGAGTGGCCAGACATCTGTTTCGTAGCACTATGCATTGAAATAGTTGCACCTAGGTCAAGTGGGGATTGACCCAAAGACCCAATAACCGTGTTATCGACAACTGTGATTGCATTTGTTGCAGTGCAGATAGCCGCGATATCCCAAACATGCATGGTTGGGTTAGTGGGCGTTTCGATCCAAACGAGATCTGCATCTTTGGCTTCATGCAGCATTTGTTCCAGATTTGGTGTTAGAACCTGAACTAATTTAATTCGTTTGCTTTCGCTTAGGTCCTTGAGTCTTCGATCAATTCCGTTATAGCCAACATCTCCCATCACCACTTTGCCACCTACTGGCACTAATTCAATGGCAGCTGAGAAAGCAGCAATTCCGCTACTAAAAATTAAAGCCTGCCCATTCTCAAGTTTGCCAATTGTTGACTCGGCTGCATCCCAGCTTGGATTAGTGGCACGTGCATATCCACGGTTGGTGCCATCGATGTAACCAGTGGTCAAAGTTATTGGTGGATTCAGGGGCGCACCTGACGTGAAGTGGTCACGACCAGATTGCACTATCTGGGTTTGGATCTTCCAGTTATTTGGTTTCTCAGCCATGGCGTGAGGGTATCTCTTTGGGTAAGCGGTAGCCTCTTGAGCATGAAAAGTGTTGTGGCAGTGTTGTTTGGGGGACCAAGCAATGAACATGAGATCTCTTGTAGAAGTGGACGCACCATCATGCAAGCACTCGTGGATGCCGGCCATCAAATACGCCCAATCGCGGTTGAGCCAGATGGCACATTTCGCTATATTCCAAATGCACTTGAGGTCTTAAACCAGCTGAAATCTGCCCTGCCTAGAACATCTGACATTCCTGGGGGCGAAGTAATTACCGCTATCGATGCTGATGTTGTCTTCCCAGCGCTTCATGGCTACTGGGGGGAAGATGGGCAAGTTCAGAAATTACTAGACCAGATGAATTTAAAGTATGTGGGAAGCAATGCTTTGGCTTCCAGAATTTGTATGGATAAATCTCTCACCAAGCAAGCATTGAATAAGGCTGGAATTCAAAATACTAGATTTATTAGTGTCAGCGCAAAGTCTTGGCAGGATTCTAAGCCTGAACTGCTTACTGAAATTAGCAAACTTGGTGAAACCCTTTTTGTTAAACCTCAATCTGGTGGCTCTTCAGTTGGAATTAGTAAGGTTTCGAAATCTAGTCAGATAGATCCTGCAATTACATTGGCATTGCAACATGATGAATTTGTAATCATCGAAGAAGCGGTGATGAATCCTCGAGAGATTGAAATTGCTATCTTGGAAAATCCAGATGGATCTTTAGTGGTTAGCGTCTGTGGCGAAGTTAAAGTCAAGCCAGAATTTGACTTTTATGACTACAACGCCAAATACATTGACGATGGAGCAGAATTAATTGTGCCTGCAGATATTGGTAACATGAAATATCAAGATATTGCCATAAATGCCAAAAAGGCATTTATGGCATTGGGTTGCGCTGGACTTGCCCGAGTTGATTTCTTGATGGGGCAAGACGGCACCGTTTACCTAAATGAAATTAACACTATGCCTGGATTTACAAGTATCTCCATGTATCCAAAGATGATGGCTGCCACCAACATTGAATTAGTTTCGCTAGTTGATCGCTTAGTTCAACACGCACTATGGGGTGTTAATCACTGACTTAACCCAAGGTGCCAGCTGGGCTAGCGCGCCAGCTGGACTGGAGTCTTTAATTGGCACTGTAATTTCTATGAATACCTCTGAGGATGTATTGGTAAATACATAGGCATCAACTCGCTCACTCGAAAACCAATCCAGATCATTCACTGAAACCAAACTCGCGTTCGCGGAGTAGTCAGCTGGAAATTCAACCCCACATCTAAGTGTGATTGCCGGATCTCCCCATGCTGCCGTATAAGGGGATTTAGGATTTGTGGAAACTTGAGAAACGCCATCGACTACCTCTGGAAGATTGGCCACTGCTGCTTCACAGATTTGGGCAATATTTGAATCGGGGTTAGGTGGCTGCAGCACCTTGGCATCAAAGCCACAGCCCACCAATACCAGCAGCAAACATAAAACCCGTTTCATAACGCCCACCGTAGAGGAAGAACAGCAAATAGGCGAGAATGGGGTCTATGCAGTTAGTTTCTGATTTCGCAGAGCATGAATTAGTGAGCCTAATTACCAAGATTTTGGCACCATTTCAAAATTCGAATGTAATTGGACCAGGAGATGATGCAGCTGTTACGCCAACCTTATTGACCCCAGTCCTTACGGCCGACCTGCTTATTGAAGACATTCACTTCAAGACTAATTGGTCAAGTGCTTGGGATATTGGTGTGCGAGCAGCAGCAGCAAACTTGGCAGATCTGCTTGCTATGGGAGCAACCCCAAAATACTTAACGTTGTCTTTGGGTCTGCCCTCTCACACTAAAGTTGAGTTTCTAGATGATCTAGTCACCGCCATAGCAACTGAAAGCAACAAAGTATCAGCGCAAGTTGTTGGTGGTGATATTTCTAGGTCCGATAAGTTGATTGTTTCAATTAGTGCTGTTGGAGATTGTGCTAACCGAACTGCGCTGCTTCGAAGTGCTGCCAAGCCTGGCGAGATCATCTCGGTAATTGGCTGTCTTGGATTAGCTCCAGCAGGCCTTGCCTTATTCGAGGCTGACAATAGAAATTATCCAAGCCTACTTAAGGCTCACCAACAACCAACAGTTTTTTATGCGCAGATGATTGCAGCTTGGGAATCAATATCAGCTGCAACAGATATCTCTGATGGGCTTCTGGTTGATTTAGAGCGGATGGCCAAGGCTTCAAAAGTTATGATGGCATTAGATTCAATTCAGTTGGTCAAATTCATTTCGACCCAGATGCAAGAAGCTGGTTTAGAACTAGGAATTGACCCAATGTCTTGGGTATTGGCAGGTGGGGATGATCATGGATTCTTGGTCACTTCGAAAGAGGCAATTCCAGGAGCAGTGCAAATTGGCAAGGTAGTGCCAGGTTTAGGAGTAACTGTGGATTCAGTAGAGCAAGAGAGTTTGGGTTACCAACACTTTAGACAGTAGCGGTTTTGCCAGCCTTGATACATGAAGTGCAAGCGTAAACAGTTTTAGTGGTGCTGCGGCTAGCCGCAATACGCACTTTTTGAATGTTTGGATTAAACCTACGACGAGACTTGTTTTGGGCATGTGAAACGTTGTTGCCGAATCTTGGACCCTTGCCGCAGATCTCACAATTGGCAGCCATCTCAGACACTCCTTTAGATATTTTCTGGGTTGTTCTAGGAAACCCAGCACCAAACCGTGCCCGAATACTAACCCACCCCCTGTTTTCGGTGGATACTGAGCCTTAATGAAGCACGACCCCCTAGAACCAGTCACTTTGGACACTCGGTTAAGCCAGGTTATTGGTGATGCCACAGCCAAGGTGCTCCGAGATTCGTTTGAGGTCAGCACTGTTGAAGAGCTACTCCGGCATTACCCAAGACGCTATGCCGAGCGGGGGCAACTCACAAATCTCGCTGAATTAGTTGTTGGTGAGCACGTGACGGTGCTCGCTGAAGTTTCCAAAGTTACCGAGATTCCTGGATCAGGCAGAGCAGGATCTCGACTACAAGTAGTGGTCACTGATGGTACAGCCACTTTGGATTTAGCTTTTTTTGCACATGGTAGATGGCACCGAGGCAAGTTAAAAGTTGGAGCAACCGGATTGTTTGCTGGCAAGGTTGGAGAATTTCGTGGACGCCGGCAGTTAACCCACCCGGAGTACGCGCTAGTTCCAGAAGATGGTGATGAAGACGTTACTAATGAAGTGGCTGAAACTTTCGCTAACGCAATCATTCCGGTTTACCCAGCAACTGCCAAACTTCCTTCTTGGCGAATATCTAGAGCAATAGCAATTGTGTTGGATCAAATCACATTTGGGTCTGACCCGCTAAATTCAGAAATTTGCAAAAAGTTCAAATTGATTTCAGCAAAAGATGCATTTCTTAAAATACATAGACCTCAATCTCAGTCAGATATTGCGATTGCACTTGAGCGTCTTAGGTTTGACGAAGCATTTGTTTTGCAAACTGCGCTGGCGCAAAGACGTCTAGCTGCGTTAGCTGTGCCAGCAATTCCTCGAGTTGCCACTGGTAAATTCCTGAAAAGTTTTGATCTCAATCTCCCATACACACTAACCCCGGGTCAAATAACTGTTGGTAATGAAATAGCGGCTGATTTAGAGACTTCTAAACCGATGAACCGACTACTACATGGTGAGGTTGGAGCTGGAAAGACCGTAGTGGCAGTGCGAGCCATGCTGCAGGTAGTTGAGACTGGAGGGCAAGCAGCACTTTTAGCGCCTACATCTGTTTTGGCGCAACAGCATTATCAGTCAATTAGTAATTTGCTTGGAGACTTAGGGCTGGGATCTTTGCTGGCTGGTACGAGTGATTCAACGCGAGTTGTATTGCTAACTGGAAACATGCCAGCAGCAGCCCGCAAAGCTGCATTAAGTGAGATTGCTTCGGGGGCCGCTGGAATTGTAATTGGCACACACGCTCTGCTCGAAGAATCAGTAATGTTTGCAGATCTAGGTTTGGTTGTAGTTGATGAACAACATCGCTTTGGGGTTGAGCAACGCGACCGACTTAGAGAACGCGGCCAAGATGGAACTAGACCTCATTTATTGGTTATGACCGCAACCCCAATTCCTAGAACAGTAGCGATGACTGTCTTTGGTGATCTAGATGTATCGCAACTAGACACCTTGCCAAAAGGTAGAGCTGAAATTAATACGCACGTCGTTGATTCAATTACTACTCCAGCCCACTTGGCTCGAGTTTGGACTCGAATAATTGAGGAAGCGAACCAGGGGCATCGAGTCTTTATTGTCTGCCCTCGAATTGGAGCCGATTTAGAAGAAGAAGATGTTTCTTTGTTTGGATCTGAAGAGAGTAAGCGCGCTCCACTTGCAGTGCTTGAAGTCATAGACAAGTTAAGTTCTGGTCCATTGAAATCACTAAGACTTGCAGCCATGCATGGCCGCTTAACTAGTGAAGAAAAAAACTCACTTATGTCTAGATTGGCTAGCGAAAAGGCAGATGCGATAGATGTCTTAGTGAGCACAACTGTGATTGAAGTTGGAGTTGATATTGGCCTGGCAACCATGATGGTGGTTTTAGACGCTGACCGATTTGGAATTGCACAACTGCATCAACTTCGAGGTCGAGTGGGTCGAGCTGGACTTCCAGGTTTATGTGTTTTAGTTACCGAAGCCGAGCCAGCTAGTTTGGCAAGACAAAGACTTGATGCAGTTGCTGGAACCAGAGACGGATTTGTGTTAGCTGAGATAGATCTAGAGCAGCGGCGCGAAGGAGATGTGCTCGGTGCCACACAATCAGGCATGCGATCGACTTTGCGCCTATTAGAAGTAACTAAGCACGGAAAAATTGTGGCTATTGCTAGAGAGGCTGCTTTTTCTTTGGTTGACCTGGACCCAAAACTTAAAAAACATCCAGAGTTGAAAAGAGCTGTATTAGCCATCGTTGGCGAAGAAGGCGCAGACTGGCTGGAGCGGTCATGACCCGGATAATTTCTGGTTTAGTTGGTGGTCGCAGAATTGAAGTGCCGAAATCAGGAGTGCGACCAACGACTGATCGAGTCCGGGAATCCTTATTTAGCGCATTGGATTCCAGAATTCAAAACTGGAACCAAATTCAAGTACTTGATTTATTTGCAGGCTCTGGCGCTCTGGGTATTGAAGCGCTATCCCGCGGCGCAACAGCGGCCACTTTTGTTGAGCAAGACAAGCAAGCAGCACAAATAATTAGTAAAAATCTGAAGGATTTAAATCTAAGTGGCGAGGTTGTGGTTGCAAATGCACTTAATTTTCAGCCTGCCAACTCCTATAACTTAGTAATTGCTGATCCTCCCTATGAGGTATCTGATCAGCAATTGCAGGACTTGGTCTATTTGATTAAAGATCGAATAGATCAAGCTGGATTAGTAGTCGTTGAGCGTGGATCCAAATCTGAATTTAGTTGGCCCTCTGGTTTCGAGGGGCTGATTACTCGCAATTACGGAGATACCGCTATCTTTTTGAGTCTGAGACGGGATAAACCATGAACTCAATTGGTCACTTAGGTGGAACTGTAGTCTGCCCTGGATCCTTTGATCCAGTGACTTTGGGTCACCTAGATGTTTTTGTGCGCTCTGCTGAAAAGTTTGATCATGTGGTCGTTGCGGTTCTTGAGAATTCAACTAAGACTAGTTTATTTACTGTTGCTGAGCGTATCCAACTTCTAACTAATGCCACTAGAGATTTTACAAACATAGAGGTTACATCCTTTGCTGGACTGTTAGTTGATTTCTGTAAAAGTAGAAATATCTCAGCCATAGTGAAAGGTTTAAGAGCAGTCTCTGATTTTGATTACGAACTACAAATGGCACAACTAAACCACCAGCTAGCCAATGTTGAAACCTTCTTTATGTCATCTAATCCAACTTATTCCTTTCTTTCGTCGTCAATGGCCAAAGAAGTTGCAAAATATGGGGGATCGGTCAAAGGGTTGGTTCCTGAAAATGTTGAAGATGCTTTGATTGCGAAATTTAAAGCAAACAAGAATTGAGCTCCTAGTGCAGATCAACGATTTAATCAACCAGTTAATCTCTCGATTAGAGAGTGCCAAAAAACAAACACTAGGTAGTGGATTTGTAATTGGAGACAAAGAGGAATTAATCTCTTTAGTAGCTGACATTCGAGCTTTATTGCCAACTGTTGTGGCTGATGCTGAGCGAATTATCCACCAACAAACTGAACTTTTGAATTCTGCAACCAATAAAGCCAGCACCATAATTTCTAATGCGCAAGTAGAGCGTGATCGTTTAGCCAGCAGCCATGAAGTCTTACTTACTGCAGCCAGTGAAGCTGAGGCGATGCGTGCTGAAGTTCTAGCCGAGCTAGCCCAAATGCGGGCCGAAACTGACAAATATGTAGACGGCCAACTAGCCAGATTTGAAGCCGCTCTCACCAAAGTGTTGGGATCTGTACGTAAAGGGCGGGATCGATTGGGCCCCTTGGGTGCCCCCGACGATGTCTAGGGTCTAGAAATTTGGGGTTTGCTACCCTTCACCCAGATTGCTGTGCTGCCGTTTGGTCGCCAACGGGAGGGCATGTGAGCACATTGGACCCCGCAGGGCCCTTAGTTATCTCCACGCACGACTTAGGTCGTGCCGCAGGTACGGCTAAGAAACTCACATTGACCGTCCCAACACCGACTAATTTCGGAAATGCAGTGATCGGGGTGCGAGAACACTCCGATATTGGTCTCGAGTTATTACTCGAGTCAGTAATGGATGGTGTTTTAGTTACTGGAACTGCTGCATTGATCTATCAAGGTGAATGTGCGCGGTGCTTGGACCCAATTGAGCAACCTGCTCTAATTGAATTTCAAGAACTGTTTTTTTACGCCAAGCAGTCCGGTGATGATGAAGAGATGTTCCATATGCACCAGGAGTATCTCGACCTCGAACCTGTTTTACGGGATGCAGCATTACTGGACCTGCCATTAGCGCCGGTCTGTGATGATGATTGTCTTGGTTTGTGCGCTCGTTGCGGACAAAGACTTGTCGATGATCCAGATCATCGACATGAAGACATAGATCCTCGCTGGCAAGCCTTAACTGGTTTGTTAGATAACTAACTGAAAGGTTCCACCGTCATGGCAGTACCAAAGAGGAAAACCTCTAGATCACGCACACGAACCCGTCGTGCCACTTGGAAAGCAAAATTGCCACAAGTGAATAAGCAGATCGTTAATGGCCAAGTTACATATTCTGTTTCTCATCAAACAGATGACAATGGTCGCTACAACGATCGCCAGGTATTAGACGTCTAGACGTGTCGACCACACCCCCTCGCGGGGGCGAGGCCGATTCCGTCGATGACGTGATCGCCCTAGTTTCCGCGACCCTTCCTAAATTAATTGAAGTAATTCAAGCCCCAGTGAGCATTGAAGACTTAGCGCTGGCCATGGTGCATCGCTCGTGGTCTTATGAGCATGGCGGAATACCAACAAATGAACGCTTAGAGTTTTTAGGTGATGCCGTGTTGGGTTTAGTTGTGACTCAAGAGTTGTTTCAACTAAATCCAAATGCACCTGAAGGTCAATTGGCCAGATTTAGATCTTCTATCGTTAACTCAAAAGCACTAGCTGATGTGGCTCGTACCCTAGATCTGGGCTCACATCTTTTACTTGGTCGTGGTGAAGCGGCTTCTGGAGGTGCTGATAAAGACTCGATTTTGGCAGATGCCTTAGAAGCAGTAATTGGTGCCGTTTACACCGCAGCAGGCCTAGATGCTGCCAACGATCTTATTCACCGCTTATTTGATCCAATCATTGCGCAATCAAGTGATCTTGGTGCGGGCTTAGATTGGAAAACTAGCCTGCAAGAACTTGCAGCTAAGCGAAATGTGATGCCACCTGAATATGTGATCTCTGAAAATGGGCCAGATCATGACAAGCGCTTTACTGCACGAGTCCAATTTGGAAGTGAACTACTTGGACACGGTGAGGGCCGAAGCAAGAAGGCAGCCGAACAACAAGCTGCAGCAACTGCTTATGCAGAACTAACGAACAACATTGCCTGAGCTACCAGAAGTTGAGACTGTCCGCAGAGGGCTAACTGAACGTGCACTGAATCGTGAGATTGCGCACGTACAAGTCTTGCATCCAAGAGTAATTAGAAACCATCCTGGAAATAGTAAAGATTTTGTAAGTTATCTAATTGGTAACAAATTCACAACCGTGAAAAGACGTGGTAAATTCCTATGGATTCCTTTTGAAGACAAAGCGTTGGTTATTCATTTAGGTATGAGTGGTCAATGCTTGATGGTTGATCAAGCAAGCCCTAGTGGGAAACACCAAAGAGCGCGCTTTAGGTTTAAAGATGGGGCCGAAGATCTAATTTTTGTTGACCAGCGCACTTTTGGTGGTATGCAGATTGTAGATCTAGTTACCGATATTCATGGAGAGCTCGTACCGTTAGCTGTTACCAATATTGCTTTAGACCCTCTTGATAAGCGATTTGATTTAACGGTATTCAGCAAAGCGCTTCGAGCCAGAGACACAGAGATCAAGCGAGCCTTGTTAAATCAGAAACTAATCTCTGGGATTGGCAACATTTATGCCGATGAGGCACTTTGGATGGCCAAAATTCATCCACAAACGCACACCCAAGACATAACTGCCACACAGGCTCGCAAGCTGCTGCTAGCAGTCACTGACATTTTGACGCAGGCTATCAAGGTTGGTGGTACCACCTTTGATGGCATGTATTTAAAGGTCAATGGAGAAAGCGGAAAATACGCCCCCAGCCTCGAGGTTTACGGCCAAAAGGGTCAAAAATGCAGCCGATGTACCAATTTGATTCAAAAAGTTAGATTTATGAATCGCTACAGCCACCTATGCCTCAACTGTCAAAAGGCCCCACGTAGGTAGGCTTGAACCCTTCCCCCTTGAAATACTTGCCACCAAGGAGTGCTACGCGTGTACCTAAAGAGCCTGACCATCAGGGGATTCAAGTCCTTTGCGTCAGCCACCACGCTCCAATTCGAGCCAGGCATCACATGCGTAGTTGGGCCAAATGGTTCTGGTAAATCCAATGTAGTTGATGCACTTTCGTGGGTCATGGGCGAGCAAGGTGCCAAAACACTTCGCGGTGGCAAGATGGATGACGTTATCTTTGCTGGAACTTCCAACAGATCGCCACTTGGTCGAGCAGAAGTTTCACTAACTATCGACAATACCGACGGCGCTCTTCCAATTGAGTACACCGAGGTCACAATTAGTAGAACCTTGTTTCGAGGAGGTGGCTCCGAGTATTCGATTAATGGCAACCCATCTCGCTTGCTAGATATTCAGGAGTTGTTGTCTGACTCAGGTATTGGTCGTGAAATGCATGTAATTGTTGGCCAAGGTCAACTAGGTGATGTACTACAAGCAACACCAGAAGAACGTCGCGGATATATTGAAGAAGCAGCTGGTGTTCTTAAGCATCGTAAGCGTAAAGAAAAAGCACTCCGTAAGTTAGAAGCAACAGACGCAAACTTGGTTCGACTACAAGATCTAACAAATGAAATTCGACGTCAACTCAAGCCGTTGGGTCGTCAAGCAGAGTTGGCTCGCAAAGCCCAAGTATTTCAAGCAGATGCTCGTGACGCCAGATTAAGACTGTTAGCAGATGACTTATTGGTAATTAAGAGTGCTTTAGATAAAGAAATTGCTGATGAAACTATCTTGCGTCAGCGTCAACAAGAAGTTGAGCAAGCATTAGCACAGGCTCTTAATGAAATCACTAAATTGGAATCAGCAGGTATTGAAGCTGCACCACAAATTAGTAGAGCGCAAGAAGCCTGGTTCACATTATCCGCTTTGCGTGAGCGTTACATTGGTTTGAAGCAAGTCGTAACCGAGCGTATTCGCTTAACTTCCGAGCCAGTTGATGAGCAACCGCGGGGTACTGATCCAGAACTCTTGGATGAGCAAGCCAAGTCAGCTCGAACTGAAGAATTTAGTTTGTCCCAGGAATCTGAGAGTTTGAAACTTGAATTAGCCAACTTATCGGCTGTTCGAGCAGAATTAGAATCAAAACTTAATGCAGCTGAATCTTCTTTCACGGCTGCAATGCGTTCAGCTGCTGACCGCCGAGAAGGTTTAGCTCAACTTGGTGGACAAGTTGCAGCCGCTCAATCCAGACGTGAAACTCGTGAAACTGAAATTGGTCGCTTAACTGGCCAGGTAGCAGATGCTAGGCGCAGGGCTGCTGATGCAGAAGCTTCATTTAGAAAAGAAGAAGCAGAGATTGCAGGACTTGATGCCGGTGAGATGCAATTGGATTCGCATTACGAAGAAGTTTCGGCAACACTAAATAAAGCTGAAGCAAAAGTTAGACAACTCCAAGCGGCTGTTCATGAAGCCGAAAAGATAAAGGCTGCCAAGAGCGCAACGGCTGATGCAATCAGCGCAGCGTTAGGTGCTGAAAACGACGGTGCCGCAGAGTTGATTGCAGCAAATACACCAGGGCTAACCGGGAGATTGGCAACTAACTTAATAATTGAAACTGGTTATGAAACAGCAATTGCGGTTGCACTTGGGGCAGCAGCTGACGCCTTAGCTGGCAACAATGTTGATGCTGCCACAGCTGCGCTGCAATCTCTAAAGACAAATAAGGGTGGCCGCGCTGCAATTGTGGTACCGGTTACGAAGTCAAATGAGCAACTAGCCGCACCAAGTCCAAGCAGGTCAGCTAGTTCACTCGTGCAAGTTAGTGGTGAACTTAAATCTGCCATAAATTCTTTGCTAGCAGATGTTGTAGTAGCTGACACCTTAGATCAAGCAAGATCAATTCATCAATCAAATCCAAACTTGAGAGTTGTCACCAAAGATGGAGACCTACTATCTAACGGCTTGATCATTGGTGGTGGCAGTAGTAATCGCAGTCGAATTGAGAATTTGGCTTCTGCTGAAACTGCTCGACAAGAACGCGACGCAGCTTCCCATGAACTAGAACGAATCAAATTTGAACTTGAGTCTGCTGTGGCAGCAGCTCAAAGCGCTGCCGATGAGGTCAAGGCAGCTTTATCTAAACTGCATGAGTCTGATGCAGCTCAGGCTGCAGTTGCATTGCGCCTAGCCGAGCTAAGCCAACAATCTAGAGCAGCAGCAGCAGAGGCTGAGAGATTGAGTAAAGCGCTTGCTGATGCAGAAGTTGCCCGAGGTGATGATGAACAAGCGCTTGTAGATCTCCAAAAACGATTGGCAAATGCACAAAGCACTGGCAGTGATGAGTCAATTCCGACTAGTCAGCAAAGGGATGAACTATTAGTTTCAGTTGAGCGAGCTCGTGCCAAAGAAGTTGAAGGCAGATTGACTTTAAGAACTGCTGAAGAGCGCCATCGGGTGGCAACTAGTAAGGCTGAAGAACTAGAAAGATCCGCAAGTTTAGAAAGATCAGCCCGCACTCGCGATGCATTGCGACGCAAACGTCGAGTGCGTGAAGGTGAAGTAGCAGCAGCCGTATCAACTGCGATCGATCTAGTCCTAGAAAGACTCGAAGTTTCGTTGATAACTGGTTCGACCTTAAAATCTGATCTAGAGCAGGCTCGTGCTGAACGAGAAACCAAGCTGCAAGCACTTCGCGTGAAGTCACGAGAATTAGAATCGCAAAGATCTGTGTTGGTTGACTCGGTTCATCGAGATGAGCTGGCGCGCACCGAACAAAAGGCCAAGATCGAGGCTATTGAAGATAAGGCCATGAGTGACTTTGGAATTGATGCCGAGGTACTCATCAACGAGTATGGACCAGATGTATTAGTTCCACCGTCAATGCCAACCCCAGGTGATGAAGTCGATCCAAACCAAGAACCTCCTGCGCCAGCAGCATATGTTCGAGTTGAACAAGAAAAAAGAGCTCGCGATGCAGAGCGGCAGTTAAATCTGTTGGGCCGAATTAATCCTTTAGCCTTAGAAGAATTCACAGCCATGGAAGAGCGCAATCGCTTCTTGGGTGAGCAACTTGAAGATGTTAAACGAACACGCGCTGACTTATTAGAAGTGATCAAAGAAGTGGATCAGCGCGTTCAACAAGTATTCGCTGAAGCGTTTGCAGATACATCCCGCGAGTTCTCAAAGGTTTTCGCCAGACTATTTCCAGGTGGTGAAGGTCGACTTATCCTGCTGGACCCAGACAATCTGCTTATCTCGGGTGTAGATGTAGAAGCTAGGCCGCCGGGGAAGAAAATCAAGAGACTTTCTTTACTCTCAGGTGGGGAACGTTCTTTAGTTGCGGTTGCATTCTTAGTAGCACTCTTTAAAGCACGACCAAGTCCGTTTTATGTACTAGACGAAGTTGAGGCTGCCCTAGACGATACTAACCTTGGCAGACTGCTGGAAATATACGAAGAGCTTCGCGAGAATAGCCAGTTAATTGTGATCACTCATCAGAAACGAACCATGGAAGTTGCTGATGCCTTGTATGGTGTCAGTATGCGTGGTGATGGGGTGTCGGCTGTTATTAGCCAGCGCATTAGAGATGTTCAAACAGAATTGGTTGATGTTCAGAAATGACGCTGCTTAGATTCAGATTATTAGTTGTCAGTGCGTCAGTTCTTGGAATTGGAGCTGGCGGAACTCTTGGAGCAGTTCTAGGTGGGGCATCAAGCAGTACTTGGGGCGATTTGATTGGTGTAATCATGGGTGTGTGGTTAGGTGGCCCAGTTGCAGCCTTCATTATTTATCAGCTGCTGTTGAATGCATTAGGTGTGAAGGTACGCGAAGGATTGGCTCGCATGATTAATTTCGTGATGACTGTATTTAGTGCAATTTTGGTTTTAGGAGTCTTATCCATCATGGCTAGGTCTGCAGCACCTTTACTGATGACTATATTTTTGGTTATTGCAGCGAATGCGTTAGGCGCATATGCGGCTGCTTCACTTCCGATTCGAATCTCTAGAACATGAAGTTTAAAGGGTGGGGATCTAGCCTTAGATCCTTGCTATCAAGATCTGAAATAACTGAAGAGCAATGGCAGGAAGTCACAGACTCTTTACTGCTAGCTGATATTGGAAATCACTGGACCCAAATAATTGTTCAGAATTTGCGAACTGCTATTACTAGAAATAAGGACCTAGATCTTGATCAGGCATTGCAAGAAGTTTTACTTTCAGCTCTAGAAGTTGAAAAACCCAGAACGATCAACCTAGATGCACCTTTAGCCGTTATTGCATTTGTCGGCGTAAATGGTGTTGGCAAAACAACCTCAATTGGGAAATACGGGTACCAACTAACTCAGCAAGGTAAGAAGGTGGTTTTTGCAGCTGGAGACACCTTTAGAGCAGCAGCGGTTGATCAGTTAAAAACTTGGGCAGACCGAGCGTTGGCCACTTGTATTTCTGGAAACTTGAATTCGGATCCAGCATCAGTGGTTCATGAAGCAATTGCCTCTGCGATCCAAACAAAAGCGAACCTAGTCTTGCTGGATACTGCTGGTCGCTTACACACCAAAACAGCACTGATGGATGAATTGGGCAAGGTACTTCGGGTCGCAGCCAAAAATGCAACTGTCACAGAAGTTTTGTTGGTAATGGATGCCACAACTGGACAAAATGGATTAACTCAAGCCAAGGTATTTGCCGAAGCCGTAGATGTAACTGGTGTGGTGCTTACCAAATTTGATGGCACAGCCAAAGGTGGAATTGTGATTGCGGTGCAGCAAGAGCTAGGCATTCCAGTCAAGTTGATTGGGTCAGGCGAGGGGATCGAAGACTTAAAGCCATTTGATCCCCAAGAGTTTGTTTCCATGTTGCTGGAAACAAACTCGTAACACAACTGCTCAAACCTTCACAAACTGGCAACACATTTCCAGTATTACTGAAACACTCTTCACCCATAGTTCACCCTAGATTCGGAGGAAACTTTCCTCGAATGACAAGGGGGAAAGATGGCTGCCATTGATACTGGCGATACCGCCTGGATGCTAATTAGCGCTGCATTGGTGCTCTTAATGATTCCAGGTCTCTCATTCTTCTATGGCGGAATGGTGAGAGTCAAAAGTGTTTTAAACATGTTGATGATGTCATTTGGTGCACTGGCTTTGGTGCTGGTGCTCTGGGTAATTTACGGCTTCTCGATGACTTTTGGCAGCTCTTACGCAGATGCGGGCTACTTGGGGGATGTGAGTCAATACTTTTTATTAAACGGTTTAGATAACACAGAAGCGGTAATTGGCACAATTCCAGCCACAGTGTTCATCGCGTTTCAAGGTATGTTTGCAGCGATAACAGTCGCACTTATCTCAGGCTCAATAGCAGATCGCGCCAAGTTTGGAGCTTGGATGGTCTTTGCAGGCTTATGGGCAACTCTTGTTTATTTCCCAGTCGCGCATTGGGTTTTTGCATTTGATGACTTCGTGGCAACTACTGGTGGTTGGATTGCAAATGATCTAGGGGCCCTTGATTTTGCCGGTGGAACTGCAGTTCACATCAATGCAGGTGCTGCAGGTTTGGCCTTGGCATTTGTGCTGGGTAAGCGCATTGGTTTTGGAAAAACTCCCATGCGACCACACAACTTACCTTTGGTAATGATTGGTGCTGGACTACTTTGGTTTGGTTGGTTTGGTTTTAATGCTGGATCTGCCGTGGGCTCTAATGGTTTGGCAGGGTTAGCATTTATCAACACTGTTGCTGCAACAGCAGCAGCTTGCTTGGCTTGGATAGCGGTTGAGAAATTACGCGATGGCCATGCAACCAGTTTGGGAGCAGCATCAGGTGTAGTTGCTGGATTAGTAGCGATTACGCCAGCTTGCGCAGCAGTTGATACTTCAGGTGCGCTGCTAGTTGGCCTGGTTGCTGGTGCGTTGTGTGCTCTGGCTGTTGGGTTGAAGTTCAAGTTTGGATATGACGACTCACTTGATGTAGTTGGCGTACACCTTGTTGGTGGCCTTGTTGGCACAATCTTGATCGGATTTGTAGGTGTTGATACCGGCTTGTTCTATGGTGCTGGAACCGAGCAACTTGTTAAGCAATTAATTGGTGCGGGTGCTGTTCTAGCTTATTCATTCACTGTCACTTTGATTCTAGGCAAGATTATTGATCTAGTGATCGGCTTTAGAATTAGTCAGGATGAAGAACTGTCTGGCATTGATTTAGCAGCCCATGCAGAGCGGGGCTATGAATTGACAGACAATACATTCGGTGGAGTTCTTAACAGTTCGAAAGGAGCCTGATTATGAAACTAATAACCGCAATTATTAAGCCATTTAAGCTTGATGACGTGAAGGCAGCACTTGAAGTTGCTGGCATAACTGGATTAACAGTTTCCGAAGCAAGTGGCATGGGCCGGCAACGTGGACATGTTGAGGTTTATCGAGGCGCTGAATATGCAGTTGATCTAGTTCCAAAGGTAAGAATTGAACTAGTCGTTGATGATGCACAAGTTGGATCCGTGGTTGATGTGATCGTCAAGGCTGCAAACACCGGCAAGATTGGTGATGGCAAGGTTTGGGTTGTTCCAGTTGAATCCATCGTTCGGGTTAGAACTGGTGAAAGCGGTACCTCAGCTCTCTAGAAACACTATCCCTCCTCACAACTACAGATGAGCTCAGTGACAAACTGAGCACATCTGTAGTTGCTTATTGAAACCAGAGAGGTGCAGCCGTGGTGTCCACCTATCAGACAGCTCGGGCTGAACTGCTAGCCACAAATCTTCCACCAAATGAAATCGTTATTAAATTAGGTGCACTTTCAAATGAATGGCTGCAAGAGTTATTTGCACAAGTATGTTCTGAGCCAGGCATTGCATTAATCGCTGTTGGTGGATTTGGCAGATTAGAACTTTCGCCAGGTTCCGATTTAGATCTAGTTTTATTACATACTGCTGAACAAAAAATAGCAGCTGAGAAAATTGCAGAAAAAATCTGGTACCCGATTTGGGACAGTGGTGTGCCATTAGATCACTCAGTGAGAACTATTGGTCAAACGCGAGATTTAGCTCAAGTGGATCATAAAGTGATGCTAGGCATGTTGGATGCTCGCGTTGTTGCCGGAGATGTCGAGTTAGGTGAAAAACTACGAACTGAGTTACTGCAAGATTGGCGTAAGAATTTCAAGAAGCGATTACCAGACCTACAACAAGCAGATGCTATTCGACATAAGACATTTGGAGATTTGGCTCATCTGCAACAGCCAAACTTAAAAGAGGCACAAGGTGGACTTCGAGATTTGGTCACATTAAGAGCCTTGACTGCAACTTGGCAGATACAGGTGCCACAAGCAGACTTAGGTCAAGCGAAGGCAACCTTGATTGCTGCCAGGGCATCGCTACATCAAGTTACAAATAGATCTGTCGAAGTTCTGTCACAAGAATTGCAACATGATGTCGCAGTAAAGGCCGGTTATCAAAACGCAGATGAACTTTTGAAAGCAATCTATGGTGCAAGTCGAGTGATCTCGTTTGCTTATAGTCAAGCTTGGCGGAGCATCACAAATCTGATTGCCAATAAACCGGGACTGTTTGCAAAGAAAAACGTACGCACCCCACTAGCTGATGGAGTTGTGTTGGACGGTTTGGACGCAACTTTGGCAACTGGGGCGACAATTGATACTGATCCAGGTCTGCCATTTCGAGTTGCCGCTGCAGCTGCCGAAGCTGGAGTGCTGATCAATATGGATGCAATTAAGCGTCTACAGGAATGCCCAATGCCAGAAGTTTGGTCAAGTTCAATAAGAGAGAGTTTTATCTCCTTGTTAGGTTCTGGCTCAAATTTGATTGAGATTTGGGAGTTATTAGATCAAACTGGCTTCATCTCAAAGTGGATCCCACATTGGGATGTGGTTCGTTCTGCACCGCAGCGAAATTCTGTGCACATTTACACCGTTGACCGGCACCTAGTGCAAACAGCTGTGGAAGCAAATTCCTTGATCCGAAATGTTGCTCGCCCAGACCTACTTTTAGTTGGATCTTTAATGCATGACATTGGGAAGGCTCGATTAGGAGACCATTCTGAAGTTGGAGCACTTTTAATACGAGAGATAGCACCGTCAATGGGATTTAGTGCAGCTGATTCAAAAGTTTTGGAAGTTATGGTCGCTTTACATTTGTTGTTACCAGACACCGCTACCAGACGAGACCTAGAAGATCCAAGCACTATTGCAACAGTTGCGCAGAAAGTTGAAACACTTGAGATTCTTGATTTGCTTCATCAGTTAGCAATTGCAGATGCAAGAGCTACTTCACCGATAGCCTCAAGTGCTTGGCGATTGAAGCTGATTCAGCAATTAAGAGATTCGGTCGCAGCGGTATTGCAGGGCTCTATGCCACCTGCTCCTCCAGAGCTAGTTGATCATCTAGATTTGGATGAGGCTGGTTTGGGTTTAATTGTTGAGCCAGAAGAAGATCACCTTCTAATAAAAGTATCAGCACCTGATCAAAATGGATTATTAGCGCTCACTGCGGGTGTCTTTGCATTACATCGTTTAGTAGTTCGCTCCGCTCGTACTAGGACTATCTCTGATCGGGCGATAAGTCATTGGCGGGTAGCCCCACTATTTGGAGACGCGCCTTCGGTTGCGCTACTCAGAAGCGAATTAAGGAGAGCCCTAAATGGGACCCTTGATGTTCAATCTGAGTTGTTAACGCGGGAGCAAAGCGCAATTACTCGAACAACTTTATCGGCAAAGCCTAGAGTGCTTATCGATAATGTCTCTTCAGACAAAGCCACCATTTTGGAAGTTAGAACCCATGATGCCAGCGGTGTGCTGAATCGAATTGCAAAAGCAATTACTTCCACAAATACCAACATAACCGCAGCTCATGTGAGCACACTTGGAGCGGAAGTTGATGATGTTTTCTATCTGGTTAATTCCCAGAATCTACCTTTAACGCAAGAGGAGCAAGCAGAAGTTGTGTCGGCTGTTTCAGCCGCGCTAACTAACCGATAATCTAAGGCTTGTGTTCGGTCAATTAACTTCCAGGCTTTCAACTGCCCTAAAGAATGTGCGGGGCAAAGGGCGCTTATCTGAGTCAGATGTTGATGATGCCTTAATTGAGATTCGAGCAGCACTGCTCGAAGCAGACGTTGCCCTAAGTGTGGTGCGAAGTTTTGCTGCTGCAGTTCGGGTTCGAGCCATAGGGGCAGAGGTATCTGCGGCATTAAATCCGGGGCAACAGTTTGTTCGAGTAGTTCAAGATGAGCTAACTCAAGTACTTGGAGCGAAGACCCAAGAGTTTAAATTTGCATCGGGCCGGCCAACTGTAATTATGCTGATCGGGCTACAAGGTGCTGGTAAAACAACTTTGGCAGGCAAATTAGCCTTGTGGTTGAAGAATCAAAATAGAACTCCATTATTGGTGGCTGCTGACTTACAGCGCCCAAATGCAGTAGATCAAATTAAAGTTGTCGGTGAACAGGCTGGAGTTGCTGTTTTTGCACCCGAGCCTGGCAATGGAATTGGTGACCCAATAAAAGTGGTTTCAGAAGCACTTAAGCATGCGCCAGCTCGAAATGATGTCGTCATTATTGATACAGCCGGTCGATTAGCAGTCGATCAAGATTTAATCGCACAAGCAGCTGAGATTAGAAAAATTGCTAAGCCGGACTACACATATTTAGTTGTAGACGCCATGATCGGGCAAGATGCAGTTTTAACAGCCCAATCTTTTCAAGAGTCCGTTGGTTTTGATGCAACAGTTTTGACTAAGCTTGACGGTGACGCCAGGGGTGGTGCTGCACTCTCACTGGTTAGTGTCACTGAAACTCCAGTTATGTTTGCTTCTACTGGTGAGAAATTAACCGATTTTGATTATTTTCATCCTGATCGAATGGCATCTCGCATTTTGGATATGGGAGACATGCTCAGCCTGATTGAGCAAGCGCAATCAACTTTTGATGAAGGTCAAGCTACCAAGATGGCTGATGCGATCAAGTCTGGAACTGGATTCACGTTAGATGATTTTCTAGAACAACTTCAAGCAATCAAAAAAATGGGAAATCTATCCTCAATTTTGTCCATGTTGCCAGGAGCTGGCAAAATGAAAGATCAATTGTCTGAAATTGATGAATCAGAACTTAAGCGCACTGAAGCAATCATTCGATCAATGACCCCACAGGAGCGCGCCAAACCAGAATTACTCACAGGCAGTCGAAGATCACGAATAGCAAATGGTTCAGGCACAACTGTGGCTCAAGTTAACTCTCTCATTAAGAGGTTTAGCGATGCTCAGAAAATGATGAAGAGCGGTCACATCCCAGGAATTGGCAATATCCCAGGATTGCCCTCCAAGAATCAAAAAAGCGCAAAGACCCCCAAAGGTGCCAAGCGCTCGGGGAACCCAGCCAAGCGAGCCAGCCAGACCTAGGTTTTAGGGGGTGGCTGGGCTATGGATACACTCCGCCCTGGCTTGCTCGACCCTCTCTTCAAGCTTGCCAAACCACGTGGTTGTGTTGTGAGCGTCCCCACACTCGCTTGCACGATCCATCCACTATGAACAACGAAGGAAAAAGTGTCTGTAAAGATTAAGTTAAAGCGTATTGGCAAGATTCACGTGCCTCAATACCGAATTGTGATTGCTGATTCTCGTGCCGCCCGAAATGGTCGTTCGATTGAAGAGATTGGGTACTACTATCCAAAGCAGGATCCTTCATTCATTGAAGTTAATTCTGATCGTGTTCAACACTGGTTAAAGGTAGGCGCACAGCCAACCGAGCCAGTGATGGTACTTCTAAAAATTACTGGCGACTGGCAGAAGTTCAAAGGACTTCCTGGCGCTGAGGGAACTTTGAAAGTTGCAGCACCAAAACCAACTCGTCGTGCAGGTTACGATGCTGCAGTAGCAGATTCAGATTCAGCACGCGTAACACTTGATGCAGATCGTGACGCAGCGAAAGCAAAACTTGCAACACCTGTTGTAGTTGCAACTCCAGAGCCAGCTGCACCAGTTGCAGAAGCAGCTCCAGAACCAGTTGCAGAATCTGCTCCAGTTGAAGCGGAAGCTGTCGAAGCAGTAGCAGAAGTTGCTGCTGAAGAGGTTGCTTCTGATTCCGAACCTACGGCCTAGTCATGGTTGACGAAACTTTAGAACATTTGGTTAAAGGCATCGTTGATCATCCTGATGATGTATCAGTGAGAGAGCGCGCTAGCAAATTTGGTAAAGCTCTTGAAGTTGCAGTACATCCAGATGACTTTGGTCGAGTAATTGGTCGAAACGGTCGCACTGCAACTGCCATCAGAACTGTGGTTCATGCCGTAAATGGTGGAAATAAAATTCGTATTGACTTTCTAGACGCAAACGGAAAGTAATTCTTTGCGCGTTGTAATTGGACGCGTTGCTCGAGCACACGGTGTTCGTGGGGATCTAGTTATTTTCTCACTAACCGATGAGCAAGAATCCAGGTTTAAAAATGGAAACCACGTACTTCTAGAAAATGGCACTGATTTAGAGATCAGTGCAATTGCATCCCATAGCGGCTCATTTATTGTGCACTTTAAAGGCATAGACGATCGAAATTCCGCTGAGAATTTAAAAGGCCAAGATCTTTTAATTGAGATAAATGAGAATGACCGCCCCGCTAATCCAGAAAGCTACTTTGACCGTCAATTAATTGGGCTAAAAGTTAAGTTATTGAATGGATCAGACAGCGGAGTCATCAAAGATGTTTTGCACCCCCCTGCTCAAGACCTATTAGTCCTGGATCATCCAGAATACGGAGAAGTGTTAATCCCTTTTGTTAAAGCAATCGTTCCAGAAGTTAACCTAGAACAGGGATTCGTTGTTATCGATCCACCGTCTGGCTTGCTAGATTTAAGTCAAGCAGAGGTGGCAGATGAAAATTGATGTAGTTAGCATCTTTGGAGCATATTTAGATCCGCTGCAGTTGTCGCTGGTTGGCAAGGCACAAGAGGTTGGAATCCTTAACGTCGCAGTTCATGATCTGCGAGACAAAACCAGCGATCTTCATAAAAGCGTGGATGACACCGCATATGGTGGTGGACCAGGCATGGTTATGACTGCTCAACCTTGGGGTGAAATGCTGGACGAACTGCTGACCCCAACAAGCGTATTGATTATCCCAACTCCATCTGGACAGAAATTTACACAAGAGATCGCCGAAGATTTAGCAGGTCAAGAGCATTTAGTTTTTGCTTGTGGAAGATATGAAGGTATTGATGCCAGGGTTGCTGAGCATTATGCAAAAACAAATCAGGTAATGGAGCTATCAATAGGTGACTATGTCTTAGCAGGCGGTGAAGCAGCTGTGTTAGTTATGGTCGAAGCGGTTGCCAGATTGCTTCCAGGAGTGCTCGGGAATAGTGAATCTGCGGCAAACGATTCCTTCTCGCAGACACCAGATGGACGATTATTAGAAGGCCCTGTTTTTACCAAACCTGCAATTTGGCGTGATCTAGAAGTTCCATCAGTGTTAACCAGTGGAAATCACGCTCAGATTGCTGCTTGGCGAAAAGAACAAGCACTAGCCCGAACTAGACAGAATCGACCTGAGCTAGCCCCATAACTGGGCTAAAGCTCCCTATGGCAGAATTGGGGTTCGTGCTTGGTAGGCACCCCGCCGCAGGGGAGTCCAACAAAATAGCGCGAAACCAAACAGATTTATTACGAGCATTAACGACAGTGACCTGCGGCGCTGAACGTGGGGAGCACCCAATGCAAAAGTTTGACGAGTTATCAGCAGGTTCACTGCGTAAAGACATTCCACCTTTCAGAACTGGCGATAACATCAAAGTTCACGTAAAGGTTATTGAAGGATCACGTTCTCGAGTTCAGGTATTCCAAGGTGTTGTAACAGCTCGCGCTGGTAATGGCATTGGTGAAACCTACACAGTTCGTAAAATTTCATTTGGTGTTGGTGTTGAACGCCAATTCCCAGTGCACAGCCCAATTATTGAAAAAGTTGAGGTTGTTAGCCGTGGAGATGTTCGTCGTGCCAAGCTTTATTAC
>DBCL01000014.1:148645-164871 GCA_002293025.1 Actinobacteria bacterium UBA959
TACGCGATCTCACTGGCAAAGCATCAAAAATTAAAGAACGCCGTGGTGAGCGCAACGCAGATCTTGCCATCTTGAATGCGATGCAAGCAGAGCGCGAACACGAAGCCGCAGTTGAGGCTCAAAAAGCTGCTGAAGCAGAAGCTGCCGAGGCTCAAGCAAAAGCAGAAGCGGAAGCTGCAGCAGCAGCTGCCGCAAAGGCTGAAGCAGAAGCTGCCGCTGCAGCTCCAGTTGAAGTTGCTGCTGAAGCAGCAGATGCTCCAACAGAAGCAGTTGCTGACGAGTCCACTTCTAACCAGGCATAGCAAATTTCTGTGAGCGTCGCCAAGAGACTGCTTAAGAAGGTTGCACTCGGCTCGAAAGAAATTGGCATAGTTCTTGTTACTGCATTAATTCTTTCTGCGCTGTTTAGGGCACTCTTTGTGCAAGCCTTCTATATTCCATCTGCGTCTATGGAGCAAACCTTGATGGTTAATGACAAGATCATGGTTTCCAAAATTGCCACCAGAATAGACGGGGTTCGCCGCGGTGACGTCGTGGTTTTTACTGATCCAAGTGATTGGTTAGGTGTTAACACCCCAACTCCTGGTATCCGAGGCAAGATTGAAAGTGCATTGGTATTTGTTGGTTTTCTACCAGCAAATATGGGGGAGCACTTAGTCAAGCGTGTCGTAGGAATTGCTGGTGACAAAATCAAGTGCTGTGATGCAGACGGCAATATAGTTGTTAACGGTATGTCTATAAAAGAGCCTCAGATCCAAGCGCCTACAGATCAAGTTCAATTTGAAATCACAGTTCCACCAGGATATGTATTCGTTATGGGTGATAACCGTGGAAATTCCAGAGATAGTCGTTATCACTTGGAAAATGGTGTGAATGGAGCAGTTCCTTTAAAAAATGTGCTCGGTAGAGTATTTGTGATTATCTGGCCAACAGAATCTTTTGGTCGAGTTGGCGTGCCAGATATCTATTCTGAGATTCCAGATCCAAAGGAATAGTAAGTGACAGCCAAAACCTACGAGCAAGAGTTAAGGGCCGCAGGCTTTGTAGCAATCGCTGGAGTGGACGAGGCTGGACGTGGTTGTCTAGCTGGCCCACTTGTAGTTGCTGCAGTGATCTTGGATCCAGAAGTGGAGTTTGACAAATTGACTGATTCAAAACTAATGTCCAAAAAGAACCGAGAATTAACTAGAACACAGATCGAGAATACAGCGCTGGCAATATCAGTTGTTGAAATTTCTGCCAAAGAAGTTGATCAAATAGGAATTCATAAGGCTGACATTCAAGGTATGCGCAGAGCCTTAGCCCGATTAGACGTACCTACCGACTTTGTGATTACTGATGGATTTTCAGTAGATGGATTAGATCGTCCATCACTGGCGATGAAAAAAGGTGATAAGTTGTGCTTGTCTGTATCGGCAGCTTCGGTGATGGCAAAAACTCACCGAGACCAACTCATGTTAGAACTAGATAATCAATACCCAGAATATGGATTTGCTAGCCATAAAGGCTATGGCACCCAAAAGCACATTTCAGCTTTGCGAAAATATGGCCCTACTCCAATACACCGGGTAACTTTTGTTTGGAACAAAGATGTGCAGGAGGCATCATGAGCACTGAAGATTTAGAGAGTTATGAAGCCGAGGTTGAGTTAGGTTTATATCGAGAGTATCGAGATGTTGCCTCCATGTTTAAGTATGTGGTTGAGACAGATCGTCGCTTTTACTTGTGTAATGAGGTGGATGTACAAGTAAGAAGTGATGTCGGTGGCGAAGTCTTCTTCGAAGTTAAGATCTCTGATGCTTGGGTGTGGGATATGTACCGCCCAGCTAGATTTGTGAAGAGCGTTTCGGTAATGACTTTTAAAGATGTGAATGTCGAAGAGATTCAACACCCTGATATTCAAATCCCCAAAGCGAAGTAGTACACAACTAGATATTAAGTGATTTACTTGAACTGAGATTGATTCAGAATTCGTGGGTGATTAGTTCAGAAAGAGATTGCTATGTAGCGTTGGCAAGTTTGGTGAACCCCCCAGACATAAGTATTAATCAGTTAGTAAGCGAATATTCCGCAAGCCATACCTGGCAACGATTAGTAGCTGGCAAGATTAAATATCACTCCAAACTAACCAACAGAGCGCAGACTTATTCACCTGCAACAAATAGCCATGAATACACTGTCATCACGCCCATCGATAATCGATGGCCAAGCAAGCTAAATGACCTTCTTGACGAAGCTCCATTAGCGCTTTGGATTCGAGGAGAGTCAGACTTAAGGAGTTTAACTTTAAATTCGGTTGCAATAGTTGGATCAAGGGCAGCAACTAGATATGGGCTGCAAGTCACACAGGATCTGTCCACTTATTTGGTTAATCATCAAATTTGTGTGGTCTCAGGAGCTGCATACGGCATTGATGCTCAAGCACACCGAACCGCAATCGCGGAATCTGGCAGCACTGTTGCAGTTATCGCGTCTGGAATTGACTTGGATTATCCAAAAGACCACGAGGGTTTATTTCGCAAGATCGCTACCTCTGGCTCAGTAATAACAGAATTGCCCCCAGGCACCGCTATCTCTCGCAATAGGTTTCTTACTCGAAATAGAGTTATTGCAGCTTTGTCGGATAAGACAGTTGTGGTCGAGGCACCAAATAGATCAGGAGCCCTCAATACGGCTAACTGGGCTAATCAGCTTGGTCGCTTAACCTATGGAGTGCCAGGCCCAATAAATTCCCTATTGAGTTCTGGTGTGAATTCTAGGATCGCAACTGGAGAACTAAAGGCACTGGCTAAGAAAGAGCAACTCTTGGCAAGTTAATTACTTAATTCGGCAAGGTTTAGCTCTAAACGATCTAAGGGGATTTAGTCTTTGGTTATGAATGAGGATCGTTCGTGGTCAGGCATGAGATCAAGATTCCAAGACTACTTAGTAAAAGAGCGCAACTTAAGTGTTCACACAGTGCGTTCTTATTTGGGAGATCTGGACGATCTGATTAATTTCTTGGCTAAAGATGATTCAGCAACTCCCGATGAAATATCTGTCCATGATCTGCGGTCATGGCTGGCGAACACCTACGCAAGCAATTTATCTGCTGCAACTTTGGCCAGAAGATCTGCATCAATTAGAACTTTCACTCAGTGGGCCCATGATCGAGCTGATCTTAAAACAGATCCTGGTGCAAGTTTGGTAAGTCCAAAATTAGCAAAAACTCTTCCAACCATAATTAAGGAGAGCCAAGCTTTACAACTACTCAACTCGCTAAGAGATCACGCTGATGATGCTCAATCGTTGCGAGATAGTGCGATCTTGGAATTGCTATATGCAACTGGTGTTCGAGTCAGTGAGTTAGTGGGGCTTGATCTTGATGATATTGATTACTCAGTTAACACCATCAGAGTCATTGGTAAAGGTGACAAAGAAAGAGTTGTTCCATTTGGTAAGCCAGCAGGTGAAGCGCTTGCGAATTGGATAAATGCAGGAAGACCAGAATTTGTAACAGCTGAATCTGGTGCTGCTGTTTTTATTGGTAAAAAAGGCAAAAGGATTGATGTGAGAATCGTTCGCAGCGTTGTACACGAAGTATTAGCAGCTATCGGCGCACCTAACATGGGTCCACACGGCCTTCGTCATAGTGCTGCTACTCATCTAATTGAGGGTGGAGCCGACATACGTAGCGTTCAAGAATTATTGGGCCATGCCTCTTTAGCCACTACTCAGCGCTACACCCATGTAGCAACTGACCGACTTAAACAGGTTTATCAGCAAGCGCACCCTAGGGCTTAATTGGTAACAATTTTGGCAGATTGAGCAAATACGGGATTGGATCTAAGTAGTGTCTGGTGCCTTTAATGCGAACTCCTACATGAATACATCGATAAGCACAGTCACCACCAATATCAACTACTCCAATAACATCTGAACGTTTAACCAGATCACCCTTGACTAAATTTGAATAGACTGGCTCAATTGTTAGCAAAATAGTTTTAGTGGCAATAGTGATAACTGGGCGATCAACAACGTAGCCCGAAAACCAAACTTCACCACTAACTGGCGAAATAACTAACTCACCAGGATCTGCTTGCAAGTCAACACCGCGATGCCCTGCTGAAAACTGGGTTAGCGGTCTTTCAAAAGAACGCAAAATGGTGCCGTCACCAGCGGGGGGATAGGGCACCACCGATCCCACCACAAATAACAACACCGCTAGGACCCATGACTTGATCATTCCCCGATATTGCAGCGTAAATCACGCTGTTAAAACCCCTGATTGAGGCAGCGTGTATTGGTGGCCCCTGGGGGTCGTAGAATTGGCATTCGCACCAGCTTGCTGGTGACTTCGCACGACTAGCACCAGAAATGGCCACAAGATCTCGCCGGTCGAGGAAACTCGAACGAAATCTTTGGTAGTCGTCAGGGCGTCTCCAAATTGGAGTCGCATTAACCGGATCGCACCAACTTAGGTTGGCTGCGACAGAAAGGACTGCCTAAATGGCCGTCATAACTATGCGTCAACTTCTTGACGCTGGTGTTCATTTTGGACACCAAACCCGTCGCTGGAATCCAAAGATGAAGAGATTCATCATTACCGAACGCAACGGTATTTACATCATCGATCTACAGCAATCACTTTCCTATATTGATCGTGCCTATGAGCATGTGAAGGAAACTGTTGCAAAGGGTGGAACTGTGATGTTTGTTGGTACGAAACGTCAGGCCCAAGAAGCAATTCAAGAGCAAGCTAAGCGCGTTGGAATGCCATATGTGACTGAGCGCTGGCTAGGTGGAATGATCACAAACTGGCCAACTGTTTCTAAGCGCGTCCAAAGAATGAAAGAACTTGAACAAATCAACTTTGATGCACCTTCTGGCTCAGGCCGCACCAAGAAAGAACTCTTGATGATGCGCCGTGAGAAAGAAAAACTAGATAAAACTCTTACAGGTGTTCGAGATATGCACAAAGTACCAAGTTTGCTTTGGATCGTAGACACGAACAAAGAGCACATTGCAGTTAAGGAAGCACGCAAGCTTGGTATTCCAATTATTGGTATTTTAGATAGCAATTGCGATCCAGACCATGTTGACTTTGCTATTCCAGGAAATGATGATGCGATCCGCTCTATTCAAGTTTTGACCAAGATCATCGGCGACGCTGTTGCTGAAGGTTTAGTGGCCCGCTCACAACGCAAACCAGCAACTGCCGATGCCCCAGCAGCTGAACCACTTGCCGAATGGGAACAAGAACTATTAACCGGTACACCTGCAGCCGAAACTGCAACTCCAACTGAAAACTAATTTCTAACTACTAAATAAAGGACTAAAGACGTGAGTTACACAGCGGCTGATGTGAAGCGCCTGCGCGAAGTTACTGGTGCAGGAATGATGGATTGCAAGAAGGTTCTAGATGAAACCACTGGTGACTTTGATGCAGCGGTAGAAGCATTGCGCATTAAAGGAGCTAAAGATGTTGGCAAGCGTGAAGGAAGAGATGCCAGTAATGGTTTAGTGGCAGCTATCCTGGAGCCAACCTCTGCTGTTTTGTTAGAGTTGAATTGCGAGACAGATTTCGTTGCTAAAACTGAGCCATTCCAAACACTGGCAGACGCTGTGGCAAAAACAATTAAGCAGCACAACCCTGCTGATGTGGATGCGTTGCTGAATGCAACTATGGCTGACGGAAAGTCGGTCAAGGTTGCTCTCGATGAAGCCAATGTTGGAATGGGTGAAAAGATCGAGGTTAGAAGATTCGCTGCTTATTCAGGAAAGCCTGTTTCACTTTACTTGCATAAATCAGATCCAGCATTACCACCAACTGTTGGGGTAGTAGTTGAATTAGATAAGTCCAATGAGAGTGTTGCCAAAGACATAGCGCAGCACATTGCAGCTATGGCTCCTAAGTATTTAACCAAAGAAGATGTTCCAGCAGAAATACTTGAGTCTGAGCGCCGAATTGCTGCTGAAACTGCTAAAGAAGAAGGTAAGCCTGAAGCAGCACTTCCAAAAATTGTGGAAGGCCGCGTAAATGGTTTCTTTAAAGACTTTGTACTAATGGAACAAGCATTTGTGAAAGATAATAAGAAGAGTATCGCGACTTTACTCAAAGATGAAGGTGTTGCGGTTACCCGCTTTGCCAGATTCAAGGTTGGTCAAGCCTAGTTTTTACAAAATCTCGATCAACCAGTAACGAAAGGGCACTATGAGTACGTGGTCAAAAGCCCCAGCAGGTGGTTGGAAGCGTGTTTTGTTGAAACTCTCTGGCGAGGCACTCGCTGGTGGTGGAGGTCTTGGAGTGGATCCCGATATCGTGGATTCGATTGCAGTTCAAATTAAGCAAGTTGTTTCGACGGGCACACAAGTATGTGTAGTTATTGGTGGTGGAAATTACTTCCGTGGAGCACAACTACAAGAGCGAGGCATGGATAGAGCCAGAGCTGACTACATTGGAATGCTAGGCACAGTCATGAATTGCTTAGCACTTCAAGATTTCTTGGAAAAGCGTGGTGTTGATACTCGAGTGCAAACCGCAATCAGCATGGGGCAAGTTGCTGAGAACTACATTCCACTAAGAGCTGTTCGACACCTAGAAAAGGGTCGAGTAGTAATTTTTGGAGCAGGATTGGGTCAGCCTTATTTCTCAACTGACAGTGCCGCAGTGCAAAGAGCGCTAGAAAATGGTTGCGAGGTTGTGTTGATGGCCAAATCAATCGATGGCGTTTATGACTCAGACCCTAGAAAGAATAAGGATGCTAAGCGCTACGACGAAGTAACTTATGATGAAGTTTTGGCCAAGGATCTCAAAGTTGCCGACGCGTCAGCTATTGGGCTGGCTCGAGACAATAATCTTCCTGTGGTTGTTTTTGACTTAAATGTGAATGGGAACATCTCCCGAGCGGTTGCCGGTGAAAAAATCGGTACGCTGGTATCCGCTTAACGAAAAGGACCAAACATGATTGACCAAGCACTCAAAGACGCTGGCGAGAAGATGGACAAAGCGGTTGCTGCCGCCAAAGAGGACATGGCAACAATTCGTGCTGGTCGTGCCAATTCATCTATGTTTAGCAAAATTGTTGCTGATTACTACGGCACACCAACTCCGCTACAGCAGTTGGCATCTTTCGCCGTCCCCGAAGCTCGGATGATCTTGGTTACTCCCTTTGATAAGTCAGCGGTTACTGCAATAGAGAAAGCAATTCGAGATTCCGACCTGGGTGTCAATCCAACATCAGATGGAACTGTAGTTAGAGTTACCTTGCCTGAGTTAACCGAGGATCGTCGCAAGGAATACATCAAACAAGCCAAAGGTAAAGCTGAAGACGCCAAAATTGCAGTTAGAAATATCAGACGAACCGCTAAAGAATTAATAGATAAAACTGTAAAAGATCACAAAGCTGGTGAAGATGAGGGTCATCGCGCTGAAAAGTCATTAGATGAGCTAACTGCAAAGCATGTAGCTGCAATTGATGAGATCTTGAAGCATAAAGAAGCCGAACTACTTGAGGTTTAGTAGTGCCCAATAGAAGGCCCATCAACACTGGCCGAAATCTGCCGCTGGCCACTTTGGTTGGTTTGGTTCTTTTTGGATTAGTGTTGATAAGTACTTTTGTTTTTCCACTTCTTTACTTGATCTTATTAATTCTTTTGGTGCCAATGGCTGTTCAAGAATTAGCAAAAGCCTTTGCTCATCAGGGGATTAGGCTAGAAATATTCATCTTAGTTTTTGCAGGCATTTCTATGTTGATTGGCGCTTATGATGGTGGAATTGAATATTTGTTTTACATCTATTTGATATCTGTTCTGGTGTTAATCACAGCATCCATGCGCAGAGATATCGATAATTTCATCAAGAATGCAACTGGCAACATTTTTGCTTTAACTTACTTGCCATTAATGGCATCCTTTGTGACTGTCATGCTGCAAGGGGATGACGATGGACCGATTCGAGTCTTTGCTTTCATCATGCTGACTATTGCAGCTGATACTGGAGCTTATTTCGCTGGCATCTTATTTGGTAAGCATCTTATGTCGCCAAAAATTTCTCCAAAGAAAACTTGGGAGGGTGTTGCTGGGGCGGTTGTACTGCAATTAGTTATTGGAGTTTTGGTTTTCGAATACTTACTCGATGAGCCCTACTGGAAGGGTCTAATTGCTGGGTTGGTTCTAACCGCAACCGCAATATTTGGCGACCTCTTGGAGTCTGCGATCAAACGAGGTTCTGGAATTAAGGATATGAGCCACACATTGCCTGGCCATGGCGGAGTTCTTGATCGTCTCGACTCTTTAATCCCGAATGCTATGGTCTCTTGGATGATATTTAGTTGGTTGTTGCCATGACCACTGAAATTGAAGATCTTGCTTCGCTACCTCAGTTAAAGTTCATTCCACCACGGAGAACTCCGCCACCGCAGCATTTGGCTGACTTGGGGGCTAAGGGCGCAAAGGAATTGTGCTCAACTCATGGCATCTCAGGTTATCGAGTTGATCAAGTCGGTAGGCATTGGTATTCGCGCCTGAGTTCGGATTTTGATTCATACACTGACTTGCCATCCCAGACGCGAAGCGAGATCGCTAAATTACTGCTGCCGACCTTACTTAATGAGGTTCGAACCATCACTTGTGATAATGGAACTACCGCTAAGACTTTATGGAAATTACACGATGGCGCCTTGATCGAATCAGTTTTGATGCGCTATCGAGATAGATCCACTGTGTGTATTTCTTCTCAAGCAGGATGCGGTATGGCATGTCCATTTTGTGCAACTGGCCAAGGTGGCCTTACTCGAAATTTGTCAGTTGGAGAGATTGTGTGTCAGGTGCAGCGTGCAGCAGCCGACATGGAACATGGCGCTATGAGTGGCGGCCCTGGCAAGCTTTCGAACGTAGTTTTTATGGGCATGGGAGAGCCTTTAGCCAACTACAACACAATTTTGACTGCAATCAGACGCATGATTGATCCAAGTCCTAATGGGTTGGGTTTGTCAGCTCGTGGAATCACGGTTTCAACAGTTGGGTTAGTGCCCCGAATTAGGCAACTAGCGGATGAGGGGATACCAGTTACCTTGGCAGTCTCGTTGCATGCTCCTGATGATGAACTTCGTAATGAATTGGTTCCTGTTAATCAGCGCTGGAATCTGCGAGAAGTATTGGATGCAGCCTGGTATTACACCAGACAAACAAAGCGTCGTGTGTCAATTGAGTACGCAATGATTCGAGATATAAATGATCAAGAATGGCGTGGAGATCGCTTAGGCCGTTTACTTAAAGGTCATCTAGCCCATGTGAATCTAATTCCACTAAACCCAACACCAGGATCTAAGTGGACCGCTTCTAGACCAGAAGATGAACAGAAGTTCGTGGAAGCGATTGAACGTCACGGGGTACCAGTCACTGTCCGAGACACTCGAGGTAGAGAAATTGATGGGGCTTGTGGTCAATTAGCTGCTAAAGAAAGCTAACCTTTTAGTATCTTCCACAATTTCTTCATCATCCAAGACTGCTTATTAGCGGATTCTTCCTTTCGATCTGCAAAAGAAATTAACTTCGATACAAAATTAATTAGGATGAACCTAATTGGTTCTATCTCCCAATTAGGAGACTGGTGATTCACCCAAGGATCAGTTGTGCGAACTGAATGAGTGTTAGTTATTAAATCTGCCAAGGTTTGCCCAGCCAGATAACTGGCTGCTACGCCATCACCTGCGTATCCGCCGGCATAACAAACCCCCGACTTAGGATCAACAGAAACAGTTGGACGCCAGTCCCTAGTAACTCCAATAGGCCCGCCCCATTTATGGTTGCCGCTGTGCACGTAGGGCTTTAAATCAGGAAACAACCCCACTAGAGCAAGTTGTAAGTACTCAAAAGCCGATTGATGCATTTCCACATGCTTACCAACCTGACTTTTGAATCTATAAGGTGCGCCTCGACCCCCAAATGCAATTCGATTGTCAGAAGTGCGCTGCCCGTAAATAACGAGATTTCGAGCATCTGCAAAAGTTTGACCTGGTTCAATTCTAAGTTTGGTCAGTAATGATTCTGGAATTTGATCAGTTGCGAACATCAGCGAATGGATAGGAGCAATCTTTCTTCTATTGTGCTTTAAGGAATAGCTGTAACCCTCAGTTGCTTGAATTATGTTCTTTGCCTTAACCTGAAATGTATTTGTGAACACCTTATTTGGCTCAATGAACGTCACCCGTGATGTTTCAAATATTTGAACACCCTGTTTTTCTACAACCTTAGCAAGTTGAGTAACCAGCTTTGCTGGATTTATTGAAGCACAGTGCCTAGTTGTATGAGCTGCAATTAAATCAGGGACTAAAGGTAAATTTGCTAGTTCATAATCGATTTTGTAGTCACTCTCGTTAAAACCTAGATCCAGATAAGACTGATTTTCTGATTTGAGGCGATTCAACTGGGCTTGATTGGTGGCAAATACAGCGGTGCCAGCTAACTTAAAGTCAGCATCGATGTTCTCAGCTTTTAGAGTCTCGCCTATCTCTGGGATTAATTCTTGCAATCTGGATTGAAACTCAAAAGCTCTTTGCTTACCTCTTTGCTTGACAATTGAATCTAGCGGGGCCGGCCAAAGAGCAGAAACCCAACCACCATTGCGACCTGAGGCACCAAAACCAACATGCTCAGCTTCTAAAATTACAATTTTTAGATTTGGATCTGTTTTCATAAGCCAATATGCGCTCCACAAACCCGTGTACCCGGCTCCAACAATGGCGACATCAACATCCAAGTTAGAAGTTAAGGAAGGGCGCTTAATCCAAGGCTCAAGGCTTTCCCACCAAAAGGAAGTATTCACTTGATTTCTTTGATGTAATCTGGTGTTTCAAAGTTCGCAGGCAGGTTGGCAGCCGGTATCGCAGGTCCAACACTTTGCTTAATTGGAATTACTCCAGCCCAAATCGATAGATCAATATCTGCGGGATCATCATTGGGTCCACCAGTTTCAAACTTACCTGTAATTTGATCAATTGAGAGTGCTAGCAACATGGTGGCTGCGCGTTCCTTATTCAGCATGGGTCTGGCGCGATCAAAATGCCCCGGGATGTATTTCTCCGAAAATATCCGAAGGCCCTCATCTTTTTCCACCCCTGTTAATTCTGAGGCAGTGCCAAAAACCATGATGGAGTGATACCGCATGGAGCTATTAAACGTCGATCTGGCTACAACAATTCCTTCGAGGGTTGTCACTGTGGCACAAACATTAGCTCCTTGACTCAAGTTTCTAAAAAACCTAGATGCAGTTGAGCCATGTAGCAGGAGGGAGTCTCCATGCCTTACAAATGCCATAGGTAACACAAACGGTTGGTTTATCTCTAAGTCCATAAAGCCAATGTGAGCTAATAAAGCCTTGTCTAATACTTGGTACAGCGCATCTTGATTGGTTACTGCATTCTCTGAGATGCGCTGTACTTCAAGTTTCTCTGGCGGAACAAAACTCAAAACAACTCCGCTGCTTTGGTTAAAGTCTTACGCAGGATAGCAACAATGTCATCAATGACATCTCGCCCAATTATCAATGGCGGGGCTATCTGCACCACAGGGTCGCCACGGTCATCTGTTCGACAATACAGACCATTGGTGAATAGTTCTTTGGACAAGAATCCTCTAAGTAGCTTCTCTGATTCTTGGTCATTGAAGGTTTCGCGAGTTTCTCGGTCTTTTACTAATTCAATTCCGTAGAAGTAACCCATCCCTCTGACATTGCCAACGATGTCAATGTCATACAAGGTTTCAAGCTGTTCTCGGAAATAGTCTTCATTTGCCAAAACATTCTCAATGACTAATTCATTTTCGATGATATCAAGATTGGCCATTGCGACGGCTGCACTAACTGGGTGTCCACCCCATGTGAAACCATGCAACATAGAAGTTTTGCCTGATTTAAATGGTTCAAATAGGCGGTCACTGACAATCATTGCACCAAGGGGCAAGTAGCCACTAGTGATGCCTTTTGCACAAGTAATTATGTCTGGGACAACATTAAATCTGTTTACCGCAAACATCGCACCTACTCGACCAAATCCGGTGATGGTTTCATCTGCAACCAACAAAACGTTGTGACGTGTACAAATCTCTCGAACCCGCTGCCAATAACCTGGTGGTGGCACAAAGCAGCCACCAGAGTTTTGAACTGGTTCTAAAAACACTGCTGCAACTGTGTCCGCACCTTCCATCAAGATGGCTTCTTCAATTCGATCAGCAGCCCAGATTCCGAAAGCAACTTCATCATTTCTTAAGTGCTCTGGTGCTCGGTAGAAATTGGTATTAGGTACCTTCACGCCACCAGGGGTAAGGGGTTCAAAAAAAGTTTTAGCAGCTGGAATCCCAGTGATAGCCAAAGCCCCTTGGGTGGTGCCGTGATAAGCAATTGAGCGAGAAATAACTTTGTATTTAGTGCCATGACCAGTCAACTTAAAGTATTGCTTTGCTAACTTCCAAGCGCTTTCAACTGCTTCTCCTCCAGTAGTGCTGAAGAAAACTCGATTGAGATCCCCTGGGGCATAACTTGCTAGGCGAGTAGCCAACTCAATGGCTTTTGGATGGGCATAAGACCAAAGTGGAAAAAAGTCCAGCTCCATCATCTGCTTGGCAGCAGCGTCTGCTAACTCTTTTCTTCCGTGACCGATTTGGGAACTAAACAACCCCGCAAGGCCGTCAATAATCTTTTCGCCGGTCGAGGTATAGATGTAAGCGCCTTCGGCACGGGAAATTACTGGAATTTCATTTTTTTCTTCGTGGAAATTTGAATGTCTAGTGAAGTACATCCAGAGATGGTCTTTGGCTTGTTGCTGTAAATCGTTGTGTACCTGTTTATCTGTTTCCGAAGTAGTAGTCATCGGGTTCCCCAACTATAAGTTTGTTTTCTAATTTTTAAGTACATGAATGTTTCAGTGCGTTTGACACCAGGTAAGGATCGAATCTTTTTGTTGAGAAATTCAAGAAGGTGTTCATCATCTTCACAAACAACTTCAACCAATAAATCCAAACTACCTGCACAGATAACTACATAGCTTGCTTCAGGGAACTTTGCTATTTTTTCAGCAAGTGCCTCCAAATCGCCTTCTGCAGCTATTCCAATTTGAGCTGAGCGAGCAAAACCAACCTGCAACGGATCACTAACTGCCACGATCTGGATTACGCCAGCTTCGTTTAGTTTGGTAACTCGTTGGCGGACAGCCGCCTCACTAAGCCCAACAGCCTTAGCAATGGTGGCGTATGGACGCCGGCCATCTTGTTGTAGCTGCTCGATGATCTCGCGAGAGACAGCATCTAGCGGCATAGCCTTGGTATTCATCTGCGGATTCTGTGGTATTTTCGGTCTAAAAGCAAGTGATTCCACATCTTTAGGGGAATTATGCTTCGTTTTCAGTAGTTTTCCCCTGCTAGGTCTTCGCATTTTGAGGTTTGACCGCTAGCCTTCCCCTAACTTTTTCAAGGAGTTTGATATGAGCGTCTCAAAAGTAGATTCAGTAATCAACGGTGAAGTGGTAACTCTCTCCGGAGAAACCCAAGACCTGATAAACCCAACTACTGGTCAAGTGTTTGCACAATCCCCGATTGGTACCGCTAAAGATGTTGATGAAGCCTATAAGTCAGCAGCAGCTGGATTTAAAGTTTGGCGAGATTCAACCCCTGCGGAACGACAAAAAGCGATTAATGCGATTGCAGATTTGTTAGAAAGCAACGCGGAAGAATTAGTGGCAATTGAGGCAGAAAATACTGGTAAGCCAATTGCGGTGACAATGTCCGAAGAGATTCCACCAATGATTGATCAGATTAGATTTTTTGGGGGAGCAGCAAGATTGCTTGAAGGCAAATCTGCTGGTGAATACATGAAAGATCACACATCGTTTATTCGTCGTGAGCCAATTGGTGTTATTGGCCAAGTTACTCCATGGAATTACCCAATGATGATGGCAATTTGGAAGATAGCTCCAGCCATTGCTGCTGGAAACTCGGTTGTGCTAAAACCGAGCGATACAACTCCACTATCTACTGTCTATATGGCGAAGAAAATTTACGAGCATGGAATTTTGCCACCTGGTGTATTGAACGTGGTAACTGGAAACCGTGAAACAGGGCGTTTAGTCGTTGAGCATCCAACACCTCAAATGGTGGCAATCACAGGTTCAGTTCAAGCCGGCATGAGTGTCGCAAGTTCAGCAGCTAGCAAACTTAAGCGCAGTCATCTAGAGCTTGGTGGCAAGGCTCCAGTAATTGTGTTTGAAGATGCTGATGTCGAGGCGGCTGCTGAATGGATAGCAATTGCTGGCTTCTTTAATGCTGGACAAGATTGCACAGCAGCAACGCGTGTGTTGGTTTCCGACAAGGTTTATGACAAATTTGTAGCAGCACTTGCATCACAGGCAAAAGGCACAGTTACTGCATATGCCAAGGGCGTATCGGATCCAGATGCATTTGTGCCAGCAGTTAACAACATCAATCAGTTGGAAAAGGTTTTAGGTTTTATTTCTAGGACTCCAAAACATGCAGAGATTGTGGCTGGGGGAAACCGCCAGGGCGACCACGGCTTTTTCATAGAACCTACCGTTATTGCTGGGCTCAAGAATGATGACGAGATGTCTCAAAACGAAATCTTTGGGCCAGTAATCACCATCCAAATCTTTACTGACGAAGATCAAGCGGTGGACTATGCAAACTCGGTGCCCTATGGGCTGGCCTCGTCTGTCTGGACCAAAGATGTTGGGCGCGCGATGCGGGTATCGCGAAACTTAGATTTTGGAGCCGTTTGGGTAAATACCCATATTCCGATCGTGGCTGAGATGCCGCACGGAGGCTTCAAGTACTCGGGTTATGGCAAGGATCTATCCATGTATGGGTTCGAGGATTACACCAGAATCAAACATGTCATGATCAAGACTGCTAAGTAAATTTGGGTAAGAAGCACTACGGTACGACTAGGCATATGAAGAAAGGTTGCCCATGAAATCATTTAAGATCCTTGGCGATACACCAGCTGATGCAATTGCACGCAACATCGCCTCGGCCATGATGAATCGTCGCAGGTTGTTGCAAGTTGCAGGTGCAGGTGCAACGGCCGCAGTTGTTGCAGCATGTGGAGTTGGAGGCAACTCTGACACTGAAGCTGACTCATCAGAAGATTTCTCTGATACTGAAAAGCAGGTTGATTGGTCGACTTGGATCGGCTACATCGATGTTGACGAAGATTCTGGAGCGCGTCCAACGCTGGATGCATTTACTGCCGAGACTGGGATCACCGTTAATTACAACGAGGACTACAACGACAACAACGAATTCTTTGCCAAGGTACGCCCATTACTAGAAGCAGGCAAACCAACTGCTCGCGATTTGGTAACCCCTACTGACTGGATGGCTGGCCAATGGATCTCGTTGGGATATGCCCAGCAACTAAATGATGCCAATATTCCAAATAAATCCAATCTGTTGCCTTCACTTGTAGATGTTCCATTTGATCCAGGTCGTGTTTATTCACTTCCATGGCAAGGTGGATACGGTGGTCTTGGTTGGAATAAAGCCAAGGTAAAAGAACTAACTGGATCTGATCAACTACAAAGCTTGGATGATCTCTTTGGGCCAAAGCTTAAAGGCAAGATCTCTGTTCTTTCTGAGATGCGTGAAACAGTTGGTTGCATCATGTCTCATCAAGGTGCAAACCCATCTGACTTCACTTCGGATCAGTTCTTTAACGCTCTTGATTATTTAGAGGGTCAAATCTCCTCAGGACAGATTCGTTCAGTAACTGGTAACGACTACTTAGCTGCACTTGAAAGTGGTGACATTGTCGCTGCCATTGGCTGGTCAGGCGACGTGGCTCAGTTAGGTGAAGAGTTCCAATTCGCGATTCCTGCGGGTGGCGGCATTTTGTGGACTGACAACATCTTGATTCCAGTTGGTGCTCGCCACAAGAAAAATGCTGAAACCTTGATGAACTATTACTACGATCCAGTGATTGCAGCCAAGGTGGCAGCCTATGTTCAATACATAACTCCAGTAAACGGCGCAAAGGAAGAGGCAGCCAAACTTGATGCCTCACTTCCAGACAATCCTTTGATCTTCCCAACCGATGCAGATCTAACAAACGTGACACCATTCATGTTGTTGGATGCTGACACCGAGAAGGAATACCAAGACGCATTCCAGGCGGTTATCGGTAACTAGTACTTTAGAAGGGTAGGGGATAGGTCAGTGGCCAAAACTTCGTTGGCAAGAGA
>DBCL01000014.1:165023-173768 GCA_002293025.1 Actinobacteria bacterium UBA959
GCAGGTCTTGAAGAGCCAACCAATGGCCGCATCAAATTAGGCACCAAAGACATTACTGAAACGCGGCCATATGAGCGCAAGATCAATACTGTTTTTCAGTCTTATGCCTTATTCCCGCATATGGATATCTATGAAAACGTGGCGTTCGGTTTGCGGCGTCGAAAAGATGTTTCAGATTTAGATCGACGGGTACATGACATGCTGGCTTTGGTTGAGCTAGATGAGTTAGCACGCAGAAAGCCTGGCCAGCTAAGTGGCGGTCAACAACAACGCATTGCCCTAGCACGGGCGATTATTAACTCACCGGATGTGCTGCTGCTGGATGAACCCTTAGGTGCTCTTGATTTGAAACTGCGTCGTCAGATGCAAATTGAATTGAAACGAATTCAAATTGAGACTGGAATTACGTTTGTCCACGTCACCCATGATCAAGAAGAAGCAATGACCATGGCTGACACAGTGGCAGTTATGTATGCAGGTCGTATTGAGCAAATGGGTCCCCCTACTGAAATTTATGAGCGCCCACGCACTGCTTTTGTGGCAAACTTTTTAGGCCAATCAAACTTATTCGAAGGTGAAATTGTTGGTAGAGCTGAAAATGATTGCCTAGCAGTAAAAGTAGGAGACTCGACTTTAAAGATACCTGCAGATAAATCCAAGAACTCTTCAGGCCGAATTGTTTTTGGGGTTCGACCTGAAAAAATGACTACTGAAGATGTTGATAAGCGCCGCGGCGAGTATGACAATTACATCCAGGGCACAGTTTTGGACGCGTCATTTACTGGCGTTTCAGTTCAATACCTAGTCGAAACACCTTGGGGCCAAGAACTCAACATCTTTGAGCGTAATGTGGATGTACGCGAATTAGGTCGTCGCGGCGAAGCAGTAGATGTTCTATGGCGCTCAAAAAATGTATTTGTGTTAGATCCGGACTCAGACATTAATGATGGTTTGGAGTATTTGGGCGAGCCGGTAGCCGAATAATGCAGCTGTTTCCTGGCGGATCCTCAAAGGTTTTCACACGCAACAATGAATCGCGTCGATCACTAACTCCCTATCTACTCTTATTGCCAGGAATGGCCTGGCTTGCGATTTTCTTTATCATTCCATTCTTCTCATTGTTTTTAACATCATTAATGGCCCCTGCAGGCGAATCAGTATTAGATGGCTACAAGACTGCATTCCAGATCTCCAACTACTTCAATGCTTTTAGTGAATATTGGCCCGAATTTGCAAAGTCATTGCTATATGCAGCCAGCGCGACGTTACTAGCTTTGCTGATTGGTTACCCATTGGCGTATCACATTGCGTTACGCGCGGGCAGGTGGCGCAATTTGATGCTGGTGCTGATCATCGCCCCATTTTTTGCTTCCTACTTAGTTAGAACCTATGCCTGGAAGACAATTTTGGCTGATGATTCGTTAATTACTACTGCTTTGAATGCAATGCATCTACTTCCACAAGATCGTTTACTAAACACCCCAATTGCAGTGATTGCAGGCATTTCTTACAACTTTCTGCCTTTCATGATCTTGCCTCTTTATGCATCATTAGAACGCGTTGATCCAAGGTTTTTAGAAGCATCCAAGGATCTTTATGCAAATCCGGTTCGAACTTTTACAAAAGTGACTCTGCCACTGTCAATGCCAGGTGTGGTATCTGGAACTTTACTGACTTTTATTCCAGCCATGGGTGACTTTATTAATGCATCATTATTAGGGTCGACCAAAGACAAAATGATTGGCAATGTTATTAACTCACAATTCGTGATAGTTCGTGATTACCCACAAGCATCGGCCCTTTCGTTCCTGCTGATGTCCATAATTTTGGTCATTGTGTTCTTCTACATTCGTCGAGCTGGCACCGAGGATTTGGTTTGATGAGTACCTTAATTTGGTGGCTAGGCAAGAAAGCCACAGCAATCTATGCGGTTTTGGCTCTGTCTTACATGATGCTGCCAATTGTGATTGTGATTGCTCTAAGTTTCAACAAACCCCCTGGCAGGCAAAATACCCAGTTCAGTGAATTTTCATTTGATGCCTGGACCAATATTTGTCGTGACCCAACTATTTGTGGGGCTGTTGGTGAAAGTATCCGAATTGCTCTGATTGCTACATTGGCGGCAACCATATTGGGCACCATGATCGCTTTTGCTTTGGTGCGACATCACTTTCGGGGTAGAACTTCTACAAACTTATTGATCTTTTTGCCGATGGCAACCCCAGAAGTTGTACTTGGAACATCACTCTTAGCACTATTTCTAAATATGGCCTTTATTCCTCTTGGTTTTTGGACCATTTTGATCGCTCACATTATGTTCACAACATCGTTTGTTGTTGTAGCTGTGAAAGCCAGACTTGCTGGCCTTGATCCAAGACTGGAGCAGGCGGCAATGGATCTATATGCAGATGAGCGCACGACTTTTCGGTATATAACCTTCCCATTGGCCTTGCCAGGTATTGCAGGTGCCGCACTGCTGGCCTTCTCATTGTCATTTGATGATTTCATTATTACGAACTTTAACTCTGGCACCACAGTCACGTTTCCAATGTATGTTTGGGGCGCAGCTCAGCGTGGCATTCCACCACAAGTAAACGTGATTGCTACCATTTTTTTTGTTGGCAGCTTGCTGCTAGTGTTAATCGCACAACTTATTGGCTCAAAGAGAGTAAAGAAATAATGGCTCGTTACGGCTCGATGTTTGGACCTGACATTACATTTTTGGGTGTACCACCTTGTGATGCAACTGACCCATCGACTTACCAAGAATCAAAGGTAGTAATCCTGGGAGCTCCATTTGATGGAGGCACTTCCTACCGAAGTGGAGCCAGGCTTGGTCCGTCAACTGTGCGTCAAGCTTGCTATCTTGAGCAAGATGGTAAGCGCCCATCTTTAGCGCTGCGCATTGATGGGTTAGAGCATCTACAAGTAAAAGATGCCGGCGATGTAGAAATGTTTAGTGGTAATGCGGAAGCATCATGTGCTGCTCTCGAAAAAGTTGTTGAACAGGTTGCCAGCACCGGAACCGTGCCACTGATAATTGGTGGCGACCACACAGTCACCTGGCCCAACGTAACTGCAGTAGCGCGCGCTCGAGGCTGGGGCAAAATTTCAGTAATTCATTTTGATGCACATGCAGACACTGGTGACATAAGTTTTGGTTCATTGGTAGGGCATGGTCAACCAATGCGCAGACTAATTGAGAGCAAGGCAGTTAGAGGGGATCGCTTCTTACAAATTGGCCTTCGGGGTTATTGGCCAGATGCACCAACGCTGAAATGGATGGCCGACCAAGGCATGCGTTCTTTTGAGATGACCGAGATTACAAATCGAGGACTTAATTCAGTTCTAGATGAAGCATTCACAATTGCAACCAAAGATTGTGATGGTGTTTTTCTTAGTGTTGATATTGATGTAGTAGATCCTGGAAGCGCTCCGGGAACAGGAACACCAGAGCCGGGTGGTTTGTCTTCTAGGGAATTACTAGATAGCGTGCGTCGAATCTGTCTAGATCTGCCAGTGGTGGGAATGGATGTAGTTGAGGTTGCTCCAGCTTACGATCATGCTGATATCACTTCTCTATTAGCAAACAGGGTTATTTTGGAAGCTCTTTCGGCGATGGCGCGTAAAGATCGAAGCGATAAATATGACCCGAGCCAACCATTATTAGATGGTCGTTAAGTAACTGAGGTAAAAGCCAGTTCAAGTATGTCTAGGCCCTCATTTAGCAGTTCATCAGTGATTGTTAATGGCGGCAAGAATCTAATTACATTTGAATAAGTGCCCGCAGTTAACACAATAACTCCATTGAGATGACAGAACTTAGACATCTTAGATGTTAGATCAGCGTCTGGTGTGCCATCAGACTTAACTAATTCAATGGCAATCATGGCACCTCGTCCACGCACTTCGCCTATGCTTGTAAATTTCTTTTGCATTGCAGATAGTCGATTGTTGAAAATCGACTCTAATTGCGATGCTCGTTTGATCAAATCGTTTGATTTCATTTCATAAATTGCAGCCAAGGCTGCGGCGCACGCAATTGGGTTTCCGCCGTACGTGCCTCCCAAGCCACCAACGTGAACAGAATCCATAATGTCAGCTCGGCCAGTAACTGCCGCAAGTGGCAAGCCACCTGCTAGACCCTTCGCGGTGGTGATCATGTCTGGCACAAGCCCTTCATGCTCAGATGCAAACCAGGCACCTGTTCTACAAAACCCAGTTTGAATCTCATCAGCAATAAAAATGATTCCATTATCTTTTGCAAATTTACTTAGTGCTGTCAAAAATCCTGGGGCAGGGACTATAAATCCACCTTCACCCTGAATTGGTTCAATGATTATCGCTGCTATCTCTTTAGCGCCAATCTCTTTTTCCATCCGATGAATAGCCGTCTCAGCTATTTGAATACCAGAACTATTATCATGAAATGGATAAGACATAGGCATGCGATATATCTCAGGAGCAAATGGTCCAAAGTTATGCTTGTAAGGCATGGACTTAGCTGTCAAAGCCATTGTTAGATTTGTTCTACCATGATAGCCGTGTTCGAAAGCAACGACTGCTTGTCGCTTTGTAAAAGACCTAGCAATCTTGATTGCATTTTCAACAGCCTCAGCACCTGAATTAAAAAGGGCACTCTTTTTTGGATGGTTACCTGGAGTTAGCTCATTTAATTGTTCACATACCGCTACATAACCCTCATATGGTGTCACCATAAAGCAAGTGTGTGTGAATAAAGCAACCTGGTCTTGGACCGCCTCTACTACGGCTGGTGCACTATTTCCCACGGTAGTAACCGCAATTCCAGAACCAAGATCAATGAATGTATTACCATCAACATCAAGAACTACCGAACCGCCAGCTGCCGCGACGAACACTGGCATGGTTCCACCAACTCCATCGCTAACTGCCGCCTTGCGGCGCACCATTAATTCTGCTGACTTAGGTCCTGGAATTGCGGTAACGAGATTTCGCTTCTGGACTAAGGCAGGAGCGTTATTGATCACGCTGGTCATGGAATCCTCTTTTGTTCGCCCTCAAGGCAATGTTAGAGGGGATAGCTGCACTTGTCACTTACACCTAAGCCACAATAACGCTATTCAGTTAAGGAGCTGGTGCAATGTTCACAGTTGGGGTGGTGCTGTTCGTTCTAGGCATCTTGCTTTCAATTGCGCTGCATGAATTAGGGCACTTCTTACCAGCTAGAAAATTTGGAGTTCGAGTTTCTCAGTTCATGGTTGGATTTGGACCGACACTGTATTCAAGAACCAAAGGCCAAACCCAGTTTGGCATCAAAGCGATTCCACTTGGCGGGTATGTGCGCATAATTGGGATGATTGAACCTAAGGCAATGGTCTCCAAGGGAATCTTTAAAAACATCATTAATCAAACCCGGTCTGCTGCAAGTCAAGACTTAATGGAAGCAGATCGTGGACACACATTCTATGAGCTACATCCAGGCAAGAAGATAGTTGTAATGCTTGGTGGACCTATTATGAATCTATTGATTGCAGTTTTATTGCTATTTACTGCATTCATAGTTATTGGAACCCCACAGCCAACCAATCAAATCAATGCAATTGTTAATTGCCTGCCAAGCGGTTTGAATGAGCAGGGTAAATGTGAGCCTGATGCTCCTATTTCTCCTGCGCTGAATGCAGGCCTAGAACCTGGCGACTTAATCGTTTCAGTATCTGGAACTGAAGTTAGTGGCTGGGACGATCTAGTTAAACAAATCGATGATGCTGCAGGTCAAACAGTTCAAATCCAAGTTGATCGTGGTGGCCAGACAAGCACTTACATTGTGAGTGTGGCTGATATAACTTCGAATGAGAAAAAAGATGGTTACTTAGGGTTCCAGCCAAAATTTACGTTAGAGCGTCAATCTCTCCTAGAGATCCCAAGATTCATCTGGCTTTCAGCCAAAGGCATATTTGAGTTAATCGTTAACTTGCCGCAACGAATCAGTGGGGTAGTGGCAGCAGTGCTTGGGGATCAACCTCGAGACCCAAATGGTCCCATTTCAGTTGTCGGCGTCACGGTTATTGGTGGTGAGTTAGCCGCAGCTGAAGCTCCACTGATTTATCGAGGTTTAGATTTGTTGGTTTTAATGGCTGGCATGAATCTCGCTTTATTCTTCTTTAATTTGTTACCTCTATTACCATTGGATGGCGGTCATATTTTAGGAGCGTCAGTTGAATGGGTACGTAAACTGTTTGCCAGATTGCGTGGTAAGCCAGATCCTGGAGCATTTGATACAGCACGACTTTCCCCGTTAGCGTTTATCTTTGGAATCTTCTTACTGGGATTTACTTTGCTCTTGATCTACGCCGATATTGTGGCCCCAATCTCACTTAATTAGCCACACCAAACGTGCGCAATCAGGCTCGCTGTTAGATACTTAAGCCCATGAATATTGACCTAGGAATGCCCGCTGCTCCTCAAGTACTTGCCACTCGGCGGATCTCTAGACAAATCACGTTGAAGCATCACAGCAAACCATTGCTAGTTGGTGGCGGTGCACCAATTTCAGTTCAGTCAATGTGCACCACAGTGACTGCAGATGTAAATGCCACCCTTCAGCAAATTGCTGAACTCACCGCCAGTGGTTGTAATGTGGTGCGGGTTGCAGTTCCCAGCCAAGATGATGCCGATGCTTTAGCAATAATTGCTCGCAAGTCTTCTATTCCAGTAATAGCTGATATTCATTTTCAACCACGGTATGTATTCGCTGCAATCGAAGCAGGATGTGCTGCTGTTCGAGTTAATCCAGGAAACATTAAACAATTTGATGATCGAATTAAAGACATTGCTAAAGCTGCAAATGACGCAAAGACACCAATTCGAATTGGTGTTAATGCTGGATCCTTAGATCCAAGGCTTATGGCTAAATATGGTAAAGCAACTCCTGAAGCACTTGTTGAGTCAGCACTTTGGGAAGCTTCTTTATTCGAAGAACATGACTTTAGAGAGATAAAGATTTCAGTCAAGCACCACGATCCAGTAGTAATGGTGAAGGCATACCGCCTCTTGGCCCAACAATGCGATTACCCATTACATCTTGGCGTAACTGAAGCAGGTCCAGCTTTTCAAGGCACGATTAAATCTGCGGTTGCCTTTGGAGCTTTGCTAGCTGAAGGAATCGGGGACACTTTAAGAGTTTCACTTTCGGCTCCACCTGTTGAAGAAGTAAAAGTTGGAAATCAGATTTTAGAATCACTAAACCTAAAAACACGTGGGCTAGAAATTGTCTCTTGTCCATCATGCGGCAGAGCCCAAGTTGATGTCTACACATTGGCAAATGAAGTAACTGCAGGACTAGAGGGCATGAAAGTTCCGCTAAGGGTTGCTGTGATGGGCTGTGTAGTTAATGGTCCTGGTGAAGCCAGAGAAGCTGATTTGGGTGTTGCATCTGGTAACGGTAAAGGTCAGATTTTTGTTCGCGGTGAAGTTATCAAAACTGTCCCAGAGTCTGAAATTGTGGCAACACTTATTGCCGAAGCAAATCGTCTCGCAGAGTTAATGGAAAAAGAAGGCGTAACCGGCGAGCCATCGGTATCGGTTTCTTAAACCATGGCTCCAGCGCTCTTTGTTAGAGCCATTGAACAAAAAGATTTAGAAACCGCGCTAGCAATAGCCAATCTTGATCCTATTTCAAATTGCTATCTAGTTTCTAAATTAGAAAATTGGCATGGCATCGATCAGCAGCTTCTGCTGGTGACCGACCGAAACCGAAATCTAGGCATTGCCTATATCGGAATTAATGCAACCACAGCAAACTGCAGTTATGAAATGCTTACTCATTTAGCAGACTACTTAAATACAGTGCGGTCAGTTTCATCAAGCATTGTCGGACTGCGTGAGGATGTATTTGGACTATGGGAGCAGATCTCTTCGCTATGGGGGCCGCCTCGTTTAATTCGAGAAGATCAACCATTGCTTGAGCTAACCTCACATGTTCAAGGAGACTTAAACCCAGAAGTTCGCGCGGCCACTATTGAGGATCTCGATTTAGTTTTACCAGCTGCTGCGAACATGTTTCGTGAAGAAGTTGGCATAGATCCAATGAAAGCTAACACTCGCACGGCCTACCGAAATCGAATCAGTGAGTTATTGAATTTGGGTCGAACTTATATCTTGTTGGATGGTCCGGAGATCATTTTTAAGGCAGATGTTGGTGTGCTGTCTTCTGAAGTGATCCAAGTGCAAGGGGTTTGGGTGGCACCGCAATATCGAGGCCTGCGGATATCGGGCCCAGCTTTGGCACAAGCCATCAACTTAATGCAGCAAGACCATGCTCCTCGAGTTTCGTTATATGTCAATGATTTCAATACCCGAGCCCTTCGGCTCTATCGAGCCTTGGGATTCACTCAGGTCGGCACGTTCGCTTCAGTGATGCTCTAGGCCGGTCAATCGTGTTAGTCTGCTAATCACCCGATTGTTAAGGATGCGCCTTGTTGCTGCGAATGTCTGAACTGTTCCTTAGAACACTTCGAGATAACCCAAATGATGCTGAGGTAGCCAGTCATGCCCTCTTGATTCGTGCGGGATTTATCAGGAGAGCAGCATCAGGTGGTTATACCTGGTTGCCTTTGGGCTTAAGGGTATTACGCAAAGTTGAGAACATCATTCGAGAAGAGATGGATCAAGCAGGCTTTCAAGAGGTTCACTTCCCAGCGCTGTTACCAAAAGAACCTTATGAACTAACTGGACGCTGGCAAGATTACGGACCATCATTATTTA
>DBCL01000014.1:173879-176467 GCA_002293025.1 Actinobacteria bacterium UBA959
TTACCACTCTCTTTGTATCAAATTCAAACTAAATACCGAGATGAAGCACGACCACGCGCAGGTCTGCTTCGTGGTCGTGAATTTGTAATGAAAGACTCTTATTCATTTGACTTAGATGACACTGGCTTGGAAGTTTCATATCAAAAGCATCGTGATGCTTACACTCAAGTATTTAAGAGGCTTGAAATTGATCACGTAATTGTTTCAGCCCAGTCTGGCGCAATGGGAGGTAGTGCATCTGAAGAATTCTTGGCCCCAGCCCAAGTTGGTGAAGACACATATGTAGTTTGTGCAGGCGGCTATGCAAATGTTGAAGCTATAAAAATTGCAAAGGCTGCTGAACAAGATTTCTCAAACTTGCCTCAAGCCCAAGTTCAAGATACTGCTGATACTCCAACGATCGAGACATTAGTTAGTTTAAGTAATAGCCGAGCAGATTTGAATAGATCTGATAGGGCATGGCAGGCATCAGACACCCTCAAGAACGTGCTGTTCATGTTGAGCTTTCCAGATGGCAGTCAAGAGGCACTAGCAATTGGGGTGCCTGGAGATCGTGAAGTTGATCTTCGACGTTTAGAGGCTCAAGTTTTCCCAGCCACTGTTGCACCATTCACAGATGAAGACTTTTTAAAGCACAAGTTCTTAGTTAAGGGATACATTGGTCCACAAGAGCTTGGGATGAATTCTAAATCTAAAATAAAGTACCAAGTTGACCCAAGGGTTGTTAGTGGCACCAGTTGGATAACGGGTGCAAATGTGCAAAACAAGCATGTCTATTACCTAGTTGCTGGTAGAGATTTTGATACAGATGGATTTATTGATGTTGCTGAAGTTCAATCTGGAGATGTTTGCGAAGCCCCACTTGGCGAAATTAGAGAATTAGCGCGTGGAATTGAGATTGGTCATATTTTCCAGCTTGGTCGCAAATACGCCCAAGCCTTGGACCTTAAAGTCTTAAATGAAAATGGCGAGCAAGTTGTAGTAACTATGGGAAGTTATGGAATTGGAGTAACTCGAGCAGTGGCTGTTATTGCTGAGCAACACCATGACGAAAAAGGCTTGCGCTGGCCAAACGCAGTTTCGCCAGTTGATTTACATTTAGTTGTAGCTGGTAAAGACCAGGCAATTTTGGATGGGGCAGAGCAGATCGCTAACCAACTAAATCAGGCCAACCTAGATGTCTTAATTGATGATCGGGCTGGCGTGTCTGTTGGAGTCAAATTCAACGATGCTGAGTTAATCGGCGTTCCTTTGGTGTTGGTAGTTGGCAAAAAACTAGTAGATGGCTTAGTCGAACTTCGAGACAGATTCAACAACACCACTCAAGATTTGAGCATCACTGATGCGATAGCCGCTATTGAGGCTCGCAAGCGTTAGCGGTACGCTTTGGCCATAACTGCTTTATAAAACAGAATTGGTTGGAGGCATCATGCAAAGCTCTGCTGTTGATGCCGTGGCCAAAATAGTTCAACCAATTGTTAGTAACTTGAATCTTGATTTAGAACAAATCCTGGTTAGACCTGCAGGGAACCGGTTGCTAGTTAAAATCATTGTTGATAAAGATGGTGGTATTTCTCTAGATGATGTTGCCCAGTTGACTGCAGCGATATCGGAGCCACTAGAGCAAATTGCGGCTCTGGCAGACCCATTTACCTTGGAAGTTACATCACCTGGAGTTGATAGACCACTAACCGAGGTAAAACACTGGCAGCGAAATGTTTCCCGACTTGTGAAAGTGAGCTTAACTTCAGGTGAGTCACTAGAGGGTCGAATTTTAGAAGTTAATGAACAAGAGATATCTCTACAGATTAAACAAAGAACTAGATCTATAGACATCAAAGATGTAGCTAAAGCCTTAATTCAAGTTGAATTTCGTGACCCAGCCAGCAGGAGTAAATAATGGATATTGATGTTGAAGCTCTAAAGGCAATGGTTTATGAAAAAGATCTTTCCTGGGAAGTGTTAGTAGATGCCCTAGAAGCAGCTTTGTTAACTGCATATCAAAAAACACATGGTGAAGAAAAGCGAGCTCGAGTTCAGCTAGATCGCAAAACTGGACACGTGACGGTGTGGGTTAAAGAAACTGACGAAAATGGCGTGAATTCTGAAGTTGAGTCTACGCCGGATAATTTTGGTCGAATTGCAGCTGCGACTGCTAGAACTGTTTTGTTTGAGCGGTTGCGTGGCGCTAAGGACATCCGCACTGTTGGAGATTTTGTATCAAGAGAAGGTGACATTGTCTCTGGCGTAGTACAGCAAGGCATGGATCCTCGTACAGTCTTTGTAAATCTTGGAACTGTTGAAGCCACAATTCCACCACAAGAGCAAGTTCCTACTGAGCAATATCTACACGGTACAAGATTGCGGGCATTAGTTCTGCATTCAAAACAAGGACCAAAAGGTCCATTGGTAACACTGTCTAGAACACACCCTCAACTAGTTACTAAGTTGTTTGCCTTGGAAGCGCCAGAAGTTGCTAGTGGCCAAGTTCAAATCATGGCGGTTGCTAGAGAGCCAGGCCATCGCACCAAAATTGCAGTATTTACAGATGACCCAGCAATAAATCCAAAAGGTGCTTGCATAGGACC
>DBCL01000014.1:176537-197069 GCA_002293025.1 Actinobacteria bacterium UBA959
ATCGTTGATTTCAGCGAAGACCCAACCTTGTTCATAGGTAGTGCACTTTCACCTTCTCGGGTCACCAAAGTTTTAGTGCTCGATTTGGAAGCCAAGGTTGCTCGGGTGTGGGTGCCTGATTTTCAGCTCTCACTTGCTATCGGTCGTGAAGGCCAGAATGCTCGGCTGGCCGCTCGCCTCACAGGCTGGAAGATAGATATTCGACCAGACACCGACCCAGAACTTGCTGACCTGCCAGTGGCCAGCCCGATTCCGCCTGCGCAGTAGACTTGCCATGGCTTTTGAAGATGGATCTATTGGCCACCCGATTCGAACATGTATTGGGTGCCGCCAACTAGCCCCTCAACAGGAGTTGTTACGCGTAGTACTGCACGGAAATTCGGTGGTCCCAGACCAAGACCGAAAACTTGATGGTCGAGGGGCATACCTGCACCAAAACATCGAGTGTGTTGATCGAGCAGTTTTGCGAAGAAGTTTTACTCGACCACTTCGAGCAACTACTTCGCTAGACCTCGAACAGCTGCTAGCACTATTTAAGTAACACAAACCGGCGCAAGCCACGGATCACGGGAGATGTGAACGGATGTTCACCAAATGAAGCAATGAGGTTTACCTACTAACCGCCCGTGTCTGAAATTGACCCGGGCCACACAAGGAGTGCAGTGTCCAAGGTTCGGGTCTACGAGTTAGCCAAAGAACTCGGAGTTGAGAGCAAAGTTGTCTTAACCAAGTTACAAGAACTTGGTGAGTTTGTTCGCTCCGCGTCATCCACTATTGAAGCTCCAGTCGCCAGACGACTTGTTGAAGCTATGGGTGGAACAGTTGCAGCTAAGCCAGTAAAGAAAGCTGCCAAAAAAGCGGCAGCACCAAAAGTTGCAGCACCAGTAGTTGAGCAGCCACCTGTTGCTGAAACACCACAGCCTGCAACACCTCAAGCACCAGTTTCTGCAAATCCGGGCACTGGCCAGGTTGCTCCTCGTCCGCCAGCAGCACGGGGTGGAAACAATCCATTTAGCGCTCCTCGCCCACCTGCATCAAGAGCGGGCAACAACCCATTTGGTTCACCAAGATCTGCAGCACCACGGCCTGGCAATAATCCATTTACATCTGCTCCAGGATCAAACCGTCCTGCAGGACCGCGCGGCCCTAGACCTGAAGGTGCACCACGAACTGGCGCACCACGTCCTGGATCTGGCGCCCCAAATAGAGATGGTGCTCGCGGACCAAGAAACTTTGGAACTGGTGGACCTAGCAGTTTTCGTCCAGGTGGAAACACTGGTTCTAGACCAGGTGGTTTTGGTGGATCAAGTGCACCAAGTTCTGCTCCAGGAGTTAGACCAAGTGGTGCCAAGCCTGGAGGCCGTCCAGGCCCAGGCGGTCGCGGTCAAGTTGGTGGTGCTTTTGGTAAACAAGGTAGCAAGTCCAAGCGCAGTTCTAAATCAAAGAAAACTCGTCGCGAGGAATTTGATAATTTAGAAGCACCTGAATTAGGTGGCGTAAGTTTGCCGCGCGGTAATGGGCAAGTTATCAAAATGCGCAGAGGTTCTTCATTGAGTGACTTCGCTGAAAAAATTGGTGCTAATCCAGCAGCTTTAGTGACTGCACTATTTCATTTAGGTGAAATGGTTACGGCAACTCAATCAGTAAGCGATGATTTAATGATCTTGTTGGGCTCTGAGATGAATTTTGAAGTCCAAGTTGTATCTCCAGAAGATGAAGATCGTGAGTTGTTGGAGTCATTTGATCTTGATATGGATTTCCAAGATGAAGACAATGACCTTCAAATTCGTCCTCCAGTGGTAACAGTTATGGGTCACGTAGACCACGGAAAGACTCGCTTACTGGATGCGATTCGAAAAACTAACGTAATTGCAGACGAAGCCGGTGGAATTACTCAGCATATTGGCGCCTATCAGGTGGTAACACCACATCAAGGAATTGACCGAGCAATCACTTTTATTGACACACCAGGCCACGAGGCGTTTACCGCTATGCGTGCTCGCGGTGCTAAAGCCACCGATATCGCAATCTTGGTTGTTGCCGCAGATGATGGGGTAAAGCCGCAAACAATTGAAGCGCTTAATCACGCTCAAGCGGCAAATGTGCCAATCGTGGTTGCAGTCAACAAAATTGATAAACCAGGGGCTGCTCCAGACAAGGTTCGTGGACAACTAACCGAATATGGATTATTAGCTGAAGAATATGGTGGAGATACTATGTTTGTTGATGTATCAGCGCTTTCTGGAATTAATCTAGATAAGTTGCTAGATGCAGTACTACTAACAGCAGATGCTGCAATTGATTTGCGAGCAAACGCAACCGCTACCGCAAGTGGTATTGCAATTGAAGCTCACTTGGATAGAGGTCGCGGTCCAATTGCCACAGTTTTGATTCAACGTGGAACTTTGCATGCCGGTGATTCCATCGTGGTGGGTGAGGCCTACGGCCGAGTTCGAGCCATGTTGGATGAAAACGGAGATGCTTTGGAAACAGCTGGACCATCAAGGGCTGTTCAGGTGTTGGGCCTTTCTTCGGTTCCAGGTGCTGGAGATTCATTCTTAGTAGTTGATGAAGACCGAACTGCTCGGCAAATTGCTCAAACTAGAGGGGCTAGAGAACGCAATGCGTTGCTAGCTCAAAATAGAAGCCGCAGAACTTTGGAAGATTTCTTAAAGAACATCGAACATGGCGAAACTAGTGAACTGCGCTTGATCATCAAGGGCGACGTATCTGGTTCAGTGGAAGCCCTAGAAGATGCCTTAATCAAGATTGAGCACAATCCTGAAGTTCAACTACGTGTAATTCATCGAGGTGTCGGTGCTATTACAAAGAATGACATTGATCTAGCCAGTGCATCAGATGCAGTAATCATTGGCTTTAACGTTCGACCTGAAGGTCAAGCACGTGAACAAGCAGATCGAGCTGGAATTGATGTTCGCTTCTACACAATCATTTATCAAGCAATTGATGAAATTGAAGCGGCTCTTAAAGGCATGCTCAAACCAATATATGAAGAAATTGAATTGGGCACTGCCGAAGTGCGTAACATCTTTAAATCTTCTAAGGCAGGAATTATTGCTGGCTGCATGATCAAGACTGGAACTGTTAAGCGTAATAGCAAGGCGCGGATCGTTCGAGACGGTGCAGTGATTGCTCAAAACCTAAGTATTGATTCATTGCGTCGAGAGAAAGATGATGCCACTGAGGTTCGCGAAGGCTTTGAATGTGGTATTTCATTCAATAACTTTAACGACGTTAAGGTTGATGACACCATTCAAACCTATGAGCTAAGAGAGAAGGCTCGTGTTTAAATGGGAGAGGCCAGAGCTAAAAAAGTAGCCGACCGCATTCGAGAGATTGTGGCGTCGATGATTGAGTTCAAAATCAAAGATCCGCGCATTGGTTTTGTGACAATTACTGAAGTGCGCGTTACTGGTGACCTTCGAGAAGCATCAGTTTTTTACACAGTTTACGGTGATGAACATGCGCGCTCGGGAACTAAAGCTGCTCTAGATTCAGCCAGAGGCATGATTCGCTCTGAAGTGGGAAAGCAGTTGGGGATCAAATTCACCCCTTCTCTGGAATTCATTTTGGATGCCATTCCAGAGGGTGCAGCTCGGATTGAAGAGTTGTTGCACAAAGCCAAATTAGCTGATGATCAGGTGCATGAAATTGCAACCGGGGCTACTTGGGCTGGCGATTCAAATCCGTACCGCACTGATAACAACCCTAAAGCGGTGTAGTTGCTCAAGATGACTACTTTCGATGCGATTGCGGTAATTGATAAACCATTAGGAATCACATCACATGACGTAGTAGCCAAATTAAGAAAAAGCCTGAATACCAAAAAGATTGGTCATGCTGGCACATTGGATCCGCAGGCTTCTGGTGTTTTAGTTCTAGGAATTAATCGTGGAACCCGCTTTATGCAGTACTTCGTGGCAGATAGTAAGAAGTACGAGTCCATAATTAGATTAGGGGTCGCAACCGATAGTGATGATCACGATGGAACTATTACTTTTACTAAAGACAATCAATTAACAAGATCAGAAATTGAAGCAGCATTGAGTGCTTTCCGAGGCCCAATCATGCAAAAACCCAGCAGCGTCAGTGCAATTAAAGTCAATGGTCGGCGGGCTCATGATCTTGTCAGAGCTGGAGAAGTAGTTGATTTACCAGCAAGGCCTGTAACAGTTCATGAACTAATCATGCTTGATTTAGAGCATAAAAATATAGATGGTCTGCAAGTTACTGATATCACGGTACATGTGCACTGTAGCTCTGGGACATATGTGCGAGCCATCGCGCGCGACCTAGGCACAGCCCTGGGTGTTGGTGGGTCAGTTTTTACGCTAAGAAGAACCCAAGCAGGCGGATTTGATTTGTCCGACGCAAGTGACTTAGAAGATGTTGCTCAGATGAAGTTTCACAAGCTGGGCGATATTGCAGTTCGAATATTACCAACTCATGAGATAAATGATGGATTTGTTAAAGACATAGCGCACGGACGAGCAATACACATACAGGCACCTGAAGGTGACAAACTTGCTCTTTTAGATACCGCTGGCAGATTAGTAGCAATTGGAAAGCAAGATGCAGGAGTCTTTCAACCAGATAATGTCTTCTTAACAAGAGATGATCTAAGTGCCTAAGACTTCAGTTGCGATTCTTGGCGTGCTGGATGGTGTTCATCTAGGGCATCAACAACTAATCAAGCAAGCCGTTCAAATAGCAGAGCAGTCAGATTCATTGGTTGTAGTTGTCAGCTTTGACCCACACCCGGCAACTGTGCTGCAAAAAAGTCAACCAGAACTTTTGTGCACACTTGAGCAGCGCAAACAACTGCTAATTGAGTTTGGTGCTGATCGAGTTATAGTCTTAAATTTCAACGAAAAGATGATGCATCAGTTGCCCGAGGAATTTATCGCACAAGTACTGCAGGAAGAGTTAAGCGCAGTGGCAGTGGTGGTAGGGGAGGGATATCGATTTGGGTTTAAGGCACAAGGCACTGCTCAAGACATTCAAGACGCAGGGATTGCAGTAACAAGTGTTCCGCACATTGAATTCAATGGTGGGCGCATTTCATCCACTCGAATTCGACAAGCTATCAAAAATGGTTTGATGGATGAAACAGCACTAATGCTCGGCCGCCCCTACACAGTTTTTGGAGAAGTTGTGCAAGGGGATCAGCGAGGACGGGAACTTGGCTTTCCAACGGCTAATCTAAAAATTGATTCAGACTTATTGATTCCACAATCAGGGGTCTACGCGGCATTTGCGTTGCTAGCTAATGAGATTGCACCAGCAGTTGTTTCGGTTGGAGCCAACATCACCTTTGGTGGAACAGAACCTCGAGTTGAAGCACACCTAATTGATCAAAGTGGGCTAGATCTTTACGGCACGAATTTAGGCCTGTCCTTTATTGAGCGGATTCGACCCATGTTGGCCTTCGATAGCCAAGCGGCGCTGATCTCAGCCATGGAAAGAGATCGGGCTCAAGCCTCCACCATCCTGGCTGATACTCTTCCACCTGATTCCAACAGGAATTGACGGTTTCTGGGCGGGCGCCCGGATACCGACATATAGGACCTAATTAATTAGGTCCCGCGCCCGGAAGGTAACTAAAACATGTCTGACGCTAAAACTAAAGAATCCGTAATCAAGGATTTTGCACAGTCAAAAGATGACACTGGATCTCCTGAGGTTCAAATTGCATTGCTGACTCAAAGAATTACCGAGATCACTGAACATTTGCAATCACACCCACAAGACCACCATGGTCGTAGAGGTTTGCTGCTAATTGTTGGTCGTCGTCGTCGTTTGCTTGATTACTTGAGCAGAAAAGATATTGAGCGTTACCGAGCTGTGATTGCTCGTTTGGGCATTCGCCGCTAAAACTAAAAACACGAGAGAGTGACCGCAAAAAGATGACGGTCCTCGGTGGTGGGTTTCGGCTAAAGGTAGCCGCGACTCTCGATCGAAGACCGGGTAAACCGCGGGAGCTCTCCTTAAATATATGGAGTAGTAATGGCCCCAGAAGGCACAACTTCGCGCACCGTAATTAAAAATGGTGGCGGATATAAAGATCGTGAGATCGTATTTGAAACAGGACGTCTAGCAAGACTTGCTGGAGGTTCAGCGACTGTTTATCTTGATGATGAAACTATGTTGCTATCAACAACAACCGCTTCAAAGAACCCAAAGGCTGATCTAGATTTCTTCCCTTTGACAATTGATGTCGAGGAAAGAATGTATGCAGTTGGCAAGATTCCGGGCTCCTTCTTTAGAAGAGAAGGTCGTCCGACTGAAGATGCAATTCTTGCTTGTCGACTAATTGATCGTCCGCTACGTCCATCATTTGCTGATGGCTTGCGAAACGAAATACAGGTTGTAGTGACAGTTTTGTCCCTGCACCCAGAGCATCTTTATGACGTATTGGCAATAAATGCAGCTTCCATGTCAACGATGTTGGCTGGAGTTCCATTTTCTGGTCCAATCGCGGGTGTTCGAATTGCATTAATTGAAGGCAACTGGGTTGCTTTCCCAACCAATGAAGAACTCAAGAAAGCCACCTTTGACATGGTCGTTGCTGGACGAGTAACACCAGAAGGTGAAGTTGCGGTAATGATGGTTGAAGCGGAAGCCCCAGCCACCACTTTTGAATTAATAAAGAATGGTGGAGTTGCCCCAACTGAGCAGATCGTATCTGCAGGTTTGGACGCTGCAAAACCTTTTATTACTCAAATCTGCAAGGCACAATCTGAGCTGGCCAGCAAGGCAGCTAAACCTGTTGCCGAGTTTGAGATATTTGTGGATTATCAAGATGACGTGATGGCTGAGGTAGAAAGAATTGCTAAAACTGATCTGACATCTGCAATGACCATCATTTCCAAAGCAGACCGAGAAGCAGCCACAGCTGAGATAACTGATCGTGTCAAGTCTGAGATGGCCGATGCATTCGCTGAGCGTGGAGGCGAAATCAAAGCTGCGATTAAGTCACTGACAAAAAAGATCATTCGACAAAGAGTCCTTCGCGATCAAATACGAATTGACGGCCGTGCAATTAGTGATCTTCGCCAAATCTCCGGTGAAGTTCATGTGGTTCCAAGAGCGCACGGGTCGGCTCTATTCGAGCGCGGCGAAACGCAAGTTCTTGGTGTTACCACCTTGAACATGTTGACCATGGAACAAAAAACTGACAACTTAGTTGCTAGTGACCCAAAGCGTTATATGCACAACTACAACATGCCTCCTTATTCAACAGGTGAGGTTGGTCGAGTTGGCACACCAAAGCGTCGTGAAATTGGGCATGGAGCTCTTGCTGAACGAGCCCTAATCCCAGTTCTGCCAACCCGGGAAGAGTTCCCATATGCCATTCGCCAAGTTTCAGAAGCGATTGGTTCAAATGGATCAACTTCAATGGGTTCTGTATGTGCAGCTTCTATGTCACTACTAGCAGCCGGTGTGCCATTGCGCGCCATGGTTGGCGGTATTGCCATGGGATTAATCAGTGATCAAGTTGATGGCGAAACTCGATACGTAGCCCTAACTGACATCTTGGGTGCTGAAGATGCATTTGGTGACATGGATTTCAAGGTTGCTGGAACTAAAGACATGGTCACCGCACTACAACTAGATACTAAATTAGATGGAATTCCAGCAACTGTTCTGCAGTCAGCATTGGGTCAAGCCAAGGATGCTCGTCTGGCAATCCTGAAGGTAATGGAAGATGCAATTAGTGCTCCTGATGAAATGAGCACACTTGCACCTCGAATTATTACAATCAAGATTCCCGTAGACAAGATTGGTGAAGTTATTGGTCCAAAGGGCAAGATGATTAACCAGATCCAAGCTGATACTGGTGCATCTATTACTTTGGAAGATGACGGAACTGTCTATGTAGGCGCTACATCGGGCGAGGCAGCCGATGCTGCAGTTGCCGCAATTAACAGCATTGCAAACCCATCAATGCCAGAAGTTGGCGAAAACTACCTAGGAACTGTTGTGAAGATTGCTCAATTTGGAGCTTTCATCTCACTTTCCCCAGGAAAAGATGGATTGCTGCATGTTTCCCAGGTGCGCAAACTTGCAGGTGGCAAGCGAGTAGAGAACGTAGAAGATGTCCTCTCCGTGGGCCAAAAAGTTCAAGTGCGAATTGCAGAGATTGATCCAAGAGGCAAGATTTCACTTGAGCCAATTTTGGATGAATCTACTCCGGCTGAATAAACAAATTAAGTCTATAAAGACCACCTAAACCTATAACTGGTTTAGGTGGTCTTTATATTTTGTTGGTGGTGTTGGGCAGGTTTCACTTTCCAGTTACGCTTAGGCCTAATATTTCGATGTTGATTTAAGGCAAGGGGATCTTCGATGGCTGAGATCAAGGTTGGCGTGCTAGGTGCCAAAGGGCGCATGGGGCAAGCTGTTGTTCAGATGGTGTCTCAAGCTAAGAACTTGGAATTGGTAGCCAGCGTTGATCAAGGTGATGACCTCAACCAACTTGTTGGTGCCGAAGTTGTTGTTGATTTCACCACCCCCGAGGTTGTGATGCAAAACCTTGAATTCTTGATCAATAATGGGATTCATGCAGTCGTAGGAACAACTGGATTTGATGATGCCCGCATTCAAAAAATAGAGCAGATGCTTAAAGCAAGTAAAGCTTCTGTTTTGATTGCACCAAACTTTGCTGTAGGAGCAGTTTTGATGATGCAGTTTGCTCAACAGGCTGCTGCACACTTTGAAAGTGCCGAAGTGATTGAGTATCACCATCCACGTAAAGTCGATGCGCCAAGTGGCACTGCTGCTCGAACCGCTTCCCTCATTGCCAAAGCTCGTAAAGCTGCGAATAAAGAATTCAAGAAAGATCAAACTAGTTCTGGTCTTCCTGGTGCCAGAGGTGCAGATGTGGATTCAGTGCCGGTGCACTCGCTGCGCATTGAAGGAATGGTTGCCCACCAAGAGGTGATCTTTGGCGGGATTGGCGAGACCTTAACAATTCGTCACGATTCTCTAGATCGAAGCAGCTTCATGCCGGGAGTAGAGCTTGCCATAAAAGAAATTGCTAAGCACCCAGGACTAACTGTTGGGCTTGAGCATTTCTTGAAACTTAATTAACTCCAAAGAAAAAGCGAAGTAAAGCTGCAGTCAAAGCAGCTACTAAAACTATCAATATGAACGGTGCCTTTAAAAAGTAAGCCACAACACCTGCGCTCAGGCCCGCAAATCTGGCATCAATTACCAATGATTGCCCTGACCCAAAAACTTGAATTGCTGTTAGTGCTGACAGCAGCGCTACCGGTAGCAATACTGCAAGCTTTGAAACATAGGGTCTTTCCAAGATTGAGTTTGGAATGATAATTCCAGCCAATTTAGTGGAGTATGCAATTAAAGCAACTAAAAGAACTCCCAACCAACTCATTAGTCAGCCCTCTTAGCTAACACAATTGCTAGTAGAGCAGTCGCTAGAACTGGTAAACCTGCAGTTAAGAGTGGCGTTAAGGCTAAGGCAACTAGCACTGCCGCTAAAGCAAGTAGCTTGTTAAGTCTTGAATTAAGTCTGGGTGCCACAAGTGCAAAAAATCCAGCACCGATAGCTGCGTCTAAACCAAAAGTTTTAGGGTCTCCAACGGAAGTAGCCAAGAGTGCACCGGTGAGAGTTGCGATATTCCAAAACACATAAACAGAAAGTCCAGCTGCTAGGAAAGCCCATCTGGCTGTGTCTTGGCTTTGATCATATTTGTTGGCAAGCGCTGTGCTTTCATCGATAGTAATTTGGGCGAAAAATAGTTTTTGCCATCCAGCAGGTTTGGTTAATTGTGCAATCCGCATCCCGTATAAACCATTTCGAACACCAAGTAATGAAGCAGTTGCTAATCCTGAAAGAACTGATCCACCAGCACCCAAAACACCAACATAAGCAAACTGACTTGCACCAGTAAATAGTAGTAAAGACAGTACCTGGGTTTGGAGTATCGAGAAGCCTGAGCTGGCGGCAATTGCTCCAAAAGAGATCCCGTATGCGCCGGTAGCAAGTCCAATCGAGATTGCCTCCAGGCTGATTTGGCGCCTCAGAACCGGGGTAAGTGACATAGGTTGCACCCTATCTATTCGACACGGCCGAAACCTTTCTCCCTGTCCGTAGATCACGCACTAGGGTTTGAAAAGGTAATCGGAGGAATTTCAAGTGGAAATCGAATTTAGATCTGACGTTGATGTTGAGTTGGTTAAGTCAAGTGCTTCAGATAGTGATGTGGTGTTTGCTGCCAGAGTTAGTACTCAAGGCGAGCGCACACGAGAAACTACAGAGGACACCGAGTCAGCCTTATTTGGTTTGATTAACTTCTTAATGCGTGAGCGTCATGGATCACCTTTTGAGCATTCAGTTATGACCTTCTATGTGCGCGCTCCAATTTTTGTTTGGCGTGAACATATGCGTCACCGAATGGCTTCTTATAACGAAGAAAGCGGTAGATACCGTGTCTTAAACCCAGTCTTCTACGTACCAAATGATGAGCGCAAACTAGTTCAAATTGGTAAAGCTGGTGCCTATACATTTGAACTTGGTGATCAACAGCAACACCAAATTACTGATCAAGCATTCAAGGAATCCTGCAAACAAGCCTATGAACAATACGAAAAAATGCTAGCTGCCGGCGTTGCTAGAGAGGTTGCGCGTGGAGTCTTACCAGTTACTACTTATTCCTCGGCTTATGTGACCATGAATGCACGCGCCATGATGAACTTCCTGTCACTTCGTCGTGGGGTAGAGGGTTCACACTTTCCTTCATACCCACAACGTGAAATTGAGATGGTGGCTGAAAAATACGAAGAAGTTTTCCAAAAGTTGATGCCACAGACGCATAAGGCATTCATCGGTAACGGAAGAGTGGCTCCTTAAGCCGCTTTTGGTTACTCTAAGGCTATGACTTTCGGCACAGTAATCACGGCAATGGTGACCCCTTTTGGGGTTGATGGAAAACTAGATGTTGCCGCAATTGCTCCATTAGCTAATCACTTAGTGAACCTTGGCAATGACGGTATTGTGGTAAATGGAACCACTGGCGAATCAGCAACTGTCGACGATGATGAGAAATTAACTGTTCTACAAGAAGTCATCAATGCTGTAGGTGGCAAAGCTAAAGTCATTGCTGGAGTTGGTAGCAACGACACTGCTCACTCAATTCGATTGGCCAAAGATGCCAAACGTGTTGGTGCTGATGCCTCACTGATTGTTACACCTTATTACAACAAACCATCTGCAGATGGACTCTATGCCCACTTTATTGCAGTAACTGAGGCTACTGATCTTCCAGTGATGATCTATGACATCCCAGGAAGATCAGCTATTGCTATTCCTAAAGATGTAATGATGCGCTTGGCAGAACACCCGCTGATTTTGGCCAACAAAGATGCACGAGCAGATTTGGCATTTAGCACAGAGATGATTAGAAATTCTGGCTTACAGTGGTTTTCAGGTGACGATATTTTGAATCTGCCAATGCTGTCAATCGGTGCTCATGGATTTGTTTCGGTTTGTGGACATCTAGTTGCTGATCGATTGAAACAAATGCGCGACGCATTTGTTTCAGGTAATGTTGAAACAGCATTGAAACTTAACCAAGATTTAGTCCCAGTCTATACGTCGGTTATGTCCACGATTCCTGGAGTGATGGCCGTGAAGGCTGCACTTTCCCTGCAAGGTCACCTTAAGAATGTTGTTCGTCTGCCGTTAGTTCCTGCCAATGAGAAGCAGATTACTGAATTAAAACGTGGCTTGACTGAAGGTGGCATATCTTTGTGATAGACCTAAACGCTGGAGCGCAGTTACCAGCTGCACCAGCGAATGTGTTACGTATTGTTCAGTTAGGTGGCCTAGGTGAGATTGGCCGCAATATGGCAGTGCTCGAAATCAATAAAGAACTATTGATTGTTGATTGTGGCGTGCTCTTCCCAGATGAAACTCAGCCAGGTGTCGATTTAATCCTTCCAGATTTTGAGCCAATTCGTGATCGTCTAGACCAAATCTCAGCCATGGTAATTACGCATGGTCACGAAGACCACATTGGAGCAATCCCATACTTGTTGCGTGAGCGGCCAGATATTCCAATCTATAGCGGACGGCTCACCTTGGCTTTAATTGCCAACAAATTGAAAGAATTTCGAATTAGTGGCAACTTAATTCCAGTCAGCGATCGCGAGATAATCAGAGCCGGTGAATTTGAGGTTCAATTCTTAGCGGTAACTCACTCAATTCCAGATGCATATGGCCTATTCATCAAAACCGTTGGTGGAAACATCGTTCACTCTGGCGACTACAAAAATGATCCAACCCCACTAGATGGTCGGGTAACTGATATCGAGTTTTTAACTAAAGCTGGCGATCTTGGTGTTGATTTACTAATGATTGATTCCACTGGAGCTGAATACCCAGGTGTTGTTGAATCGGAGCGCACTTTGGCGCCAGTTTTAAATGATTTAGTAGCCACAGCTCCAGGGCGAATCATTGTTGCTTCTTTTGCATCTCACATTCATCGAGTTCAACAAATTATCAATGCTGCTGAGAAAAACGGTCGCAACGTAGCACTACTTGGAAGATCAATGGTAAATACTCAGCGTATCGCTCGAGAATTAGGATATTTGAAGGCTAGAACTGAAACTCTAATCAATATCGATGATGTGGACTCGCTACCTGATAATAAAGTTATTGTCATCTGCACTGGATCCCAAGGCGAGCCACTTGCCGCCTTATCCAGAATTGCCAATAGGGATCACAAGTTATCAATAAGCCCAGGAGACACAGTTATTTTGGCATCATCTTTAGTTCCAGGTAATGAAACTGCGGTTAACAACATCATTAATAAGTTGATCAGGCAAGGTGCAGAAGTAATTCACAAAGGTAATGCTGAGGTGCATGTTTCTGGGCATGGCAGTGCTGGAGAGCTTATTGAGTTGATGCAAGTGGTTAGACCCAAAAACGTGATGGCAGTTCATGGCGAGCACAGACATCAAGTTGCCAATCGAAAACTGGCCACATCTATAGGCGTAACTGAATCTCGCATTATTGTGGCTGACAACGGAGCAGTTATTGACCTTAAAAAGTCTGGTCCCGAGATAGTGGGTCAAGTTGATGTGGGGATGGTTTTTGTCGATGGGTCCAGCGTTGGTGAATTAGCCGAAACCTCACTAACCGATAGAAGAATTCTGGGCGAAGAAGGTTTCATATCAATCTTTGTGGCAGTTGACTTAGTGGCAGGTAAAGTGATCGCTGGCCCAGAATTACATGCTCGAGGATTTGCTGAAGATGACTCGGTTTTTGACGATGTGATTCCACAAATAGTTGCAGTCTTGGAAACAGCCTTAGCGGCAGGAACCATAGAAGCTAGAACTTTGGCTCAACTTGTTAGACGAACCACTGGTAAATGGGTTGCGTCTAGGCACTCAAGAAGGCCAATGATTGTGCCAGTAGTGGTTGAGGCTTAAACCGCTTCATTCCGACACGGCTTGAAGGTGGTGTAAATCCCCTATGAATAAGGCTTTTCGACCTAACCTAGAACCATGGCGGCACGCACTTCCCCTGCGCCCAAAAGAGCCAAATCGCGCGGGGCTGGGATTTTTTCGCGCATAATCACCGCGATCACTAGGGCTGTGGCATTTGTCTGGGCTTTTATTGGCCGAACACTAGGAAAAGCATCGAGAGCTATCGGTGATTCTGCCAAGGATCTGCCTCACGAACATCGACGAGATGGTTTCGGTTTGTTACTCCTGGCTGCAGCAATTGTTACAAGTGCAGCCCTTTGGTTTGGAGTGCAGGGACTCCTTGCAGATTTCATTGAGCTAACTGTCACAGGTGCAGTTGGCTCTTTAGATGTGGTTGTTCCAGGTGTTTGCTTCTACGCCGCTTGGCAAACTTTTAGAAGACCAGCAGATGAAGGTGAAGGCACCCGAATTTTGATCGGTGTGATTTTGTTGGTTATTGGGGTTCTAGGTATTTGGCATATTTCTCAAGGCAACCCATTCTTTACCGAAGGTGCTACCGATATGCGCAATGCTGGGGGCTGGGTTGGCTGGGCTGCTGCTTTCTTAGGAACTGAACTGATTGGCGGAACTGTCACTGCCATGATTTTGTTCTTAGTTTCCTTCTTTGGCTTCTTGATTGTTTCTAAAACACCTGTATCGACTATTCCTCAGAAATTTATGAACTTAATTGGTGCTGTTGGTCTAGGTTTTAGCTGGATCAAATCTAAATTTGCACGCAGGGCAGATACTGAAGACATAGAATCAGATTTTGAAGAATTTGATGATGTTGATCCAGAAACAGGAGAAATTCTAGAACGAGCATCACTTCGCACTCGAATCAGTGATGCTTTTGGATCATTAGCAAGCTCGCTTGGATTTCATAAATCAACAGCTATCGAAGAAGAGGAAGAGGATGACCGAATCAAGCCATTTGATTCGGTTTTACTTGTTGATGCGCCAGACGACGAAGACGACGAAGAAGAAGAGGAAGAAGAGTTCGAAGATGATGAAGAATTTGAAGGTGAGATAACCACTGAGATTCCAGTACTAAGAGACTTAGACCTGCCATCAGATGCTGTCACCCAAGCGGTTGCGCCCAAACCGATAGCGAGCAAACCAGCTATTGCAAAACCTAAAAAGACTGCCAATTACCAACTCCCACCTATGGAGCTATTGAAGCCAGCCGCCCCGTCTAAAAAGAACTCGCAGGCAAACGAAGACGTAATGGATGCATTAACGGGAGTATTTGAAGAATTTGACATTGATGCAACGGTTACAGGATACATGCGTGGCCCAACTGTTACCCGGTATGAAATTGAGTTAGGAGTAGGCACCAAGGTCGAGCGTGTCACTGCACTGTCTAAAAACATTTCTTATGCAGTTGCGTCCGCTGAGGTTCGAATCTTGTCACCAATTCCTGGCAAATCTGCTATTGGAATCGAGATTCCCAACACGGATCGAGATCTAGTTGCCTTAGGAGATTTACTTAGAAGCAAAGTTGCAACTGAAGATGCACACCCACTTTTGGTTGGTGTTGGAAAAGACGTGGAAGGTTTGGCGCTCTGCGCCAACCTTTCCAAAATGCCCCATCTACTCGTAGCTGGGGCAACTGGAGCTGGTAAGTCATCATTTGTGAACAGCATGGTGACTTCAATTCTTATGCGAGCTACCCCACAGCAAGTGCGCTTAGTTTTAATTGATCCAAAGCGAGTTGAATTAGCAGCCTTTCAAGGTATTCCTCATTTAATCACCCCAATCATCACTAATGCCAAGCAAGCTGCAGCTGCATTAGGTTGGGTGGTCAAGGAGATGGAGCACAGATACGACCGTTTAGCAGCACATGGCTTTAGACATATCGATGACTACAACAAAGCGATCGCTTCTGGAAAATTACAACTAGCGTTTGGTAGCGATGAAGATGAGATAGAACCATTCCCGTATCTATTGGTAGTAGTTGATGAGTTAGCCGATATGATGATTGTGGCCCCAAGGGATGTTGAAGATGCCATTGTTCGGATCACTCAACTTGCGCGAGCTGCTGGAATCCATTTAGTGCTTGCAACCCAGAGACCAAGCGTTGATGTGGTTACAGGACTGATTAAAGCAAATGTGCCTAGTCGCTTTGCTTTCTCCACAGCATCTCTTGCAGACTCACGTGTAATTTTAGATCAAGCAGGTGCTGAGAAATTAGTAGGTCAAGGTGATGGTTTATTCCTGCCATCTGGAGCAAGCAAACCAGTTAGAGTTCAAGGAGCATTTGTTTCTGAGTCAGAGATTAAATCTGTGGTTGATCATTGCAAGGCTCAAGCAGAACCAGAGTTTAGAGATGATGTCCTCAAGGTGACCATAACGTCTTCTCGAGCCACTGAATCCGATATTGGAGATGATCTTGAAGAATTACTAGCAGCAGTTGAGTTAGTGATCTCCACTCAATTTGGTTCAGTATCTATGCTCCAAAGAAAGCTGCGAGTTGGTTTTGCGAAGGCCGGCCGGCTAATGGATTTGATGGAATCAAGAGGCATTGTGGGTCCATCAGAGGGCAGTAAAGCTCGGGAGGTGCTGGTTCCAGCCGAAGAATTAGGGCAGGTATTGGGAAATTTAAGAAACGAATAGATAACTTTTTAGCAAACTAAGTTCTCAACCTTCAGGTCTTATGAGGGGGTAAGGGGACTAGGGGACAAATAGCCAGTTTTCCCAAGTTCACCCTGGGGGTAACCTTGTGGTGTTGGTCCTCCCCCCAACGGCTTGGAGTTGCCTTATGTCTATCGGACAGCAACTTCGTGATGCCAGAATCAGTCAACAAATATCAATTCAAGAAGTGGCAACTGCTATTAGATTAAGAGCCACTTTGATTTCAGCACTTGAAGTTGATGATTTTGAAATTTGTGGTGGTGAAGCTTATGGACGTGCACATCAAAGAATGTATGCCAAATACTTAGGGATTAATCTGGTAGATGGCTCAGGTTCTACTAGTTCAAATTTTCTAACTCTAGATGAGGCGTCACCAAAAATTAGAATTAGACCAATTGGCTCCGGACCCAATTGGTCTTCTATTTTAGCTATTGCCACTGTTGTAGTAGTGGCTATGGTTGCAGTTGTAACTATCGGTGGTAACCAAGGCGTTGAGCAAGTTGTTGTTACCGAACAACTTGCACCAACTGCTCCACCAAAGCCAACTACCACTTCGCCAGCAGCACCAATAACTGCTTCGCCGGAGGTTGGAGATGTAACGGCGCAGGCAGTAGATCAAGCAACTATCAGAATTGAAATAGTTGAGAGTTATTCCTGGCTTCGTGTTTCTGATTCAGTTGGAGCGACGATCTTTCAAGGAACCTTAACTAAGGGTGATTTCAAAGAGTTCATAGATTCTGACAAGTTAAGTGTTGTTATTGGTAATTCGGGTGCGGCCAGTTTGACCATAAACGGGGTAGAAGTTGGTGTGGCAGGCTCAAAGGGCCAAGTACTGCGCACCAGCATCATTCCTGGACAAACCACCCTCTACTAAATTCGGTTCAACTAGTCTTGGGCAGTGACCACCACTGCACCCATCAAAGTACTTCTAACCACTTTGGGCTGTGCTCGCAATGACGTTGACTCTGAGGAATTAGCTGCCAGACTGGATGCGGATGGGTTTGAGTTAGTCCAAGACCACGAACAACCAGCACTAATTGTGATCAATACGTGTGGATTCATTGAGCAGGCTAAAAAAGATTCGATTGACACGATCTTGGCGGCGCACGAAACAGGTGTCCCGGTAGTAGCTGTGGGTTGCATGGCTGAGCGCTATGGCACTGAACTTGCAAAAGAATTACCAGAAGCTGCAGCTGTTTTAGGTTTTGATGATTACCCAGAGATCGCAGATAGGTTAAAGAGAATTTTGGCAGGGGAGCAGATGATGGCCCCTACTCCTAAAGATCGCCGAAACTTACTTCCTTTAAGTCCAGTTGATCGCCCAGCTTTTAATTTGAATCAACCAGGCCACGCCATTAGCCAAACATTGGGTGGACCCAAAGTGCTGCGAAAGCGATTAAAAAACGAACCCTTTGCATCTTTAAAGATTGCATCAGGTTGCGATCGACGATGCACTTTTTGTGCTATTCCTAGATTTAGAGGCTCATTTATCTCGCGAGACCCGCAGGACATTTTGCAAGAGGCATCCTGGCTGGCTGATCACGGCGTTAAAGAATTAGTGCTAGTTAGTGAGAATTCAACATCATTTGGTAAGGACCTGGGGAACAACCAGGCCTTGGAATTGCTACTACCTAGACTTGCTGAAATTAAAGGCATTGACCGAGTTAGAGTCACTTATCTGCAGCCTGCCGAGATGCGACCAACACTGATCCAAACGATATGTAATACCCCAGGGGTTGTTCCGTACTTTGATTTATCATTCCAGCACGCTAGCCCAACCTTGTTAAGGCGAATGAAACGCTTTGGTGGAACTCAAGATTTTATGAACTTAATTACCGAGATTCGAAAACTCTCTCCAGAAGCGGGCATTCGAAGTAATTTTATTGTTGGATTCCCAGGTGAGACTCAGGCCGATTTTGAAATGCTGGAAGATTTCTTAAATCAAGCTCAGCTAGACGCGGTTGGGGTGTTCGGATTTTCGATTGAAGATGGCACCGAAGCCGCAGACTTCGCAGACCAGCTGCCAGAATTCGAGATTAATCAACGAGTATCACATCTGTCTTCTGTGGCGGATGAGCTGGTAAGTCAACGCGCTCAGGCTCGAATCGGAACTGAAACCTACGTAGTAGTAGATAGCATCCACCCTGAAATTGAAGCCAGAGCTGACCATCAAGGCCCAGAAACTGATGGAAGCTGCCTAATTGAAACTAATCTGCAACTTCAAGTTGGCGATAGGTATCTGGCTCGGGTGATCGACTCTTATGGTGCTGATTTAGTTGTGGAGTTGATTTGATAAAACACATTCCAAACCTGCTCACACTGCTGCGCTTGTTGCTAGTGCCAGTGATTGTCTATACGTATTACTACCAGCCAGCTGGAAGTTGGCTGTGCTTCACCTTCTTTTTTATCGCAGGTTTTTCAGACTATGTAGATGGTTTAGTTGCTCGCAGATATTCAATAGTCTCTGAGTTTGGCAAACTGGCCGACCCTATTGCTGATAAGTTAGTAATTGGCACAGCACTTGTGTTACTAGCCATAGATGATTTAGTGCCAACCTGGATTGCAGTTGTGATCTTGACTAGAGAAATTCTGGTCACCTTGGCAAGGTTTTGGGTGTTAGATCAAGGGGTTCTTCCAGCAGATCGAGGCGGCAAGGCCAAGACAATGCTTCAAGGTTTCTCCCTGCTCTTCTTCTTGATGCCTGTTTCAATCTCACCTATTCCAGAAATCATGCTCTATCTAGCCACCGCACTTACAATAACTACTGGAATTAGATATCTAGAAATTATCTGGAAGATGAAAAGGCAATCAGCATGAATGTTGAAGCGCTAATAAGCCAACTCACAGCAAACAGCCAGACAATCGCTGTTGCTGAATCCTTAACTGGAGGACTGTTGGCTGACGCGTTGGTTACTGTGCCTGGAGCATCAAAAGTATTTTTAGGTGGAATCGTTTCATACAGTGACTCCAGCAAGGTAAACGTTTTAGGCTTACCAGCAAATTTGCTCAATGATCAAGGCGCAGTTAGTGCACAAACGGCACTGGCTATGGCCAAGTTAGTGGCTACCAGGTTTGAAGCAACTTTTGGTTTGAGCACAACGGGCGTTGCTGGCCCAGATCCAGTAGGCCAAAGCCCAGTCGGAGAAGTCTTCGTAGCTATTAGTGGCCCAGGGGTTGAGTTTGCGCAAAAACTTCAAGTCATTGGCAGTCGAGCTGAAATTAGAAGCCAAGCAGTTTTGGCAGCCTTAGAACTATTATGGAAACATTCAGGTAAGTAACAGGTGCTAAACCCAGGCTGTGGGTTTAGAGTTGGAGAACTTCTTCCCCCGGAGGTTGGAATGCTTTTAAGAACCGCGATCGGTGACGAATTACGCCGTAACAGGCTGTCACAAGGGCGCACCCTGCGCGATGTCTCCAAGGCTGCCAGCGTCTCTCTCGGTTACTTATCCGAGATTGAGCGTGGAGTTAAAGAGCCATCTTCTGAGATGTTGGCTGCAATTTGCGACTCGTTGGACCTGAAAGTCTCTATCTTGATCAACTCTGTGGGTCAGCTACTTACGGTTGCTGAGCCTGCGGCCAATGTGATCAACTTGCATCCAGTTGCCACGAATAGAGCTGCTTGAGATTTTCAGATTTTTGGGAGCGTCTCCAAGATCAGTTAGGTGATGCTTATGCCGATTCTTTTGCTCGTGACCAAGTAATCGAAGATCTAGGATTGACCATTTACCAGGCCTTTGAGCGTGGAATTGAGACCCATCAGGTGTGGCGAGCAGTAGCCGAGCGAGAGGGCTGGCCCCAATAACCCTGCGACACACCCCACCCCAGTAGCAAATCGAACACTTGTTCGAGTATCTTCCTCCTATCTGCTTAAAACCCAGAATTTGAAGGGTTGGTGGCAGATGTCAGTGCAGTTACCTACGGTGCTCCAGTGACTACCAAACGACCAAGGAGTGAGATGGCCGCTAGCAATGACCGCGAGAAGGCTTTAGATACCGCATTAGCGCAGATTGAACGTCAGTTCGGTAAGGGCTCGGTAATGCGCCTGGGTGATGAAAACCGCCCACCTGTTCAAGTTATTCCAACCGGCTCGGTAGCACTAGATGTTGCCCTTGGTGTCGGCGGATTACCAAAAGGACGCGTAATCGAAATTTACGGTCCAGAATCTTCTGGTAAAACTACTTTGGCATTACATGCAATTGCAAATGCTCAACGCGCTGGCGGAATCGCAGCATTTATTGATGCTGAGCACGCCCTAGATCCTGACTATGCTCAAAAACTTGGTGTTGATATCGATGCGCTGCTAGTTAGTCAGCCAGACACAGGAGAGCAGGCGCTAGAAATTGCAGATATGTTGGTTCGATCGGGCGCAATCTCAATCATCGTTAT
>DBCL01000014.1:197152-204989 GCA_002293025.1 Actinobacteria bacterium UBA959
GCTCGACTAATGTCACAAGCACTTCGCAAGCTAACTGGGGCGCTTAGCACTTCTGGCACAACGATGGTTTTCATTAACCAGCTCCGTGACAAAATCGGTGTGATGTTTGGTTCGCCAGAAACAACTACTGGTGGCAAGGCACTTAAGTTCTATGCATCAGTTCGCTTAGATATTAGAAGAATTGAAGCATTAAAAGATGGCACAGATATTGTTGGTAACCGAACTAGAGTTAAAGTTGTAAAAAATAAAGTAGCACCTCCATTCAAGCAAGCAGAGTTTGACATTCTTTATGGACATGGTATCTCTCGCGAAGGCTCCCTAATTGATATGGGAGTGGACCAAAACATCGTTAAGAAGTCTGGTGCTTGGTACACATATGAGGGTGATCAACTAGGGCAAGGTAAAGAGAATGCCCGCCAGTTCCTAATTGATAACGCTGATTTAGCAAACGAGATTGAGAAGAAAATTCTTGATCAACTTGGAATCGGTGAAGGTGGCAAACCAAGCCTTGAGGTGGTAGCAGATCTTTAAATGACACTCCCTGTCGAAACTCAATCGCCCGAGACTGACCCAAAGTCAGTAGCTCGGGCGATTGTGTTACGCAAACTAACGCATGCTCCACGCACCAGAAGTGAACTGTTTAAAGACCTTAAAAAGAAGAACGTGCCTGAAGAGATAGCAATCGAGGTGCTTGATCGGTTTACCGAAATTGGCCTCATCAATGACGAACTCTTTGCCAGCATGTGGACCGGCTCTAGGCACACCTATAAAGGTTTAGCACCACGAGCTATTGCCTATGAACTGCAACAAAAAGGCATAGATCGTTCTCTTATAGATGAAGCGGTAAGCGTCATTACCGCTGAGCAAGAGCTAATTGCCGCTAGAAAGATTGCTATTCGAAAGCTTAAATCCTGTGTTGATCAAAGCCCTGAAGCCACCTTGCGAAAGATTGTTTCCGCTCTAGCCCGCAAAGGTTATGGTGCAAATATTGCTTTTCAAGTTGCTAAGGAAGTGACAAGATTAGATCCAGAACTTAGTATTGAGGAGCAGCTCAATCCAGAGCCTTTAACAGATCTAAATTAGATATGCTTTTTTCGACTAACTATCCCCAGTGAGATAGCAATAGCTTGACCAATAAAAAGTGCAAAAATTGCTGTTCCAATTCCCACGGTTCCGCCCAAGATCCAGCCAGTGAGCAATACCGTTAGCTCAATTCCTAATCTCACTTTGCCAACTGGAATTCCAGTCCGGTAGTGCAACCCCGTCATCCAGCCATCTCTTGGGCCTGGCCCGTAGTTTGCGGTGAGATAAAAAGCTGACCCAACCCCAACAAGTGCAACTCCCGCAAAAACCATCACTAACTGCAGTGCAAACACATCAGGGGTTGGCAGGACTGGTCGCATCAAATCAATTGCAGTTGAGATCACCAGAATATTCATAATCGTACCTAAGCCTGGTTTTTGCTTAAGTGGAATCCAAAGCAGTAAAACTAGAGTGCCAACAATAAATGTTGCCACTCCTATTCCAACTGATAACTGTTTGGCAACTCCCTCTCCCAACACCGTCCAAGGGGAGACTCCAATACTGGAATTAATCAGCATCGCTTCGCCAGTGCCAAAAATCCAAAGGCCAAGTACAAGAACTAAAAAGGGGTATGGCTTAACGGACCAATTACTTCCTAAATTACTCCAAGACACTTTAGGAATGGTTTTAGATGGTTTCAGGAACGCTTGTAGTGATTTGAGCACTAGGCGAGCGTAACTGGACTAAATGCTAGAGAATTAGGGACATGCCACCCAAGAAATTAGCAGACCGAGATCTAAACACCCCATCCCAAAAACGGATGCCCCAAGAAACCCCGAGTCGAGAATTGCGTCTAGCGGCACATTCGCAGGCAATTCAAAATGGGGAAGAAGGTTATATCGATCCAGTTAATAAGATGTTTGTGATGACGGCAAAGTATTTAGCTGATAAGGGTTTTTGTTGTGACAGCGGCTGCAGGCACTGTCCATTCGAAGATGACTGAATCCGGCTTATAGGGCGACTCTTCTTTTATACTGACACCATGAAGTTTGTAATCTCTGTGATTGATAACCTTGACAATCCTGGCACTGCTGCCGAGATGGTTGAAATAGACAAATTCAATGACTCGTTGCGCGCAAATGGTCACTGGATCTTTGCGTGGGGTTTGCAACCACCCAATTCTGCAACAGTGATTGATAACCGTAATGATGCAAACATCAGCACAGGCAAGCCTCTATTTGATGCGAAAGAGAACTTCAGCGGATTGTGGTTGATTGAGGCTGAGAGCCCTGAAATAGCTGAAAGGTTGGCGTATGCAGCTTCAAAGGCATGCAATAGAAAAGTGGAACTTCGCCCAATGCATTAAGCGTGGACCGAATGCCTCCGGCTTATAGTGCGGTTCTGTTTTGAATTATGTGATTGGAACCTCATCTGGTGTCTGAGCTGACAAGATCATATAGGTTTATTTACATTTCACTTCGCTGAGATAAGGGGAAGAATTGATTCTCAAAGTATGCTTTACTACAAATACTCTTAGCCAGGAGAAAGAAAGGCTAGTCAGATGAAACTTCAGTCAAAATCCGCCACCGCACTGGTTTTATTCGGGCTATTAATTTATCCGATTTCTGCCGACTCAAATAACTTGCACCCAAACGTTTCAAAAGCTCAAAATGAAGCGCCCACAGTTCTTCAAATTCCAAGAAACGATTCAACGACCAGCATTGTCAAAGTGTTGTCTGACCATCCAGGTGCAGCCACTGCTCTGACACCTAAACAAAAATCCGAGATCAGAGAGATCCTGGCCAAAGGCGATGGAAATCAAAACTTTCGCTGCACAGGTACAAGTCTGGCCGGGCAACGCGAGTCAATGTATCGAGTTGTGCTGCTTCGGGCTGAACTGGTTTGCAAGTATGCCAAATCTATTGACCCTTCGATCAGTACCACTGTGAGAGAGAGAGTCATCAAATCAAAGAAGTTAAATGGTCGGGTTGAAGTTGTAAGCAATTAACCAAATTAGTGGCTTGAAAAACTTGTCACACTACTTGGTACTGTACCTGTAAATAAATCAAATCTGGTTGGGATAATCACTATTCATTAAATCTGCGACCCTTGGCGCGAGGATTATCTTGATTAAGGCTTTGTAGTCATCCATTTATGTCGCTCCCTCTCAGGGAGTTTTTCGATTGAATAGCGAAGCATGGTTCGTGGCATATTGCTTGAGTGATTGCCTAAGAATTCTCGCAAATCACGAATATTTCTTTTCCCAGCCTCTCGCAGCATCCAGCCAGAAGCCTTGTGCATTAAATCGTGAGGGTGGTTCAAGAGCTTTTCAGCAAGAATAAGTGTCAGACGATTATCGCCATCGCGAATGAAAGCAAAAGTCATCAACATGGCAACACGCTGCACCCACATGCTCTTTGACTTCAACAATTCCAGCAGGAATTTGTCAGCTTTAGGATCGGCAATTAGGTAAGTACCAAAAATTGGCGCAGTGGCATCTACTAAGTCCCAGTTATTGACAACTTTGCCTGATTTGACTAGTTTCAAATAGACATCGAATAATACTTTTTGTTCCTGTTTGGTGGTTGCTTTTTTGAATTGCAAAAGCAGTATCACCAGGGCAACAAACCTTTCCTCATGAAATTTACTGGCGGCTAGTTTCAGTATCTGGGGGATTGGAAGGGTTGAATTCTGTTGTGCAATTTTACGAGATTCTGGAACTCTAATGCCTAAGAATTTATCGCCTTCGCCGTATCCACCCAGCTGAGTTTGATAGAAAGATAATTGAGCGTTAGCTAACTTGGGATTTCCTTTTTGACGGAGTTGTTTTTGAACAGATAGGGCAGTGGTGGTCATGGTCAAAATATAGACGCCCGCTCTATGGAATTATGGATCTGCTTCCTTGTAGGGTTCAGTTATGAGTATTGGCATGGAGAGGCTGCTGAGGCATATGGCTTGGGCAAATCAAAATACAATTGAACATATTAAATCTTTACCAGAAGAGGCTCTAAAGTCATTTGCTACTAATTCTGAGTGGTTTGTTGCTGAAATTTTGCACCACATAGTTGATTCAGCAGATGCTTACGTATTTCGCATCACTGGAGAGCATCCCAACCTGCCTGGAGAATCAATTACGGAGATAGAAAAGATTGCAGATTTAGACTCTCTAGCCCAGCAATCTGCCGTTATTGATGCTGCCCTATTAGATTCTGTAAAGCTTGATGATGAGCAATTGGAATTTACGAACTATTCAGGAAATCTGGTCAGGAGATGGCGCTCAACTATTTTGTCACAAGCAATTCATCATGCGACTGAGCATCGCGCTCAAATTTCAGCAGCGATAGAGGCTAGAGGGTTTTCTCCTTTGAATCTTGACGACCTAGATCTTTGGTCTTATGAAACTGAGCAAGGTTGAACTAGTGAAGGGGTAGGTGATTGAGTGAAGTTGTTGCTTGGAACGACCGCTGGCCTGTTTGGAGTGTTAGCAGGACTGGCGGCAATTGCATCCGGCGAAGCAGACGATTCACCTGGGTTACAGGGATTGGGGTTAATCTTAATTTTATTTGTTGGTTTGAGATTTATCTGTGCGATGAAGCGAAGGTAGTCATTTTGAAGACTATGTGGGTGGACAAAAATCTTGAATGAAATCAATTGTGTAGAACTTTCCTTGAGTGAATGGCAGCGCCTTAGAGATATTCGACTGAGATCCCTAAAAGAGAGCCCAGGCGCATTTGGGGCTACTTTTGAGTCTTTGGAGATGTATTCACAAGATCAGTGGCAGGAGATGTTCAAGAACTTAACCTGGTTGGTGGCTAATCAAGATGGTTACGACATCGCACTGATGTCCATTGAGAATATAAAGGGTGATTTTGGTGCTACCTGCTGGATAGGTTCCTGTTGGAGTGATCCAATGTTTCGCAGACGCGGGGCACTGCAGTCTCTGTTTGAGTATCTAGATCAAAGTGCGCAGACTCGAGGGTGGCAGGTTCAAGGTCTTGGAGTGTTTGTTGAAAATCAGGGGGCGATGCAGGCCTATCAACGGTTGGGATTTGAACCGATAGGTCAACCAATGCCAAGCACCAGAAAACCCGAGAAAATGTACCAGCGCATGATTCGAGGTGGGGCCAGAACTTAACTTGCCGGTTGGATACCATGAACCTGTGAGCATTTCTAATTCCAACATTGAATCTGCTTGGATCTCTGAGTTTTTAGCTTCGAGAAGGTCAACTCGAGATTTTCTGCCAACAGAGGTGCCAGCAGACCTACTGCACCAGATTTTGGCAGATTCCCTTACAGCACCAAGCTGGTCAAATACCAGACCTTTCAAGGTTGCAGTGGCTACTGGCGAAGTGAGAGATCGAATTAGTGCTGATTTTCTGGATCGCTGGCAAGCACTTTCTGAGATTATGGAACCGGGGTGGCGAAATAAACTGCGCCTATTAAGGAACCGTCGAGGGTTACCTGCTAAGAATCGATCAACAGCTAAGTCTTATGTTCCCGAACTAAAACCAAGAGCTCAACGTGTTGGTAAAGAGCTGTATGAATTTGTTGGGGTGAACAGAGATGATAAACAAGCCAGAGATGCTCAGTGGGCAAAGAATTACTCCTTCTTTGGAGCTCCTGTTGAATTATTTATCTTTATTCATAAAAGTCTTCATGTTTATGCAGCCAGCGATGCGGGTCTGATGATGCAAAACTTAATTATGTCTGCTCATGCCAGAGGTTTAGGCACCTGCGCTCAAGGTTCTGTGAACATTTGGGAAAATGTAGTTCGATCAGAGTTTGAGGTGTCTAAAGATTATCGAATGATTTGTGGAATTGCTTTGGGATATCCAAGTAAGGCAAAAGTTAACCAGTTTCAAGCGCACCGAATTGATGTTTCTGAGATGCTTTTGCCACCTTTGAAAGTTAAACCTGAATAAGCAGGTCCTATTAATGGTCTGTCATGATGAGTTCGTGAAATCCACAGACTTTTGTAATCGATGACTTGGTTGATAGTGACTACTAATTAGAAACAAAAAATGTGGGGCCCCAACATGGGACCCCACATTTTTTATTCTTCAAGGATTACTTGGTAAAACCAACCTTGGTCCAATCTAGTGACGAGGGACCAAATGATCCAAAGTTGGCTAGATTCTTGGTTGTAGCCGATGTGCCTGGCCACATGTAAAGTGGAATGTTGTAGGCGTTATTCCACAGTGCTGCTTCAACCTGGTTTGCATATTCGCATCGCTTAACTGGGTTTAGCTCGCTCTCAGCTTTCTTGATCAAAGCATCCATTGCAGCAGTAACTGAGTCAACTGCATAGTTTTGCTCTGAGTCTTTGGCGTAGAGGTTCATTGAACCCGCGATTGGGAAAGATGAACCACTCCATGCGAAGGTAACCAATTCGAAGTCCAAGAGGGTTGAATCTACATACTTTGAGAAGTAGTCTGCACGAGGCACTTCACGAAGCTGTAGGTCAATTCCGATTGGTTGTGCACGCAGCATCGCTTGAGTCAAAGTTGCAATGTTTGCACGGTTTGGATAGTTCGTTGGATAAGTAAACTTGATTGTCATTGGCTGGTTAGCAACAAGACCTGGCTTTGCAGGGCCTGAGTAGTAACGCATGCCAGAAACCTTTGGCTTGCCAGTTGAATCGTTTCCTGTTCCAGTATGAACTGTCCAACCTGCTTGATCAAGAAGCTGATCCGCTAGGGCTGTGTTCTTCTTTCCATATTTTCCTGAAGCATCTTTATGGCAGGCCTGACCTTCGTAGAAGGTGCGGTTGTTCTTAACTTTGACGTCCTTGACGAACAAACCAGTGTTTGCTTCGGCAATTACTTGACGGTTAAGCGCCACAGTGATGGCTCGGCGAACATTGACATCTGCCAAGATTGGGTTCTTGGAGTTCATATCAATGTGCTCCCATGTACCAACACCTGGAACATCATGAACTTGAAGTTTGGAGTTTGCGCGAGCCAACTTCAGTGAGTTTGCATCGGTAGCAAGATCCATGTACTGGATTTCACCATTAGCTAAAGCAGCGTATTGTGCTGAAGGCGGAATCGCTCGATAAATAACTTTATCAAGAAGAGGCTTTGGTCCCCACCATCTTGGATTCTTCTTCCAAATTACAGTGGTTTGATCAGCATTTGCTGATTCAAATATGAATGGCCCAGATCCTAGAAGTGGCTTCTCGCGCCATGAGTTATTGAAAGTTGTTGCATCTTTGGTAAGGGATGTAGGCATCAAACCACTGAAAAGTGCTTGCCAGTCTGGATACGGCTTAGACATAGTAATCACGATTTCATTTGCCTTGCCAGCTTTCACAGAGGCTATATCTTCATAACCCTGAGTTGAAACGGCTTCATAATCTTTGTTTTTGCCGTTCAGGGCTTTCCAAGTGCCAACAAAGTCAGCAAGTGAGATTTTCTTTCCATCAGACCAAACAGCTTTAGGATTGAGAACCAAACTCAAAGTTTGTGGGCTAGTCTTGGTTTGTGTGAAAGAACTTGCGTAGTTCTTGTCGACTTGCAACTTGCCTGCTGAATCGAAATAGATAAAACCAGGCAAAGTCATCCCCATCATTCCGGATACATCTGCATCATTACCATCTGGATGGCTGATGTTGTACTGAATTGGTGGATACAAAATTGGCAGAGTCAAAGTTCCGCCTTGCTTCAACTTAGAAACTGGTTGTGCGTTGATGCTAATTCCGCCAGCAGCATTAGCTACAGGAGCTGCAGCTAATGCGACGGAAGCTAGAACCAAAGCACTTGCAATTCCAAGCAAGCTCTTGAGTTTTTTCTTCATTAAATGGGAGCCTTTCGGA
>DBCL01000014.1:205147-243997 GCA_002293025.1 Actinobacteria bacterium UBA959
TAGGCTCCAAGCAGGAGCAGATAAGGGGTTGAGCCTTGGCAAGTTTTATTCTTAAAAGGTTCGCCAACTTCATTGTCTTGGTAGTTATTGCCACAACTGCAGGTTACCTGCTAGCAGCCATTGCCCTTAATCCTCGCGAGAATTTCTTGGGTCGAAACCCACCAGTGCCAGAATATTCAATTAACTCAATCCTGGATAACGTCAACATGAATGACCAGGACCCAGTTTTGGAGCGCTACGGAACATGGGTATCTGGGGTTATTAAGGGTGATCTTGGATTAACAATTTTTAGTGAGTCAGTAAATAACGAATTCAAGAATCGAATTTGGGTGAGTTTTAGATTACTTATCCTTGGTTCGATATTTGGTGCAGTGTTTGGTGTTCTTATTGGAGTAATCAGCGCAGTTAGACAGTATAAATTTTTTGATAGAACTTTTGGATACTCTTCTTATGTCATACTCTCAACTCCAGTTTTCCTAATTGCGATCTTGCTCAAATTGTTTGCGGTCTTCATAAATGACAAACTTGGCTTTACCCTGTTTTACACAGTGGGAATGAATACTCCTGAGTTGACCGGTTCAGCACTATTTGTCAATTCATTGCAACACATGATTTTGCCAAGTTTGGCTCTGATTCTTGGGGGAGTCGCTTTTTATTCGAGATGGCAGCGCAATTCAATGCTGGATGTGCTGGGTAGTGATCACTTAAGAACTGCTCGTGCAAAAGGTTTGAATAAGAGACAAGCATTATTCAAACACGGACTAAGAGTTGCCATTCTACCAATGGCAACCTTCTTTGCATATTCTTTTGGGTTATTGATTGCTGGAGCTGCCTTTACTGAACAAATATTTGGCTGGTATGGAATGGGTGAGTGGTTTATCCGAGCTGTAAATACAAATGACATTAACTCGGTTTCAGCAATTGTCTTATTCACTGCTGTGCTTGTTTTATTCGCTGGTTTCTTGGCAGATGTATTAGTGGCAGCTCTTGATCCAAGGGTGCGTATTCGATGAGTAAGAAAAATGAGGCTAGCCTGTCTCGCCGCCAACTTTTACGCAGGAGATTTTTTAGAAATAAATCTGCAGTCTTTGGATTAGTTTGTCTGATGATTGTGGTATTCCTAGCAGTTTTTGGACCAAGCCTTAGCCCTTGGTCTTGGAATTTGTCAGACGAGAATGGCTTAGATTTCAATGCATTCACAGAAAGTCCTTACGGCGGAGGATTAACTGCCCCATCATTTGATGATGGCCATTACTTTGGAACTAGTCAGGTTGGCGCAGATGTGTTTGCCCAAACTATGCGTGGCCTACAAAAGTCCCTGTTAATCGGCCTCTTAGTCGCAGTTTTCTCTACCTCGATTGCAGCGATAGTTGGAGCATCAGCTGGGTATTTGATGGGGAAAACTGACAGAGCTTTAATGTGGCTAGTAGATCTACTACTAGTACTTCCTTCGTTCTTGCTTTTGGCGATATTGTCTAAGTGGTATCAGTCCAGTGGCTGGCTTTTACTAGTTGTGTTGTTAGCGATCTTTAATTGGATGATAACCGCAAGAATTGTGCGAAGCGTCTCGATGAGTCTGCGGGAACGTGATTTTATTCGGGCAGCCCGCTACATGGGGGTGCCAACCAGAAAGATCATTACCAAGCATCTCATCCCAAATATGGCATCTTTATTGATTATTGATGGAACTCTAAATGTTGGTGGTGCCATCTTGAGTGAGACAGGTTTGTCTTATCTTGGATTTGGAGTTAGGGCGCCCGACGTTTCGCTTGGTTCATTGATCGCTGAGGGCACAGCGTCAGCCATTACATTCCCGTGGTTGTTCATGTTCTCTGGTGGGCTGCTAATTATTACAGTTTTGGCAGTTAGCCTAATTGGCGATGGATTAAGAGATGCATTTGATCCTGGCTCACGTTCTGGGAAGAAGTCATGACCAGTCAAGCAATTCTGCAAATCAAAAATCTATCGATTTCTTTTCCCAGTGAATCGGGGATGGTGCAAGCTGTTCGAAATGTTTCATTGGATATCTACCCAGGAGAAGTGCTTGGCTTAGTTGGAGAATCGGGTTCTGGTAAATCTGTTTTGTCGCTTTCCACAATCGGGTTGCTACCAAATTCTGCAACAGTTACTGGCGAAGTGATTCTCAATGGTCGTAACTTATTAGAATTAAACGATCAAGAAATGTCTAAGCATCGTGGCAAAGACATCTCGATGATTTTCCAAGATCCGCTCTCTGCTTTAAATCCAGTGCAGACTATTGGTCACCAGATCGCGGAGGCCTTGTTAATTCACCAAGACATCTCGTATGAGCAGGCTTTCCAGCGCGCGGGTGAACTTTTAGATGAAATGCGTATTCCAAAACCATTCGAGCGAGCCAAGTCGTACCCTCATGAGTTTTCTGGGGGAATGCGGCAACGTGTGATGATTGCCTTAGCAATTGCTAATGCCCCAAAGATTATTCTCGCTGATGAGCCATCAACTGCCCTAGATGTGACCGTCCAAGCTCAAGTTCTGCAATTACTAAAGCGTGCTAGTGAACTAACTGGAGCTGCAGTTGTGTTGGTCACTCATGACATGGGGGTCGTGGCTGGTTTAGCTGACCGAATCGCAATCATGTATTCAGGACGTATCGTCGAAGAAGGTCCTATTGAACAAGTTTTTGCAAAGCCGGGCATGCCTTACACCGTTGGGTTGATTAGATCCATCCCACGAATTGACGCTAAGCAGAAACGAAAACTCGTTTCAATTGCTGGGTCACCCCCATTGCCTGTCGATCTTCCACCTGGCTGCGCATTTGCCCCAAGGTGTCCTGCAAGGCAAGATATTTGTGAAACCAAACTGCCTGAGCTGGAATCTTTAAGTGGGGAGCAAAGGGTTGCCTGTTTGCGGAAAGATGAAATTCAAAACTTGATCGCAACAGGCGATCTGTACTCAACTGAGGAAACTTCTACTATCGATCAAAGTAAATCAGGGGAGACTATTTTAAGCGTTGAGAATCTCTCAAAATCTTTCCCAGTTTTCAAAGGTGCAGTGCTTCGTCGGCGAATTGGATCGGTGCACGCGGTTGATGACATCAGCTTTTCGTTAAGTGAAGGTAGATGTTTAGCAATAGTTGGAGAGTCCGGTTGTGGCAAGACAACAACATTGCTTGAAATCATGAACTTAGTGGCACCTGAAAAAGGTCGGATTGTTGTGTTTGGTAAGGATGTTTCTGAAATTTCCAAATCAGAAAGACTCGCTTTAAGAAAAGACCTACAAATAGTGTTTCAAGATCCGTTTGCATCTTTAGATCCCAGGATGCCCATTGGTGAAATCATTATTGAGCAACTGCAAGTATTCAAGGTGCCAAAGGTTGAACAGATGGCTCGCATGCAGGAATTGCTAGAAATTGTGGGCCTTGATCCAGCTCACGCAAATAGATTCCCAGCTGAATTTTCTGGTGGTCAGCGACAACGTATTGCCATAGCTAGAGCCCTAGCTCTTAACCCAAAAATTCTCATTCTGGATGAGCCTGTTTCTGCCTTAGATGTGAGTGTTCGAGCAGGTGTATTGAATTTATTGGCTGATCTGCAAAAGAAATTGAGAATTTCTTATCTCTTAGTAAGTCACGATCTATCAGTTGTTCAACACGTGGCAGATTTTGTAGCAGTTATGTATTTGGGCTCAGTTGTGGAAAGTGGACCTGTGGATACAGTCTTCAATCACCCACGACACCCGTACACCCAAGCTTTGTTGTCTGCAGTTCCAATTCCAGATCCGGTGGCTGAGAAAACAAGAGAACGCATCATTTTGGAAGGGGAATTACCTTCTCCAATGAATCCACCAAGTGGTTGCAGGTTCCACAATCGTTGCCATGTTAGACAAACCCTGGCTCCAAAAGATCAAGAACATTGTGCAACCACTCGACCAGTGCTCTTAGCACAAGCGGGCAATTTGGTCGCTTGTCATCATCCAATCGGCCAATAAACTAGGTCTATGAGTACTTCCGACTGGCTTTTGATTGGAATCTTGGCGTTTGTGGCAATCGATTTTTTAATTGGCACTTTGCTAAATTACTTGAACGAGAAATCAAATCAGCAACCTCTGTCTGAGCAGGTTTCTCAGATATATGATCTAACTGGCTACAACAAATCTTTGGAATACGGCACAACTAAATACAAATTCGGGCTATTCACTTCAGTGGTTAGTACCATCGTTATTTTGTTAGCAATTGTTCTTGGTTGGTTTGCCTGGTTGGATGCCAGCTTGCGAGAAGTGATCCGTAGCGACTTGATGGTAACCGTTTCATTTGTAGGTATTTTGATAGTGCTTGCTGCAATAACAGGTCTGCCAACTAGCTATTACGCAACCTTTGTAATTGAGGAAAAATTTGGATTTAATAAGACGACCAAGAAACTTTTCATCGCAGATAACATCAAGCAAACTTTACTTTCTCTTGCGTTAGGCCTTCCCCTGATTGGACTAATAGCCTGGATCTACCAAGAACTAAATTCACTGTTTTGGCTAGTTGGGTGGTTGCTGATCTCAGTATTCTCACTCTTCATGTTTATATTTGGAACTCGGATATTTCTACCACTATTCAACAAATTAAAGCCATTGCCAGCAGGAGAGCTTCGAGATGAAGTTGAGGCTTATTGCCAATCACAAGGTTTTCCACTTTCAAAACTATGGGAGATGGATGCATCAAAGAGATCTACAAAGTTGAATGCATTTTTCTCTGGAATGGGTAAAGTTAAGATTATTGGGCTGTATGACACCTTGATCCAGAAATTAACCACAAAAGAAGTGGTTGCAGTTTTGGCTCATGAAGTCGGCCACTACAAACGCAAGCATGTTTACACAATGTTTTTGTTTAGTAATGTTCAGACTTTAATTCTCTTCGCACTCATGGGTTGGCTGCTGGGAAATCCCAATCTGGCACGAGCCTTAGGGTCTGAGATACCAAGCTTTCACCTTTCATTAATTTCTTTTGTATTATTATTTTCACCACTGTCTACTATCTTGGGTTTGATTGCGAATTCATTTTCGAGGTTTAATGAATATCAAGCGGATCAGTTCTCGATAGACACCTACCCAGGTGCAAGAGAGCACCTACATTCTGCACTGAAGAAACTGTCAGTTGAATCTTTAAAGGACTTAAACCCGCATCCAATGTATGTGAAGGTGAATTACTCACACCCTCCAATTCTAGAGAGATTGGCAAATCTCAAGAGTTAGTTGATTACTTTAGTTCAGCTAAGCGAGTTTTAACTAAAGCAAGCAGTAGTTTTGGGTCAGGCTTCCAGTCATTCGGGATTGCAATTGTGTGTTTGTTGACCTTGAGATCTTTGACTTTATCACCATGAGAAGTTAATGCTGACTCACTCCAAGGGTTAATCAGAATATGATTTTTTGCAACGCCAAGACCAAAAATGTAACCAGCCTCATTTCTGAGCATTGGCTGGTTCCAGGCGATGACTAATTCAAGTTTGGGATATTTAGTCCTGATTGTTTTGATGATGGATTTAATCGTTTTAGCTTGTTTAGGGTCAATGCTTTGGAAGTAATCATTGGTTGAATTGAATTTGCTAGAAGACTTGGACCCTTTGATAAACATCACCACCGCATTGGCGTGCGCTTGGCTAAATCCGTGATTCTCACGTAGGAATGCGACCTGCTCAGGATATTTTTGCTCGGAGATTTCTTTAATGAGCTTTAGCCAGTAGGCGATTGGGTGTCCATACTTCTTCTCAATGCTGGGGAAATGCTTTTCACGAAGGCCTTTGTCGGTGTTCATCTTGAAATTCTAATACTGCTCTTGAGGTAACCTTTAAGGGTTCTCGGACAACCTTTGACCTGCAAGATTAAACCCAATCCCTCTAGTATTCGCAGTAGCCAACCTCGAGGCTGCAGTAACAAGGAGTCCTAATGTCCAAGCCGAACTATGGTGAAACAGTTAGATTGACAGTGGCTCAAGCGCTGGTTAAATACATATCTGCGCAATATTCGGTTTCGGATGGTGTTCGCCAAAGGTTTGTCCCAGGGGCGCTTGGCATTTTTGGTCATGGAAATTTGGCCGGTCTTGGTCAGGCCTTAGATCAATACAGCGATCAGCTGCCATTTATTCAAGGAAGAAATGAACAAGGCATCGCACATATAGCAACTGCATTTGCCAAGGCAAATTTAAGGACTCGAACTTTGGCAGTGACTGCATCTATTGGACCAGGTGCCTTAAACATGGTAACTGCGGCAGGACTAGCCACTATTAATCGTCTGCCATTGTTGTTACTGCCAGGTGATGCTTATGCAACTAGAAGACAAGGTCCGGTTTTGCAGCAACTAGAGGACCCAACTGCCCCAGACATATCGGTTAATGATGCTTTCCGACCAGTTTCCAAGTTTTTTGATCGAATTACTCGCCCAGAACAATTATTAACTTCACTACCGAATGCTTTTAGAGTTTTAGCCAATCCAGTCGAGACTGGCGCTGTGGTGATTGCTCTACCTCAAGATATTCAATCTCATGCCTTTGACTTTCCCGTTTCCTTCTTTGCTGAAAAAGATTGGAAGATTAGACGTATCCTTCCAGATCCTGTAGATCTTGAACAAATTGCAGCATTGATTTCAAAGGCCCAAAAACCAATAATCATTGCTGGTGGAGGGGTTCTTTACTCTCAAGCAAGTTCGGAACTTGAGCAATTAGCAGAATCAACTGGTATTCCAGTTTGTGAAACATTTGGTGGTAAAGGAGCTGTTACCAAAAAAGCTGACTGGCAACTAGGTGGAATTGGCTTGGAGGGCACTCCTGCAACTAATAAGTTAGTAAATCAAGCTGACCTAGTGTTGCATGTTGGTACGCGACTAACTGATTTCGCTACAGCATCTCAGTCAATCTTCCAAAATCCAGATGTTGAGTTTGTTTCGATAAATGTTTCTGAGTTTGACGGAGTCAAGCAAGGTGCCTTAACTGCTGTTGGTGATGCCAAATTGGCCTTGACCCAACTGAATAAAACTTTGAAAGGCTTCAAGGTTCCAGCCTCATGGGCTTCCGAAGTAGCAAAACTAAACTCAGCTTGGCGAGTAGAGCGAGCTTTGGCCATGGACCCAGATGTCTTGTTCGATAAAAAGACTTTACCAAATTCACCAATTACGGAAGCCATTCTCACCCAAGGGCAGCTGCTTGGTGTTTTGCAGGAACATGCTCAAGATGGAGATATTTTGATTGCGGCTGCAGGTGGCCCACCAGGAGATGTGCAAAAGATCTGGGATGCAACTGATGGCAGACATGCACATTTGGAGTTTGGTTTTTCTTGCATGGGGTATGAGATTCCAGCAGCAATCGGAGTCAGATTAGCTAATCCAAATACATCAAATCGTGTAATTACTTTTGTTGGTGATGGAACTTTTGTGATGGCCCCAACAGAGCTAGTAACCGCCGCCCAAGAAGGGCTCGATCTAACAGTTGTTATTTCTGAAAATCATGGATATCAAGTTATTCGCAGATTACAGATGGGTCGAGTTGGAAAGAGTTTCGGAAATGAATTCAGATATCGAACCGCGGGTCCCTTATTCACTGATTCAGCCAAAGTAAAAGGTGAGGTAGCAAAACTAGAAGGCGATTATCTAGCAATAGATTTAGTGAAGATGGCTGAAGGTATGGGCTGCAAGACTTACCGTCCAGTTAGCGCAGATGAGTTTAGGAAAGTATTAAAAGAGACCAGATCTGCAACTGGCCCAATCGTGATAGTTGTTCCAACAGTTCAGCATGCGCTTTTGCCTGGTGCAGGAGTTTGGTGGGATGTTGCACCAGCTGAGGTCTCCACACAAGCTTGGATTGCGCCGCTACGCCAGGAATATGAAGAGGGTCTCAAAACGCAGCGTTGGCACGGGTAACAACTAGTTGATGGGTATTTGTTTAACTACCCATCGCTCAGCATAGAAAGACATTAGTGGAACAGTGCCGGCTAAACACATACCCAGTGTGCGCACAACCCCCCATTTGGCTTTTCGAGCAAGGTCAAAGGTCACTACCAAATAAACCATGTAGATGAGCCCATGAAGTTGCGCAAACCAAGGGACCTCAGGGCCTAGGGTGTATTTGATAATAATCTCAACTGTGAAAGCTAAAAGAACCAGTCCTGCAAGATAAGCCATAAATCTAAAACGGGTCACTGCTGATTTCATTTGGATTTCAATTTCCTTTGCTTGATTAAATAATCGTCTGAGATGAATTTCCACCAAAACCATAAAGCAGCAAAAGCAAATATCCACCACTGAAAGGCGTAGAAAGTATTTTGCCAATCCAGGACAGTTTCACCTGTGCTCGCGGAAACACGATATCGAAGCTCCCACTGCCAAATGCCAAGCCATCCAAAACCGCCCAACAGGCTTGACGCAAATAAATGAAACGGAATCCACTTTGGGGACAAAAAGTAGCGGAGCATGCATGAAATCTTAGGCCAAGGCCCTAAACTCGCTTAGTGAGCGCATTAACTAAATCCTGGTTGCCTGCATATCTAGGTGCATCGATTATCTGGGGCTTCTCCTTCATGTTTATAGAGATTTTGCTCAAGTCCATGGATCCAATTCAAGTGGTTTTCGCTCGAGTATCTACAGGCGCATGTGTGTTAGTGGTTCTGGCTTTGTTGCGAAAAGAGAAGTTTCCTTTCCACCTTTGGAAACCACTATTTATTGTTGGCTTATTGGGTAATAGTTTGTCTGGGTTTATGTTTGGTGTGGCTCAAGATCAGATCTCTAGCGTGTTAGCCAGCATCATTAATGGCTCAACACCGCTATTCACCCTACTTATCTTGATGCTTTTTTACAAAGAGCAAAAAGTTACTATTTATCAAATTCTTGGCTTAGCACTTGGGTTCGTTGGAGTCTTAGTAACGCTTGGAGCTTGGCAGGGGATCCCGCAATCTCAATTGATTGGGGTGCTGGCTGTCCTAGTCGCTGTGGTTGGGTATGGAATTGCAATTCCATTCAACAAAAAGCATGTTGTATCCAAAGGACTACCACCGGTTTCATTGGTTGCCCTACAGTTGGTGATAGCAACTTTACAATTAGTTCCATTTGTTTTACTTGATCTAACTCCAAGAGCAGAATTTACATCGATGACCTACCTGATAATTCTGCTAATTGGTGCATTTGGTTCAGGATTTGCTTATGTATTCATGAATCATGTTGTGAACCTAGCTGGAGCAGCTATTGCTAGTACTGTCACCTATGCAACAGTTTTAGTAGCTGGATTTGCTGGCATAGTTTTCTTGAGGGAGGAGTTACATTTTTATGAACCTATTGGAGCTGCAATTGTGATTGCTGGAGTAATTCTGAGCAAAAAAATGCCAAAGGAAGTGACCCTTTGAGTATGACTTTAAATGAAGCGACGCAACAAAAGGCTGTCCGCGTTTTAGCATCTGCACAAGTATTAAGCGGTGTTGGAGTTGCGGGAACTGTTGCAGCGGGATCGCTCTTGGTGGCAGGTATTACTGGTTCGGAAACTTTTGCTGGTTTTGCTCAAACAACTGGAGTTTTGGGCTCAGCTTTGATGGCAATCCCGTTAGCGAAATTAACTCAGCGCGGAGGGCGCAGACTTGCTCTTTCCTTGGGTTACTTCATCGGCTCCGTTGGGGCAGTCCTAGCTGTTTTAGGGGGCACCTATCGAATTTTGGTACTGATGTTGATGGGCACTTTTCTTGTTGGTGCTGCATCCGCTGCTGGATACCAAGCCAGATTTGCAGCAGTTGACTTGGCAACTAAAGAAACTCGAGCTAAGCAGTTGTCTTTTGTAGTTTGGGGCTCAACGATTGGGGCAGTTGCTGGCCCAAACCTAATGCAACCAGCAGGATCAGTTGCTTTAAGTATTGGTTTACCACAGTTGGTGGGTCCATATCTCTTATCGACGATTGCTCTGGGCTTAGGTTCGTTGACCATTTTTCTCTTTCTACGTCCAGATCCTTATTTACTTGCCCTAAAGAATGCTGATCAATCTAGATCAGGTGTTGTGGCTAAACATTCAGTCAGAGAAGCCTTGGCAGTTGTTAAATCTATCCCAGAAGCTAAATTGGCTCTAACTGCGATTGTGGTTGGTCACATCGCAATGGTCTCGGTGATGGTGATGACCCCAGTACATATGGCGCATGTTGATGTGAGTCTGGTAATTATTGGGTTGGTAATAAGTGTGCATGTCGCTGGCATGTATGCATTTTCACCAATTGTTGGAAAATTGACTGATAAGTTTGGCAGACATGAAATGATAATAGTTGGTGTTTCCTTGCTTTTGCTTTCAAGTTTAATTTCAGGATTTGCTCCAGCAGAAGATTCAAGAACTCTAGGGATTGGCCTTTTCTTGTTAGGTCTTGGTTGGTCCTGCACCTTAATTGCTGGCTCTACATTGCTGTCAGAGTCTGTGCCAGTGGAACGAAAGGCTGCAACCCAAGGTGCATCCGACCTGGTAATGAATTTAGGTGGGGCGTTTGGTGGAGCTTCGGCCGGTGTAATCATTGCTTTCTTAAGTTATGGCTGGCTTTGCTTGTTAGCCTCCATCCCGGTGGCCCTATTGGGAGTAATGGCCGTAAAACTGAAATAGCTACCCCTTCAACTACCCTTAGACCCTCATGAATCGCACTTATCAGGTAACAACCTATGGCTGTCAGATGAATGCGCATGATTCTGAGCGAATCTCTGGCACCTTAGAAGCTGCGGGTTTTGTACCAGTTTCTGAGGGCGCAGAGCCTGATTTAATAGTGCTTAACACTTGTGCGGTTCGAGAAAATGCTGATCAAAGGCTCTATGGATATCTGGGGCAGTTGTCTGTCAACAAGAAAGCTAACCCAAGCTTACAAATTGCAGTTGGTGGCTGTTTGGCTCAAAAAGATCAAGGCGAGATCATCAAAAAGGCTCCTTGGGTTGATGCGGTATTTGGAACACATAACCTGAATGTTCTACCAGTTCTGCTTGAGCGCGCACGGGCACTAGAAGAAGCCCAAGTTGAGATTGCCGAATCGTTGGAAGTTTTTCCTTCGACTCTGCCAACTAAACGCGAGTCAATTTATTCAGCCTGGGTGTCAATAAGTGTGGGATGCAACAACACTTGCACATTTTGCATTGTGCCATCCCTTCGAGGAACCGAGAAAGATCGTCGACCAGGAGACATTCTCAATGAAATTAAAGCCTTAGTGGATCAAGGTGTTGTTGAGATTACCTTGCTGGGACAAAATGTAAACTCATACGGAGTGGAGTTTGGTGACAAGTTAGCTTTTGGCAAACTTTTACGCGCTTGTGGTGAGATTTCAGACCTCAAGAGAGTTAGATTCATTAGTCCACACCCAAGAGATTTTACTGATGATGTTATTGAAGCAATGGCTACCACTTCAAATGTAATGCCTGCACTGCATATGCCGTTGCAATCTGGTTCAGACAAAATCCTGCAATCGATGCGCAGGTCATATCGCAGAGACAAGTACCTGGGCATTATTGAAAGAGTTCGAGCTGCAATGCCAGAGGCTGCCATTACTACTGACATCATCGTTGGTTTTCCAGGAGAGACTGAAGCTGATTTCTTAGACACTGTTGATTTAGTGCAACAAGCAAGATTTGCTAATGCCTTTACCTACCTTTATTCAGCTCGACCTGGCACTCCTGCAGCCCAGATGCCAAATCAGGTAACTAAAGAGGTTCAGCAGGATAGATACGAGCGGTTAACTGAAATCAGCAATCAAATCATTTGGAATGAGAACTCCGATCTAATTGGTAGCCAAGTTGAAGTTTTAGTGGCTGTTGGTGAAGGGAAAAAAGATGAACAAACCGGACGCTTATCTGGCAGGGCGCGCGATAACCGCTTAGTTCACTTCATTCCAAGCGAGACTGTTAGACCAGGAGATTTGGTTGAAGTTGAGATTACTGCTGCTGCACCTTTCCATCTAATTTCAGATCTGCCAATTATCCAAGAAACTCCAACTAGGGCGGGGGATGTTTGGCAGGATCAAAAGTCTGCTCCTAAAAATACGGTAGTCCTAGGTATGCCAACATTGCTAGTAAGTAGTAAATGACAGTTCAACCAGTTGTCGTAATTCTTGGTCCAACCGCTGTTGGCAAATCTGAACTTAGCTTGAACCTAGCCGAACAATTTCAAACTGAAATAATCAATGCAGACTCTATGCAGCTCTATCAAGGGATGGATATTGGCACGGCTAAGTTGCCTCCGATAGAGCGAAGAGGGATTAAGCACCACCTTCTGGATGTGTATCCAGTAACTCAAACAGTAAATGTGGCAAGTTATCAAGAGCAAGCCCGCGCAGTGGTTTCATCTTTGCGAGCAGAGCAGAAGGTGCCAATTGTGGTTGGTGGAAGTGGACTTTATATAACTGCCCTTCTGGAAAACTTAAAGTTTCCAGCAACAGACGAATTTATTCGAGCAGCACTTGAGCAGAGATTGGAAATTGAAGGAGCAGAAGTTCTACATGCAGAATTACGGGTATTGGACCATATAACTGCTGAGAAAATACCAGTTAGCAACGGCCGCAGAATTGTGCGCGCTTTGGAAGTTATTGAAATAACCAAAGAGCCATATTCTGCAACGCTACCCAACGCACTACCTGCGCTTACACCGGATCTTCGAATTGGGTTGACCAGATCACGAGCTGATCTAGACGAGCGCGTGACTTTTCGGGTTGAACAAATGTGGCAGCAAGGTTTTGTTTCAGAAGTGGAGTCACTGATTAGAATTGGACTCAAGGATGGAGTCACCGCTTCACGGGCACTGGGCTATGCTCAAATAATTGATTATCTCGATGGAGAGATCAGTGAAGACGAAGCCAAGAGTGAAACAATTCGGTTAACGAAGCGATTTGTTCGCAAACAAGAATCCTGGTTTAGGCGTGACCCAGCCGTTATTTGGGTTGAGGCTGATTCCCCAAATTTAGTTGAAACCGTGCTCAATATGGTAAATGAATTACGCTAACACTATGAAATTCACCAAGGGTCATGGCACTGGTAATGACTTTGTGTTGCTATTTGATCCAGCCAACGAACTAGAGATATCACCAACCCAGGTGGCACGAATTTGTGATCGCAGTTTCGGTGTAGGGGCCGATGGGTTAATTCGAATTGGTAAACAAGACGGATATTGGTTTATGGATTATCGAAATAGTGATGGAAGTTTGGCCCAGATTTGTGGAAATGGAATTCGAGTAATGGCTCGATATCTAAAATCAAATCACCAAGTTCTTAAAAATGATGTTCAAATACTCACTAGAGGGGGCTTAACTCAAGTTAGTTTTAACCAAGATGACTCAATCAGTGTGGAATTAGGCCCAGTGCAAGATCTCAATCAGGAAATAACTGTGACAGTTTCTGATACGGATTGGGTAGGAGCTTATTGGAGTGCACCTAATCCTCACGTTATATCCGTTGTTCAAGATTTAGAGCAAATTGGTTCTCTATTAAAGTGCCCAGATTATGAGCCAACAGATGTTTTAGGTGAAGGCGCTAACTTTGAGTTTGTAAGAATTATTGATCCTCAAAATGTGCAAGTTAGAGTATTCGAACGTGGAGTTGGTGAGACTTTATCTTGTGGGTCTGGTGCGTGTGCAGTTGCAGCATTTGTGCAGAAGCACCATCAAGGCGCAAATCCGTTAAATGTGGAATTGCCTGGTGGCACTTTGATTATTGAAAGTCTAGATAACAAAATGGTGAGGTTAACCGGTCCTGCAGTTCTAGTTGCCCAGGGACAGCTCGATGAACTGTGGATGGAATCTAAGTGACCGAGTTTGAGGAAGACTTGCCTGAATTCACAGCAGGTGAGTTAGATCTACAAGAGCGCTCAGCGCTAAGAAGAGTTGTTGGTCTCTCTACCGAACTACAAGACATCACAGAGGTTGAGTATCGCCAGGTAAGACTTGAGCGAGTCATCTTGGTTGGCGTGTGGACCTCGGGCACTTTGGATGAAGCGGAACGGTCGATGCAAGAGCTTGCAGCCTTAGCTGAGACAGCAGGCACCCAAGTACTGGATGGATTAATCCAGCGACGAGATAAGCCAGATGCTGCAACCTATATTGGATCTGGAAAAGCTCTAGAGATAAAAAGAATTGTTCAATCAAGTGGTGCAGACTCGGTAATTTGCGATGGAGAATTAAGTCCTGGTCAGTTAAGAAATTTAGAAGACATAATCAAAGTTCGCGTAGTTGATCGAACCTGGCTCATTTTGGATATTTTTGCACAGCATGCAAAGAGTAGAGAAGGAAAAGCCCAAGTTTCCTTGGCGCAAATGACTTACATGCTGCCCAGAATTCGAGGTTGGGGTGAAGCGCTAAGCCGACAAGGTGCAGGTGTATTGGCTAGAGGACCTGGTGAAACCAAGATTGAGACAGATCGTCGCCGAATTCGAGATCAGATGGCCAAACTTCGCAAGGAGTTAAAAGCCATGGGTCAAACTAGAGAGATACAGCGAAGCACTAGACGTAAAGCGGCTATCCCGTCAGTTGCCATTGCGGGGTACACCAATGCCGGTAAGTCGAGTCTGCTTAATCGATTAACTGGTGCTGGTGTGCTGGTTGAAGATGCATTATTTGCGACTTTGGATCCAACTGTTCGGAAAGTGCAGACACCCTCAGGCAGAAATATCACAGTTACTGACACGGTTGGGTTTGTTAGGCACCTCCCTCATGAATTAATTGAAGCATTTAGATCTACCTTAGAAGAGATCTCTCAAAGTGATCTGCTGTTGCATATCCTGGATGGATCAGACCCTGCACCCGAAGCCCAACTGGCTGCCGTGAAAGAGGTCCTATCTGAAATTGGGGCAAGCTCAGTGACTGAGTTAGTGGTTATCAACAAAATTGATATTGCCAATCTAGATACTTTAATGAGATTGAAGACTTTATTGCCAGAAGCCCTACTAATTAGTGCCCAAACAGGCGAGGGTATTGATAAGTTATTGATAGCCATTGATGAAGAGTTATCGAAACTTGATCTTCAAATAGATTTGGTGCTGCCATATTCAGCAGCTGCCTTAATTGCAAAGACACATAATGTTGGGCAAGTCACCTTATTGGAGCACACTGAAATTGGCACTCGAATTGTGGCATCGGTGCCAGCCAAGCTGGCTGTTGAACTGAAAGCGGCCAGTGTCTAAGAAACCCACAAAACCTCTATCGGTTTCTGATGTATTGGATGTAGCGGTTGATGCTATTGGTGGAAAACCCCGATCAGGGCAACTAGAAATGGCCCAAGAAGTATTCAACGCATTGGAGAAGCGAAACCATCTAATTGTGCAAGCTGGTACTGGCACAGGTAAGTCGCTGGCATATCTAGTGCCTTCCTTGATGCGCAATAAGCCAGTTTTAATTGCCACTGCCACATTGGCTTTGCAGCGCCAACTTGTTGAGCGTGATCTACCTAAAGTTGTTCCAAGTTTGGCTCAGGCACTTGGAAGAGAAATCAGTTACGCAGTTTATAAAGGCAAGGGAAACTACCTGTGCCTGCAGAAGATGAATACCAGCCTTCCTGATCCAGATGGTGATTTGCTGTTGGAAATTGGCACGCTCAGCGCTGAAGCGAAGAAGTTACGTGAGTGGGCTGAGACACCTGGGGTCTCAGGCGATAAAGATGATGCCCCAGTAGTTGATAGACGGGTTTGGGCTGCACATTCGGTGAGTGGAAGAGAATGCATCGGGGCTGAAGTTTGTGTATTCGGTGATAAGTGCTTTTCAGAAAAAGCTAAACAAAAAGCGGGCACCGCCGACATAGTCGTTACCAATCACACCTTGCTAGCAATTGAAATAGTGGATAAGCATCCGATATTGCCCGACCGTGATGCCATCATTTTGGATGAGGGACATGAATTTGCAGATCGAACAACTCAGGCAGTTACTGAAGAATTAACCGCCAATATGGCTAATAGAGCAGCTGCAATGGCTAGAAGGCACACACCTGGTGTGGAGTCAGACAAACTAACTGATGCTTGCAACAATTTGGCTGATGCCATTGAAGATTTCCAGATAATGGCAAAGGTTTCTGATGATGATTCAGTTGGTGGTCGAATCGAAGAACTACCTACGATGGTATTTCATTCGCTGACCGCTATTCGAGAATCTGCCTATAACTACCTAGCATTGCTTGCGTCTGACAATGAAGCCACAGATGGAGATCTATTAGCTGAGCGGGCTCGTGTTAAAGGTGCCGTCACTGAAGTTCACACAACCGCTGGGAAATTACTCAAGGCTGGGGAAAAAGATGTAATGTGGTTCGATCCCGCAGTTGGGGCATTGCGGCTCGCACCTTTATCAGTTTCGCAGGTACTTAGAAGCAACATGCTCACTCAAACCCCAGTGATCGTAACTTCAGCCACACTAACCGTTGGCGGTGGTTTTGATGCAATTGCTAACGCTATTGGCTTCCTACCAAAAATTGAGGAGAGTAGTTCAGAACAAATCGATCCCGAGAACTTCATAGCCTTAGATGTTGGGTCCCCATTTGATTTTGCCACTCAAGGAATGCTCTACCTGCCTACATCTTTACCTGAGCCAGGCAGAGATGGTCCTTCATCGGAGCTGTTAAACGAGTTAGCTGACTTGATAGAAGCTGCGGGTGGCCGAACTTTGGCTTTGTTCTCTTCTTGGCGTGGAGTTGAAGCTGCTGATGCCTACTTGAGAAAGTATTTAGCAGAACGCAAGGATATAAAGATTATTACTCAGCGTAAAGGAGATTCTGTTGGAGTTTTAGTGGACCAATTTGCTAGCGATCACAAATCAATTTTGATTGGCACTATAAGTCTTTGGCAGGGGGTTGATGTTCCTGGCGCATCCTGCTCATTGGTAGTGATAGATCGCATTCCATTTCCAAGACCAGATGATCCCGTTATGTCTGCGCGAGCTGCCAAAGTAGATGCTGCAGGGGGAAGTGGGTTTATGCAAGTTTCTGTCCCTAAAGCAGCCTTGCTGCTAGCCCAAGGTGCTGGAAGATTGATTAGATCCATGGAGGATAAAGGAGTGGTCGCCATCTTGGATACCAGAATCACTTCTAAGAGATATGGATCAGTGTTGCTTCGCTCAATGCCACCATTTTGGCGAACAAACGACAAAGCGATTGTGCTTGATTCATTAAAACGACTAAATCAAAGTTTCAATTAAGCTGCCGAACAGCTTGGACAAACCCCAAAAACTTCGATTTGGTGACTGGTTTGGCTAAACCCATATTTGGCAGCTAGTGAATCAGCCCAAGTTTCCATCGCGCCAGACTCCAGCTCAATGGCTAGACCACACTTTTGACACACAAGGTGATGATGGTGCGATTTACTGTCACAGGCCCTAAACAACATCTCACCTGCAAGATTGCGCACTACGTCGACTCCGCCACCTTCAGCCATTGACTGCAATGCCCGATAAACGGTTGCTAACCCAATAGATTCCCCAGCTTCGATTATCTGCTTGTGTAGTTCCTGGGCACTAATGAAACCTGTTTTTTGTTCTAGAGTTTGAGAGATGATTTGACGCTGCCGAGTGCTACGCAATTGCGTTGAGGTCATCTTGGCTCTTTTCTCAATTTGGTAAAGATTGCCCCAAAGGTAGCAACTAGGACAAATACTGCCAATGCGAAAAGCACAATTGTCGATCCTGGTGGCACATCTACATAGTAGGAAATAGTTAGGCCTGCTGCTGCACTGATCCAGCCAAGCAAGCTACTTAATATTGCTGTTTGTAAAAAGGATTTAGCCACTCGCTGGGCTGCAACTACTGGGACAACCATGATCGCACTTACCAATAACAACCCAACTGCTCTCATGCCAACTGTTACGGTCACGGCTGACAATATTGCGAGCACCAAAGACAATCCTCGAACTGAGAGTCCTTGAACATGGCCATGCTCTGGATCTACCGAAACATTTGTGAGCTGCCTGCCTAAAGTTGCAACTGTTAGCAAAATACAAAGTCCCAAAATAAGAACTGCAATCAAATCTGCAGAACTAACGGTTGTTAATGATCCAAACAGGTAGGCCGTCAAACTAGTGCTGCTTGCACCAGCAGCCATAGATGTCAGTAAAACGCCGCCTGCGATACCCCCGTAAAAAAGAAGCGACAAAGCAGTGTCGCCTGCAAGCTTGCTCTTTAATCTCAACCATTCCACAAGCACAGCACCAATTACGGCAGCAATCATTGCTCCCCAAAGTGGTGCAGTATTTGTCAACAACGCAACCCCAATACCAGTTAGTGCGATATGACCTATGCCATCACCAAGAAGTGAAAGTCTTCGTTGTACCAGATAAATTCCAACAAGAGGAGCCGCTAGACCAACAACGGATGCTGCAACAAATGCACGCACCATGAATTCATAATCAAACATAGTTAAGAGGTTCAATGCAGCACCCCAGGAATTTCAGGATTTGGGGGAAGGTCATGACTGTGGGATTCGTGGCCGTGACGATCTAGTGGAACTCCGTCATAGGCAATTGAGCGGTGGTCCAATTCGATAACTCGGGTGAATAAGCTTTGTAGATCGGCGAGCTCATGGGAAACCACAATCATGCTTCGGTTGCTGGCTTTTAAGTCTTGGAGTATTTCCACTAAGACAGCAACCGACTCGCGATCAAGGCCTGCTAGCGGCTCATCTAACAACAATAACTCTGGTTCAGAAACAAGTGCTCTGGCAATTAGGGCTCTTCTCAGTTGTCCGCCAGACAAACTGGAATACGGGGATTTCGCTTTATTCGACAACTTCACTAATTCAAGAGCCTGCTGCACAGATCTCTTGGCAGTTTTGGATAACCCAAAGAATGTATTTGAGAAGGTCAGTCCCGAACTAACCAATTCAAAGACACTCAGCGGAATTAATGAAGTTTGTGGCGCAAATTGAGGAACTAGTGCGACTCCTGAATTCGAGTCATGGCCTGCACAAATTTCAATTTGACCACTTGATAAAGGCAATAAACCAACTAAAGCGTGCAAAAGTGTAGATTTACCCGCACCATTGGGGCCAAGCAATGCTACGCATTCATCGTGATCGATCTTGAATGTTATTTCATGCAAAACACTAACGCTGTCTCTTTCGAGACAGGCGTTAGTGACTGAAATCAGTGGTTTACTCAAATTTAGGAACAGTTAAGGCCACTGCGTAGCGATTCAAGGTTTGTTTGCATAAGAGAAATGTAGTCCTTTGATACGGATGCAATCTCTAGTGGATCGAGTGTCAAAATACCAACTTCAAGCGCATCAGCCAAGGTTTGGGCCACATCTGGATTGACAGTAGATTCTGTGAATACAGCACTCACCCCTAATGAATTTGCCAGATCAATAACTTCCTTGAGTCGAGCAGCACTTGGCTCGCCCTCTGGGTCAAGACCTGCAACTCCAATTTGTTCGAGGTTAAATGCATCAGCTAGATAACCAAATGCTTCGTGACTGACCACAATAGTTCGTGATGAACAAGTTGCAAGTGATGTCTCAAATTCTTGTGTGAGATCTTCCAATTGCGCTTGAACTGCAGGAACTGTTACCTCAACTTTTGTTGCACAATCTGCACTCAATTTAGAAATCTCTGCACCTAGGAAGCCGGCTGCATCAGAAACTCTCTTTGGGTCTAGCCAAAAATGTGGGTCCAACAAGCCATGGTTTTCATGACCATCTTCATCTGCATGGTCTTCAGCAGTTAACGGATCAAGCAGATCTAAAATGTCAAACACACCTGAACTTTTAGATTCTGCCACAGCATCAAATGCAGGCTGTAAGCCATCAACTGGGACAACAAGATCAGCATCCAAAATAGAGGCTGTCTGCGATGCGGTTAGTTCCAGATCGTGAGCATCTCCACCAGAGGGTGCGAGATCAGTTACGACAGCACAACCATCAGAAATTGATGAAGCGAGCCAGGCGACAGCAAATGACCCAGTCACGATTGAAGGAAGGCTCTCGGAAGCAGGTTGTGAATCTTCAGCAGCATTACTGCAGCCAGCAAGGATCAAAGAACTCGTCAAAAAAGCTAGAAGTATTTTCATGAGAACCATTATCAACTAATTGAGAATGGTTGTCAATTTGCGACTGGCTAAACCTTTCGCAACACAGCAACCACTATTCCCATGATCTGGGCATGGGTTCCATCTATTGGAGAGTAGTCCTGATTATGTGGAAGCAACCACACTTGACTTCCAGTCTTCTTAAAAGTCTTTACTGTTGCTTCATCATCTAAGAGTGCAGCCACAATCTCTCCATTGTTTGCATTCTTTTGGGACCTGATTACAACCCAATCACCATCGCAAATTGCTGCGTCAATCATTGAATCACCCTTCACGCGCAGCATGAATGTTTCACCTTCACCAATTAATTCTTTAGGAAGTGGCAGCACCATTTCCACATTTTGATCAGCCAAGATTGGACCACCAGCAGCGATAGAACCCAACATTGGCACGTATTTGGGAGCTTGCTGATTATGTTCAAAATCATTTGGGTTTAATACTTCGATTGCTCGAGAGCTATTTGAATCACGACGAATGAAACCTTTTCGCTCGAGGACTTGCAATTGGTGCGCAACTGATGCGGTGGAACTTAATCCAACAGAAGCACCGATCTCGCGTAGAGATGGTGGAAAGCCCTGCTCTGCTACTGCTTTGGTTATAACTTGCAAAATTAAGTTCTGGCGAGTGGTCAACCCATTCTCGCCGTCGGGTAATTCCAACAAATCTAGGTCTTGATCTCGCATATGGCACCTTTCGGGGTAGTGACCTTAGAATACCCCAAAACGAACGAATGTTCCAAACATTTGTTCGTTTTGGGCTTGCCTGTGTCTGACCCTTGTGGCATACTACGAACAGATGTTCGAATTACTTCCCTGGAGGCTTTTATGGCAATAGCAACAACCGGTCAACCTATGCGATTAACCCTTAGGGGCAAGCGATTGCTCCGGACAGTTTTAGTGACAGCAGTTCTGCTGACCATTACCCCTCAGATTTTGGGGCAAGCTGGTGCAAATTCGGTTGGCTCCAATTCAAATACCAAGATCGCTGAGTGGGTAACTGTTAATTCTGGCGATACTTTGTGGGGGATTGCTCGTTCGATCGCTCCAGGCCAGGATCCTCGTGAGGTTGTTTATGAGCTTAAGCAGTTGAATGAAATTGCAGTTTCTGGAATTTCAGCGGGGGACCGGTTAAGAGTTCCGCTTTACTAGCCGAAACCATACGCAGACCACTAAAGATTCGTTAGTAATGCGCCACCCTTCATGGCCTGCCGACTGCATCTCTGGTTCAGCGTTGGCTGACCAAAATGCTCGGTGCTCTTTGCGCCAATGCTCAATATCTTCAAAGGACTCACCTTCCGCTAGTGCAAATTCCAGGTCAACGTCTTTGAATTTTCGAATATCAACACGAGTTACCTCAATTTCACCAATCGGCTCTCCCAGATCATTAACCAGATATAGGTGCTCGCCAACCTCCTCAACCAACTCGCCCTCTTCGAGGTATTCGTCCCACAGGCCAGCTGTCGCTGTTTTCTGCTGGGCCATAACTAACGCATTGAGGCGGGCACGGTGAGAGCCAGGCAGGCCAAGCTCGAGCACCCGCTGGCCTTTGATGACTGGAAAGTTCATGGGTGCATTGTCTTAGGAAATCTTCACAGACACGCCGAGGGTCACGTGTTGCATCTTGACCTGCCGCGTCCTATGTTTCACCCCTACATCTAGTGGTCACACAGGTGTAAACACTCCACAAATTGGGTTTCATGATCCACAGGCTCTCCACAAGGGGGCTTCAGGATCGACCAAAAAGGAGCCAAATGGCAGTTTTCTAGAGGGAAAGGCGGACCACCAGATGCATTGCCCGTTTTGTCGCTCGGATGACACCAGAGTTATTGATAGTCGCACCAACGATGATGGAACCAACGTGCGCCGCCGCCGGCAGTGCACAGATTGCAACCGAAGGTTCACTACGGTTGAAAATGCGGTTTTACTAGTCATCAAGCGCAACGGGGTGGTCGAAGCTTTTGACCGTTCCAAAATTATCAACGGCGTTAAGAAGGCTTGTCAGGGTAGACCAGTTTCAGATGCAGATCTTGCAATCTTGGCTTCCAAGGTTGAAGAGAATCTGCGCTTAGGTGGGTTTGCCGAAATAGATGCACATGACATCGGCTTAGCAGTTCTTTCTCCACTGCGTGAACTTGATGAAATTGCATATATGCGTTACGCGAGCGTATATCGATCATTTGAGTCTCTACAAGATTTCGAGACTGAAATTGCGATGTTGCGCGCCGGCTTAATCGGAGAAGTCGCTGCCGCTTCCACAACTGAATCAAACATCAGTGTGAGCGACAGAGACGGCTCCGCGTCGCTTCAAAAACAATAAAAACGACGCGACCTACCCCAAGTGGATCGCCCAAACACCAGAAAGGCACTCTCATGACCGAGGTTGCAAAAGATAAGAAAGTATCCGCGAACGGGCCAGCATTAGATTTGAAGCGCGTGTTCACAACAGCAGGTGTTCATCCGTATGACCAAGTTAAGTGGGAGCGACGCGATGTCGTGCAAACTAACTGGAGAACTGGTGAAGTGGTGTTTGAACAACCTGGCGTTGAGTTCCCAGACTTTTGGTCAGTAAACGCATCAACAATTGTTACTACGAAATACTTCCGCGGCGCTGTCGGTCATGACAACCGCGAGTGGAGCTTGAAGCAGATCATTGATCGCGTAGTGCTTACCTACACTGCAGCTGGACGAAATAATGGCTACTTCAAAACTGAAGAAGACTCTAAGGTATTTGAAGAAGAGTTGACTTACATGTTGCTACACCAGATTTTCTCATTTAATTCACCTGTTTGGTTCAACGTTGGCACCACAGCACCACAGCAAGTTAGCGCTTGCTTCATTTTGGCAGTGGATGATTCAATGGAAGCAATTTTGAATTGGTACAAAGAAGAAGGTATTATTTTCAAAGGTGGATCAGGTGCAGGCATTAACTTGTCTCGCATCCGCGGTTCAGCAGAATTACTATCAAGTGGTGGGTCATCATCTGGCCCAGTTTCATTCATGCGAGGTGCGGATGCCTCGGCTGGTACCATCAAGTCTGGTGGCGCAACTCGTCGTGCAGCCAAAATGGTCGTACTAGATGTTAACCACCCAGATATTGAAGAATTCATTGAAACCAAAGCTCGCGAGGAAGACAAGATCAGGGCTTTGCGCGATGCTGGCTTCGATATGGATCTTGGCGGCAAAGACATTATTTCTGTGCAGTATCAAAATGCAAATAACTCGGTTCGAGTTTCAGATGAGTTCATGCAAGCAGTAGAAAACGGCACTGAGTTTGCACTTCGTGCTCGCAAGGATGGTCGTGTTATCAAGACTCTCGATGCCAGACAATTGTTTAGATCAATGTCACAGGCTGCTTGGGCTTGTGCCGATCCTGGCATTCAGTACGACGACACCATCAATGATTGGCACACAAGCCCAGAGGATGGACGTATTAACGCTTCTAATCCATGTTCTGAGTACATGCATTTAGATAATTCATCTTGTAACTTGGCTAGCTTGAACTTGATGAAGTTCTTGAAAGATGACAACACTTTTGATGCAGTCACATTCAAAAAAGCAGTTGAGTTTGTAATAACAGCGATGGAAATTTCTATTTCTTTCGCAGATTTCCCAACCGAGGCAATCGGGGATACCACAAGAAGATTCCGTCAGCTAGGTATTGGTTATGCAAACCTAGGTGCGCTATTGATGGCGCTAGGTTTTGCATACGATTCAGATGCTGGCAGGTCTCTTGCAGCTGGCATCACATCGCTAATGACTGGAACCTCTTACAAGCGTTCTGCAGAAATTGCAGGAGTTGTTGGAACTTATGAAGGGTATGCCAGAAACGCTGAGGCTCACAAGCGAGTAATTAGAAAGCATGCAGCAGCCAATGATCAAATTCGGGTTCGAAGCGAGATAGATCGTCCAGTTCATGCCCTAGCCACTGATGTTTGGGCTGAAACCATTTCGCTAGGTGACAAGTATGGTTACCGCAACGCTCAAGCATCGGTACTCGCACCAACTGGCACTATCGGTTTGATGATGGATTGCGACACCACAGGTGTTGAGCCTGATTTCTCCTTGGTTAAGTTCAAGAAGTTGGTTGGTGGCGGATCAATGCAGATTGTGAACTTAACAGTTCCTCGAGCATTAGAGCGCTTGGGTTACACAGATGAAACCGTTGAAGCGATTGTTGAATACATCGCTCAAAATGGCCACGTAATTGATGCTCCTGGATTGAAAACTGAACACTATTCAGTTTTTGATTGCGCTATGGGAACTCGCTCTATTGCGCCAATGGGACATGTTCGAATGATGGCAGCAGTGCAACCATTCTTGTCTGGAGCAATCTCTAAGACCGTAAACATGCCAGCAGAAGCTACAGTTGAAGAAGTTGAGGAGGTTTATTTCGAATCATGGAAGATGGGCCTTAAGGCATTGGCTATCTACCGTGATAACTGCAAGGTTGGGCAACCTCTAAATAACGCAAAGAGTGACAGCACAACTGACGACGCAGAAGTTGCAACATCTAGCTCACATCCGATTCGCAGAAGGTTGGAAAAGTCTCGTGATGGCAAAACCATCTCATTCTCGGTTGCCGGCGCTGAGGGTTACCTAACCACCGGCGCTTATGCAGACGGAGCGCTAGGTGAGATCTTCTTGAAGATGAGCAAGCAAGGATCAACTCTTGCTGGCATCATGGATGCGTTCTCAATCTCTATCTCGATTGGTTTGCAATACGGTGTTCCGCTAGAAACATTTGTTTCCAAGTTTGTGAACATGCGTTTTGAACCATCAGGGATGACTGACGATAAAGATATTCGAATGGCACAGTCGATGACTGACTTTGTATTCCGACGTTTGGCCTTGGATTACTTGCCATACGACAAGCGAGCAGCGCTAGGAATTTTTACAGCTGAAGAACGCGCAGCTAGCGTTGCTGGAGGGTCATACGATCAGCCAATGGCAACTGTGTCCGAGATTGCAACTGCAATCGAGGAACAAGTGGCTACCACGACGATAGCTCCAGCAGCTTCAGCCGTTAAGCGGGAAGCGCATTCAAGTACTGAGTTGTTTGAAAACCTACTTGGAACCAAAGCGGATGCTCCACTTTGTATGACATGCGGCATCAAGATGCGCATGGCTGGATCCTGTTATGTTTGTGAAGGTTGCGGTAACACATCAGGATGCAGTTAGTAATTAACTCTTAAAAAACACCTAGTGGGAAACCACTAGGTGTTTTTTATTGAATTTCCAAAAACTTCATTAAATTTAAGCCCAGAAAATGAAGTCCGACTCCAAAGAGAGTAACATCGCAATCTTATGAAAATCCCAGCCCTATTTGGACACTTACCTCTTGAGCAACCAGGCGAGCCAAACCTAAAGTCTTTTCCAGCCTTCATGTGGTGGCTAGCGCTAGGGATGAAGCGCTTGTTAGCCACCGGTATCTTCTTTGGAATTACTGGTCTTGGATCTATGGCTGCCATGCCAGGGTTTCTAGGAGCTGGCGTCCAAGCTGTGGCTGACCAAGATCAAAGTCGAGTTAATTTCTGGGCTGTGATGATCTTGCTGCTAGGAGCTGTTACTGCCTGGACCACCATCATGCGCCACCGAAGAGCTTTAGCTTGTTTCATAACATCAGCTTCTCGGCTACAGCAGTTGATTGCAAAGCAGGCAAAAGACCTTGGGGCAGATCTTCCCAAATATGTTTCAACAGGCGAAGTCGTCTCGGTTAACTCCAACGATGTTGAACGGGTGTCTAGAGGTTTTGATTTAGTTCCACGGTTTGTGGGGGCAGTAGTTAGCTTTTTCATTGTCTCTGGAATCTTGATAAGTGGAGCCTCAACTCTTGGTTTGTTGGTAGTTATCTCTGTCCCATTACTAGTTATTGGAGTTGCATTCTTAATCAAGCCGCTTGAAAAAAGAGAGTCAGTGCAACGCGCCAAATTGAGTCGAGCAACAGACCTGGCATCAGACACGGTTGCGGGTCTTAGAGTTTTGCGTGGCATTGGTGGTGAAGATGTTTTCGTTCAAAGATTCAAGGACGCATCCCAAGAGGTAAGGCAGGCCGCAGTTAGAACAGCCAGAGTCCGTGCAGTTCTAAATGGGTTGGAAGTATTTTTACCAGGGCTGCTGTTAATTGGAGTTGTCTGGCTTGGTGGAAACATGGTGGCTAATCAAGAGATGCAAATTGGTCAATTGGTGGCATTTGCAGGTTATTCCATCTGGATGGTGCTACCAATTCAAACAATGGTTGAGTTTGCTCAACGCTGGGCCTCTGCTGCAGTTTCTGGCAGAAGAGTTTTGAAACTGCTGCAGGTCAAACCAGCTAACGAATGGGGAACAAACAACCTAGAGTCAGTTGCCCAGATAACAGATAAGGAATCTGGAGTTTCAGTTAAGGCGGGTGAGTATTTAGCAGTTGTTTGTGAAAGCTCTACTACTGCTGATGAAATATCTGAACGATTAGGTGGTTATCAGCAGATCACTAAAACTGAAATAAATGGCGCTCCAGTGGCCAGCTTTTCTAGAAACTCCGTTCGAACCAAAATATTGGCCCAGGAAAAAGAGCCAACCATTCTCAGTGGAACTGTGGCAACACATTTTGAGGTTCCCGCCTCTGGTCGAATAACGATTCAACAAGCAATCGCAGCTGCATCTGCGGATGACATTTTGGATTCTTTAGATGGAAAGGGTTTAACAGCAGAAATTATCGAGCGAGGGAGAACTTTGTCAGGTGGACAAAGACAGCGTTTAGCTTTGGCTCGGAGTTTGTTTGTGGATCCAGAAGTTTTAATCTTGGATGAGCCAACCAGCGCGGTTGATGCCCACTCTGAAGCTCGAATTGCAACCAGAATTCGTGAGATAAGGCAGAATCAAACGACGGTTATTTTTGCTACCAGTCCACTAGTGCTAGATACGGCAACCAGAGTCTCATTGGTCATAAATGGAACTCAGGTGGCAACTGGAACTCATCAAGAACTACTGCGCTCTAATGATGACTACCGTGCAATGGTGGTGCGTGGCGAATGAAGTACTTCGATTCCAAAAAATTGGGAATTGCAGCTTTTGATTCCCCTCCCAAAGATACTTCAATTATTGCAAAGGATTTTGGTTTAGATCGGTCTAAAGCCCGGCTGCCTATTGCTTCTGAAGAAACAGTAAATAAAGAGTTATTCACTCTTGGTTCAGCTCATAAAGGTGAGTTCCTATTTGTTATTTTGTTGACACTGCTAACAGTGGTGGCTCAACTAGTTTCTCCAAGAGCATTTGGAAATCTACTGGAAAGCCTAAAAAATGGCGCTGGGGCTGAAGCAGTTCAACAAACCGTTGTAATAATTGCAATTGCATTGTTTGCTCAAACTATATTTGCTTATTTCTTAAGAATCAAAGCTGCCGTATTAGGTGAATTCATCCTGTCAGCCTTACGTGAGCGATTCGTAAGCCGTGCGGTTCAGTTACCGCCAGATGCAATTGAACGTGCAGGTTCTGGTGAACTTCTAAACCGCACCACGACAGATATAAATCACGTCACCTGGGCTGTTAGAGATTCACTACCAGTTATCACTATTTGTGTGTCAGAAATAATTATTATTTGTATCGGTATTGTGCTTACCGCACCTGCTTTTTTGGCAGCAACGTTAATTTCTGCGCCACTAGTGGTGGCTTTGACTCGATGGTATTTAAAGCGCTCTCCACAGGCTTACCGCGTTGAGGCTTCTGTTTATTCTCAGGTTAACTCAGTGCTAGTCGAATCTGCAGAGGGTGGACGCACAATTGAGGCGCTGCGTTTAGGTGATGATCGATTAGTGAGAACCCGATCAGCTATTGGCAGGTGGATCGAGTGGGAGTCTTACACGATTCGATTACGCACTCGCTGGTTCCCAGCAGTTTCGTTCTCCTACATCGCTCCATTAGCTGCTGTGCTACTTATTGGAGCCAGCATGTATCAATCGGGCAGTGTCTCTTTAGCGCAGGTCACTGCGGCTTTGCTTTACACCCAGATGTTGGCAGATCCAATTGAAGGACTGCTTTGGTGGATTGATGAGTTCCAGTCAGGTAAAGCATCACTATCTCGATTGTTAGGTATTTATGAAGTTCCTGATCGAGTGGTTCAAGATTCGGACCCTAAAGACGACGATATTCAAGGTGACCATGTCAGTTACGGATATCGTGAAGGTAAGGATGTGCTGCGAGATATTAGTTTTGCAGTTAAGCCTGGCACCCGATTAGCAATTGTTGGCCCATCTGGTGCAGGTAAGTCCACTTTAGGTAGATTGCTAGCGGGAGTTCAACCACCAAGATTGGGAACCATCAAGGTGGGTGGTTCTGAGATTGGTTATCTGCCAGTTGAAAAGGCTCGCACACATGTGGCCCTGGTAACACAAGAACATCACGTTTTTGTGGGCACACTTCGACAAAATGTTTCCCTCGCCTTTAGTGATAAATCAGATGCTGAAATTTGGGATGCGTTAGCCGCTGTGGATGCCACAGAGTGGGCTAAGGAGTTGCCACAAGCACTGGATACCGAAGTTGGTTCGGGCGGGCATCGCCTGTTGCCAGCCCAAGCACAGCAATTGGCATTAGCCAGATTGGTATTGGCAAATCCACAAACTTTAGTTTTGGATGAAGCCACTTCACTATTGGATGCCAAAGCTGCCAAGCACTTAGAAGGCTCGCTTAGCGCTGTGCTTAAGAATCGAACCGTAATTGCGATCGCACATAGACTCCAAACAGCACACGACGCTGATCTAATTGCGGTTATTGAAGATGGATTAATAACTGAGTGGGGTTCGCATCAAGCGCTCATGACAGCCAATGGTGCATACGCCTCTTTGTGGCGTTCTTGGCGCGATGAGCACTAGTTAGACTCACATTCGTTCAGCAATAGTGTTCAAGTGGGGGTCTTTAGACCTACACATCTATTCTTAAGACTTCAAAAAAGGAGCTTGGTGGCAAACTCAAAGAGTCGGATATTAAAAGGAACTGGTGTTGGTTCACATGCCGTAATGGCTTCTGTGCACCGGCTTGCCGACCGACCAATTCAGCCGCCACCGGCACGCCGGATTAACTCAATAGAAGATGAATCCACTGCGTTGGAGGCTGCCGCTAAAGCCACTGCAAAACTACTTGAAGATCGATCCGCACTTGCAAAAGGAGACACCGCCAATATTTTGTTAGCACTCTCTGCATTTGCAGCAGACCCAGCACTTTTGATGGCAGCAAAAGCAGAGATTAGTAATGGCTGGGATGCTCCGACTGCAATTCATCGGGCAAGTGAAAGCTTTGCCAAAATGCTAGAAGATGCAGGTGGCGCATTTGCGGAACGAGCAGCAGATCTAAGCGAGATTTCACTAAGAATCACTGCACTGTTAACCAATCAAGAGTGGTCTGTCGATATCCCAAAGTTTGGAAAGCATGTTTTAGTTGCTGAAGACTTGACACCGGCAGATACTGCTCAAATTGATGCAAAAGTAGTTGTTGGTGTTATCACTCAAAAAGGTGGACCAACCAGTCATACCTCAATTATTTGCCGGCAGATGGGCATTGCTGCAGTTGTGGGGTGCAGTGAAGCAACTTCATTGACTAACGGTGACCAAGTAGTTCTTGATCCTGTGGGTGATCGCGTGATTGTCAATGGAGAACTATCGGATGCCACTGCACCACTTAGCATTGTTGATGAAAAAGCCAAAACTTTAATTCCCGTTCTTGGCAATATAGGTAACCTTAAGGATGCCATCGCAGTGAATACTTTTCATGGTGCAGGTGTTGGGTTGTTTAGAACCGAATTGCTTTATTTGGACAACAAAACAGCGCCAACGATTGCTGAGCAGCGCAGAGCCTATGAATCTGTATTTAACGAACTCAAAGGTAAGCCCATCGTTATCCGAACCCTTGATGCAGGTAGTGATAAGCCACTTGATTTCCTAAATTTGGCGAGTGAAGCTAATCCGGCATTAGGGATTCGAGGATGGCGTATCTCGCAACCTCATCGGCAAGTGATGCAAGATCAACTAAAAGCAATAAAAGAGGCAGTGGACGCCACGGGTGCCGATGTTCGTGTGATGGCTCCAATGATCTCAATCCCACAAGAAGCAGCTGATTTTGCAAAGATGGCAAAAGAGGTTGGCTTGAAGCATGTGGGAATAATGATCGAAACACCTTCAATTGCATTTGCAGTTAGAGATCTCGCAGGCCTAGTTGAGTTTGTGAGTATTGGCACGAACGATCTCGCTCAATATTTATTTGCAGCAGATCGACAGCACCATGAACTAAACGAATTGCTGGATCCATGGCAGCCAGCATTGCTGAGGTTAATTAACCGTATTTGCGAAGATGCCAACCGCATCGGTATTCAAGTTGGAGTGTGTGGGGAAGCTGGAGCGGATCCTTTGCTCGCTGTCGTTCTAGCTGGCATTGGTGTTGATTCGGTGAGTGCTGCTGCTCCAGCAATTCCTGCTGTTCGAACAAGACTTGCCCATGTGGATCTTGAATTAGCAAGGCGAGCAGCCGATCTTGCGATGAAGGCTCTAAGCCCTGAACTGGCCAGAGTTGCAGTTAAAGCACTAGTTAAATAGTTTTAGAAGTCTTGTACTTCAAGTTGGCCAGAATGCACGTCATAGATCGCCCCACCTGCGACAACCCCATTTCGAAGAAGTGGGTGTGAACGTATTCGATCCAGATCAAGTTGAAGAGCGGCTTTTTGATCGCTTACAGTCCTAAACTCCATGCTACGAGTGTCCACACCAAAAGTTTTTTGAATAAGTAAATGAATCTCTGCCTCTGTGGCTGAAGCCATCTTGCAATCAAGGTGGGGCATGACCAAGATTCGATTTACACCTAAGAGATATGTGGCTAAAACCAAAGTTCTAAGCACGTCGTCAGTAACTCTAGCTCCGGCGTTTCTCAATATTTTCGCTTCGCCTGGTTTCATGCCGGTTAGCTCTAAGGGTGAGATGCGCGAGTCCATGCATGTCACAATTGCTAGACCCTTAGTGGCGGTTCCAGTTAAGTGGCTGTCTTCAAAAACACTTTGATACTCAGTATTTGCTTTCAATACATCTTGAAAGTTCTCGTATGGGAACTGGGCTGACATGCGGAAACTCTACCTAATCATCTATTAACTCGCCGGTACCAATTTGATCAGTTCAGCCATTGCTTGTTTGAGAAGGTTTTCAATCTCAGGATCGATTAAATCACCTGATGGGTCGAAAACCTCCGATGTATTACTGATGGCTACTTCAGGGTGACTGACTAAATCTGCTTTAAAGTGCGTTAACACTGACCGTAGATGCGGCTGCATCCTGGCTGTTCCAAGACGACCAGAGGATGCACCCATGATTAGTGTCGGCTTATTCAGAATCGGGTTTTGGGGTAGAACCGATAACCAATCCAGTAAGTTCTTTAGGCCGCCAGGAATTGACCAGTTGTATTCAGGCGATGAGATCAACAAAGCATCAGAAATAGAAATCTGCGCTGCAATCTCGAGGAGATCAGAACTGGGTGCAGATTGGTCATCAAAAATCTTAATCATTGACCAGTCAATCAAATTCAACTCAGATTCTGGCGCACCTTGTTTCCAAGCAGCGTGCAATAGACGGTGATTGGCAGAGTTTGGTCTCAAGGACCCACAGATCCCGGCTATTTTGATCACGGGCCCAGTCTGTCGTATTGGTCGCGGCTTGCAACTCAACTAGGCTTACGGAATGAGAAATCCAACCCTAGATGTTTACATCGATGACATTGCAACAGTTGCAGATCTATTGACAAAGAGCAGCTCCGTTCTAGATAAAGTGCCTACTGATGGTGGTTGGTCAGCAGCCCAATGCTTAGCCCATCTAGCTGACGCTGAGATCTCACTTTCGCTTCGAGTTCGAATGATGTTTACCTCAGATGGGTATAAATTCTTAAATTGGGATGAAGATGCATTTGCAGCGCTTAACCCAAAAAGGTCGGGCTTGGCATCTGTAGGCGTATTTACTGCACTCAGACGAGCAAATGTAGAACTTTTTGAGGGTCTAAGCGAAGAACAAATGTCTCGAACTGGAATTCGAACCGATGGAAGTGAGATCACTGTTTTGGCTTACATCGAATACATGAATAAACACGTTACAGCTCACTTGGAGCAAGCAATTCGAGCTCTTGCTAATTAATTATGCCTAGTTCTTATTGGGCATTCCTGTTCACTTCAATCATCATCATATTAATTCCGGGACCTTCTGTTTTATTTGTTATGAGCAGAGGCATAGCACTTGGACCAAAAGCAGCTGTAGCCACGGCTGTTGGTAACTCGCTTGGAACTTTTGTAAATGTATTAGTACTCGCAGTTGGGCTAGGGCCTGTTTTGGATAACTTTCCTAGCATATTGCAATTAATCCGATATCTAGGTGCCGCGTATCTGATTTATCTCGGTTACCAAGCCATCTCGACTCGTAAAGCACTTTCTGCAGACTCATCAAAAGCAAGCGAGGCGTTAAGTGGCTGGAAAACTTTGAAGCAAGGGGCACTAGTTGGCATCACAAATCCCAAAACAATAGTTTTCTTTGCAGCAGTGCTACCGCAGTTTGTGATTGCCGATTGGGGTTACATCACATTGCAGTTGTTGGGATTAGGAACTGCTTTTTGTCTCATGGGGGCTGCTCTAGATTCGGTTTGGGGAATTGCAGCAGGCTCCCTTAGAAATTGGTTTCTAGATCAACCAAGCCGGTTATCGCTAATGAGTGCAGTCGGTGGCGGGTTAATTATCTCGCTAGGAATTGCTGTTGCTTTAGGTTGGTTTTAATCTACCCCAAGCCCCATTCATGCACAGGATTCAAAGAAACTGATTCAACTTTTATCTAAATGACCAACCATTAAGTCATGCAAAATCAAATAGAGGTCACTGGCCCAGCCGCACTGATTGCTGCTCTGCCATACCTACTTGGCTTTAGGCCAGCTGATTCAGTGGTGGTAGTGCTGCTGGATGATTCTCAAGTTCAAGCTGTACTTCGCTTTGATCTTGACTCAAGTATTAGTGACCTAATCCCATCCATACTCTCTGGGCTGAGCAAACATCCAAGTAGTTCAGTTGTGTTAGTTGTGGTCAACTCCGATCTAAAATTAGATGTCAGTAATCTGGAATTTGCTTTACGAGAGCAGCAAGTTGAACTGCTTGATTTAGTTCTCACAGATTTGGTTCGCTACCGGTCAGCCTTGTGCTCTGATTTACATTGCTGCCCTATAGATGGCTTGGAAGTTAGTCAGCAGGATGCAGATGCAATTTCAGCTCAATTGGTTTATTCCGGCCACACTGTCTTTAGTTCTAGGACTCAAATGTTAAGCCGTTTAATTCCAAACCCTGATACAAAACCTGTTGAACTTGCACTTCTAGAAATTAACTCATTATTGGACCTAAACGAATTGCTTAATTTGTTAAATTCGAGCGGCCGTACTGGCTTAACGGCAACAGAGATGGCCCAGGTTGCCCTTTCGATAAGTGATGCTGATATCAGAAATGATCTAGAACATGAATTATTCGATTCGGTTTCTGGACATTTAACTAACCCCGACAGATTGCGCTGCGCAATTGAAAATCTGCTCCAAGTGGCTAGAAATACACCGCTCAAGGTTGGGGCTATGAGTTATGGCTTATTGGCTTTTGCTCTTTGGAACTTGGGGGATTGCGTTTCGGCCGAGGCAGCAGCGGGATATGCCCTCAAAGTTGAACCATTTAATTCTCCAGCAAAGCTAACTTTGAACTTAATACAACTAGGAGTACATCCTGTTATGGCGCGAAAAACTGTTTTTAAATCTGCAGCCTAAATCTTCGCTAAGTATTCACCTGTGGCTTGATATGCAGAATCCATTCGCTCAACAACACGCTTTGCTTCTCGAGGATCAAATGCAGCTCGATCAACTGACATCACTGCATTTGATCCTGTAGGTAGCAAGTGCATTTCAATGGTTTCTTCAGCCTTAGCAAATGCGGCGTTGAACCTAGCCCGCCGGGCAACTTCCAACGCGGTTAGTGCACTGCCAATTGGATTGGTGGGGAGAGTTAATGCTTGTTCAATTCGACCTACCTGTAACACAAATATTCTGGTGGCTCCGAGTTTCCTAGCTCTATCTACCGGGATTGGATTGACAATTCCTCCGTCAAAATAGTGTTCATTATCTATTTTCACTGGCGGATAGATTCCAGGAGCTGCAGCACTTGCTAGCACCGCAGGGACAATCTCACCTCGCTCAAACCAGGTCTCAGCTGCTCGTTCAATGCTGGCAGCGACGCATTGGAACTGGATTGGGAGCTCTTCAATGTTTTTAAACTTCATTTTTTGCTCTAGAAGTAACTTCAGCTCAGAATTATCAAAGATGGCCACCTTTTGTTTGGCCAATGTTGAAACTCGCTCTATCACGGAGCCACTAAATGGTTTTCGATCAACCACATCCAACCAAAGTTGAGTTAGATCATGAACTCCGTCCATGGTTGGGTTTTGAGCAAAACCTGCACCATTAAGTGCTCCAATCGAAGCCCCCAGGATTAAATCTGGATGGATGTCTCTCTCAAGCAGTGCATGCAACATCCCTACCTGAGTAGACCCGAGGAGCCCACCACCACTTAAGACGAATGCTGTTTTAGTTGAGTTCATGGCAGTCATCTTGCCACCTATCAGCTTGACAGGTTATTGGGTTCTGCTATCTTGCCGCCCAGGTCAAGAGAACTGGCGTTAAGTCCCAACTAGCCAGACGACAACCCTCCACCGCGGTGGGGTGTCTTGGGAAAAGACCGGGCCGAAAAATCGGCAAGCGCGGGCTTCGCAATCAGGCAAAGCCCTCTTAATAGTTAGAGGGAGTACTAGTTATGTCAGATACATGGTCATTTGAGACACGTCAGATACACGCAGGTCAGGCACCAGATGCAGCAACAGGTGCCAGAGCACTTCCAATTTACAGCACCACTTCATATGCATTTCGAGATACTGATCATGCTGCAGCTTTATTCGCATTAGCTGAGCCCGGAAATATCTACACCAGAATCATGAATCCAACTCAAGGAGCAGTAGAAGAAAGAATTGCTTCGCTGGAAGGTGGAATTGCAGCACTGTTGGTTGCCTCAGGTCAAGCTGCTGAAACTCTTGCCATTTTGAACCTCGCTGAGGTTGGCGATCACATTGTGGCCAGCCCAAATCTCTATGGCGGCACTTACAACCTGCTGCACTACTCGTTGCCAAAACTTGGTATCACGACAACGTTTGTGGAGAATCCAGATGATCCTGCATCTTGGCAAGCTGCAGTTCAACCAAACACCAAAGCATTCTTTGCAGAGACAATTGCGAATCCAGCTAACAAGATTCTTGATATTGAAGCAGTTGCCGCAGTTGCTCACAAAAACGGTGTTCCACTAATTGTTGATAACACCACTGCAACGCCATATCTAATAAGACCATTTGAGTTTGGTGCAGACATAGTTGTGCATTCAGCTACAAAGTTCTTAGGTGGTCATGGAACTGCTGTTGCTGGAGCGATTGTCTCTAATGGAAAATTTGATTTCACTAAAGACAAGGCTAAGTACCCAGGATTTAATCAGCCAGATCCTTCTTATGGTGGACTCGTAATTGGTGAAGCCCTAGGTGAGTTGGCATATATCTTGAAAGCACGCATTCAACTGCTTCGTGACCTTGGACCTGCTGTAGCACCTTTCAACGCATTCTTAATCGCGCAAGGGCTAGAGACTTTGTCGCTTCGTATAGAACGACATGTTGAGAATGCGAAAAAGGTTGCAGAGTTCTTGGAAAAACACCCGCAAGTTGACTCAGTTGCATATTCTTCATTGAAGTCTCATCCACACCATGAATTAGCCAAGAAGTATTGCCCTAAGGGTTCTGGTTCCGTTCTTTCATTTGAGATAAATGGCGGAGTTGAATCTGGCAAGAAGTTTGTAAACAACCTGGTGCTGCATAGCCATGTTGCAAATATTGGTGATGTTAGATCCTTGGTAATTCATCCAGCATCAACTACGCACTCACAGCTAACACCTGCAGAACAATTAACAACAGGTGTTACCCCAGGGCTAGTTCGATTGTCAGTTGGCTTGGAAAACATCGCTGACATTTTGGCTGATCTTGAAATTGGTTTTGCAGCAGCTAAAGGTGCCTAAAGGTGCAAAACAGTAGTTTCTGGCGTCTAGGTGACCTAACGGGCAGGCGCAAGTTCTGTCAGTTAGGTCACCTAGACCTTGAGTTAGGCAACCACTTACCTGACGTTGTGGTTGCCTATGAAACTTGGGGCGAGTTAAACACATCTAAGGACAACGCAGTTTTGCTCTGTCATGCATTAACAGGTGACACTCATGCCGTTGGCGAGGTCGAACCAGGGCATTTATCTCCTGGGTGGTGGGACGAGTTTGTTGGCCCAGGCAAAGCAATAGACACTGACAAATATTTTGTTGTAGCACCAAATGTGCTGGGTGGATGCCAAGGAACTACTGGACCTTCAAGTTTAAATCTAAACCACAAACCATATGGTTCGACTTTTCCAAAAATTACCATCAAAGATCAGGTCGAAGTTGAGTTTCAACTCGCCGAACACTTGGGTATTAAAACTTGGAGATTAATCGCTGGTGGATCTATGGGAGGAATGCGTGCACTTGAGTGGGCAGTTGCTAAACCAGGCAACGTTAAAGCCGTTCTGCTGATGGCAACCAGCGCCTACGCCACCGCTGATCAAATTGCGACACAAGATATTCAAGTAAAAGCTATAGAGATGGACCCAGATTATTTCGGTGGCGACTATTACCTAAGAGAGACCCAGCCAATCAAAGGGCTTGGCTTGGCGCGAAGAATTGCTCACCAAAGTTATCGAACTGAGCGCGAGTTCAAGACTAGATTTGGCAGGCAGGTTCAACCAGGTGAAGTATTGGAATCTGGAGGCCGATTTGCAATAACTTCTTATCTTGACCATCAAGCAGACAAACTCACCAAAAGATTTGATGCCAACTCATACAAGGTGCTTACAAACGCAATGTCACTTTTTGATGTGGGCTTGAATCGCGGGGGAGTGCTCAATGCACTAAGCGCCTGCAATGTCCCAGCGGTTGTGGTGGCAATCTCATCTGATCGGCTGTATCCAAAGTATCTTCAACAGGAATTAGTTGATAACCTGCCAAATGCCAAACCGCTGGTCGAAATTGACTCTGACTATGGTCATGACGCTTTTCTCTTAGAGGTTTCGGGTATCTCCTCTGCTATAGATTTAGCTTTAGAGATTTAGTTGTAACCCAAAAGTCGGGTCAAGATAAGTGCTAGTGCTCTAATCAAGCATGATTCGAATCATCCTGCTTACTTGTTCTTTGCTCAGCATCTCGGCTCCAGCCCTGGCTCAAACTGAGATAGAAGTTATTGCAGAACAGGCCACGCAGTCTTACAGCATAAATGGCTCCATCTTTTTGGATAGGAGTTTTGAAGGTGATGGTCACACTCGAGTAATGGCAGCTACATGTATAAATTGTCAGTGGTACCTGCAAGAAATTTGTGCAAACCCCGTCTCAACTATGTTTGATCTAGGTTATGTCTGTGCTCAATCAAATACTTATGCCTGTGTTGATAAGAGTCAAAAACGCTTTCGAGTTTGGTATTTGGGGCCTGGGCAGTGGCGGCCCAGCGACTGGCAGGTGACTGGCAGTGTTTGCGTTGGACCGAGCGGTCCTCCAACAATTACAAATCTTGTTCAAAGTATTTCTGATCAAGCTAAGGTATCTGTTCCAAAACTAGATTTTCAAATACGTCCACCCAGCAAAGCGTTAGTTAATCTCCCAGTTCGAGCAGAGATCACTTCTCCTGCCAGCATTCTGGCTGCCGAAATCGAAGTATCAGGTGTGCCGGTGAGTATTTCGGCAAGGGCCACCTACCACGTGCAGTTTGGAGATGGGGCTGCACTTAGTAGTTCTAGAACTGTTTTTGATCACACATATCTCCGGCCGGCAAATTATCAAGTTCAAGTAACGGCTTATTGGAGTGCAAGTTGGTCATCCCCACTTCATGGGCAGCATCAGGTTCCTGGGGACTCGATCATTCAACAAGCATCAAAAAGTTGCTCAGTAATTATGGCAAAAGCATTGTTGCAATCGCGCGGAAAGCGCAATTAACTGAGAGAATTGGGCATGATCTCAATTGCTCAAAATGAGTCAGCTGACGAGCTTCTAACTCGCGATCCTTTGGCATTACTAATTGGCATGGTATTGGATCAACAACAGCCAATGGAGCGTGCTTTTTTAGGTCCTTATCACATCGCCAAACGACTAAGAGTTAAAAAATTGTCTGCTAAAAAAATTGCAAGTATTCCTGAGGAAGAATTTGTAGCAATTGCTAGCGAGTTTCCAGCTATTCACAGATTTCCAGCTAGCATGGCAAAGAGAATTCAGAAACTATGCAACATAATTACAGATGAATACGCAGGCGATGCTGCCAATGTCTGGGTTGATGTGCAAACAGCAGAACAGCTGTATTTGCGATTAAAGAAGCTTCCTGGATTTGGAGAAGACAAGGCAAAGATATTTATCGCTCTGTTGGGCAAACAATTAAATGTTCGACCAACAAATTGGCGAAAAGTCTCAGATCCCTATGGTGCAGTTGGTAGCAAAATGACGGTCGCAGATGTGACTAGCCCCAAAACACTTCTACAGGTGAGGGCATTTAAGCAAGAAATGAAGGCAAAAGGGCTCTGGTAGGGGCTCTAGGTGAGCATTTTCGCTCTGCTTATGTGATAATTAGGTACACCTGAAGCCAAGTCACAGACTTGACTTTGGGTCTTGTTATGCCCTTCGTTTAGGAGTTGTTTAGTGCCAACCGCAAAAAAGCAGGCTAAAAAGAAAGCCGTGGCAAAAAAGCCATCTACTAAAAAGCCAGC
>DBCL01000014.1:244125-244290 GCA_002293025.1 Actinobacteria bacterium UBA959
CTAAAAAGCCAACCAAGATTTCGCCAGCTGAAGCTCGCAAAATTGCTCGCCGCAAACAATTAGAACTTGAATCCAAGAAGGCTGCTGCCAAAGCCAAGCTTGTTGAGATTGCCCAAAGGAAAAAGACAGCAGAAGCTTTAAAGAAACAAAAAGAAAAAGACAAAA
>DBCL01000014.1:244387-280160 GCA_002293025.1 Actinobacteria bacterium UBA959
GGCTAAAGAAAAAGCAGCCAAAGATGCAATCAAGAATGCAGAGCGCGTTAAAAAAGAACAAGAGATTGCCAAAAAGAAGGCTGACGCTCTATACCTAAAGCAACTAGCTGATGGAACTCTTGGCATGCCAGTTAAGAAAGTTAAGAAAGCTGGAATTCCAGATTCAATTGCGGCCATTTTGGGCGACGACGATGATTTGTCCCTTGATGATTTAGAGCCCATCATTAAAAAGAGCAAAAAGGGCAAGGGGGGCGAAGATGAAGAGATTGATCTATCTGAAATCGCACTTCTTGAAAAAGAATTAGAATCTGAAATCTCAGATGAAATCGCTGAAGTTGCAGATGAAGATGAAGATAAGTCGAAAAAGGGTAAGAAAAAAGTAGACGATGAGTCTGAAGTTTTCACCATTTCAGATGTAGATGAGTCTGATGAGCCTGTGCAAACTGTTACGGTTGCTGGTGCTACTGCTGACCCAGTTAAGGACTACTTGAAACAGATCGGCAAAGTTCCACTACTAAATGCTGAACTTGAAGTTGAGTTGGCGAAAAGGGTAGAAGCTGGGTTGTTTGCAGAAGAGTTGCTAGCAACTAAGAAAATTAAAAAAGTATCTGAAAAGAATGATCTGGATTGGATTGCTAGAGATGGTCGTCAAGCCAAGGAGCATCTACTAACTGCAAACTTACGTTTGGTGGTTTCACTAGCGAAGAGATATACGGGTCGTGGCATGTTGTTCTTGGATCTAATTCAAGAAGGAAACCTTGGCCTGATTCGAGCAGTAGAGAAGTTTGACTACACCAAGGGCTACAAGTTCTCCACTTATGCCACTTGGTGGATTCGCCAGGCTATTACTCGAGCCATGGCAGACCAAGCTCGCACGATTCGAATTCCAGTGCATATGGTTGAAGTAATTAACAAGCTGGCTCGTGTTCAACGCCAGATGTTGCAAGATCTCGGCCGCGAGCCAACCCCTGAAGAGTTGGCCAAAGAGCTTGATATGACTCCTGAAAAAGTAGTCGAAGTTCAAAAGTATGGACGGGAACCGATCTCACTTCACACTCCACTAGGAGAAGAAGGTGACTCTGAGTTTGGCGATCTCATCGAAGACTCTGAAGCGATCGTGCCCTCCGACGCCGTTTCATTTACTCTACTGCAAGAGCAGTTGGAATCCGTACTAATGACTTTGAGTGAACGTGAAGCCGGAGTTGTGCGCATGCGTTTCGGATTGACCGATGGGCAGCCTAAAACTTTAGATGAAATCGGAAAAGTTTACGGAGTAACCAGAGAGCGCATTCGCCAAATCGAGAGCAAGACGATGTCGAAATTAAGACACCCTTCTAGATCTCAGGTGCTTCGCGATTATTTAGATTAAGCCTTCGCAATTTCAGTTAGGCGATGGGTCTCATCAGTTACGTTCACAGCAATAGCTTTTAATTTCTCGCCGTGCTGAACCGCGTGGTGGTTGCAAAACAACAGTTCTAGTCCTTTTTCAAGTTCAAAGCGTACATAGGCCTGAGCTTGGCAACGATCGCATCGATCCTGGTTATTTAGTGCTCTAGCAGTAGCTGTTGTCATGTAATCCTCCATTTCTTAAGGGCTATCTTTACACCATTGGACCGACATCGCATTTGCAGTGAGCCAGATTTGTACATTCGGGTGTGTCGCGGCCCGAGAACCAAGCGGATACTCCTACCCTCTAGAAACGCACAAATCACGCTATTCGGAGGTTTTTAGTTGGCCAGAGCAAAGACGCCGAAAACAGGCTACGACGCCTCTGATATTCAAGTTCTGGAGGGCTTAGATGCTGTTCGGAAGCGCCCAGGAATGTATATCGGCAGCACAGACGGTCGCGGCATGGCTCATTGCTTATGGGAGCTGTTAGACAACGCTGTAGACGAAGCGATCGCTGGCTATTCCAAGAATGTAGAAGCTATTTTGCATCCAGATGGATCTTTTGAAGTTAAAGACGATGGTCGCGGAATACCGGTAGATATCGAGACTAAATCCAAACTAACTGGTGTGGAATTGGTAATGACCAAACTTCACGCAGGTGGCAAATTTGGTGGTAGTTCATACTCGACATCAGGTGGACTGCACGGTGTTGGCGCTTCAGTAGTAAACGCACTTTCAGCGCGAATGGAAGTTGAGGTGGATCGCGATGGGAAGATTCACCGAATAGATTTTCGAAGAGGGGTGCCCGGCACCTTTGCAGGCAAAGGTGCTGATGCAAGTTTTACCAAAAAAGGTGGCTTAAGAATTGAAGGCAAAGCCCCAAAGGGTGTAACTGGAACCCGGGTTCGTTTCTGGCCAGATATGCAGATCTTCACGCCTGGATCAGAGATCGATATTCAACTGCTGCATGATCGTGCTCGCCAAACTGCCTTTTTGGTTTCTGGATTAAACATTAAAGTCACTGATTTGCGTAATGGAAAAGAATCGGTCAACTACAAATTCTCTGGCGGGATAACTGAATATGTGGAGCATCTAGCTACCGATGACCCGGTAACACGAGTTATTCGTTTGGATGGCGTAGGCAACTTTCAAGAAACAGTTCCAGTTATGGATGCCAATGGCCATATGACTCCAAAAGAGGTTGATCGGGAAATGCAAGTGGAGATTGCGCTTAGATGGGGTGTTGGCTATGACTCAGATCTAAGATCTTTTGTCAACGTTGTTTCCACTCCTAAGGGTGGCACACACGTTCAAGGTTTTGAACGTGCCATAGTTAAAACAATTAATGAACAACTAAAGCAACAAAAGATAGTTAAGCCTTCAGAGGATTCGGTTATTAAAGATGACATCCTGGAGGGATTAGTAGCAGTCATCTCAGTTCGTGTTCCCGAACCACAATTTGAAGGTCAAACTAAAGAGATTCTAGGAACTCCAGCTGCTGTAAGAGTGGTAGGCAACGTGGTCAGTAAACAGCTGGCAATTTGGTTATCAGAACCACCTCGAGGTGCCAAAAACGAAGCCAAAGGAGTTTTAGAAAAAATTGCCAATGCAGCGCGAGCACGAATTGCAGCAAGAACGCACCGTGATGTGCAGCGCAAGAAAACTGCAGTTGAATCTTCAGCCCTTCCTGCAAAACTCGTAGATTGTCGCAGCAAAGACATTGAACGTAATGAATTGTTTATCGTTGAAGGTGAGTCCGCATTAGGAACTGCTAAGTTGGCCAGAGATTCTGAATTTCAAGCCCTGCTGCCAATTCGTGGGAAAATTCTAAATGTTCAAAAAGCCTCATTTGCAGACATGCTAAAGAATGCTGAGTGCGCTTCGATCATTCAAGTTATTGGTGGTGGGTCCGCTCGGGAGTTTGACCTTGAGTCAGTTCGTTACGGAAAAATTATTATCATGACAGATGCTGATGTGGATGGAGCGCATATTCGTTCGCTGTTACTAACGCTCTTTCATAAGTATCTAAGACCTTTGATTGAAGATGGCCGGGTTTATGCTGCCATGCCACCACTGCACCGAATCGAAACAGTTGGTAACAAGGAGTTTAAGTACACCTACTCTGACCAAGAGATGAAGGCAGCAATTGCTGCTATTGAAAAAGCCGGCAAGAGGGTTAAAGAGCCAATTCAAAGATATAAAGGTCTAGGCGAGATGGATGCGGTGCAATTGCGCGATACCACCATGAGCACTGCATCCAGAGGGCTGCGCCGAGTTACTGTCCAAGATGCCGCACGGATGGCTGAGATGTTTGAGTTGCTGATGGGCTCAGATGTTGCCCCGAGGAAGGACTTTATTGTGGCTGCAGCCAGATCCCTTGACCGAGACCGCATTGATGCTTAATAGGGCACTTTCGTCAGTTTCACGAGTGAATTGATCCCTCCGTTTAGGTGGATATCCGGCATTTGCTTATCCACACCCAGGCTGTACCCTGCTCCACTACATCTATGACCTAGCAGTCGTAGACGTGTTAAGTCACCGAATTGCGGTGATGCAACACGGTAACTTGGTTGAGGTTGGATCGCGAGATGAGATTTTGCAAAGTCCAAAGCAGGCTTACACTCAGAAACTGATTGCAGCTGTTCCAGTGCCAGATCCTGAGGCGCAGAAGTTACGTCGCGAAAAACGACTGGCAACCAAGTCCTAAAACCCTATTGGGCTGATCCAAGGGCAGTAATTTGATTCTCCAGTTTTGATCCAGTTGTGTCCCGTGGAGTTGCCTCAGGCAGTTCTAGAGCTGCCCCTCGCGCAGTGTTTGCCAATACCGGGTTCATGCCGGCATAAGCCATAACTAATCCTGACTCGCCTTTACGTAATTTATGAGATCGAACACCTGATCCGCCTCGCCCTTGAACAGCAAACTCAGTTAAATCAGTAACTTTGACACTACTTTGTGAAGTTCCAGGTAAAGTGTCTAATGCAGTTGCTACGGTGATAACTTGAGTGTCGTCATGCACGATAAAGAATCCAATTGCTCGCCCTTTGGATTCAGTTTTGATGCCAGAAACCCCTGCTGCATTTCTTCCCTGTGGTCTAACTTCATCTGCTTCAAACTGCAGAAGTCGACAATCAGAAGTTATGAACACACACAATGGTTCATCCCCAGATTCGATCCAAGATGCCCCAATCACACTGTCTCCAGGCTTAAGGTTTATGAGCTCAACCCCATCTTTGGTTGGCAGATCATCAAAAGTTACCCGTTTAACCACACCAAACTCAGTTCCAATTGCCAAATCACCTAACTGGCCATCGAGTGGAGTAATTGCTAATACTCGCTCACCACGACGCAAAGTGGTCAGCGCAGATGCATTAATTGAACTGGCTAAACCAGGCTTGGTGACAGCTGGCAGATCAACTACGGAAATTCTTAAGAGTCGTCCTTCGGAAGTTACCACACCGACACTAGATCTTGTTCGCGTTCTAATCTGTTGAGCAATTGCATCGTACTTAACACGGGAATTAACTGGCTCTAGGTCCAATGATGCAGTTCGAGCGAGCAGTCCTGCGCCAGACAGCAGCACATAACATTCAACATCAGGTACTTCCAGACTTGTCTCAGTTAATGCCGGTAAGTCATCTGCATCCAATAAGAGTGTGCGCCTTGGAACTGAATGAAGTTTGGCCACTTCCGCTAGCTCAGTGGCAACAGTGTCTTTTAGTATCTGATCATCTGACAAAATTGCAGTAAGTTCTTTGATAGTTGCTTTCAGCTCTTTTTTCTCAGTCTCTAACTCCAGGGTTGAAAATTTCGTTAAACGTCTAAGTGGCATATCCAGAATGTATTGAGCTTGTAGATCTGAAAGATTGAATGTTGATATCAATTTTGCTTTGGCAGCCACTGTGTCATCTGATGCTCTAATTAAAGAAATGACTTTATCAATATTAAGGGTAGCAATTAGCAATCCATCAACTAGATGAAGCCGATCCTTAGCAATTTGTCGTCGATGTTCACTTCTTCTTCTCACAACATCGAGTCGATGGGAAATAAACACCGTCAGTAATTCGATCAGTGAAAGAGTTCGAGGCTGGCCGTCTACTAGGGCCACATTGTTGATATTGAAGGATTCTTCCAGAGGGGTATTTTTGTAAAGGTTCGCTAGAACCGCTTGCGGTTGATAACCAGATTTGAGTTCAACAACCAGTCGTAAGCCATGATCATAATCTGTTAGATCAGTTACATTTGCAATACCTTCGATTTTCTTTTCTAACATTAACGATTTAATGCGCTCCATTACTCGTTCTGGCCCTACGTTGTAGGGAAGAGCAGTAATTACTAAGCCCTTTCTTTTGTTATTTACATCTTCTATCGAAGCAGAAGCCCTTATTCGAAATGCACCTTTTCCTGTTTCATATGCCTCTCGAATTCCTTCAATCCCAATAATCTGGCCACCAGATGGCAGATCAGGTCCAGGCAAAACCTTCATAATCTCAGTTAAAGAGGATTTAGGTTTTCTTAAAAGCAGTTGCGCTGCAGCAATAGTTTCACCCAAATTATGTGGGGCCATCGAGGTTGCCATACCAACCGCTATTCCTGATGCACCATTAACTAAAAGTGCTGGAAAAGCAGCAGGGAGCACGACTGGTTCTTGTTCTCGACCATCGTAATTCGAAGTAAAATCAACCGTTGATTCCTCGATGGTGTTAGTCATAGCTAGAGCTGCACTTGCTAGTCGACATTCGGTGTAGCGCATTGCAGCTGGGCCATCATCTACTGATCCAAAATTTCCGTGACCATCGATAAAAGGCAGACTTAAAGTAAAAGGTTGAGCCATGCGCACTAGTGCGTCATAAATTGCACCATCTCCGTGAGGATGCAAGCGGCCCATAACTTCGCCGACAACTCGAGCAGATTTAACATGACCTTTGTCTGGTTTCAGCCCCATCATTGCCATCTGGAAAAGAATTCGTCTTTGGACCGGTTTTAGACCATCTCGTGCGTCTGGTAATGCTCGGGAATAGATCACCGAATAGGCATACTCCAGGAAGGAGTCACGCATTTCGTCAGCAACATCAACGTTGTAGATCTGACTTGATGAGGGAGCAGAGTTGTTTTTGGACTTTATTTCACGGGCCATCGGGATTGGATCCTCCTAGGCTCATCTTGTCAGTGTTCAAGGCTGCTTTAGGGGCTTGACACCCCTAAATCCCATCTGATCTGCCAAGATAGGCTGATAAGGAAGTGAGTGTTTTTTGATATGGCTGAGTTAGTTTATTTCTGCGGCACGATGGATAGTGGGAAATCAACCCTTGCTTTGCAAACACACCATAACCATTCATCTGCAGGACACAAAGGCATAGTTTTCACTCGCAATGACCGAGCTGGTAAAGCGAAGTTAAGTTCCAGGCTAGGTTTAGAAACTATCGCAACTGAAGCGGATGATGACCTTGATTTTTATCTAATGGTAACTTCTGAGCTAGCTAACGGGCGCCAAATTGATTACTTAATCTGCGATGAAGTTCAGTTTTATCAAACGCAACAAATCGAACAGTTAGCGCGGTTAGTTGATGATCACGAAATAGACGTGTTTACATTTGGAATTACTGCAGATTTTCGAACTGAGTTGTTCCCTGGTTCGAAAAGACTTTATGAACTTGCGGACCGAGTGAATGTATTGCAGGTAGAGGCACTTTGCTGGTGTGGAAAGCGTGCAACTCACAATGCCCGATTAATTGATGGTCAAATGGTTACCGAGGGAGAGCAGGTAGCTGTTGGCGATACCTCACCAAATGCACCTTTCGCGGTTACATATGAGGTTTTATGTCGTAAGCATCATATGAAGAAAATTTCGGCTGCAAAAGCCAAAGCAGAGCACGTCTCTCGAAACCCATTACCGTTTAGCAAAGAAAATACTGCTTAAGAATAACTAAGTTTTGGTTATTTTGGTCAATCCAACATCTTGGTCTGGATCAATTCCTAGATTTATGCAGGTTTCCAAAACGCAAACCTGAACCTGTACTAGGGAAATAATTGCCTGCAAGCTACTTGGAAAATCTGAATTGCAAAACATACTTGAATCAATGACATGCCAATTAATTGCTTTGGCTTCCAAATGCTTTTTAACTAGATCTAAGCCGCCAGGCAAATCATCATCGGCCAAGCTAATAAGCAGGACCTCGTCGGATGGCTGCAAAGCAGCAGTAGTGCCATGCAGGAAATCATTTGCACTGAGCGCTACCACTGGCACTTTTGTAATTTCAGTAAATTTCAGCGCCGCTTCCATGGCTATGGGTGTGCCAACACCACGGCTTAACACAAAAGCTGGGATCTGAGCGAGCCCATTCGATTTACTCTTGAGAACTTTTTGGATTAAATCCGGTAGGAGTAACCATTGTTTTGATCCAATCTTCTGGCCATTTATTACGTTGGCTATCATCAACAGAACTAGTGCTGTTGCTGTGACCGTTTTGGTAGCTGGCACAGCTCGCTCAGGGCCCAAATTTAGATTTACTAGATAATCACAATGTTTGGCCAATTGTGATTGAGGATCATTTGTGATGGCCATAACGTAAGCATGATTTTGTTGTGCTAGAGCGGCTGCACGCACAACCTCATCCGTTGAACCCGACTGAGAAATGGCGATGACAAGTACATTTCGTAAATCTTGATCTGCCGTTATGTCGGTAGGCGAGAAGCTAGTCACTAGCCCTGGATGTGACTTTGCTACTGACCGCACCAATAACTCGCCAACTCGAGCACTTGAACCCCTGGCGATAACTAAGACTCTCTTGTAGTTTTCATCCCACCAAGGAGTTCCAGTTGAAAATTCGGTCAAAGCGCTAATGAGGTCATTCATTAGAGCTGGTTGCTCGTTCAAATCCGTCACAATATTTTGGGTCACTTTACACACCGCTTAGTGATTGGATAGTACTTAGCCAAAAATAGAATTGTTATTCGCCGCCACCAAACAAAATCTCATCCCAACTTGGAACACTTGCGCGCTTTGATTTCTTATTAGGTTTTGCCTCGGGAATCACTAATTCTGGAATCTCATCTACTTCTTGATTGAGATCAGCAGGTTCTGGCTCATAGCTTCTAACCGGCTCCACTGGTTTCTCTGCAATTGTTTCAACTGGAATTGTTGGTTGGGGTTTAACACTTTGAATATTGCGAACTACAGGGGCTTCTTCTTTTGGAACGGGAACTAATCGCGGAGTGTTAGTTGGTGCTTGGCCAATTAAAGTCCGAGCGACGTCTTCTAATGGCCAAACTGTGGCTGCTGAAGTATCAAAGCCAAATCTGGCAATAGCACCACCCCTGGTTATCGATACAGTCCAAAATGTTTCTTCACCACGAGTTGCATCCCAAACTAAACTCTCGGTTGATTGACCACGATCTAAAAGTAATTGTTCAATTTGTTCAGCCAGAGTTTTTTCATCTTGGCTTCCTCTGATCCGCGCAGACCTAGAACGTTCTGCCACATAAGCACGTTCTTGGGTTACAGGTCCTTCAAATCTACGAACCCTTGCTTCATCTAAGCCAAATTCGGAGATTAATTCTTCAACGGTGTCGCCAGCTCTCAATCGAGCTTGAATTTGAGCTGGTCGCAATTCTTCATTGCTTGCAGCAGCTATTGGCGCTAAGGCATTTCGCAGAGCAACTAGCAAATCAGCACTGGCAGCCAAAGTGTGCTCACCACCAGCAGAGTCGGCAAAAACTAGATGCTGGCGATCTTCGGTTAGTCGCACAAACCTCAAACTAGACACCAAATACCTCCATTTGAGCGTGAGTCTAGTCAGCCAACCCCCAAATGGTGGTTATTGGCTACCTACCGGGGTCTCTAGGGATTTTCGAGCCACTAGCGCTAGCAAGGTGATTGCCAGGCTGGCCATGCTGCCGATAAAGAAGGCCCACTCGGTGCCATGGTTATCGATTAACAAACCTGCACCTGCAGCAGCGAAAGCAAAGCCCAAGCCAATACCCGAATACATCGAAGAGATCGCTTCGGTTGTTCTACCGTCTCCAGCGCGCTGCTGGGCCATGGATGCGGCTGCGATCAAAAGCGGTGCCACTCCAAACCCTGCCAATACCGACAGCAAAGCTAGTTGCCAGATTGAATTAACAAATGGCAATGCTAAAGCTGGGGGAACCAACAAAGCACCCAACAAACCCAACTGCTTTGAAAGAGGCATCTTAAAATCAATAGAGCCGTAAATTAGTCCGCCAGTCAAACTACCTATTGACCACATCGCCAAGATAACACCAGCAAAAACTGCAGCATCTGCAAAATCGCTAAAGGCAATTACGGTAGTTTCCACTGCTCCAAAGAACACTCCGGCAAAGAAATGAATCCCAACAAGCCAAGGCAATCCAAACTGAAAAGCCACTGGTTTGCCATGCTTTTTTGATTCGAAATTCACTTTAGGTTCAGTGGCCTTCAAGGATAGTAACCAAATTCCACCACCAACTAAACAAGCCATACCAATTAACTGCGGAGCCGCAGGATGTATTTCAACTGAAGTGAAAGCAGCAACAGCAGGTCCGATTACAAAAATGATCTCATCAATCAAGCTTTCAACTGAAAATGCGGTAATCAATAACGGACCAGAAACCAAAAGTGCTGTCCAACGTGCTCTAACGAGTGCACCAATTGATGGTGCACAAAATCCACCAATACTGTGAATTACAAATATTAGATAACTAGGCAAATCTGAGGGGATGATAAATATTAAAATACTGCTCGTTGTAACCACTGTGGCAATCTGCCAAGGAAGCACCTTGCTTTGTCCAAATTTGTCTACAAGCCTTGAGGTAACTGGACCTCCAATTGAGTTTGCCAGTGCGCCAATTGCAAAAACTGAACCTGCAAGCGCATAAGACCCACGAGCATGCTCAACGAACATCAAAATACCAATTCCAACCATTGAGATTGGAAGCCTGGCAACAAACCCAGCACTGGAAAAGGCTCGAGCTCTAGGGTCTTGGAAGGCCAATCGGTATTTACTGAGCATAGATGGCAAAGTTAGCCCATGAGCACTCCCAACCTAGACGAACTACTCGAATTGGCTCAAAAAGTGGCAATTAATGCCGCTGAATTAGTAGTTGCCGGTCGGCCAAAGGTCTTTGCAAATAAAGAGAGTGTTTCAACCAAGTCATCACACACGGACCCAGTAACTGAGATGGATCAAGCTGCTGAGAAGTTAATTGTGGACTCGATCAAATCACTTCGCCCCGATGATGGGTTTATCGGAGAAGAGGGGGCGAGCTCTCCTGGCACTTCTGGAGTTGTTTGGGCGATCGACCCAATTGATGGCACTGTCAACTACATGTATGGGCTGCCCTGCTGGAGTGTGTCGGTAGCAGCATTAGTTGACGGAGAATCAGTGGCGGGTTGTTTGGTAGCACCTGATTTAAACAAGATCTACTTTGCTACCAAAGGTGGTGGAGCTTTCGAAAAAACAGGAGATCAAGTTAAGAAGCTGCAAGTTCAAGCCGGAGCAACCCTAGACAAATGCTTGTTGGCCACTGGTTTTTCTTACAAAAAAGAACGTAGAGAGGCAATTGCTCCAATTATTGCAAAAGTCCTGCCTCAAGTTAGAGATCTGCGCAGGCTTGGTGCAGCTTCAATCGATATCGCATCCGTTGCAACTGGTGGGGTTGATGCCTATGTTGAATCTGGTGTTCGAATCTGGGATTATGCAGCGGCACTGCTGATTGCAACAGAAGCTGGTGCTGAATTTTTGCATCGCGATCAACCGTGGGGTGAATGGCTGTTAGTTGCTCGCCCAGGACTCAAAGATGAATTGACCCAACTAACTGAATTGCTCTAGTCAATTCTTTTTTGTTCTAACCGATATCTCTTTCCTAGCTCAACATAATGCTTAGCGTTTTCCAAAAACTCTCCAGCCTTAACAGCATTTTCCTTTATTTTGGCCGGAACACCGAGGGCCATAGCGAACGAAGGTACGGTCAAACTGCCAGGAACCAAAGCATTTGCGCCAACCAATGAATGTGTTTTAACAACACATCCTGGAAGTAAAGTTGAACCAGAGCCGATCAAACAATCATCTTCAACAATTGCTCCTTCTAGATGGGTGTTGTGGCCTACCGTTACTCGTGATCCGATGATTGTTGGCAGTTCAGCCGTGTTATGAATAATGCAACCATCTTGGATCGAGGTATCAGCCATGACTTGGATCCCAGCCCCATCACCTCGCAACACGGCACCTGGCCAGACGGTGGAAAAAGCTCCAATGGATACTTTGCCGATCAGCACAGCATCCTCATGAACAAAGGCATCAGGGTGGATCTGGGGGCGAAGATCTCCTAGGGCATAAAGGGTCATTTTGGTTGCCTTCCTTCGAAATACAGGGGTTGGTCTCACATTTGTGGGCTAAGTGTGGCACTATCCGCTCGCCTGGCCTAGGGGTGATCTCTTGGGAGCGGCAAATTGGTGGTTAGGGGTGTGAGATGGCAACAGATTACGACGCTCCGCGTAAGACGGATCAAGAGCTTCAGGAAGATTCACTTGAGGAGTTAAAAGCTCAGCATGCTGAAAAAACTCAAGCTTCAGCAGTTGATATCGATGAAGCAGAAGCAGCCGAGTCAATTGAACTACCTGGGGCGGATCTTTCTGATCAAACCTTGAGTGTTCTAGTGGTTCCCAAGCAAGCCGGTGAATTTACCTGCTTTAGATGTAATTTGGTTCACCAACAAAGCGCTAAAGCTGGAGACGATAGTGGTCGTCCTTACTGTCGCGATTGTGATTATTAATTCTTTAATTTGCGGGCTAGCAGTTCTGGTTTTCGAGACGCAATAAACCAAACTTGGTATGGGTCTCGATTGTCATCAAGTTTAATTCTTACAAAATTAGTAACACCTGGAACTGATAGATATAAATCTGTAGTTTTTAACTCCTTCCGGTAAACCTCTAGGGCCTCAGAGCCGCTAAATGCTGAGGCGTCCCCAATGCAACTGAGTGCTAAAGAGTATTTGCCTACACTCAAATTGTCGTCTAATTTAATGCTATGCCCTAACCGAAAAAAAGAAGCGATTGTTACGGCACTAAAGAAAACAGCCAATACAAATCCGGTTGTGAAATTAATGGCGTAGGCCGCAGCCACTGAGAGAACGGCGGTGATCAAGAGCCCAAATCCAATCAGGGTGAAACTGGGGAAAACTCGCTCTTTAAATTCAACCATCCCTAGATCCTGCCAGTATTTGAAACGCGTTTGGCCTTAGGGTGGCCCTTGAGCTGGAGGACCTTAGAGATGATCGTCTTAGTACAGAAGTTGGTGGCAGATGTGCCACTACCTAGCTTTGCTCACCCAGGGGATGCTGGAGCAGATTTGGTCTCTACCGTAGATCTCATTATTGAGCCCGGAGAGCGAGCCTTGGTGCCAACTGGGATTTCTATTGCTTTGCCAGAAAATTCAGTGGCATATGTGATGCCACGCTCTGGACTTGCAATCAAACATGGGGTAACAGTTCTAAATGCCCCAGGAACAATCGACTCGGGCTACCGAGGTGAGATCAAGGTTCCTTTAATTAATCTGGATCCTAAGAATTCATTCGTGATCAATCGCTTAGATCGAATTGCGCAGTTAACAGTTTCAACTTTGGCAGATGTTAGATATGAACAAACTAATGAACTTCCAGACAGCGCCCGAGGCGCTGGTGGATTTGGATCCACAGGAGTTAAATCTTGATGTTTAAGTATTTAACTCGAATGTTTAAAGCCGAAACAGAACTAACAGCTGAGGAATTACAGGAGCAAGTTGAAGAACTTGGTGCGTCAGTAATCGCAGATCTTGAAGCTGGAGATAACGCAGTTGTTCAAGGTGTTGTTCGAAGCATTCTTAGGTTGCCAGTTGATCAAGATCCAAAATTCACCTTAGAAGTTTTTGATGGAAGCGGCGTAGTTAATGTAGTTTTCTTGGGCAGAAGGACTGTGCAGGGGATTAAGCCTGGGGCTGAGATAAGACTTGTTGGAAGAATTACTAAAGAACTAAACGTCTTAACAATTTTTAATCCAAACTACACATTACTAAGAGCAGATAATGACTGATAAATCCCAGATGGATAACGACGACGCAGCAGTCTTGATGAAGAGAGCGCTAGGTGGCTACCGAGGATTTATCGCCACCGCTGTTCCAAGTTTAGCTTTTGTTGTTGTTTGGGTGATAACAAACGACCTAAATCTCTCTTTGATTGTTTCTTTAGTTGCTGCAGGTATTTCAGCCATTATTCAGATTATTCTGAGAGATACTTTGCAACATGTAATTAATGGTTTAATCGGCATTGCCATTTCAGCTGCTGCAGCGAAATTTACTGGCAAGCCTGAAGATGCTTTCTTACCAGGGCTTGTAATTAACGTAACTTATGGAATTGTCTATTTCATTGCCCAGTTGATTAGAAAACCTATCTTGGGATTTGTGGTGGGCGGAATTTTAGGAGACCTTACTAGTTGGCTTAAGGACCCAAAGAAAGTACAAGCGGCCTGGATTGCTGGTTGGTTCTGGGTTGGGTTATTCGCTTTAAGAATGGCAATACAGACACCTTTGTATTTGGCCGAACAAGTGGCTGCGCTAGGAATTGCTCGGGTTGCCATGGGGTGGCCTGGATTCTTGCTAGTTTCAGCTCTCAGTTACAAAGTTATGAAGCCCGCGTTTAGCAGAAGAGCACAGTAAGTCCTTTAGGGCTGGTTCTTGCTCTTGCTTTGCCACAAAGAGCAGTTCATCTCCCATTTCCAAAGTGTCATCCTTGGAAGGTGTAATAACTCGGGCGTCTCGCAGGATGGCAACAGGCGAAGTATCGGTTGGCCAATTTATAGAACCAACTCGTTTACCAACTACTGGGGAATCTGCTGGCAGAGTTAGTTCCAATAAGTCAACACCAGACATTTTGAATGTGAAGAGTTTAATGAGATCTCCAACACTCACGGCTTCTTCAACTAACGAAACTAAGATTTGTGGCGTTGACACCGCAACGTCAACACCCCAAGTTGAATCAAATAGCCATTCATTCTTAGGGTGATTAACCCTGGCTACAACTTTTGAAACTCCAAACTCTGTCTTGGCAAGCAATGAAACCACTAAATTGACTTTGTCGTCACCCGTGGCAGCAACCAAGATTTGACAATCATTCAGGTTCGCGCGTTCCAAAACTGAGATCTCACAAACATCACCTAATACTGTTTCAGCGCCCTCAATGTCTCTGCGGTCTAGACATTCAGGGTCACTATCTAGCATCAATACTTTGTGGCCATTTCCAAGCAGGTCTTTGGCCAAAGCTCGACCAACTTTTCCAGAGCCTGCTATTGCAATCTTCATTTACTAGTCCTTGATCGGGTGCGTAGAGCATCGACACTTGTTTGGTCCAAGCTGCTGTGTGCAATCGCAAGCTGATCGCCGTCTTGGATTAATAGTTCTGATGATGCCAGAATATTCTGACCATTTCGCTGAACACAAACAGTTCGCGCACCGATCATGGATTCAATCTGTCCAAGAGATTTTCCAATCCAAGAAGGATCTGGCTGAATCGCGGTGACATTAATCGAGTCGTTGGCATCATGCCATAACGCCACAGGAGTTTGGGGATGCATCAAACCCAAAATTTGTTGAGTTGACCAAGCGACTGACGCAATTGTAGGAATGCCTAACCTGGCATAAACCTCAGCTCTGCGTGGATCATAAATGCGTGCAATAACGATTTTGATCTTGAATTTTTCGCGAGCCACTCTTGCTGAGATGATATTTGAATTGTCACCCGAAGAAACCGCAATGAACGCATCAGCAGTTTCTATCCCAGCTTCTTTGAGGGTATCTAGATCGAATCCCACACCTTTAACTGTGCGTCCAGAAAAATCTGCTGGTAAGGACCTAAAGGAAGTGGTATCTCGATCAATAATGGCAACTGAGTTACCTTCGGCTGCCAATTTTGAGGCTACCGATACGCCTACCCGGCCGCAGCCCATAACAATTACGTGCATCTACAGGACACCATTTCTCAAGTCTTGGGACTTAAAGCCTACCCCCAATGCGAGGGGATACGCTTTAGGCAATGACCTCAATGCTTGATGCCGTAAAGCGACTCACAATCGGCCGAAAACTTAAGAGTGACAAGCTAGGCGACACGTTATTGCCTAAGCGGATCGCTTTCCCAGTTTTTGCCTCGGACGCCTTGTCTTCAAACGCTTATGCCACACAAGAGATTTTGTTAGTGCTTTCTCTTGGCGGCATAGCCCTTCTGTCCAACTCAGTAATTGTGGCTATGAGCGTATTAGTTGTCATGGCGGTTGTGGTCACCTCTTATCGACAAAACGTGCACGCTTATCCAAGCGGTGGAGGAGACTACGAGGTTGTCAGTGACAACCTCGGGAAAAAAGCTGGTTTGGTTGTTGGTAGTTCATTACTAGTTGATTACGTTTTGACTGTTGCAGTTTCAATTAGCGCTGCAGTGGATAACATCGGGTCTGCATTTCCGTTTGTGAATGAAAACAAAGTTTTAGTTGCAGTAACGCTTATTGTCCTCGTGACAGTTATAAACCTTCGTGGCACCAAAGAATCTGGTTTGCTTTTTGCAATCCCAACCTACGGATTCCTGATAGGTGTTTTCGTTATGTTTGGTGTTGCGCTATATAGATATGCTGTGGGAGATGTGATGCTTGCTCCAACTAGTGGATATGAACTTGTTGCTGAACATTCTTTCACAGGGTTTGCGTTAGTATTTTTAATGGCGAGAGCATTTGCAAGTGGTTGTACAACTTTAACGGGAGTGGAAGCATTAAGTAATTGTGTACCACAATTTAAGCACCCAAAATCAAAAAATGCTGCCACCTCACTTCTGCTTTTGGGACTTGTTTCTGGCACCATTTTCATGGGACTAACTCTTCTAGCCAGGCTCACTGAGGTAAAGATTGCTGAATCACCAGAGTACTTGATCGGGCTTCCCGAGGGTGCACATCAACAAACAGTAATTACCCAAATCGCTGACGCTGTCTTTGGATCATTTAATTTAGGGTTCCTCTATATCTCATTTATCACTGCCCTAATTTTGGTTCTAGCTGCAAATACCGCATTTAGTTCATTCCCGGTTTTGGGCTCAATATTGGCAAGAGATGAATTCCTGCCAAAACAACTCCATACCAGGGGAGACCGCTTAGCTTTTTCAAATGGCATCATGAGCTTGGCTGGAGCAGCCATTTTGTTGGTTTGGATTTTTGACGCTTCGGTTACGAGATTAATTCAGTTGTACATCCTGGGTGTCTTCATATCCTTCACCTTGAGTCAACTTGGAATGATTAAACATTGGACGAAGTTACTCAAGGAAACAACTGGAGAAGCAGCTAACAAGATGAAGCGCTCTCGCATTGTTAATGCTGTTGGATTTGTAATCACTGGATCAGTTGTCATAATCGTTTTAGCCACTAAATTCACTCATGGTGCATGGATTGTTTGTCTGCTCATTCCAGCAATTTGGCTAGTTATGTCAGGTATTAATCGACATTACAAATCAGTTCGGGATGAGTTAAAGCCGCTTGATGAAGATGGCTTTGCTTTGCCGAGTCGAACACACGCCATAATTTTGGTTTCCAAGATTCATAAACCGACTTTGCGGGCCATCGCCTATGCGCGAGCTTCTAGGCCAAGCACATTAGAGGCATTAACCGTCTGTATTGATGAAGAAGAGGCGGATGCTTTAACCCAAGAATGGGACCGTCGTGAAATTCCAATACCACTGCGAATTCTGGCCTCTCCGTATCGAGAGATGACTCGACCTATTTTGGAATATGTATCTAACATCAAATTAAGCTCACCGCGAGATTTGATCGTGGTTTTCTTGCCAGAGTATGTGGTGGGGGCATGGTGGGAACGGCTATTGCACAATCAAAGTGCATTGCGTTTGAAGACCAGGTTACGTCTGATCCCTGGTGTAGTTGTTACAAACGTCCCATGGCAGTTGGAATCTAGCGAGCGTTTTAGCCCCGCAGAATGATTCAGTTAGAGATTTTGAGATATGCAGCCGGCGGACAATGCGTGGCTAGGCATGAAAATCGAGTTGTGTTTATTCGTGGTGTACTGCCAGGTGAAATCGTCAATGCTGAAATTACCTCAGAGGGCAAGGGTGGGCGCTTTCTAATTGCTGACTTAATCTCAGTGATAACACCATCACCTTTAAGAATTGCACCACCGTGCAAATATGCCGGGAACTGTGGTGGGTGTGATTGGCAGCACGCTTCCATAGAAACTCAAGTTCAGTTGCACGGAGAAGTGATTCAAGATCAGCTCAACCGGATTGGAAAATTTGATCAGATCAAAATAGAGCCAGTGCTAAGTGTTCCAGGCGAAACAGGTTTGGGTTACAGATCAAGAGTTAGATACGCAACAACTAATAATGGGGAAAGCGCCATGCGTAAACATGGCTCCAATGAATTAGTTCCTATTGATGAGTGCTTGATTGCTGAACCTAGATTGAATGAAATCACCACTTCAAATTGGCGACCAAGTTCAGAAATCACCTTAGTTGCTGGCAGCGATGAAGTATTAGTCTTGACTGATAGAGAGATTGTCCCTCAAATTAGTTACAGCAATCGTCACGGACAATGGGTAGTTCCTGCCGGAGATTTTTGGCAGGTCCACAAGGATGCTCCAGAAGTACTCATTGATTCTGTCTTAAAGTTTTTGGATCCAATGAGTGGAGACCAAATTGGTGATCTCTACTCAGGTGTGGGTCTTTTCGCTTTACCAATTGCTCGAAAGATCGGCAGGGATGGCTTAGTAACTGCAGTTGAACTCGATCATAGAGCAAACAAGGCAGCTGATCAGAACCTCAAGGATTTTGATAACGTGCAAACAGTTGAATCTGATGTGGCTATATTCTTAAAGAGTCGACCAGTTTTTAACAAGGTTGTTTTGGACCCACCAAGATCTGGGCTTAACAACTCAGTAATTCGGTCATTAAATTCGATCGCAAGCTTAAATCAAATCGTTTATGTATCCTGCGATAGCGGAACGCTCGCTCGAGATCTTCGTAGTTTTGCCGATCTTGGTTGGCAGATCAAGGTTATTCAGCCGTTACTGCTATTCCCCATGACTGCACACATCGAAACGGTTGTACATCTATCTAAAGTATCTTGACGTCAAGATACTTTAGAATTAGAGTTAGACCCGAAGGAGGTCGAGATGTCCTCAAAGAATAGTTTTGAAGCGAAAACTCAACTTACTGTTGGAGAGCTAAGTGGCGAGTATTTTTCGCTTGCAGTTCTACCCAACGCAGAAGATCTTCCTTTTAGTTTAAAAATTCTGTTAGAAAACCTTCTTAGAACTGAAGATGGATTAAATGTAACCAAAGAGCAGATCGAATCATTAGCAGCCTGGGACCCATCAGCGCAACCAGATGTGGAGATTCAATTCACCCCCGCTCGAGTGATTATGCAAGACTTCACAGGAGTTCCATGTGTAGTTGATTTGGCAACCATGCGGGAAGCTGTGCAAGATCTTGGAGGAGACCCACAGCGAATCAATCCACTAGCTCCTGCGGAGATGGTCATTGACCACTCTGTGATTGTGGATTATTTCAATCGCCCTGATGCTGCTGCTTTAAATGTGCAGCTAGAGTATGAACGAAATAATGAAAGATACAAATTCTTGCGCTGGGGTCAAGGTGCATTTGATGAATTTAAAGTTGTTCCCCCTGGCACTGGCATTGTGCATCAAGTGAACATTGAAAATTTGGCTCGTGTTGTCATGCATCGTGATGGTCAGTTCTACCCAGATACTTGTGTTGGTACCGACTCGCACACCACCATGGTTAATGGCCTTGGGGTCTTGGGGTGGGGAGTTGGTGGTATTGAGGCCGAGGCTGCGATGCTCGGTCAGCCAGTTTCTATGCTTATTCCAAGAGTTGTTGGATTCAGATTAAAAGGTGCATTACAACCTGGAGTTACTGCTACTGATTTAGTCCTGGTCATAACGGAACAATTACGAAACCATAAAGTTGTTGGTAAGTTTGTGGAGTTCTATGGTGATGGAGTTAGCGCAGTTCCACTCGCTAACCGTGCGACCATTGGAAATATGTCACCAGAATATGGATCTACAGTTGCCATCTTCCCAATTGATGACGAAACCTTGAATTACTTAAAGTTAACAGGCAGAACTCAATCACAAATAGAATTAATTGAAAAGTATGCCAAGATTCAAGGTTTATGGCATCAGCCCGAATTTGAGGCTCGCTATTCTGAGAAGATCGAACTTGACCTTGCCTCAGTTAAGCCATCCATTGCCGGACCAAAAAGACCGCAAGACCGAATTTTGCTCACAGAAGCAAAAACTGCATTTAAGTCTGCGCTAGCCACTTACACAGATAATCCAAATGCAAGTGCAGCAGTTAGTTTGAATTCAGAGAAGTTCGATTTAACACACGGCAAAGTTGTAGTGGCAGCAATAACTTCTTGCACAAATACTTCTAACCCTGAAGTGATGCTCGGTGCAGGATTACTTGCTCAAAAAGCTGTGGCCCTTGGATTAAAGCGAGCACCATGGGTAAAGACTTCACTGGCCCCAGGTTCACAAGTAGTTACGGACTACTTAAATAATGCTGGATTAAGTAAGCCATTAAGTGATCTTGGATTCTCACTAGTTGGCTATGGCTGCACAACTTGTATTGGAAACTCAGGCCCGTTGGAGCCAGAGATTTCAGCTGCTGTTCAATCGGCTGATTTGGCGGTTGCTGCTGTTTTAAGTGGAAATAGAAATTTTGAAGGCCGAATAAACCCTGATGTGAAGCTCAATTATTTAGCAAGTCCACTGCTAGTGGTCGCCTATGCGATTGCTGGTTCCATGGACATTGATATAACTAGTGAACCGCTGGGCATTGGTAAGGATGGGCAACCAGTTATGTTGTCAGATATCTGGCCAAGCACCCAAGAAATTTCTACTGCTATTTCTGAATCGATTAATACGAAGTTGTTTACTACCAGATATGCAGACGTTTTCAAAGGGGATCAAAATTGGCAGCAACTTCCAACGCCTACTGGCGAAGTATTTGCTTGGGACCAAAACAGTACCTATGTTCGCAAACCCCCTTACTTTGATGGCATGCAGAAATCATTGACCAAAGTTTCCAATATTCAAGGGGCTCGAGTGCTAGCCAAGCTAGGGGACTCAGTGACCACTGATCACATCTCACCGGCTGGAAATATCAAAAAAGATTCACCTGCAGGAAGATATTTGCAGGAACATGGAGTTGATTCAAAAGATTTTAACTCATATGGATCTAGACGTGGAAATCACGAAGTCATGATTCGAGGCACTTTTGCCAATATTAGATTGCGCAACTTGCTAGCCCCTGGAACTGAGGGTGGGGTAACTATCGATTTTACCAATCCAGAAAAGCCCGCAGTGCCAATTTATGATGCTGCCCAGAATTATGCTGATCATGATATTCCGCTGATTGTCTTGGCTGGGAAGGAATACGGATCAGGCTCATCTAGAGACTGGGCTGCAAAAGGCACAGCACTGCTTGGAGTGCGAGCCGTGATAGCTGAGTCATATGAGCGAATCCATAGATCAAATCTTGTTGGCATGGGAGTTTTACCGTTGCAGTATTTAGACGGACAAGATGCTGAAACTCTGGGATTAACAGGCACTGAAACTTTCCAAATTACAGGGATTGAACAATTGAATGATTTAACCACTCCCAAAACAGTTTCGATCGAGGCTGTCTCTGAAAGTGGTGTTCGCAAAGCATTTGAGTGTAAGGTGAGAATTGACACACCTCGGGAAGCTGATTACTACCGAAATGGCGGCATTTTGCAATATGTACTAAGAAGTTTGGTGGCGTAACCCATCGGGTTTTTCAATTAATCAGTACTCCTATTGCTCTTGTGGGAATAGAAGTGCTAACTTGGACCTATTACTCCTTATCAATTGCGAAAGGTAAACAATGAGAGACATTGACCAAATGTTGACCCTCGACGAGCGATCCAGTGCTGATTTCATCCTGTCATTACGCAAGCGCTGGGCTGACACTGTTTACCCAGCTTTTATATCAGAATTTGAGAATTCAGGAAAGAAGGTTCGGACACCTAAGGAAGGCGAGAAAAAACTAAAGATGATTAAGTTGTATCCATGGTTTAGTCATCTGGAGCGAATTGGTCAAAAAATGATGTGGCGTCTGGGTAGTGACGTTGTGTTTAGATGTAGCGACGAATTACTTGGACAGTTACACACCGAGCCGGCATCAACCGCGGGTACTTTGAAATTGAACCCAGACTTGAAACTTCCAAAATGGTATACAGATACCGACATTCATATGCAGCCAGGAAGTTTTTACTCAGATGATTTGTCGGCTTATGTTTATCAATTTGGTGCCAGAATTGTGATGCTTCGAGACAACGATGGATATAAATTCCATAAACTGTTCGCAAATACGGCTTTGCCTGACCTGCCAGCAAATGCAAGAGTTGTAGATATCGCTTGTGGCTTCGGTAAAAGCACTAGACCATTGGTTAGTCGCTACCCAGGAGCAGAAGTTATTGGCGTTGATTTAGCCGCACCTGGTTTAAAACTTGCACACGCTGAAGCTGCTGCAGAAGGGCTACCAATCCACTTTAGGCAAGAAGATGGACGCAAGGTGAATCTTCCAGACAGCTCTGTTGACCTAGTTACTGGGACAATGATTTTGCATGAAATGCCAAAAAAAGCGATTATTGAAGCAGTAGAAGAAGCGGCTCGGCTATTAAAGCCCGGGGGAGTAATTCGGTTTTTGGAATTTCAGCCAACTGGAGATCCAGTTCGTGACGCAACTGTTTACGAGCATGCTGAACGTAACAACGAACCATATTTTCGCGACCTGTTCGACACCGATTTAGTGCAGGTTTGCACAGATTTAGGACTCAAAGATGCCATGTGGGTGCCTTTTGACGAGCGTGCAGAAGGTTTGAGTCCGCAAGGTTGGCCGGAACGGACTGACTGGCATTTCCCGTGGTGTGTCTTGCAAGCAACGAAGGTGGCTTAATGTCAAAAGAATTCGATTTCTTCGGGAATGAACAAATCTCCAAACTGTTTGACTTGGTTTTGGAGCTAGGAATGGATCTACACGTAGCAAGCACCAGGATACGAGCGCTCGAGATGATGTTAGTTCGTTCTGGCAAGCTAAATAATGGTGAACTTGATGGGTTCATTCCAACTGCCGATGAGAAGCAAGTTTTAGATAAAAACCGCGATGAATTTATGGCACGTCTTATGCGAATAATCACTGAAGTTGGCCCAGCCGAGCATCCATTAAGAGAGCAATGGGATCAGGCTTTGGTAAAGCGCAGTAGAAGTTGATTAAAGCTAAACAAATCTCGGTGGCCAAACAGGCTCATTAAGGAAGAAATATCCGAAAGGTCGATTAAATGTGTTCACGTACGACTTGTAGAAAATGCAAGAAACCAACTTGGTCAGGTTGTGGTCAACACATTGAACAAGCACTTGCTGGAGTACCAAAGAATCAAAGATGTTCATGCGCAACAGGTAGCGAAAAAGCTAATTCAACCAAGCTGAAAACCGGTGGTTTTTTCTCTAAGTTGCTTGGTAAATAAAACTACCTGGGCCTGCGCCTACGCTCATTTGGTCTTGGCCTGGATTTTCTCCGTCGCTGAGCTGGTTGTTTCTCAGGTGCGGCAGGTGCCGCCCAAGGAACACCAGATGGTTTTTGAGCTCCAGTGATTGCTGCTAAATCGGGATTACCAGGTCGAACCCGAACAAAATTTGGGTCAACTCCCGCTTGTTTGGTTAGTCCTCGAACAGTGTTTTGAGCTTTAGTAGTTGTTAACGTTACAACAACTCCTGATTCACCAGCTCTAGCAGTTCGACCAGCTCGGTGCAGATAATCTTTAGGATCTGTTGGAGCATCCACATGGACTACCAAAGAAACATCATCTACGTGAATTCCGCGGGCTGCCACGTCAGTAGCTACCAATACAGGAGTTAACCCACTTTTAAAGGCAGCCAATGTTTTAGTTCTAACAGCCTGAGTCTTACCACCATGCAAAGTTCCATTCGGAACTCCTTTGGCAGCTAATTTTTCGGATAGTTTGTCAGCATTGCGCTTGGTGCGGACGAACATGATTGTTTTGCCGGTTCGAGCAGCAATTTGAGCTGTAATTTCATCTTTGTCTTCATGGTGCATCACTAACACATGGTGCTCCATAGTAGAGACAGATGCTTTGTCGGAATGTATCGAATGCTGAACTGGGTTCTTGAGGTACTTCTTAACCAATCCATCAACACCACGATCCAGGGTTGCACTAAAAAGAAGGCGCTGACCATTTGGCTTAACTTGGTCAAGAATTTCTTTCACGACAGGTAGAAAGCCCATGTCAGCCATTTGATCGGCTTCGTCTAGTACAACTATTTCGACATCAGTTAACTGCAAGTGACGCTGCTCAATAAGGTCAATAAGTCTTCCTGGTGTTGCAATCAAAATCGGTACTGCCTTGCGTAACGCCTGAATCTGCTTGGCGTAAGGCATTCCACCTGCAATCAGCCGCGTGTCTAAACCAACTGATTTAGCTAGCGGAGTTAGCACATCGTTAATCTGCATGGCCAGCTCGCGAGTTGGTGACAAAATGAGTGCAAGAGGTTTATGTGCCTTGGCTTGTCTGCCTGCAAGTCTGGTTAATAATGCAAGACCAAATGCCATAGTTTTGCCAGAACCAGTTTGTCCTCGCCCCAGCACATCACGTCCAGCAATTGCATCCGGCAATGTTGCTTTCTGAATTGGAAATGGTTCGGTGATTCCCCCCTGATTTAATACCTTAACCAGCGCAGGTTTAACCCCAAGATCATAAAATGACATAACTAATACCTATCGAGACGACTAGCGCGTCTCAAAATGACCCTGATTCGGTCTATTTACAACAAAGACTCGCAAGTGAACGCAATTAACGTTCTAGTGAGTGGAACTGGAGAACCATAACCCATGAAAAACTACTTAAGACAGCGACCCACCCAAGAACCTGTGACCTGCTGAAAACTTGCCTAGAGGGTCCCCCTTGAGCAGATGGACATGCCCTAGTCCATACACCTGCCAATTGTCACTATCAATTCCATTCGCTAATGCTGTTAACTCATCAATTCCTAGAACAGTTGTATTAGCGGGTGCTCTTGTTACAAATTTCGCAGCAGAATCTGGTACCCATCCAAAATATTTATCAAAATGAGGAATAGTTCTTATCTTTCCAACAAAATTGAATCCGGTAATTCCATCATGAACCGGTCTAAAGAAATTGGGAACATCGAAGCCCATCGCCATCGCGCCAGCACTGCATCCAGCCACAGCAGACCCCAACATCCATGATTGACGAATTTTCGCAAGCAGTGGTGTATTTACTAAGGATTTCACTAAGTAACTTGGATCTCCGCCTGAAAAATAAATCAGTGCTGGTTTATCAATTAACTCGATAATTGATTCATTAAAAGCATGTTCTCGTTCAAAAACAGGCAAAAATATAGGTTTAGCCCCAATTCGATTAGCTTGCTCTCTTCCCAAAGCTTGCCAATGATCAAGTCTGGATTGACTTTCTGCACCTGCTGCGGTTGCTAACTGAACGTAGGAATTCGAACAGCCGTTACCCAGACCGGATTTGATCAACCTGGTTTCAAGATCTTGCATTTCTGGTAAGTACTCACCAGACCCAACTAATGCCAGCGCTCCGCTCATGTCGAGTAATCTAGGGGAATGCCACGTCGATCCAAAGTTTATGCCGCGCTAGCGCTGGCAATATTTGCCTTTTTAACAACTTATGGCTGGGGTGAATCAGACCCAAACAGACTCACCTTCTCAGAAGCTATCCGCACGTCAGTATTTGTAGCAGTTATGGTCTATGTAGTGCTGACTGGATTTGAATGGATCATCGACCAGTGGCGTAAGTAATTACTTTGCCTTAGTTTGATTTCATTTCAGAAAGTACTGGCTCCAAATTTGAGCTCCAAGTAATTTGCCATGGACGGCATCCAAGATCAAGCAACCTCGCTTCAATCAAGGCTTTTGAATAGTTTGTTAATCCGTGCCAGGCAAACTGCTTAAGAATTTCTGGGCTAATTAAAACTTCAGGACTAACTCCAACATCAGTTGCAGCTTGGTTGGCAATTGTTCTAATTAAATTCCATCGCTTTGCAGCTTCTGGTTTAACTTCAGGCCAAGTTCTAGGGTGGGGAACTGGCGAATCCTTTCGAACGGAAATGGGCAATTGATCATCTGGCAGGGTTAACGCCACATTTAAGCGTGCAAAGAGTTGATCGCGATAATCATCAATAGGCTTCTTTGCTATTCCATGCATAAGACTTAAGTCAGCTGCTGCTTTTGGAGGATTTTTAGCAATTGCTATTAGGACTCGGTCGTTTAGTAATTTGCCTGGCGCTATGTCTAAGTCTTGCGCAATTGCATCGCGCAGTTGCCAGAGCTCTTTAATTATTGCCTTTTGACGTTTGTTTATTAGTTCATGCATACCTGAGGTTTTTCGCCAAGCTTCAGGATTGGGGGGTTTGGGTCTGAATTGTTTTAAGTGCTCAAACTCTTGTTCGGCCCAGTCATCTCTATTGCTAGCAAGCAACATTTTACTTAGAACCTGATGCAATTCAGGAAGTAGTTCTACATCCAAAGCGGCATAAGTTAACCAAGATTGCTGTAAAGGCCTAATCGACCAATCAACTGCAGAATGCTCTTTGGCCAGCGAGATGTTAAGAAGGGTTTCAGTTAGGGTTGCTAGTCCAACTTTAGGTAAACCAAGAATTTTGGCAGCCAATTCTGTGTCAAACAATTTTCTAGGATGCAAACCAATTTCATTTAAACAAGGCAAATCTTGAGTTGCCGCGTGCAATATCCACGGAATTGGATTCATGAATTCAACCAGTTTGGAGATATCTAGCCCAATTGGATCAATTAAATGAATTGCAGAATTTGAACGGTACAACTGAAGTAAATAGGCGCGCTGTGAATATTTGTAACCAGACGCTCGTTCAGCATCAACTGCTAGATATCCAGTGCCTTGAGCTAAGTCAGCAATAGCTATTTCTAGTTGGGTAGCATCATTTATTACCGAACTCACTTCAGCTAAAGGATGAACCCTAAGAACTGATTCTATTGTTGGCTCTTCAGTCATTGGCTAAGACTAGAGCGCTTTGTCTTCTTTGCTAGTCCACAACATGGTGCTTAACAGCTAGATAGGTGATTCGGGATTTGCTATGAGCATCATTTTTTTCACGCATTACTTGTAAATGGGTTCTGACTGTGTGATAACTGCGCCCCACCATCTTGGCTGTTTCGGCATTGGTGTAGCCCTGGGAAATCAGTTGAATCAAAGTTCCTTGAGTTTCAGTGATTGGAATCGGGGTGTAGAACTCGTCCAACTCTTGGCTAATGCCTAGAACACTTCCCCTTACACCGAACTTTAGATTGCGCTGAAGAGTTTGTATTTCGTCATTATTGCCAATTCCGACTAACTCAATCATGCGTTTTTGATTCAAGTGTCTAACTAATTCTTGAAAAGGAGCCTCAAGGACATCCCAATCAAAGACCAACACCTGAATTGGGAAGTGTTTACTTCGCTGCTTTGCGAATGTTGGTGTTGGTTCTTCGATTGGATGTTTCACAGATTGTTTGGTTAGTGACTCGCAAACACTCAATCTGCGATAAGGGCTGGGACTTAAAACTAGTACCTTGGTAAGTGGTAACGAACTACCTGGTGTTGGCAGCACTCGGGTAGTAGGGAAGGTGCCCGGTTGCATAACCACCTCCAAGCCAGCAGTGTTTACACAAGTAATTATCCGCCGCAGGTAATCGATGCTGTCAAATTTCAAGTTGCCAATGTCAGGTGAATTACCACACATTCAACTAAAACCTACTTCGACTTAGACCTCAATTGGGTGACGCCTGGTTCAAGCCCCGAAAGTCCTGCCGTTAGGCAAACTACTTCAGACCAAGCGGTTAGATGATTGGCCAATTTCAGTTCATCGACAGCGCTCCATGATGCTCTTATCTCAATCGAAGAAGGACTATGTTCATCAATAGATCCATATCCCTTGGATGAAGTTCTGGTTACAGTGCCTGAGAGATCAAGAGGATGGGCATCAAACTTCTCCAAAGTTTCAGTAAGCCACTGCCAGCCGATTTCTAAAATCAGTGGTTCTTCAGCTAACTCGTCTTCAACTTCGGATTTAACAAAAAGAACGATGCGGGTAGTTGCGTTCCAAGAAGGGTCTCCAGCAGGATTGAACATTAAAACTATTCGAGAGTCGGCAAATGCATGATCTTGCTCGATTTCACCCAAGTAAGACAATGCATAAGGAGCAAGCCTGGCTGGTGCAGGCGCATCCAAGATGGTTAGTTCACTCCTAAGGACCGCGTTGGCCTTTACCTGGAGGAAGTTTTCAGGGGTTAGCACCAGATAAACCTAAGTTAATTTGAAGCTTAAATGGCAACCAACTCGCCCTATTTTTAAATTCTAAGAATGTGTTTTCGAGGGAAAGGAGTTACACGTTTGGCACAAATTTCATGGAAATGGAGTTGATGCAGTAACGCAGGTCGGTTGGGGTTCCATACCCCTCACCTTCAAAAACATGACCCAAGTGACTATCACATTTACTGCATCGAATTTCAGTTCTGATGCGGCCATGACTAGCGTCAACTAGTTCGGTTACTGCACCAGGTAGGGCAGCATCAAAAAAAGAAGGCCACCCACAACCAGAGTGGAATTTTTCGGCTGAACGAAATATCAAAGCATCACAGCCAGCACAAAGATAGTCTCCGGGTTCTTGGTTGTCAGTGAATTTACCTACAAATGCTGGCTCAGTTCCACCTTGTCGCAGAACTTCGTAAGCTTCACTGGAAAGAATTTGTTTCCACTTGTCATTTCCAACATTCAAGGGATCTGAAATAGATTTGGAACCATCTGGTTTCATAAACATTATGCCTGCCTTAAATGACTTTGGTAACGGTACTCATCAATAATTACTTCTTGGGAAAGTTTAAAGGGATAATCAGATAGATGCACCTGTTGAGAACTATCCCCAGATTTAGGGGAGATGGTTACTAGACATTCATCAATCAAATCAGACTCCAAAAACAGGTTAAATACTTCTGCTCCTCCTTCGACCAAAATCCTCTCGCAGTCCATATCTTTAAGTAATGCTTTCAGCGAGTCACCCTTGAGCGGAAGCTGGGCATAAACGCTTTTAGCAAAAGAGAGAGGATTCTTTGAGACTAGATAGGTTTGATCAGAAGCAAAAACTCTTAAGGTTGGATTCAAATCATTTCTTGAAGAGATTATTAGAGTTTTTTTGGGACCAGCTGGTGGATCTTCTAAGCGCACAGTCTTAGCCCCGATAACTGATAAGTCAGCACCCGCTCGTACTTGCTTGAAATATTGGCGATCAGTTTGGTTACTAAGTGAAGCACTAGTTGAATCGCTGCCGGCAATAGATCCATCAAATGATTCAACCCAAATGGCTCTCACAAAGAATTGCTGTTTGGGCCAATGAGCCAAGGGCGACAAGTTGGAATCTGTCTTCATCTGTGCTCAACTCCTGGTTCCATAAACTCACACCAAAAAGATCAAAACGATCTCGAGCATCTTGTGGGCGATAAGGGACTCGAACCCCCGACCTCTACCATGTCAAGGTAGCGCTCTAACCAACTGAGCTAACCGCCCGCAGTGAATCAAGTGCAGAGGTGGAGACGGGATTTGAACCCGTGTACGCGGCTTTGCAGGCCGCTGCCTCGCCTCTCGGCCACTCCACCGTGTAAATCCCGAAGGAAATTACGAGCGGACGACGGGATTCGAACCCGCGACCCTCACCTTGGCAAGGTGATGCTCTACCACTGAGCCACGTCCGCATTGCCCTAGCGATTACGCTCGAGCCGGGCAAAGATACACCGCAGGAGCGTTGCTGGGATTGATCGGGGAGTGCTCCTAGCCCAAACCCACAATAGGAGCCACGATGCATGCATCCATCGCTGTTGTTGGGGATGAACTATGGTCAGAACCACTCGAGATGGTTTTAGATCCTGCGAAATTGGTTGAACCTGGAAATTGGATAGTTCTAAATACTTTTGAAGGTGAATTCAAAGCAGTTCGATTCAACAACAGAACTAAATACACCGGAGAACTTGCCATTAACTGGGATCCAGTCACAAATTGGCGCAGCTCAATGGATGCGACGCAATACCAGTTAGGTGTGCTCGCTATTCAAGAGGAGATTCGAAATGGTCGGGTTTATCAGGTTAATTTGTGTAGAGTTTTAAGCGCTGAGACCGTCGGCCGCCCAAATGCTGCTGGGCTTTATGCACTACTGCGTCAGCATCATCATGCAAAATATCTAGGTTTTATAAATATTGAGCCGGGGCTATTTGATGATGAAGGCATATGGTTTGTCACTGCTAGCCCAGAACTTTTCTTGTTTAGAAATGGTTCTGTATTGAAATCATCCCCAATAAAAGGGACTGCTGTTGATTTAAAATCTATCTTGGAGAAAGATCGATCAGAGAACATAATGATAACGGATATGGTTCGAAATGATCTTGGGGCAATTTCTAAAACAGGCTCAGTTAAAGTTGATGAATTACTCAAACCCGAGAATTATCCTGGTTTAGTTCAGTTAGTTTCTACAGTAAGTAGCGAAATAGGTGCGAATATCGGCTGGCCTGAAATTTTTAAGCAATTGTTCCCAGCAGCATCTATTACGGGAGCCCCGAGGTCAACCGCCTTGCAGGTAATCAATGAAATTGAGAAAGGTTCAAGAAACGCATATTGCGGATGCTTTGGATATATTAATCATGATCAAGCTCAACTGTCTGTAAACATTAGATCTTTTGAGTATCGTAATAAGCAACTAAAATTTGGAACTGGTGCTGGGATTACTTCGGGGTCAGACCCAGCTGGTGAATGGGCAGAAACTGAGTTAAAGGCGAGTAAATTACTTAAACTTGCTGCAATGAAAGTTGGCGATTAAATGATCATCACTTGGTCGGTAACTGATGGATTTAATGCAACAACCGTGGATATTGCCGATCACGGCCTCTTGGTGGGTGATGGAATCTTTGAAACTATGAAAGTTACTGATCAAGGGGTTTTTGCGCTGAACAGACATCTAAACCGATTAATCGCTGGCGCTGAATTAATCGATTTACAGATTCCCGCCCGAACAGAAATTTTGGCGGCCATTGAATTAGTTTTAGACAAACTTAAACAAAGCAATATTGCTCAAGCGAGGCTTCGACTAACGGTTACCTCTGGTGCTGGGCCCGTGGGTCCCGAACGCGGTAAAGAGCCATTTTGGTTTATTCGAGCTTTGGCAATCAGTCCAAAAAGAAACGCGGTTAAGGTTCATCATTCAGAGATTGTGCGAAATGAATTTAGCATTTTAAACTCGGTTAAGTCTGTTTCCTATTTGGAAACTGTGGTCGCTTACGACCGTGCCTTAAAACTTGGGTTTCAAGAAGCACTTCTAAGCAATACCCAAGGTTATTTGGCCGAGGGCGCCTTTAGTAATTTGTTATTTGTTGTCAAAGATTTAGTAATCACTCCTACTTTGAAATCAGGCTGTTTGCCAGGAGTTGGAAGACAGATTGTGATAGAGCAATTTGGGGTTCAGGAAGTTGATCTGCTTAAAACTGAACTAGTCAATAGCCAGGGAGCAGCTTTGGTCTCAAGCATCCGCGGGGTCCAGTTGATTGAGTCCATTGATGCAGTTGTGTTACCGCAATCGCCAGCGCTTGGAGATCTACTGAAGAAATTTGACCACTATCAATCTTTGCCCGATGAATATGTAATTTAGATCTACACTTAGACCGTGATAAAGCGAATTAGATCTGGGGGTAAAAGCAGCCTGCAGGCTGCAAGGCGAGTGATGTCTAGAACCCCGGTTACTTGGCTGGTTTGGCACTTATTAGTAATTGCTACTGGTGTGTTATTTATGCTTGCAGGGCTTGCGATGCTGGTAGTTCCAGGGCCTGGTGTGCTTTTTATTATTTTGTCACTTTTGGTTCTATCAAGTGAATATGCCTGGGCTCGAAGAGCCTTAGGCCCCATAAAACGCATCATCGAAGTTGTATCAGCCTGGTGGTCAGACCCGCTGCTACGCAAAATCCGCCGGCAGGTTCTCATCTTGTTTGGGCTCCTAGTTATCGCAGGAGTTTCTTGGTATTTGGTTAAATACGGCACGTCTTTAGATGGATTTAGAAACCTAGAAGAGCTGTTAACACGTTAAAGCAAATTTGAATTGGGTAGGCTGGAGCCTCGAGGATTCACTTAAGTTCAAAGGGGTTGCGGTGTCGTTAACAGTCCAAGTTGCCGGCTCTGCACAAACGCTGCCCGCAGGGACTAGTTATGCCGCGGCACTCAATAATGACAAGAAGTTCATAGCAGCCCTCGTTAACGGGGAACTGCGCGATCTTGTTTCTTTAGCCCAAGATGGCGAAGTGATTGAAGGTGTCGAATTAACAAGCGCTGAAGGGTTATCAATTCTTCGGCATTCAACAGCCCACGTGATGGCTCAGGCAGTGCAGCAAATTTGGCCGCAAGCGCATCTAGGAATAGGTCCTCCAATCTCCGATGGGTTTTACTACGATTTTGGCAATATCGATCCGTTAACCCCAGAAGATTTAGATTTAGTCGAAAAGAAAATGCGCGAGATCGTTAATGCTCAGCAGAAGTTTTCTCGCCGAGTTGTATCCGAATCCCAAGCAAAATCAGAATTGGCTAAAGAACCTTTCAAGCTAGAACTTGTCTCAATCAAAGGCGCCCCAACAGATGAAGTTATGGAAGTTGGGGGTGCAGAACTTACGATCTACGACAATCTCGACAAGGATGGAAACTTAGTTTGGTGTGATCTATGTCGTGGTCCACATATTCCACATACAGGATTGATCAAAGCATTTAAATTAATGAAAACCTCTGCTGCTTATTGGCGGGGGAGTGAGAAGAATCCATCCGTACAGCGCATTTATGGCACAGCTTGGGTTACTAAAGAAGACTTGAATGGTTATCTGTATCGGTTAGCAGAAGCTGAAAAACGCGACCATCGAAAGCTTGGTGTTGAGCTCGATTTGTTTTCTTTTCCCGAAGAACTGGGATCAGGGCTGCCGGTATTTCATCCCAAAGGCGGTGTCATTCGAAGAGCGATGGAGGACTACTCCAGGGCCATGCACGAAAAAGCAGGCTACGAGTTTGTTTACACTCCACATATTACAAAGAGCAACCTTTTCGAAACCTCTGGGCATTTACAGTGGTTTGCGGATGGAATGTATCCACCAATGAAATTAGATGAAGAGCTCAACCCAGATGGCACTATCCGCAAGCCTGGAGTTGATTACTACCTAAAACCAATGAATTGCCCTTTCCATAATTTGATTTACAAGTCTCGTGGACGCTCTTATCGAGAGTTGCCACTTCGTTTGTTTGAATTTGGTTCGGTATATAGGTATGAAAAAAGTGGAGTAATCCATGGGCTAACTCGAGTTCGCGGAATGACCCAAGACGACGCTCACATTTATTGCACACGTGAACAAATGGCTGGTGAACTGAAGTCATTACTTGATTTTGTACTAAATTTATTGCGAGATTATGGTCTAGACGATTTTTATCTAGAACTTTCTACTAAAAATGCTGAGAAAGCAATGGGAAGTGATGCTGACTGGGAACAGGCAACACAAGCGCTTAGCGAAGCTGCACATGCTTCAGGACTGAAGTTGGTTCCAGATCCAGGTGGTGCCGCTTTTTATGGACCAAAGATTTCTGTGCAAGTTAAAGATGCGATTGGACGCACCTGGCAGATGAGTACTATCCAGGTAGATTTCCAATTACCTCAGCGGTTTGAATTGGAATATCAAGCAAATGATGGGAATCGGCAACAGCCGATCATGATTCATCGTGCGCTTTTTGGTTCGGTGGAGAGATTCTTGGGAGTACTAACCGAGCATTACGCGGGAGCTTTTCCGCCTTGGCTCGCTCCAATTCAAGTGATTGGAATTCCGGTTGCAGATACCTTCAATTCTTATCTTGATCTTATCGGAAATCAATTACGAGAACACGGAGTGCGAGTCGAGATCGATAAATCAGATGAACGCATGCAGAAGAAAATTCGAAATGCTCAAAAGGAGAAAATCCCATTCATGCTGATTGCTGGAGAAGAAGATCAGGCAAAAGGTGCGGTGTCGTTTAGATACCGAGACGGAACTCAAGTTAACGCAGTTGCTATTGAAGAAGCAATCCGAATCATCACTGATTCAATCAAAGACCGAAAACAGGTTTAATGAACGCGCCCGCCGATTGGGAACGCTTATGGGCACCTCATCGAATGCCCTACCTGCAAGGTGAAAACCGCTCAGTGAAGTGTGTTTTCTGTGAGGCTCCTAAGCCAGGACACGATGATTTGGTTGTATTCAAGGGTGAGACTGTATTTGTAGTCATGAATTTGTACCCGTACAACTCAGGCCACTTACTGATATGTCCTTACCGACATGTAGCTGATTTAACTGATCTAACCCCTGCTGAGTCGGCCGAAATAGTTGCACTAACAGCGCACAGCATGAAGGTTCTTAGAAAAGTATCTAAAGCAGCAGGTTTTAATATTGGAATTAACCAGGGTGCGTTGTCAGGTGCGGGAATTGCTGATCATCTTCATCAACATTTGGTACCGCGCTGGTCGGGGGATACGAATTTCATGCCAATCATTGGGTCAACCAAAATTTTGGCGCAACTTTTAACCGAACTGCGTGATTTGTTAGCCAGCTCCTGGAATGAAGTCAGCTAGCCAAAATGTTAGATAACAGCAAAGCCAGGAAAGTTGTTGGTATTTTTGTTGAGCCGGTTGCGAAGTTTCTTTTAAAACTTGGTCTCACTCCAAACTCCGTAACACTTATTGGCACAGCAGGTATCTCGGTATCTGCATTAGTATTTTTCCCTAGAGGAGAGTTCTTCGTTGGCACTCTAGTTATCTTGTTGTTTGTCTTCTCTGACCTAATTGATGGAACTATGGCGAGGATCTCGGGCAGAATCAATCCGGCCGGTGCGTTTTTAGATAGCACCTTGGATCGGGTAACAGATGCTGCACTGTTTAGTGCAGTGATCATCTATTATGCAAATATTGATTCGTGGTTTCTTTATCCTGCCCTAATAGCAGGAGTTTCTGCACAGTTAACTTCATATGTTAAAGCTAAAGCTGAAAGTTTGGATATAACAATTAATTCGGGAATTGCTGAGCGTGCAGAGCGAATAATTCTATTATTAGTTGGCACAGGCTTTCAGGCTTTAGGTTTAGATTTCGCATTGAACATCGCCATATTGACGTTAGCAGTGCTATCAACAATCACCGTTTTGCAGCGTTTGGTAGTTGCATATCAATCTGAGCAGCTCAAATGAGTGGGTTTGTCTACTTAGTTGCTTGGCGTTTTATTGGACTACTGCCTCAAAATATCAGTGATCTGCTTTTCGCTCGAATTGCACGAATTCAGTATTCGAAGAATGGCAAAGCGGTGCAGCAATTGCGTCATAATCTCTCAGTTGTAACAAAACTTGAAGGTGCTGAACTTGAGCCAGTAGTTGAGGCGGGAATGATCTCGTATTCCCGCTATTGGTCCCAGGTATTTCGTCTACCACGATGGTCTGATCAAGAGGTATTGCGTAAAGTCAGAGTCGTTAATGAAGGTTTAATCCTAGATGAGATCAAGTTGGGCAGACCCGTAATCGCTGCTGTTACTCACATGGGGAATTGGGACCTTGCTGGTAGGTGGTTTGCTATCAAGCTTGGCAGAATCTTTACAGTCGTTGAGCACTTGAAACCAGAGCGGGTTTTTAAGGCATTCTTGAATTATCGAACCAAGATTGGTTTTGTTGCATTTCCAACAAAAGATCGCTCAACAGTTCCTAACCTACTCACGGCCCTTAATGAACCAAATTTAATTGCCTTAGTGTCTGATCGCGACATGTCTAGTTCGGGCGTAATAGTTGATCTGCTTGGTTCAAAGGCATCATTTCCTTCGGGACCTGCATCACTTGCTTACAAAACTAAAGCGGCTTTAGTTACTGTTGAAATTTACAATGATGGTGATGGGATAGTAATTGTGGTTGAACCAGAAATAGAAATCCAATATTTGGCCCCAAAGGATTTGGAAGTTAAACGAGTGACACAAGAGATCGCCAATAGATTCTCAAGGCACATAAGTTCGCATCCTCAAGATTGGCATGTTTTACAGAGAGTTTTTTTGGATGCGTGACCTACTAAGTATTGGGATGGTATGTCCCTATGACTGGGATTCACCTGGAGGTGTGAAGTCACATGTGGTGGGCTTGACGGCAAAGTTAAGAGAGTTGGGTCATACCGTCTCAATCTTTGCTCCAAC
>DBCL01000014.1:280301-306783 GCA_002293025.1 Actinobacteria bacterium UBA959
ACTTTGATGTTCTCCACTTACACGAACCGCTGAGTGTTTCGATCTCGCCAATTGTTGCCTGGACGGCTTCAGGGCCAATTGTTGCAACACAGCATGCAGCCTATGACAAATCGGTAGCAGTTAGATCTGGAAGTTTCTTGGCACATTCAGTGCTGGAAAGGTGCACAGTTCGGCTGGCAGTTTCAGACCTCGCTCGAAGATCTGTGTTGGAGAATATTGGAGGCGATGCTTTAATCATTCCAAATGGTATTGACGTTGAATTTTTCAGTAACTCATCAATAGAGAGATTTGCGGATGCTGATGAGATACAGATTCTTTTCATAGGCAGAATCGAAGATGAGCGAAAAGGTTTGCTTGAGCTTTTGGAGGCTTTTGCGATTGTTGCCGCAGATGCTGAGAAACTCAAATTAGTAGTAGTTGGTCCTGGGGATCAACCAGAAGAGTTTGATCAACTTTCCGATTCAGTGAAATCCAAGATCATCTTTACAGGGGCAGTTTCTGAGCACACGAAGGCTGCCCTGCTCAAAGGATCAGATTTCTTTATTGCGCCTAACCAGTCAGGTGAATCTTTTGGAATAATTCTTACCGAGGCCATGTCTGCAGGCACCCCAATATTGGCTTCAAATATTGAAGCATTCAGTTTAGTTCTTGAGGATGGTGCCGCAGGTTTGCTGTTCGAGCCTTCAGTTGAAGGAATAACTCAAGCATTATTGCGGATTTGTCAAAACCCCAACTTGCTATCGGCCAAGAGCCGATACGCATCAGAGCTTGTTTGGCAATATGACTGGGATTTAGTAACTGCTCGAGTTTTAGATTCATATGACCAGGCCAGGCTTGCTGGGGAGCGGGTCACCGAAGATCTGAAATCGTTGTTTTTAGGTCGCTGGGGCAGAAGTTTTAAGGCTTGGTCATGACACTAGGAATAATTCTTCTCTGCTCCCTTCTGGTAATTATTGCCTTTGCTTCCCAGGTAGCTGGACGCTTGGACAAACTACACCGCCGAGTTAGTAGTTCACGGTCCATGCTTTGGGGCAGAATTCATGAGCGTTATCAGGTGGCAACTCAGTTAAATAATCCAGAGATTAATGCTGCAGTTTCAGCGGCAAAAAAAGAGGCAGATAAACGAATTTTTAGCCCAAACCATCTATTGAGCGAGTCGCATCTCACCCAGAAACTCTCCTGGTGTGACCTCAATCTAGAGATAAGACGCGCTCAGCAACGACTACAAGACGCGCGCCGCATGCACAACGAGGCAGTTCGGGCCACTAGATACGTTCGGTCATGGCGGATATCGAGATGGCTTCGACTAACTGGCAGAGCACCGGCTCCAAATTTTGTAGATTTTGATGATTCTTTGTTTCCAATTCAAAACCGGGATTAATCCAGCAAGAAATGTCATTACTAATATTTGCTTTTTGCATATGTTTTAGTTCAGAATATGCCAGTCGCGTCATGATCTAGAAATGGCGCACCTACTCGGGAGGTAATGTGGCTGCAAAGAAAGCCGCGAAGAAGCGTTCACCTAAGAAGGCTGCTAAGAAGTCTTCTAAGAAGCGCACCGCAAAGAAGGCTCCAGCAAAGAAGCGTGCCAAGAAGGCCGCTAAAAAGCGTGGAGCCAAAAAGGCTGCTAAGAAGTCGACTAAGAAGCGTGCTAAAAAGGCTGCTAAAAAGTCAACTAAGAAGCGTGCCAAGAAAGCCGCAAAGAAGTCAGCGAAGAAAGCACCTAAGAAGGCTGCTAAGAAAGCTACTAAAAAGCGTGCTAAGAAGAAGGCTGCTAAACCAGCAGCAGTACCAGCAGCACCAGTTGTGATTCCAGGAATCACTCCAAACTGGTAGATCTGATTAAAGAAACCTCAAAAAACTATTTTGTTGAGGTAGTTAAGGGGCGAGGTCCAAAATGCGGACCTCGCCCCTTAACGTATCCTTGCCCTCTATTACTAAGGGCGTGAATCATGAGCGAAGCCAAATCAGTTGGTACTACCCAAGTTAAGCGCGGCATGGCCGAGATGCTTAAGGGTGGCGTCATCATGGATGTAGTAACCCCCGAACAGGCTCGAATTGCTGAAGATGCTGGCGCTGTTGCTGTGATGGCACTAGAGCGCGTTCCTGCAGATATTCGCGCGCAAGGCGGAGTAGCCCGGATGTCTGATCCAGACATGATCGATGGCATCATTGCTGCAGTTTCTATTCCAGTTATGGCTAAAGCTCGAATTGGTCATTTTGTTGAAGCGCAGGTGATTCAATCTCTTGGTGTTGATTACATCGATGAGTCAGAGGTTTTAACTCCCGCGGATGAGGCAAACCACATCGATAAGTGGAAGTTTACGGTTCCTTTTGTATGTGGCGCGACGAATCTAGGTGAAGCATTGCGCAGAATAACTGAAGGTGCTGCCATGATTCGATCTAAAGGTGAAGCAGGAACTGGAAACGTTGTGGAAGCCACTCGACACATGCGTCAGATACTAGGTGACATCAAGCGTTTGTCTGTATTAAGTTCGGAAGAGCTTTATACGGCAGCCAAGAATTTGCAGGCTCCATATGATCTAGTTGCAGAAGTGGCTTCAACTGGAAAGCTTCCTGTTGTTTTGTTCACTGCGGGTGGAATTGCAACGCCAGCTGATGCAGCGCTAATGATGCAGTTGGGTGCTCAGGGAGTATTTGTAGGTTCAGGAATATTTAAGAGTGGAGATCCAGTAAAGCGTGCTAGTGCAATTGTCCAGGCTACTTTGCACTATCAAGATCCTAAGAAAGTTGCCGAAGTTTCTCGCGGATTGGGTGAAGCGATGGTTGGCATAAATATCGATACCTTGCCTGAATCAGAGAAGTACGCAACTAGAGGTTGGTAAGAATTCCATGATCATTGGAATTTTAGCTTTACAAGGTGATGTTGCAGAGCATCGTGTAGCTTTGGTTAACGCGGGCGTTCGTCAAGTGAAAGAGATTCGAAATCCATTGGACCTTGAAGGTATCGACGGATTAATCATTCCTGGCGGTGAATCAACCACCATTTCGATGCTCTGCATTTCAACAGGTTTAGATATAGCAATACAGCAAAAAATAGACTCCAAACTTCCAGTTTATGGTTCGTGTGCTGGGATGATCATGTTGGCAACTGAGATCTTGGACGGACGTTCTGATCAATTTGGATTCAAAGCACTAGATATTGCTGTTAGACGTAATGGTTTTGGTCGTCAAGTAGATTCATTTGAAACTGAAGTTACTTTTCTTGATGGGAAAGTTACAAATGGAGTCTTCATTAGAGCACCAAGAATCGAGTCGGTAGGTCCTTTGGTCGAGGTGCTAGCAACCATTGATTATCAGGGAAGAAAAGTTCCAGTTGCCGTAAAAGCAGGCAATGCTCTGGCCACTGCTTATCACCCAGAACTTGATTCCTTGAGCCAGATTCATTCAATATTCGTGCAGATGGTTCAAAAGGCCACAGAGCGGGTTTAGTCTTAGTCCAGCAAGAGAAGGTAAAAAGGGGTATTCATGTCAGGCCATTCCAAATGGGCTACGACCAAGCACAAAAAAGCCATTATTGATTCCAGGCGTGCAAAATTGTTTGCAAAATTGATTCGCAATATTGAAGTTGCCGCACGTATTGGTGGAGCAGAAATTGAACACAATCCAACTCTTTATGACGCGATTCAAAAAGCTAAGAAAGCTTCGGTTCCCTCTGATAACGTAGAGCGAGCTGTCAAACGTGGGTCTGGACTAGAAACTGGTGGAGCTGAATATCAAACCATCATGTATGAAGGTTATGGACCAAACGGAGTTGCATTACTAGTTGAGTGTTTAACTGATAATCGGAATAGGGCTGCAAGCGAAGTTCGCGTAGCCATTACTCGCAATGGTGGGTCAATGGCAGACCCAGGATCTGTCTCATATTTGTTTAATCGAAAAGGCGTAATCTTGGTTTCTAGAAGTAGTTCTACCGAGGATGCAATCTTGGAAGCAACCCTTGATGCTGGAGCTCAAGAAGTTAATGATCTTGGAGAAACCTTTGAGATAATTACTGAAGCTACCGATTTGGTCAAAGTAAGAACTTCACTTCAGAATGCTGGAATAGATTACGAGTCTGCTGATGTTCAATTTGTGCCTTCATTGACAATCCCTGTTGAAGATGATGTCGCCGAAAGAATTTTCAAATTACTCGAAGCTATTGAAGATTCAGATGAAGTTCAAAATGTTTACTCAAATTTTGATGTTTCAGATTCCGCAATGGCACAGGTCTAGTGAGGGTCCTAGGTGTTGATCCGGGTTTAACTCGATGCGGGTTAGCCGTAGTTGAAGCAAGTCCTGGTAAGAAGGGATCATTAGTTCATCTAGAAGTTGCTACCAGCGATTCGAAATCCGAACTTTCTTCACGACTTCTGCTAATTAGCAATCGAATCGAATATGTGCTGGACACCTTTAAACCAGAGGCCGTGTCACTCGAGAGAGTTTTTGCTCAGGCAAACTTAAAGACCGTGATGGGTGTGGCTCAGGTAAGTGGCATAGTTTTAGCGGAATCCGCAAAACGCAAAATCTTAATCTCCATGTACACCCCAACACAGGTTAAATCCAGTGTGACTGGGAATGGTCGAAGTGATAAAAAACAAATAGGCCTGATGGTTCAACGATTGTTAGACCTAGATGCGATTCCAAAACCAGCAGACGCGGCAGATGCAATCGCGTTAGCACTCTGTCATGCTTGGCGTGTGCGCTCGGCTAGTGTCGCTCAAAGCAACGGGAAACCCCGAAAGGCCCCTAAGGTTGTCCGATCATGATTAGTTACGTATCTGGCGAAGTCGCTGCTATAGATGGCAACACGGTTGTGGTGGATGTCTCTGGGATTGGGATCTCGGTGGTGTGCACCTCTTCAGCTCTTGCTACCGCCAAATTGGGTGGTAGCTGGAAAGTACCAACTGAGCTAATTATCCGAGAAGATCATTGGTTAATACTGGGTTTCAGTTCCAATGAGGAGCGGTCATGGTTTAGAAACCTAAACTCAGTTTCTGGTGTTGGACCAAAGTCAGCATTGGTAATTTTAAGTGTACTCAGCACGGATGCATTAGTTACCGCCATAATTTCAGGTGATGAAAATGCACTCATAGCAGTTCCTGGAGTTGGTAAAAAGAGTGCAGCCAGAATCATTCTAGAGTTGAAAGATAAAGCCAAATTAGAATCTGCACCCGCTTCGGGAAATCAAGACGTGATAGCTGCCTTAGTTGGACTTGGTTGGCCAGAGAAACTTTCAAGAGTAGTTGTAGCGGATATATCTGATCCAAACCTTGATACTGCAACTTTATTAAGAAATGCCCTTGCTCGGTTGGCCAAGAAATGAGTTTTGATGGGGACCTAATCGATCCCACTGCACAAGAGGATGAAGTTTTAGTTGATACTGCTTTGCGGCCAACGAATTTGCAAGAGTTTGTCGGACAAGAGAGAGCTCAAGAGCAGTTGAATGTTGCTTTGAAAGCCGCCATATCTCGAGGTGCAGCAGCCGATCATATGTTGATGTCTGGTCCTGCTGGTTTGGGCAAAACAACTTTAGCCACAATCACCGCTAAAGAATTGGGTGTGCCACTTCGAATCACCAGCGGACCAGCGATTGTTCATGCAGGGGATTTGGCTGCAGTGTTAACTTCTTTAAATAACGGGGAAGTGCTTTTTATTGACGAGATTCATCGCACCGCAAAGCCCGCTCTTGAAATGCTTTATTTGGCTATGGAAGATTTCCGAGTTGATGTGATGGTTGGCAAAGGAGCGGGAGCAACGGCTTTACCTTTGGAGATTCAACCTTTCACGTTAGTTGGGGCAACTACTCGAGCAGGAGTGTTGCCGGCACCACTTCGAGATCGATTTGGTCTAACGATTCACCTAGATTTTTATGGAGTTTCAGAGTTGGAAAAAATTGTTCTTCGAAGCGCGGAATTACTGCATCTTAAAATTGATCAACCTGGTGCCTACCAGATAGCTTCAAGATCCCGTGGAACTCCACGTATCGCAAATAGGTTGCTGCGACGAGTCCGTGATTGGTCAAGTGTGAATTCAGATGGATCAATTAATGTGGAGGCTGCTAAAGCCGCACTTGACTTATATGAGATTGATCCATCGGGTTTAGATCGTTTAGATCGCGCCGTATTACATGCCTTAGTCACTCAATTTCAAGGCGGTCCCGTTGGTCTTTCTACCTTGGCAATAGCTGTTGGTGAGGAGACCAGCACAATTACTGAAGTTGTCGAGCCCTATCTAGTAAGGGCTGGCTATTTATCCAGATCTGCACGCGGCCGAATTGCTACTGAACTTGGATTGAACCTAATCCAAGGTCTGACAGATCCTAAAACTCGATAACTGGCCGTCATTGCTGCTTTTTGGGGGTTTTTGGCTCAAAATCACGACATCTGGCCCCAGCCGGATGCCTCAAAAACGGAATAGTGAATACTCAGCCCTCGTGCCTGTGAAATTCAGGCCCTTAAGGAGTAAGAAGTGAGCGTGAAATCCAGCACTCGCCCATGGCGTGCGCTGATTGCAATTTTGGTAATCACGTTAGCGATGGGGGTTGGAGTTTTTTGGCCAGGAACCTCTTCATCTGCCAAATTAGGACTTGATCTCCAAGGTGGAACGCAAGTTATCTTGACTCCAAGGATTGTTTCGGGAGCCCCCGTAATTACGGCGGATCAACTCAACCAAACTGTGGCGATCATGCGTCAGCGAGTTAATGGCTTTGGTGTCGCCGAGGCAGAAGTTGCTGTGCAAGGCTCAGGAAATGAAGCAGCGATCGTGGTATCGGTTCCCGGTGTTAATCAACAAGGTATTGCCGAACTATTGAAGCAAACAGCTCTTTTAGAATTTAGACCGGTATTACAAGCTCGAACTTCGAGCGCGCCAGTTGAAGACACTTCGGCTACAGCCCCTGCACCAGTAATTATTCCAACCTCTGCTGGATCTGAAGCCGAGCTCGCAGCTGCTTTTGCAGGCGCTGCTTGTTTTTCTGCTGAAGCTCTACAAGGTGGTGCAGTTCTAGATCCAAATTCATATGTGGTTACTTGCTCTACTGACGGCGCCGAAACTTTGTTACTTGCTCCAACTTTTATAGCAGGTGAACGTATTGATGATGCAATCGCAGCACTTCCACCTCAAGGCGGCACTGGCGCTTGGGTTGTGACACTTGATTTTGACAGTGCCGGTGCTACCGCACTTGCAACTGCATCAACCGACATGTCTGCTAAACCAGATCCGCTTAATCGATTTGGAATAGTTCTAGACGGTTTAGTTGTTTCTGCTCCTTTCTTCCAAGAACCAATTCTGGGTGGAAGTGCCCAAATTTCTGGATCATTCACACCAGATGAAGCTAAAGCGCTCGCATCAGTGCTTCGTTATGGTGCGCTACCTATTGCGCTAGATATTGCAGAAACTAATGCAGTTTCACCAACTCTTGGTATCGAGCAATTGAACGCTGGTTTGCTCGCGGGAGCATTAGGTTTGAGCCTAGTTGTTTTGTACTTATTGCTCTATTACCGATTGCTTGGTCTTGTTGCGATCGTATCTTTAGCTCTTGCCGCTTCCATGATTTATTTCGCAGTGGTTTTACTAGGTAGATCGGTTGGTTTTACGCTAACTTTGGCGGGTGTTGCAGGATTAATTGTCGCAATTGGAATTACCGCTGACTCTTTTGTGGTTTATAACGAGCGAATTCGAGATGAAATTCGTGATGGAAAAGCCCCCAGAGCGGCTATCGACGCTGCTTGGAAGCGTGCCCGAAGAACTTTACTAGCTGCAGACTTTGTGCAGATGCTCGCTGCAGTTGTCTTGTATTTCCTATCAGTTGGTGCTGTGCAAGGTTTCGCATTTGCACTTGGCCTATCAACCTTAGTTGACGTATTCGTGGCATTCTGGTTCACAAGACCTGTGACCGTTCTGTTTGGTAAGAGTCGTTTTGCAAATGGAAAATTAAGCGGAATTTCTCCAAGCAAACTCCGCGCAGGTATTCCCGCTAATTTAGTAGTAGATGGGGTGAGCAAATGATTAGTTTGGCCGCACTGGGTAATCAACTGTACTTTGGGTCGAAGTCTTTTGCGTTCATTCGTCATCGTAAATATTGGTACGCAATCGCAGGCTTACTAATGGCTACATCTATTGGCTTCTTGGGTACATCTGGATTGAATCTAGGAATTGAATTCAGGGGTGGAACTGAATTTATCTCATCTTCCAAAATCTCTGCTGAGGAAATGCGTCTTGAATTAGAGGATGAAGGTTTCGAACAGATTATTGTGCAATCTATTGGCTCTGATAGGTTAGCCATTCAGACAAATGAATTTACTTCTACTGAATTAGCCACTGCTACCCAAACTGTTTCTGAACTTTCAGGAGCAAATGTCTCAGATATTACAATTCGAACTGTTGGTCCAACTTGGGGTGATGACATCACACGTCAGGCTCTCATTGGTTTAGTTGCTTTTTTGATTTTAGTAATGATCTTCCTCTCAATTTATTTTGAGATTAGAATGGCGATTGCAGCTATGGCCGCTTTGATTCATGATTTGCTTATAACTATCGGAGTTTATGCTGTATTCGGATTTGAAGTAACACCTTCGACAGCGATTGGTGTTTTAACCATTTTGGGTTATTCACTCTATGACACAGTAGTTGTATTTGATAAAGTAAAGGAAAACACACGGGGCGTCTTACTTCAATCAGCAAATACTTATGATGAAGTGGCTAATTTAGCAATTAATCAAACAGTAGTCCGAAGTATTAACACATCTCTTGTAGCTTTATTACCTATCGCTGGTATCTTGTTTATTGGAGCATATGTTCTCCGTGCATCAACATTGCAAGATCTTGCTATTGCTTTATTTGTTGGTATTGCTGGTGGAACTTATTCATCAATCTTTATTGCCACACCATTCTTAGCTCAATTAAAGGATGGCCAACCTGAGATAAAGGCCCTCAAAGAGCGAGTTTCGGCCCGTAGATTGGCAATTGAAACTACCGGTATAGATCCACAGTTGGTGGTAAAAGCTGAAACTAGAGCCAAATATGCACAGCATGGTGGGCCTCGCAATCAACCAAAGCGCAAACCTCGCAGACTTCGCTAGTTCGACTTTGGCTTACACTTCGCTCACGAAGAATCAAGGAGCGTCGTGTCGGACGATTTGAAGTTGGGGCTAACCCAGCCAGTTGATCAATCCTCGAGACGTGCCCTAATGGCTCGTATAGCCAAATTAACTAACCCCGCACCCAAAGAACTCGATCAAGTTTTAAAGTCCTTAAAAACATACCATTCAAAAACTGATAACACATTAGTTATTCGAGCCTACGAGGTTGCATCTGTAGCGCATGAGGGTCAGTTTCGAAGAACTGGTGACAAATACATCTCACACCCACTAAAAGTTGCCGAGATACTAGCTGACCTGGGAATGGGTGGAGAAACCCTAGCTGCTGCTCTGCTGCATGATGTTGCAGAAGATACCGAATACAACCTAGAAGCAATCGAGCGAGATTTTGGAACTGAAGTCGCACAACTTGTCGATGGTGTCACCAAGTTAGATAAAGTTAAGTACGGACAAGCTTCTGCTTCGGAGACCGTCCGGAAAATGATTGTGGCCATGGCTAAGGACATTCGTGTTCTAGTAATCAAATTAGCGGATCGCTTACACAACATGCAAACGATTGATGCTATGCCGAAAGAGAACCAAGAGCGCAAAGCAAAAGAAACTCTGGAAATTTATGCTCCACTTGCTCACAGATTAGGTATGAATACCATTAAGTGGGAACTTGAGGATTTATCTTTCAAAACGTTGTATCCAAAGATGTATGAAGAAATCGCATCTCTAGTGGAAACTCGGACACCGGCACGTAATGAACAGTTATCCAAAGTTTTTGATGGTCTTACTGGGGCGCTCAAGGAAGCAAAAATTTCCGCTGATATCTCAGGTAGACCAAAGCACCTTTTTTCGGTGTATCAGAAAATGATCGTCAGAGGTCATGATTTTGACGATATCTACGATCTAGTTGGTGTCCGAATTCTGGTAGACACACTGAAGGATTGTTATGGTGCTTTAGGCACCGTACATTCTTTGTGGAGCCCAGTTCCAGGTCGATTCAAAGATTACATAGCCATGCCAAAAATGAATATGTACCAATCGCTACATACTTCAGTCATTGGTCCAAGCGGTAAACCTGTTGAAATTCAAATTCGAACCCATGACATGCATCGCTCTGCTGAGTGGGGTATCGCAGCTCATTGGCGCTACAAGAATCAAACTGTTGGTAATAAGAGCGGGCCAGACGACATGGCATGGCTACGCCAATTGTTGGACTGGCAACGCGAAACTAGCGACTCCGGCGAATTTATGGATTCACTTATCTACGATCTAGGCAAGGAAGAAGTATTCGTTTTCACGCCTAAGGGTGATGTGATCGCTTTGCCGAAAGGTTCAACCCCGATTGACTTTGCATACACGGTTCACACGGATGTTGGTCATAGATGTGTTGGGGCCAAAGTGAACAATCGATTAGTACCACTAGATCACACACTAAAAAATGGCGACTCAATCGAGATCATCACATCTAAGGCGCAAGAACCTAGCCCAAATAGAGACTGGCTAGATATCGCTCAAAGTCCTAGAGCAAAAAGCAAGATTCGAACTTGGTTTAATAAGGAAACTCGCGAGGAATCAACTGAGATTGGCAAAGAGGATTTAATCAAGTTAATGCGGCGGGAAGGGTTGCCGTACAAGAAACTTATGTCTACGGATGCACTGTTAATCATTTCAAAAGAACTTGGATCACCTGATTTGCAGACTCTCTTCTTTAATATCGGCGAAGGTAAAATTTCAGCGTCCGTTGTAGTTAAGAAACTAGTACAAGCCCATGGGGGATTAGATGGTTTAGCGGAAGATATCTCCAGCAGTGTAGTTTTACCAAGCAAGGGGCGCACAGATGCTGAGCGTCCAGCTATTGAAGTAACAGGACTTGCCGACGTGCTAGTTAAGTTGGCTAGATGCTGTACGCCTGTTCCTGGGGATCAAATCAATGGTTTTGTTACTAAAGGATCTGGTGTTTCTGTTCATAGAGTGGATTGCAGCAATATCCCACAGCTTGATGCTGAGCGTCTGATTGAAGTTAAATGGAACAAAGCCCTAGGCGGAATGTTTTTAGTTAACATTCAAAGCGAAGCGATTGATCGCCCTGGTTTGCTCTCTGACATTACTTCTGTTCTTAGTGAAAAGCGCGTCAACATTTTGTCAGCGACCGTGAGCACTTCCAAAGACCGCGTGGCATTGTCACGTTTTACTTTTGAGTTAGCTGACAGCAGTCATCTAGATGGAGTGCTCCAAGCTGTTCGCCGAGTAGATGGCGTATACGACGTCTATCGTGTTTAACGTGCGAAATCTGTAAGAGTTTCTTCGACCGCAGAGAGCAAAAGCTTTTGCCCTTCAATAGCGGTAATCAACTCACTTACCTTCGCCGAATTACCAGCATCCTGGGCCTTAGTTAGCTCTTTCTCCAGCTTGTTGATCTTTTCGGTAAATAAACTTAAAGTTGAATTGGCTCTAGCTTGCTTGTCTGGGTCTTTCCTTGAGACCTCTTTGATGTCTGCCTCTTTGATTGCTGTTTCAACTAGTTTCAGACGGTCCTCAAGTTTTTGCATCCAATCTCTTGGGACATGACCGATTTTTTCCCATCGGTTATGAATATCGCGCATTGTTTTCTTTGCTGCAGCTATGTCCTTAATTGGTAGCACTGCCTCTGCTTCCACCAGTAGACCACGCTTTTTTTCCAGGTTAGCCAACTGAGACGCATTTCTTTTCTCTAGATCACTCTTTTTTCTGGTAAAGAATTCATCTTGTGCTGATTTGAATGTAGCCCAAAGCTTCTCGTCTTCTCCTCGACCGATGCGGCCCGCCTTCTTCCATTCGTCCATCAGGGATTTAAACGTATTCGAAGTTTTGATCCAATCAGAAGAATTCTTAAGTTTCTCAGCTTCTGCGACAACTCTAGTTTTTATCTCGGTGGCTGCATTTCGCACTTTAGCTGCTTCAGCGAAGTGAGTTCTACGTCGCTTATCAAAGGAACTTCGCGCATGAGAAAAAGTCTTCCAAAGTTCCTGTTCCAATTTTCGATCGAATCTACTCAAATTCTTCCATTCCTCTAAGGCTTTCGTGAAGAATTCATGAGTTGATTTCCAGCTTGTGCTATCTGCCAATTTTTCAGCCTGCTCGGCAATTTCTTTACGTCGAGCAACCGCTGCCGTCTGAGCTTCTTTCTTTTTTGCATTTAGTACTTCAGCACGTGCCGCAGCTGCTATTTTGAGCTCTTCAGATCTAATAATTAAAAGAGCGAGGTCTCCAACTAAATTGCCACTTGCTGCAGATTCTGTAAGTTTGTCTGCAAGTGCACGAGCGGGACCTGGAATTCCTCGATTCTCTGCTAGTCGAGTTAACATCACATCTGCTTCTACTAAGAGATCAACATATTTGCGTGCAAAAAACAGTAAACCTTCACGTGGAGTGCCAGCCTTGTATTGACCAACAATTCGTTCGCCTTCAGGTGTTCGAACAAATACCGTTCCATCTTCTATTGAACGGCCAAATGTTGCTGCAGTTGTGATCTCCATTATTACTCCTTGGTCCGATTATTACGGCGCATATGTGGCGTTAAGTATCATGACTGGCTGTGCCGGAGGGCCATCTCCGCCACCACCTAAAACCCCAACCTGTGCAATTTTTTGCACTAAATCGAGCCCGGCCGTTACCCGACCAAAGATTGTGTATGCACTTGGTAGTTCAGTATCTTGGTAGACAATAAAAAATTGGGAGCCTCCAGTACCAGGGCCGGCATTTGCCATGGCTAAGGTTCCAGCAGGATAGTTATTTGGACCTTCAATTGGAAGATTCTCATCAGGTAATGCAAATCCTGGACCACCTGTTCCATTGCCAGATGGATCACCACACTGGAGCACAAAAATGCCAGCAGTAGTTAAACGATGACAAATTGTTTGATTGAAGTAGCCATCTGATGCCATTGTTTCAAATGCACCTACCGTTGCAGGTGCTGCTGCAGGGTCAGTTTCGATGACAATGTCACCGCAATTTGTGCTAAACGTTAATGTGCCAGGGGCTTTGGCTGTGCTTGGAGATGGGGCAACGTCATACCTAACATCGTCACCTCTTGGGGTACCAATCTCGGAACATTCGGCAAGCCCTACTGGGGTAGTAGTTTCTTCAATGGGTGCAGTCTCAGGTAGTTCAGCTGGTCGATTGTTGTAGATGGCTAATCCAATAAACCCTGTCAGAACTACCAATACAGAAAGAACTGCGATCAGGTTACGACGGCGGGCTGCTTTTGCGGCTTCAGCCTTGGCTTGACGGGAACGCTGACTCATTCGCAGAGACTCCTTGTTAGGTTGGGATAGGGCTCAACTTTACCCCCACGCAAACCCTGGAACACGGGCGGAAGGCATTCCTGAAGGTAGGCTCCGCCACAAGAAGAATTGGGAGAACTTGTGTTTATTCAGAGCGCCTCGGTTGGCCCATGGGGGACCAATTGTCACGTAGTGGCTACTAAACCTGGGGCAGAATGCATAGTTATTGACCCTGGCTTAGGAGCATTACAGGAGATTAACTCCATCACGCAAGAAAACCATCTAAAGCCCGTCGCAGTTCTACTTACTCATGGACATATCGACCACATTTGGAATTTACTTCCATTATGCGATGATCTTGGTATTCCTGCAGTTATTCATCAGATGGATAAAAGACTTTTGAAAGACCCTTTAATGGGTGTTTCCAAAGAAGCTGCCGAAATGGTTAATCAACTATCTCCTGGAGCAGTTTGGCGTGAGCCAGCAATTGTGCAAACGATGAATTCAGAAACAAAAATCAGTTTTGCTGGTTTTGAGATTGATGTTATTCCCACACCTGGACATACCGCAGGATCTGTTTGTTTTTTGTTTAATAATGACCACTTATTCACAGGTGACACATTATTTGCTCAAGGGATTGGCAGAACTGATCTTTTCTCGGGTAGCGATTCAGACATGGTGCAGAGTTTGAATCTGTTAGTCAATCGCTTTGATGACAATATGAGCATCTATCCAGGACATGGACCCAATTCCAGTATTGGTGAGACAAAAACAGTTAACAGTTACCTTCAGAAACTTCTGGACTTAAGGTAAAAATGACCATACAAGCTCCCAAAGGGGTTCCTGAATATGTTCCGCCACAAGGCGATGAATTCAGATATGTCCGTGACCAATTAGCTACTCCAGCGATTCTTGCAGGGTACAAGTACATAGAGCTGCCCTATTTTGAAGATGTTGCTCTGTACACCAAGGGCATTGGTGAATCCACGGATGTTGTTTCTAAAGAAATGTACACTTTTACAGATCGAGGCGATCGTCAGTTAGCTTTACGTCCAGAAGGTACTGCTGGAGTTATTCGAAGCGTTATTGAAAATAACCTCACACAGAATGGTCTTCCGATAAAGATTTGGTATGCAGGTGCTTTCTTTCGAGCCGAACGCCCACAAAAGGGCCGCTATCGACAACTTCAGCAAGTAGGTATAGAAGCGATTGGTGCAGAATCGCCAGCATTAGATGCTGAAGTTATTGCGCTTGGTTATGAAGCATTTCGAAGGATTGGGTTAACCAAATTTGAAATTCAGTTAACCTCTTTAGGAGATAGCACTACTCGTCCACACTATCGGGAAGTGCTAACCAGTTTCCTAAGCAAACTTGATTTAGATTCAGAAACTCAAGAGCGAGTTAAATTGAATCCATTACGAGTTTTGGATGATAAAAGACCTGAAATCCAGAAGCAACTAGTAGATGCCCCTTTGATGATTAATTACCTTTCGGATGAAAGCAAGCAATATCACGAATCAGTTAAGCATTATTTACTCGAAGCTGGAATTCCGTTCGTAGATGCACCGCGGTTAGTTCGAGGTCTTGATTATTACACCAGAACCACTTTCGAATTTGTTCATTCCGGTTTAGGCGCACAATCAGGGATAGGCGGGGGTGGGCGCTATGACCAGTTGATGGGCTCCCTTGGAGGTAAAGATGTATCTGGAATTGGATTTGGTTTAGGAGTAGATCGTGCCTACTTGGCGTGTGAAGCAGAAGGTATTGACATTAGGCAAGCACTTCCGAAATCTATGGTTTTATTATCCATTGGTGAAACCCATGATCCTTATGCATTCAAATTAGCCCAAGAATTAAGAGCGAATGGTTTCATCGTCGACTACCAAGCACATGCTAAGAACCTCAAATCAGGGCTAAAGAATGCAGATCGTTTGCACGCTGCAATCGCAATACTTGTGGGTGATGATGAAGTTGCTGCAAATAGTGTTTCAATTCGAATGATGGATTCAGGTGAGCAAATCATGGTCTTAGCCACCAACTTGATTCTAGAACTTAGCAACCGCCTAACATTAGGCTCCAATATGTGGAAAGAAGCCTAATAACCGTGTTAAAAACTAATTCTTGTACCGACCTGGCAAACCAAAGTGGAAAATCTGTAGTCGCCGCTGGATGGATTGCAAAACGACGCGATCATGGCGGGGTTGCATTTTTTGATCTACGAGATGCAACTGGCGTTGTTCAGGTGGTCGTTCACGATGCCGATTTGGCACATTCACTAAAAACTGAGTCGTGTGTGGCCATTACCGGCAAGGTTCAAGCACGTCCTGAAGGCAATGAGAACAGTGAAATTCCAACTGGCAAGGTTGAATTAGTTGCAGAATCAATACAGATATTTTCTTCAGCTGGCCCACTTCCTTTTCAAATAGATGAATCAGATTCTGTTGGAGATGAATTACGCCTTAAGTATCGCTATCTAGATCTGCGGCGCCCTGAGATGGCCAGCAAGCTAAAACTGCGCTCGCGAGCAAACGCGATTGCTAGAAATGTTTTATTGAAAGAGAATTTTGTTGAAGTTGAAACTCCAACTTTTACACGATCAACACCAGAAGGTGCCCGTGATTTCTTAGTACCTGTGCGTTTACAACCTGGAAAATGGTATGCACTTCCACAGTCTCCTCAGCTATACAAGCAATTGCTCATGGTTGCAGGACTTGAGCGTTATTTTCAAATAGCCCGATGCTATCGCGATGAAGATTTCCGAGCTGATCGCCAGCCTGAATTTACTCAGTTAGATATCGAGATGTCCTTTGTAGAACAAGATGATGTTATTGCTATTGGAGAAGCAATTATAAGGTCGTTGTGGCAAGAGTTAGGTAATTTCCAGATTCCAAAAATTGAGAAATTAACTTATTGGGAAGCAATGCGCCGTTACGGTTCAGACAAGCCTGACCTGAGATACGGTTTAGAACTAGTTGAATTAAAGGAATATTTCAAGGACACGCCTTTTAGAGTTTTTCAAAGTGATTACGTTGGTGCAATCGTGATGCCTGGTGGTGCTAGCCAATCTCGAAAACAAATGGACGCCTGGCAAGAGTGGGCCAAACAGCGTGGAGCAGCAGGCTTGGCTTGGGTTACATTCTCCGAGGATGCAGAGGTTATTGGTCCAGTTGCTAAGAACATAAGTGACTCCGAGCGCGCTGGCTTGATGGCTGCCTTAGGCGCCAAACCCGGAGATGCAGTGTTTTTTGCCGCTGGTGAAGTATCAGCGTCTAGGAATTTGTTGGCTGCTGCTCGAGCTGAAATTGCTGAAAGATTGGGCTTAGCTAAAGATGGTGAATGGTCATTTGTGTGGATCGTAGATGCACCAATGTTTGAACTTACTGATGAAGGTAACTGGACCTCAGTTCATCATCCCTTTACCTCACCGCACACTTCTTATGTAGAAAGTTTTGATCAAGATCCAGGTACCGCGCTGGCTTGGGCTTATGACATTGTTTGCAATGGATACGAAATAGGCGGTGGTTCCATCCGAATTCATGATTCTAAAGTTCAAAGTCGTGTATTTTCACTATTGGGTATTTCGGATGAACAAGCTAAAGATAAGTTCGGCTTTCTATTGGAAGCATTTGAATTTGGGCCACCGCCACATGGAGGTATTGCTTTTGGCTGGGATCGCATCTGTATGTTGCTTGCAGGCGCAGATAACTTAAGAGAAGTTATTGCTTTCCCTAAAACTGGTGGTGGATCTGACCCTTTAACTGGCGCACCAACTTTTATAACTCAAGTTCAGCGCCGAGAAGCCAATATTGATGCAAAACCTGAGACGAAGACAACATGAAGTCCGCAGAAATCAGAAAGCGTTTTCTAGACTTCTTCGAAGCAGAGGGACATACAGTCGTCCCTTCCGCTTCGCTAATCGCTCCAGACCCAACTTTATTGTTAGTAAACGCAGGTATGGTTCCGTTCAAGCCATATTTCTTAGGTGAAACTGCTGCGCCGTTTCGCACTGCCACATCAATTCAAAAGTGTGTTCGAACCCTTGATATTGAGGAAGTTGGGAAAACCACTAGACATGCCTCCTTTTTCCAAATGTGCGGTAATTTCTCTTTTGGTGATTACTTCAAAGAGGGCGCTATCGATCTAGCTTGGCGATTGCTCACGAATTCCGAGGATGCCGGTGGATACGGGTTTGATCCTCAGAAATTATGGGTTACGGTTTATTTGGACGATGATGAATCTTTCAACATCTGGGAACAAAAGATTGGTATTCCTAAAGAACGAATTCAACGCCGCGATATGGCAGATAATTTCTGGTCCATGGGAGTTCCTGGACCTTGTGGTCCTTGCTCCGAAATCTATTTTGATCGTGGTCCAGATTATGGGAAAGATGGTGGGCCGATAGCAGATGAGAATCGCTATTTGGAAATTTGGAATCTAGTATTTATGCAGTTCGAAAGAGGTGCAGGCGGAGGTAAGAATAGTTATCCAATATTGGGTGATTTACCCGCTAAAAATATTGATACTGGAATGGGCCTAGAGAGAATGGCTGCTATTTTGCAAGGCGTCGAAAATATCTATGAGATTGACACAACTAAACAGATTTTAGATAAAGCGGCAATACTTAGTGGTGCTTTATATGGAGCAGATGATGAGTCGGATGTTCGCTTAAGAGTTGTTGCGGATCATGCTAGAACAGCAGCCTTCCTTTTAGGGGATGGAGTTCTCCCTGGAAATGAAGGGCGAGGTTATGTTCTGCGCCGCATGATGAGGCGCGTTATGAGGTCTATGAGGTTGCTCGGCCTCGAGGAGCCATGCTTGGTCGAGTTGATAGATACGGCCATTAATTCGATGCAGGATCAGTATCCGGAATTAGATTTAGCAAGACATCGCATCCTTGCTGCTGCAAAAGGAGAAGAAACTTCCTTTAGGCAAACTTTAAAGACCGGCTCAAGTATCTTTGATACAACTGCTGACGAACTTAAGCTCTCAAAACAAACTCGTTTGACTGGCGAACAAGCTTTTGTGATGCATGACACCTACGGTTTTCCAATTGATTTAACACTTGAGATGGCCAGCGAACGTGGTTTAACTGTTGATGAAGATGGATTCAAGAGGTTGATGACTGAGCAGCGTGACCGCGCCAAGGCAGACGCTAAAGGACGTAAGGCTAAACTTGCTGATCTATCAGCTTATCGACAAGCGGCAGACCAAGTTGGTCCAACCAGTTTTATTGGTTATCAACACAGCAGGGCTGATACAAAAATTGGTGCGCTACTAGTTGATGGCGCAATCGCTAAAAACGCAGTACAAGGTGATTTAGTTGAAATAGTTCTCCCTGCAACGCCGTTTTATGCTGAAGGCGGAGGTCAGATATCTGATCAAGGAAGAATTGCATCGGCTACAGGCGCAATCGTGGAAATTGATGATGTGCAACAGCCTATTAGCGGCCTCTTCGTTCATTATGGGCGCGTTATTGATGGTGAAATTATTCAAGGGGACTTGGTTTTAGCAAGCATTGATCACGATCGGCGTTTAGCTATTTCTAGAGCGCACACAGCAACACATATGATTCATAAAGCCTTTAGAGAGTTGCTTGGTGAGACCGCTACCCAGATGGGCAGCGAAAATGCCCCTGGTCGACTTCGATTTGATTTCCCATCTGCGGGCGCTGTGCCTAAATCAATGTTGATAGATGTAGAAGATCGGGTCAATTCGCTCCTGATTCAAAATTTACCTGTCACTGAAACCTTAATGACCCAAGCAGATGCGATCTCGGCAGGCGCGATGGCGTTGTTCGGCGAAAAATACGGCGATCAGGTTCGAGTTATATCTGTTGGAGATTGGGCTAAAGAGCTTTGCGGTGGAACTCACACTGATTTCTCCGGTCAGCTGGGTTTAGTTACCTTCCTATCGGAATCCTCAATAGGGGCTGGGATTAGAAGGGTGGAGGCACTTGTGGGTTCAGATGCTCATAGGTTTTTAGCTAAGGAACACCTACTAGTTGCCCAGTTATCAGAAATGTTGAAAGTTCGTTCAGAAGAATTACCTGAGCGCATTGAGGTAATGATCTCCAAACTAAAAGATGCTGAGAAGTTAATTGAACAGTCAAGAAGAAATACGTTGCTTCAACGTGCTGCTGAGGTAATTGGGAAGCCCAACCGAATTTCTGATATAGAAATGTACGCGTTCTCTGAACCAAACTTGTCAATGGATGAGTTAAGAGAACTTACAACCAGAGCAAAGGGAAATAATCCAAACAGTGTTGTTTTTGCTCTTAGCCCTAATGAGAATGGCTATTCGATAATAGTTGGATCTGGATCAGCAGCTGTGTTGGCGGGAGCATCCGCAAAAGTTCTTTTATCTAGATTGACTGAACAATTTGGAGGTAAAGGTGGCGGAAAGGACGAACTAACTCAAGGTTCTCTTGATTCCAAATTGGATTCAGAAAAAATCCTTGCTCAACTGCCAGCAATTTTGGCGACGGTGTTAAACGGTAAGGCTTGATAATGCTCGCCCTAGGGATTGATTACGGGAAGGTGAGAATTGGGCTTGCAGCGCATAGTGCTGGCAGCACAATAGCTTTTCCATTAGAAGTTATAAAGCATCGAAGCTTTGATGATCGCTTTTCTACAGTTTTATCTGAAAGAGAAATTAATCGAATATATGTTGGCTTACCCCTGCAAATGGATGGTGAATTAGGCCCCGCTGCACAAGAAGTTTTGAAATGGGTACGAGCAAAACAGAAGATGTTTTCTTCCATCGAATGGCGAGTAATTGATGAGCGCTTAACCACTGTCGGAATTTCAAAGAATTTGTCTGATCAAGGTATTTCAACCAAAGATCAAAGGGCATTCATTGACGCAGCTGCAGCATGTGAGATTTTAAATGGGGCGCTTGTTTCTGAAGAAAAACTGGGATTGCGAGTTGGGCAGTTAATTGAAAATATCTAAGCGCAAGAGATTGGTCACTTTCTTAGTGATTGTTTCATTGCTTCTTATTGGAATTTACAGTTTATATCCGAGAGGACCGCAAGAAAATTGGTCAGGGTCCGGATCTGGTGAAGTGGTAATAGAAATTCCGCCAGGGGTCAACCTGACCAAAGTTGGTGAAATATTAGAAGAGGCCGGGGTAGTTGAAGAATCTTATTTCTTTGCAATCGCTACTTACGATCGTCCCGATGCCACCAAGATCCAACCAGGACGTTACGTAATGGCCTTACGAATGGGATCTGATAACGCAATTGATCGTTTGTTAGATCCTGCCAATCGAAGGTCATTAAAAGTTGTCCTTCCGGAGGGTATGCGGCTATCTCAATCGGTGATGAAATTAGCATCGGCATTAAAAGTTGATAGCAAATTGGTTATGGCCTCCATTAAACGTTTAGAGCAAGGTGAATTAACAATTAAGCTGCCAAGTTACTCTTTGGGATCTGCGGAGGGATTCCTATATCCGGCCACTTACACTTTTGATGATAATGTAAAAATAGATCAAGTCATCGAAACTATTATCGAGAGGTTTAATCAGGCGGCAGTTACTACTGATTTAGTTACTCAAGCGAAGAAATTAGGTTTTTCTCCTAGAGAGATTTTAACAATGGCATCATTAGCCGAGTCAGAATCTGCGCCTGCGGATTTTGGAAAAGTTGTGCGGGTTATCCTAAATAGGTTAAAAGAGCCAATGCCCTTACAGTTTGACTCAACTATCAATTACGCCCTGGAAACTACCAAGCTGCTTTTTACAAAAGATGAATTTAATATCAATTCCCCCTACAACACATACCGTTTCCCTGGTTTACCTCCTGGTCCAATTAATTCGCCCGGGGAGCAGGCGATTGCTGCAGTGCTGAATCCAGCAGCAGGGGACTGGCTGTATTTTGTCAGCACAAATCCAAACGCTGGAATAACCAAATTTGCAAGCAGTTATAGTGAATTCCTAAAGTACCGTGCGGAATTTCAAAATTGGTATCGGGAGAATAATTGATGTATGACCTACGGGCGAAGCCCGCGGATATTAGTAACGCAACACAAGCGCATGTCTTGGGTTTGCCAGTATCGCATTCACTTAGCCCCAAATTGCACACTGCAGCTTATGTTCATCTAGGCCTACCATTTAGTTATACTGCTATAGAAGTTGATGAGCAGGATCTCCCGGTTTTTGTAGAGAAATTACGATCAGGTACTTTGCTTGGTTTGAGTTTAACAATGCCGCTTAAATCGCGAGCATTCGAATTAGCAGATGAGATGACTGAAACTGTTCGCGTAACTAAGTCTGCAAACACCTTAGTTCTTAGAGAAGGGAAAATTTGGGCGGAAAACACAGATGTGTATGGAATCAAATGTGCTCTCGACCTAAGGGACGAGATACTTAAAGAATCCTGGTTTGTATTAGGCACAGGTGCTACTGCTCGTTCTGCAATTTTGGCTTTGCAGCAGTTAGGAGTATCTAACATTTGTGTTGTGGGTCGCAATCATAAGATACTCAGTGTCATCAAGTCTGATTTTCAGGTATCTACATCTTCATTTACAGACATTAGACATATGAAGAACGCTATCAATACTCTCCCGATATCGGCTCAATTGGAAATTTTAGATCTTAAGCCGCGTGAAGCAATTGCTTTCGACGCGATGAATAACCCTTGGCCAACTCCGGTTTCAGATACAGCTGCCATTGAACTTGGATCTGCGATTACTAAAGATCTTCAAGTTTTGTTAGATGTAGTTTACACGCCGTGGCCTACTCCTTTTGCGATTCGAGTCGAATCACAGCATGGAATTGTTTTTGATGGCTTACAAATGCTTATACATCAAGCCCACGCGCAAGTTGAGATAATGACTGGTATGGCGTTACCAGTTTCTATTATGAGCGAGGCTGTCACCCGCTAGAAGTATTCCTGATGTAAACATGAGCAATATATCTGTATGGCCTTCCTGTTCATCCCAATATTACTCCTAATTGCCATACATGATCTAAGAACACATCGAATCCCTAATTGGATGAATCTGATCCTCTTCTGCATTTCATCTATTTATGTCGTATCAAACTTAAAAGTAAATCCATTTGCGATCTTGCAAGGTGCTACTGGGGCCGCCGTAGTCCTGTCAATTCTCATCATGATCGGAGTATTTTCCCGAGGGGGACTTGGAGGAGGCGATATTAAGATGGCCACTTCGCTCGCCTTTGCAAGCGCCTCAAGATCTTGGACCGTACTTTTCGAGGCCTGGATCAACGTTGGATTAATCGCTGGATTGATGGGGGTTTGGATCATGATTTCAGGGAAACCTAGGAATCAGGCAATAGCTTTCGGCCCAGCCCTTGGGTTGGGGTATCTCTGGGTCTTGGTGTGAGAAACTTCGCAGATGTTGCGTTGGATCACAGCAGGTGAATCACACGGACCGTCATTGACGGCCGTGATCGAAGGTATGCCTGCTGGTATTTCGATTAATACTGAAATGATCGCTGATCAGTTAATGCGCCGAAGATTAGGTGTAGGCCGCGGAGCTCGGATGAAATTTGAACGAGACGAAGTAACAATTAGTGGCGGTGTTCGTCACGGAGTCACTATGGGTGGGCCCATTGCCATCGCAATCGCAAACACTGAATGGCCAAAATGGCAGCAAGTGATGTCGGCTGATCCAATTGATGAGTCTCTGTTTGCTGATCTTGCTCGGAATGCACCTCTAACTAGGCCAAGGCCTGGACACGCAGATTTAACGGGAATGCAAAAATATGGTTTCGATGATGCCAGGCCGGTTTTAGAACGCGCATCTGCGCGTGAAACTGCATCTCGAGTTGCTTTGGGTTCAGTTGCAAAAGCTTTCTTAACTGAAATTGCAAATGTAGAAATTCTGTCGCACGTTATTTCCATTGGCAAAGTATCTGTTCCGAAGGGTACTGTCCCTACGCAGGGTGATTTGCCAAAGATCGATGAGGATCCGGTTCGGTGTTTGAATACAGAAACTTCGATTCAAATCCAAGAACTAATTGATATTGCTCATAAAGCTGGAGACACGCTTGGAGGTGTTGTGGAGGTGGTTGTCTATGGACTTCCACCTGGCTTAGGAAGTTATGTGCATAGTGATCGAAGAATCGATGCGAAACTTGCAGGAGCACTGATGGGAATTCAAGCAATAAAGGGTGTTGAAATCGGAGATGGATTCGAAACTACTCGGAATTTTGGTTCGGCAGCGCATGACGAAATCAATATAGAATCAGGGAAAATTAAACGCTCTGGAAACCGCAGTGGTGGAACCGAAGGCGGCATGACAACAGGTGAAGTGCTCAGAGTTCGAGCAGCAATGAAGCCAATCAGCACGGTTCCAAAAGCTTTAAAAACTATTGATACAAATTCCTTAGAGCCAGCTCTAGCTCACAACCAACGCTCTGACGTGTGCGCGGTACCTGCAGCAGGGGTGGTCGCTGAAGCGATGGTTGCACTCGTACTTGCAGATGCATTCCTCGAGAAATTTGGTGGAGATAGTGTCCAAGAGACAAAACGTAATCTTGATTCCTACCTATCTAACTTAAAATTGTCATGACTATTTGTGTTTTAATTGGTATGCCTGGTTCAGGTAAATCAACCATAGGAAGAGAGTTATCACGTATCCTAGGCTCAGAATTCATTGATACTGACCGAAGAATTGAATCGAAGACAGGTAGAACAGTCTCAAATATCTTTATCGAAGATGGAGAATCTGCATTTAGGGAACTCGAACGCTTCACCGTACTAGAGGCATTAAACCAATCAAATGCAGTAGTTTCTTTAGGTGGTGGCGCGATACTTAATGATGACATCAAAGAGGCACTAAAAAATCACCGAGTCGTCTGGCTGGAAACGCCTTTAAGTGATGCTTTCCATCGTGTTGGCCTTAATAAGGCTCGGCCATTATTGCTTCAAAATCCACGTGCAACCTTGATCAAACTCTTAGAGGAAAGAACCCCAATCTACAAAAGTTTGGCTACTTTGACAGTAAACACTGCTGATAAATCTGTTAAGGAAGTTGCTCTCGAGGTTACAGGTCTTCTTGAAAAAGAAGTTAAATCATGAAAGAGATAATCGTTTCTGGAGTGAATGATTACTCTGTTGTAGTAGGAACAAATCTTAGAACTTTGTTGATCGAACAAATTCTGGAGCACCACAAAGTTGTAATTTTTTACGCCCCAGCCATTAAAGATTACGTTATTGAATTAGTTGCCTCAACAGAGCTTGCAAATCATCAAGTTTTCACTTTGCAGCTCGAGGATAGCGAAGACGCAAAGTCTTTTGAGCAATTCAAATTGTGTCACGATTTTTTGGGCAACCAAGGATTATCCCGGTCCGATTTAATAATCGGAATTGGAGGCGGTGCAACTACCGACATTGTTGGTTTTGTCGCTGGAACTTGGCTTCGAGGGGTTCGAGTTATCCAAGCTCCAACAACTTTGCTAGGGATGGTAGATGCTGCAGTTGGTGGTAAAACAGGGATCAATTCTTCTTTTGGCAAAAACTTAATTGGTGTTTTCCATGATCCCCACAAAGTTATTTGTGATCTGAATTTTTTAGTATCCCAATCGAACCAGGATTTGGCATCGGGAATGGCCGAGATTATTAAGTGTGGATTGATTTCAGATAAATCGATAATCTCCACAGTACTCAAGGATCGGTCCCGACTTTTCGAGCCTAATCACCCAAATTTAGTAAATCTCGTCATAAGTGCCATTCAGGTCAAAGCCAAGTTTGTTGAGATGGATCGTTTGGAAGAATCGTCGGACAGCGTTGGCAGAGCTGCACTTAATTATGGCCATACATTGGGGCATGCAATTGAAAATGTGGAAAATTACTCTTGGCGTCATGGAGATGCCATTGCTGTTGGAATGGTATTTGCCGCAGCAATGGCGTTGGAATTGAAGTTTCTAACACATGAGGAATTTAATCTGCATTTAGAGCTTTTCGAGTCGATGTTTTTGCCGGTTGTTTACAAGGGAGCCACATTAGATAACTTGATCAAAGTAATGTTAAATGACAAGAAATCCAGAAGTGGAACCTTAAGATTCGTTCTTCTTGAAGGATTGCAGAATCCAGTTTTTGTTGAAGATCTAGATCGTGAAATTTTAGAAAAAGCTTTTGTCAGGATAGCGAAATGAAAAATACAAAAGTACTTGTCGTAAATGGACCAAATATCTCTCGTTTAGGGGTTCGAGAACCGGATATTTATGGTCACACTACCTATCAAGAATTAATAGATCTGTGCATTAAATGGGGTGCAGGTCTTGGATTTGATGTTGAGGTTCGGCAAACAGAGTCTGAGACTGAAATGATTGGCTGGATAAATGAAGCGGCAGCAGGTTCAATTCCGGTTGTACTTAACGCAGCAGCGTTCACACATTATTCATACGCGTTATCTGATGCTATTCGGGTTTGTGAAGCTCCAGTTATTGAAGTTCATATCAGCAACCCAGCTTCACGTGAGGAATTCAGGCACACCAGTGTTATCGCTGGTGCCTGTAAAGGCACGATAGCCGGGTTTGGCATTCATTCTTATGAGTTAGCCCTACAGGCGTTGTCCAGGATTTTGTAACCGATCGCTACACTTGCGCGACTTTTTTCTACGAAATAGGGGACTCTACTGTGGCAACCACCAGTGACATGAAGAATGGCATCGTTCTCAACTTAGACGGTCAACTCTGGAGTGTAATTGATTTTCAGCATGTTAAGCCTGGGAAAGGTGGAGCTTTCGTTAGAACGAAATTACGTCAAGTGCTGACCGGTAAAGTTGTTGATAAAACTTTCAATGCTGGGACAAAAATTGAAATTGAAACTGTTGAAAAACGGGAATTTCAATATCTGTATCGGGATGGTGATAGCTGGGTGTTTATGGACAAGTCAACGTATGATCAAATCGCGGTTCCAAATGCAGTAGTCGGCGATGCAGCAGATTACATGTTGGAAAATCAAGATGTCATTTTGGCAATGCATGAAGGTGAACCACTTTTGATAGAGATGCCGGCAAATGTTGAATTAACAATTACTTATACCGAGCCAGGATTACAAGGTGATCGTTCATCTGGTGGAACAAAACCTGCAACTTTGGAAACAGGAGCCAATATTCAAGTTCCACTTTTCATTGATATCGGTGAAAAAGTACGTGTGGA
>DBCL01000014.1:306882-310000 GCA_002293025.1 Actinobacteria bacterium UBA959
AATTTACTATACGAAGCAGATATAAAAGGTTTATCTGTTTTGGATATTTGGGAAGAACGCAAGCAGGAAGATGATCTTCCTCCTAACGAGTATTCATACCAATTGATAGCGGGGATTGCTGAAAATCAGACTGATATTGATAAGGCTATTTCGGATGTAAGTGCAGATTGGCGACTAGATCGAATGAGTGCTGTAGATCGGGCTATTTTGAGAATTGGTGCCTACGAAATTTTGTACGTTCAATCAGTTGATACCCCAGTAGCGATCTCTGAGTCCTTGTTACTGGCACAAGAGCTAAGCGGGGAGGAATCTCCGACCTTCATCAATGGTGTTTTGGGCGGTCTTGCAGCACGCCCAAACCCTGCCACAAATAGTCCCATCTAGAATAGGTTTTCTAGCCCCCGTGGTGGAATTGGCAGACACAATGGATTCAAAATCCATCGGCCTCACGGCCATACCGGTTCAACTCCGGTCGGGGGTACCAAAAGTGAGGTCCGTGAATTGAATCTGAAACTTATTGTTGCCGAGGATGAAGCTTTAATTAGAACTGACCTGGTTGAAACACTAAAAGAACTCAATTTCGAGATTTCAGCGGCTGTTAGCAACGGCTTAGCTGCTATTGAGGCTTATGAGAAGTTCGGAGCGGATCTAGTCCTATTAGATGTAAAAATGCCCGTAATGGATGGACTTACTGCTGCAGAAGAACTCATTAAGCGAGGTGCATGCTGTGTATTGCTTACAGCATTTAGTCAAACTGAAATTGTTAACCGTGCAACTTCGATTGGTGTTGACGGATACATCGTTAAACCCTGGCGGTTAGATAACTTGAGGCCAACTCTAGAGGTTGCTTATGCCCAAGGTCTGAGAAGAATGAAACTAAAAGATTTAGTACAGGAATCAATTTCTCAGGCAGAAACCGAGAAAATAATCTCTCGAGCTAGGGCCATTTTGATGGGCGAGCATCAAATAGCAGAAGAACAGGCATACAAAATTATGCAGCGCGCAGCAATGGATGGTAGGCGACCATTAGTTGATGTTGCTAGATCAATTATTGAACGCGCTGATGAAATCAAGAACGCTTTAAAAAACAAATAACTTGTCCAGAAGAACTTAATACGTTATCTTCATTGTGTATTTTGACATCATAAGTTGCAATACTCCTACCAGCATGAATCAAAAAAGCTTCGCCTTTTACTATCCCAGATTTTGCCGATGCATGGTGAGTCATGGCGACTTGTATCCCAACAGCCCTATCGCCAGGTTCAACTAGAAAGAGGGCAGCAATTGATGCCATTGACTCAGCTAAAACTGCATTGGCACCTCCGTGTAAAATCCCAAAAGGTTGATTATTTCCAGCAACAGGCATTTGAGCGAGCAAGTATTTCGAATCAACAGAAAGAAATTCAATCTTCATCAGTTTATCGAGACCATCAGGAAGCGCCTCATTCATTGCTCGGGCGCGCTCTATGGGATCTGAGATTGCGTGTAATCGGTTAATGTCCATCCCTAGAGCCTAGAATCTAACCAATGAAATTTTTGACAGGGCTTGCGGAATGAACCAGGTAAATTCTAAATTAATGCTAATCGACGGCCACTCATTGGCCTACAGAGCCTTCCATGCACTACCTGTAGAGAAATTCTCCAATCCTCAAGGAACCCCAGTAAATGCCGTTTACGGATTGTGTAACATGATTTTGTCTTTAATCAAGGAGTACGAACCATCGCACATTGCGGTTTGTTTTGATGTGGGTAGAGATACATTCCGGAAACAGATATATCCAGAGTACAAAGCTAATCGCAGCGCAAGTCCCGTTGAGTTTAAGGCTCAGCAGTCATTGTTAAGAGAACTGGTAAATGCATTTGGGATTAAAATCTACAGTGATCCATACTACGAAGCTGATGATCTATTAGCGTCACTTGCAACGAAAGCTAAAAAGGAGAATCTTAACTGTTTAATAGTTACATCTGATCGAGATGCCTTTCAATTAATTGACGATCAAGTTCGAATTCTCTATCCAAAAAAGGGTTTAGCTGACACTGTCATAATGGACGGGACCGAACTTTTCAACAAATATGGTTTAACCCCCGAACAGTATCCAGATTTCGCAGCCTTAAGAGGAGATCCAAGTGATAATTTACCGGGAATACCTGGCGTAGGCGAGAAAACTGCAACTTCATGGATCCAGGAATTCAGATCACTTTCAAATCTATTTGAGAATCAGGAACTGTTGAAAGGAAAAGTAGGAGATTCTTTCCGGTCCAATATCGAAAATGTGAAGCGGAATAGATTGCTCACTGAACTAAAACGTGATATTTCAGTAATTGAAAAAGTAGCTGAATTGAAATGGGAATCAAAGCAAGCGGATGGCCTGTTCGACTTCTGTACTGAGCAAGGCTTTAGATCGCTTCTCTCTAAAGTGCGGGCCCTGTCTCCAAACGCTCAAGCAGAAATTAGATCGGATCTAAAGACTGGAGGTTCAGGGTTGGCTCTTGGAATCGATCTCGAAGCTCAAGAAATTAGGATTTGGAATGGCCAGATACAAACAAATCATGTATTTGAAGATACTTCTGATCTTTTGATGCAGTTAAATGAACTTACCCAAGATCAAAACTTTGCTGTTGAAAACTTAAAGCAACTTCAAAAAGATCTGTTAAGCAGCAATTCTGAGATACCAATCAAATTGGCAAAAAAACTTCAAGATATTATTATTTTGCAGTATTTGGTTAATCCAGGATCTCGACCAGTTATCTCTGATCTAGATGCCAACGACGATCAGTTGTCCTTTGACACTAATGAACAGAATCTCTTACCTGCTATTGGTGAAGCAATATTCCAATTGAGCCAGGACACAAATTTTCCAGAAGCACTGCAACTTTATGAAAATCTTGAAGCAGGAGTAGCCTTGACGTTAGCATCCATGGAACATGTAGGGATAGCTATTGACACCAAACAACTATCAGATCTAATCGCTAAGTACATAAAGATTCAGTCAGACACTGAATTGCAGGCACACCAAATTCATGGTCGAAACTTCAATCTTGGCTCGCCGAAACAGTTGCAAGATGTACTTTTTGTGGAAAGGGGACTGAGTAAAACAAAGAAAACGAAGACAGGTTT
>DBCL01000009.1:0-4899 GCA_002293025.1 Actinobacteria bacterium UBA959
AATTCTGATCGTCCAAGATCAAACAATCCATACACCTCCAAGGAAACTTCAGGGGATTCAGATTCAACCCGTCGATACGGGAAGAGTGATCGATCAGAATCTCGATCAAGGTCTGACTTTCCAAGGAAATTCGATACGCCTAGACGGTTTAGGGATGACGAACCGCGCAGAGAACGAGATCAGCGTATTCGAGGAAATGCACCCGTTATTGATAGCGATGTAACAGGAGATGAACTTGGCCCCGAGTTAACTGCTGAGCTCAAATCTCTACCTGTTGGATTGACTATTTCCGTGGCTCAACATTTAGCGATGTCAGAGAGGTATTTATCTATCAATCCTGAGCTGGCTTTAGTGCACGCTCTGCATGCTAAAGCATTAGCCGGAAGATTGGCTTGCGTAAGAGAAATAGTAGGTGTTGCATATTATGCAAATGAAAACTGGAGTTCAGCACTCAACGAATTCAGAGCAGCACGCAGGCTTGCAAAAAGTGATTATTTGATTCCGATGATGGCTGATTGTGAACGAGGTCTTGGAAAGCATGACTCGGCACTTAAATTGCTAATTTCAGCTGAAGCACGTTCCTTAACCGGCATAGAAAGAATTGAAGCTGTTATTGTGGAGGCTGGAACTCGCAATGATCTAAAAGAACATGATGCAGCCTTGCTGGCACTTAAAGTTCCAGCGCTTGCCGGCTTTCCAGGCGACATGTCAGCTTATGCCAGACTCTGTTTTGTTTATGCCCAAACGCTCGAGTTTTTGAACAGAGGGGATGAGGCAATATCTTGGTATCAGAAGGCAGATTCTGCAGATCCTGCTGCCACCAGCGCAGGAGAGAAATTAGCGGATCAGGACCGAACCCTCTTTGTGGATGACCTAGATTATGAACTCTAAAACAGCAGCTAGTGCTATGTGGTTTAGAATTGGGCTTGAGGAGGCACGATGATCACCCCAAATTCAGACTCAATTAAAAGTTTTCTATCCGTAGGAGCTCAGATAGCTGATGAAGTCAAGCGCCGCCTTGATGAAGCTGCAGCCAATATGGACTCAAAGGATGATTCTTCAGATTCAGTTAACCTTGAATCACTCAAGATTGAGATTCTTGATCAACTGAAGGAATCAATTGCCACTGAAGTGGAACGTGCCATAACTAGAATTGGCGTTGCTCGCGAGGATGAATTGGCCGCTCTTCGTGCAAGAATTGACCGTATGGAGTCGAAATAATGTCCGAACAGATATCTATCCCAAATGTTGCCTTATCCGCGATTAGGGCAACTGGAGATTCCCGGGTTGACAGCGCGTTAACCAAATTGCAAAACATTGAACAACTTGACGTGAACGAACATTCTGAAATATACAGCGAAATACATGCTGATCTTTCCGCTGCTTTATCAGATATAGACTCCTAAAAACAATTGCGAAGATTAGATGCGGAGTTGGTAGCCAGAGGATTGGCCAGATCGCGCGAAGAAGCTCAATCGCTTGTCGATGATCGAAAAGTTATACTGAATGGTTTTGTTGCGTTGAAATACACTTCGAATGTTGATCGAGGATCATCTATAGCGATTCGAAATAATGATGAAACAAAATGGGCTTCAAGGGCGGGATACAAACTGGTTAGTGCACTGGGTGCTTTCCCAGATTTACAAATTTCTAACCGTGTCTGCTTGGATGCGGGCGCAAGTACTGGAGGTTTCACGGACGTTCTCTTATCGCATGGAGCAAGAATTGTCTTTGCAGTGGATGTGGGTTATGGGCAGATGATTTGGCGTCTGCAGAATGATGAGCGTGTGGTAGTGATGGACCGAATTAATGTGCGTAATTTGAAGTTAGATGATTTATTAGAACAGCCAGATTTGATCACTGCAGATCTTTCATTTATCTCACTGACAACAGTTCTACCATCCCTAAACGAAATCATTCACCCAAAAGGTGACCTCTTATTGATGGTCAAACCACAGTTTGAAGTAGGGAAAGATCTAGTAGGTGAGGGAGTTGTGCTGGATTTAGAATTAAGAAAAGGTGCGGTTTTGCAGGTATCCGATGCTGCCTGGGTTCTTGGTTGGGGTGTTGCTGGGTACAAACAAAGTGATATTCATGGACCAAGTGGCAATAAAGAGGTATTTCTGTGGTTACGCAAAGATGCAAACCAACTTAGGCCCGATAATCTAACCCTTGAAACTGAGGACGGTTTGAATGAGTAGAAATGTAGCTTTGGATGTCCACTGGGGACGTTTCGCTGCGATAACAACTGCAACCAAACTAGTGTCGCTACTTTCAACTGCTGGAATTAATGTAATAGGTATTTCCCATCCAGATGCCAAAAGTATTGCCAATCTGAACTTTCAAGATGCTAGTGATTTAGATACGTGTGAGGCAATTTTAGTAGTAGGCGGTGATGGCACAATTTTACGTGGAGCGGAAATAGCGCGAACCCAACAAATTCCGCTTCTTGGAATCAATCTTGGTCACGTAGGATTTTTGGCAGAAGCTGAACCTGATGCACTTGATGTAGTAGTTCTCGCCATCGTGAATCGAAGTTGGGTACTAGATCCCCGTTTATCTCTAGAAGTGAAAGTTGAATTCAATAATGAAATTATCTGGACTTCTTGGGCTCTGAATGAGATCAGCATCGAAAAGGCCGCGGAAGAAAGAATCGTAGAACTTGTTACCGCTATCGATGATCGTCCAGTTTCTCGATACGCAGGCGATGGAGTTGTTGTTGCAACCCCTACAGGCTCAACCGCATACGCTTTCAGTGCAGGGGGTCCAATCGTTTGGCCAAATGTTGCAGCTTTTGTTTTGGTTCCACTTTCGGCACACGCCTTATTTGCTCGTCCGTTAGTGATCTCTCCTGACAGCTCTGTTCAAATAGAGTTAATGTCTAAAGCCTCTGCTTGGGCTGATTCTCGAAGGGGAATGGAGCTTCCCGCAGGTTCAAGAATCACGATCACCCGCAGTGAACAGCCAGTATTACTCGCCCGAATGAATGCTGAGCCTTTTACAGATCGATTAGTTGCTAAGTTTGATTTGCCAACAAATGGTTGGCGTGGGTCTGCTGGATCTGTTAATTAATTATGTTGCGCGAGCTTCGAATTGAGAATCTTGGAGTGGTTGTTGATGCTCAGATTGAATTCAAGGGGAAGTTCACAGTTCTAACTGGGGAAACAGGCGCAGGTAAAACTATGGTGCTGCAGGCACTAGCCATGGTTTTAGGTTCGAGAATAGACCCCACCCTTATTAGAAATGGATCTGTTAAAGCGATTGCTGATTCAGTTTGGAATGTTTCTGGAATTGAATTTGATCATGATTTATCGGAAACAGTAAATTCTGAAGATGATGAGATTTTGATATCAAGATCCATGACATCTGATGGTAAATCTAAGGCCTATTTGGGTGGCAGACCAACTACAGCATCAGTTTTAGAATCCTTGGCTGATTCTTTGGTAGTTGTGCACGGACAACATGAACAACGGAGATTGTCCAATGCAACTTGGCAACGAGAAGCACTCGATAGATTCTGCGGACAGATGTGCACTGATCTGAGTATCCAAGTAAATAAACAGTATTTAAAGGTGCGGGATCTAAGATCTGAATTGAAAGAGTTAAGATCAGCAATTGATCGCAAGGACACTGAAGTTGCCAAATTAGGCGAAGAACTGCGGGTTTTTGATAATTTGAATCCTGTTGCAAATGAAGATGATATTTTGCTTGCAAAAATCAGAAAAATAGAGAATTTTAGCAGCATTCAAAGCGCTCTCACCGATGCTTTGAATTTCCTCTCGTCGGATGAAGATGATCGATCTGCTTCTGACTTATTAAAACAGGCTATCCGCAGTTTGGATTCAGTTAAATCCGATTTAACAGTTTCTATGAATGACCAATTGCAGATTTCTTCTAATCTTATTAACGAGGTTGTCAGTGAATTGACGAGAGGTTTAGCTGATTTGAATTTGGGCGAGGAATCCTTAGACGATCTTTTCTCACGGCGAGCTGAGATCCAATCCATGATAAGACGATATGGATTGCCTTTATCGGAGATTATTGAAGTGATAAATGAAAAACGTATTTCCTTAGATAATCTCCTGAACTCGGATGCCACTCTTGAGCAAAAGGAACTCGATCTAAAACAAGCCTTAGAAATACTTAGAAAATTAGCCAATAAACTAAAGACGCTTCGGGAATCTGGGAGTAAAAAACTTTCTATTGCAGTTACCGATGAACTTAAAGGTTTGGCAATGACTGGATCTGAATTTGTGGTTGAGGTAGCAGATCTACAGTCAGGTGATTTAGTCGAGATTGGAGAGATGCTGATTGGGCCTTTTGGCGCAGAGGAAGTTAGATTCTTGCTTCGTTCCGGTGCGAATGTTCCATCTCGCCCGATTTCAAAATCTGCCTCTGGAGGAGAGCTTTCGAGAATCATGCTGGCATTGCAAGTAGTACTTGCTGGAACTGACAAAGTTCAAACCTTCGTATTCGATGAGGTAGATGCTGGTGTTGGTGGCGCAGCAGCCGTTGAAGTTGGTCGCCGTTTGGCAGCTCTTAGTCGAACACATCAAGTAATTGTTGTTACTCATCTCGCTCAGGTTGCCTGTTTTGCCGATCAACAGATTGTGGTTAGCGGGTCCATCGCTAATGGGGTCAAGGAATCCGATGTTCGTGAAGTTTTTGGTGATGACCGAATTAAGGAGATTGCTCGGATGCTTTCTGGGTTAGGTGAATCTGGCTCCGCTGCTTCACACGCCAAGGAGTTACTAGCCCTTGGAGCAACAGGTTAAATCGGCGTGTTTCTACTAGGGGTGCATTGAATCTGGAGATGAACAGATAGTGTTGAACCCCGTGAAGCCAACGGAATCCTCCAAAACAGTCCATCTGTTCGTTACTGGCGGCGTGGCTTCCGCA
>DBCL01000009.1:4992-15605 GCA_002293025.1 Actinobacteria bacterium UBA959
GTTATGCAAAAATTGGATCCTTACATAAACGTTGACCCTGGGACGATGAATCCGTTTCAGCATGGCGAAGTGTTTGTAACCGAAGATGGTGCCGAAACTGATTTAGATGTCGGTCACTATGAAAGATTTCTTGACACTAATTTGACTCATTCCGCATCGGTTACCACGGGAAAGGTTTATTCCGCAGTTATTGCTCGTGAGCGTAGGGGAGAATATCTGGGGGATACAGTACAAGTTATTCCACACATCACGAATGAAATTAAGTCAAGAATTAGAGCCATGGTTACCCCTGAGGTAGACATGGTGATAACAGAAATTGGTGGCACAGTTGGAGATATAGAATCACTGCCTTACTTGGAAGCTGTGCGCCAACTAAGACATGAGCTAGGCAGAGAAAACACCTTTGTTTTACACGTTTCACTTCTACCATTTATAGGTCCAAGTGGTGAGTTAAAAACTAAGCCCACCCAACATTCAGTTTCTCAGTTACGCGCTATAGGTGTCCAGCCAGATGCCATTGTGTTACGTGCAGACCGTGATGTTCCAGACTCGATCAAGAGGAAAGTTTCACTGATGTGTGACGTAGAAGAGCGAGCTGTTGTCGCGGCAGTAGATGCCCCAAGTATTTACGATATTCCAAAAGTTCTCTCAGAAGAGAAGTTGGATACCTTTGTTATGGAACGGCTTCAATTGAAAAAATCAGACCCAGATTGGACTCAATGGGATCTATTGCTAGAGCGAGTACATAATCCGAAATTTGAAGTGACCGTAGCCATGGTTGGGAAGTACGTAGATTTACCAGATGCCTACTTATCTGTTGCTGAAGCTTTGAGAGCTGGAGGGTTCGATAACAATACTCGCGTGCAGATTAAATGGGTGGCTAGCGATGATTGTGCAACTGAAGAATCAGCGAGAGAAACACTTAAAGATGTTGATGCGATTTGTGTCCCTGGTGGTTTTGGAGTTAGAGGAATCGAAGGAAAACTCGGCGCACTAACTTATGCGCGTAAGAATCAGATTCCAACACTTGGTTTGTGTTTGGGACTGCAATGCATGGTAATTGAATATGCACGTGAGGTTGTAGGTTTAAAGAATGCTAATTCACTTGAATTTGATGGAACAACAAAGAATCCGGTTATTTCTACAATGGCTGATCAAATTGACATCGTTGCCGGTAATGGAGATCTTGGTGCAAGTATGAGGTTAGGGTCATACGATGCTCATTTGGTGAAAGGTTCTATCGTTGCAACCGCATATGGCCAGTTGAAAGTTTCCGAAAGACATAGACATCGGTATGAAGTCAACAACAGTTACCGAGATAAGCTTTCAGAATCAGGAATGATTTTTAGCGGTCTATCCCCAGATGGTCATCTTGTTGAGTATGTGGAGTTACCAATTGCTGTGCACCCTTTTTATGTTGGTACACAAGCACATCCCGAGTTTAAATCAAGGCCCACACGCCCACACCCATTATTCAGTGCACTAATAAAGGCTGCGTTGCTCAAGAGTAAGTAAAGAGAGCAACAGCAAACCCGCAAAAGTAGTAGTCTTAGAGGGAATGGAGTGATAAGTATGCGAATAGGTGTACCTACCGAGATCAAAAACAATGAATTCAGAGTTGCAATTACTCCCGATGGAGTGACTCAATTGGTTAAGAATGGTCATGAAATATTTATCCAAGCTGGTGCAGGTTTAGGCTCTTCGATTTCGAATGAAGAGTTCCAAGTCAGTGGGGCGACGATGGTTAATACCGCGGATGAAATCTGGTCAACTAATGAGTTAATACTTAAAGTTAAAGAACCCGTTGCTGCGGAATTTCATCGTATGAGACCAAATCAAATTCTATTCACTTACTTACATTTAGCGGCAGGTCGAGAGTGTGCTCAAGCGTTAGTTGACTCGGGTATTACTGCCATAGCATATGAAACAGTTTTAAACAGTGATGGCACTACACCATTGTTAGCACCCATGTCCGAAGTGGCAGGTCGATTGGCACCACAAGTTGGAGCAGACGCGCTACTTAGACCTAAAGGTGGTCGTGGAGTGTTGCTGGGTGGTGTCAGTGGAACAAGAAAAGGAAGGGTCGTAGTTCTCGGCGGAGGTGTTGCTGGGTTCAATTCAGCGCAAATAGCACATGGGATGGATGCTGATGTGATTATCTTTGATCGTAACTCTGACCGTCTAAAGTATCTAAAGGATTACTTCAAGGGTGAAGTAGAAACTTCACTAGCTGATAGTGCAAGTATTGAGTCTGCAGTCATTGAGGCTGATCTTGTAATTGGTGCTGTCTTAATCCCGGGCACTAAAACACCAAAATTAGTCTCTAATGCCACTGTTGCCAGAATGAAACCAGGTTCTGTCTTGGTTGATATATCTATTGATCAAGGTGGGTGTTTTGAAGATTCTAAACCAACCACTCATGCTGACCCCACTTACAAAGTCCATAACAGCATCTTTTATTGCGTGGCAAACATGCCAGGTGCGGTACCTCACACAAGTACTTATGCATTAACAAATGCCACGTTGCCGTACATCACTTCGATTGCAAATAATGGCTGGCGTGAAGCGCTTACTCGAGATTCAGGCTTTAAACCTGGGTTAAATGTTCATAAGGGTGCTGTTGTGTACAAACCTGTAGCAGATGCACTCAATATGCCATACGTTGATGCTTGGGCGATTTAAAACTTTATCGTGCAAGTCATTAAGGTTCGCCAGCTCTACTTGGATCATTTGTTAGTCGAGCGCGGTATTAGCAAGAACACTCATCTTGCCTATTCCAGGGATTTACAACGCTTCAAATTTTTCATGGATGGGATTGGAAAGGAGTTAATCCAAGATATTTCACGGGAGGATATCTCTGCGTTTCTGATTAGTTTGAAAAACCAGAAAGACGCTAAATTAAGTATCTCGGCAACAACCACAGCACGGATTTTAGTATCAGTAAGAGGGATGTTTAGTTATGCCTTGAAGGAGAAGGTAATTATCAATGATCCATCTGCGGGGATTAAACCACCCAGAATTGGTTCCAGACTTCCAAAAGCGATATCCACTCAAGACGTTACTAGATTATTGAATTCGTTAAAGGGAGACAATCCTTCAAATTTGCGCGATCGAGCAATTCTGGAGTTTATGTATGCCACGGGAGCTCGAATCAGTGAAGTAGTAGATCTTGACGTAGATGATTTAGATCTCACAGACAACATAGTTGTTTTGACTGGTAAAGGTAACAAGCAAAGAGTTGTCCCGCTAGGTAGTTATGCAACAAAATCGCTTGAAGATTACCTCGTACGAGGTAGGCCAGCTCTAATTGGAATCAAGGTTGAAAGTGGAACAAGTGCAGTTTTTCGGAATGTTAGGGGAGGGCGTTTATCACGTCAGTCCGCATGGAACATTATGGGTAATGCCGCGAAGTTGGCAAAACTGGAGAACGTCACCCCGCACACTCTGCGTCATTCATTCGCAACACATCTTTTGGAAGGTGGTGCCGACATTCGGATTGTTCAGGAACTATTGGGCCATTCATCGGTAACCACCACCCAGATTTACACCAAAGTAACCATTGAGGCTCTTCGCCATGTTTATTCGACCAGTCATCCACGTGCCAGGGGTTAGGTTTAGCCAGCCCAAACCACATTTAGTGATGAATTTATGAGAGGGTAAGGCACTGGGTCCCGCCGTTCGAGCGTTGCCCCTGGGGGAGGATCATGTCTATAGACATTGAATCAGAAGGCTTAGATCTATCTCTCCCACCACCAAGACGCAATACCGGCAAACCTGCACGAGTAATTGCGATGGTTAATCAAAAAGGTGGGGTTGGCAAAACAACTAGCACCATTAATTTGGGTGCAGCCTTAGTTAGTGCCGGAAAGAGAATATTACTTGTGGATTTTGATCCGCAAGGAGCGCTTTCAGTTGGTTTAGGTGTCAGAACAAATGAATCACGGCCGACGATATACAACTTATTGATGAGTGAACCGAATATAACTTTTAATGATGTTGTTGTTAGAGAAGCAGCGATTGGCATAGATTTACTTCCTTGCGGAATAGATTTAGCAGCCGCAGAAATGCATTTGGTCTCGGAAGTTGGCCGAGAGCAAGCACTCGCGAGAGTACTACTGCCTGAATTAACGAATTACGATTTCGTGCTGATTGATTGTCAACCATCTCTAGGTTTGTTAGCTATAAATGCTCTAGCAGCTGCCGATGGTGTGATTATCCCCGTCGAATGCGAATACTTTGCACTTCGCGGAGTGGCGCTTTTGATTGATTCGATAAAGAAGGTTCAAGGCAGAATAAATCCAAAATTAGAGATTGATGGTGTGCTAGCGACTATGTATGATCCTAGAACGCACCATGCGCGTGAAGTTTTATCCAGAATCAAAGATGCTTTTAAAGGTCAACTATTCAAAACACCAATCACTCGAACAATCAAGTTTCCAGATGCTCAGGTTCAAGGCAAGCCGCTTAACGAGATAGATCCCAAGCATTCTGGTGCCCAGCAGTATCGAGCGGTTGCGAAAGAACTATTAGCTAGAGTTTCATGACAACATCCGCTATGTCTGTGGACACCGAATTAGGTACTGGCAAATTTCAGGTGCATCTCGAAGAGTTTGATGGTCCCTTTGACCTTCTCTTGGGTTTAATTGCGCGGCATAAGCTTGAGGTGACTGAATTAGCCCTATCGCAAGTTACTGATGAATTTCTAAGCTATATCCGAGCTCAGGGTATTGATTGGAGCCTCGATGAAGCAAGTAGTTTTTTAGTTATTGCAGCGACATTATTAGATCTCAAAACTGCACGACTTCTACCAAGCGGCGAAGTTGAGGACGAAGAAGATATCGCTTTACTTGAAGTTCGGGATATTCTCTTCGCGCGACTGCTTCAATATCGCGCTTACAAGCAAGTATCTGGTGTTTTCCGGGACATTATGGAATCAACACCAAAACGCTATCCACGACAAGCAGGACTAGAACCACGATTAGCTAATTTGCTACCTGAAGTTGTTATTGGTTTGAGTCCTGTTGCTTTTGCAACATTAGCGGTGAAGGCGCTTTTGCCTAAACAAATTCAAGAGGTTGGTACTGATCATCTACACGCTCCGCTTGTGTCAGTTAAAGAGCAAGCCCTTTATTTGATTGATCAACTGAAGAAACACCAGAACCTAACTTTCCAGGTATTAATTCAAGATTGTGAAACTATAGGACACGTTGTCGCACGGTTCTTAGCTTTGCTGGAATTGTTCAAGGAACAACTTGTGATGTTTGATCAATTAGAACCTATGGGGCCATTACATTTAAGATATATAGGAACTCATGATCAGGAATTGAATTTAATAACTGAATTTGACGAAGTTATCAAGAATGAGGATGCAAATGAGTGAGACAACACAAAATGTAATTTTAGATGATTCTGCAGATCAAGGCTTGGGTGCCCCTAGCTTAGGTCAGGCATTGGAAGCTCTACTTTTAATCCAAGATGAACCGGTAACTGCAACTTTTTTGGCTCAACATACCCGCACTCCTGAAGATCAAGTTTTACTTATGCTCAAGGATTTGTCTAAGGAGTATCGAAGTCTGAACAGAGGATTTGAATTACGCGAAGTTGCGGGAGCTTGGCGTTACTACACTGCTGGTGATTGCGCTGATGTTGTTGAACGGTTTGTTAAAGATGGCCAAAACGCAAGATTGACTCAAGCGTCTCTGGAGACTCTTGCAGTAGTTGCTTATCGCCAGCCAGTGACCCGTACAAGAATTGCAGCGATTAGAGGTGTCAATGTTGATGGTGTCATTAGAACTTTAATGACACGTGGCTTAATTCGCGAAACAGGCACCGAAGAAGGATCAGGAGCGTTACTACTTTTTACTACGGAACTATTTCTAGAAAGAATGGGTATTGATGCTCTTTCCGACCTGCCTCCAATCGAACAATTCCTACCAGAAATAGCAGCAATTGAAGCGCTTACTGATTCTTTAAGTGATCTAGAGTGAATCGAGAAAACACCGAAGGTATTCGACTTCAAAAAGTACTTGCTCAGGCAGGAGTGGGCTCCAGAAGAGCGTGCGAAGATTTGATCGATGAGGGACGCGTTTCAATAAATGGTGAAGTAGTTAGGGAGCAAGGTGTTCGAGTTATTGTAAAAGATGTTGAAATAAGAGTGGACGGAGTTTTGATCGCAGAAGAAGCTGATTTAGTTGTTTTAGCTCTCAATAAACCTCGGGGAGTTTTAACAACTATGCAAGATGAATTAGGCCGAGAATGTGTTGGAGATTTTGTTCAGGATCGCCCAGAACGACTTTTCCATGTTGGAAGGCTTGACGCTGATACTGAAGGACTACTTTTCCTCACAAACGATGGCCAGTTAGCCAACCACCTCACTCACCCGACTTTTGGTGTGACCAAAACCTATTTCGCCGTGATTCCAGGGCCAGTTCCAGGGGATCTAGGGAAACGCTTGAAGGCTGGCATCGCGCTTGAAGATGGACTTGCCAGATTCGATTCCTTTCGAGTTGTAGATGCTAATAAATCCGATGCTTTAGTTGAAGTTGTTTTACATGAAGGTAGGCATCGAATTGTTCGTAGGGTATTTGAGGAATTAGACATGCCAGTAAAGAATTTGATTAGAACAGCTGTAGGCCCAATTACCTTAGGTGATATGAAGCCTGGACATCTCCGAAGACTTTCACATACGGAATTAAGGTCACTGAGATCTGCAGCAGGAATGTAACGAGTAACCTTACCCACTATGAATATCAGAGCCATTCGAGGAGCAATCTGCTTGACTGAAGATTCGGTTGAGCAGATGATAAGTGCTGTTCCAGATCTGTTAACCCAGATGTTGAATCGCAATGGACTCTCGTCTGAGGATTTAATCTCTGTACTTTTGACTTGTACTCCTGATCTTGTGTCAGGTTTTCCGGCTACTGCTGCTCGTAGTTTAGGTTGGAAAGATGTACCGCTTATGTGTGCTGTTGAGATGAATGTATCTGGTTCCTTACCAAAGGTTGTTCGGGCGATGATGCACGTTCATTCCTCGGTGCCTAGGTCTGGAATCAATCATGTTTATTTACGCGGGGCGGAAGCATTACGTCTGGATATAGCGCAATGAATAAAACGCACCACAAAGTTGTGATTGTTGGTGCAGGTTTGATCGGAGGCTCAATAGCCTTAGATCTATCGGCAAAAGGCGTATTAGTTTCTCTAATTGACCTAAATCCAGATGCAATCAATAATTTGATTTCCCGAGGTGTTATGAACAACAATTTTACTGACGAAGAAGTATCAGTAGTTTTTATCTCAACACCCCCAGCAATTGCGGTTAAATCAATATCTGATTGCTTAGAGAGATACCCGAACGCAGTTGTTATTGACACAATCAGTGCGAAGATGTTTGTTGTAAGAGCGCTGGAGCATCACCCTAGTAGGTCTAGATTTTTACCGAGCCACCCAATGGCTGGTCGGGCAGGAAGTGGAGCGGTAAATGCAAGGAAAGAAATCTTTGCAGATCGGATCTGGGTCATTTCGAGCGAACATACTGACCGTGAGTTTCAAAAAACCGCGAATGAAATTTTAGAATTGATGAATCCAATCATCCTAGAGATGTCAGCAGACGTCCATGATTACTCTGCAGCAGCGGTTTCTCATTTGCCACAAATATTTGCTTCTGTGTTGGCTGCAACTATTTTTCAGTCTAAAGCCGATACATCAATTTCCGGTGGTGGGCTAAAAGACATGGTTCGAATTGCGCACGCATCCCCGGAGCTTTGGCAACAAATCTTGATTGCAAATAATCAAGAGGTTCTCAAACTATTAAAGCAAGCTATTTCTACTCTGCAGCAATTTGAACAAGATCTATCGTTCGCCAACATTGAAGGAATTGAGAACTTGATTAGAACAGGTGATTCACTTGTTGGTAGGTTGCCTGGAAAGCATGGAAGCGTTGCTACAAAATATGATTCAATATCTTTGGTAGTTCCTGATCAGCCAGGTTCTTTGGCAAAACTTTTTGATTTGGCGCAGACTCATTCGATAAATATTGAGGATGTACGCATTGAACATATCTTGAACAAGGATGCAGCTATAGTGGAACTAATGGTAAAGCCATCGATCTCGAGTAAAACAGCTCAAGTGTACAAAGAAAATGGTTGGTTGATTCGTGAATGATGATGCACTTGTTATCGCCATAGATGGACCCAGCAGTTCAGGTAAGTCTTCTGTCGCTAAAGGAGTTGCCCGGTCCTTAGGTCTGCAGTACTTAGATACGGGAGCTCTCTATCGAGCGATGACATGGTTAGTTTTAAGAGCTGGTTTAGAAATTGCTGATGAAGTTGAGATAGGAAAACTTGCGAGGAATTCAAAAATCGCAATCAGTACAAATCCAGATCAAACATGGATCTCAGCTGACGGCATTGATATCACAAATACGATTAGAAGTGCAGAAGTTACAGATGCCGTATCTCAAGTAAGTGCTGTTCCCTTGGTAAGAGAAATTTTAGTTGAACTTCAGCGTAAATATGCTAAGTTAGCTACGGAACAAGTTGGTGGAATTGTTGTCGAGGGACGAGATATCGCAACCGTAGTGTTACCAAAAGCTGACATCAAAGTTTTCTTAACTGCCTCACCGGTTGCTCGGGCAACCCGTCGAGGCTTGGAATTAGATGTTGATATTGCTGAGGTATCTAAAGCCTTAGAACAAAGAGATCTTCTTGATTCAACTCGAGCAATATCTCCATTGCGGCAGGACCCAGATTCAACATTGATAGACACCACTAATTTGGATTTACGCCAAAGCGTGGATGCAGTATTGAGTTTGCTAGATGAACTCACTGTTGATATCCAGGCAGACGCTGATATCGATTCCGAATGGGGAGATTTCCTCGATATTCCTGTTGATTTGGTCTCAAAACCTGTAGTTGCAATTTTAGGAAGACCAAATGTGGGGAAATCGACCTTGGTTAATCGAATCCTTGGCCATAGATCTGCAGTGGTTGAAGATCAACCTGGCGTAACCAGAGACAGAGTTAGTTACCAGGCAGAGTGGAACGGTTTGGATTTCACGATCTTGGATACCGGCGGCTGGGAGCAAGATGCTAAAGGTATGTATCAGCAAGTAGCACAACAGGCAGAAATTGCAATCAAAGAAGCAGACTTAGGTGTCTTGGTTGTTGACTCGACCATTGGTGCAACTGAAGACGACCAGAGAATTGTTCAGATGTTGCGAGCTGCCAAAGTTCCGATCCTTTTAGTGGCGAATAAAGTTGACACACAAGTGTTTGAATCTGATGCAGCTTCGCTTTGGTCTTTAGGCGCAGGAGAGCCGCATTTAGTCTCTGCGTTGCACGGCAGGGGAGCGGGAGATTTACTAGACGTAATAGTTAAATCCATTCCCAAAGAACTCCGCACCAAACCTGGTCTTCTAGGCACTAGAGCTGTTGCCTTGCTTGGTAGACCCAATGTAGGCAAAAGCAGTTTGCTGAATCGTTTAGTAGGTTCAAATAGAGCAGTTGTTAATGAAAAAGCTGGGACGACTGTTGATCCAATAGACGAGTCAGTTGAACTTGATGGTTCGTCTTGGCTATTTATCGACACCGCTGGAATCCGGAAGAAATTCAGACAAGATTCTGGTCACGAGTATTACGCAATATTGCGAACAAAATCAGCCATTGAAAGAAGTGAAGTTGTGGTTGTACTTATTGACGTTACTGAACCTCTATCTGATCAAGATCGTCGTGTTATCAACCTTGCTGAAGAAACCGGCAGAGCATTGATTTTATGTTTCAATAAATGGGACATCCTTGACGAGGATCGTCGTTTTGATTTGGAAAGGGAGATTGATAAGGATCTCCAACAGCAAAGATGGATTCCACGTCTAAATATCTCGGCTACAACCGGACGAGGCGTTGAAAAGATCCCATCGTCTCTTCGTAAAGTTCTAGCTAACTGGGATCGGCGAATTGCAACTTCTGAGTTGAACAGATTCATAACTGATTTTGTTCAGGCTAACCCGCATCCACTACGAGGTGGCAGACAAGCCAAAATTCTTTTTGCAACACAAGTTAGTTCCCAGCCACCAACCTTCGCTCTGTTTGTTTCACGGGTTTTAGATGAGGCTTATTTGAGATTCTTAGAGCGGAGATTGAGAGAAACCTTTGAATTTGAAGGAACCCCAATTAGATTTAGACAAAAAATTAAAAAACGTGAATCCACACTTAAGTGATCAGTGATTGAATTTTAAGCTTTGCGAATTTGGATCGACCATTTAGCGACGTAATCTCGCTTAAAATTGCTACACCTACAGCTTTTCCTTGCATTTTTTCGACAATCTTTAAGACGGCATCTATCGTCCCACCTGTTGCTAAAACATCATCAACAATCAGTACACGCGAATTCTCTGGGAAAGCGTCTCGATGGATCTCTAAGGTTGCTTGTCCATACTCAAGATCATAACTTTGTTCATAAGTTGATCGCGGCAGCTTGCCTTGTTTTCTCGCAAGAACTAGACCAGCATTCAAAGTTATAGCTATGGGCGCTCCGAGCAAAAAACCTCTTGATTCAATCCCAATGACGTGGGAGATTCGATCCTTCCTAAAAATTGCACAAAGATGTTCAGTAACGCT
>DBCL01000009.1:15613-16503 GCA_002293025.1 Actinobacteria bacterium UBA959
CTTAAGCCTTCAGGATGAGCCAGAAGTGGGGAAATATCTTGAAAGACAATTCCGGGGGAGGGGTAGTCCGGCACCCTCGTAATAAGTTCATCTAACTGCCTAATGCTCAGCACGGACCTATCCTGCCTACGATTAGTCCATGCCTTCGAACGACACCCCGAGCGTGTCTGAGGTATTCACTATTCCGAATTTGATTTCGCTTGTTCGACTGTTGCTTATCCCGTATTTATTCATTTTGTTAACTGAGCAGAAATATGGATTTGCTGCCGGTCTTATCTCGATAATGGCCTTTTCGGATTTTGCAGATGGCTTCTTAGCAAGAAAGCTGGGTCAAGAAAGTAACCTAGGCGAAATATTAGATCCTCTGGCTGATCGGCTAATGATTCTTTCTGTAGTTATTGCCTATCTGCAAATTGAACTCTTACCAATGTGGCTAGTTTTCATGATTTTTATGAGAGATCTTTTCTTGCTCGCATCACTTCCAAAATTGATTAGTTTGAAGAAGCTTAAAGTTCCGGTGGAATATCTGGGGAAGTTAGCAACATTTGTTCTGCTAGCTGCCTTCTCCTTGATCATGCTAGGCACAGTTCTCAATAATACATTTGTTTATGATTTCGCTTTTGCTGGAGTTATCTGGGGCGGGCTACTTTATTGGGCGGCAGGACTGAATTACTTTAAAACAATTCGGGATTTGAAGTTATGAGCGGCTTAACTTCGATAGCTGTAACAGATCGAGACGATTCCATGCGTTTACTCTATCTCGTTTTAGATGATGCTAATCACACCTTTGGTCCACCAACCCCAAAGAATCAAGAATCGCGTTTTCGCGGTGTTTTTATGGGTTTCACATTCCTTGTGCTGATTGGAATTCTATTTGGTACCGCATTAAG
>DBCL01000009.1:16584-51802 GCA_002293025.1 Actinobacteria bacterium UBA959
ATTGCAAGCCAAAAACTCTTGGAAGCTCAGATAAAAGTTGAAGATCTGAATACAGGTAATGGTTTACTCTCGAATGATTTATCCAATCTTTCTCAAAGAGCTCAGAATCTAGCTAGCCGAGTTAGCTCTTTAGAAGAACTTGCAGGGTTCCAGCCAATTCGAGGGAACGGAATTCAAGTGATCATTGAGCCCGCCGTTTCTCCTAAATTCACTGAAGGTGTCGATTTGGGAATTGTTCTGGATAGTGATGTAGCTCTGATTGTTAATGGCATGTTTGTTGGGGGCGCACAAGCAGTAGCCGTGAACGACTACCGGCTAACTTCATTATCTGCTATTCGGTCCGCCGGTGAGGCAATTTTGGTGGATTATCAAGCTCTAATTCCACCTTACCGAATTGTTGCAATTGGAGACGTTACGAAATTGGAGCGGGAACTTAAGAGTGGAATTACTTCTGAAGAAATCGCTGAGATCTCTAAAGGTTATGGGATTCGATTCAAAGTGGAGTCAGTTAGCCAAATATCTCTTCCTGGCTCTAACATTCCACTACCTAAACGCGCATCAGTAAGGAACGACTAATGATTGGTGTTATCGCACTTCTATTAGGACTACTACTTGGCTTGATTTTTCAGCCTGAAATCCCATTGTGGGTCCAACCATATTTGCCAATTGCTCTTATCGCGGCGTTGGATGCAGTGGTAGGTGGAGGTAGAGCGGCTATCGAACGACGTTTCTCTGACAAAATCTTTGTAGTTTCGTTTAGTGCCAACGTTGTTATTGCTTCTGGGATGGTATTCCTTGGAGATCAGTTAGGAATCGGCTCACAGTTATCAACTGGAGTGCTAGTAGTGCTAGCAATGCGTATTTTCGTTAATGCATCTGCTATTCGCCGTTTGATCTTCAAGGCTTAATGTATGCAATGGTCTAGGCACCGAACAATAATTGCAGCACTCTCAGGAATTACTGGAATTGGATTAGCGATCGGCTTGCAGATCGTTGATGAACCTGAATATCTTCTCAATGCTCGACAGGAAGACCTTGTTCGTATTTTGGATGATTTGAATTCTCGAGAAGATGATTTGCAAATCGAGATAAAGAATTTAGAAAATGCAGCTCAAGATCTTCGTCGTGGTAATGAAGCTGCAGTTGTTGAGGAATTGCAACGTAGAGCTGATGCGCTAACAGTGTTAGCTGGCACAACTGGTGTCACGGGGCCTGGTTTAGAACTTATTGTGGCTGATCCCGAAATAATGGTGAGTTCAATTGTTTTCTTTGATCTAATTAATGAACTTCGTGATGCAGGTGCCGAAGCGATATCCGTTAATGATGCACGAGTTGTAGCCAATACTGGAATATCCGAGGTTGTGCCAGGCTTACAGGTAGGTGCAAAAATTGTTTCTCCGCCCTACAAAATTTTGGCAATTGGAGATCCATCCACACTGGCAACTGCTTTGAAAATTCCTGGAGGTGTGCTGGAAGTTCTTAGAGCAGCGGGGGCGATCACTACCGTGCGGGAGAAGGACTCAGTTTTTATTGAAGCAACAGTGAGGCCAAGAAACGTTCCACCAACTGCTATAAATTAGATATTTTGACCCTAGACCTACCGTAAAACTTGATAGTTTGGCAGGATAGGGGAGTGGCAACATCGAGTAACGACCCGGACCTAAGCCCAGTAGAGGCTACTTCGGCTATCCCAATTGTCGAATCTTTTTCAGGAGAAATGCCAGCTGTTAATTTAGACATGACTGACCTACCCGATGGAAGCGCGGTTCTTTTGGTGATCCGTGGCCCGCAGGTTGGGGATCAGTTTGTGCTTACTCCAGCAGGTGTAGTTATTGGAAGAGCAGGAGATGGTGATTTAAGTTTGGACGACGTCACAGTTTCTCGTAAACACGCACACATATATCGAACAAATGACGCATGGTTTTTGGAAGATTTACAGAGTTTGAATGGCTCTTATGTGAACAGATCTCGGGTAGACAAGACCGAATTGTCTGGTGGAGAAGAAATCCAGATCGGGAAGTATCGATTTGCCTTTTTACTACCTTTGGATAGGTCGTAATGGGAAAGAATGCATCTGCGAATCAACTCTTCTCAATTGGTGATCTTCTTGACTATCTCAATTCTGAGTTTCCCGACCTGACCATCTCGAAGATTCGTTTTCTCGAGAATGAGGGTTTAGTTCGTCCTCTTAGAGCACCCAGTGGATATCGTAAATTTACAGGAAGTGATTTAAACCGGATTAGGTACATCCTTCAACTGCAGCGAGATCACTATCTTCCTTTAAGAGTTATTCGTGAACATCTTGTATCTTTAGATGAAGGTTTGGAAGCCCCATATCCCGTTACAGGAACTGTTCCAAAACGTATCGGGTTGGTACCTAGTCGTGATTCCCTGTTTGGAGTCGACTCAAAGGATTTAATAAAGACTAAATCATTTGCCTTGAATCTAGATGAATTAGTTGAGATAACTAGTATCTCAAGAGACTCCCTTGAAGAGTACCTTGCGGTTGGTTTACTTGAAATGAGAGAGGGAATGTTCGATTCAAATGCTATAGCTATTGCTAATTTAGCTAAAGAACTAGAAACCTTAGGTATTTCGGCTCGACATATGAGAAGTTTTCGACTAGCTGCTGAACGCGAAATTGGGTTGATTGAATCTTTAGTTAAACCAGTGTCTAAGAAACAGTCACTAAATTCGAGAAACGATGCTTTAGAGCAGGCTTCAGAAATAGCAACTATTGCTTTGAGATTACATACTGCTTTAGTTCGAAGCGGAATTAATCGTGAATTGTCCTAATCAGGATTTGGGTTTAGTGTTCTAATATGAAACTAGTAGAAGTATTCGGTGTGCGAATCGAGATGCCGGGGAATCAACCGATAGTTCTATTAAGGGAACTTGAGGGATCGAGATATCTTCCCATATGGGTTGGTTCTGCTGAAGCATCTGCTATTTCATTTGCACATCAAGGAATAGAGTCAAGTCGTCCACTGACACATGATCTGATGGTGAATTTGCTCGAACAGCTCAAACATCCAGTTGAGCAGATTCTCATCTCAGATTTGCGAGATGGAGTTTTCTACGCTGAGCTGGTTTTGGTTGGGGGAGCCCGGGTGAGTTCAAGGCCAAGTGACGCTATTGCGCTGGCTTTGAAGACAAAGGCCCCAATTTTCTGTGCGGATGGGGTTTTGAACGAAGCTGGTATCGAGATTGAAGATGACCAGTCACCAGAGGATCAAGTCAAGGAATTTAGAGAGTTTTTGGACAATATTTCCCCTGAGGATTTCTCTTAAATTTGACCTGAGCGGTGTGGCGTCTAACCCAACCGCTCAGGGATTTCGTATCCTTGGGCGTCTGGTTATCGCAAGCTTCGACTTCCCCCGAAGATAGTCAGATCTGGAGGCTTCACATGACTAACAGCTACCTGCCAGGTCCATTCGATGGCCAAAGTTCCCTCTTTGAAACAAGCAGTCTTCGATCTGAATCCATGACTTTCGGATATCGAGGTCCGGTAGCCTGTGCGGTCGCTGGCATCTCCTATCGTCAACTTGATTATTGGGCGAGAACTGAATTGGTCTTACCGACCATCCAGACGGCCTCTGGCTCTGGTTCCCAGCGCCTTTACGCATTTACCGACATCTTGGTCCTAAAGGTCGTAAAAAGGCTTCTAGACGCTGGGGTTTCCCTTCAGAACATTCGTGCAGCTGTTGAGCACCTAAGAGGCAGGGGAGTCGAAGACTTAACCTCCATAACTTTGATGTCAGATGGTTCCTCCGTCTATGAATGTCGATCTTCTGAGGAAGTTATTGACCTTGTTAAAGGCGGTCAGGCTGTATTTGGCATCGCTATTGGCACGGTTTGGCAAGATGTGGCTGGCGAACTTGCGGCCCTTCCTCGCGCTGGAGATCCAGTATCTGCAGATTTAAATATCGAAGACGAGTTATCGGCGAGAAGATCAAAGAAAGCAACTGCTTAAATTGCTCAAATACAGTATTGCCTCCTATCTGTGAGGAGTTGACTTTACATAATGTACATTATCGGATCTAAGTCACTATGTGTCTTGGTTGTATTTCTAACGTTGGTAACAGCTCCAATATCGGCCAAAGCAGCTTCTGATTTAGAGATATCTGACGACACATCACAAATTGGGTGCTTAAGTGAGCCGAAATTCCCTGATCCTTATCTGCAATTACCGAATTGGAATCGTCCATTTGCCTTTAATCAATCTATGCAAAAAGTTTCAGGTGTATTTGGTATTGATATTAGTCGATGGGATCATCCATCCGACAAGTTGTTAAATTTCAGGAAGATTCGTGAATCTGGTTATGAGTTCGCCTTTATCAAGCTATCTGATGGTGCTACCGCTAAAGCAGACCAGATAGCCGCGAAATGGTGGCGAATTGATAGGCCTGCAGCCACTCAGGCTGGAATGAGGGTTGGCGGTTACCACTATGCATATCCTTCAGGGAATTCATCTAACCAGCGTTACGAAGATGCACTCATTCAAGCTAGGAAAGCATCTATTCGATACGGAACTTGGTCCAAGGGGCGTCTGCCTTTGGTTTTAGATTTTGAACATGCACCTTCGGGGTGGACGCCTCGAGATCTAACGACTTGGGCACTAGTTTTTCTTAACGAGGCGCAACGTTTAACCAAAACTCCCCCAATGCTTTACACATATTCAAAATTCATTATGAAACATATGTATGCCGATTTAGAGTTAGCTAACTACCCATTATGGATTGCACATTATGGTCGACATTTAACAGAACCAGTGATCACGCTTCCATGGTCTGCTAAAGATGGCTGGGCCAATTGGCAGTTTTCATCCAGTGGCCGAATTCCTGGAACTCATCGAAATGTTGGAGATTTAAATGTTATGCCAGAACACTGGTATCAGAAGTTAACAGGCCAAAAAACTGACTATGAATTTAAACCAACACTTGGAAGATTGCAAGCTCTAGCAATTAGATCGGCCGCGGAAGGAGTTCTAACTAGTCAATTGCACCAGCGCACAGGTGGAACTTTAGATGGTGCTCTAGCTTGGTATGAATGGTCAATATCTTCTAACAAATGCTTACCCGGTGCTTAATGGCCCAGATATTTAGTTCAACTTCCCCAATTATCTGGAGTCATAAAGGTGGTACCGAGCATGAAAATACCTTGGCATCATTTGAGAAAGCGTGGCATGCAGGTGTCAAGCACTTCGAAACAGATTTACATTTAACTAAAGATGGCGTTTTAGTTTTAAGCCACGATCCAACAATTTTTCGACTTACTGGAGTTAATAAAAGTGTTTCTGATTTGACCTTTTCGCAACTACAAAACTATCCAATCTCTGGTGAATATCCCTGGCTTTCACTGGATCAACTAGTTAGAACTTACCCCAGGGCAGTTTTTAGTCTTGATATGAAAAATGCTAATACCCTAAATCCACTAGTTGAATTCTTAACCGATCAACGACGCGATCGATTCATCGTTGGGTCCTTTAGTGCCTCACGAATTAAGTCCTTTCGAAATCTTGCTCCAGACATTTGTACAGCCCTCGACATTCAGCAAATTTTGAAATTGAAATTATCAAAAAATCTGTCACTTGGAATCGAGAATCAAATGGCCATGGTTCCTTACCGTTATTATTCAACAACATTGATAAACGAAAGGTTCATAAGTAACTGCCAGGATCTAGAGATACCTATTCACGCTTGGACAATAAACGATATGGGATTAATGGAGTCACTATTGCGCAAAGGTGTAACTGGTGTAGTAACTGATAAAGCCGTTGAAGCTGCTAGCCGTTTTTACGCCTGAACAAACTCATCAGAACTTTTAAAAATATCCACAGGGATAAAAGGTACTGTAAAGGTAAGTTAACTACTGACCCCAATGTTCGGTAGCTTCGCAAGTCAAGATCTGCTGATAAGTAGGTAGATTGAAATTCTGGTGCCATATCTTTGATAGATCCATCAGAATTAATAACTGCAGATATTCCACTAGTAGAAGCAACTACAACCGGTGATTTCTCCTGGATCGCGTATAAGGATGTAATGCGCATCTGTTGAAAAGGCTGCGTAGTTTTACCATATGTCGCGTTGTTAGTCTGTACTAAAAATACATCAGCATCCTTTGAGATCTGTTCCCAATACTTATCGTAGGCAACTTCATAGCAAATCAGAACACCCGCATCAAAATCAGAATTGATCGAAACTATTCCACGCACCTCCCCTGCCTTAAAGTCTGTTGGAAGTTTTTCAAAGCGGTTGATCCATTTTTCTAGGTAGCTTCGAAAAGGCAAATACTCGCCAAATGGCACAAGCTTTTGTTTTATATAAACAGTTTCGATTGATTTATCCGTGGCAAGAACTGATGCATTTCTGAGATAATCATTTTCACGCAGAACTGCGCCTAGCAAGATTGGAGCATCTATTCGCTTGGCCAACTGTTGCAGTAAATTGGACACACCAGATGTGATGAAAGGATCGATGTCAGAGGCATTCTCGGGCCACAAAACCAGATCGGGCTTAGAGATAAGTTCAGTCGATATGTCAATGTCCGCAAGAATCGTTCCTTGTACATGATTGTTCAATACTGCTGCTCGCTGAGAATTAAAATCCAATCCGACCCTAGGTACTCCACCCTGAATAGCCAAAACGTTCATCCTGGCAGCGGTGACATCTCGGTCAAAATTAGGAATTGGAATAAATTGCCATACAGCAATTATCATTAAAACAAAACTAATCTGAATGAAACTCTCATTTTTCCGATGGCTAACATGGTTGACTAGAAATACTGCTAGGAAAACAGTAAAAAATGAAAGGAACCCAACACCAAACCATGCTGATACAAATGCTAAGGGCGAATCAGCTAGCAGGTAACTTACTCTAAACCAGGAAAATCCCCCAAAGGGATATCGCCCAGCAAGGAACTCAACAAAAACTACCACTCCCCCAGCCAGAATGGCTGCTCTTAAATTGCCTAGCGAATTGACATCGAATTGTCTGAGAAGCCAAGCAATCAGACCCCAGCCAAGTGCAACTAGCAAACTCAGCGCAAATCTTGCATCCTCACCAATAACGGTTAACCAATCTAATCCAAGATAACTAGATAAAAACCAAATTAAGACTGATTCAACAACTGCCAATCTTGTTGAAGAAGCAGTTGAAAAAAGATACCACCAAAAACAAAGTCCCAAAGAAACCAAAACCCAATTTGGTTCGACTGACCCCCCGTTGGCAATAGACCATCCTGCAATTGCGGTTAGTAGAATCCTCAGAAAGATCATGCAGGAACTATTACTAAATCTCTACTCAAGGTGTTTAGTCGTTCTACTCCAACGCTGGTACAAGCAACAATGTCTTCAATTCGAGCACCAAATTTTCCTTCAATGTAAAAGCCTGGCTCGACGCTAAATGCTTGGTTTTCGAGAATTGGTTCATGGAGACTAGAACCAATGTATGGATCTTCATGGGTTTCAACACCAATGCCGTGGCCTGTTCTATGAATGAAATAGTGTCCAAGATCTGCATCTGCAAGTGTTGATCGACATTCGTGATCTATCTCACTGGGTTTAACTCCAGGTTTAATAACCTTTACAGCTCGATCCTGAGCTTCTTGCAAAACCTGATACATTTCCAAGAATTCGGATGAAACCGAGGACATTGCATACATTCTGGTTGAATCAGAGCAATAGCCTAAATGGCTTGTGCCACCGATATCAACCACAATTGCATCGTCAGCTTGGATTTTTCTCGAACCAGGTTCATGGTGAGGGCTGGCACCATTAGGGCCACTAGCGACGATAATGAAATCAACTTTGGCATGATCGTGTTTAAGAATAAGTGCACCAATATCACGGGCAACATCTAATTCCGTCCTGCCAACTTTCAATAAATCTGGAACGAGTTTATGAACGGAGTCGATGCTTTGAGCAACGGCTCTTAGAGCGTCGATCTCAAATCTTGACTTTACACTTCGCAGTGCATTTACAAATTTACCAGCTGTAACTTGGGTAACATTTGGTGTTGCATATTTTATTGCATGTGCTTTAACTGCCCACATGCGATCATCAACTGCAATTGATCCATGATTTGTAATGTTCTTCGCAATAAGTTGATATGGGTCATCAAATTCACCATAAGTAAGAATTTCAATCCCCAAAAGTCCCGCTCCTGACATCTGGGCTGGCAGTTTCTCTAGACGAGGAACGACTAATACAGGGTCCCCCTTGCTCGGAATCATTAAACATGTGATGCGCTCTAGGGCTTTAGCCTCATAGTCGACAAAATAACGAAGATCAGGCCCAGGACTTAAAAGAAAAGCCGCTAAATTGTTCTTGGCTGCTGCTTCCTGAGCTCGACGCAGCCTTTCCTTTAGATCAGCAATTGGAACTGATTCCATCTAGACAATCCCCTATCCCCTGTATCGGCATAATTCTTATGGTTAAGGATAACCTCGTGAAACCACTTATTCTCCTCGATACGGCATCGCTCTACTACAGAGCTTTCCATTCCCTACCCGAGTCTTTGGTTGCAAAAGACGGAACTCCTATAAACGCGGTCAGGGGGTTGCTCGACAGGATTGCTCGGTTGCACCAGGACAGATCCCCTCGAGCCATAGTTGCTTGCTGGGATACTGAATGGCGACCGCAATGGCGAGTTGATCTCATTCCAACCTATAAGAGTCATCGACTCGCAGAAATTCAGGAAGATCCAGACGATGAAGTCTCAGCAATCCCGGACCTGCTTGCTGAACAGATACCAATAATCGCTGAAGTGCTAGAAGCACTTGGAATACCTGTAATCGGTGATGAGAATCATGAAGCGGACGACATCATTGGAACTTACGCTAATACAGAATCAGGCCCGATTGAAATTGTAACTGGTGATCGAGATTTGTTTCAATTGATAGACGACACGAGAGGTGTATCTGTCCTCTACACATCCACAGGCGAGATGAATCAATACCAAGAGCTGCAGGTTTTAGAAAAATATGGCGTCAGGGCATCGCAGTATGTTGATTTTTCAATTCTTCGAGGCGATGCAAGTGATGGACTTCCCGGAGTTAAGGGTGTTGGTGAAAAAACTGCAGCCAAACTTATTCAAACATTTGGTACGTTAAGAGAGGTCATAAATGCAGCTCAAAGTCTGCATCCCGAAATCAAACCAAGAATAGCTAATTCGATTACCGATTCTCAGGATTATCTGGCAGCTGCCGCAAAGGTCGTTCCAGTTGTTAGAAATCTTGCATTAGATCCAGTTTCAAAAATTCGACTTGAGGCTGCACCTCAAAAAGTACTTCACGATCTAGGCGAAGAACTCAATATTTCAGCGTTAATGCAGCGATTAATTCAAATCCTCGAGATTCGTTAGATCAGCTTCATATATTGCAACTACACCTTTCATGGTTTCATCGATCACTTTGCGAGCATTGTCTTTGACCTGTTTTGGAACCGTGTCATGGACTAACTGTGATGCTATATCAATTACCTGTCTACACCAGCGCACAAAATCACCTGGCTGCAAGTCACTCTCAAAGAGAACCTGATCCAAATTGGCACCATTAATCCAGGAACCAATAGCATGAGTAAATCCTGGATTGAGGTCCCTTGTTAAAGGAATCTTGTTTTGCTTCTCTTGGCGATGGATCTCAGACAGGATATTGTTGATAGCTACTACTCGGGTGGAAATCAATTTATCTGGATATTTGTATCTGTATATATCAATCTCGTCTCTTGATTCATAGACGAAACAACTCAATAAGGCTCCAAATTGGGAAGTACTTAGGTTAGATAATAGATCAGCATCAATAGCCTCAGCTAAAAGAAGATCGGCCTCCGCATACATTCGGCTCAAGAGTTTACCTTTGGAGGTTAATTTGAGATCATCACCAAACAGATACTCATTTTCCCTTAATAAAACGCATATTTGCTTGAACTGTCGACCTAAGGAGCCTGTTCGATTTGAAACCCTTATTTCTAATTTCTCAGCATCATCCAACATTTTGAGAGATCTTTCAGCAGCTCTTATGTATGTTTCTCTATCAGCAATCCCATGAACCGGGTGAGCGCGTAACCTCTCCTTCAACTTTACAAGTGATAAATCAGGTTCGCTAATTTCTGAAACTGTGTGATCCAAGGTAAAGGTTGCTGGATCAATTTGCCCGAGAAGCTTCTTTCGTGCAAACGCATCTCGAGGGTTAAAACCACGAGAGATGCGCACAAATCCTCTTGATAAGGGTGTTCCAGGCAGTTCGCTCCATCTAAGTTTTTGAAACCCTCGTTTTTCACTTATAACAGATAAATCCATTCGATTTACATCCACATCTACAACGATCAAAAAACCCCGCTGACCTCCCTTAATTTGAACAACATCACCGATCTGAAGCGCGCGACAAGCTGTATCAACATCTAGTAAAAACCTTCGACGATCATCATTATGCAAGTCGTCTTCTTTTCTTCTAATATCTCGCCGCATAGTGAGGTAATCCAAAATCAAGTCAGAGTCCTTACCTAAACTTTGTTTTTGGACTTCAGCTTCTCGCCTAATTCTTTTCGCTTGGGCTGCCAAACCTACAACTTGTTGGTCCGCCTGATATTGAGCGAAAGAACTCTCCAGCAAAGTGACACTATGGTCTAGACCAAAACGTTGCAAAAGATTCAAAGACATGTTGTAACTTGGACGAAAAGATGAATTCAGAGGATACGTTCTAGTACTAGCCAAACCAGCGACAGACTCTGGATTGACAGTGTCATCGATTGGAATAACTGCGTACCCTTCGTGATCAATCCCACGTCGACCTGCACGGCCTGTTAACTGGGTGTACTCACCTGCTGTTAGATCAACATGTGTCTCTCCGTTGAATTTTCGAAGTGATTCGATTACGACGGTTTTTGCGGGCATATTTATACCTAGAGCTAATGTTTCAGTTGCAAAAACAACTTTTAGAAGCCCCCTTTGAAACAGGTCTTCCACAACTTCTTTAAAGATGGGTAACATTCCTGCATGATGTGCTGCGAAGCCCCTTGCTAATCCTTCTCGCCAAGTAGTGAAATCCACTGCTTGCAGGTCTCCATCGGGAATGATGGAACATGCTTCATCAACACGATCCAACACTAATTTTCTATCCGCTGTATTCAATAATCTTAGATTTGAAGACTGAAGATTATTGACTGCTTCAGCACATCCTTTCCTTGAAAAGATAAAATACAGTGCGGGTAACTGGCCGGCATGATCTAGAGCAGCAACTATTTCAGAGCGCAAAGCTTTTGCATTACGATTTCCCCCTGGTCTCTGATACCGATTCTTAGACTCAAACTTGTTGCGTTTTTGGGAATTGCCGCTTCGGGAAATAGCTGGGTTTAGTTCTCTTGACTTTAAGTTAGTTGGATCTTTGAATAGATCCTGTAATTGATGATCTTGGTAAACCAGCTGCCACAGGGGTGTTGGTCGCTTTTCTTCTAGAATTACCTCAACATCCCCTCTTATATCTGTAATCCAAGCACCAAATTCTTCCGCATTACTAACGGTGGCAGACAAGCAAACAAGGTTAACTTCTGGTGGGAGAAGTATCATCGTTTCTTCCCAAACTGCTCCGCGATTCTTGTCAGCTAAATAGTGAACTTCATCCATAACAACCCAGAGAAGATTCACTAAATTTGTTGAGTTGGCGTAGATCATATTTCGCAACACTTCAGTAGTCATTACTACTATGCTGGCTTCGATGTTAATGCTGCGATCTCCAGTTAAAAGTCCAACTTCATTGGACCCAAACATTTGGCAGAACTCTTTGTATTTCTGATTTGACAGTGCTTTTATTGGTGTAGTGTAAAACGCTCTCTTTTTCTCTCGCAAAGATCGAAATAGCGCATATTCAGCAATCTTAGTCTTCCCAGATCCAGTTGGAGCTGCAACTAGTACAGATCTATTTGAACCAACTGCATCGATGGCGTCCAACTGAAATTTATCAAGCCCAAAAGATTGATCAAGCAAGAATTGATCAAAATCGCTTGCATCTTCTCTATTTGCTGAGCGTTGGGATCTTGCATAGCGTTCTGCAGGTGATGTCATGACAAAGTTGTAAGTAATTGGTCAGCACGTTTGGATACCTCAGTCATTACATTTTCAGGATAATTCAAATCAAGAAACCCAATGCACTGTAAAGCCAGAGAGATAGCAAATTCTATGTGATAAACACCAAAGTTAAGCTGTGAATAGTCCCCTTCATTTACAGTTGTTAAATTGGGCATATTTTCAAACATCCAAATATAATCAGATTTAATTCTTCCAGAAACGGTTATCAGATCCCGATGTTTCATATTGAGTGGACCGCTCATGTATGGATCAGAGACTTGGTTAACTGCAGTTATCCGATCCAACCGATAGGTTCTTCCTTCGGCCGTGTCATGACAATAACCATCGAGATATATAGCTTGGCTTTGAACCCGGAGACGCTTCGGACTAACTAAACGAGAACTTTGGATGGCAGTTGTAATAGATAAGTACTCAAACCGGACTGCTCTATTAAACCGAATTGCATCTTCTAAGAGAAACATATTATGATTGTCAGATATGTCCTTCACAGGATTGCTGTTTGATACTGTAGAGGGTACTAACTTGTCGATAAGAAAAGCAAGATCAGACTGTAGGTAATCTGGTATCTCAGGACCTAGAGCAACCAAAACTGCTGCAAGATACAAACCCTCCGATTGGGATAGGTTAAGCGGCTGATCTAAACCTTGGGTATCAACAACATTAACAAATCCGCCAGCTTCATATTGAATATCAACTAGATCTCCACCGTATTGGCTTGGTCCAACAAACGTAAGTAAGGCTAAATCCTGTAACAGCTGGTTTTCAGTAACTCCAAATTTCAAAGCAATCTCTGAAGTGGTGCTTTCGGGATTGTTTAATAACCATGGAAGTAAAGTGAGTAGTCGTTCAACCCGATTATGTTGAATCATTTTGTACCTATTATACGTGTTCTTAATTGATCTTTGATTATTTGGGGATCAGTAACCTTAATCAACGGTGCATGTCCAAGAACTAAGTTCATGAATAGAGCTGTGTCACTCACTTTTAAAATGAGCTCCAAGGAATCAGAAATTTCTTTCTTCTCGATGACCTTAAAAGCATCAAACACCGAGCTTAAATGTGTGGGTAGAATAACTTTGACTAGAACTGAGTTCTCATCATTATTCAATAAGTAAGCAAGTTGGCTCTGTTTGGTGTTTGGATAAACTGAGCTATCTATCTCAAGAAGGGTTGGTTTTGAGTGGATCCGGTCAAGTCGAAAAACTCTCTGGTCTAAACGTTCATGATCAAAGGCTATTAGATACCAAGATCCTTTATGAATAGTCATATGCAAAGGAGTAACAGTTCTAAGTTTGGATTCATCATCTGAAATGCCCTTGTATTCAAATGACGTTTTGCGTTTTGATGATATTGCAAGCAATATCGATTGGGTTAAGTTTGATATCTGCCCAACAGATACAAACCCCTCGATCAAAGTGGGGAGATGTGCACCAGCTTCAAGTTTCAGCAAAGCGGATCGGGCAACTTGATCATGAGACTGAGCTGATAGATAGGCTATCTTTAGTAACGCTTTTTGAGATAATGAAAGCTCATGAAGGGATAGCAACGAATCAGACGATGAAATCCAGTACCCAATCTCATCGCCAGAGAGCTCATTTGCAGGAGTAACTTCCAATTGAAAACCTAAAGTTCTTAGATCTTCCTTGTCTCTTTCAAACATGCGCTCAAACGATGCATCAGATTTTGAATTGCGGTAACCATCGATAACCTGCCTTAACCTAGATCTAGGCACCGGTTTACTGGCATTAAGCAATATGAATATGAGATTAAGTAGCCGTTCGCTCTTGTCAGCAGCCATTTACCTATGGCAAACCTATTAGATCTACAACAAAAATGAGAGATTCACCTTCTTCAATGATTGATCCTGGTGGCGGATTTGAACCATAAGCCATGTCTGCTGGAATTACTAGAGCCCTTCTCCCGCCAACTTGCATACCTTGTAGTCCTTCGGTCCATCCAGCGATCACTTTATCAAGAGGAAAAGTTATTGGTGCTCCACGAGTGAATGAAGAATCAAATGTCATTCCACTATTTACACCAACTCCAACGTAGTGAGCATTAACATTTCCATATCCAAAGATTTCATCTCCATCACCAACTTTGATATCATGCACAATCAGAGCATTAATTTCGCCGGGATTAGAGATTGTGATCACAGGTTCAGCTGAATCTGAAGGACCTGCTTCAATTACTATCCCAGGAAATACTTCTCCGTAACCCATCGATCCCCCATCTAGGTTTGGCTCAGTACTAGAGCACGCGGTGATTGCAAAGAATACAAGAACTGATAAAAAAATCTTCATTTTTGTTCCAAATCTGCTTCTTGAAGTAACTTACCACTTGTGGTGGGCCTACGGCGTTTTACTAAGGGTGCTTCGCCCAAAGCCATACGCCTCGCAAATATCAAAAAGCCGGTATGTCCAATCATTCGATGAACTGGTCGAACAGCTAATCCTTCCGAATGCCAATTCCGGAGGATTAGCTCAAGTGGTTCTGGCTCCGTAAAATTTCCAGATTCGCGGATAGCCTCAACCATTGATGATAACTGGGTGGTGGTTGCAACATACGCCATTAGCACCCCTCCCCCAGTCATCGCTTTGCTAGCAATATCTAGTACGAGCCACGGTTCTAACATATCTAAAAAAACATGCGTAAATCCCGATTGATCGTTAGCTAACAAATCATCAACATGCACTTGCCAGTTCTGTGGTTGGAAACCTAGGAATTTCTGAACATTGCTCTGGGCTATTTCAGCGAAGTCAGCTCTTCTTTCATATGAGACTAGGGAACCAGTGGTTCCAACAGCCCTCAATATGCTTGCTGAAAGGGCTCCAGAACCAACGCCTGCTTCCAGAACTCGAGCACCAGGATACAAATCTGCATATCCAATAATCAAACTTGCATCTTTAGGGTAAATAACTGCTGCACCGCGAGGCATTGATAAAACAAAATCTCGTAACAAAGGCTTCAATGCTAAATATGGAGTTCCGTTTGGAGTTCGCACAATACGTCCCTGTTCAGAGCCAATGAGAAGATCATGATCAATTGCACCGTGATGAGTGAAATACTGCTTGCCCGAACTAAGAGTAATCATGCGCCTTCGATCTTTTGCATCAATTAATAAGACTAAGTCTCCATCTACAAATGTGCTCAAGAGCGCTCCGTTGTCCAAAGTTTGATGTCTAGGTCCATAATCTTAGTTTGAGTCAATGTTGGAATGGAACGCATCCGGTCGTCTGAAATCAAAATGGGATGACTTGGGACACATAGAACATATGCACCGGCCTCTAGAGCAGATTTAACACCTGTGTTGCTATCTTCGATAACAACACAATTCCTTACTTCGACGCCCAGCGACCCGGCTGCTTGCAGATATGGATCAGGGTAAGGCTTTGCATTCTCCACATCGTCTCCTGTGATTATAGAATCAAAAACAGACAGATCTATTTGCCTTGCGACTAATGAAACAATTGCGCTAGACGATGCTGTAACTAGAGCTGTTGGAATCTCATGATCCGTGACGGAATCAAGTAATTCTTTAGCCCCAGGTTGCCAGGAGATCTCATTTCGAGCGAAAACTTTCTCTACAGAGACCTCCGCTTGCTGCATCAAGACAACGGGGTCAATTGTTTCACCAATTCTCTTAATCATGTAATCGGTAACTCGACTGGCGGGGCCACCAACACAAACTTGATGATCAGCATTTGTCCAATGAATACCGAAAGATTTCATCAACTCAATCTCGGATAAAAACCATAAATCTTCAGTGTTTAACAGAGTGCCGTCCATGTCAAACAAAACGGCAGCAGGTAAAACAAATCTATCGGGCATTAAAATACGCTGCATCTGGATGATGAAAAATGATTGCACTCGTGCTCTGTTCAGGATGGAGCTGGAATTCTTCACTTAATTCAACACCAATTCGTTGAGGTTCTAATAATTCGGTAAGTGGCAATTGCAATTCGAGATCAGGACAGGCAGGGTAGCCAAATGAAAATCTCTCCCCTTGATAGTCCTGTTTTAAGATACTCTCCAAAGAACCGCCATCTAATCCAGATAGGCCAAGTTCAGCTCTGACCCGTGCGTGCCACATCTCAGCTAAAGCCTCGGTGAGTTGAACTGACAGACCATGAAGTTCTAGGTATTCACGGTAAGAATTTGCTTCAAATAATTTAGCCGCGAACTTTGATACTGCATTACCCATCGTAGCTACGTGAAAGGCAACAAAATCTTGTTCATGATCTGACTTAGGCTTAACATAATCCGCAAGGCACAATCTCCGCTCGCCAGTTTGTCTTGGAAATGTAAAACGCGCACGCTCATCTTGAGTTTCCGGATCTAGTATGACAATGGTGTTTCCTTCGCTGTACGCTGGAAAGTATCCATAGACAACAGCTAACTCGTTTAAACCCTCAGTTGCTATCCGATCAAGCCAATAACGAAGTCTTGGTCTGCCTTCGGATTCAATTAATTCCTCATAACTTGGGCCATCTATCCTTGATGATTTAAGTCCCCATTGACCCATGAAAGTCGCGCGTTCATCTAACCAAGAAGACACCTCATTTAAGGCGATTCCTTTCACGACTCGACTTCCCCAAAATGGTGGCTTCGGGATTTTATTGTTAGTTGATATTTCACTTCGTTTGGTATCTATTGGCAAATCAGTTAACGATTTTTCTTGTTTGGTGAAAGTTCTTTTTCGAAGTTCTGGAAGCTCAGCACCAGCAACTCCCCGTTTTACGTTCATGATGGCATCCATCAAACTGAGCCCCTCAAAAGCATCTTTTGCGTATCTAACAATCCCTGGATAGATACCAGCAAGATCCTCTTCCACATAACCGCGAGTCAAGGCAGCACCACCAAGAATGACTGGATACTGTTGAGCTAGGCCTCGCTCATTAATCTCAATCAAATTTTCCTTCATAATTACAGTACTTTTTACTAATAGACCCGAAAGTCCGATCACATCAGCTTTAGATTCTTGCGCCCCATCAAGAATTTGATTGATAGTTTGCTTAATGCCAATGTTGTGAACCGTGTAACCGTTGTTTGTTAAAATAATGTCTACCAAATTTTTCCCAATGTCGTGAACATCGCCCTTGACAGTAGCTAAGAGCATAGTGCCTTTACCTGAGTCGTTAGTTTTCTCCATTTTAGGTTCCAGATAAGCAACAGCAGCCTTCATGACTTCCGCACTTTGTAAGACAAATGGAAGTTGCATTTGTCCTGATCCAAAAAGTTCTCCAACAGTTTTCATTCCAAGTAAAAGCACTTCATTGACTATTTCTAACGGAGGCATTTCAATGAGAGCCGTATCTAAATCAGCAGTTAAACCTTTACTCTCTCCTTCTACAATACGTATTTGCAAACGCTCTCTAATAGGTAACTGGGCCAACTCGGCTAGCCTGTCTAGGCCAGAACTTGCGTTGCTCACGCCAGCAAAAAGATTCAATACGATATTTAATGGGTCTTTTGTAATGTTTCCATCCGTGTCATACTCTCGTCGATCATAAATTAGATCAAGTACTGCAGTTTTTTGATCATCAGGTATTCGATTTAAGGGAATAATCTTGGATGAATGCACAATTGCTGCATCCAAACCAGCAGCAACTGCTTCATGAAGATAGACAGAATTAAGAACCGTTCGGGCAGCAGGAGCCAGGCCAAATGATATATTTGATAAACCTAAAATTGTTTGAACATCAGGAAACTCAGACTTAAGTTGTTTAATTGCACTGAGCGTTTCAATTCCATCACGCCTAGTTTCTTCCTGGCCAGTTGCAATTGGGAAAGTAAGACAATCAACCATAATTGAAGTCAAGGGCAATCCAGCTTCTGTTAAGCGCTTAATAAGCCGACGCGCCACTTTTAATTTCCATTCAGATGTCCGAGCCTGACCTTCTTCATCAATTGTTAAAGCAACGACAGCAGCACCATGTTTAATTGCAAGGTTTAGTATTTTCTGGAATCGAGAATCAGTGGTGTCTCCGTCTTCAAAATTTACAGAGTTGAGGATGCATCTTCCGCCGAATAGTTCTAGACCTGTTTTGAGTACTTCTGGTTCAGTGCTATCTAACATGATTGGCAGTGTCGACGATGTCGCAAGTCTAAAACCAATTTCGTGCATGTCCTTCACACCGTCACGGCCTACATAGTCAATACATAAATCTAATACATGTGATCCATCACGAATTTGCGATTTGGCTATCTCTACGCATTCATCGAAGTTCTCATCCAGTAGTGCATCTCTAAAGGCTTTCGAACCATTTGCGTTTGCTCGTTCTCCCACTGCTAAATAAGTATTCTGCTGCTTGAAAGGAACCGCTTGATATATTGATGCGACACTATCTATTAAAACTGGAGTGTTTATTACTCGATCTCTATTCAATCCTTTTGCAATAGCTCTGATGTGGTCGGGTGTAGTACCGCAACAACCTCCAATTATTGCCAGGTGGTATTGGTTTACAAATTGGTGTAAATACTCAGCTAGTTCAACCGGGCCTAGGGGGTAATAAGCTCCCCCTTCTGCAAGTATTGGTAATCCGGCATTTGGCATACAGGTAATTGGGATAGATGTGCTGTTCGATAGAGTTCTTAAATGTTCAGACATTTCAACTGGGCCTGTTGCACAATTAAGTCCAATTGCGTCTATTCCAAGTGAACCCAAAGTAGCTATGGCTGCTGGAACCTCAGTACCTAACAACATAGTGCCTGTTTGCTCAACGGTGATCGAAACTAAAATCGGTATGTCACCACCAAATTTCATAACGGCATCTTGAGCACCTATCACTGCAGCTCTTGTTTGAAGTAAGTCTTGAGTAGTTTCGATTAAAAATGCATCTGTACCCCCTTCAGCCAAACCGAGAGCGTTCTCTTCATATGCTGCACGAAGAATTTCAAAAGTTGTATGTCCCAAAGATGGGAGTCTGGTGCCTGGACCCATAGATCCAAGAACAAATCTTGAACCAGAGAATTGATCAGCGGCCGCTCGCGCTATTTTTGCTGATGCAACACTTAATTCGAAAATTCGATCAGCTATGTCATATTCAGCAAGGTTTGCAAAATTGCAGCCAAATGAGTTTGTCTCTACCGCATCGCTTCCAGCATCAAAATACTGTGCATGTATGTCTTGGACTATTTCTGGTCGGGAAAGATTTAAAATCTCATTACAACCCTCTAAACCCTGAAAATCCTCAAGAGTTGCATCAGAGTTTTGAAGCATGGTTCCCATAGCACCGTCAGCAATGAGCACTTTCTGGCTCAGATAACTTCTAAGGCTGTTTGATTGACTCATGAGGGCTAAGGCTACCTAGGTGGCTTCCAACCGCACCTTTAGGCTTTCTTGGATTGGAGGGGTATTTTCGATGGAATAGCGGTAGGTTGGAGCCTTGAAAAGAGGTTAAGTGCTGACTGGGTCAAAAATCGCTATTTTGGCGTTTGAAGGATGGAATGACGCCGGAGAATCGGCTTCTGGCGCCGTTGAGCATCTGATTGAATCCTGGAATGCGTCTTTGATTTATGAGTTTGATCCAGAATTGTATTACGACTTCCAGGTGAATCGTCCAATAGTTAGATTAGATGGTGTTGGTATCCGGTCCATACACTGGCGGAGTACTCAAATATACAGGGCTGATGATCAACACGGTAAAGAGATTTATCTGATCAAAGGCATCGAACCTTCCATGCGTTGGAAGTCATTTGCTTCGGAGCTAATATCAAATCTAGTGAACGAAGGAATAGATACTGTTGTCGCTCTTGGAGCTTTGCTGTCTGATACTCCACACACTCGGCCAGTCCCAATAACTGGTGTTGCCATTGATATCGAATTAGCAGATCGACTTGGCTTAGAACGAGCAACATACGAAGGTCCGACAGGCATTATCGGGGTAATCCAAGACGCTTTTTCCAAAACCGGCGTTACTAGTATCTCTCTTTGGGCAGCTATTCCACATTACGTTTCACAACCTCCTTGCCCTAAAGGATCTATGGCCTTATTAGACAAATTAGAAGAACTTCTAGATATTGCTGTTCCGTTAGCTGACCTTCCTGAACGCTCGGCCATTTGGATGGAGCAGGTTGCAGAATTAGCAGCAAACGACGAAGAGATAACTGAATACATCTCCAAGCTTGAAGAGAACCGAGAAGTATCTGATTTACCAATGGCCAGTGGAGAAGCCATTGCGCAAGAATTTGAGCGTTACTTAAGACGCAGGGACGCTAATTAGCGTCTAAGTATTTCTGCAGAATCCATTTGGTACTTTCATCAAGATTGTCTAAGTTTCTGGCATTGATTGAATTGATCAGGTTAGCTGACATTTCCTTTCCTAATTCAACACCCCACTGATCATAAGCATTGATACCCCAGAGAATTCCTAGAATTGACACAACGTTCTCATAAAAGGCAATTAGCTGACCAATACTTACTGCGGAAAGATCCTTTATTGCAATCACTGAGCTCGGTCTATTTCCTTGCATTACTTGATGTGGGATCAAATCTTCTGGAACACCTTCTAGATTTAAATCGGTGGCCGACTTGCCTATCGCTAAAGCATTAGCCTGAGCGATCGCATTAACCAACAATCCATGCGCACTTTTTGGATTAGCATCAAGTATGACGATGAAATCAACTGGAACTATTTGGGGAGACTGGTGTAAATACTGCATAAAGGAATGCTGCGCATTTGTGCCTGGCTCACCAAAAACCATGATGCCACATTCATCTGTGACTTCTCCTGAATGAGTAACAGATTTACCTAAACTTTCCATAATCAACTGCTGGAGATATGCTGGAAATCTTCCAAGAGCGGACGTGTATGGAAGGACAGCACGCGTCTGCATTCCAAGGACTGTTCTGTGATGATAAAGATTTAAAGCAAATTGCATTGTGGCATTACTCTCATGGTTGCCTGAGAGTGAGAATGAATCCCCTTGAGCCATTCCTTCAAGCAATTCATCGAAAACTTGAACTCCGTAACCTAAAGCAATACTCATGCCTATGGGACTAGCTAAACTAAATCGACCCCCAACGTAATTTTTAAACTGAAAAATATTCTCAGCCTTAATGCCAAAATGCAAAGCTAAATCTTGCGCTGAAGTTACGGCAACTAATTGATCTTTGACGTATCTAGAATCAGATCCTTGACTTAACCAGCTTACAACTCGGTTAAGGTTTAAAAGGGTTTCAAAGGTAGTGAATGTTTTTGAAGCTACCACTACCATGGTTGCAGTTGGGTCAAGATCTTTTGTTGCTTTGTTAAAATCATGAATGTCTATATTACTTAAATACCGTATTTCAACCAGATTGGAGTAGTTTGAAGAAAGGGCTTCAAACACCATTGCAGGTCCAAGGTCAGAACCGCCAATTCCAATATTGATAACTGAGCTAACTCGCTTCCCATTTGGAGTTAAAATAACTCCCGAATGTACTTTGTTAACAAAATCAATCATTTTCTGATGTTGTTCATTTATGAAAAGTTTCTCATTTACTAGGTATTCAGAGGATGAATCATCGATGGTACCTCGCAGAAGTGTGTGTAAAACTGGCCTTTTTTCGCTTGTGTTGACTAATTGACCAGTGTGCATGTCTACTAACCTTTGATCAACTAACCTTCTTGACAATAGATCTACAAGTTGCGCCAGGTCATGTTCATTCACCAAAGTACGACTCAGATCTAGACTTAGGTTACCTTCATGAAATCGAAGTTTTGAACAACGATTTTCATTAGAGAGCAGATAAGCAAGCGAATAAGCAAGCATTAAATCCGGTTTCCTTCAAGATCTAAACCTAACAATGCCCAGACGGCATCGGCCGAAACCTTTCTTTCTTCAAATGAACTCTGGACGGAACTATATTTATCCAGCAAAGATAACGCAGCTTGACTATTTAAATTATTCCGCAGAACAAGCCTTAATTCATGTATGAGTTGAATGGGATTTCCAAAGCCGGCATTCTCATAAGATTGAACCCAGCCCATGAACCTACTTCGAGCCTCAAGAAAAAGGGGTTCGTGATATTCCCATGCCGTTTGCCATGGTTGATTTAGTAGTAGAACCCTCACTGCTTGGCTATCTGTCTCATCTTTAATGAGATCATCAACAAATACAAGATTGCCCTTTGACTTACTCATTTTCTCATCCTCATATGAAACCAAACCTACGTGAGCAAAAATTCGAGCTAGAGTTTTCTCATGCAAAGCGATACTCATTTGATCACAAAGTGCATGGTGGGGGTATATGAGATCTTCACCGCCCCCCTGTACATCAAATGTTCCACCAAAGACTTTGTCTGATAAAGCTATGCACTCGATATGCCATCCAGGTCGACCTACACCAAATTTAGAATCCCAACGAGGCTCATCATTAATGGAAGGTACCCAGAGTTTCGGATCCAGTGCATTTTGTTTTCCAGGAGTTTCAGGGTCTCCGCCGCGATCTCTAGATATCTTGATAAGTTCTTGAATTGAAAGTTGAGTAAAGCTAGCAGAATCAATCTCAGAAGATTTGAAATAGGTAGTGCTATCTAATTTATAGGATTGATCGGCAATCGATTCAGCTGCCTGGATGATGTATTCAATATTCTCGGTAACTGGTAAAAAGTGATCTGGTGGTAAAAGATTGATTCTTTGCATGGATCTACAGTAAATATCTGTTTGGCTACGGCTTAGTTCTTGCCATTTTTGTCCTGTTGAAATTGCACGTTCAAAAAGTGGTTCATCAATATCAGTTACATTTTGAACGTACGTTGTTTTAGCACCAGTATCCCTCGCTACCCTTATTAAGGTATCAAAAGTTAGATAGGTAAAAGCATGACCTAAATGCGCAGAGTCGTAGGGTGTTACTCCACAAACATAAAGGTTCATTGAATTATCAGAGATTGGATTTAGGAAAGTTTGGGAGCGAGTGTCAAACAGCCTTAAACCCCCTATTTCCGGAACTAAATTTGCATCTCGAGGCTTTGACCAGGATTTCATCCATCTATCTTATTGGTTTTAGTAAATAGGCCATGGTAAAACATGCGCGCTAGGAGCCGGGCTAGGCCAATGATTGCTCTCCAATAATGTTTCAATCCGATCGAGAGCTGCATCTCTTTCCTCAATTGAGATCCAATCTAAAAGCGAATCTTTTGCAACAACAGAAAAACTTCTCTTTAAGAATTTCTGCTCTTCTGGATCAAATTCCAAATCTGCCCATCCCCAAAGAACTGTTCTCAACTTGAAATCAACATGCCAAGTAAGACCATGATCAATTGGGAACCAAACTTCATTAGAGTGCAATAAGTGTGAAGCTTTTCTGTCAGCGTTGTTCATCACAAGATCAACTAAAGCTATTTTTCGTAAACTAGAATCATCACGATGTATTAGAGCAACTTCTTGATCGTTCGCATCGTGACCGACGATTGAATTGATCCAAGGTTTTGGATAAACGTCAGAAACTTTAACAATATTAACAGCTAAAACTTCATCGATTTCAATCCATGATTGAAGAATGCCTGGGCCAAAGGATAAATCATCCCGCCAAACTGTCGTGGGTACAGGGATATCAACATTTTCTAGAAAAACATAGGCTGCCATTTCACGTCGACCTAGGGATTCACTTTCAAAATCCCATAACGGACGTTCTCCTTTCACAGGCTTGTACACCGCCTGAGACCCGTCTAACAGTTTTACCAGAAAGGTTGCATTACTGGCGGAACTAATCTTGCCGACTACTTCAATCTCAGACTTGAGAAGGACTTCTTTTGAAATCAACGTCTGTAACCGTTCGATCTAACGCAAATATGACCAGTGGGATCAATAGGTATTAAACAAAAGGGGCAAGGAGGTCTACCTGCGCGAACAACTGCCAATGTTCTGGAAACAAAATGTCGAGCTGAGATGGCTGATATCACCACTTTTATCACTGAATCCATTAACGTTTCAACTTCTATATCTGCATCTGATTCCATACTTGGACTCATCTCAATACACACAGCAGCAAGATCAGAAAGCCAGGAAATAGACAGACCCCCTATTCTGAATTCATCTTCAATAGGTTGACTTAATGGTTCTAGATCAGGACTTTGATCAGATCCGATCTCAAATCCAACTTCATCGAGAAGATTTGCTATCTCGCTTGCAAGCAAAGCAGCTTGTTGCTTTTCTAGAGAGAAGCTCATTAAATTCGTATCACTCAGAACCTGTAGAAAGAATGTTCTCTCGCCGGGCATACCCACAGTCCCGAGCACAAACCGTTGTGGAAACATAAATTCTTTACTTTTCATACTAATGAATGCTTCCACCAGGTTTATTAACGCTTCTTAGTTTCGACACCGGACTAACTCGAATATTAGTAGATATAATTGTTGGCCGATTATTTTGAAATACAATAGTTGAGATTGAGGCGGGATCAATGCTTACTCGCTGAAAACAATCTAAGGATGCACCCATTGAATTCGTAAGTAAACCCTTGATGATGTCTGCATGACTGAAGATGATGACGCTAGATTTGGGTTTCATAGATTTAACAACATTCAAAAGTCCAAGATTTGCCCGACTGAACACTGACATCATACTTTCTCCATTAGGAAATACCACGGTAGAAGGATTGTTCTGAATGTCTTTCCAAAGCGGCTTTCGCACTAATGTTGAAATCTTTTTGCCAGACCAATCACCATAGTTAGCTTCTATAAAATCTTTCGAAGTACGTAATCTAACATTCTTGCCACGTACAGCGATTTGGGCTGTTTGCTTACACCGAATCAATGGAGATGATATTGCATGATCAATCTTCTTATCGGCGAAGAACAATCGCAGTTCCTCAGCCTGTAATTTACCATCCTCCGAGAGTTCATAACCTGGCAATTGTCCTGCAAGAATCCCTTTTTGGTTGGCACTTGATTGAGCGTGGCGCACTAGGTAAATAGTTTTCAAATACGTCCCCTAATTCAAATATGAAACATCAAAGAAATAAATACCAGCCAGGACGCCCAATCCTAGGATAACTCGGTATGCGGCAAACACACCAAAGGTATGTCGTATCAAAAATCTTAACAAGAACGCGATTGTTATGTAGCCAACCATGAAGGCCATAGCAGTTGCCAAAATAGTGCTTTCCCATCCGAACTGAGAATTTTCACCAATAAGTCGCATCTCATAAAATGCAGACAAGTAAATTGCAGGCATACTGAGGAGAAAAGAAAGGCGTGCTGCAACTACTCGATCAAAACCCAAAAATCGAGCCATCGATATTGTTGCACCGGATCGTGAAACACCCGGGATTAAGGCCAAAGTTTGGGCGAACCCAACCATAAGCGCATGACTTAATTTAAACTCTTGTTCACTCTTGTTGGCTAAAGAATACTTATCAACTAACCACAATATGAGTCCAAAAAAGATCAATGTAAAAGCTACCAACCTTAAATCTCTTGCATCTGTTTCGATAAAATCACTAAAGATTAAACCTATTATGGATATTGGTACAGTTGCTAGCAAAACCATTTTGACCAATTTGAAGTTTTGGATCTCATTCTCGCTGAGATCAGATTTCCTTATCCGCTTTAAAGTGGCTGTAGACATGGAAAGCAAGTCAGATCGAAAATAGATTCCAACGGCTAATGCTGTCCCTAGCTGTGTCACAGCTGTGAACGCAGCGCCAGGATCATTCATCCCTAGGAATGCAGACGTAATTCGAACATGGCCGGATGAGGAAACTGGCAAATACTCTGTCAATCCTTGGATAATTCCAAGAAAAATGGCCTGCAACCACTCGTTGCCCATTAGGCCCTTTTCAAGAATGAATCAAATACTTTTGCACCAAATTCAAGGGACTCCACTGGCACTCGCTCATCAACACCGTGGAAAAGGGCGCTGAAATCCAAAGACGGAGGTAGTTTCAAAGGCGCAAATCCAAAACAACGAATGTTTAACCTATCCAGGGCTTTTGCGTCAGTCCCGCCACTCAAGGTGTAAGGCACGATACGAGCACAAGGATCATGCTCAATTAAACTCGTTTTCATAGCTTCAACAAGGTCGCCATCGAAAGAGGTTTCTAAGCCGTTTTCAATCTGTTGTGGTCTGATCTCTAGGTTAGGTCCTACTAGCCTTGACATTTCTGCTAGAAATTCATCTCGATACCCAGGCAAGAACCTACCGTCCACAACTCCCATAGCTGTTTCTGGTATTACATTTGTTTTGTAGCCAGCCTTTAACATTGTTGGATTCGCTGTATGTCTGACAGTAGCTCCAACCATCTTTGCGAGATTGCCTAATTGAGCAATAACAGCATCTGGATTCTGTTCATCCAGAGGAATTCCAGTTATCTCGGAAACTTCTTGAAGTAACACCCTGACTGTGTCAGTTAACCGAATGGGCCAAGTGTGATTTCCTATTCGAGCCATTGCAGCTGACAATTCTGTAACAGCATTGTCATTGCTTATCATGGAACCATGTCCGGCTCTGCCTTTTGCATGAATTTCTAACCAAGCGATTCCTTTTTGAGCAGCTTCAATGAGATAAAGCCTCAGATCATCTTTTAACGTGTAAGAGAAACCCCCAACTTCACCAACTGCTTCTGTCACACCTTGAAATTCAGTGGGGGCATTATCTACTAACCAATGAGAACCAAAATTACTCCCAGCTTCTTCATCAGCAGTAAAAACTAATACAACATCACGATTCGGTTGGTATTTCTCCCGCTGCCAATTTCTGACAGTTGCCAAAGTAATGCCGAGTGCACTTTTCATATCAACAGCTCCGCGGCCCCAAACAACATCGTCAACTAAGGCTCCAGAGAAAGCTGGGTGTTGCCAATCTCCCACAGCTGGAACTACATCCATGTGACCATCGATAACCAATGCTCCCCTACTGGAGTCCTTACCTTCTATGCGAGCAATTACGTTATGTCGGTTTTTTCCGGCTTCATAAATGCGGGAGTCAATTCCTACTTCTTTAAGAATAGAGGAAATGTATTCGGCACAGAGGGCTTCACCCGGGCCGGTTCCGTCGCCATAATTGGTGGTATCGATTTGAATAAGCTGCTGAGTTATTGAAACAACCTCTTGCTCAAGTAAGGATTTGGTCATCTTCTTTTCCATTGGCCTATTCTGCCGAACGCCCGTCTGCTAAGTGAGTTAGTGTCCATTGTTAGGGTTCAACCCATTGGTCCGGGTGGCGGAACGGCAGACGCGCTAGCTTGAGGTGCTAGTCCCTGAATAAGGGGTAGGGGTTCAAGTCCCCTTTCGGACACCATCAGATGTAGAACTTGGCAACAATTAAGGCTGAAATGATAAAGAACCAACCGGTTGTTGCTATTCGGGCGAAAACTTTAAGGTTCATCGAATCTTTGTTCAGTTCACTAATTGCAAAAAAACTAACCGGTATGGATACTACCCAAACAACCATGCACCAAGGACATAAAGCCTCAATGACGTACAAACTCTGATAAACCAACCACTGTATAAAGATATTTGCCAAACCAGATCCAATAGCCACACCAATTAGAAAGTACTTAGGGATTGAGTAATTTACCAATCCAATCAAACCTATTGCGAAGAGAACGGGAAAAGCTGCCATACCAATCAAACTATTTGCAAAACCAAAAACGGATGCCTGATCAGTGGTAACAACGGACCCACAAGCAAGGACAGCGTTTATGTTGCAACTGAGTTGATAAGTTGGGTCTTCTAGTAATCTGATTTTTTCTATCGATAAATCAGCCGAAGCAATAAATCCAAAAAAACCAGCCACTACCAGTAACCAACTAAATCCTCTTGTTATAGAAATTCCTTCTTTAGGAATCAAGGTGCTTTTAGTCACAAGGCACCAACCGAAGCAAGCAAAGTCAACAAGACTTTATGTTGGCCACCGGTCATTTCAGAAGCCATTTCTGGTGAACTGGCTTCACTTGGTGTGAGCCAGGCTAAATCTAACGACGCCTGAGATGGCGCACAATCTCCAGACACTGGAACGATGTAACTTAGTGCAACGGCATGTTGTCTTGGATCGTGTAGACCAGAAACTTCTGGATTGGGAAAGTATTCTGACACTGACACCGGCGTCATACTCAACGGGATTTGTGGCATGGCCATGTTTCCCAAATCTTTCTCTAGGTGGCGAAGAAGTGCATCTCTCACCAATTCACCATACATAACTCGTCCAGTCACCAATGATCTTGAAATAGATCCATCAGGCATAGCCCTGAGCAATAGGCCGACCGAAACAATACTTCCAACAGAGTCACATCGAACTGGAAGTGCTTCTACATAAAGTATCGGAAGTTGAGCTCGAGCATCTCTAATTTGATCCGCAGAGAGCCATCCAGATCTCGCCTCTACCTCAGAAGTCACCAGAACTTCCTAGCGTCGGTTAAGTATTGCTAGCAAGCGCAACAATTCAACATAAAGCCAGATAAATGTAACCATCAACCCGAAAGCTAGTCTCCAAGATTCTCTTTCATCTACCCCAAGAGTTACTGCATCTTCTATCGCACTGAAATCTGCAATGAAAGAAATAGTGGCCAAAACCACTCCAATACCGGCGAATAAGAGACCAAAAGAACCTCCGTAAAGACCCCAGCCATCCCCTACCCCAAAAAATGATGAGATAAAGGAAATAAGCGCAAAAACTCCATAAGAAATAGTTGATATAAACAAGATGCGCATAAATTTTGCGCCACCACGAACGATTCTCATTGAATACAAAACCAACATGGTTCCAAAAGCCACGCTTGCGCCAAGTAAGGCCTGCTGTGCAATTCCTGGATAAATACTATTCAAGCTGTTTGATAGTACGCCTACAAATAATCCTTGAACCAAAGCGTAGGCAAGAACCAATATCGGACGTATTGGTTTCATAAAGATATTCGCGAAAGCTAGACCCATACCAGTTAAAGCAAATAGAATCGCCATTCCAGCGCCCCAACTGACACCCATAAACCAACCTGACATAACACCGATACCTAAAACCATCCCCGAAATCACCGTTCGCTGCACAACTAGATCCAAGGTGACCGGTTTAGTACTTAAAGGGGCCCCTTGTGACTGCATGGCATATTCGCCAATTACTCGATCTATCGCTGGATTAGACATTTAAAACCTCCGTAATGATTACTGGGTAAATCTACCCTATTTTGCCTAAATGGCATCCAAACCTTAATTATTTAACCCGAGCCACGGCGAACCATCTACCATCATTTTGATGAACGTTTACTGGCACCCCGTAGGTAGCACTTAAGGTTACTGAGGAAATAACCTGATCAATTGGGCCGCTGGCAATACTCTTACCATCTCGCATCAACAAGACATGAGTGATACCTGAGGGTATTTCTTCGACATGGTGCGTAACGATTACCATCGAAGGTGAGTTAGGTTCCAAGCAGAGTCTTTGTAAAATCTGAAGTAAGTGTTCCCGTGACCCTAAATCCAATGCGGCCGTTGGCTCGTCTAGAAGTAGTAACTCAGGATTTGGCATAAGCGCTCTTGCAATGAGCAACCGCTTTCGTTCTCCATCGGAGATTTCCGATATTCGCTTATCCGACAACTGCAGAAGGTTCCATTCCGCCATCAGTTTGCCTGCTCTTGTTTCATCTACACCTAAATAAGGTTCGAAGCCAATTCCGGTCACCCCATGAGCTGCACTAATTACGGCGTCGTGAACCGTTTCATCCAATCCAATTCGATTTAACATATTCGGGGTGGCTAACCCAATTCGTGCCCGTAATTCAGTGATATCTGAGCTCCCAAATAGTTCATCAAGGACCTCAACACTTCCACTTGCTGGAAAGATATACCCAGAAAGTAGGTGTAACAAAGTGGTTTTTCCAGCTCCGTTAGGACCTAAAACTGCCCAGCGTTCATTAGCGCGGATTTGCCAATTCAAATCTCGTAATATCGAAGTGGTCCCACGCTTAACAGAGACGTCGGATAACTTTGCTATTACAGACACGCAGATAGCCTAGATGAAACTTCGATTAATAACGAACTCATTTATTCTGCGTCTGTGATCCAAGACATCTGCCACGGGCTTTTTTGGCATGCAGGCGTGGTAACCAATTGGTGTTCTCGCGAAATTGCACTACATGCGAACCCAACCTGGGTGGAGGTCTTCTCTGAGATTTCATTAAGTGCACCTCTATATCCACTTTACATCTATCCTGAAGCAGCAGTGGCGCGACTAAGCAATCCAATTTCTTGCCAAGTGATTGACTTAGACTATTCCCAAGGATCCGTGCAGATCAAAATAGATATTTCCGATAAAACTATTGGATTTAATTCACTTAAGATGATCCTAAAAACATACACGGAGAAACTAGATGAGATACAAAAAGTGCTTTCTTCAGCATCCCTCGAGATAAAGACTTTTCGGGTACCTAAGTTTTCAGGAGAACAGCTTATCTTGCCAGGATATCTATCTGACGAAACAACCAACACCTTTCTCCAGATAAATGATTTCCTTCATGTACTAGATCAACTACGAGATCAATGTTCCGAGATTGGTTTGACTCGAATACGAATGTTCGAGATCAATTTCTTAGAAATTCAACGGCTTTGCCGACAAACAATTATCGAAATTTGTCAATCAGCACTCGCTGAACAGGTTCTAAATAGTTCTAAGCTGTAAACTGGTTTACATGATTCTCGAAATAGATGGCTCTAAACCCGCTGAATTTAATGCATTAAATCCAGCTCAGATAGACCAAGTTCTTAAACTCAATTCAAGATCTGGCCTATCGCGTTTGGTGGTGTTTGATGTTGATTCAACATTCATTAAAAACGAGGTGATAGATCTATTAGCTGAGATTCATGGGGTAGGTAAGGAAGTGGCTGCATTAACAAATGCGGCAATGAATGGAAATATGGATTTCAGTTCGTCTCTACGTGCGCGGGTATCTCTTTTGTCTGGAATGGATTCAACCGCTATTTCGACAGTTGTTAGTAGAATTGAATTAAGTTTAGGATGCTTAAATCTAATTCAAAAGTTGCAGCATTTAGGACATCAGATTGCGTTAGTAAGCGGTGGATTCAAAGAAATTATTAGACAGATTGCAGAGCCATTAGGAATTAATCATATTTATGCCAACACATTCGAAATCAAGAATGGCATTTTAACTGGAAATGTCCTCGGTCAAATTATTGATTCAGCCGGCAAAGCTCGGGCACTTACCAGTATTGCCAAAGAACTTGATATACCTCTTGCGGATACAGTGGCTGTTGGAGATGGAGCTAATGATATTGAAATGATGAAGATTTCTGGATTAAGCATAGGATTTAATGCTAAGCCAAAAGTTCTTGAAGTTGCTCAAATCCATATTCACGGTGCATTTTTAGATAACGTTTTATTGGCCATGGGGATTGAAAATTAACCTGCTACGTGAAACCCACCATCTACATGCAAAATCTCTCCGGTTGTTTTTGGTAGCCAGTCACTGAAGAATAGAATGCAAGCTTTCGCCGCAGGAACCGGATCGTTAACATCCCACCGCAGTGGGGCTCGTTCAACCCAAGCATCTTCAAAAACTTGAAAGCCTGGGATGCTTTTTGCAGCCATAGTTCGAATAGGACCTGCAGCTACTAAATTACAACGTATCTCGCGGGAGCCAAGGTCGCGAGCCAGATAGCGGCTGGTGGCTTCCAAAGCAGCTTTAGAAACACCCATCCAGTCATAAACTGGCCAGGCTCTAGATGCATCGAAATCTAAACCTACGATCGAAGATCCATCCCGCAGATTATCCAGAACTGCTACGGTCAATGATTTAAGCGAAAAGGCAGAAACATGTAGGGCAGTTGCAACATCAGGCCATTCACCAGTTAAAAAGTTACCGCCTATTACTGTTTGCGGTGCAAAACCAATTGAGTGTAATACCCCATCCAAATACGGTAAGTGTTTAGAAACATTAGAACTGAGGTTATTTAAATCCTCCTGATTTGAAACGTCTAATTCAAGAACTGGAATTTCCCGCGGGAGTCTTTTAACCGCTCTTTCGGTCAAGGATTTTGCTCGCCCAAAAGAAGTTAGCACAATATTTGCACCTTGTTCTTGTGCCAAACGCGCCACATGAAAAGCTATTGATTGATCACTTAGAACTCCAGTTATTAATAAGTTTTTATCCTGCAAGAGTAACATTAATGACCCATTCCTAATCCGCCGTCAACCGGGATAACTGCTCCAGTGATAAATCTTGCTTCTGCAGATGCTAAGAAAACTGCAACACCAGCAATATCAGATGGTGTTGCAATCCGACCTAATGCGGTATCTGCAATAACTTTATCTTTAAATACTTCAGGCAGAGAATCGGTCATCTCCGTTTGAACGTATCCTGGGGCCAGCACATTGACGGTGATTCCCCTACTACCAATTTCTCTAGCCAAACTTCTGCTCAATCCGATCAGTGCGGCTTTTGATGCAGCGTAAACGGTACTTCCAGGTGCACCAGTCATACCAAGAACAGATCCCATAAAAATAATCGATCCTGATCTAGCTTTCATCATCGATTTCGCAGTGCGCCTTGCTAACTTAATATTGGCAACTAAGTTGGTGTTAATAACATCCAAAATTTCTTCGTCGGAATAACGTACCAATAGAATCTCTTTCGATATGCCGGCATTGGCTACTAGGACATCAATTCGTCCTGCCATGTTTTCAACTTGATCTATTACCTGTGCTGCACGATCAGCTTCGTTTAGGTCTGCTTGGATCACGATGCACCCAGGTACGGGCTCTCCTGATCTCGATGTAATGAAAACTTGATAGCCCTCCTGCTGAAAGGCTCTAGACATGGCTAAGCCAATCCCTCGGTTTCCACCAGTAATGAGAACTACTCGACTTTCTTGATTCACGGCTGCAGATTACCGCCCAAACCTGTACTCCTGGCATATCTGAGGTGCGGAATACGCGTTTACCCCCTATTTTTAAGGCATCATGTCGCGCTCAAAGGCCCCTGCCTACAACATAACCTCTGCACAGCGAGGGATTTCTATCGAACAGAAGAATCGAAGGAATCGCTACATGATTGGCATGAGTATTCGAACAATGTGTTTCGTTGGTGCTATTTTAGCCACAGGATCTTTGAGATGGGTATTAATCGCTGGGGCAATCCTGCTCCCGTATGTAGCTGTGTTCATTGCAAATGCCGGACGTGAGTGGGATAGAACTGCGTTTCGAAGTCCCGTAAAACCTCACAATAAATCAATTAGCGTTGATTAAATAATAGAACTAGTACGCTAGTACTAATGTCAAAGTTAAGAATCTTGCTTCTATGGTGCACAGCTATCATCATCTTTTGCCTTTGTCTTGTTGCTGCAAATTGGCAATATGATCGGCATGTTGTAAGGGATCTAAAAAGTTCTGAGATGGATAGAGCGTATGCGCTGCCGGTAGCAAACTTAAAAGAAAATCTCTTTGATGAGTCAATCTTTCAGCCAGTGAGAATTTCTGGAAGATTTACTGACGAATCGTCGCTAATTAGGAAGCGACCATACGATGGTAGAAATGGTTTTTGGGTGGTAGCCCAATTTCAAGCAGATTTTGGTGGTCGGTTCGCAGTACTCCAGGGCTGGATACCTGCTGATAGATCTGCAACATCTGTGGTTACTAATCCAGCAAAAGCATCAAAGCGAATAATTATTGAAGGAAACTTGCGAGAATTCGAATCTCAATCAGATGCCTCGGACCTACCTCTTGGCCAAGAAGCGAATCTGTCCAAGAATGTTGTAGATAACGATCAGAAATATTTTATTCACCTAACAACGATGGATACATGGATTCTTGAATCACAGATTTGGACGGTACCACTACCAAGATTAGGTAATGGTCCCCATCTATTTTATGCTTATCAATGGGTCATTTTTGGATTGATCGCTCTGATAGGTGCGGCCTACTTAACCTATGACGAGAGAATTAAACGTTGAATCCCAATGCGCGCAACATTTCTTTACCATCATCTGTGATCTTGTCAGGACCCCAAGGGGGCATCCAGACCCAATTAATTTTAAAATCATTTACTAAACCATTCAATGCAGCACTGGTCTGATCCATAATTACGTCCTGTAACGGACAAGCCGCTGAAGTTAAAGTCATGTCTAATGTGGCAATTCCAGCATCATCAAGATGTACTCCATAAACCAAACCTAAATCAACAACATTAATTCCTAGTTCGGGATCAATAACATCATGCAGCGCTTCCATAACCTCTGAAACATCCACTGAACTCATCTTCTAGCTCCTTCGATTGCATCTTTTAAAGCCATCCATGGCAAAAGCGCACACTTAACTCTAGCAGGATATTGAGATACTCCAACAAATGCAGCAGCATCGCCCAAAATATTCTCATCAGGTGCTGTTTTACCTTTGCTATGCATTAATTCGACAAAATTATCTAAAGCTAAACTAAATTTCTCTAGATTCTCCTTAAAAACTAAATCATGAAGTACTGAGGCGCTAGCGCGTGAAATTGAGCAACCAACTCCATCATGAGTCATGTTGGTAACAACTTGATCCACTAGGCTGACTCTAACCGTAACTTCATCCCCGCATGATGTATTCACGTGAAAAGCTTCCCCGTCGAAAGGCGCGTGTAACCCAACACCGTGAGGATTTTTGTAATGATCCAGGATTATCTCTTGGTACAACGAATCTAATTGCATCAAGCTACCTTGAAATATTGGCGTATTTCTGCTACAGCCTCTAAGAAATAATCCACTTCTAATCTGGTGTTGTACAAATAGAACGAAGCTCGAGAACTGGCTTGAGCACCAAGAAGGCGATGTAAAGGCCAAGCACAATGGTGGCCAGCCCTGATGGCTATCCCTTTCGAATCGAGATACTGTGAAACATCGTGAGGATGAACTTGGTCAACGACAAAGGAAACAACCCCTCCTCGATCTTTCATATCTTTTGGACCCAATACAGTTATGCCAGGCACTTCTAGTAATCCAAACAGTGCTTTTGATGTTAAAGACTGTTCATGTTTATGAACATTGTCCATTCCTAATTTTTTTAAATAGTCAGCTGCTGCGCCAAGGCCAACAGCTTGGGCAACATTCATCGTCCCGGCTTCAAATTTGTAGGATCCTGATTTGAACGTGCTAGTTTCAAACTGGACAGTTTCAATCATATTTCCACCCATTAAGAAGGGCGGAAGTTCCTCTAACAAATCATCATTTA
>DBCL01000009.1:51872-71729 GCA_002293025.1 Actinobacteria bacterium UBA959
ACTCCTAGCTTTTCGAAATCCACTGGCATGTGTGGAACGCTTTGACAAGCATCCAAGATAACAACAGCGCCACTCTTTTTGGCTAACTCAACTATTTCAACAATCGGCAGCACCGTTCCAAGCACATTTGATTGATGTGTTATGGATACAATTTTCGTTTTCACGGAGAATTTCTGAGGATCCAGAACTAAACGTCCATCTTCGCTTACCTCCAAAAACTTTAATACAGCACCTGTTGATTTAGCCAAGTTCTGCCATGGTACTAGATTTGCATGGTGTTCCATTTGAGTAAGTAGGATTTCATCTCCTGGACTTAACGAATATTTAGTGTATTTATGGTCTCCAGCGAATTTAAGCAAGCTTGCATTCAAAAAAGCGTAAGCAATAGTATTTAAACTCTCAGTTGCATTCTTAGTAAAGATCAAGTTACCCGCAGAAATTCCCACGAATGAAGCCATCTTTTCACGTGCCACCTCGTAGGCCTGGGAAGCCAGCTCGCCTAATTCGTGACCGCTTCTGTGTATCGTTCCATTTTCAAATCGATAAAAATCACTAACAGCGTTAATAACTGCATTAGGCTTCTGACTAGTTGCTGCCGAATCCAGATAGGTAAGCGGAACTTCACCGCGGACTAATTTCTCTAATATAGGAAAGTCAGCCCGGATGGTATCTACATTGAATGTTTCAATCAAAGAGTTGCAATTCTCTGGTAACGCTCGTAGCCTTCAGCCTCTAACTGGTCACCAAGTTCAGGTCCACCTGTTTCGGCTATTCGCCCATCAACAAATACGTGAACTTTGTCAGGCACTACATACTTAAGGATTCGCGTGTAATGAGTGATAAGCAAGATACCTGTCTTTGTCTCAGATTTCGTGCGATTAATACCTTCTGACACAGCTTTCAAAGCGTCAATATCTAATCCGCTATCAATTTCATCCAATATGCCAAATGCTGGTTCTAGAACTTCCATCGAAAGGATTTCAAAGCGCTTCTTTTCTCCGCCGGAAAAACCAGAGTTCACATCTCTAGTGGCGAACCTTGGATCAATCTCTAGATTCTCCATATTCGACTTAAGTTCTCCGATCCATTTTCTTAAGTTTGGGGCTTCGCCTGAAATGGCTGTTTTCGCCGTTCTTAAGAAATTTGAAACACTTACCCCTTGCACTTCGACTGGATGTTGCATTCCTAGAAACAACCCAGCTCGTGCTCGTTCATCTACAGACAAGTCAACTAAATCTGTACCGTCTAAATGAATGGAACCTTCGGAAATTTCGTATTTTGGGTGCCCCATGATGGCCATCGCCAAAGTTGATTTACCCGAACCATTTGGACCCATGATCGCATGACACTCCCCACTGTTGATATCCAAGCTAACGCCCCGGAGAATTGGCTTCAACTCGGTTTCTGTGCGCACTGATACATGTAGATCCTTGATTGATAGCGTGCTCATTCTTGCTCCTGATTTTTGATGGAAATTTCAACAACTGGATGAACTGAATCTTCATTAATTCTTACTGCATAAGTTTCGATTGGACGAGTGGCCGGCAAACATACAGCCTCGCCTGAATCCAAATCAAACTTCGCTCCATGCAACCAACATTCGATAGTTTGGTCTGTAACAGTACCTTCACTCAAGGAGACTTCTGCATGAGAACAAACGTCGCTTACCGCAAAAACCCCATTTGCCGTTCGGACAACAAGTACCTGATCGCCATCTAGATCAAACTGCAAAGGGGTGTTTAACTCCAGATGATCTAGTTCACTAACTACATGCCAACTCATTTAACCACCGAGATTTCCAATTTATTGGCAACCGCACTTACCACATCTTCAACTATGGAAGGCAAATTCATGCGTTCAACAATATTTGCAAAAAATCCGGTAACGATCAATTTCATCGCGTCCAATGGTGCAATACCCCGACTTGTTAAATAGAACATTTGCTCGGCATCTAAGCGCCCAGTTGCCGAAGCATGACCAGCTCCTACTACTTCACCAGTGTCGATTTCCAGATTAGGAACCGAATCAGCCCGAGCTCCAGGCGTTAGCACTAAATTGCGATTTGTCTCATAAGTATTAGAACCAACTGCATTCTTTCGGATGATCGTGTCGCCTATCCATACAGACCTGGTTCCATCTCCTGAAACTGCTGATCGAAAATCAACAAAGGACTTACAGTGTGGTTCATTGTGATCCACAACTGTCCGATGCTCAACATACTGACCTTTTGAGCTAAAAGTGCACCCTAGTAGATCAAGTTCACCAGATACATCAGCGAACTTGGAATCAAAGGTCCGGCGCACAATATCGCCACCAAGCGATATAACACCCATATTCAACTTGGCATCTCGACCAACATTGACAGATACGTGGCCGTAATGAGCTCCAATTGCTTCAGGTTGAGTGAATAGCACGCAGTCAACATTTGCAGCTTTCTCGAGCGTTAACGAAATATTTAGAGCAGTGTCAGATTTGTTGCGATCTCGAATGATTAATTGGGCTGTAACTTCTCGCTTCACCACAATATGAATCAAGACGTTGCTTGGTAGATCTGAATTTAGATCCAATTCAATTAAGCCATTCTGTGTAGAAGCTTTGTCGACAACAATTTCATATTGATCGTGCCCGTCATGTATTGCTCTTGCCGATGCGAGATCTCTAGTTCTGAGAGAATCGCTGCTACTATTCGAAATTTTACTTTTGAGTAATTTTCCATTCATAGTCAGTGCTGAGTTGCCAGACGCAGGCGCATGTGAAATGAAAGCATTAAATTTCTTCTTCGGCAAGTAACGCCAGGTGTCTTCTGTTGGATCAAATGGCGGAAAATCTGCTGGATTTGTCGAAATAGTCAGAGGCGGTCGAGCATCTACGAGTTTGTATCCAATTTCTTTTTCAGTAACAGTTGTCATCCAACAGACCCTTCCATCTGTAGCTCAATTAAACGATTAAGTTCGATTGCGTACTCCATAGGAAGTTCGCGCGCAATTGGCTCGATAAATCCACGGACAATCATTGCCATAGCTTCAGCCTCGTCTAAACCTCTAGACATTAAGTAGAAGAGCTGATCGTCAGATACTTTAGAAACAGTTGCCTCGTGACCCATAGTTACATCATCTTCACGAACATCGACAAATGGATAAGTGTCAGAGCGAGAAATATCATCTACTAACAACGCGTCACAACGTACTGTTGACCTGCTCCCATGAGCACCTTCTTGAATCTCCACTAAGCCGCGATAGCTTGATCGACCTCCGCCACGAGCTACCGATTTAGAAACGATACTACTTGAGGTATTCGGTGCGCAGTGAACCATCTTTGCTCCTGCATCTTGATGCTGACCTGGTCCAGCCATTGCAACTGAAAGAGTTTCACCTTTGGCATGCTCACCCATTAACCAAACAGCAGGATATTTCATAGTTACTTTGCTTCCAATGTTTCCATCAACCCATTCCATAGTGGCACCTTGAGCAGCAGTGGCTCGCTTAGTTACTAAGTTGTAAACATTGTTCGACCAGTTTTGAATTGTTGTGTATCTACATCTCGCGCCATCTTTAACAATAATTTCAACAACTGCGCTGTGCAAAGAATCGGAACTGTAAATTGGTGCAGTGCAACCTTCAACATAATGAACAAAAGCACCTTCATCAACGATGATAAGAGTTCGTTCAAATTGTCCCATATTCTCAGTATTAATGCGGAAATAAGCTTGTAGTGGTATCTCTACATGTACATTCTTTGGAATGTAAATGAATGAACCACCCGACCAAACAGCTGTATTAAGAGCGGCAAACTTATTGTCTCCAGCCGGAATAACAGATCCAAAATACTGCTTAAATACATCTTCATGCTCTCTAAGCCCAGTGTCAGTATCCAAGAACAGAACACCTTGTTCTTCTAAATCTTCTCTGATCTTGTGGTACACCACTTCTGATTCATATTGAGCTGCGACTCCTGCAACTAATCTCTGTTTTTCAGCCTCGGGAATACCCAAACGGTCATAAGTATTTTTGATGTCAGCGGGAAGATCTTCCCAAGATGTAGCTTGCTTCTCGGTGGAACGAACAAAGTACTTGATATTATCGAAATCAATATCAGTTAAGGATGCACCCCAATTCGGCATTGGTTTCTTTCGAAAAATTTCGAGAGATTTCAAACGTAAATCCAACATCCATTTTGGTTCATTCTTAAGCTCGCTGATATTCCTGACAACTTCTTCGTTAACACCTCTTCTGGCATTGGCGCTGGCTTCGTTCTTGTCAGCCCACCCAAATTCATAAGCTCCAATATTCTCGAGGCTCGAATCGACGGTTGTCATATTGCTCCTTCAGTGATCTTGATCGGTTGATTTTTTCTAAAAATTGCTGGTTCGGAAACAATTGCTGTGCAGATATCAGCTCCATTGGCAATAGTTGCGATTCGCGTAACATGACCACCAACCGCTTCCCCTATTGCACACATCTCTGCTTCGCATATTGCCGGAAACTCGGAAGCAACATCCTCTATCGGACATCTGTGAAAACTAAGTTGGACAATTGGTGATTGGGAATCAGTAACTGATGCGGCATAGCCTTCTTTGGTTAATACGTTCGTCAGTTGATTAACACGAGTACGCAAATCTTCACCATTTATGGAACTGGTCCACCGGTTCTTTTGAAAATCCATCTGTTTTTGTGCAATCTCTTTGATAGCAGACTCGCCATACTTCTCGGCTGCCCATCGAAACGCAGTTTGAGCCAAGTCATCATATTTTTGATCAAAAGCCTGTCTTCCAGCATTAGTTAAAGTAAAGAATTTTGAAGGGCGCCCGCGTCTTTTAGTAACGCGAGGGCCAAACGCTGGCTGATCACTGGCAACTACATAATTTTGTTCAACTAACCATTCCAGGTGATGCCTAATGGCAGCAGAAGTTAACTGGAGCTCTCCTGCTACCTCATTGGCTGTAGCGGCCCCTTTATCGAGCAGGGCCTGAACAACTCTTCTGGTTCCAGGGGTCAGTATTTCCACAAGGTTATCCTTGCGTAATTCCCCATAACCCGCAACCTGCCTCGCGGGGTTAGAGTCGCCCCCATGAAAATTGCGACCATTTCTGCTACGGGCTTGAGACTTCTAGGTTTAGTGGTTTTCAGCCAAGCAGCCATAGTCGTAACTGGAGCACTAGTGCGTCTTACAGGAAGTGGCCTGGGCTGTCCTACGTGGCCTCAGTGTGCTGCGGACTCCTTTGTGCCGGTTGAATCACAAGTTGAAGGATTTCACAAATGGATTGAATTTGGTAACCGGTTATTGACATTTGTGGTGTTCGCAATCGCAATTCTTTCATTTGCCTATCTCCTTTACCAGAGACGAAAAAGACGATCATTACCAAAGAATGTTCTGAAACTAGCTGCAATTCCAGTATTAGGCACCATTGCTCAAGCAATACTTGGAGGAATTACAGTACTAACTGACTTAAACCCATACACGGTGGCAGCTCATTTTCTGTTATCTATAGTGATCATCTATTTCTCCGTTTTGAATCGCATCATTGCTGAATTTCCAGCCATAATATACAAATCTGCAAATCAGAATATCTTGGCTCGATTGCTACTTCTTGTCGGTTCTATAGTGATATTTCTTGGAGTAATTACTACAGGATCTGGTCCGCACGCTGGCGATGAAGTGGCTCAAAGATTCAGTATCGACACACAGATAGTAGCTTGGCTTCATGCAGACATGGTTTGGCTTTTTACTGGCCTGATCATTGCTAGTTATTTTGTAAACCGAAATCTGTGGTTGTACAAACTGACGATAACAGTTCTTTTGCAGATGGTTGTTGGATACTCGCAATGGTTCACGGATCTGCCTTGGGCGCTAGTCGCCATACATGTTGCTCTAGCAGTAACACTTTGGGTTTTTCTTGTAAAGTATGTTTCGTTAGTTGGACGAGTCCAGTAATTCCTTAAATTTTCTTGCGAAGTACTGCGCTGAACTCGGATTCATACTTAAAAATAGAGCTGGCTCTACTGCTTCGATTTCCATTAACAGAAAACTTCCTTTGTACGGAACAACATCAACCCTTGAATAGAGTAGATTCTCATAAGTTGACCGTCCAACATGTTGTTTTAAAATCGTCTTTACAAAGTTAGATAATTCAATATCGATGTCCACATTGGCCGCAAAATCACCGTGACCACCTTCAGACAATGCTGGAACTTTTCGAATTGCATGAACAGGTTCTCCCAGGCAGCAAATAACGGCGATCTCACCCATGGTGTCAACCTCATCAAGATACGGTTGAATGATCAGATCCACTTCGCTATTTCGGAAATGTTGATCAACAGCCGATTGAAGATCTTCTATACCCCTGCATCTTCTTGCTCCACGCGCACCAGCACCAATTACAGGTTTCATCACAAAGGTTTTTCCCTCATCTTCCAGAGAAACCTGAAGTTCGGAAACACTAGATATGAATGTTGATGGAATGACTGGTACACCGTTTGACTGAAGCTTATTAAGATATATTTTATTCGAGTTTTCCAAAATTACATCTAACGGATTAATCAATTTGGATAGACCTGCCACCATAGTTACCCAGGATATGAACTCTGAGTATTTCTCTGCATAATCCCATGTTGAGCGGATCCATACTGCATCAAAAGAGCTCCATTCAACATTAGAGTCATCCCAGACAACTATGTCAACATTTAACCCAAGTTTTTTCAAGGCATCTACCATAATGCTGATATCGAAATCCGTATCTGGATCTTGAGCGTCTTCAATATAAGTTACGTAGGCTATTTGCATTTCTAGACTACCAACGTGTCAACTGCAATGGCTAGAAAAACTAATGCTAAATATGAAATTGAGAGATGAAATACGGTCATGGAATTGGCTTCTTGATTTTGCCTTGTTTGTCTGACATACCTAAAGCAAACAGAAAGAAACATTAAATTAGCAATAGAGGTTGTGGCAATGTAGATGAATCCCAATTCTAGAACTGGAAATATCATTGTGGAAACAATTGCTGTAGCGATTGCATAGATCGTTGTCCAATTGGCAACAATGCTGCTTGGTTTGTCTACAGGAAGCATTGGGATGGCTACACGCGCATAATCTTCTTTAAAGTGCGCTGCTAAAGGCCAATAATGTGCCGGAGTCCAAACAAAAATCAGCAGAAATAACAACCATCCGTTCAAACTAACGATCCCATTCACTGCTGAATCAGCAATCAATACTGGGAAACACCCAGCAATCCCACCCCAAACGATATTTTGATTTGTTCGCGGTTTCAGCCAAATCGTGTATCCCAATACATAAAAACCAATTGCTGCTGCTGTCAGAACACTTGATTGCCAATTAACCAGTGTGAGCATGCCTATTACCGAGGTAAATGTCAAAACTAAGGCAGTAATCACAGAGATTTTCAACGACAATTCACCAGTGACAAGCGGTCTGTGTGCGGTACGCGTCATCAATGCATCTGACTCTCTCTCAATGATTGAGTTCCACGCATTGGCACCAGCGGCCGCCAACGTGCCAAACCCAACTACCGAAATAACTAGCGACAACCGTGGCCAGCCTTGCTCAGCGAGAATCATTGCAGGAACAGTTGTAACCAGCAATAACTCAATAATTCTTGGTTTTACCAAACTAATTAGGTTGGCGAAAAGGCTACGTTCTGGTTGTGAGGTTTGTTGCTCCATGACTGACGCAGGGTAATGCAAGAGTTTTTTGCTTGCTCAACGATAGGCTCCCCCATTAGAAAGAGTGAGGAAGATCATGCCGTGGACTAACACCGACCAAATCACTGCAAACACCGCAGCCGGGTTAGCTTTGGATGCTGTCGAAGCAGCAGGCCACGGGCATCCAGGTACTGCGGTCGCACTTGCACCTGCCGCCCAATTGTTATTCTCGCAACATCTGCGACACGACCCCAAAGATCCTAATTGGGAAGGGCGAGATCGATTTGTCCTTTCTTGTGGGCATGCCAGCATGTTGTTGTATGCACAATTACACCTTTCTGGTTATCACGTAACTCTCGAAGATTTGCAGCAATTTCGAAAAACTGGCAGCAAGACCCCGGGGCATCCTGAGTTTGGGCATACCCCGGGGGTTGAGATGACTACTGGCCCTTTAGGTCAAGGTTTGGCAACTGCTGTTGGTATGGCTTGGTCGAGAAAACACTTAAGTGCAAGGTTTGATCCTGGACAATCCAATTCGCCGTTACTAACACGCGTATATGTGATCGCCTCTGATGGCGATCTTGAGGAAGGGATAACATCTGAAGCTTCCTCTTTTGCAGGGTTACATGCACTAAATAACCTAATTGTGATTTATGACGATAATAAAATATCGATTGATGGCGATGCTTCGGCATCATTCAAAGAAGATATCTTCACGAGATATCAAGCATACGGTTGGAATTCAGTCACCATTGATCATCAACAAGATGGTTCCATCGATATTTCCAAACTTGATCAAGCACTAACTGAGGCTAAAACCTCTTTAAAACCAACTTTGATTCAACTTAAGACAATAATTGCTTGGCCTAGCCCGAATATGCAAGGAAAAGCTAGTACTCATGGTTCCCCTATGGGAAAAACTGAAACGGAATTAACTAAAGCAGCCTTGGGTTTGAACCCTGAGATTCAATTTCAGATTTCAAATGAAGCATTAACCCAGAAGGAACGCTCTGCTGAGAGAGCCAAAATTTTAAGAAATGAATTTGATGAGAGTTTCAAAATGTTTCAACAGAGGCAGCCCAAGCTAGCCAAGCATTACCAAGATCTTGGCAAACTTAGTTTTGACGCGTTGAATTTACCTAAATTTGAATCCGGCTCGTTAATCGCTACCCGGAAAGCATCTCAGCAAGTTCTGGAATCGATAAGTGCATTGAATGAAATTGTTGGTGGCAGTGCCGATCTAAGTGAATCTAACGGTGTCGCAGTGAAATCTCTAGAAATTTATCATGGTGCTGATCAAAAACATGGATCAACATCTGGCAGACGCCTATTGTTTGGAATTCGCGAACATATGATGGGTGCTTTCATAAACGGAATAGCCCTTGCTTCTTCGCTGCGCGCTTTCTCGGCAACTTTCTTGATCTTTTCTGACTACATGAAGCCCGCAATCAGACTGGCGTGTTTGATGCGTCTGCCCGTAATTTGGGTTTTTAGTCATGACAGTATTGGCTTAGGCGAAGACGGGCCAACACACCAACCAGTTGAGCAGCTTTGGTCTTTAAGGGCTATTCCTGGAATCTCAGTTGTTCGACCTGCAGATGCTAATGAAACAGCTGCTTGCTGGGTAGAATCACTTAGACGTGCTGGACCAACTGCAATGGTTTTGACGAGACAAAATGTGCCAACCATTACCGATAATCCACCAGTTAAACATGGCGCCTATGTGCTACATGAAACTGGTGATGAGATTTCTGCGGTTGTCATTGCAACCGGGTCAGAGGTCTCACTGGCTCTTTTGGCAGCACAAGAATTAGCCAAAGAAAAAATTTCAATCAGAGTTGTTTCAGCACCATGTCTGGAATGGTTTGATGAGCAAACTACCAAGTACCAAGAATCCGTTCTAGGAATTGACATTCCTCGTGTATCAGTTGAGGCTGGTTCAACTTTGGGGTGGCATCGTTACATTGGCGGTATGGGAACAACCATTGGTGTTAATAATTTCGGTGCATCAGCCACGCCAGAATATTTGTTCGAACTTAACGGAGTAACTGTCGCTAACATCGTCAAGTCCGTTAAAGACCTAATTAAGGCTTAGCCCTAGCTTTCAAAGCCGCTAATGCTTCACCCAATATGTCGGCACCATCTGTGTCGTTTCTGCGTTCCTTCACATAAGCCAAATGAGTTTTGTAAGGTTCATTCTTTGGGGCTGATGGCGGATTGTTCTTATCTCGAGAAGCAGGTAATCCACATTTTGGGCAATCCCACAGGTCCGGAACTTCTGCATCTACGGCAAATGAAGGTCGGGCTTCATGTAACTCAGCACACCAGTAGGAAACTCGCATTCTGGGCGCGGAGTCACCACGTTCGGCTTCGCCCATTGGGCCACTGCCTACACGACTTCCTCTGATAGCGCTTCCTGCCATTTAATACTCCTAGAACTAAATCAACAAGCCAAGGCCGATAGCGCAAGCTATCCAAATTGAACCAGTTGCAATAGTAATTCGATCCAAGTTTCTTTCAACGATGCTGGACCCGCCCAAACTTGACGAGAATCCACCACCAAATAAGTCAGATACTCCGCCACCGCGTCCTCGATGAAGCAAGATTAAAACAATCAAAAGCACGCTAGTTAGGACTAGAACTACCTGTAAACCAATAATCACTTTGTCTCCTTGGAAGTGCGAATAGTAACTTGAGGGTCAGACACCAGCGAGTCGGTACCGGCAAATGCCCACAAATTCATCCGGATCTATGGATGCCCCACCTACCAGTAGCCCGTCAATATTTGGCATAGCCATAATTCCAGCAGCTGTCGAAGATTTAACTGAACCTCCGTAGAGAATCCGCATCCCTTGGGCAATAGTTAAGGAGGTTCGATCAACAAGCCAATTTCGAATCTCTAGAGCCATTTGCTCAGCATCTTGAGGTGTGGCTATTTCGCCAGTTCCGATAGCCCATACCGGCTCATACGCAATAGCAATATCTTTGATCATTTCCTTAGTTAGATCGGACAAAGATTGCTCAAGTTGATCGAGGGTGTAAGTCACATGATTCCCGTTCTTGCGGATATCTGATGGTTCACCAACACAAACGATCGGGGTAATATTATTTCTCAGCGCCGCTTTAGTTTTTTGCATCACAAGTTCTGAAGACTCTGCGTTTATTCCGCGACGTTCTGAATGACCCGTAAGTGCGTACTTGCATCCTAATTTTGAGAGAAATACACCAGAAATTTGGCCAGTGTAAGCGCCATTATCTTTATCAGAGAGGTCCTGAGCTCCAAATGCTATGCGTAGACGATCAGCATCAATGAGCGTTTGCACAGATCTCATATCAGTGAACGGTGGTAAGACTAAAACATCTACTTCTTCAAAATCTTCTTCTTTTAGAGAGAAAGCTAATCTTTGGACATGAGCTATTGCCTCAAGATGATTGAGGTTCATTTTCCAATTTCCTGCAATCAATGGTTTACGAGTCACTTACTTCTCCCCAATAGCGGCTAGTCCGGGTAGTTCCTTGCCCTCTAGATACTCTAAAGATGCGCCACCGCCAGTGCTGATGTGGCTAAATCTAGTCTCATCAATTCCAAATTTCCGGACAGCAGCTGCCGAGTCTCCTCCACCAATAACTGTAAACCCATCCGTATTGGCCATTGCTTGAGCAATCGCAAGGGTTCCAGCGCTAAATGGATCCAATTCAAAAACTCCCATCGGACCATTCCAAACAATGGTTGCTGATTTTTGAATCTGTTCTGCAAAAAGTATTCTTGTTTTAGGACCAATATCAAGACCCATCCAATCAGATCCAACTTGGTCAATATCCACAATCTTTGACTCAGTAGTTACTGAGAATTCTTTGGCAACAACTAAATCAATAGGAAGCAGAATTGGAACGCCCCTATCTTGCGCTTGGTCCATACAATCTTTAACGTCTGATAAAGACTCTAGATCGAGTAAAGATCGTCCAACCTCAAAACCTTTTGCGTGCAAAAAGGTGTATGCCATTCCCCCACCGATAATGAGGCAATCTGCAACATTCAGTAATCTCTTGACCACCGCGAGTTTGTCAGCAACTTTGGCACCACCCATGATCACTGTGTATGGACGGTTGGGCTTATTCAAAATTGAATCAAATACAGATGTTTCTTTCTCGATTAGCCTTCCCACTGCAGATGGAAGCAAATTTGCAACCTCAGTTACGCTTGCTTGCTTTCGGTGGACAACTCCGAATCCATCCGAAATGAATACATCAAACTGAGCAGCAAGCAGTCGAGACAGTTCCATGCGTTTGGTTGGATCTTTACTCGTTTCCCTGGAATCGAATCGGATGTTTTCCAGCAGAGATATTCGCCCTATTGAGTTTAAGTTGAAGTTTTGGGCGAATGCCTCTTCATGAGATACTAAAGTAACTGGGGTGTTTAACAAAACTTCTAACCTCTTCTGAATGGGATGCAGCGAAAACCTAGTATCAGATGCAGAAGTTGGTCTGCCTAGATGAGCAACAATCATTATGGACTTAGCGTTCTTTTGTATCAACTCATTTAGAGTTGGCAGCAAAGCTAAAATACGGCCTTCATCTGATATCACACCGTCATTAAATGGCACATTTAAATCAGCCCTAAGTAAAACTGATTTGTTGGTGACGTCTATAGAATCAAGTGTGCGCATAGTTACAGCTTGGCTGCAACCATTCTGGTTAAATCAACTAGACGATTGCTGTAGCCCCATTCGTTGTCATACCAAGAAACTACCTTCGCCATATCGCCCAATACCGTTGTGAGCGCAGCGTCAATTAAGGAAGAATGAGGATCCGTAACAATGTCAGTTGAGACAATCGGGTCAGTTACAAAAGCTAAAATTCCTTTTAAGGCCCCGTTCGCTGCAGTTTCTAGCGCTGCGTTAATCTCGGAAACAGACACTTGCTTGGTTAAATTAACAGTTAAATCAGTTGCTGAACCGGTAGGAACTGGAACTCTCATCGCGTAACCATCAAGTTTGCCCTTCAATTCAGGCATTACAAGTGCAATCGCTTTAGCAGCACCGGTTGTGGTAGGAATCATGTTGATTGCAGCAGCTCGTGCTCTTCTAAGATCAGTGTGAGCAAAATCAAGCGTCCTCTGGTCGTTTGTATAAGCATGGATGGTGGTCATCAAACCTTTTTCAATTCCAAAATTTTCGTGAATTACTTTAGCCATTGGGGCCAGGCAATTTGTTGTGCAAGAAGCGTTTGATACCACGTTATGAATCTTTGGATCATAAAGATGATCATTCACACCAATGACCACAGTAATGTCTTCATCCTTAGCAGGTGCTGAGATCAGAACTTTCTTCGCCCCAGCATTTAAATGCAACTTCGCGCGCGAATCTGTGAAAATGCCAGTACTTTCAATGACAACTTCAACTCCGTATTTCTTCCATGGAAGTAAAGCAGGATCCTTCTCTTTAGTAATCATGATGGTTCGGTTATTAACCACTAGAGAATCTTCTGTGAAATCTACTGTTCCATTGAACCTGCCCAAAACTGAGTCATACTTCAATAAATGAGCCAAAGTTTTCGTGTCAGTTAAATCATTAATGGCCACAATTTCGATATCTGCAGGTTTTGCCCAGGTAGAACCAACAACGTAACCATTACGCTCTTGATCTAATAGAGCACGAAAATAGTTTCTTCCAATTCGTCCAAAACCGTTAATACCAACCTTGACTGCCACTGTTACTCCTATGCAATCGCTTTACTTTTGATCAAGTCTACCCTGATCCAAAAAACTTGATCCTATTTAGTCCAGATCTAGAATCTCTGGCCCTAAAGCAGCTTCCGTATCTGGAATACCCAGATCTCGAGCCCTTTTATCTGCCATTGCAAGTAACCTTCGAATACGCCCAGCAACTGCGTCTTTGGTAAGAGGAGGATCCGCCAGAGTCCCTAGTTCTTCAAGACTGGCCTGCGGATTTTGCATACGCAGATTTCCAGCTGCCAGTAAATGTTCAGGGATATCAGTTCCTAGAATTTCTAATGCCCGCCCAACTCTAGCTCCAGCTGCAACTGCAGCCCGAGCTGATCTACGCATATTCGCATCATCGAAATTAGCCAAACGATTTGCAGCCGCTCTAACCTCTCTGCGAACTCTTCGTTCTTCCCAAACTGCAACTGCAGCATGTGCTCCTATTCGAGTTAGCATTGCACTAATCGCGTCTCCGTCTCTGATAACAACTCGATCTACCGAACGAACTTCACGAGCTCTTGCAGCAATGCCTAGACGTCGAGCTGAACCAACTAAAGCCAATGCAGCTTCTGGCCCTGGACAACTAACTTCCATCGCAGAAGATCTTCCAGGCTCAGTTAAAGAACCTCTGGCCAAAAATGCCCCCCGCCAAACCGCTTCGCAATCTGCAATCTCGCCGTTAACCACAACGGCAGGTAAACCTCGAATTGGTCTCATGTTCGAATCAACTAACCCAGTTTGTCGAGCTAACGCCTCACCACCAGTAGAAACTCGAACAATGTATCGAGTGTTTTTCTTCAAAGAACTTCCACTAACAGTGCTTAATTCAGCTTCGTGGTTGTATAAATCAAATATATCTTGTCTCAGGCGTCGAGCTGTTGCCCCACTATCCAGATCAGCTTCGACAACTATCGATCCTTTGACAATATGCAACGAACCTGCATATCGCAAAAGTGCGGTCACCTCGGCTTTACGACAACTAGTTTTAGAAACAGTTAGTCGCGCTAGTTCATCTTTAACTGCAGAAGTCATCGCCATATCGAAAAAACTCTCAATCCTTTAGTCGCGGTCACAATCTCTGTGTACTAGATAAGTTTCAACGTGGTCTTTAACAAGGCGACTTGCCAAGTTTTCAGCCATCGCTACAGACCTATGCCTTCCACCAGTGCAACCTATCGCCACTGTCAAATACCTTTTGCTGTCCTCTAAGTACCCTGAAATAGCAGTCTCTACAACTGCCTGAATCTGATCCAAATATTTAACTGAGATCGGTTGAGACATCACAAAGTCATTGACAAGTTCATCCTTGCCAGAAAGCGGCTTTAGAACTGGATTCCAATGGGGGTTAGGCAAGAAACGAACATCAAACACCAAATCAGCATCTATCGGAGTTCCATGTTTAAACCCAAAGGAAGTTAGAGTTACAACAACCTTTGCCTCCTCGCTAGCATCAAAAGCAACTTCAATAGCTCTCCTGGCATCATGCGGTGATAAACCAGTCGTATCAATAATCAGATCTGCCTGTGACCTTAAATCACCTAACAAAGATCTCTCGGTATTAATCGCTTCTAACAACCCTGCCCCGGTTTGTAAAGGGTGTGGCCTTCGACTTGATTCGAAGCGATGCACAAGTTCATCTGTTTGTGCATCCAAAAACAGTATTGAGATATCAACTTTCAAACTTTTGAGTGTATTAATCGCATCTATTGACTGAGGTAATGAACCGCCTCCGCGGACATCGATCACGATAGCTGCCTTCGCTACTTGATCTGATAATAAATCAAGAGCCTTCACGATCAAGGCCGGTGGAATGTTGTCCATCACAAAATAACCCTGGTCTTCCAGCGCTCGAGCTGCCGTAGATCGGCCTGCGCCAGACATTCCAGTTACTAGAACTATCTTCAATTTCGCTCCTTACAGGGCTGATCTAATCAGGTTTTGAAGCATCAAGATGTAATTCTCGGTAAATTCTTGCGGCGAGAGGGCCCTGGATGCCATCGATAAGTTCCAAATCTCGAATACCTGCAGCTCTTAAGCCCGTTACTCCACCAAACTGCTTCAACAGCATGTTTCTTTTCTTAGGTCCGACTCCTGGAATATCATCTAAAATTGACTTCGTGGACCGTTTTGATCGCCGCAAACGATGGTGAGTTATCGCTCGTCGGTGAGTTTCATCTCTGATCTGTTGAAGCAAATAGAGAGCTTTAGAACTTCTTGGTAACATCAAAGGAGTTGCCCCCCCTGGCCACCAAACTTCTTCTAATCTCTTAGCCAAACCAATAACTGGGATTTCTATACCGTTAGCTTTGAGGACTTCAGCCGCAGCACGCGCTTGGAATGGACCCCCATCGATAACCAGTAAATTAGTTGGATACCTATTCCCATTTTCGGCATAACGATGGATACGTCTGCTGATCACTTCACTGATTCCAGCTAAATCATCTCCTGGATGCTCTAGGACATATGACCGATACTCTGAGCGAGCGGGCATTCCATCTTCAAATACAACGACGGCTGCAACTCGATCTGTTCCCTGCAGATGAGACACATCCACGCATTCAATTCGCAATGGGGCTGCGTTTAACTTCAATGCTGCGGCTAACTCAGCTAGTGCTTCACTGCGGCTGGCCAGGTTAGATAGCATCTTTTGCTGATGATGAATTAGACCGGCTTCCGCATTCATTTGCGCCAATTTGGCGACTCGCTGTTTCTCCCCACGTACGGGACACTGTATAGTCACTGCTGAATTGCGTAGATTCTTTAAAACTTTTTCAATTTTTGATAATTCATCTAATTGAATTCCAACACATATTGCTGACATTGCTTCGGGACCTGTGTAATTTCGCATTATAAAGTTAACTAGAAGTTCTTGATCAGAAACTGCATCAATGGCATCAACTAACAATCGGTTTTCACCCACTAAACGGCCTTCTCTTACTTGCATTACAACCACTACAGCGTCCAGACCACTACTTGCAACGCCTATAAAATCTGCACTTAAATCCTGTTCAATTGAAACCAAACTCTTCTTAAGTATTTCTTCGACTGCATTGATTTGATCTCTAATTCGAGCTGCCTCTTCGAACCTCTCGGCTGCGCTCGCATCATTCATTTTTGAAACCAATGTTGCCATAGCTTGTTTTGCTGAACCCCCAAGAAATGTTTCTAGATCGCGGGCAACGATCTTGTGTTCAGCAATTCCTGAGTTATCCACACAGGGTGCTAAACATCGACCAATATGACCTAACAGGCAAGGTCTTTTTGCTCGTTGGTGTTGTGCCAAAATAGAATCCGAGCAAGATCGAACTGGAAAAACCCTTAAAAGAAGTTCAATTGCATCGCGCACATCTCTTGGGTTGGGATATGGACCAAAATACCGAGCGCCATCCTTTCGCTTGGTACGAGTTGAGTGAACTCTAGGAATTTCGTTTTGCATGCTGATTGAGAGGTAAGGGTAAGACTTATCATCACGAAATCTGATGTTAAACCTTGGATTGTAAGATTTAATCCAAGCAAACTCCAATTGCAACGCTTCTATTTCAGTTTGGGTAACTGTCCATTTAACTTCCGTGGCTGTCTTAACCATCGACGCGGTTCGCTCATGGAGGTTGCTTGGATCTTGAAAATAACTTGTAAGTCTGTTGCGAAGATTCTTGGCCTTACCCACATAAATGGTTTCCTCACCTGAAGAAGTCTTTGTAATGAATCGATAAACGCCGGCAGAAATGGGTATTAATTTGGTGCTTGGCTGCCATTCATATCGCATAGTGCGGACTCTTATCGATGATTAACTAATGCAGTTTTTAAGAACTTGCCGGTATAACTTGTTGGATGTTTGGCAACTTGCTCAGGGGTGCCTGTACACACAATCGTGCCACCTTTAAAACCGCCTTCTGGTCCTAGGTCTATGACCCAGTCGCTGACACGAACCACATCTAGGTTGTGTTCAATGACCACAACGGTATTGCCTTGATCAACCAACCTATTTAGCACCTCTAGAAGCCGACGGACATCCTCAAAATGTAAACCCGTTGTTGGTTCGTCCAAGACATAGAAGGATCTACCCATGGATCTTCTTTGCAGTTCAGTGGCCAACTTAACCCGCTGAGCTTCTCCTCCAGATAAAGTTGGAGCGCTTTGGCCTAAACGAACATATCCCAATCCAACATCTAAAAGTGTTTGCATGAATCTATTGATACTTGGAATAGCTTGAAAGAATTCGGCTGCTTCTGTGATGGACATGTTGAGAACGTCTGAGATTGACTTCCCTCGATAATGCACTTCTAAGGTCTCCCTGTTGTACCGAGCCCCTTGGCACACTTCACACGGTACATAAACATCAGGTAGGAAGTTCATCTCTATCCGAATAGTGCCATCACCACTGCAAGATTCGCAACGCCCACCCTTTACATTGAAAGAGAAACGCCCAGGTTGATATCCCCTTATCTTCGCTTCCTCAGTATCTGCGAAAAGCTTTCTGATAGAATCAAACACCCCGGTGTATGTAGCGGGATTCGATCTAGGCGTGCGCCCTATTGGACTTTGATCCACGTGAACTATCTTGTCCAGCTGATTGATACCTTTGATTCGCTTGTGCTTGCCGGGTACGACTGACGCTCCATTGATCTCTCTTGAAAGACCCGCATGTAAAACATCATTAACAAGGGTACTTTTCCCAGACCCTGAAACACCTGTAACACTAATTAGGACACCTAACGGGAAAACAGCATCAATATTCTTTAGATTGTGTTCACTAGCCCCTAGAACACTTACGGCTCTTTCTAAATCAACTGGTCTCCTATTCTTCGGAGTTTCGATTTTTCGCTTTCCCGATAAGTATTGCCCAGTAATTGATTTCGAGTTGTCAAGTAATTCCGAAAGATAACCAGAATGAACAATTTCTCCACCAAATTCACCAGCCCCAGGACCAATATCAACAATCCAATTCGCAGCTTTGATCGTGTCTTCGTCATGTTCAACAACAATCAACGTGTTCCCCAAGTCGCGCAAGCGAACAAGTGTAGAGATTAATCGCTCATTATCTCGTTGATGCAATCCGATACTAGGTTCGTCCAGGACATACAAAACCCCTACCAAACCCGCTCCAATCTGAGTTGCGAGTCTAATTCGCTGCGCTTCACCGCCAGAAAGAGAACTCGCCGCTCTTTCTAAACTCAGATAATCCAACCCAACATCAAGCAAGAATCTCAGTCGTTCCTGAATTTCTTTTAGGACCCGCTCTCCAATCAGCGCTTCCTTTTTAGTGAGTTTCAAAGCATCGATCCAAGCGGATAATTGACCAATACTCATGGCGCTCAGTTCGGCAATAGACATTTTATGTAATTTAACGCTCAGGATGAGAGGTTTTAACCTTGCTCCCTTACAGCCTGGACAGGGATGTTCACGCATATACCCAGCAAAACGGTCCCTGGAAGAATCAGATTCAGCTTCTAAATGACGCCTTTGAATATAGGGCATAACACCCTCAAATACTGTATTAAAACTTCTTGCTCTGCCATGTCTGTTCTTGTATTTAACGTTAAGTTCTTCACCAGTTCCTTCAAGAATTGTTTTCCGTACTTTCGCAGGCAAACTTCTCCAAGGGGCATCAAACTTAAACCCCACTTCTTGACTTAAAGCGAAGAGAACTTTGTAGTAAAAATCGGCCATCATTCCAGAAGCCCATGGTGCGATTACGCCTTCTTCAAGAGATAGCTCATCATCTTGAATTACTAAAGCTTCATCAACGATCATCTGAATTCCTAACCCGGCGCAAACAGCACATGCTCCAAAAGGTGAATTAAAAGAAAAGGACCTAGGCTCTAACTGATCGTAAGAAACTCCGCACTTTAAACAAGCTAAATGTTCACTAAAAAGAAGAATCTCCTTATCACCTTCAACAAATTCGATGAAAACTGTTCCCTTACCAAGTCGAAGTGCAACTTCGATAGAGTCATTGAGTCTGGACTTAGCATTCTTTTGAACAGCTAACCGATCAACTACGACATCAATTGAATGCTTCTCCTGCTTTTTTAGCAACGGCACATCTGTTAATTCGTAAACGGTTCCATCAATCTTCGCTCTAGCAAATCCCTGAGATTGCAAGGAACGCAATAAATCAACAAACTCCCCTTTGCGTGCCTGAACAACTGGTGCCAAAACCATGAACTTCGAGCCTTCTGGCAAATCAAGTACTTGATCTACTATTTGCTGTGCACTTTGGCGTTCTATCTTTTGCCCACATGTCGGGCAATGTGGCTGACCTACTCTGGCATAAAGTAACCGGAGGTAATCATGAACTTCGGTAATAGTTCCAACTGTGGATCTAGGATTTCTGTTTGTTGATTTCTGGTCTATAGATACCGCTGGTGACAACCCCTCGATAAAATCCACGTTGGGCTTATCCATCTGCCCTAAGAACTGTCTTGCATAAGCGCTCAGGGATTCAACATAACGACGCTGACCTTCAGCAAAAAT
>DBCL01000009.1:71802-78743 GCA_002293025.1 Actinobacteria bacterium UBA959
AGCTGATCCCGAGGAAGATCCAAATCAACATTCTTGAGGTTATGCTCGCGTGCGCCCCGAACGATTAGGCGTTCTATCACTAATGCTTCTCACGTTTGTTTTCCGCTATTTGATCAAGGCCTTCGCCAATACCAACTGGCATAGGCTGCTTGTCTCTAGTGGCTCGCAGACTCAATCCAACCGTAATGATTAATGTGGTAATAATGACCCCGAGTGAAACGAACGTATCAATTTCAGGCACATTAAATCCAGCTTCCTTGTGTGCATGTAATAGTAATTTAACGCCGATGAAGGCCAAAATAAAAGCTAACCCAAAGGACAGGTAAACCAATCGGGTTAACAATCCTCCAAGAAGGAAATACATTTGACGCAATCCCATAAGTGCAAAAGCATTAGCGGTGAAAACAATGTAAGGGTCTTTGGTTAAACCATAAATAGCAGGGATAGAGTCTAAAGCAAAAATAAGGTCGGTCATAAAGATTGAGATAATCACTATCACCATTGGCGTAAACATGAGCTTGCCATCTATCTTGACTTTGAACTTATTTCCATGGTATTCGCTGGTCAGTGGAATTCGTTTCTCCAACCAAATAATTAAATTGCTTTTTGGCATCTCAGCAAGATTATGTTTCTGCCGCAGAAGCTTGATGGCCGTGAGAAGTAAGAATGCACCAAAAATGTAAAACATCCAAGAGTATCTTTCAATCGCTGCTGCTCCCGCAAGAATAAAGGCAAATCTGAGAATTAATGCTCCAACTATTCCCATCTGCAATAGCGTCTGTTGGTAAATTGATGGCACTGAGAAAGACGCCATAATGATGATGAATACAAACAAATTATCTACGCTCAAACTTAACTCAGTTATGTAACCAGCGACAAACTCGATCCCAATATCATGTCCACGCCAGAACCATAAACTAGCTGCGAACAACATGGCAGCCACAAAATAGAAACTTACCCAGAAGGCAGCTTCTTTCATCGGGATTTCGTGGGGATGTTTAAAGGCCCAAATCGTTTCTATTGTGTAAACAACTACCACTACAGCGATAGTTACAGCCCAGATCCACATCGGGGTCATTTAAGATCTCCTTTTTTGGTGAAGAGTACTCGAATTCTCCATGCCTGCACCTTTTAGTTGGCGCATTTCACGTTTAATTTCTTGAATCTCATCTCTTAAGCTCCCGGCAATCTCAAATTCTAAACGTTCGGCCGCCACCCGCATTTGAGCGGTCAAATCTGTTACTAGATCCAACATGTCATCGAAACTTATGATTTCTTCTGTTACTTTTCGGTATGTTTTAGTTCTTTTCTGACCAAATTCTTCATTCTCAATTTCTTCTTGAGCCAACATAGCTGAAATATCTGAAATCTTCTTCTGTAGCGGTTTGGGATCAAGGCCGTGCTTTAGGTTGTAATCAATTTGTAGATTCCGACGCCTTTCAGTTTCATCAATCGCCTTGCGCATGGAATCTGTTAATTTATCTGCGTACATAATTACGGCTCCACTTACATTTCTTGCAGCACGTCCAATAGTTTGAATTAACGATCGTTCAGATCTTAAGAATCCTTCTTTATCCGCATCGAGAATTGCAACCAAGGAAACTTCCGGTAGATCTAACCCTTCCCGAAGTAGATTAATCCCTACTAAAACATCAAACTCACCAAGACGTAAACCTCTCAATAGAGCAACCCGTTCTAAAGTCTTAACATCTGAATGCAGATAACGAACTGCGATCGCTTGTTCCGATAAGTAATCAGTTAATTCTTCAGCCATTCTCTTGGTGAGCGTGGTTACTAACACTCGCTCTTGCTTTTCTACTCTTGCGTGGATTTCAGAAAGCAGATCATCTATTTGCCCTTTGGTAGGCCTAACTGAGATTGATGGGTCAACAAGACCTGTAGGACGAATAACTTGTTCAACCACATCGCCTTGAACAATGTTCAATTCATATGGTCCTGGAGTAGCTGATAAATACAATGTTTGGCCAATCCGCTCTTGAAACTCTGTAAATTTGAGTGGACGGTTATCTAATGCGGATGGCAATCTAAATCCGTGTTCTACTAGCGTCCTTTTTCTTGAGGCGTCACCTTCATACATCCCTCCTAACTGTGGGATGGTTACGTGGGATTCATCTACAACAAGTAAAAAATCGTCAGGGAAATAATCGAGTAAACAATGCGGTGCAGAGCCTGGATCTCGGCCATCCATATGCCTTGAGTAATTTTCCACACCGGAGCAAACACCAGTTTGAGTCAGCATCTCAATATCAAATGTAGTTCGCATTTCAATTCGTTGAGCTTCTAGTAGTTTCCCTTGTTCTTTGAATGCGACTAGCCTGTCCGCCAGTTCCTGCTTAATCTGACCTAAAGCCCTGTGCATTTGCTCAGAGGAAGAAACATAATGAGAGGCGGGAAAAATTGTGATGGAATCAGTATCTGATAGAACTTCCCCAGTTACTGGGTGCATAACCATTATTCTTTCAATCTGATCACCAAACATTTCAATTCGAATGGCCAGCTCTTCATACATAGGAATTATCTCAATAGTGTCTCCGCGAACTCGAAAAGTTCCTCGAACAAAACCTATGTCGTTTCTGGTGTACTGCATTTGCACAAATTTTCTTAGAATCTGATCTCTAGGGAGAATTTCACCCTTGCTGATCATAATCATTCGTTTCAAGTATTCTGCTGGGTGACCTAAGCCATAAATGCAAGACACCGAAGCCACCACAATCACGTCTCTTCGAGTCAGAAGTGAATTAGTGGCTGAATGCCTCAAGCGCTCTACTTCTTGATTGATCGAAGAATCTTTTTCAATAAAAGTGTCAGTTTGAGGAATGTAGGCCTCAGGCTGGTAATAGTCGTAATAGGAAACGAAATATTCAACTTTGTTCTCTGGAAACATTTCACGAAGCTCTTGAGCCATTTGTGCGGCTAAAGTCCGATTCGGTTCAATGATTAATGCTGGACGTTGAATCTGTTCAATCAACCAAGCAGTAGTGGCAGACTTTCCTGTTCCCGTAGCGCCAAGCAGCACTACATCTTTTTCACCAGTGTTTACTCGTTTGGTAATCTCAGCTATAGCTGCTGGCTGATCCCCGCTTGGTGTATGTGGCGAAATAACCTTGAACAATTTGTTAACCCGAACAGAGTTGAGTAGCTCACGTATTTCTCTCACGTCTTGTGGTACGCCACCACTCATCGAGAATCCCCTTGAAGTTCATCCAAGATTGCATCCAAAGCCGCATCTAAAGCTTTAGGACTCAAAGTGCCGTCTATTTGGAAATCAGCACTTTGAGCATATTCGAGATCGCTCGCTTGATGACTCATTATTCGCGCTGATTCCTCTGGAGACAATCCCCTTAATTGTAATCGATCAATTCTGACATCTAAAGGAGAATGAACATTTATCACCAAATCATACTTGCGTGCTGATTGCAGGAGTGGTACCTCAACAAAGAGCATTCCTGACTGATTTCCAGCTATCTGATCTATTTTCGCATTCACACACGGATGAATCAATCTCTCCAGAAACTCAAGATGGCTGCCATTATCAAAAGCTAAAGAACTCAGTGATTTACGATCTATCTCGCCGTTAACTCCAAGGATTTCTGGGCCAAATCGAGCAGCGATTAAAGATCGAATAGTTTCTTCACGTAAACACTCATGAGCCAACTCGTCTGCGTCTAAAACACGAAGACCACGGCTAATCAGCCGTGATCTCAGTGTCGACTTGCCGGTTGCTATGCCGCCAGTGATCGCAATTCTTCGCATGAGCAATTGCTCTTCTGCTTATTAGCTATCAGATTTAACAGTTTTGGCAGCTTTAACAGCTTCCCATTTTGCCAACGCTTCGTTGTACTGACGCTCCCACTCAAGTCTTTGATCATCAAAACCTGGTTTCCATTCACCAGTTTCAGGATCGAAGCCATCGGGACCGATGTATTTACCCGTTTCATCAAAACTAGCTGGCATGCCATATGCGTAAGGATCAAATGCATCATGAACTTCAGATGAGCCAGCGGCTGCTTGTTTCATACTCAAAGATACGCGTCGACGCTCTAGATCGATATCGATTACTCGAACTGAAACAGATTGCCCTACAGACACTACCTGCTCTGGGATTTCAACATGATCTTCTGCTAACTCTGAAATATGAACTAATCCTTCAATGCCTTCAGCAACTTTGATAAATGCTCCAAATGGAACAAGTTTTGTAACATTTCCTGGTACTACTTGACCAATTCCATGTTCACGAGCAAATGCTTGCCATGGATCTTCTTGAGTGCTCTTAAGTGATAAGGAAACTCGTTCGCGTTCCATATCAACTTCCAAAACCTCAACAGTTACTTCCTTACCAACTTCAACAACCTCATTCGGGTGTTCGATGTGCTGCCAAGAAAGTTCTGAAACATGAACCAAGCCGTCAACACCCCCAAGATCTACGAAAGCTCCAAAATTAACTATGCTGCTAATCACACCAGTTCTAATCTGGCCTTTAGCAAGATTATTCAAGAATGTGCTGCGCACTTCAGATTGCGTCGATTCTAAGAATGCCCTGCGCGAAAGGACAACGTTATTGCGATTCTTGTCCAATTCAATAATTTTGGCTTCGATATCTTTACCAATGTAAGGAGCCAAATCTCGGACTCTGCGCATCTCAACTAAGGAAGCGGGAAGGAATCCGCGAAGACCAATGTCAACAATCAAACCACCCTTAACGACCTCGATAACCACACCAGTAACAACACCATCTGCAGCCTTAACGGCTTCGATGCTACCCCAAGCTTTTTCATACTGAGCACGCTTCTTAGAAAGAATTAGGCGTCCATCTTTATCTTCCTTTGTAACAACCAAAGCTTCGATTGCATCACCAATGGACACCAACTGAGTTGGGTCAACATCTTGCCGGATAGACAATTCGCGGGCAGGGATTACGCCTTCGGTTTTGTACCCAATATCAAGAAGAACTTCATCACGATCAACTTTTACAACAGTACCGGTGACTAAATCACCATCATTGAAATACTTAATAGTTGAATCAATAGCAGCTAGGAAATCTTCAGCGGAACCAATATCATTAATTGCAACATTAGGTGTAACAGCGGAAACAGTCATAAACAACTCTCGTAGGGACATTTAAGTCGTAGGGATGCCAATTTGGGTGTTGCCACAAACCCCAGTCCTAGGTCTGACTAAGGCCAAATAAGCAGTGGCTAAGCCTATCTAACAGAGAAATCCCCTACGATCTGGGTGTGTTCATCATCGTATGCGGTATGCGCCGATCTGGTTCCACCTTAGTTTTTCAAATAACTCGCGCATTGTTAGAGGCCAAAGGGGATCTAGATGTTGTTAATCCCAAAGAAGGCTTAGGTGTTCCATTAGATCAAATATCTTCTATTGCAGCTAATTCCCGACCAATTCTCACCAAAATTCATACTATTCCAAAGGCTCAAAGACCCTTTCTGCCTAGACAGAATGCAAAATACATTTACACAGCTCGTGACCCAAGAGATGCAGTTGCATCTTTAATAAGAAAGGGTCGTGTTGATGTCTTGGACACAACACGAGTTGGGTTGGCATTAGACATTGCGAAGAAAGAATTGACTGGCGCAAAAATATACTCGCAGATGCCTGATTTATGGACAGGTTTTTATGAAGAATTTGTGGATAATATTCCTGCACTAATCTCAACACTTGCCAAGTTTCTCGACGTAACAGTTAATGAGGAATGGATTGAGAAATTAGCCGTAGATCTTGATATTGACAAGCAACGAGAACGCAGCCTTGCAATAAATTCAGACCCGGGAATTCGAGTTGAGACAAGATTGACAAGCAACCACATTACCGATGGTCGTGTTGGCTCTTGGCGCGAAACTCTCACTGAAACTGAAGTTTCTGATATTGAACGTATATTTTTCCATTGGATGTTGAGGAATGGTTATCGACCTTCTACTTTACGAGTACCAGGAAAAATTTCAATAGTATCTGTGCTTAGATATGTTAAATCATTAGTTGTTTACTACTATTTATCCGTGCGCCGCGCTTAGCCAAGATTTTCCAACACCGACAGACACATCTAGATTGACCTTCAACTGCATGGCACTTTGCATTTCATTCTTTACCAATGTAACAACAGCATCTGCATCCGCATCAGATGTTTCAAGTACTAATTCATCATGAACCTGTAAAAGTAATCGTGCTTTTAAGTTTGATTCCGACAGGCGATTGTGAACTCGAACCATGGCAATCTTGATAATGTCCGCTGCCGTTCCCTGAATTGGTGCATTCAAAGCCATTCTTTCAGCGATTTCTCGAACAACTCGGTTATCAGAATTCAAATCTGGGAGCATTCGTTTTCGTCCCAATAATGTTTCGGTGTAACCTTTTGAACGGGCTTGGATAACTACTTCTTTAAGGTAGTCCCGCACACCAGAGAACCTCTCAAAAAACTTATTCATGAGTTGATCCGCTTCATTAACATCGATCCTCAAGCCTTGGCTTAACCCATAAGCCGAAAGTCCATAGGCCAAGCCATAAGAAACAGCCTTAACTTGGGATCGAAGTTCCGGGGTGACTTCGCTTGCTGATACTCCGAAGATGACTGAAGCAACCGAAACATGGAGGTCTTCTCCGGACTCGAAAGCGGCGATAAGTGCTGAATCATTCGCTAAGTGAGCCATTATTCGTAATTCAATTTGAGAATAATCAGCAGTGATTAGCTGTCCGTATGGTTGGTTTGAGATGAAGATTCCGCGTATTTGTCTACCAGCTTCAGTTTTTATCGGAACATTCTGCAAATTTGGATTAGTGCTCGATAATCTCCCAGTCGCAGCAATTGTCTGTTGAAATGAGGTGTGAATTCTGCCCTTTGTAACCGCTGAATCTAGACTCACCAACATTTGCTTTAATTTCGATACATCTCTCCACTGTTGTAGTAA
>DBCL01000005.1:0-2851 GCA_002293025.1 Actinobacteria bacterium UBA959
ACACACGGTTCAAGTTAGAGATGGGTTGCTTAGTGTTTACCAATATGGTTCAACAGGCACTAAGTCTGCATTACTAATTCATGGAATCACATCATCACACTTAGCGTGGCAATTTTTAGCTAAACATCTAGTGGATGCAGGTTATGTAGTTTATGCGCCAGATTTAAGAGGGCGAGCCAGATCAAACCATCTGCCGGGACCTTTTGGCATGAAAACTCATGCCAAAGATATGGCAGACTTGATAACTGAACTTCAGTTATCAAGCCCATTAGTTACGGGTCATTCAATGGGTGGGTTTGTAGCAGTTGCCTTAAATGCCTTGCACCCCCAATTAGTTTCTAAAATTGTCTTAGTTGATGGTGGGTTGCCTTTATCCATTCCTGCAGGAATGGATCTTGAACAATTACTGCCTTTGGTCTTAGGGCCTGCTTTAGCCAGACTTGAACTAACTTTTGAATCTAAATCTGCCTATCAAGACTATTGGCGAGCACATCCAGCATTTAGTGCAGAGTTTCCATCAGAGATGCTCGCTTATGTTGATCATGATCTTGTTGGTAGCGAGCCAAGTTTGCAGCCCAGCACAAACAAAGAAGCTGTGGCTCAAGATTCTGCAGATTTGTGGGGAAGTAGTTTTATTGACCAGGCTTTAATTGACCTAAAAAGCCCAGTTCAGTTGTTTAGGGCTGTTCGTGGCTTACAAAATGAAGAAACTCCGCTTTACCCAAAAGCACCATTAGATGCTGCTCTAGATAGATACCCAATGATTGAATGCATCACCGTTCCAGATACCAACCACTACACCATCTTGATGGCCAATTCTGGTGCTGATGCTGTGGCTGCTCACCTAAAGCTTTAAGGGCTCTTAGGGTTACTGCATGGTCTTAATCGGAGCACACGTATCCCCTGCAGACCTCATTAATGAGGCTCACAAAAGAGATGCTCAGATAGTTCAGATATTCCTAGGTAATCCGCAATCTTGGTCAGCACCAACTTTTTCTTTTCCAGGTGGGGCTGAAGTAATGAAGCAAGCCCTAATTGATGCAAACATCGGGGTGTATGTGCACTCTCCATATCTGGTCAATATTCCAACTACAAACAGTAAAGTTCGAATTCCTTCGCGAAAAATGCTGCAGCAGACAGTGGATGCTGCAGCATTAATTGGTGCTCGGGGTGTGATCGTGCATGGTGGTCATGTTCCAAAAGAAGATGAACCAGAAGCTGGTTTTGCTAACTGGAAAAAAGCAGTAGATCAGCTTGATATGAAAGTACCTGTGTTGATTGAGAATACTGCTGGGGGCGAGCGAGCAATGGCTAGAAAATTAGAAGCCATTGCCAAGTTGTGGGATGCTGTTGGTCACACTGATGTTGGTTTTTGCCTAGACACTTGTCATGCTTGGGCTGGTGGGTTGGAATTACCAGATGTTGTGCAAAAAATAAGAGCAATCACTGGCCGCATTGACTTAGTCCACGCTAATGATTCAAAAGACGCCTTTAATTCCAGTCGAGATCGGCATGCCAATCTAGGTATGGGCGAGATTGCCTTAGATGAATTAGTTGAATGCATAAAGGCTGCTAACGCACCTGTTATTACTGAGACTCCTGGTGAAGTTGAAGAGCAGGCAGCAGATATTGCATTACTAAAGAAGCGTCTGGGTTGATGCTTGAGTTAGTTAAGTTGTCTCAGGCTGAGCATGAAAACTACTTAGCCAAATCAAGTCGTGTCTCATTTCTGCAAACTGCTGCCTGGGGAGAGTTAAAAACAGGCTGGAAATTTGAATGTTTGGGTTGGAGAAATAATCAAGGTGAGACTGTTGGTGCGGCTTTAGTTCTATACAAATCTGTTCCGCTCTTAAAAAAGTACTCGCTGGCATATATTCCTGAAGGTCCAGTCATTGACTGGCAGAGTGATCTAGAAAGCTTCCTACTGCCACTAAAAAGTTTTCTAAAACAAAAAAATGTGTTTTTGCTAAAGATTGGCCCTAGAGTTGTTGAGAATGTGTGGAGTGCCGAGAACATTAAGGCAGGTATTGCTGATTCTGCAGTTTTAAAGATATCTGACTTAACTGCTGATCAAAGTTTTGCCCAAGCAGGACTTATTAGAAATGCGCTACAAGAATTTGGTTTTAAGCAAGAAACAACCTCAGCTGCATTTGGAGATGTTCAACCTAGGTTTACTTTTGAGCTTGAATTAAGTGGTAGAACTGATGATCAGCTTTTGATGCAGATGAATCAGCAGTGGCGTCGAAACATTAAGAAATCTGAGTCTGAAGGGGTTAAAGTTCGTATTGGGACTAAAGCAGATCTATCTGCATTTCATCAAATTTATCTAGAAACAGCTAAACGTGATGGGTTTTCACCCAGATCTCTTAATTACTTTGAAAAATACTTTGATGCGTTCAATCAACAACAACCTGATTCGTTAAGGCTATATGTTGCAGAGCATCAAGGTGTAGTGGTTGCTGCAAATCTATGGGTACATATAAATGAACGTGTTTGGTATGCCTACGGAGCCTCTTCAACTGCAGGCCGTGAACTTAGACCTAGCAACGCTGTTCAGTGGCAGATGATTCGAGATGCCCGGAAAGTTGGGGCAGATATTTATGACCTAAGGGGAATAACTGCAACCTTGGATCAATTAGACCCAACTGTTGGGTTAATTAACTTTAAAGTTGGTCTTGGTGGTCGAGCAATCCAGTGGATGGGTGAATTTGATCTCGTGCTCAATAAACCAATTGCGATCGCATACGCTTTGGCTCGGAGGTTTAAGTGAGCCTAGTTTTGATGGTGGATTTATCTAAGTGGCAAAGCCACTTAGATGCTTTCCAGTCTGAATTAAATGCTGCCACAAACA
>DBCL01000005.1:2962-4888 GCA_002293025.1 Actinobacteria bacterium UBA959
ACCGAAGTTGCCGTAGACACTGTGCTTGAAGCTAACTTTTTAAATTCTGATTCAAAACTCACAATACAGGTTTTGCAACCTGTTAGAGATTCAGACGAGATTAAGACTAACGATTATATCTACACAATTGATCAACATAGTCCAATTGAAAAATTGCCTGCTAACGCTAAAGTTATTGTTGAGGTTAAAACTAGTTTGCAGCGCTTTGGGATTGAGCTAACCGAGCTAAGCACATTTTTGAAATCTATTCCTGTGAACATTTCTGTCATCGGCATTGGCACACATCTACCAATTGGCAACAAAAAGAATTTAGCTCAGGTTAAGAGTATTGCTGAAGTTGTTAATTCATATGCACTAGCAGGTAACACGAGAATAAACTTCTACACAAGTCATTTAACTAATGCGGAGTTAACTGCTCTAGCAGAATTTAGGCAACTTAATCTTCGGGTGCGAATTGGAACTGGGCTTTGGTTGGGAGATCGATCTGCCCTGCAACTTGAAGGTGAAATTCTAGAAATTAGGGCAGTTAACTCAAGAATTGGATACGGGCAACGCCGCATCAGATCGAGTCAGGTTGCGATCATTAGTGGGGGCACTAAACACGGTATAGGTCTTAGAGCTGCAGCCACCCCAACAGGAATTAGATCAAAACTTGTTTCAGTCGCTCTTGGGTTGCTAGAAGCGCTTGGCGATGCTCGATCACCTTTTGTTTATAAGGGTAAGGCGCTCAATTTTGTAGACACCCCACATATGAGTGTTTCCATGATTCTGCTGCCAAAAAACCATGATCTAAAAATTGGTCAGTATCTGAAAGCACAAGTTAGGTTCACTACAACTAACCCTGACTGGGTGTTAACTAAATAATTGTTTTATTGCCGCTTCAAACAATTTAGTGTGTTTTTGAACATCACTCATCTTGGTTGCTGGACACATCAACGCCATGTTATGAAACGGAGTCATTAAGACACCGCGGTTAAGCATAAATAGATGCATATATTCATCTAACTGTTCATCACTTGCTGCTGCGGACTGACCACCATTTTGTGGGGCAGGTTTAGTGAATCGATATTCCGTTCTAGCCCCAAGCTGACTAATGCTCCAAGGGACTTGATAGCGATCCAGTATCTCTTGAACATCTTCAGTGAATTTGGTTGCAAGTTTTATCATCTTTTCAAAAGCTGATTGGGTTAATACTGACTCTAAAGTTGCTCGCATGGCAGCAACTGATAAAGCATTACCCGATAAAGTCCCACCAACACCGCCGACATCAATGATGTCGGCATCTTTTGCATTTAGGACTTTGTCGGCAATTTCTTGAGATAAGCCATATGCACCACATGCAATTCCGCCACCAAGGCTTTTACCAATAGTGATTATGTCTGGTCTTAATTCATAAGCCTTAGTGGCTCCACCAACTCCTGCACTAAAGGTGTGGGTTTCATCGTTAATAAGTAATGTGTCTGTTTTTGTGGCAAGTTCACGCACTTGTTCTAGGTACCCAGGGTTTGGTAAAACAATTCCAATGTTGGTAAGTGCTGGTTCCATCAAGATTGCCGCCACGTCTAGATGTTCCAGTGCAGTCTTCAATGCTGGTAGATCATTAAATTCAACAACTCTGGTTGTTTGGGTTGGATCAACAGCTGGTGCCACATTGCCTGGCCTAGATGCTGGCTGCCCTTGCGGATTAACAACTATGAATGCTTCATCTACTGATCCGTGATAGCTGTAGGAGAACACCAATACTTTTGGGCGATTAGTGACTAATCGTGCAATTCTAAGTGCCCACCTATTGGCATCTGTTGCACTTAAAGTGAAAGACCAGCGCGGTAAGCCAAAACGATTTGCTAATTCTGCGGCAACCCATTGCGCATCTTTGGTTGGCAACATCGTGGTTGCTCCACCTAAATCAGCAAATCGTTTAGTGAC
>DBCL01000012.1:0-120 GCA_002293025.1 Actinobacteria bacterium UBA959
ATACCGCGTTGACGCTCTTCAGGTGCCTTATCGATCTGATCGAAAGGTGTGAATGGGTTTACATCTGGGTACTTGTCGTGCAAAACCTTTGAGATTGCTGCAGTAAGTGTGGTCTTTCCA
>DBCL01000012.1:134-8894 GCA_002293025.1 Actinobacteria bacterium UBA959
ATGGTCAATGTGACCGATGGTTCCGATATTGACGTGCGGCTTTGTCCGCTCGAACTTCGCCTTTGCCACTGGGTCCTCCTAGAACCTGCGTTGTCCGGCCGCCCGACAACGCCGGTATGGCCTTTTCCTGATAAAACGCTAGTTACTTAGTGCTTGCACTAACTAACTAGTTTGCAATCGTTAAGGGTTATTCGCCCTTGACTTTTGCGATGATCTCTTTCGACACATGTTCTGGAACCTGTGCGTAAGAGTCAAACTCCATTGAGTAGCTGGCACGACCTTGTGTTCGGCTACGAAGATCTCCTACGTAACCAAACATCTCAGAAAGTGGTACCAATGCTTTGACGACTTTTGCGCCAGAGCGGTCATCCATGGACTGAATCTGTCCACGGCGTGAATTCAAATCTCCAATTACATCACCCATAAAGTCATCAGGGGTAACAACTTCAACTGACATCAATGGCTCTAGCAAAACTGGTCCAGCTTTACGAGTTCCCTCTTTGAATGCCATGGATCCTGCAACTTTGAACGCAAGTTCAGAAGAGTCAACATCATGGTAAGCACCATCAAGCAAAGTAACTTTTACACCAACAAGTGGGTAGCCAGCCAAAATTCCGTTAGCCATTGCCTCTTTACAACCTACGTCTACTGAAGGAATGTATTCGCGCGGAATACGTCCACCACTAACTTCATTAACAAATTCGTAGTTTTCTTCAGATCCAACTAGTGGCTCAACGTTAATAATTACGCGACCAAACTGTCCAGAACCTCCAGTTTGCTTCTTGTGGGTGTAATCAATTTTTTCAACCTTACGAGTGATGGTTTCGCGATAGGCAACTTGTGGTCGACCAACATTTGCTTCAACCTTGAACTCACGGCGCATACGGTCAACCAAAACCTCAAGATGAAGTTCGCCCATGCCAGCAATAATTGTTTGGCCAGAGTCATCATCTGTGTGGACTCTAAAAGTTGGATCCTCTTCAGCTAGGCGCTGGATTGCGATACCGAGCTTCTCTTGGTCACCCTTTGTCTTTGGTTCAATAGCAACTGAGATAACAGGATCTGGGAAATTCATTGATTCCAAAACGATTGGCTTAGCAGGGTCGCAAAGAGTTTCACCAGTAGTGGTGTCTTTCAATCCCATAACAGCCACGATGTGACCTGCAGTTGCGCTATCGCGCTCTTCACGCTTGTTTGCGTGCATTTGATAAATCTTGCCAATGCGCTCTTTGCGATCTTTGGTGGCATTTAGCAACTGCATACCAGTTTCTAAAGTTCCAGAATAGATGCGAACGTAAGTTAGCTTTCCAAGATGTGGATCAGTCATGATCTTGAACGCCAAAGCACTTAGTGGTGCCTTGTCGTTTGGTTCACGAGTTTCTTCAGTTTGGTCTTTACCTGGCCTAAAGCCGGTAACTGAGCCAACATCTAGTGGTGATGGCAAGTAGCGAACTACTGCATCCAACATCGGTTGAACACCCTTGTTCTTAAAGGCAGAGCCAGTCAAGATTGGAGTTAGTTTGTCGGCCAAGGTGGCACGACGAATTCCAGCAATAATGTCAGATTCGGTTGGAACTCTATCTTCTAGAACAGCTTCCATAATTTGATCATCTGCGTCTGCGAGCACCTCAAGCAATAGTTCACGGTACTCGTTTGCTTTTGCGACTAGGTCTGCTGGGATTTCCTCAGTTGAGTATTCATCGCCTTTGCCTTCTGTTCGCCACACAAGTGCCTTCATTGCAATAAGGTCTACGACGCCAACGAAATCACCTTCAGCACCAATTGGAATCTGTAGTACTAGGGCTGTTGCATTTAAACGGTCTTTAATCATCTCAACGCAGCGGTAGAAATCTGCACCAGTGCGGTCAAGTTTGTTTACGAAGCAAATACGTGGCACGTTGTAGCGGTCAGCTTGACGCCAAACAGTCTCAGACTGAGGCTCAACACCAGCTACTCCATCAAATACTGCAACCGCTCCATCAAGAACACGCAAAGAACGCTCAACTTCAACGGTGAAGTCAACGTGACCTGGAGTATCAATGATGTTAATTACATGCTCATCCCACTCGCACGTGGTTGCAGCAGAGGTAATCGTGATTCCACGCTCTTGCTCTTGTTCCATCCAGTCCATGGTCGCAGCACCTTCGTGCACTTCACCAATTTTGTAGTTAATACCTGTATAAAAAAGAATTCGCTCAGTAGTAGTTGTTTTGCCTGCGTCAATGTGAGCCATGATGCCAATGTTGCGCACCTGGGCTAGATCTACGATCGTTGATGTTGACACAGCTTCGACTCTTCTCTTCTATTACCAGCGGTAGTGAGCGAACGCCTTGTTCGCTTCAGCCATCTTGTGAATGTCTTCCCGCTTCTTGACTGCTGCGCCAAGACCATTTGAAGCATCCAAAATTTCATTCATTAAACGCTCAGTCATCGACTTTTCACGACGCTGTGCTGCATAGTCAACCAACCAACGCATCGCCAAAGTCATTGCGCGAGCTGGCTTAACTTCAACCGGAACCTGATAAGTAGCACCACCAACACGACGAGAGCGAACTTCTAGAGTTGGACGAACATTGTCCAAAGCGCGCTTCAATGTTGCAATTGGATCATTGCCTGATTTTTCTTTACAGCCACTTAATGCACCATAAACAATAGTTTCAGCAGTTGAGCGCTTACCTGAAGTAAGAATCTTATTTACTAGTTGAGAAACGACCTGTGATCCATAAACTGGATCATGAACTAGTGGACGTTTTGGGGCTGGACCTTTACGTGGCATTAGGACTTCTCCTTCTTTGCACCGTAACGGCTACGAGCCTGCTTACGATCCTTAACACCTTGGGTATCTAGAGCACCACGAATAATTTTGTAACGAACACCTGGAAGATCTTTCACACGACCGCCACGAACTAGAACAATTGAATGTTCCTGCAAGTTGTGGCCAACACCTGGGATGTAGGCGGTAACTTCAATGCCAGAAGTAAGGCGAACGCGAGCTACTTTACGAAGTGCTGAGTTTGGCTTCTTTGGCGTAGTCGTATAGACGCGAGTACAAACACCACGGCGCTGAGGTGAACCCTTTAGCGCTGGCGTCTTGGACTTTGTCGACTTATCGTCGCGGCCCTTACGAACCAACTGTTGAATCGTTGGCACTACTTGCTCCCTCGTGAACTGGTCTTCACTGCCCACACCCGCGGTCGGGTGTGTCGTCGATTTTGGGCAGATAAAGCCAATACCCAATATCTAAGGTTTACCAATCGGCGACTGCCGGTGGTGGTGCAGCTGGCTCGAACTTCTTCGAGCGCGGAGGAGAAAGATACCGAATACCTTCTGAGGGGTCAAAGGGGGGTCAGGCGTCCAAAAATTGCCCCTAGCCAGCGCCGATTTCAGGGTCTATCGTTTCGCAACTTTAAGTTGGTTTGGCATAGAACTGGGGTCGAGATGGTCCACGAATCAAACCCTTATTCATCCATAAACCCTGACTCACCAGACTATTTTTCGCTCGTCTATAAAACTAAAGATGAAACTGGTCAACTTGGGCAAACGAAAATTGATCAGCTGCGAGATAAATTGCTGGTTCGCCTATTTAATAGGTATGGCGAAGTTTCTCTAAGTCATGCAACAGTTATCGATGTTGGCTGTGGATATGGCTGGTTATTGCAGCATTTCCAAGGTGCTGCTCATATCTATGGAACAGATATTTCTACTCATGCAGTTCAAGTGACTGCGTCTCGATTGCCCCAATGTCAAGTAAAGGTTGCTGATCTCCAAAAAGACTTGCCAGTTGATAAGGCCTGTGACTTAGTACTAGCGGTAAATGTGATTGAGCATTTATCAGATCCAAAAGCTGCGGTGCAGTCAATTGTCAAAGTTATAAAACCAGGAGGGTTGGCCATAGTTCATCTGCCAACTGTTAATAACTGGATCTCTAAGTACATTTATTCCAAGTCTTACGACTTAGATCCAACTCATATTTATCGTCCAACTGGTAAGCAGGTGAACGAATTGTTTGAAGATTTTGGTTTTACAACTCTGCGTCAGTCATATCTGCCACATTTCCCTGGGTGGCTAACTAGATGGCTGCCAATTCATCCTTCTTATTTAGCAGTATTTCGATACCAAAACTAAAAAGAGACCAGGTTTCCCTGGTCTCTTTTTAGTTTAATAAGTTCTAACTTCTTTGATCAAAGCCACCAAAGTCATATTCTTCTAGTGGTACTGCTTCACCAGTTTCTTCAGTGAAACCAAAGTAAGGAAGATCATCGTAGGTGGACATCGATGCATACATGCTTGACTTAGCTTCTTCAGTAGGTTCTACCTTCACATTTCGGTAGCGACCCAAACCAGTTCCTGCTGGAATTAACTTACCAAGAATTACATTCTCTTTAAGGCCTAGCAATGGATCACTCTTGCCATTGATTGCGGCCTCAGTTAGAACACGAGTTGTCTCTTGGAATGAAGCGGCTGACAACCAAGAATCTGTAGCCAATGATGCCTTCGTAATTCCAAGGAGAACTGGACGACCTTGCGCTGGTGTTACATTTTCAGCAACCGCATTACGGTTGGCATCTTCAAATGCACCTCGGTCCAAAAGTTCGCCAGCAAGCAATTCGGTGTCACCAGACTCCAGAATAGTTACACGCTTAAGCATCTGGCGCACAATGATTTCAATATGCTTATCGTGAATCGATACACCTTGAGAGCGGTATACCTTCTGCACTTCAGCAACTAAGTGTGCTTGCACGGCACGGATACCAAGCACTTCAAGAATCTGCTTAGGGTCTAGCGGTCCAACTACTAGTGGGGTTCCAACTTCCACTTGCTGGCCATCTTGAACTAATAAGCGTTGACGTTTTGGTACTTGATGGGTCTCTTCTTTGTCATCGCCGGCCAAAATTGTGATCTTACGAAGTTTTTCAGCATCCTCGATCTTTACAGTTCCAGCGAAGCCAGCAATTGGAGCCATGGCCTTAGGTGTTCTCGCCTCAAACAACTCAACAACTCTTGGTAGACCTTGAGTGATGTCATCGCCAGCAACACCGCCTGTGTGGAAGGTACGCATTGTTAACTGTGTGCCTGGTTCACCAATTGATTGAGCAGCAATAATTCCAACTGCTTCTCCAACATCAACTAATTTGCCTGACGCTAATGAACGTCCATAACACATAGCGCATGTTCCAATGCCTGATTTGGCTTCACATGTGAATACGGTGCGAGCGCGAACTTCAGTTACTCCAGCTTCAACTAAAGTGCTAACTAACTTCATAGTTACTTCAGTACCTGCACTCGCTAATGTTGTAGATCCCGCTACAACATCGGCTGATAGATACCTAGAAACAACTGATGACTCAACATGATCAGCAACAACTAATTGGCCAGTTGCGTTCTTAACGCCAATGGTCTTAGTCATGCCTCGATCAGTTCCACAATCTTCTTCACGAATGATCACATCTTGAGATACGTCTACAAGACGACGAGTCAGATAACCAGAGTCAGCTGTTCGAAGTGCGGTATCTGCAAGACCTTTTCGAGCACCGTGAGTGGAAATAAAGTACTCAAGTACCGATAGGCCTTCGCGGAAGTTAGATTTAATAGGACGAGGGATGATCTCACCCTTTGGGTTGGAAACCAATCCACGCATTCCAGCTAACTGACGAAGTTGCAACATGTTTCCACGAGCACCAGATGCCACCATCTTGCGAAGTGGGTTGGACTCATGGAAGTTTGCATCCATTGCTCTAGCAATATCTTCAGTGGCCTTAGTCCAAATCTCAATGAGCTCTTGGCGACGCTCTGAATCGGAAACCAAACCTCTCTCAAAGTTCTTATCTACCTTGGCGGCTTTCTCTTCAGCAGCAACCAATAGCTTGGCTTTTTCTGCAGGAGCAACTACATCATCAAATGACACAGTAACTCCAGAACGAGTTGCCCAGTAGAAACCTAGGTCCTTTAGTTTGTCAAGAGCAGCAGCTACGTCAATTCGCTCATAACGCTCTGCTAATTCGTTAACAATAGATCCCAACTCTTTCTTGTCAACTTCCTTATTAACAAATGGGAAGTCAGCAGGTAGCGCATCATTGAACAATGCCCTGCCCAAAGTTGTGTGAAGTGTGTAAGGGGTTCCAGGTACTGCACCATCTAAATGGTTGAACCCTGCCCATGGAACTACATCGCCATCGACACGCAACTTAATCTGCGCTCTAATGCTAAGTATTCCCTTATCAAATGCCATCAATGCTTCTGAAACAGATGAATACGCTCCACCTTCGCCAATTTCAGTCTCACTTTGACCAGTCAAGAAATAAATTCCAAGAACCATATCTTGAGTTGGAGTTGTGATTGGCTTTCCGTTAGCAGGAGAAAGAATGTTGTTGCTTGACAGCATCAAAATTCGAGCTTCAGCTTGAGCTTCAGCTGAAAGCGGTAAATGAACTGCCATCTGATCACCATCAAAGTCTGCGTTAAATGCAGTGGTTACTAATGGGTGAATCTGAATAGCCTTACCTTCAATCAACAATGGCTCAAATGCCTGAATACCTAGGCGATGCAAAGTTGGTGCACGGTTTAGCAGTACTGGATGCTCAGCAATTACCTCTTCCAAGACATCCCAAACTACAGAACGGGAGCGCTCAACCATTCTCTTTGCAGACTTAATATTCTGAGCATGATTCAAATCAACTAAGCGCTTCATCACGAATGGCTTAAACAACTCAAGTGCCATCTGTTTAGGTAAGCCGCACTGGTGCAGCTTTAACTGTGGACCAACCACGATAACGGAACGACCTGAATAATCCACGCGCTTACCAAGCAAGTTTTGACGGAAACGTCCTTGCTTGCCTTTAAGCATGTCAGACAATGATTTAAGTGCTCTGTTTCCTGGTCCAGTTACTGGACGACCGCGACGACCGTTATCAAACAAAGCATCTACTGCTTCTTGCAGCATTCGCTTTTCATTGTTTACGATGATTTCTGGTGCACCTAAGTCAAGCAACCTCTTTAGTCGGTTATTACGATTAATAACACGACGATAAAGATCATTTAGATCTGAAGTGGCAAATCTACCGCCATCAAGTTGAACCATCGGGCGAAGATCAGGTGGGATAACTGGCACGGCATCAAGAACCATGCCTCGTTGAGATCCACTAGTGCTGATAAAGGCGTTGATTACCTTCAAGCGCTTAAGAGCACGAGTCTTTTTTGCGCCTTTACCGGTGCGAGCAACTTCCTTCAGTAACGTTGAGTTAGCTTGTAGATCAAAAGTTTCCAAACGACGCTTAATGGCCTGCGCTCCCATGGAGCCCTCAAAGTATCGACCATACTTGTTTCGCATTTCACGATAAAGCAGTTCGTCTCCCTCAAGGTCTTGAACCTTTAAATTACGGAAACGATCAAATACGCGAGCAAGACGATCGATCTGCACATCTGCTTCTGATCGAATTCGTTTGACATCACGCTCGGCACCTTCTTTGACCTTACGTTTAATGTCAGCTTTAGCATTTTCAGCCTCAAGCTCAGCAATATCTTGTTCATGCTTCTTGATTCGGGCGTTAATTTCCTCATCGCGTCGCTTAGCAATTTTCTTCTTTTCAGCTTCAACTTCAGCTTCAAGTTTTGGAAGATCTTCATGACGCTTATCAATGTCTACATCAGTAACCATGTAAGCGGCAAAGTAAATTACCTTTTCTAGATCCTTTGGCGCTAGGTCAAGTAAATAACCAAGTCGGCTTGGGACTCCCTTGAAGTACCAAATATGAGTAACTGGTGCAGCAAGTTCGATGTGTCCCATACGTTCGCGGCGAACTTTGGCTCTCGTTACTTCAACACCGCATCGTTCGCAGATAATTCCCTTGAAGCGAACGCGCTTATATTTACCGCAGTAGCATTCCCAGTCACGGGTAGGACCAAAGATTTTCTCGCAGAATAAGCCGTCTTTCTCTGGCTTAAGGGTGCGATAGTTGATCGTCTCTGGTTTCTTGACCTCACCAAATGACCATGAGCGAATATCCTCGGGCGTTGCAAGACCGATTCTTAATCCGTCGAAGAAGTTAATATCTAGCACTGTTATTCCTTAGTTGTCTTGAAATGAATTTATTCAGTGTTATCTGAGGAGTTTCCTCAGACCTCCTCGACGCTGCTTGGCTCACGCCTAGACAGATCGATACCGAGTTCTTCCGCTGTACGGAAAACCTCTTCGTCTTGATCACGCATCAAAATTGTGGCTCCATCACTAGATAGCACCTCAACATTTAGACAAAGTGATTGCATTTCTTTCATTAGAACCTTGAAAGATTCAGGGATACCTGGTTCAGGGATGTTCTCGCCTTTAACGATTGCTTCATAGAGCTTCACTCGTCCCAGCACATCATCTGACTTGATAGTCAAAAGCTCTTGGAGTGCATAAGAAGCTCCGTAAGCTTCCAAGGCCCAAACTTCCATTTCACCAAATCTCTGGCCACCAAATTGTGCTTTACCACCAAGAGGTTGCTGAGTAATCATTGAGTAAGGACCTGTTGAGCGAGCATGAATCTTGTCATCAACTAAATGATGTAGCTTCAAGATATACATGTAACCCACGGCAATTGGCTCTGGGAACTTCTCACCAGATCGACCATCAAACAGTGTGGCCTTACCAGTTTCATTAACCAGGTTGTATTCACCGCGAGAAGGAGTTGCAGATTGCAGCAATCCTGTTAGTTCTTCTTCACGAACACCATTGAACACTGGGGTTGCAATACGGGTTCGTGCTGGAGCAGTTCTTGATGC
>DBCL01000012.1:8967-9630 GCA_002293025.1 Actinobacteria bacterium UBA959
GCAACCCAACCAAGATGCGTCTCTAAAACTTGTCCCAAGTTCATTCGGCTTGGAACACCAAGTGGGTTAAGCACGATGTCTACTGGAGTTCCATCTTCCAAGAACGGCATATCTTCAGCAGGCAAGATACGTGCAATAACACCCTTGTTTCCGTGACGGCCTGCAAGTTTGTCGCCTTCTGTGATCTTGCGCTTCTGAGCGATATAAACCCGAACTCGCTGATTAACGCCTGCTGCTAATTCGTCACCCTCAGAGGATTCAAATTCACTCACTGAGATAACTGTTCCACCCTCACCATGAGGAACCTTTAGTGATGTATCGCGAACTTCACGCGCTTTCTCACCAAAGATGGCACGCAATAAGCGCTCTTCTGGAGTTAGCTCAGTTTCACCCTTAGGTGTCACTTTTCCAACGAGCACATCCCCTGGAACTACCTCTGCACCAATTCGAATAATTCCACGATCATCAAGGTCTTTTAAAACCTCTTCAGAAACGTTTGGAATATCTCTGGTAATTTCTTCTGGACCAAGCTTGGTATCGCGAGCATCAATTTCATATTCTTCAATATGAATAGAGGTCAAGACATCATCTTGAACCAAGCGTTGATTCAAGATGATGGCATCTTCATAGTTGTGACCTTCCCATGACATGAATGCCACGAGC
>DBCL01000012.1:9639-19963 GCA_002293025.1 Actinobacteria bacterium UBA959
AATGCCATCTCACCTAGGTCAGTAGAAGGACCATCAGCAATAACCATTCCGGCTGTGACTTTTTCACCATCATCAACTATTGGGCGCTGGTTGTAGCAAGTTCCCTGGTTTGAGCGATCAAATTTGCGAAGGTGATAGACGTCTTCACCATCAGATGTTTGGACTTTAATGATATCTGCAGAAACGTATGAAACTGTTCCATCATTATTTGCTAGGACTACGTCACCAGCATCTGCTGCGGCACGTAATTCCATGCCAGTTCCAATAAATGGAGCTTCAGCACGAACCAAAGGCACAGCTTGACGCTGCATGTTTGAGCCCATCAATGCACGGTTTGCATCATCATGTTCCAAGAATGGAATCATTGATGTGGCAACCGACCAAAGTTGATGTGGTGAAACGTCCATGTAATCAACATCTGCACCAGGCACGAACTCAACCTCGCCACCTTTTTTGCGAACCAAAACACGCTCTTCAGTAAACGTGCCAGAATCATCTAGCTCGGCATTTGCTTGAGCGATTACGTGCAAGTCTTCATCGTGAGCAGTTAAGTAATCAATTTGATCAGACACTCTGCCATTAATTACCTTGCGGTATGGAGTTTCCATGAAGCCAAATTCATTAACACGAGCGAACGTACTCAAAGAACCAATCAGACCAATGTTTGGACCTTCAGGAGTTTCAATTGGGCACATGCGTCCGTAATGAGATGGGTGCACGTCTCGAACTTCGAAACCTGCACGTTCACGACTTAGACCACCTGGGCCAAGCGCTGACAAACGACGTTTGTGCGTTAAGCCAGATAGCGGGTTGGTTTGATCCATGAACTGTGACAATTGAGAAGTTCCAAAAAACTCCTTTATTGCTGCAACCACTGGTCGAATATTGATCAAGGTTTGAGGCGTAATCGCTTCAACGTCTTGAGTAGTCATGCGCTCTCGGACAACACGTTCCATTCGAGAAAGCCCAGTTCTAATCTGGTTTTGAATCAATTCACCTACTGTGCGCAAACGACGATTACCAAAATGATCGATGTCATCAAACTCAAGGCGCATCTGTCCGCGAGGTGATTTCATCTCAGATTCACCTGCATGAAGTCGGACCAAGTATTCAACTGTGCTCAAGATGTCCTCGAGTGACAATACGGAGTCAGTCAAAGCAGCATCTGTACCTAACTTGTGATTGATTTTGAAACGACCAACTTTAGCTAGGTCATAACGCTTACGATTGAAATACAAGTTATCCAAAAGTTGACGTGATGCTTCAACAGTTGGTGGTTCGCCCGGGCGAAGCTTGCGATAGAGATCTAATAGAGCGTCTTCTTGGGTTCCAGGAAGTTCCTTCTCAAAACCTTGAGCCATAGTTGGGAATTGGCCAAAGCGTTCTTTGATTACTTCTGGTGGAACACCGATCGCACGGAGGAAAGTTGTCGCTGGTTGACGACGCTTGCGATCTACTCGCACACCTACAGTGTCTTTTTTATCAATGTCAAATTCCAACCAAGCACCACGGCTTGGGATTATCTTTACGGTGAAGAGGTCTTTGTCAGTTGCTTTATCAATCTCATGTTCAAAGTAAACTCCAGGAGATCTAACTAACTGTGAAACAACTACTCGTTCAGTTCCATTAATTACGAATGTTCCACGGTTTGTCATTAGTGGGAAGTCGCCCATGAATACTGTCTGGCTCTTAATTTCGCCAGTTTCAGCATTCATAAATTCTGCAGTTACGAAAAGGGCGGCGGCGTAAGTGATGTCCTTCTCGCGGCATTGCTCAATAGTATTTTTTGGTGGTTCAAAGCGATGATCCTTGAAAGACAATGACATCGTTCCGGACACATCTTCAATTGGTGAAATCTCTTCAAAGATTTCTTCTAGCCCACTTTGGCGAGGAATCTCGCTGCGGCCCTTTTCAACGAATGTCTGAACACGCGCTCTCCATGCTGGGTCACCAATCAACCACTCGAATGATTCACGTTGCAGATCAAGAAGATTAGGAATCTCTAGAGGTTCTCTAACTTTTCCAAATGTAAGTCTTACAGCTTTTGAATGAGGCTTATTGCGTACGGCAGCCAAGGCGATCCTTCCAACCAGTCTAGGAAAAATTCATGCCAACGCTCATACGACACCGAGTACACCCAAGGCATGAACACTTGGGCGCCTTATTTATGTCTGGACGAGGGGGTGAAGCATAAGGGGACAACTTTTGCGCCTAACCAAGGGGTGGCCCTAGGCAAGCATTTTTCCAAGAGGGCCAGCTATGGCTGGCCCTCTTGGAAAGCAAAATTACTTGACTGAAACCTTTGCGCCAGCAGCTTCTAGGGCTGCCTTTGCCTTGTCAGCATCGTCCTTCTTGACCTTCTCTAGTACAGGCTTTGGAGCACCTTCAACTAGATCCTTGGCTTCCTTCAATCCAAGGTTAGTAAGAGCGCGAACCTCTTTAATAACCTGAATCTTCTGGGCTCCGCCATCTTCCAAGATCACATCAAATGTGTCTTGAGCAGCGCCGGCACTATCGCCGCCACCAGCAGCTGGTGCTGCTGCTACTGCTACAGGTGCTGCTGCAGTTACTCCGAATGTTTCTTCGAACTGCTTTACGAACTCAGACAATTCAATGAGACTCATCTCTTTGAATGCTTCTAGCAATGAGTCAGTACTCATCTTCGCCATGTTGGCGTCCTTTCGTTAACCCGGCCGAGGGCCGGAGGTTTTTTGGGCTCAGCCCTCGGTTTACTCTGCTGCAGGTTCTGCAGCAGAGTCGTTGTTCTCTGTTACTTCAGCAGTTGCTTCAGCTTCAGAACTCTGTTCTTCAACAACTTCAGTTACTTCTGCAACTGGAGCTACTGGGGTAGGTGCAGGGGCTGCACCTTTAAGAATCGATGGATCTGCTGTTGCTTTAATGCGCAGTGCATCAATTGCTCTTGCTGCCTGTGAAATTGGAGCATTAAGCAGATATGCAGCTTGCTGTATAGAAGCAAGTAGTGCACCAGCCATCTTGGCAAGTAAGACTTCACGAGACTCAAGATTTGCTAACTTCTTAACATCATCAGCACTAATTACTCTGCCTTCATAAATTCCACCCTTAATAACCAGTAATGGATTTGTTTTAGCAAAGTCACGAATACCTTTTGCAGTTGCAACTGCATCACCAGAAACAAACGCAATTGCACTTGGGCCCGAAAGGTAAGGATCTAGTCCTTCAATTCCGGCTTCTCTAGCAGCAATCTTGGTTAGTGTGTTCTTGGAAACAATGTAGGAAGCATTGGCTGCAAGGTCGCGGCGAAGTTGCTTAAGTTCAGTAACTGTTAATCCGCGATACTCAGTTAATACTGCTGCTTCTGAATTACGGAATGAATCCGCTAGAACAGAAACGGCAGCACTCTTATCTGGGCGTGCCATTTGGCTCCTTTCAAACTCAAATAAAAAACCCCGTGCAGACGGCACGGGGTGGACCCATTTCTGGGACTCACGTACACGCCTGCGCTGGTGCCGGTTAGGGCCTTAGCGTTTATTTGCATAAACGACCTGCGGTCTTTGGCTGGGAGAAGATTAGATCAAGGGGTTTTGGGTAAACCCACCACCCCTCGACCTACTCCAAAAATCTAACTATTCAGAGTCTTCTGAATCGATGGCAACTCGGCTGACAGCCTCAACTGAGATGCCAGGTCCGAATGTGGTGGAGATGGTGGCCTTCTTGATATATCGCCCTTTGGCACTGGAAGGCTTTAGGCGCAAGACCTCATCAATTGCGGTGGCGAAGTTCTCAGCTAATTGCTCAGCAGTGAAATTGGACTTTCCAATGATGAAATGCATGTTTGAATGCTTATCAATACGCATCTCAATTTTTCCACCCTTGATGTCTGACACTGCTTTAGTCACATCCATGGTGACCGTTCCAGTTTTTGGGTTTGGCATTAATCCACGAGGACCAAGCACTTTACCCAAAGTTCCAACCTTGCCCATCATGTCTGGGGTTGCAACTGCGGCATCAAAATCTGTCCAGCCACCAGCAACTTTGGCAACTAATTCATCTGCACCAACTTCATCTGCTCCGGCTGCTCTAGCTTCTTCAGCCTTAGCGCCACCAGCAAACACAATCACTCTGGCAGTTTTACCTGTGCCATGTGGCAAATTGACCACTCCGCGAACCATTTGTTCTGCTTTACGTGGATCAACTCCAAGATTTAAAGCCACGTCAACTGTTTGGTTCTTTGAACCAGATGTTTGTTTGGCAAGTTTAAGAGCCTCTAGTGGCGCATAAACTGTGTCTGGATTAATTAACTCGGCAGACTTCCGATATACCTTGCTGCGCTTCATCAGCGTTCCTCTCGTTCGTGGTCCAAGCGATCTAATCCCTTAACTAGATCTCCCACAGGTTGCTTGACGCAACCAATCAGCACCAATGGCGCTGAAATCTATTTATTCAGTTATGGAGACTCCCATTGAGCGGGCAGTGCCCTCAATGATTTTCATAGCTGCTTCTACATCATTCGCATTTAGATCAGCCATTTTAATCTCTGCAATTTCGCGAACCTGAGACTTATTCAATGAGCCAACCTTGGTGCGCAAAGGATCTCCTGCGCCCTTTTCAATCCCGGCATGTTTCAAGATTAAACGTGAAGCTGGCGGGGTCTTAAGGATGAAATCAAAGGTGCGATCTTCATAGACGGTAATTTCAACTGGAATTACCTGGCCTTTTTGGGCTTCAGTAGCCGCGTTGTAAGCCTTGCAGAATTCCATGATGTTTACACCATGCTGACCAAGAGCAGGACCAATTGGAGGTGCTGGGTTAGCAGCACCTGCTTGGATCTGCAGTTTGATAAGTCCTGTTACTTTTTTGTTCGGTGCCATGGTTTTCCTTTTCTTTGAAACTAACTTCTTTGAATCTGACTAAAGCTAAGTTCAACTGGAGTTTCACGTCCAAAGATCTCAACTAATCCGATTATCTTCTGGGTATCAGGGTTTATTTCAGAAATTGTGGCCTGCAAAGTTGCAAAAGGTCCATCAACCACAGTTACGGAATCCCCGACATTGAAATCAAGAACTGCAACCGACTTAGAGCTCTTGCCACCGCCGCCTGCAGTGCTACTTGCAGTTGCAACTTCAATGCGTGGTGCGAGGATGTCAGCAACTTCATGCAAAGTTAATGGAAGTGGGTGTGCGTTGTGAGCTGCAGCCCCAGCAAATTTAGTAACACCGGGAGTGTGCCTGACTACGCCCCAAGCTTCATCTGTCATGTTCATTCGAACTAAAACATAGCCAGGGAATCTATTTTTTAAGACTTGCTTACGAACACCGTTTTTAATTTCAGTAACTTGATCCATTGGAACTTCAACTTGAAATACATCATTCTCCATATTCATTGTATGAATGCGGGATTCCAAGTTGGTCTTGACTCTTTTTTCCATTCCAGAGTATGACTGCAATACATACCAGTCACCTTCTTTGGCTTTCATCGACTCAATGAATTCAGCAACAGGATCTAATTGCTCAAGTGGAGTCTCTACTTCCTCTTCTACAGTTTCCATACCTGTAGTTGGTTCGGCGACCACTTCTGTAATTTCTGTAACTACTTCCTCAACTGCAACTTCAACTATTGATTCATCCAACTTGAAATCATCAACTGAAACTTCAACTACTGCCTCTGCTTCAACTTCAACCGCTGCTTCAGCATCAGGTGATGTGTATTCGAATGGGGTTAGGTTAGACATAATTTAGATGCTCGCTTAGGAACCGAATAGAAGTAAGGTGATTTGACCAAAGCCAAAATCAAGCACGGTGATGAATGCTGTTACAAACAGTAAGAAAACAATCACAACAGCAACATAAGTACTTAGCTCGCGACGAGTAGGCCAGATGACTTTTCGAAGTTCTACTGTCACATCATGAGTGAAATTGCGCATGCGTTTAAAAACGCCAGCGCGGCTTTCACCGTCTGTGTTCGAGATTACTTCTGTCTCGCTCACTACTCCTCTTTCTATACGTTACGCAGCCTTACGGAATCCGTTTTGCAAACGGACTCGCTCGGTCGAGGGGACCTGCAGGGCCGGAGGGACTTGAACCCCCAACCGCCGGTTTTGGAGACCGGAACTCTACCAATTGAGCTACGACCCTCTATCACCCAGCCGGATCCCCGCTAGGAGAACGCAACTAAGCAACGGCGGGAGTGTATTGCCACCCCGAATTGGAGTTGGACGCTCCATCGAAGATGAAAGATGCCACAATCCGCCCCATGGCAAATTCTCGAATATCAAAGCGAATCGGCTCAATTGCCGAATCTGCAACTTTGGCTGTAGACAGCAAGGCCAAAGCCTTGAAAGCTGCTGGGCGACCAGTCATTGGATTTGGTGCTGGCGAACCTGACTTTCCAACTCCAGATTTGATTGTGCAAGCAGCTGTTGCTGCAGCACAAAATCCAGCCATGCACCGATATTCAGCAACTAACGGTTTGCCAGCATTAAGAGAGGCTATCGCCAAAAAAACTTTGAGAGATTCAGGTTTTGAAGTTGATCCAGCTCAGGTGTTGGTAACTAATGGTGGCAAACAAGCTCTCTACAACACGTTTGCAACGTTGCTCGATCCAGGAGATGAAGTAATAGTGGTTAATCCCTATTGGACCACTTATCCAGAAGCGATTGCGTTAGCAGGTGGAACCTCGGTGATAGTTCCCACTGATGAGACATCTGGGTATCGCGCAACTGTTGCTCAACTTGAAGCGGCCCGAACTACTCGAACTAAAGTCTTATTGTTTGTTTCGCCATCAAATCCAACTGGCGCTGTTTATTCACCTGCAGAGACAAAAGCAATTGGCGATTGGGCTGTTGCAAATAACTTGTGGGTTGTCACTGATGAAATCTATGAACATCTAGTTTATGGTGATGCGAAGTTTGCATCGATGCCAGTCTTGTGTCCTGCTCTCGTTGATAAGTGTGTAATTGTTAATGGAGTTGCTAAGACTTACGCCATGACCGGTTGGCGAGTTGGTTGGATGATCGGACCAAAAGACGTGATTAAGGCAGCTACTAATTTACAATCTCATGCAACAAGCAACGTCAATAACATTGCACAATTTGCTGCTGCTGCTGCACTAAATGGTGATCTGTCTGCGGTTAATGAAATGAAGACCGCATTTGATCGACGTCGCAAACTAATTGTGGCCGAGCTAAACAAAGTTAATGGATTTGTTTGTCCAATGCCTGAAGGTGCTTTTTACGCTTACCCTTCTGTTAAGAATGTGCTTGGCAGAACAATAAGTGGAAAACAGATAAATTCCTCAGCAGATTTGGCAGCATTAATTTTGGATGAAGTTGAGGTTGCCGTAGTACCAGGTGAAGCATTTGGAACACCTGGCTACTTAAGACTCTCTTATGCCTTAGGTGATGCCGACATTCTTGAAGGTGTATCAAGAATTCAAAAGCTTCTTGCCTAGTTGATTAGCTGTGGTTCTAACTGTAATTTGATGTTGAACTTGCGATAAACGTCAGTTTGAATCTTCTCAGCAAGATCCATTATTGACTGAGAGCTTGCATCATTTCTGTTGCACAGTGCCAAAGTGTGCTTAGTTGAAACGGCAGCACCCTTCCATTCAAATCCTCTACTAAACCCTGCCTCTTGAATTAACCACGCTGCTGAGACTTTCACTTTCCCGTCAGATTGCATCCAATGGGGTGCGCCAACAGGTAGTTCTGGCACTGAAATCCTTGGATTCAAAAAGAAAGATCCAACAGACTTAGTATCTGAATCTGACTCATCTAATACCATCCCTTTAGATCTACGGAGCTCCAAGACTGCGTTTGCCACATCAGTGACAGGTGCAGTTTGTTGTAAGCTAATTTTTAACTTTTGAGCCAATTCATCATAAATAATAGGTTCAGATATTTTGCCTTTAACTAACTTGAACCTAACTGAAAGAATTAAGTATCTATTTGGCTCAATCTTAAAAACACTATCCCGGTAAGAAAACTTTAATTCTGAATGAGATATCTGCTTTGATCGCTTATCAAGCCGATCGTAAACATTTACAACAGAAATGAAATTTGAAACATCACTTCCATATGCACCCACGTTTTGAATTGGGGTCCCGCCAGTAGTGCCTGGAATTCCAATCAAAGTTTCGAGCCCTTTGAAGCCATTGTCTAAAGTCCATTGCACAAAGTCATTCCAATTGTGACCTGCTTGCACTTCTAATTCATCACCAATTAACTCAATGCCGGTGGTGCGAACTAATACAACTCGACCTGCAAATCCTTGGTCACTAAAAATCACATTGCTGCCGCCACCTAGCACAAAAACTGGCTGATTTTTTAGGTCACAATCTGCAACAGCTTCGATTAATTCCCGTTCAGAATTAGCGACCACAAACTCAGCTGCGTTTCCACCAACTTGCATGGTTGTGTGACCAGCCAATTTGACTTCGGTTGTAATTTGATAGGTCATGGATTTAAGCCTATTGACGTGGGGCCAAAATGGAAGTTTTGCCACGGAATCGTTGCAACATTCGGGAGTAGTTCTTCTGCGACTCTTTATCTCGATACTGTGGATCTGTATCAAAATAGCCGTGGTGCCTACCTTGAGTTATTGGTAACTGAATATTTGGGGCAACCAGCTTTCCACCCGATTCACGAAGCGCCAACGACCATTCCATATCTGCATTGCGATAAAACCGGGCGTCTTTATGCGGAGGAGTATTTAAAGCTTGCTCTCTGCGAATCAGTAGTAAGTAGCCTAAAAGCTGATCCACTTCACCAACAGCATCACTAGAAGTAAACCAGTTATTCTCTAAATCAACATTTACACCTTTCCAACCAACTGCAGTCAAAGATTGATCCTCGCGCAATAGCTGAACTAAAGGTGCTAATGCGTCTGCATCAAACAGTGTAGATATATCCATAACAGCAATTAGATCTGTGTTAGCAGCCCGAATTAGAGCTAACAAACATTTACTCCAACCCAATTTAACTGAGCGAATTACTGAAACGCGGTCTGGGAATTTTTCACTAAATTCAATTGCTACAAAGCTTGATTCATCCGTCGCAATATCAAGCATCAAGACTTTGGCTGAAGTATGTTTTAAAACTCTGGATATGCAATCTTGTAAATCAGCAGCCCAGCCATCCACGATAACCACCACAGTTACTCCAGGCGAGATCTCTCCTGCCACAGGTAACTCAGCGGCACTTAGTGCTGGGGAGAGTGATCTCATTTAAAGGTAACAGTGAGTTTGGTTTGACTTAAAACTTTCTGCTCAGCACATGTAGTTTCAATAGCTATGAAAATACTCTCAGGTTCTTTAGCAGTAACCTTTGCTTGTACAGTAACGATTACTCCCTCATTGTTGTCTGGTACAACTAAGGGTTGTGAGAACTTTGTACTGTATTGGGAAACAAATGAATTACTATCAAGGTGATCGGTAACAATTCGGGCCGCTGCCCCCATGGTGTGCATCCCATGCGCAATTACGCCTGGAAGCCCTACTGACTGAGCAACTCGGTCGCTGTAGTGGATTGGATTGAAGTCGTTTGATGCACCGGCATACATAATTAAGTCGGATCGTCTAACTCGATACTGCAAAAGTGTTAACTCATCTCCTACATTCAAATTTCTTAAGTTCATGCAGCACCATCAGTTCCACGCACAATTAAGAGCGAGGTGGTGGTTGCCAGCAACTGCTGACTTTGATCTAGAACTTGAGTTTCAAATGTAACAAAATCACTCCCCATTTTTTGCCGAATGTCTGCTATGCGCATTCGCACAGTTAGCACATCGCCTGCAAAAATTGGCCTGTTGTAGTCAAACTTTTGATCAGCATGAACTACTCGTGCATAATCCATATTCAATTTAGGATCGTTCATGGCAAATGTCATGGCTTGCATGATCAATGAAATCACAAATGTTGGAGGTGCCACCAAATCAGATTTATAGTCAGGCTTTCGATCACCTATTGCAACACAAAAATTTTGAATATCTGAAACAGTTACTACTAGCGGTTGAGATTTCGGATACTCATATCCGACCATCTCGAGATTTATTGCCACCTCGACCTCGCAGAGTTGGAGTTAGCGAGTTTCTTTGTGTTCAGTGTGCTTCTTGCAGAAAGGACAGAATTTACTAAGCTCAAGACGATCAGGATCGTTACGACGATTCTTCTTGGTCATGTAATTACGGTTCTTACATTCTTGGCAGGCCATAGTTACTTTTGGCCGCACATCGTTTCTCGCCATTTTTACCTTCTCGTATTTCTTGAAGGGGTAAGTATGCCCTTACCCCAGTTATATCTAGTAGCGAGGGCGGGAATTGAACCCGCGACACAGCGATTATGAGCCGCT
>DBCL01000012.1:20035-78261 GCA_002293025.1 Actinobacteria bacterium UBA959
AACGGAGTCGAACCGTTGACCTTCTCCTTACCATGGAGACGCTCTACCTACTGAGCTATGAGGGCGTTTTGTAAAGCGCATGAAGGGTACACACCGCCGTCGCGGCATGCGCCTTCATGCAAACCAGAAACAGTGGTTGTTTCTAGCGTGGCAGGTGAAGGATTTGAACCTTCGAAGCTTTACGCGGCGGATTTACAGTCCGCTCCCATTGGCCGCTCGGGCAACCTGCCTGGGGCGCGAAGGCTACACGAGAGCAATTTTGAAAATGTGCACGCCTACACTTCACAGGTGATTGCTAAAACCCCTGCTCAAGAAGAGCGATATGGCGTCATAAATGGGATGACTGCCTACTTCATGTGGGGTTTAATGCCGCTGTATTGGCCTTACCTCAAACCAGCTTCGGCCATAGAGATCTTGGCACACCGAATTATCTGGTCTTTGGTATTTGTGGTTATTTTAGTTCAGTTGGGTAGACACTGGCCAACAACCAAACAAGTTTTGCGCAATAAGAATCTAGCCCTATTGGTGTCTGCTGCAAGTGTCCTAGTGGTAGCAAACTGGGGTATTTACATCTGGGCTGTGAATGCAAATCATGTTGTGGAAACTTCTCTAGGATATTTCATTAATCCACTTGTTTCGGTAGTTCTTGGTATTGTCTTTTTTGGTGAAAGACTTCGCACCGCTCAAAAAGTTGCGGTAGCGGTGGCCACTTTTGCAGTGTTGCTCCTAACCTTTGATTACGGCCGATTACCTTGGATTGCACTTGGGTTAGCTGGAACATTTGGAGCTTATGGTGCTCTTAAAAAAAAGATAGATATGCCAGCAGTTCCTGGTTTGCTAGTCGAATCAGTATTGGTTACACCATTCGCGTTGGGTTATCTAATTTGGTTGTATACAAACAGATCTGGCTCACTTCTAGATTCACCGAGCATAATGAGTTTGGCACTCTTTAGTGGGATATTGACAGCGCTTCCTTTAATCTTCTTTGGTGCTGCTGCAATCAGAGTTCCACTAGTTTGGATGGGCGTGATGCAATACATCGCGCCAACGATTCAATTTACAATTGGTATTACCGTATTTAATGAAGAGTTAAGCACAACTAAAGTTATTGGCTTCCTGATTGTCTGGCTAGCACTAGTAATTTTCACAACAGATGCTTGGAAAGCTAACCAGGCTAGGCAGAACGTAAAATAACTGCATCACACAATTGCTCTAGTACTTTTAGTGTTTCTTTATTAGTTATTCCTTGAATAGAAGTACGCGCTTTGTTAGCCCAATCTTGAGCAATCTCTTTAGCTTGATTGATGGCAGGATTTAAACTAATTAGATCTAGGACTTTGATTAGATCTACTGAGCTAACTGGTCCTATTAAGAATTTCATCAATTCTTGATCTTCGGGTCGATTATTCCTTCGAACTAGTAAAGTGGTTAAAGTTGGTACCCCTTCTAGAAGGTCATTGCCGCGTTGTTTACCTAGCTCCACTTCTGTTGAAGACATATCAATAATGTCATCTGCTAATTGGAAGGTAACTCCAATTAGTTCACCAAATTTACGCATTGCTAAAACGTCTGATTTACTTGCGCCAGAAAATTCAGCCCCAAATTGAGCTGATGTAGCAATTAAAGAACCAGTCTTTTCGGCCAGAACTTTCAAGTGAAATTCGACGGGATCTTCATCAGCTTTGGGGCCTGCAGTTTCTAATAACTGACCAGTCACCAATCTCTCAAAAGTTTGAGCTTGGAGACGCACAGCTTCTGGACCTAAGTCTGCTACTAATTCAGATGCTCTAGCAAATAAAAAGTCTCCAGCCAAAATTGCTTGTGAATTACTAAACCGTTGATTGACTGATACCGCTCCTCGGCGCATAGTCGCTTCGTCCATAACATCATCGTGATAAAGAGTGGCTAAGTGTGTTAACTCGACCACTACAGCAGCTTTGACTATCTCTGGCTTATGAACATCACCTAGCGTTGCACTCAAAACTGTAATTAAAGGTCTAAATCTTTTGCCACCAGCTTTCACTAGATGGGTTGTCATATCGTCAATCAAAGGAACATCTGAGTGACATTGTTTGAGAAGTTGGGCTTCAATTGCATCCAAGCGTTGTTCAATAACACCTGTAAGTTCGGTTGACCCAAGATCGGCACCCAACCTAGATGTCTTGGACGTCATCTTGCTATCTCGCGAAAACTGGTGATTGAGAGATTAGATCAAGCAGGGGTTGCGGATAAACGCCCAAAATTAAAGTGATTGACAAACTTACGACTACCGCTGCAATGGTGAGTCCACTTGGTATCGTAACGGATGCGCCTTCTTCTTGTGGTTTTACAAAATACATCAACACCACAATTCTCAAATAAAAGACGACTGCTATTGCCGAAGCAGCAATTGCCAACAGCACTAAAGGCATTTGATCAGCTTGGACGGCTGATGAAAACACTGCAAATTTTGCTGTAAAGCCACTAGTTAGTGGTAATCCTGCTAAAGCTACCATGAAAAAAGTAATTGCAGCTGAAGTTAATGGTGACCTTTGACTCAAGCCTCGCCAAGAGTCAATATTGTTAGCTTCGCCATTTGCATCTCTGATTAACGAAACAAGTGTGAAGATACCAAGAGTTGTAAAGGCGTAAGCGATCAAGTAAAAGACTACTGAAACTATGCCTGCTGATGACCCCGAAATTATTCCAACCAAGATGAAGCCCGCATGAGCAACAGACGAATAAGCCAACATCCGCTTAATATCTGTCTGCCAAAGCGCTACTAGTGATCCAATAAACATAGTTACCACTGCAATCACCCAAAGGATTGGCCGCCAATCCCAAATCATGGAACCAAACGCCGAGTAACTAAGTCTCAATAGAGCACCAAATGCTGCAACTTTCACGCCAGCTGCCATAAATGCAGTCAAAGTAGTTGGGGCACCTTGATAAACATCTGGAGTCCACTGATGGAATGGTGCAGATCCAACTTTGAATAGCAAGCCAACAAATAAAAATGCCATGCCTGCAACCAGTAAAGATGAATTAATTGGGCGAGAATTTATTGCAGTAGCAATTCCTGCAAAATCAATACTGCTGGCAAACCCATAAACCAGAGCAGACCCAAACAAGAAGAATGCTGAAGAGTATGCACCTAATACAAAGTACTTCAACGCTGCCTCTTGACTCAAAAGTCTGCGTCGGCGTGCCATACCTGCTAGCAAATACAAAGGAAGGCTCATTACTTCAAGAGCTATGAACATAGTGAGCAAATCGTTAGAGACCACAAATAACTGCATGCCAGCTACCGCAAAGAGGAAGAAGGCCCAAATTTCAGTTGCATACCAACCAGCAGCGGTTAGCTCGCGTTCGTCGGAAGAGCCTGGCAAAACTGAAGCACTTGGTGCAAATGAATCTCCAAATGGATCCACTTTTCGTTCAGCTAAAACAAGTGCACCTAAAATTGCAATTATTGCGATGGTCCCTTGCAAGATAACTCCTGGACCATCAATTGCTACAGATCCACCAGCTTCAATTGAGTTTAAGCCAAAGATTGCTGCCACTGAGCCCAGAGAAATGAGCAGAGTTCCAAAAACCAGCGACAACTGAATTGGTCGGCGTGCTCCCCTTGGCACAAATGCTTCAATTAAAACTGATAAAGCACCCGCTACAAGTGGTGCAACTATTGGAGCAAGGTTCAAGAAATCAATTGATGGGGCAGCGAAGTCAACCAGTGGAATTAACATTACTTCTCCCCCTGATCAACTAATGATGGTGGATCTACGACATTGGAAGATTCCATAACTAACTCTGCGGATTCATTTACTAAGTTAAAAACTGGCTGAGGAATTAAGCCAAGCAGAATTGTCAAGAAAATTACTGGAGCAATTGCGATAACTTCGCGACCATCAAGGTCAGAAATGTTTGTGACATTTGCACTTGGGTGCCCTGTCATGGTGCGTTGATACAGCCATAATGCATAAACTGCAGCTACCACTATGCCAATTGTGGCTATTGCAGCCACAATTGGATAACGAGCAAATGCGCCAAGTAATACGGTGAATTCCGCGATAAAGGAAGCTAAGCCAGGAAGCGCTACTGAAGATAAAGCACCAAACAAAATTACCCCAGCAAGAAGTGGTGTAACTTGAAATACTCCTGAGTGCTCATCTATTTGTTGACTCTTTGTTCGGTGGAATAGATAACCAGCTGCAAGGAATAAGGCTGCGGTCGAGAGCCCATGACTTAACATGTAGAACATAGAGCCTGAAATTCCTTGAGTAGTGAATGCAAAAATTCCTAGGACTATAAACCCAAAGTGAGATATCGAGACATATGCCATCAATCTCTTCATATCATTTTGTCCAATTGCCATTACAGCTCCATAGAAGATGCTCACAACAGCAAAGCCAATTGCAACTGGTGCTAAATCAACAGATGCATCTGGCATTATTGGAATTAAGAAACGAAGCATTCCGAATGTTCCGACTTTGTCCAAAATACCAATCAATAGAACTGCTGAGCCTGGAGTAGCCTGGGCAGCTGCATCTGGCAACCAAGAGTGCACTGGCACAAGTGGTGCTTTCACTGCAAATGCAAAGAAAAAACCAAAGAAAAGCCAACGCTGTGTGCCAGGATCAATTCCAAGTGTTGATAAGAACTCAAGATCAAAACTTCCCACTCCTGTTAATTTGATGCTGGTCACCCAAAGACTAATCAATGCAACTAATAGGACTAAACCACCGATCAAACTAAATACCAAGAACTTAATTGCTGCTCTTCTACGCTCTGGCCCACCAAATCTACCAATCAAGAAATACATTGGAATCAACATGGCTTCAAAGAAAACATAAAATAGGAAAAGATCAGTTGCGGTGAAGACACCAATAACAACAGCCTCAAGGGCTAAGACTAAAGACACATATCTCGAAGTATCTTCTTCAGCAATATCGTTCCATCCAGCTAATAAAACTACTGGTACCAAAACTATGGTCATGGCTAACATCAGTAAGCCCAAACCATCAACGCCTAGTGCATAGTTAACGCCAAAGGATGGAATCCAACTATATTTCTCGACTAACTGAAATTGGCTTGGAGAGTTCAATTCATATTGCAAAGCAACATATATAAACAAAACTAAGGTCAGTAAGGAAATCCCTAAACCAACCTGTTTGGCATGTCGACCTTGTAGTCTTTTAGCAAACAAAGCTGTTAGAAACGCACCCAATAGAGGTGTCGCAATTAGTAGCGATAAATAAGGGGCGTTATTCACGTTAGAGTCTCACAATCAGTAAGGCTAGAAGTAAGAAAACTGAACCAGCAAGCATGGTTAAGGCATAAGAGCGTGCATAGCCAGTTTGACGTAACCTCAATATCAATCCAACACCACCAAGCACTCTGTTTAGCAGTCTGGTAAATCCTTCAACTACCGAATTATCAAAAATTACAGTTCCTCTAGTAACTCGTAATCCATTGTTCATAAATACTGTTTCATTAATCGAATCACCATATAAATCTTTTCGGGCAGCTTTGGTAAATGCCGTTACGTCCTCAGGGGCTACCCGCTCAACTTCATTGCGATATTTGGCAACTGCAATCAACACACCAATCAATACAGTAGTTAAGGTAATTCCAATCAAAGTTGGTACCGGGATTGGACCATCTGCATGCTCAAAGCCAACAACTGGTTCGAGCCAATGCTCTAGAGCATGGTTTCGAGTAAGTAAGAACCCACTAGATAGTGATCCGACTGCCAACAAAATCATTGGGATAGTCATAGTGAGCGGAGATTCGTGCGGATGTGCATCATCTTCCCAACGCTTATTTGAGAAGAAAGTCATAAGAACCAAACGAGTCATATAGAAAGCAGTGATACCGGCTCCAACCACGGTCGCAATACCGGCCAGCCAACTGTGCGCAAATGCAGCCTCAATGATGTGGTCTTTTGAGTAAAAACCTGCGAATGGTGGGATACCCAAAATTGCCAAGTAACCTAAGAAAAATGTTACAAAGGTTATTCCCATAGCAGCCCTAAGTGCACCATATTTACGCATATCAACTTCATCATTCATGGCATGCATCACTGAGCCTGCACCTAAGAACATTCCTGCTTTGAAGAATCCATGAGTTAGTAGATGCAAAATAGCAAAGACATAACCAATTGGTCCAAGTCCCGCAGCCAGCACCATGTAACCAATCTGGCTCATAGTAGAAGCTGCTAAAGCTTTCTTAATATCATCTTTTGCCATACCAATAAGAGCTCCAGCAATTAAGGTTACAATTCCAACCACAATTACTGCAGTACGTGCATCTTCAGATAGGTCATATATTGCGTTACTGCGCACAATCAAATAAACACCAGCAGTTACCATCGTTGCAGCATGGATAAGTGCAGATACTGGAGTTGGTCCTTCCATCGCATCAAGCAACCAAGACTGCAGCGGAACTTGGGCGCTCTTGCCTGCGGCACCAATAAGCAAGAACAGACCAATCAAGAACAAGACATTTGCTGAAGCACCCTCGGCGTTTTGGGCAACGCCTGCAAAAGTTACAGTATGAAACGCCACAAACATCAGCATTATGGCGAGTGACAAACCAACATCTCCAACACGATTAACTACAAATGCTTTTTTAGCAGCAGCGGCAGCAGATGGTTTATGTTGCCAGAATCCAATTAATAGATAGGACGCTAAACCAACACCTTCCCAGCCCACATAAAGCAGCAAGTAGTTATCTGCCAAAACCAGCAACAACATTGCTGCTACGAACAAATTCAAATATCCAAAAAATCTACGCTTACCTGCATCATGGCTCATATATCCAAGTGAATAGATATGAATTAAGGAGCCAACTCCAGTGATTAGCAATACAAAACTTAGCGATAATTGGTCTAGCTGTAATCCAAATGGCACCTGTAAATCCGCTACTGAGATCCAATCAAACAGAATCTGGTTTTGACCACGCTGGTTACTTGGTAAAGCCAACATTTCTGCCCACAAATACAAGCTCAATACCAGACTTGATATAGGCATGAACACGCCCAGTATTGGACCCCAAGTATTGGTCCTATTTCCACCAAGAATCAAAACTGCTGCACCAAACAATGGAAATGCAATAAGCAGCCAGATTAGCTCAAATGCGCCAGTAGCCACGGCCAATGTTTGATTGGCCTCAGCACTAAGCTCGAGCATCACTTTCGGTATCACATTTCTCCTTAACTATTACGACTAAAGTCGCAATAGATTCGCTTCATCGATCGATGCTGATCTTCTAGATCTAAATATGGCCATAATGATCGCTAGCCCTACTACAACTTCAGCGGCCGCAACAACCATCACAAAGAAAGCAACAACTTGACCATCGTAAGTTCCAGAATTTTTGGCAAAAGCCACAAACGCTAAGTTCGCTGCATTAAGCATCATCTCAACAGACATAAACATCACAATTGCATTTCTGCGAACCAATACTCCAACAGCACCAATGCTGAATAGGAGTCCAGACAAGACAATGTAGTTATTTAGATTCATGATCACCCTCATGATCTAGTTCAATAACTAACTCACCTTTTGATAAATCTTTCACTTCTTGAAGGTCGTATTCATCAACTGGGCGAACTGAGCCACGAGCTTGCATTGGCCCTGGAACTGAGTTAGGAGCAATAGAACCATCTGGCAGTAAGGCGGGGGTATCAACTGCATTGTGTCTGGCATAAACACCAGTTGCAGGTAATGGGCCAGGGTGCTTACCAGCCAAGGCATAATCTTCAAATCTCTTCTTGCTTGTTTCGCGCTGCGTCAATTTAGGTTTGGCCCGCTCTCTATGCGCTAAGACCATCGCTCCCACAGCAGCAGTAATAAGTAATGCTGATGTGGCTTCAAAAGCTAGGACATAACGCCCAAAAATTAGATTGGCGATTGCTTGCACATTTCCACCAGCATTTATAGTTTCTGTAGCTAAGTCACTTTGTAAAGTCGTTATGGTGCTACTTAACATACTACTTATCACCGCGACAAAAGATCCTCCGATAAGTGTTGCAGCTAAGCGTTGACCCTTAATTGTTTCCTTTAGAGAGTCTGATGCATCCACGCCAACAATCATCAAAACAAACAGGAAGAGCATCATTACTGCTCCTGTGTAAACAATGATCTGCACCATGCCTAAAAACGGTGCAGATAGATTCAAATAAAGAACAGCTAAATTAATCATGGATAATGCCACAAACAAGGCGCTATGCACTGCTCGCTTGGATAAAACCATTCCTAATGCACCAGCCACCGCCAGGGTTGCTGGAATCCAAAAGACCAAATCCATTAGTTGCCAGCCTCCTCTATTTGCTTAGGAGTTGCGCCAGTTACTTTGCCAGAGTAGTAATCGCGATCAGTGAAGCCTTCCACCATGGAATGTGGTGCAGGAGCCATCCCTGGAAGTAATGGTGCCAACAAATCAGATTTTTCATAAATCAGTTTGCCACGTTCATCGTCTGCCAATTCAAATTCATTAGTCATTGTCAATGCACGAGTTGGACAAGCCTCTATACATAACCCACACATAATGCAACGCAAGTAGTTGATCTGGTAGACCTTACCAAAACGTTCACCTGGGGAAAAACGCTCTTCATCTGTGTTTTCTTCGCCTTCAACATAAATGGCATCAGCTGGACAGGCCCAAGCGCATAATTCGCAGCCAATACATTTCTCTAATCCGTCTGCATATCTATTCAACTGATGACGCCCATGAAACCTTGGTTTAGGTGGATAGAGATGCTTCTCTTCTGGATACTGCTCAGTGATTGGCTTCTTAAACATATTTAAGAAGGTAGTTCCAAATGCTCTAATTACTTGTGGGATCTCAACCATTGGAGTCTCTCACATTCTCTACGGCTAACTTAGTCTGAGTTTTAGGTAGCGCTGCCGACATTGGTGGTATCGGGAATGAATTGGCAAGAACTTCAACCTCTAACTCATCAATCTCGGGTTCCTTCTTGCGCATCTCCACCACAATACTCAAAAGAAGTAATAGTGCGATTGGTGCTGCCAAGATAATCAAAGTTCTAGTATTTGTTAGTACTGACTCTTGAATTAAAGTACGAGCGACTGCAACCACCATGATCCAACCAAGTGAGACAGGAATTAGTGTTTTCCACCCAAAGTTCATAAATTGGTCATAACGCAATCTTGGCAAAGTTCCACGTAGCCAGATAAATATAAATATGAAAGCTAACAGTTTGCCAAAGAACCAAATTAGTGGCATCCAGCCCTCATTTGCCCCCGGAATCCCGGAGAAAGGCCAAGGTGCTCGCCAACCACCTAGAAACAAAGTTGTTGCTAATGCTGAAACGGTTACCATATTCACGTACTCAGCCAAGAAAAATAGAGCAAACTTCAAAGATGAGTACTCCGTATGAAATCCACCTACTAATTCACCTTCGGCTTCTGGTAAATCAAATGGAGCTCGATTTGTCTCACCCACCATTGATGTGGTGTAGATGACAAAAGAAGGTAAGAGCAGCACGGCATACCAAAGTTTTTCCTGTGCATTCACAATTTCAGATGTAGACATAGTTCCGGCATACAAGAACACTGCAACGAATGAGAGACCCATCGCAATTTCATAAGAAATCATTTGAGCTGAGGATCTAAGCCCACCAAGTAATGAGTATGTAGATCCAGAGGCCCATCCTGCAAGCACCAGACCATAAATACCAACAGATGCAATCGCTAATACGTAAAGCACTGACACTGAGAAATCAGTGAGCTGGAGTGGAGTCCAAACACCAAAAATACTTACCATAGGACCAAATGGGATTACCGCTAATGCCATAAAGGCAGCAGTAACAGAAATTACAGGTGCTATCAAGAACACAAACCGAGCAGCATTCTTGGGAACCAAGTCCTCTTTCAAGGCTAGTTTAATTCCATCCATCAAACTTTGTAATAACCCAAATGGGCCAACCCGGTTTGGCCCAACTCGAATCTGCATCTTTGCTACAACTCTGCGTTCTGCCCAAATAGAAAATAACGTCAGTAGTACTAACACCACAAAGACACCTAAGACCTTGATCACAATTAACCACCATGGATCAATGCCAAAGTCATCGAGTGTTGGGTTTCTCAAAAAAATCATATTGCGCCACCATCAGATACTGAGACTTCTGCACCGATATCAATTTGTAACTGCATAGCCACCGAACTGCCTTCACTATTTAATGGCAGCCAAATAGTTTCTGGGGCCACTTCAGAAATTTCCAGTGGCAAAGTTATTGCTCCTAATTTGGATCGAACAATTACTCTATTTCCGCTGATCAATCCGTTTGCTTGGGCAGTTTCTGAGCTGACTTTGGCAACAACTGCTCTTGCAGTTGCTGCAAGATGAGGTTCGCCAGCCTGCAAACTGCCGTTATCTAACAAATGATGCCAGCCAGCTAGAACCAAACCGGTTTTAGTAGTAGATGCAGCAACTAAATTCATCGTGCCTGGTTTTGATACTGCACCTAATGATGAATATGAACTTCTAAGCGAAGTCACCTTGGCGTCATCTTTAAATGTGTGACCAAGCTCAATTGCGATTAAATGCAAAACTCGAGCATCAGTCAAAGCCAGAGACTCTTGCATGACCGCATCAAAAGTTCTAAGTCTGCCTTCCCAATCAACAAAAGTTCCTGCACGCTCGGTTATGGCTCCTACCGGCAGCACCACGTCCGCGAATTCGATTACTGAACTTGCTCGATTTTCGAGCGAGACTACGAATGTTTTGTTGAGTGCAGCTGCAAAAGCAGCATGGTTGGCAACATCATTTATGTCCACTCCAGCAGTAACAATTGCATCAATTTCTCCTTGAACTGCACTGGAGATAATTTCTAATTGCGTTAGGCCCGGCTTTGTAGGTATGTGCTCGACAGAAACTCCCCATGCAGAAGCAACTACCTCACGATCTCGTGGTTCAAAAACTTTGCGCCCTGCTGGAAGTAGGTTTGGAAGCAAGCCTGCGTCAACAGCTGCCCGCTCCCCGGCACGCCTTGGAACCCAGCCAATCCGTGCCCCAACTTTCTCAGCAACGGCTACGGTTGCTGAGAAAGCACCATGACTGCTAGCTAATCTTTCTCCTACCAAAATTATGGAGTTTTGATCCTGCAAGTCTTTTATTAATTCACTAATTGCGGCACTTTCGTTGCCTGGCTTAGTTAAGCGTAGGTCAGCATTTAGTTTCTTGAACCCAAGGCTGTTAGCTGAATCAATTGCAATAACTTTCAAAGTTTTATTCCGAACTGCTTTGCGCAAGCGAAGCATGATAATTGGAGATTCTTCTTCAGGTTCAAAGCCGATCACCACTACAACTTGTGCATCTTCTAGGTCTTGGTAAGTCACACCCAAACCTGTACCAGCTACATGATTAGTTAAGAAATCCTGTTCCTCAGAGCTAGCAGTTCTATTCCTGAAGTCAACATTATTGGTACCAAGTGCAACCCTGGCAAATCTTGAATATGCGTACGCATCTTCAAGCGTCAAACGACCACCAGCGAGAACTGCTGCACGTTGATTTCTCAATCCTTCTGCTGCGTATCTAATTGCCTCTGGCCAAGACGCTGGTCGTAACTCACCATGCTCTCGCACTAACGGGGTAGTTATTCGATCTTGCATTAAGTGTCTAAAGGCAAACCTACCTTTGTCACAATTCCATTCTTCATTAACTTCAGAATCATCACCAGCTAGGCGCCTTAACACTTTCCCTCTTCGCGAATCTGTCCTAAGTGAGCAACCACTTGCACAGTGTTCACATACAGATTCACTGGAAACTAGATCAAATGGTCTCGCTCGAAAACGATATGCAGCACTAGTAAGCGCTCCTACTGGACAGATTTGAACAGTATTGCCAGAGTAGTAAGACTCAAATGGTTGATCATCTGCAACGCCAACCTGTTGCTTCGCGCCACGCTCTAATAACTCAAGTGAAGGATCGCCAGCAATTTCATCTGCAAATCTTGTGCAGCGAGCACACGAAACACAACGTTCTCGATCAAGTAGAACTTGAGCATTAATATTTATAGCTTTTTGAAAATTGCGTTTAGTGCCTTCAAATCTAGAGTCTGCCCGACCATTGCTCATTGCTTGATTTTGTAATGGGCACTCCCCACCTTTATCGCAAGTTGGGCAGTCAAGTGGATGATTAAGTAGCAGGAACTCCATCACACCTTCTTGTGCTGATGAGGCTACTTGAGAAGAGTTCTGTGTTTTAACCTGCATACCTTCAGTCAAGGTGATTGCACAAGATGGTTGTGGCTTTGGCATACCTTCAATCTCAACTAAACACATGCGACATGCGGCAACAGGCGATAAGGCTGGATGATCACAGAAGCGAGGAATTTCAATTCCAAGCATTTCTGCTGCTCTAATTGCCAAAGTTCCTTTAGGAACTCTAACCGCAATACCGTCAATAACTGCAGTGATTAGGTCGTTGTCATTGCTCTTTGGTTGATTTGAGTTTGCCAGAATTGTCATGCTTGAGCTCCAGCCATCTTGATTACTTCTTCGAATTCCTCTTTAAAATACTTCAGTGCTGCTGGGAATGGAGTGGCCGCAGCATCACCAAGCGCACAGAAACTTCGTCCTGAAATCTGAGCAGAGATATCAACCAACAAATCCATATCTGATAACTGTGCTTTACCTTTTTCCATCCTCTTAAGAATGTCGACCATCCAATAGGTGCCTTCACGACAAGGCGTGCACTTTCCGCAAGACTCATGCTTATAGAACTCAATCCACCTAATTACAGCTTTAACCACACTAGTTGAAGTGTCGAACACCATAGGAGTTCCAGTTCCTAGCATTGTGCCAGCCGCAGCCATATCTTCATAAGTCAGTGGAATATCTAAATGATCAGCAGTGAGCATTGGTACCGATGAACCGCCAGGAATCCAAAACTTAAGAGGTAGGTCTGATTTCATGCCGCCTGCGTAAGTGATTAACTCCCGCATAGTTATTCCTAGCGGAGCCTCATAGATTCCAGGACGCTTTACGTGACCAGATACAGCAAATAATTTTATTCCTGGTGACTTTTCAGTTCCATAGCTCTTGTACCAATCAGCTCCATTGTTGATAATGGCAGGAACAGAAGCAATCGTCTCTGCATTGTTAATAACAGTTGGAGATGCATACAAACCAGCTACAGCCGGGAATGGCGGTTTAAGTCTTGGTTGCCCTCTTCTGCCTTCCAAAGAATCCAACAAGGCAGTCTCTTCACCGCAGATATATGCGCCAGCGCCTGAATGCACAACTACATCAAGATCAAATCCTGAACCTTGAATATTTTTGCCCAGTAATCCTGCTTGGTAAGCAGCAGCTACGGCAGCGCGCACTCGACGAATTGGATGTGGTGTTTCACCACGAATATAAATAAATGCATGATTCGCTCTGATCGCAAATGAAGAGATGATCACACCTTCGACAAGTGAGTGTGGGTTTGCAATCATTAACGGAATGTCCTTGCATGCGCCTGGCTCTGACTCATCGGCATTAACTACTAAATAATGTGGCTTTCCATCATTTTGTGGAACAAATCCCCATTTCATGCCAGTTGGAAAACCAGCACCACCACGGCCACGCAAGCCTGAATCTTTAACAATTTGGATCACACCATCTGCGCCAGCAGTAAATGCTTTCTTTAATGCAGAGTAACCGCCATGTCTTTGATACCCAGTTAGCGTGTGGCTATCTGCATCATCCCAGTGCAAAGTTAAATTTGGAACTAATGGTGTAGTCATCACTTGCCACCTTTAGTTGAATTCTTAAATTCATTCAATCCCGCAAGCATTGATGCATCAATGCTTGGCTCATCTACTAATCCATCATCGAAGCCCGCAATGGTGCGTTGAACATCTTTGAAAGTTCTAACCTTTGCGCCACGTGTGGCTTGCAGATCCTTGCCAGCCCGAAGATCACTAACTACCTGGGCAGCTTTTTGTTCAGTCATATCATCCATAAATTCCCAATTAACAGTCATGACTGGAGCATGAGTGCAAGCCGCCTGACACTCAATCCGCTCTAAGGTGAACATTGAATCTGCGGTGGTTTCGTCATGCCCAGCATCTAATTCTTTACTCAAAGTTCTCCAAATATTGTCTCCACCTAATAGCGCACACATCGAGTTAGTGCAGACACCAATATGGTGCTTACCTACAGGGTAGCGCTTAAACATTGTGTAAAAAGAAGCTACAGCAGAAACTTCTGCTGTTGATAATCCAACTTCTACAGCACAAACTTCAATGCCTTCCTGCGATACATACCCTTCAACTGACTGGACAAGATGCAACATAGGTAGCAAAGCTGAACGAGATTGAGGATATCTCGACATGAGTTCTCTTAATTCTATTTTTGTTTGCTCAGAGATTGTCATCAGCGATCAACACCACCCATTACTGGATCAATGCTGGCAACAGCCGCAACTACATCCGCAATCTGGCCGCCCTCAGAAATTGCTGGGATTGCTTGTAAGTTTGTAAACGATGGATCTCGGAAATGAACTCGATAAGGTCTTGTGCCGCCATCGCTAACAATGTGCACCCCAAGCTCTCCACGAGGAGACTCAATTGCTTGATATACCTGACCTGCTGGAACCTCAAATCCTTCAGTAACTAACTTGAAGTGATGAATCAAAGATTCCATTGAAGTACCCATAATTTGCTTGATGTGCTCGAGTGAATTACCCATGCCATCACCACCAACTGCTAATTGAGCAGGCCAAGCGATCTTCTTGTCTGCCACCATTACCGGTCCAGGCTTAAGGCGATCAAGTGCTTGCTCCACAATTCTGAGAGACTGCTCCATCTCGGCCAATCTAATTAAGAATCGACCATAGGTGTCTGCTGTATCAACTGTTGGTACTTCAAAATCATATGTTTCATACCCACAATAAGGATTTGTCTTCCTTAGATCCCATCCAAAACCAGTTGATCTCAATGTTGGGCCAGTAATTCCAAGCGCTAGACACCCAGTTAGATCTAAAGCCCCAACATCTTTAGTGCGAGCCATCCAGATGCTGTTACCAACTAATAAATTGTGTGTGTCTTTGAATCCTTTTCGAATTCTCGGAATTGCTTCCCTTATTTTCTCAATAGCATCTTCTGGTAAGTCTTGAGCTAAACCTCCGGGGCGGATATAAGCATGATTCATTCTTAATCCAGTAATGGATTCATACAAATCTAAAACTATTTCACGTTCACGGAAGGCAAAAAACATAGCTGTCAATGCACCAAGTTCTAGTCCACCTGTCCCAAGGGCCACTAGATGTGAAGAGATGCGATTCAATTCCATCAACATCACGCGAATTGTGGTTGCTCGCTCCGGAATTTGATCAGTTATGCCGAGTAATTTCTCTACAGCCAAACAATAGGCAGTTTCGTTATAGAAGGAAGCCAAGTAATCCATTCGAGTTACAAAAGTAACCCCTTGAGTCCATGTTCGATACTCCATGTTTTTTTCAATACCGGTATGTAAATATCCAATAACGGCTCTGGCTTCCGTAATTGTTTCACCCTCAAGCTCCAAGATGATTCGAAGAACGCCGTGCGTGGATGGGTGCTGAGGTCCCATATTCACAACTATTCGTTCACTCTCACCTGGTGCTGCACCCTTTACTTGATCCCAGTCACCACCAGACAATGTGTAAACACGGCCCTCAGTGGTGTTAGTGCCTTCACTGGCAACAGATTCAAAAGTTATATTGTCGGTACTCATCGGCTATACATTCTTCTTTGATCTGGTGCTGGGATGGTTGCACCTTTGTATTCAACTGGGACGCCACCTAATGGATAATCTTTTCGCTGCGGATGCCCTACCCAGTCGTCTGGCATTTCAATTCTGGTTAACCCTGGGTGTCCATCAAAAATAATCCCAAAGAAATCATAAGTTTCGCGCTCATGCCAATTATTTGTTGGGTAAGTATCTACTGTTGAAGGAATGTGCGGATCAGAGTCTGGTGCAGTTACCTCAACACGGATTTGTCTATTGTGAGTCATCGATCTGATGTGATAAACAGCATGTAATTCACTATCAACTTGATTTGGATAGTGCACACCGTTAACACCCATACTCATTTCAAAACGAAGTGCTGGTTCGTCTCGCAGAGTTCGCATCACTTTAGATAAATGTTCTCGTTGAATAAAAATAGTTAACTCATCAAATGCAACAACTAGTCTTTCTATTGCTGCATCAGGGTTAATCTCTTGTTTTTGTAGTGCAATCTCTAGTGAGGCGACAACATCTTCAAACCAACCAGAAAGTGGTCGCATTGCTGCAGCTGGTAACTCAATCCTTCTTACTAGCCCGCCAAATCCTGAAGTGTCTCCTGTGCCTCTAACCCCAAATGATCCTGCACGAACATCTACTAGCGGGATCTCTTTGCCGCCACTGGGAACACTTAGATTCATCTGGTCACTCATTTAAGTGCACCACGCATCTCAATCAGCGGGGTTGTCGCCAAGGCAACTACTTCTTGCTGGGCAATCTCAGCTACGCGATGTGCTCCAAGTTTGGTGTTTTGGATTTGATCATGAAGTTTCAAAATTGCGTCTAACAGCATTTCTGGGCGCGGTGGACAACCCGGTAAGTAAATATCTACTGGCACAACATGATCAACGCCTTGCACAATTGCATAGTTATTGAACATACCTCCACTGGATGCGCATACTCCCATAGCAATTACCCACTTTGGACCTGGCATCTGATCATAAATTTGCCGCAACACTGGAGCCATCTTTTGACTTACTCGACCAGCAACAATCATTAGATCTGCTTGCCGTGGGGACGCGCGGAAGGTTTCCATACCAAATCTGGCAATATCAAATTTTCCTGCACCGACTGCCATCATCTCAATAGCACAACAAGCTAATCCAAAAGTTGCAGGCCAAAGTGAGTTGCGTCTGGCATAACCAACTATTTGTTCAACGCTGGTTAGCAATACACCTGCGGGTAACTTTTCTTCAATACCCATTTAGTCCCATTCCAATCCGCCACGGCGCCAAACATATGCATAAGCAACTAAAACCGTTATTAGAAATAGCCCCATCTCAACCACACCAAACAATCCAAGGGCATCGTAGTTAACTGCCCATGGGTATAAGAAAACCATTTCGATATCAAAAATAATAAAAAGCATCGCGGTCAAGTAATACCTGACTGGGAATTTACCGCCACCCATTGGTTGAGGTGTGGCTTCAATTCCACATTCATAAGCATCAAGTCGTGCACGGTTGTATCGCTTTGGACCAGTGACACTTGAGATCACGACTGAGAACGCGCCGAACCCGAATGCGAGAAGTCCTAGACCGACTATCGGCCAGGCTAAATCCACAAATCCCCCTCGAAGAATGCAACAGCAGTTTTCTAGTAGTAATCCTAGAGGGGTCGATGAATCCTGTTGGGCCCGAATAAATGTGTTCGAGGCCACATCAAAATCAATTAAATCTTGGTGCCCCTATGGATGGCCACAATGCCACCGGTTAGGGATCTCCAAGCTACCTTTCCCCAGCCACAACGCTGAAGCCAGGAGGCCAGAGCAGGCTGATTCGGCCAGTCCAAGATGGAATCTGCGAGGTATTTGTAAGCCACTGCATTACTAGAGAAACGACTGGCAACCATGGGAACCGCTCTGATCAGGTATTTCTGGTAGAGCCTCCGGAAAAGAGCGTTCTCAGGGGTCGAGAACTCACAAATGACCAATTTTCCACCTGGCTTGGTAACGCGCAGCATCTCAGCCAAGGCTAGATCTGGGTTCTGCACATTACGTATACCAAACGAGATCGTCACTGCATCAAAACTGGAATCTTGAAATGGCAGCGCAGTTGCATCCCCGGCTACAAACTGAATTTCTGGATAACGCCTGCGCCCCTCTTGCAACATACCTAATGAAAGGTCGCAGGCAATAGTCTTTGCTCCAGCAGCCTCAATTGCGGCCGCTGAAGTTCCAGTGCCAGCAGCTAGATCTAAAACTAATTGTCCAGGTTCGGGGCTCAAAGCCCGAACTGTTTCTTTACGCCAATAACGAGTTTGTCCAAAAGAAAGTAGATCGTTCATTAAGTCATAGCGGCTAGCCACGGTGTCGAACATGGCTTGAACTTGCTGGGGCACCTTATTTAAGTCGGCTCGAACATTTTCCATATGCCTATTCTGCTGCACAACTGCGAATGTGCGCACGGGAAGGTCAGGTAATAGGCTCAAGCACATGAGTAGTGCTACTGCCGTAGAGGAAACACTTCCAAAACTGCATTTCCAAACAACCGAGATTGCTGATCCAGGCGATCTAATCTCATTACTGCCAAAACCAAATGACCGTCAACCAATTGCAGTTTGGATTAGAAATAACACTGGCATGATTGCTTTGGGTTCAGCAGCTAGATTTGAAGTTATCGGTCAAGAACGTTTTTCAAGGGCGCATCGTTGGTGGAGAGAGATATTACAAAATTCAACAATCGATGATCAGGTGAGAGTAACTGGAACTGGTGCATTTGCATTTGCATCGTTTGGCTTTCGAGCACAACCAACAGCGAGTGTTTTAATCGTTCCTGAAGTAATCATCGGTAAAACAGATAACAAAATTTGGATCACAACCACAAACGGACAAGATCCAGAAGAAGTTATTTCTAGATTAAAACTGCCACAGATTGCCCCACTAGCTCCATCCAATGTTGAAATTCAAGAAGGCACAATCCCAGAGAATGCTTGGAGAACTGTAGTTGAGTCTGCTTTGACAAGAATTGAAAGTGGAGATCTAGATAAAGTAGTTCTAGCCAGAGATCTAATCATAGATACATCAACTGAGATTGATGTTCGATACATACTGCGCCAACTTTCTCGAACCTTCGATGATTGCTGGACTTATTATGTTGATGGTTTAGTTGGAGCAACACCTGAAATGCTGGTAAGAAAGCGCGGTGTAAATGTTATTTCTCGAGTGCTTGCTGGAACTATCGCACAGTCTCGTGATCAAGAACAAAATGCACAACTGCAAGCCAAATTATTAGCTAGTGATAAAGACCAACAAGAGCATGACTATGCAGTTGAATCTGTTGCTGCTGCGCTAGCTTTGCACTGCACCGATCTGAATATTCCTAATGCACCAACAATTCTTAGGCTAGCTAACGTTGCACACTTATCAACTGAGATAACAGCTGTTGTTGCTGATGATTCACCAGCTTTATTGTTGGCTGGCTCATTACATCCAACTGCAGCTGTGTGTGGCACACCAACAGAACGTGCTCGAAACCTTATTGCTGAAATAGAAGGAATGGATCGAGGTCGCTACGCAGGGCCAGTTGGTTGGATAGATGGAAAGGGTGATGGAGACCTAGGCTTAGCAATTAGATGCGCCCAGGTGTCTGGAAAAACGCTTAGATTGTTTGCAGGTTGTGGTGTTGTCGCTGGCTCAACTGCTGAATTAGAACTTGCAGAATCAGAATCAAAATTTAAGGCAATTCTTAACGCATTGATTTAGCAGCGGCAACTAGTTCTGCTCTAAGTTTTGCTTCAACTGCTCGGTCCAATCCTTCGATGACGGCTGCTGAAATCAATGCGGGTGTTTGTAAAACAAGTTCTAATTCTGACTTGTTCTTAATAACTGTCGTTTTTATACCCAGTGCTTGTAAAACTTCAGCTATAACTAAATCGTGAGGTGTACCAAACACCTGCTCAAAGCCCGCAACTCCGTTTTGTTCGATGGTAGAGAAGACGCCACCACCATTATTACTGCTAACAATGAGCCTTAATTGTGGGACAACATCTGTGCTTGGTATCACTAAGGACGATAAATCATGAACTAGAGCTATATCTCCAAGTAATGCATAGCTTTGATGTTGTGCGGATTGATTCCAAATAGATGCTGCTCCAAGTGAGCTTGAGATGATTCCATCAATTCCATTCACTCCTCGGTTTGCAGTGATTGATCCTGCAACACATCCATGAAGCGTGTAATCAAAGTCTCGCAGACTTAGACTCGCAGCTAAATGGATTTGATCGTTTTGAGTTAAGGAATTATTAAGGAGGTTAGTTACATGCAATGCGCTCAATGGAGCGTTTGTGAGTGTGTCTTGGACTAATCTTGAAACTTTCTGTCCTTGATTAAGCCATTTATCAAGCCAATTTGAATCAAACTGCTCTAGGTCAGTTAACTCGAGTTCGCCAGTAGAGTGCAAAATTGCTGCCGGGTTGGAAATTCGAGTTGGCAGATTTACAGAAACTACCTTTTTGCTCGACAATAACTGATTTATACCTCTAGACAGTCCAGCCCTACCAGTTGTGACCACAACTTCAACTTCTTGAGCCATGCTCAATATGGTTAACGGTGCATGTGCAATCAGATTTGGGCTTACACACATTGAACTTGGCTCAGCAAAAATTGGCCAATTTAATTTAGCAGCTATCTTGGCTGCCTGGCCACTATCTCCATGGCCAGCAATAACAACACCTTTTTTACCATTCAAAATAGATCCTGCTACCAATTTGTTTGCTGGCTGCAAAGGCACTCTAAATTTCTTTAGCTGAGGCTTCCAACTGTTTGTTGGAAGCAGCGGTTCTTTGAATCGAGCATTCAAATGAATTGGTCCGTAAACACCATCTGCTAAGAATTTGGTTAGCGATGTTTGCCAACTTGGGGCATCTTGTTCAGAATCTAGGTCAAGAACTCGTTTAGTAGCGGCTGCAAAGAAATTAAGTTGTTCAACAGTTTGATTTGCACCGGTATTAACTAATTTAACAGGCCGATCTGCTGTTATCGCAATTAGTGGTGAATCATTTTCCGCAGCTTCAATCATCGCTGGTAATAAATGAGCACCAGCTGTTCCGCTAGTTACCACGACTGCCACTGGCTGCTTGGTTAACAAGGCAATTCCTAAAGCAAAAAATCCTGCTGAGCGCTCGTCGACTCGAGTATGAACTCTTAGTTGACCTGAATCTTGGGCATCTAGAGCAGCCAATGAGATGGGGCCATTTCTAGAACCAGGAGCAATAACTAGATCAGTTAGCCCATTAGCAATCAATTGAGTTAGTAACGATCTCGCAGTGTCTGTTGCTGTCATGATCACAATTCTGATTGGTTGGCTAATTCTGCCACGGTTTGAGTTAATCGCTCAATTAAGTCTGCTTGCTCAGATTTTGAAACTCGACTGCGAGCATTTTCTAACAAACTTTGAGAAACTTGAGTGTTACTGATCTCAATGAAACCATTTCTAGGCAGCAACGTTTGATTTGTTAAATCGTTCGCCAACAAAACGCCAGTACCTAGTCCTGATGCTAACGGTTCTGTTGGCATGCAGGCTGCAACATATGCCACATAGGACAAACCAATCGAAGTATCCAGGGATCCAGAGATGATCACAGGTAGATTAATTCTTTTCGCGATCACTTTTGTTTGTTGCAATCCCCCAAGAGGAATTGGCTTTAAAACAACTAAATCTGCAGCATCTCTAATCTGAGCAATAAAGGTGTCATCTAATTGATGAGATAACCGAATCCCTTCATCAATTGCGATATCTGCTCCAAGTCCTCGAACCTGAGCACAATCACTTAAAGTTGTACAAGGTTGCTCAATTACAGATACATTGAAATCTACTAATTCTCTGATTTTTACCCTTGCCTGATCCAAACTCCAAGCACCATTTGCATCAACTCGTAAGTTTAGATCTGGCAAAGCTTCTTGAATCGCTTTTACTCGCTCAACATCTAATGGATCTCCAACTTTTACCTTTAAGGTTTTAACTCCTAGATCTTGATAGAGTTTAAGCGCCCAATCAACAGCTGCTTTTGGATCTAGGGCGGGAACGATTCCATTACAGGCAACTTGTTTGCGCAAGTTTTGATTTCGAGGTTCATCTGCTGCCAATAACGCAGCGGCTAGCCATCTAGCAGATAAGTTTGGAGCGTAATCTGAAAATGGTGCCCACTCACCAAACCCATATTGACCTTCAAAGGCAAATCCAATTCGTTTGACTACACCTCTAAATGGGGTATTCAAAGAGACGCTAAAAGGTGTGGCTCGATCTAGTAGTTCAGAGATCACGGGCGCTTTGGAAATTTACTGAAGTCTGGTTTGCGTTTTTGTTGGTAGGCATTTCTACCTTCTTGAGCCTCTTCAGACATGTAATAAAGCAAAGTTGCATCTCCAGCAAGCTGTTGAATACCAGCTAGGCCGTCATCTGCTGCATTTAAACTTGCTTTAAGCATTCTTAGTGCAATCGGAGAGTGTTTTAGCATGTCCTTTGCCCAGGTAACAGTTTCTTCTTCAAGTTGTTCGAGTGGGACGACTGCATTGACAAGCCCCCAGTCCAGTGCGGTCTTAGCGTCATACTGGCGGCAGAGATACCAAATTTCACGGGCGCGTTTTTGACCAATATGTCGAGCAAGTAATCCTGAGCCATAACCACCATCAAATGATCCAACTTTGGGGCCAGTTTGACCAAATTTTGCATTTTCGGCTGCGATGGTTAGATCACAAACTACGTGTAACACATGACCGCCTCCAATTGCATAACCTGCAACCATGGCAATCACTGGTTTTGGTAATCTTCTAATTTGTATTTGAAGATCTAATACGTTAAGTCGGCCAATACCTTTTTTAGCAAGTGCATCATCTCCGATGTAACCATCATCACCGCGAATCATTTGATCGCCACCAGAACAAAAAGCTAAGTCGCCTTTGCCTGTAAGAATTATGACACCGATACTCTCATCATCACGCGCAACATTAAAAGCATGCTCTAATTCTGAAATTGTTTGTGGGCGAAATGCATTTCGAACTTCTGGCCGATTAATAGTTAGTCGGGCAATACCTTCAGCGGTGTGATACTCAATGTCTTGATAGTTGCCAGACTGAGTCCATTTAGCTCCTGGCCGAACAGTGCTCAAGCCTGGATTTCCTGACATACCCGTTCCTCCTGCTACAAAGTTAGACACCACGTACCCTACGACTGATGTTGAAACGCCACCTCACCACTGTGAACGCCAGGGACCAAGTAGCCGTAATTAAGGCTATGAAATTGGTCATATCTGGCGAGATCACCTTGGCAGTTACCCCTGGAAGAAATAGCCCAAAATCTGAATTGGTTTTGCAAGCCATGGATACTGAATCTGAGATTGACGCCCAGATTGGTTTATTGGTTGCAACCTCGGGCAGTACATCAAATCCCAAGGCAGTTCTACTTTCTTTAGATGCCATTAAAGCATCCATTGCAGCTGTTGCTGATGAACTTGAAATTCCAGGGACTTGGCACCTAGTGCTTCCACTAGAGCATGTGGCAGGACAAATGACTGCACTTAGAGGTTTAAGCGCACAATCAAACTTAGAAGCTCCAACGATTAATGCCGGTGACCCTATGCAACTAGCTACTTACGCCAAAACTATCCGTAACAATGCAGGTCCTAATTACATAACTTTAGTTCCTGAGCATCTCAATCGATTAGCCCTAATTAATGAACTTGAATCTTTAAAGTATTTTGATCGGGTAATTATTGGTGCAGGGCGTGTATCTGAGCCAACAGAGACGCTAATCAAGAATTTAGGTTTACGCGTAACTAGATCATATGGTCTAACCGAAACTTGTGGTGGAATTGTTTGGGATGGAAAACCGTTAAGTAATGTTGCAATATCGCTTTCGGATATAGGTGAAGTTTTGGTTTCTTCTGCTATGAACGCATTTGGCTACCGCTCCTCTCCAGATCTCAACTTAGACACGATTCACACTGGGGATCTTGGAAGATTCCAGAATGGTCGTTTACAAATCCTTGGAAGAATGGATAGAAAGATAAAGCACAAAGGATTATTTGTTGACTTAGATGAATTAGCCAGTTTTATTCAGCAAGAATTTAGTATTGAAAATGCCGTTTTATCTGAGGATGAAAGAATCTGGGTTTTCTGTCAAAGTAGTGAAATCTCTGAACTTGAATCAAAGTTAATAGTGACTTTTGGTAAACACCTTCTGGGATTAGAAATTAGGTTTATGGATCAACTTCCAAGAACTGAACTTGGTAAGGTTGATAACTGGGAATTAAAGACTGATTGGATTAAGAAGTGACCTCAGTTCAAAACTGGATAGCTGGTGCTAGACCAAAAACTCTGGGTGCCGCGTTAGCACCTGTTCTAATTGGAACTTCAATTGCAATAAATCAGGATTCTTTTATGCCAGTAAATGCTGGTTTGGCTTTAGTTGTTGCCTTGTTTTTACAAATAGCTGTCAATTATGCAAACGACTACAGTGATGGAATCAAAGGTGTTGATGCAAATCGCGTTGGGCCAATCCGATTAGTCGGATCTGGTTTGGCCCCAGCTGCAAGAGTAAAAATGGCTGCCATTTATTGCGTTTTGATAGCTTCAGTATCTGGATTAGTTTTATCACTTCGAACTGAGCTGTGGTTAGTGCTAGTTGGACTAATAGCCATATTAGCCTCGTGGGCCTACACCGGAGGTAAGAATCCTTACGGCTACCGCGGGTTTGGCGAAGTATCAGTTTTCTTATTCTTTGGTTTTGTGGCAACAGTTGGCACAGGCTTTGTGCAAACTGGAAAAATTAGTTGGGTTTTGCTCTTCGCTTCGATACCTGTTGGTTTATTAGCAATGGCCTTATTAGTTGTTAATAATTTAAGAGATATTGAGACTGATGAAAAAGCCAATAAACTCACCTTAGCTGTAAAAATAGGGGATCGAAAAACTCGCTTGCTGTTTATCTGGATAATTTCACTTTCCATTTCAGCCAGTTTATTACTTGCTATTGCAGCTCCATTAGTTAGTTTAAGTGGATTGACTATTTTGATTGCGATGCAGCCAATGAGAGATGTAGCAGCTGGCGCTAGAAAGCGAGATTTAATACCAACTCTTCAACAGACAAATAAGCTGATGATTATTCAAGCAGTATTAATCAGTATTGGGTTTATTTTTTCTTGATTCCTGATTTAACTGCTCCTCAATCCAAGCATCCTCAGCTGCAGCTGCTTCATCTATTCTTAAATTGATTCTATTTTTAAACGAGAAAATACCTTCAGAGACTTTATCTCTTAATCTGTCTAATAAGAACAAGCTCGCAATCGCAGAAGTTACGAAGGCAAAACCTATTAGTAGGTAGCTCCTTAAACCAAGTAAGTAACCAATTAACCCAAATGCTCCAAGAAGTCCAAATCTCGCCATGGTGTAAACCAGTGCACTAACAATCGGAGAACTTTTCATTACAAACCTCCATAACTGTGTAGCCCTACAAAAAAGATATTTACACCAAAGAAGTTAAATATGTAACTCACATATCCTATTGATGAAAGAATTGCTGCTTTACCACCGCGCCACCCAACAGTTACGCGCGCATGTAAGTAAGCAGCATAAAAAATCCAAGTTATTAACGCCCATGTTTCTTTAGGGTCCCACCCCCAAAACCTGCCCCAAGCGCTCTCAGCCCAAATTGCTCCAGCTAAGACTGCAAATGTCCAAACTGCGAAAGCCCATGCGCTCACGCGATATGCCAATACATCGAGTTTTTCAACACTTGGCATTTTTTTGGCAAACTTAGATTCTGGTTTCCAACCTACGGCAAGTTGTGTTGAAGTTAAAGTAAAGCCCACTGTAAATCCACCACCAGCAATAATTGCAGCGCTCACGTGGATAACTAGCCATCCCGATTTAAGCGCTGGAACCAATGGACCTGCATCAACATACAGAACAGTTTGTGCTAAACCCAAAGCTAATACCACAGGCATTAATGCAAATACTGACAAACTTGAAAGATCATTGAAGCGCAAAATAAGGATATAAACAACTAGAACTGAGAGTGCGCCAGCAATTGCATATTCATACATATTGCCCCAAGGGGCCCTACCTGCTGCAATTCCTCTGCTAACTAATCCAACTGTTAAAAGGCCAGTAGCAAAATAGATAAACAATCTAGAAATTTGTCGGGCTTTAAGAAGTGGTCCATCAGCGATCAAAATAGCTGCCGCAGTAAATGTCGCAATTGTCAGAAATACCGTTGAAGCTAAAATCGTCCAGTTACTTAGTACTGCAAAATTCATTTCTGTTGCTCCTTTTCAGTATTGGAGCATAGAGCCAAAAATAGATTCACGTCACGGTCCAAACCTGGCTGGTCATACCGAGATAAAGCAGCAATCTCAAAATCGCCTTGTGACATTTCTCTAATCCAAACTCTTCGCCTTCTAATGTATAGCCCGCCAATGAGGCCAAGTAAACCTAAGAAGGCAAAAATCATCGCATAGATGCCTCCAGGACTCTTTGCTACATCAAATGTGACAAACCGCTCAATACTTAAAAATTTTATGGTTCCCTTCCCGTCTGGCAATTCCCATGTCTCACCGGGGGCTAGATCTTTAATACCAAGCGGTTTCAAATTCTCGGTATCTAATGAAAAAACACTCCGCGGAATGCCATCGTCTAAACCTAAGTCGCCAGAGAAGGCAGACAAAAAAAGTCTAGGGTCGTCAATATCTGGAAATAGTGAGCGGGGTCCTGACATCTGAGAGACCGAGGCAGTTGGCAAAAAGATTGCAACGAATCCAAGACCTGAGTCACCGTTTGGAATTTTGATGGCACCTTCAGAAGTAAAATTCCCATCCACTGGTAAGAAAACTACTGAGTCGGTAAAAACTATATTTCCAGCACGATCTCTAACCTCAACTCGTGGTGCATACCCGTGTCCAACCAAATACCACTTAGAGCCATCAAGCTTTAGTGGTTTATTCACTTCGATTATTTGAGTAGTCAAAGCGTCTGCGCTACCCACTTGCACTGTTGCCTTAAAGGATCGAGGAGATCCAGTTTGAATACTTCCTCGCTCAAACTTAGCTTCGAATTCTTCCAGCTTGACCGTGCTTGCTGGAAGATCATTAACTTGGAGTGCAGTGCCTAATGTAAGGGAGTTAAATTGTGTTGGAACAGTGCTGACTGACGTTCCTTCTTTAACAAGTATTTGCCCTCGGTATGAGAATAAAACTCCAATACCTACCGCCAGGATTAAGCCAACTAAAGCTAGATGGAAAATTAAATTCCCCGTTTCACGGGCAAATCCCTTTTCGGCAGCAATCCATTTATTTTCAGGGTCCACTTTGATTCGCCAACTTTTTAACTGCTTAGCATTCTTGATGCTGGTAGCTAGTGAGTCAAAATCAGAATTAATCTTAAATTCCTGGTGTTCAGCTAATCTGGCAAAGCTTGTTGGAGCACTCGGTGGTTCGCTTCTGATCTCTTGATAGTGCATCCAAGACCTAGGCAAAATACAACCAACTAGAGAAACTAGAAGCAGAATGTAAACAGCAGCAAACCAGGGAGCACTAAAAACATTAAAGAATCCAAGCCTAAATAGCCATTCACCTAGAGCGGGGGATCCCTCTATCCAGGCCCTTACAGCAGCTGGGTCTACATTTCGCTGAGGTAATACTGATCCAGGAATAGAAACAACAACTAGCAGTAACAGCAACATGATGGCTGTCCGCATTGAAGTTAGTTGGCGCCACAGCCATCGTGTTAATTCTTTGGCACTTAACTCAAAAATGTTGTTGCTCATAATGAAACCGTGAAGCCCGAATATTTGATCTGCAGCCAGGTAATCATCTCTGGCCAAATTCCTACAAGAAACAAGATACCAAGAATGATCAGCATCGCACTTCCAGCGGAAATAAAGAGTTTCTGCTTCTTACGTAAAGCAGCGACCAGGGTAGTTGATCGAGTTGCAAAAAAAGAGATCAGCAGAAAAGGGATGCCAAGGCCAAGGCTATAACTTGCAGATAACACTGCTCCCCTAGTTGCAGCTGCTTCTGTTAATGCCAGGGTCTGTACTGCTGCCAAAGTTGGCCCAATGCAAGGCGTCCAGCCCACAGCAAACACAATTCCTAGAACTAGTGCATTTAGATAACCTGTCGTTTTTAGATTTGGTAACTTAATCTGATTTTGAAATTTGGAAATGTATCCAGCAAACACGAGCCCCATAATTATCAACAGGACACCAGCCACTCGATATATTTCGTTTTGATATTGAATTAGCCATGAACCAACTTGACCAAAAACCAATCCATATGAAACGAAAACCAACGTAAAGCCAGCAACAAATACAAAGGTAGCGATTGGTAACTTTTTAGGAGATGCTGAATTTGTCAGCATCACTAGATAAGCAGGTATTAGTGGTAACACGCAAGGGCTCAAGAAAGAAACAAGTCCTGCAAGTACCGAAACCAGGATGGCTAGCGGCAAGAAGCCAGAAACAACCAATTCGCCCATTAGTCTTTTTCGATCTCAGCAATAACTGATTCAAGCAATGAACGGGTAGTTTCACCAAGTATTCGAGCGCTTGGTCGACCTGAGCGATCTAGAATTACCGTTGTTGGTATTGCACTTAATGGAAGTGAATCTCTAAAAGCCAATTGAAGTGATCCATCTGGATCTATTAACGATGGATATTCCACTTTAAAGTACTTTTCAAATGCCCGTGCTGCTGGTTCATTATCCCTAGTATTAATCCCCAGCATTTTTACATTGGGATTCTTAAGATTAAAATCAACTAATTGGGGAGCCTCTTTTCGACATGGAGCACACCATGAAGCCCAGACATTGATAACCACAATTGAGCCTAGGTAACTGTTTGTGTTTAGTTTTTCTTGATCTAAAGTTATGCCAGCAAGTTCTATTGCCTCCCCACGATCAGATTCAGCTAATACTGTGGTTGTCCCATCACCAGAGATGAACCCGGTGTTATTTTGGGTAGCAGGTGAGCATCCAGCTATTAGCAATATTGCTAAAAATGCTGTGCGAATTCGCATTAGGCTCCAACGCCGCCAGTAGATTCTTTGTAAAGTGAGGCTGCAGGCTCAAAATACTCAATATTTACCAATTCAGCATCTTTAAAAGTTAGAGTGGTCACAGATGCTAAATTGCAAATACGTTTAGTTGGATTGTGAATAAATCGCTTGTTTTCATAAGCAAGTCTGGCTATCCATATTGGTGACTGGTGGCTAACTAGAACGGATTCATGACCTAAAGAATTATGGCGGGCTGCTTCAACAGCTAATTTCATGCGATCAGCTATTGCTTGGTAAGGCTCACCCCAAGAAGGTCTAAATGGATTCCACAGATGGCGCCAACTACTTGGTTTTCTTAAGCTGCCAGCACCACCAACTACTTGTTGTCCTTCAAAGACATTGTCTGCTTCAATCAAATTGTCATCTGTATTGATTTTAAGATTCAATTTACGAGCTAATGGTTCAGCAGTTTGTTGAGCACGCTCCAACGGAGATGCCACCAGATGGGTTACGTCACGATCTTGAAAAAAATCTGCAACCATCTCAGCCATTGCTTGTCCACGTTCTGACAGTTTGTAGCCAGGGATTCGGCCATAGAGAATTTTCTCGGGATTAAACACCTCTCCATGACGTAACATGTGAATCGAAGTGGTGTGACTCATGTGTTAGGTGCGCTTACGACTTAATCGCTTAACTGAAGGTCGCCAAATTACTTCACCTTGTTCAATTGCAGCTAGCCGAAGCATTTCACCATGTTTAGTCAAAGCCTCGATAGTTGCGCTTAAGGTTGTTTCTTCAGGAAGTACATCAACGGTTAGTCCAAGTTCTCTAGCTGCTTCAGCTGTTTGCTCACCAATACATGCAATTACTGTTGATGGGTGCGGTTTGCCAGCAATTCCAACCAGATTCCTTACTGTTGCGGCAGAACTGAAAACAACAGCATCGTAACCACCACTCTTGATTGCGTCTCTTATCGCTGGAGGAGGTGGAGCTGCTCGAACAGTTCTAAATGCGGTGATTTCTTCAACTTCCCATCCAATTGAATTTAAAGTTGCTGCTAAGGACTCAGTTGCCACATCTGCACGTGGAATAAGCACTCGATTCATTGGATCTTGGAACTGATCAAATACTGGCCAATGATTTGCTAAACCAGCATTAGTATCATCATCTGAGATTAAATCAGGATTAATTCCAATAGATCTTAATAATTCAACTGTGTCCGTACCAACTGCTGCAATTCGAATTCCAGAGAACGCACGAGCATCTAGCCCATATTCATCTAGGCGGGTTTTAATTGCCTTAACTGCATGTGGACTAGTGAATGCAATCCACTGAAATCTTCCAGCAACAATTCCGTGAACAGCTTTCTCCATTTGTTGAGGTGCACGTGGTGGCTCAACACTCAATGTTGGAACTTCTGTGCAAGTGGCTCCAGACTTTGCTAATAACGCTGGAACATCTACCGAGAAGTCTTTAGTTTTTGGAAGTAAAACTTTCCAGCCAAACAATGAACGAGTCTCATACCACGAGTTGCGCGCGATAGCTAAGGCTGGTTCACCAATTACAGCATGCGCTTGACCTGCAAGACGCAAGTTTCGAATGACATCTGATGCTTCTTCAATATTCATCTGATAGCTGCGTTGATCCAAAGTCACAGCACCTTGAATCAAAACCATAGTTGTTGCACCCAGCCTGCCAGCAGCTACTAGGTCATAAGTAAAGCGACCAATCTCGTTTGTAGTGCCACGCACAATCAGTGTGCTTTTTGGACTAATCAATCCTGGGACTAACGAAGTGTCCTTTGCATCAACTAAATGAACTGAGCCCGTCTTTCCGGAATCAAGTAGTGCGCCTGAATAAAGTCCAACTGCAAAGTCGTGTGGAATTGCAGGGAATACATCAAAACTTAGATTTGATCGACGCAAAAGCCCAATTTCTTCAGTGAGTGAGCCTCGCAATATGCCGTCACCAAAGAAAACTCGAGCAACATCTTTACCTTCTTTTGCAAAAGCAATTGCAATCCTGGCTCGATCTGTAACTTCCTCAGCAATTGTCTCTGGTGCAACTGGTCTTAGAGCCTCGATTACCTCCACCAAAGCAGGGTCAACTACTACTTCGACAGCTTCCTTGATTGCTTCAATTGCTGCTTGCGACAAAACTGAAATGTCGCAATCTGGGAGGGCGATGAACGAAATAAGTCCTGGTTGCTTCTTGGTGGAACTCATATTGATATGACCTCATTTGCTTTAGTTTGTTCATGAAAAGTTAAAATCTGTAATTCGCTGGCTAGATCCATTTGACGCACATCCACACCTGAAGGCACCTTTAGCGTGCATGGCGCAAATGTCATAATTGAATAAACACCAGCATTAACCAGCTGGTCGCAGACTTGCTGTGCAGAACTTGCTGGAGTGGTGATAACAGCAATTTGAATATTATTCATGCGAACATAGCTGGATAAGTCAGAAATATCTTTAATAGTAATTTGTTCACCATCTGGTGCTGGAACTTTAATTCCTACAATGTCAGGTGCAGTATCAAAAAGTGCTGCTAATCGAAATCCTCTTTTTGAGAAACCTTCATAACTTGCTAACGCCAAACCTAAGTTTCCACAGCCAACAATCACAATTGGCCATTCACGATTAACACCTAATGTGCTAGAGATTGTTGCTACGAGATCTTCTGTTTTGTATCCAGAGCCCCGAGTGCCCAGTCCACCTAAGTATGAAAGATCTTTGCGTAGCTGTGCGCTAGTCACTTTAACTGCATCCGCTAATTCTTCAGAAGTAACTTCTTGCTTTCCCTGTGCTTTGAAATCCCCAAGTGCTCTTAGGTAAAGAGGTAGGCGGCCAACAGTTGCTGGAGGCACACCACCAGCACGCGTTGAATTACGACTGTCAGACAAGGAAAACTCCTGGGGAAGTTATGACTTAGGGGGCAAAGGTATTCATTCCCTGCCAAATGACCAAATCCCTCACAAATGAGGTTGGTTTAAAGCGGTTTTAAGGGTCTGGGGCTCAACCCGCCAAATGGCTACCTGAACTCCATCTACCAATAACACTGGTAGAAATTCAAAATGAACTGCAGCTAAATTCGGGTGATCAACCACATCAAGCTCTTCAAATTCCTCATTGAATTCAGAACAAACATTTGCCACCACAAGCCGAGCATCATCACAGAGATGGCAATTCTGTTTCGTGATTAGTTGCACTCGAGGCAACTGAGGCTACTTCTTGTTACGACGTTGAACGCGGGTCTTGCGCAACAACTTGCGATGCTTCTTCTTAGCCATGCGCTTACGACGCTTCTTGATAACTGAACCCACAGTTCACCTCATTGCTTAATTGGATAGAGGTGAATGCTACTGCACCCACCCATTCCAGGTTTAGGGCTACTAGCCCAATTCCAATGCTCTAGCTTTTGCCGCTGCCAATGCTCGATCAACCAATGCAGCGAAGTCTCCTTCGGCAAATACCGCTAAGGCCGCTGCCGTGGTGCCACCAGGAGATGTGACCATCTCGCGCAATTTGAATGGGTCTTGGTTGGAGCTTCGCATTAACTCAGCGGCACCAGAGATGGTTTCGAATACTGCTTCCTTGGCAAGGTCTGGTTCAACACCAAGATTTATTGCTGCAGCAATCAAATGCTCAGCTAGTAAAAAAACGTAGGCAGGTCCTGACCCATGAACTGCTGTGAAGGAATCTTGAAGAGACTCATCAATTAACTGATAATTACCAGCGCATTGCAATAGGTATTTAGCTCGTTCTAAATGTATTTCATCCGTATCTGGCAATACAGATATTGTTGAGTATCCACGACCAATGAGTGCTGGGGTGTTTGGCATACAGCGAATTACAGCCCCAGCATTTCCTAATCCGTTCTTCAACTTTTCTAACTTTATACCAGCAGCAATAGACATCACAGTTTGATTACTAGTAATTTTTGGGTTCAGATTTTCCATCACGTTTACTAGATCTTGGGGCTTTACCGCGAGCACAATCAAATCAACTTTAGTTGCAGTATCTGCATCTGCTGGTTTGACACCAAATTCAGAAACGATCGAATCTCTTTTGGCTACATCTTTTTCTGCGAGATAAACAAGGGTGGCAGGGTGCGACTGTCGGATGGCCTTAATCAGGGCAGAACCCATCGAACCACCACCCACAAACAACACGCTATCCATCACCAGCTCCTATCGATGCATACCATCAATATGTTTAAGCAGAATGCCCTCTCGCAAAGCCCATGGGCCAATCTCAACTACCTCAACATTTAGCAAATCTACTGCGGTGCTGGCAACGATTGCTCCAGCGGCCAATTGTTCAGCCCTAGAAGCACTAACCCCTGGCAGATTTGTGCGTTCTTTGCGAGACATGCCAACTAGTTCATCGGTTATCTCTCTTAAATCAGTATCCCAGAGAAATCTTCGCTCGCGCGGGCCTTCGCTAGATGGTGCTGCACCAGCAATGCGCGCCAAACTTCGAAAAGTTTTGCTAGTTCCCACTACATGGTCCGCCAGACCAGGTTTAGAGACCTCACTAACGACGTTTGCGATCTCCTGTCTTACATATTTCTGTAATTCTTTAACTTCTTTACTTGTTGGAGGGTCTGATAAATTGAAATCTCTAGTTAATCTACCTGCACCCAGTGGGAGTGATATAGCCACATCTGGTTGTTCACCAGTTCCAACTGCTATCTCAAATGATCCGCCACCGATATCGAGTACTAAAAGCACTCCACTAGACCAACCAAACCATCTCCTAGTTGCCAGAAATGTTAATTTCGCTTCTTCCGCACCAGAAAGAACATCAATTCGCTGTTTTGTTTGATTAAAAACTTCTGCTAAGAGTTCTTCCCCATTCGATGCGTCTCTAATAGCGGAAGTGGCGAATGCCAAAATCTCAGAGCACCCTTGAGCCTCTGCTTGAGCAGTTAGCTCTTGGATGGTTTGAATTAGATCAGAGGTCATAGATGGCAGGAATGCACCTTGCTTATCTAGGTGCTCAATTAGCCTCATAGGTTTCTTTACAGAAAGTGCTGGAAGTGGTGCAGAACCTTCTCGGATATCACAGATAAGCATGTGAACTGTATTAGATCCAATGTCGAGTACACCCAGGCGCATGCGAGGAGGCTAGTACCTGTCTAGTCTTACCGCGTGAATGAAACCTCCTTAACCACTCCGCGTCATTGGGTCGAGTTCCAAGATCCCCATGATTCCAACCAGATGTATCGCTGTGATCTAACTTGGTTAACTTCTAAGTGGGAATGCATCTTTGGTCGCGGCTGTAAAGGTATCTTGAAAGACAGGCCAGACGATGGGTGCTGCTCACATGGTGCGCACTTCACTGATGCTAAAGATGCCAAGCACGTTAAGAAATTTGTGGAATTAATGACTGAAGAAGATTGGCAGTTCAAATCTGTGGGTGATGCAGGGGGTTGGAGTGAGAAAGAAGATGGTCAATCTAAAACCAGAGTTCATCAAGATGGATGCATATTTTTAAATAGACCAGGTTTTGCCGCTGGTTCAGGCTGTGCGTTCCATGTTCTCGGTAACCGAATAGGTGAGCGTCCAATGGATATGAAGCCAGATGTTTGCTGGCAGCTTCCTATGCGTCGCGACTTTGAAACTCGTGAGTTTGAAGATGATACTGAACAATCAATTGTGATTATTACAGAATTTGATAGAAGAAGTTGGGGTCCTGGCGGCCATGACTTTGATTGGTACTGCTCCAGTAATCCTGAAGCACACACTGCTGCTGAACCTGTGTATGTAACTGAAAAAGGAACTTTGATAAAACTCATGAGCGCTGAGGCCTACGACATCTTGCTTGAGCACTGCATTGCCCATGAAAAAGCTGTTGAGACCGTGCAAGACTCAAAGGGCAGAAAACTCATCCCACTACACCCTGCTACGGCTGTCAGAGCCAAGTCTTAGTCTTTAGAGCGTGGCTAAGACAAAACCCTCTCCCTATCGCTGCTCAGAATGCGGCTGGGAGTCCGCTAAGTGGGTTGGCCGTTGTGGTGAATGTCAGGCTTGGTCAACACTCATTGAAGTTGGTAGAACACTTGGCAGCACTAAACCTGCCTTGATATCAAATGCAGCTGTCGCCATCTCCGATCAAGAATTAATTGAAGCTGGTAAGAGTCCAACCTCCATCTCAGAATTAGATCGAGTGCTAGGTGGTGGCATAGTTCCAGGTTCAGTGATTTTGTTAGCTGGAGAGCCAGGTGTGGGTAAATCCACACTTCTTCTTGAGGTAGCAGCAGCCTGGGCTAAAAATTCTGGAAACTCACTTTATATAACCGCAGAAGAATCTGCCGCTCAGGTGAAACTTAGGGCTGAGCGAATTAACGCCATAGATGATCAGCTCTATCTTGCTTCTGAAACTGATCTAGCCACAATTCTTGGCTTAATCGAGCACCACAAATCATCATTAGTAATCATTGATTCAATCCAAACAATTTCTAGCAGTGAATTGGAGGGTGCAGCTGGTGGGGTTACTCAAGTTCGAGAATCTGCAGCTGCTTTAATCTCAATTGCGAAACGAAGCAATACTGCAATTGTGTTGGTGGGACATGTAACAAAAGAAGGCACAATTGCAGGTCCTCGAATGTTAGAGCACATAGTTGATGTTGTTCTTAACTTCGATGGGGATAGGCACACGAGTTTGCGAATTTTGCGCTCTGTAAAGAATAGGTTTGGTGCAACCGACGAAATTGGTTGCTTTGATTTAGCTGAAAGCGGACTGGTCGAAGTAACAGATCCAAGTCAACTATTCAGAACTCAACGAACTGACTCAATTGCAGGCACTTGCTTAACAGTTAGCATGGAGGGACAACGCCCACTAATAACCGAACTCCAAGCATTGGTTGCAAGTTCTTCACTAGCATCTCCTCGCAGAGCAACATCTGGCGTTGACTCTGCTCGCGTCTCTATGGTGTTAGCCGTATTAGAACGACGAGCAAATATCAAAGTTGCCAAAGAAGATTGTTATGTGGCAACTGTTGGAGGAATGAAGATCTATGAGCCTGCAGCAGATCTAGCAATTGCACTATCAATTGCTAGTGCGGCCACAGATCAGCCAATTCCACCAACTGTTGTGGCAATTGGAGAAATTGGGCTAACTGGTGAGATTCGACGAACAGCAAATATCCAGAAACGAATTACGGAAGCAGCACGACTAGGCATAACTGACGCAATAGTTCCAGTGGGAACCAAGCCAGTTACTGGAATTAGACTCTATGAGTCTGCAGACTTGAGTTCAGCAGTAAAAAACTTAAGAACTATTGCTAAGGCTAATTAGTCTGCAACCGTGCTTGCTTCAACTGGTGGCACATCTGGGAAATCACCTTTAGGTGTGCCTTTGAATGTAAAAGCCTCTGCCTCGCCTTCACCTTCAGTGCCAACGACAACAAGTTGTCCAGGGGTTAACTCACCAAACAAGATGCGCTCACTTAATACATCTTCTATTTCACGCTGAACTGTTCGGCGCAGTGGTCTAGCACCAAGTAGAGGGTCGTAGCCCTTCTTAGCGAGCAAAGACTTAGCAGCTGGAGTTAGCTCCAAGCCCATGTCCTTATCTTTAAGTCTGTCATCTAATTTCGCCAACATTAAATCAACAATTGAAACAATTTCTGTTTCTGAAAGTTGGTGGAATACCACGATGTCGTCAATTCTGTTTAAAAACTCTGGACGGAAATGCTGCTTGAGTTCTTCGTTAACTTTTAATTTCATCCGCTCATATGAACTCTTGTCATCATTGACATTTGCAAAGCCTAAGCTTGCGCCCTTCATAATGTCACGGCTTCCAAGGTTGGTAGTCATGATGATTACTGTGTTCTTAAAATCAACCATGCGTCCCTGAGCATCAGTAAGTCGACCATCTTCCAAAATCTGCAATAGTGAGTTGAAGATATCTGGATGCGCTTTTTCAACTTCGTCAAACAGAACTACTGAGAATGGGCGACGACGAACCTTCTCGGTTAGCTGTCCACCTTCTTCGTAACCAACGTAGCCTGGAGGGGAACCAAACAAACGGCTTACGGTGTGCTTCTCGCTGTACTCAGACATATCTAGTTGAATTAGGGAAGATTCATCACCAAACAAGAATTCGGCTAGTGCCTTACTCAATTCAGTCTTACCAACACCTGATGGACCAGCAAAAATAAATGATCCACCCGGGCGCTTAGGGTCTTTCAGGCCAGCCCTAGTTCTTCTAATAGCTTTAGATAAAGCGGTGATGGCATCTTCTTGACCAATAACGCGCTTGTGCAGGTTTGATTCCATCTGAAGTAAACGCTGTGACTCTTCTTCAGTTAACTTAATAATAGGAATGCCAGTTGCTACTGCTAGCACTTCAGCAATCAATTCTTCATCAACTTCTGCTACCACATCTAAGTCGCCGGCTTTCCACTCGCGCTCACGCTCAAGCCTGGCTGCAATTAGTTGTTTCTCATCATCACGCAGTGATGCTGCCTTTTCAAAGTCTTGCGAATCAATTGCGCTCTCTTTTTCTTTGCGAACTTTGGCAATTTTGTCATCAAACTCGCGTAAATCTGGTGGCGCAGTCATTCGCTTAATTCTCAGCTTAGATCCAGCTTCATCAATTAGATCAATTGCCTTATCTGGTAAGAAGCGATCATTGATATATCTGTCAGCCAAGGTTGCCGCTGATACCAGGGCAGCATCAGTAATTGTCACCTTGTGATGTGATTCGTAACGATCTCTTAGGCCCTTCAGAATTTCGATGCTATGAGCCAACGTCGGTTCTGCCACTTGAATTGGCTGAAAGCGGCGCTCAAGGGCTGCATCTTTTTCAATGTGCTTGCGATACTCATCCAAAGTAGTTGCACCAATAGTTTGCAATTCACCACGGGCCAGCATTGGCTTCAAAATGCTAGCTGCATCAATTGCACCTTCAGCAGCACCAGCGCCAACCAGCGTGTGAATTTCATCAATGAATAGCACGATATCGCCTCGAGTGCGAATTTCTTTTAATACTTTTTTCAGTCTCTCTTCAAAATCACCGCGATAACGTGATCCAGCAACGAGAGCACCTAAATCTAAGGAATAAATCTGCTTATCTTTCAAAGTTTCTGGAACTTCACCACGAACAATATTTTGAGCGAGTCCTTCAACAACTGCAGTCTTACCAACACCTGGCTCGCCAATCAAAACTGGGTTGTTCTTAGTTCTTCGAGAAAGAACTTGCATGACTCTCTCAATTTCTTTTTCTCTTCCAATAACTGGATCTAGTGATCCTTCGCGAGCTGCTTGAGTCAGGTTTCTACCAAATTGATCTAGAACTAAAGAAGTTGATGGAGTGCCTTCCGCAGGACCAGCTTGAGCTGGTTCTTTACCTTGGTAGCCACTTAGTAACTGAATAACTTGCTGACGCACTCGATTTAGATCAGCACCTAGTTTTACTAATACTTGTGCTGCTACACCTTCACCTTCACGAATCAAGCCAAGCAAGATGTGTTCAGTTCCAATGTAGTTATGACCTAATTGCAAAGCTTCTCTTAAAGAAAGTTCTAAAACTTTTTTTGCACGAGGAGTGAATGGAATATGTCCACTAGGAGCTTGTTGTCCAGGGCCAATTATTTCTTCAACCTGAGATCTAACTTGCTCAAGTTTGATATCTAAACTTTCCAAGGACTTAGCAGCAACGCCTTCACCTTCATGGATTAGACCAAGCAGGATGTGTTCAGTGCCAATGTAATTGTGGTTAAGCATCCGAGCTTCTTCTTGGGCAAGCACTACTACCCGCCTGGCTCGATCCGTAAACCTTTCAAACATCTGGCAGCTCCCTAAAAGTTAGTTCTATGGATAGATGGTAAGCCGAAAACCCAATTTGCACGACCAGGGGGTAAGGAAACTTGATATGCGTAGGCTTAAGCCCAATGAAACTGCCGAACCTGAACCCAAAGCCCTCTGAGGCCTCAATTGGGGCCACAGTTGCTCAATCTGACGTGCTCAGAGCCGATATTCGACTCCTCGGCAACATGCTTGGTGAAACCTTGGTGAGACACCAAGGGGCAGATCTATTAGCCAAGGTCGAACTGGTTCGTTCGCTATCAGCAGAAAAACCAGCAGAGGTTGCAAAGTTGCTGGCGAATGAGCCTGCTGAAACAGCTATCCCACTTGCTCGAGCTTTTTCCATGTATTTCCATTTAGCAAATATTGCAGAACAGGTCCATCGCGCTAAAGCCCTTACTAAGTCACGCAGTGAACATGGCGGTTGGTTGCAAAAAGTGCAGGAACGTGTTCAGCAGGCCAAAGTTGATCAATCAGTTATAGACAAAACATTTAAGAATTTATTTATCAGACCAGTTTTCACAGCACATCCCACAGAAGCAACTAGAAGAACAATTCTGGTGAAGTTGCAAGTGATTGCTAATCTTCTTGATCAACCCCAATCGCTAAGTAGGGATAATCGTCTAGCCGAGACTATTGATGTTCTTTGGCAAACTGATGAATTGAGATTAGAAAAGCCAGAAGTTTTGGATGAAGCTCGTAATGCGTTATTTTATTTAGACTCATTGACTAAAGGTCCACTAACCTCAGTTTTAGAAGATTTATCTCTTATGGCTAAAGCATTAGGAACTTCAATTTCGCCAACTAGTAGACCACTCACTCTTGGGAGTTGGATCGGTGGAGATCGAGATGGAAATCCATTTGTAACACCTGAAACTACTAAACAAGTTCTTGACCTATCCAGAACACATGCTCTAGAAGAATTTGAAAGAATTATGAAACGATTGAGTAATCAACTCACCCAAAGTGTTCGCCTAACAGAGATAAGTGATGACTTATCTGCTTCAGTTGAAGCCGACATGAAAACTTTGCCGATTGAGTCTAGATATCTAAGACTTAACTCTGAAGAACCTTATCGCCTAAAGACAATGGCTATCAGAGCTCGAATTAGAGAAACTAACAACCGTATTAGACAAAGTCTTGATCTAAGGCCTGAGATTGATTACGCAGATAACATTCAAATGCTTGACGACCTATTAGTGCTACAAAAGTCTCTGGCTGCTGGCTCATCGCTCGCTGCTGAAGGATCTTTAAACAGAACTATTCGCACCATCTCAGCTTTGGGCACAACTCTTTCTGTTCTTGACATCAGAGAACACGCCTCAGCCCACCACCAAGCACTTGCTAAATTATTAGAAAAAACTAATTCAGATTATTTGGATTTAAATCCACAGGATAGAGCTGTACTTCTAGACAACTTACTAACTAATACCAAATCTATTGGCAATCATCAACTATTAGTTGATAACTCCGCAAAGACCTTAAATACATTCAAGGCAATTGATGAAGTTCAGCACAGGCATGGAAAGTTTGTGGTCGAGTCATACATCATTTCAATGACAAAAAACCTTGACGATATTTTGGCGGCAGTAGTTCTAGCTAAAGAAACTGGTTTAGTTGATCTCTCATCAAAAATTGTGAAGGTCGGCTTTGTTCCTCTGTTTGAAACGGTGCGAGAACTTCGCATGGCTGGTGAGTTACTCGATGCCATGCTTTCTAATCAGAACTATCGCAAACTTGTTGAAATACTTGGAAACAAACAAGAGGTAATGCTTGGCTACTCAGACAGCAATAAGGATGCGGGGATTACTTCATCACAATGGGAAATACATCAAGCCCAACGAAGCCTGCGCGATATTGCAGCCAAGCATCATGTAACTCTTATGCTGTTTCATGGTCGTGGCGGAACTGTAGGTCGTGGCGGCGGTCCAACATATGACGCAATCATGTCGCAAGCAGCTGGAGTCTTAGATGGTCAGATGAAACTCACTGAACAAGGTGAAGTAATCAGTGATAAGTACTTGCTTCCAGTCTTGGCAAAAGAAAATTTAGAACTTCTAGTTGCGGCAACAATCGAAGCTTCCCTCTTACATCGAGATCCTCAAAGTTCTAATGAGGAGTTGTTGCGTTGGGATCCAATAGCAGATGAGTTATCAGGTAGTGCTTTTAAAAAGTATCGAGACTTGATTGAACACCCTTTGCTCCCCTCTTATTTCCATCAATCAACTCCTGTTGAGCAGTTAGCCGCAATGCACCTAGGTTCTAGGCCATCACGTCGAGCAGAGCAGGATGCTGGTATTGAAAACCTAAGAGCAATTCCGTGGGTATTTGGTTGGACTCAATCAAGACAAATCGTGCCTGGATGGTTTGGGGTTGGAACCGGTATTGCAGCAGTCCGTGCATCAGGTGACGGGGATGAGTTAAGGAATATGAATAAGAACTGGACTTTTATGTCTAACTTCTTGTCTAACGTCCGAATGACTCTAGCCAAAACAGATCTAACTATCGCTCAAAGTTATGTGGACAATCTTGTATCAGATGCTGAGAAAGAGATATTCGAAATAATCAAAAAGGAATTTGCCTTAACCGTGGAGCAAGTGCTCTGGGTTACCCAACTAGACGAGCTGCTTGCTGATCAGCCAGCGTTAAGCCAAACTCTAAAGATTCGAGATCGTTATTTACTGCCACTACATATGCTTCAAGTAGACCTACTGGCCAGGCAGCGTCAACAAACTGATTCAAGTCCTGTTTTAAGTAGAGCCCTGCTTACCACCATTAATGGAATTGCTAATGGATTGCGAAATACCGGTTAATTAGGCAGCATCAGCAACATTCGAATGTTGCCTAATGTGTTTGGCTTAACTCTTTCTAAATCCAAAAACTCAGCCACACCTTCGTCTTCAGATTTCAGCATTTGTGAATACACATCATGTTCAACTAATGGACCACTTGTTGGTAAGAATCCAAATTTACTAAAGAATTTATCTTCGAAAGTCAGGCAAAAAACTCTACGAATTCCCAATTCTTTTGCTCGAACTAACAAGGCTTCTACAACTGCAGCACCCACCCCTTGGCGTTTGAAATCTGGGTGCACAGCAACACTTCTAACTTCTGCTAAGTCTTCCCAGAGAACATGCAGTGCGCCGTATCCCACAGGACTTCCATCCCGTTCAGCAATCACAAACTCTTGCACGTCTTCGTACAAAGTTATGATCTCTTTTTTTAGCATACTTCGCTTAGGGGCATAGATTGCAATTAAAGATGTCATGAAATCCACATCAGAAGTTTTTGCTGAGCGGACTTTGATTTCAGACATGATCTCTAAAGTGGCTTAACTAGTGGGAACAAAATTGTGTCTCTGATCCCTTTTCCAGTTAGGGTCATTAACAATCTCTCAATTCCCATTCCCTGGCCACCAGCAGGTGGCATTCCATACTCCAAGGCTCGGATGAAATCCTCATCCATAGTCATTGCTTCATCATCCCCGTGTGCTGCAAGCTTTGCTTGAGCTAAAAAGCGATTGCGTTGGTCTTGTGGGTCATTTAATTCCGAGTAGCCAGTTGCTAACTCAAACCCAAACGTCACTAAATCCCATCGCTCAGCAAGTAGAGGATTGCTGCGATGTGCTTTAGTGAGCGGCGAGACCGATTGCGGAAAATCCGTGTAGAACGTTGGCAAGACTGTCTTGTCTTCAACCAAGTGCTCATACATTTCTAAAATTATCTGACCCACATCCCAGTTCGGCTTAAGTGAGATGGAGTGTTGATCAGCAATCTTTTTCAATTGATCTGGATTCATTTCAATTGAAATCTGTTCACCTGCAGCTTTAGAGATTGCTTCAGTAACTGAAATAGACTCCCAGCCTAAAGATAAATCATGTTCTATTACATTACCTGCTTCATCTTCATGCTTTACCACTGTTGACCCATATACAGCTGTGGCAGCGTTTAAGACTAATTCTTTAGTTAAGTTCCGCATTGTGGTGTAATCACCATAAGCCTCATACATCTCTAACATGGTGAACTCTGGATTGTGCGAAGAATCCGCACCTTCATTTCTAAAGTTACGATTAATCTCAAAAATCTTTTCGATGCCACCAACCAACAATCTCTTTAAGTAAAGTTCTGGTGCAATTCGCATGAACATCTTCATGTCATATGCATTGATGTGAGTAACAAATGGTCTGGCATTAGCTCCACCATGCATCACCTGCAACATTGGTGTCTCGACCTCAGTAAAACCTCGCTTGCGCAATGCTTCTCGGACACTTGCCACTGCATTGCTTCTTAGCTGAACCAAATTCTTAGACTCTGGCCTAACTATTAAATCTAGATATCTTTGTCGAACGCGAGCCTCTGGGTCTGACAAGCCTTTGTGCTTATCAGGAAGAGGGTGAAGACACTTTGCAGTTAACATCCAAGAGTTTGCTTTTACGGTTAGCTCACCACGTTTAGTCGTTACAACTTCACCGGTGACACTTATCTGATCACCTAAATCGATGTAGGTTTTCCATTCTTCAATTCCAACTTCACCTGTGACATCTGCGGTTAACATGATTTGTATATCATCAGTAGCATCACGTAAAGTTGCAAAAATAAGCTTGCCAGCAACGCGATTTAGCATGATCCGGCCAGTAATTGACACAACTTCACCTGTTTGCATATCTTCAGTTAACCCACCATGCTGCTTTCGAATGACTGCAATTTCATGCGTACGTGGGGCTTGGTGTGGATACACATCAACACCTGTGGCTCGATACCGGGCTAGTTTTTCAAGGCGAATCTGCGCCTGTTCGTCGAGTTCTAGGTTTTCGTTCATGGGTTAAAGGTATCGGTCAAAGTTCCAAAGTTGTGGTTACTGATTGCGTTCAAAGATCAAACGCAGCCCTTCCAGGGTGAGGTCGGGTTCTAGGTGAGTCAAAGTGGTGCACGCCTCATAAACCGTAGCGGCCAAACCGCCTGTTGCCACAACTGCTTTTACTGGTCCAATCTCTGCAATTATCTGACTTACCAATCGATCGACCTGGCCAGCAAACCCAAAATATGCTCCTGACTGCAATGCCTCAACAGTGTTGCGTCCAATAGCAGCTCGAGGTTTTTGTAATTCCACTTTTCTAAGTGCTGCAGCTCTAGTTGCTAAAGCATCAATGCTAATTTCTATACCTGGAGCTAGTGCTCCTCCTATAAATTCACCTTGGGCATTTACCACATCTAAATTAGTGGAGGTACCAAAATCAACCACAATAGATGGGCCACCATGACGAGTAAAGATCGCTAATGAATTAACTATTCGATCGGCTCCAACCTCTTTTGGATTATCGGTTGAAATAGCCACGCCAGTTTTAACACCTGGTTCCACAATAACTACAGGTATTTTTTTGAATTCTCGTTCCAACATAATTCGCATTTCTCGTAGCACGCTCGGGACCGTGCTACATAATGCAATGCCCGTGACCTCAGGAAACCCTGCAGTTAAAGCACGTATTTGAATTGTAAATTCATCAGCAGTTGCGTATGCATCTGTCTTTACACGCCAAGAATGCATGAGTGTTTGCTTGTCATACAAACCAAGAACTATGTTGGTATTACCAACATCAATAGCTAGCAGCATGCATCCCCCTAGGAGAGGGCAATGTTATCTATGAGTCGAGTCGTGCCGATGTGCACGGCCACAACCAGCCGTGTTTGACCTAAAACTTTGCTGCCTGCTGGCATTACCAGCACTTGCGCATAGTCAATCATTTCTCTGTGGATTTCTTGACTAGCTGCAACTTCATAAAACTTGGCTACCGGATCTTCTGCGTTCTTTGCTTGCAATAGTGCTTGATATATCCCTGATGCCAAACTCATATTCTCATTGGATAGGTAAGCATTCCTGCTGCTTAATGCCAGTCCCGAAGAATCTCGCACAGTTTCAACTGGATAAATTTCAATAGATTTAAACCTTTGTGCACTCATTTCAGTAATCAGCAGTAGTTGTTGTAAATCTTTAACTCCAAATACTGCTACCGCTGGTTTCACATGCACAAACAAAGATGCAACCACTGTCAACACACCTGAAAAGTGCCCAGGGCGAGATTTTCCTTCTAGTTCATCACCAAATACCGGGGCTTGAATAGTTTCAACATCTGGACCAACTATTTCTTCCCAGGTTGGGGCCCAAACTAAATCCACCCCTGCAGCATCAGCCACACTTAGATCCATCTCTAGATCTCTTGGATATTTCTCAAAATCCTCGGTCTTCCCAAATTGAAGTGGATTTACAAAAATTGAGAGAACTACTTGACCATCTGATCCGGCTAGTTTTCTAGCTTGTGCGATTAACTCTGTGTGGCCTGCATGTAAAGATCCCATAGTTGGAACTAAAATGCGCTTCTTAGAAATTAGTGCGCTCTGCAATTCAGCAGCTGTTCTAGCAACTTGCATCATTTATCGTTTCTCTCTTCTGGAACACGACAAATCTTTTCCAACCATAATGAAACAATAATTAGACTTAAACTAAATCCAGCAACAATTAGAGACCATATCAATCTGTCTGAAATGGCAATACTTCGTGGAGCAAACAAATAAGCTACAAATATTCCTATCTCAGCTCCAGCCATTAAGGCACCAGCTCGTGAACCAGCAAACGCCAAGGCGACTGTTCGAGCATTCAAAATTGGGTCCAGCCTTCGAATCGGATCCGCTAACCGATTCCTGGTCAATACGGTCCAAAAAAAGATAGAAGTAACGAGCAACATTATGGCCAAAGCTAAAGTTCCTGGCACTGGAACTAACCAAGAAAACTGAACTCTTAAGAAGTGTGTGCCAACACCAAGAGTTGAGGCAGATCCAAGTATCCAAAGTATTAATTTTGTAATTGAAGTTGGTTTCATAGCAGTTGCAACCTTTCAAGCTTAGCTACACCTTGATCGCTAACCTGCTTCAATAATTCTGCCACTTTGCCAACTCCTGGGATCTCAGCTTCTGGTTCAACTTCAAACCAAGGTTCTAATACAAATCTTCTTTTGGCAGCGCGTGGGTGGGGCAACTCCAAAGATCTAGAGTGCATAACTAGGTCATCTACTGCAATCAAATCAAGATCTAATGTTCGCGGCCCATTTGCAACCAATCTTTGCCTTAATGCTCTTGATTCAATCTGCTGCAGATGGTTTAACAAGACTTCTGCTTCTAAGTCACAGTCCAACACAATTATCCCGTTGTAAAAAGATGGTTGATCTAAATTTCCTTGAGGTTCAGTTTCATAAATACTGGAGGCATGCAGAATTTGGGTTCCACTTAACTTGGCTAGTTCACTCACAGCATCTACTAAATGATCATGTCTATTACCAAGATTTGACCCTATTGAAATAACAGCTTTCATGTTCTGCTTCGTTGAATTGTTACCGCCACTGATCGAACCTCAGACTCAAAGGGCGCATTTGGTTTTTGAACGGTAACCTCAACTGCGTTTATCTGTCCGTAACTTAGACACTTATTTGCAATGTTCTCGGCCAGAGTTTCAATTAACTTAACTTTGGGACCTGTAACAATTGCCACGACATCTGAAACAACTAATCCATAATCAATAGTTTTAGTTAACTCATCAGATATTCCAGCTTGAGAAAGATCAAGCTCTAGAACTAAATCAACAATAAAATCTTGTCCATTCTCATTCTCGAAGTCAAAGACACCGTGATATCCATATGCTCTAATCCCGGAGATAACAATTCGATCACTCACTGATATCTCCAACCTCATCAAGTGCTCTAATCACAGATACTGAACCTGCAACATCATGAACTCGCACTGCCCAAACCTTATTAGCCGCTAAATAAGCAGTTACGGCATGAGTTGCCATGTCTGGGTCCACACCTAAGTCCTTAAGAAATCTCTTGCGCGAAGCCCCTACCAGGACCGGCAAACCTAATCTGGATAAATCCAAGATTGAACTAAGTAATGCCCAATTGTGTTCGGGTAGTTTTGCGAACCCTAATCCAGGATCAACCACTATCTTTCGCCGATCAATGCCTGCAAAGACAGCTAACTCAACTCGTGCTGCTAATTCTTCAATCACATCTTCAACAACATTTAGATAATCTGCTTTGGCATACATCTCTTGCGAGTGTCCACGCCAATGCATACAGATGTAAGGGACATCAGATTTGGCAACAGCTTCAAACATATCTAGGTCAGCCATGCCACCACTCACATCATTGATAATGGTTGCCCCTGCATCCACTGCAGCTAACGCAACCTCGCTTCTCATGGTGTCAATTGAGATTACAGTTGATTTATCTAGGGCTTTTATTACGGGAATTACTCTGGCTAACTCTTCTTCGGTAGTAATTCTGTCTGCGCCCGGCCTGGTGGATTCACCACCAATATCAATGATGTCTGCTCCATCAGTAATTAGTTGTTGAGCATGAGCTATGGCACTTGGTACGTCTAAGTATTTGCCACCATCAGAAAATGAATCAGGTGTTACATTTAAAACACCCATTACTAAAGTTCGATCAAGTGATTTGAGATGTTCTGGCAAACCTAAAGGATGCAACATCTTTAGAAATTTCTGATTAGCCTAAGAGCCTCTGCGCGTGCAGGTTCCTCTTTTAATGCGCCTCGCGCCGTACTGGTAATAGTTTTGGCATTTGTTTTCTTAATTCCCCGCATGGACATGCATAAATGCTCACACTCCAGAATCACAATCACACCTGCTGGATCAAGCATCGACTCAAGTGCGTCTGCTATTTGAGTAGTAAGTCTTTCTTGAACTTGAGGGCGTTTAGCAAATAGATCAACAACACGTGCAATCTTGGAGAGTCCTGTTATCTTGCCAGCAAATCCTGGGAGATAACCAACATGAGCTACTCCAAAGAATGGCAACAAGTGATGTTCGCAGACCGAATAAACCTCAATATCTCTAACCAGCACTAGTTCTTCATGACCTAAATCAAATGTGGTAGTTAGAACTTCAGCTGGTTCTCTGTGTAGTCCACCAAATATCTCTGCATAAGACCTTGCAACCCTACTTGGGGTATTTTTCAAGCCATCACGATCTGGGTCTTCGCCAATTCCAAGCAATAATTCGCGAACCGCAGCTTCGATTCGTGCAGCATCAAAATTCTTGATGTCTAAATCATCTGAATTCAGACTTACTTTATCTATTGGTGAGATGTCTTCAGCCATGCTGACTGCTTAACCTTGTACCGAGCCGTTTAGATCTGGTTTTTTTGGCACTACTACAGGCGGTTGGTTACTTGGGGTGCGTTTTGCTGACCCAGTCCAAGGCTCTCTATGTTCTCTACGCACTAAAGGTTCAAATATCTTTGCTACTTCTTCCTTATCTAGCGTTTCTTTCTCTAACAGTGCTTCAACTAATGCATCCAGTACTTTTCTATTATCTTCCAGTACTGAATATGCCTCGTGGTGAGCGTTTTCAATCAATTTTCTAACTTCGTCGTCAATTGCACCGGCAATATCTTCAGAATAATCTCGGTGTTGAGTAAATTCACGGCCAAAAAATGGATCGCTGCCATCCTTGCCATACTTGATTGCACCCAAACGTTCAGTCATTCCATACTGTGTAACCATTGCGCGTGCCAATGCAGTCGCCTTCTCAATATCGTTGCTAGCACCAGTAGTAGGGTCATGGAAAACCATTTCTTCAGCAGCTCTGCCACCAAGCATGTATGCCAACTTATCCAGCATTTCATTTCTAGTTGTCGAATACTTCTCTTGATCTGGTAGGACCATCGTGTAGCCAAGAGCTCTGCCGCGAGGCATGATCGTAACTTTGTGAACAGGATCGCTCATCGGAAGTGCTGCGGCAACTAACGCATGTCCACCTTCATGATAGGCAGTAATTAATCGTTCTTTATCATCCATGACCCGAGTTCGCTTTTGTGGACCAGCCATCACGCGATCAATGGCTTCGTCCATCATCTCGTTAGTAACAGTCTCTAAATTATTACGAGCGGTTAATAGAGCAGCTTCGTTAAGTACATTTGCTAGATCTGCACCAGTAAAGCCAGGAGTTCTACGGGCAACTGCTAATAAGTCCACATTTTCAGCCAACGGCTTATTCTTGGCATGCACTTTTAAAATCTGTTCACGTCCAATTAGATCTGGTCGATCTACTGCTATTTGGCGATCAAATCTTCCAGGGCGAAGAAGTGCTGGATCCAAGATGTCAGGTCTATTCGTAGCCGCAATCATGATCACACCACCACCGTCAGCAAAACCGTCCATTTCAACCAGCATTTGATTAAGTGTCTGTTCACGCTCGTCATGACCACCACCAAGACCTGCACCACGCTGCCTACCCACGGCATCAATTTCGTCTATAAAGATGATTGCAGGAGCATTAGTTTTTGCTTGTTCAAACAAATCACGAACACGGCTTGCACCAACTCCAACAAACATTTCTACGAAATCTGATCCTGAGATAGAAAAGAAAGGTACTCCTGCTTCACCAGCAACTGCACGAGCTAATAAAGTCTTACCAGTTCCTGGTGGACCATAAAGCAAAACACCTTTAGGTATTTTTGCCCCAACTTTTTCAAACTTTGCAGGTGCTGCTAGAAAATCTTTGATCTCTTGCAATTCTTCGAGTGCTTCATCAACTCCAGCTACATCCGTAAACTTAGTTTGAGGCATGTCCTTGGTAATTTGACGTGCTCGACTCTTTCCAAAACTCATCAATCTGCCGCCACCCTGCATTTGATTCATAAAGAAGAAGAGCAACAAAATAATTAAAGCAATTGGAATTAGAGAAACTAGTAGGGAAACTAAGAAGTTTTGTTTTGGAACTTTAACCGTGTATCCGTCAGAGAGTCTGCCAGTATCCACTTGTTCTTGCAGTTCTTTTTGTAGTTCTAAGCCTTGCCCAGTTACAAAATCAGTCACTGCTTTTTTGCCATCTTTTAATGTGAGCTCTAAGCGTTGCTCAACATCAACAATTACTGCACTAGTTACCTGACTACTGCGAATTAATGAAATTGCCTCTGCTGTATCTATTCGAGTTGGGCCAGTAGCACTAGCAACCAAATTACTACCAACTAACAAAACCATGGTGCCTATGAGTATCCATAACAAGGGACCACGAAGGGAGCGCTTCTTTTTCTCCATCTGGGCTTCCTGAATACCTCTCAAGCTATTTGGGTCTCTAGACCGATTTAGCCTCTAAGCGTAAGCCAAAGCGTAAATACGGGCACCTTAGGAGTACATTTTTGGAGATAAAACCGCTACATCTCGTAAGTTGCGATACTTCTCAGCAAAATCAAGTCCGTAACCCACAACAAAGTCATTTGGTATGTCAAAACCTACAAACTTCACATTAACGGCAACTTTGGCAGCATCAGGTTTGCGAAGAAGTGTCAATACTTCAACATTTCGTGCTCCACGTGAACGTAAATTTGAAACCAGCCAAGATAAAGTCAAACCACTGTCAATAATGTCTTCAATAACCAGAACATTTCGATTAACAACGTCTTGATCTAGGTCTTTAATGATTCGAACAACACCACTGGATTTTGTTCCTGAACCATAGGAAGAAACAGCCATCCAATCCATTTCAGCGTGACGTTTGAGATGCCGTATGAAATCAGCCATTACAACAACCGCACCCTTTAAAACACCAACCAGAAGTAAATCCTGCCCTTGATAGTGATCTTCTACTTCCTGGGCTAGTTCTTGAAGTCGTTTTTGAATCTGCGCTTCAGTAAATAGTACGTTTGTAATTTCATCTTTTACTTCTTCAGATTTCATTTGGCTCCCAGAGTTGATTTGCTGATGATAAGTCTTCCAGAATCTCTTCTTACTTCAAACCCGCCAGGCAAATCAACTTCTTTTTGACCATGCCATTTGGATACCAATTCATCCACAGCCCAAATGTGCACACTTTGCAAGCTACTGCTTGGGACATGATTATCTAGGAGCCACATCTGAATGACTCTTGTACGAATTGCTGGATCTTCATCTTGAAGTAACTTGATGTCGAGCTGTCCTGCCTGAATCACCTCGGAAAGGGCTTTTTCTGCCAGTTTGTCTAGGTAGTCAGCATCAACTCTTAATAGTTCTGCAGTTCGGTATAGACCGTCAATAACATCTGCACCCAGCTCAGTCTTTAAAGTTGGGATTACTTTGTTTCTAACTCTCACCCGCAAAAAATTCTCATCACTGTTTGCTGGATCACTAATTGTTGGAACAGAGTCTGATAGTGCCGCATGCACAACTTCCTTAGATAAGTGCATGAGTGGTCTCAAGTAAACATCTCTCTTAGTTGGGATGCCCGCCAAACTGCGAGCACCAGAACCTCTGACCAAACGCATTAAGACAGTTTCCACTTGATCTTCTTTGGTATGCCCTAAGAGAACTGGTGCATTATTGAGCTTGTTAGAAAATTCCAGAAGTGCGGAATACCTTAAATCTCGAGCGACTGACTCTTTGTTTGATTGAGCGCTAATACCTACCTGTACCACTTCAACTTGTTCAATACCCAAACGCAACAGAGTGTTTTTCACTTGCTTAGCATTCTCTCCAGAATTGGAATGCCACTGATGATCAACAACCACACAAGTTACTGACCAATCTCGACGTCGGGATAACTCAAAAGCATTAACAGCCAAAGACATAGAGTCAGGGCCACCGCTACAAGCCACAATTAAGTCGCGGCCAACATAGTCCGTTAGGGCTTGATCGATTGCCTGTTGAACCACAAAAACTGGGTTAGTCATCGCTTTTTACCTCAACTACTGCTTGGTATCCCCTGCTGAAGATACGACATCGGTTACTGCTCCCATATCCCAAGCCCAGAACTGGGCCACAGATAGACTCCCACCCCTACGAAACCCTCGCTTTACAAGGAGTTCGTGCGGTTTATGAACTTTCTCATAAGCCTTTTCTAGGAGGAATATGTTCGGCTCAACTTTGGCTGCCGCAAGCACAGATTCGATTGTGTTAGCTGGCACTAACCAGACTCTTGTTCTGGTGGTCGCAGCAATATCAATACTTGCTTTGGTAATGGCGGTGATTTTTAGACGTGAGGTTCTAGCTTTCGATCAAGGAACTGCCAAGATGCAAGAAATTGCAAAAGCAGTTCAAGAAGGTGCGTATGCGTACTTAACGCGACAGTTCAAAACTTTAGCCATATTTGTGGTCTTAGTTTTTGCACTTCTTTACATATTGCCAGGAACTACTGACGTAAAAATTGGCCGATCAATATTCTTCGTTTTTGGAGCAGTTTTCTCAGCAGCAATTGGTTACTTCGGTATGTCACTTGCAGTTAAAGCAAATGTTCGTGTTGCTGCAGCTGCCCGTGATAGTGGAATTGATCGTGCCACCCGCGTTGCGTTCCGCACTGGTGGTGCAGTTGGTATGGCAACAGTAGGTCTGGGTCTTTTGGGTGCATCAGTTGTTGTGTTGATGTATCAAGGTGATGCAGCCAAGGTGCTTGAAGGATTTGGCTTTGGTGCAGCAATGGTTGCGATGTTTATGCGTGTTGGTGGAGGTATCTTTACCAAAGCAGCCGACGTCGGTGCAGACCTTGTTGGAAAAGTTGAAAAGAATATTCCAGAAGATGATCCGAGAAATGCTGCCACAATTGCAGACAACGTTGGAGACAACGTTGGTGACTGTGCTGGTATGGCCGCAGATCTATTTGAGTCTTATGCCGTAACACTTGTTGCAGCATTAATTCTTGGTAAGGCAGCCTTCGGTGTAGAAGGCTTGGTCTTCCCGCTCATAATTCCAGCAATTGGCGCACTAACTGCCGTTATTGGTGTGTTTATCACCAAGCCTCGTAAGGGCGAAAACGGATTAAAGGCAATTAATCGCGGTTTCGTAATTTCTGCGCTAATTTCAGCAACATTGTCAACAGTCGCTTCTTATGTCTACTTGCCTGCAACTTTTGCTGAATTTGTGGGAGTTGCAACTGAAATTAGCTCTCTTGATGGAGATCCTCGTTTAATTGCTACTGTTTCAGTGCTGCTTGGAATCGTGTTGGCAGCAATAATTCTTCGAGTTACGGGTTACTACACCGGCACTGATAAAAAACCTGTCATGGATATTGGTAAGACATCACTAACTGGCGCAGCCACAGTGGTGCTTTCTGGTATGGCAATTGGTTTGGAATCTGCAGTCGTAACAGCTCTCATTATTGGTGCTGCTGTTTATGGTGCATTCCTACTAGGTGGAGCTTCCATTGCGCTTTCTTTGTTTGCAATTGCACTTGCAGGTTGTGGTCTGTTAACAACGGTAGGTGTAATTGTGGCTATGGACACATTTGGTCCAGTTAGCGATAACGCTCAAGGTATCGCTGAAATGTCTGGCGATGTTCATGGAGAAGGCGCAAAAATCTTGACTGAACTTGATGCTGTTGGTAATACCACTAAGGCGATTACTAAGGGTATCGCAATTGCAACTGCTGTACTTGCAGCCACTGCACTCTTTGGTGCTTACCGTGATGCAATCCAAACTGCAATTGCAGAGGCTGGTGCCAACCTAGATCTGCTAGATGCGTTCAACGTAACTAAGCCAAACTCTTTGTTTGGATTGTTGATTGGTGTGTCAGTAGTGTTCTTGTTCTCAGCGCTGGCAATCAATGCAGTATCGCGCGCAGCTGGTGCAGTCGTTTATGAAGTTCGTCGTCAATTTAAAGAGCATCCTGGAATTATGGATGGCACTGAGCGTCCAGAATACGGAAAAGTTGTAGATATCTGCACTAAAGATTCATTGCGTGAATTAGTAACGCCTGGACTTCTTGCAGTATTAGCTCCAATTGCAGTTGGTTTCGGCTTGGGTGTAGGCCCACTAGCCGCTTACCTTGCTGGTGCTATTGGTGCTGGAACCTTGATGGCAGTGTTTCTATCAAATGCTGGTGGAGCGTGGGATAACGCTAAGAAACTAGTTGAAGATGGAGTACATGGTGGCAAGGGTTCAGAAGCACATGCAGCAACTGTTATCGGTGACACCATTGGTGATCCGTTCAAGGACACTGCCGGACCTGCAATCAACCCTTTAATCAAGGTTATGAACCTTGTTTCAGTGTTGATTGCTCCATTGGTAATTAGCATGACTGTTGGTATGGATCCAAATCCTGCCTTACGTTATTCAATTGCAATTGGTGCGGTATTAATCATTCTTGCTTCTATTTGGAATTCAAAGAGAAAAGAAGTAAGCATCACTGCTTAATAAGTTACTGAATAAGCGGCCAAAACTAGATTTAGTTTTGGCCGCTTTTCTTTTGCAGATTATTTAACATTTTATTGTATTCATCAAGTTCCATATCGCCATAAATTTCAACTTGCCTATCTCGACGTGCAGCAACTTTCTGATCAGATTTAGCCCACTGAATACCAAGTGCTATGAATACTAATAGCATCGGCAGTTCACCAAAACTCCATGCTATTGAACCTGCGAGAACCTGATCGGCCATGACATCTGGCAACCAAGAAGGAGCAACCTTTTGGAACCAGCCCCCACCTAAAACTGAATTACTCTGCATCATTACCACACCAAAGAATGCGTGAAACACCATAGACATTAGTACCAGAATCAACCTAAGTGGATGAGCTAACTTTCGTGGCTGAAAATCCGTTCCAATAACTAGCCAAAAGAATAAGTATCCAGACAATACGAAGTGAATATGCATGAAGATATGCCCAAGATGACTTCCCATCAAAATAGACATAAGTGAACTAAAGTAAATTGCATAAATTGAGCCGATATAAACTGGTAAAGCTACAAGTGGATGAGTGATTAACTTGCTCCATTTACTATCAAGAGTTGCTGTTATCCACTCCCGCGGACCAAGATAGTTTCCGGTGGTTGGCTTTAGTGCTCTAAGCGCTAACGTAATTGGAGAGCCAAGTACTAAAAGTATTGGGGCCAACATCCCAAGGGTCATGTGTTGAATCATGTGTGCACTCATCATTACTAATGCATATCTACCCAACTCGATATTCGTTACATAAATAATGGAAGTAACTCCTAGAACCCAAGTTGTTGTCGCAAAAAAAGACCACTGATCACCACGTCTTCGCAATCGCACAACTCCTGCAAGATAGAGTCCAATTGCAAAAGTGCCAGCTAGTAAAGTGAAGGGGTCCACTGCAATTTTGGTGAATGCAATCCACCAATCGATTGGGGCTGGTTCGATATACCCTGTTATTTGCTCTATTAAAGTTTGAGGAGCAGTTGCTTCTTTTGGAAAAGCGGTATTTGCTGCTGCTGTAGCGAGACCCAGTACGACAAATAAAGTTGCTACTTCTAAAAGGATAATACTTAAATACTTAGACATATTTTCTTTTAGGCGTTTTCTTACGTAACCAGCAATTCCCAAAGCAATAATCGTTCCAGCAACCTTTAGTGTGATTATGAACCCATAGCCACTTGTCCACAATTGACTGAACTGATCAATTCGGGTCAGAGAGTTAGCAATTCCACTCAAGACCACCATTACTACAGATACAACTGCAATTTTTGAAAATCGTGAAACTGCAGCGAGTGGTTGGAGAGCTTTTGGCTCACGGAGATATCTGACAAGCCCAACTAATCCTGCTACCCAGCAGCTCATCCCAATTACATGAATAAACCCGCTAGTGACAGCGAGTGCGTGACCACCAATACCGGTGGCATGTGCTGAAATTGCAGAAAAGGTTGCAAAGAACATTACAGCCGCTGCACTAAATCCGGACACAGCCACAGATTTTGTCTTACTGGCTAGAAGTGAAATCATCAACGCACCTGTGGCAGTTATTAGTAATGCTCGAACCGTTTCAATCTCCCAGGCGTAGGTGATAATCAGATTTAGATTTAATGTTTGATTTACTGATAACCCAAGGATCCAAACCAATAAGAAATTAGCTGCAGCAAAAGCCACTCCACTCCAGACAAATCCTGACCTAACCGCAGTTCTATTCCAGCGAATTCCCACTGGAGATAGTTCTTTCTTGTTTGCGGTGGGTGCAAATAGGGCTGCAATCAAAAATCCAGACAAAGTCCACACTCCAGCAAAAGCTGACATATATTCCAGTATTGGAACTGCCCAACCCACTAGTGGCCCAGAGTCTGGAATTCCAACCGCAGGTTCGCTCCAGCTGCTGCCAGCAATAGTCATGACGGCCACAATCACAGTGATCGCAATCATCAGAATTAGGGCAACCACATTGTTCCTTTATTTGTGACCTCAGGGTCAATTATCTAATGAATAGCTTTAAGAGCACAGCGACTGGAAGAAGTTTTAGGAATTGCTTTGTGAAGTTGATAACTGACTTAATAGGCCTGTTATTGATTTCTCTACCATCTGTAGGACTTGGGCATACGCGGGTAGCTCTTTGTAATAAGGATCTGGAACAGCCAAGCTATCTAACGAGGAATTTGGATCACGTGATTCAAATTCTCTTAGGAGCATAACTTTCTTTAGTAAGTTCTTTGAAGGGGCCAATTTGAGGACGTCTTCATAATTTGTTTCATCCATAACTAATAACAAGTCTTGATTTAAGAACATATTGCTTTGAAATTGCTTGGCAACATGTTCATATTTGTATCCAGCAGATTCCCAAGTGAATATTGACTTTGGGTTTGCTCCTTCACCAACATGCCAAGGTCCAGTCCCAGAACTGTCAACTAGAACGCGAGGTTTAGAAATTGCTTGAGCACGGTTGTGTAAAACTGCAGCTGCCATTGGAGATCTGCAAATGTTGCCTAAACAAACCATCATCACTTTGACTTCAGACTGGCTTGCTAACTCATTTAGATAGTCTCGATCTATTGGCACATTCTCCCCAGTGATTAAGTGTTGGGTCTTTCCATCACTTAGTTTACTAACCCTTTACCATAAAGGATCATTTGTCAGGTAATCTAATATCAGGAATTAAACGTGAGGACTGTTAGTGGAAGCACTTAAATACATTGGAATACTAAGGCAAATTCTCAAGGCAGGCTCAATTGTTTTTGGGTTGAGTGCAATCTTCTTGCTGGCTCTACCAAGTCTGTTTTTAGAATTACTTGAATTGGAAGTATCCGACACCTTGAGTTGGTCCATGCGCATGATTGGAATTACCTTGGTTGCACTATCTGGGAATATGTATGTTGGATCTAAGTTTGCTCCAGATAATGCGTTAATAATGGTCGCCAAAGTAATGGCTATCTCTGCATTTGGACTTGGTTTTCTAACACTGTTAATTCCTGCAAAGTTAAGCCTTTTTAGCTTGGCATATGCCTTGATTGGCTTCATCTTCTCTAGCGCTTATGCCTTATTTCTCTGGAAATTGAGCCGAATCAAATAAATATTTCCAACCCCTACACTTAAGCCTCTTCAATCAAACACAGATTTTTCGGAAAGGTTTCACCATGAATAACTCAGCAAGTGTGTGGGGGTTCTGACATGGATAAACACCTAGCTCACCTACCGATAAAACACCGTGATGAACTTAGAAATATTGCAATCATCGCTCACGTAGACCATGGCAAAACCACTTTGGTGGATGCGATGCTCTGGCAGTCTGGTGCTTTTGCTGCTTATAAAGAGCAGTCTGAGGGTAAAGATCGTTTGATGGATTCGATGGATTTGGAGCGCGAAAAAGGAATCACCATCCTTGCCAAAAACACTGCTGTTAAGCGCGGGGACACTATTGTCAACATTATTGATACTCCAGGACACGCTGACTTTGGAGGCGAAGTTGAGCGTGGCCTCGAAATGGTTGATGGAGTACTACTGCTTGTTGATGCATCTGAAGGTCCACTTCCACAAACAAGATTTGTGTTGAGAAAGGCACTACAAAAGAATTTGCCTGTAATTTTGGTAATTAACAAAGTAGATCGACCAGACTCAAGAATAAAAGAAGTTGTTGACGAGGCCTATGAGCTTTTCCTTGATCTAGACGCTAATGAAAGCCAAATTGAATTCCCAATTATTTACTGTTCAGCAAAAGCAGGTCGGGCTTCATTGAACAGGCCTGAAAATGGTGAAATGCCAGATACCGAGAATCTGGATATCTTGTTTGAAACTATTTTCTCTGCAATACCAGCTCCGACTTATCATGAAGGTGCACCTCTACAGGCTCACGTAACAAACTTAGATTCATCTCCTTACTTAGGACGTCTAGCACTTTGCCGAGTGCGAGAAGGTGTAATTAAAAAAGGACAGTCTGTTGTTTGGATGAAAACCGATGGCACCACTGAGCGGGTAAAGATTGCAGAATTACTAATTACTGAAGCACTGGAAAGAGTTCCAGCTCTAGAAGCTGGACCAGGTGACATTATTGCTGTTGCTGGAATTGAGACAATTACCCTGGGTGAAACCCTTGCTGACATTGATAATCCAGTTGCACTTCCACTTATTACTGTTGATGAACCAAGTATCTCAATGACAGTTGGTGTCAACTCTTCACCACTTGCAGGTCAAAGTGGTACCAAACTAACTGCTCGTTTAGTAAAAAACCGTTTAGATAATGAATTGATTGGTAACGTATCGTTAAGAATTCTGAACACTGATCGCTCTGATACCTGGGAGGTTCAAGGTAGAGGTGAATTGCAATTAGCAGTCCTAGTTGAAATCATGAAAAGAGAAGGTTTTGAACTAACTGTAGGCAAACCACAGGTTGTTACCAAAATTGTTGATGGCAAACTTCATGAACCAATGGAGCATTTAACAATTGATGCTCCTGAGGATTATTTAGGGGTCAT
>DBCL01000012.1:78371-82456 GCA_002293025.1 Actinobacteria bacterium UBA959
TAATTGGTTTTAGAACTGAGTTCTTAACTGAAACCCGAGGAACCGGATTGCTCCATCACGTGTTTGATGGATATGAAGCTTGGCATGGTGAGATGCGCTTTAGACCAACAGGTTCTTTAGTTTCAGACCGTCGTGGTCAGGCAACCTCTTATGCCATCTTCTCACTACAAGAGCGTGGATCCATCTTTGTCGAACCAGGCTCGGATGTTTATGAAGGAATGGTTGTTGGCGAAAATGCTAGAGCAGATGACATGGACGTAAACGCAGTCCGTGAAAAGAAATTAACCAATATCCGATCTGCTGGCGCTGATGAATTAGAGCGTTTAATTCCACCAAAGAAGATGAACATGGAACAAGCACTTGAGTTTTGTTCCGAAGATGAATGTGTCGAAGTAACCCCTGCAGTAGTCCGAATTCGTAAGGTTGTTTTGAGTCAAACTGAACGTGGACGTGCAGCATCAAAAGCAAAAAAGGGAACTGTTAGTGGCTAACTAGCCACAGGCTAGTTAGATTTGTATCTTTGGTAAGAGTCGTGTATTTCTGATTCGGCTGCTTGCTTACCAACCCAAGTTGCTCCTTCAACACTTTTGCCAGGTTCCAAATCTTTGTATACCTCAAAAAAGTGTTTGATTTCTAATCGGTCAAATTCTGGAACATCCTCAATATCTTGAAGGTGGGATTTGCGAATATCGTGAGCTGGCACACAAAGTAATTTGTCGTCACCACCTGCTTCATCCTTCATTCTAAACATTCCAATAACTCGACATTTAACAAGGCAACCTGGAAATGTTGGTTCATCCAACATGACTAACGCATCTAATGGGTCGCCGTCTTGACCTAAAGTGTGTTCAACAAATCCATAATCCCATGGATACCGAGTGGAGGTAAATAGCATTCGATCTAATCGGATTCGGCCAGTTTCATGGTCTATCTCATACTTATTGCGACTACCAGCTGGAATTTCAATTACGACATCGAAAGTTAGATTATCCATGCAACAAGCGTACTGCCTTTTGTAATAAATGTTTAGAGCCGCCTTCGGGAATTGAACCCGAGACCTACGCATTACGAGTGCGTTGCTCTACCCCTGAGCTAAGGCGGCGGCGTTATGGTTATTTACCTTTTTATCTCAGGACAAACTTTATTATTTGGTGGCAACTTACCCGATAGAAGGTAGTCGTCGACAATGTCATCCACGCACTTTGAACCTCGTTTGTATGCGGTGTGGCCATCACCATTCCATTCAATGTAAACAGAGTTGCTTATCTGCTTTTGTAGACCTTTACCCCAAACTGGTGGTGTTGCTGGGTCATAAGTTGTTGCAATAATCAAAACTTTAGACTCAGGCTTAGCATCTAGCTTGGTTAATTCTTCTACATCTTTTCCAACCCAACCCGAACAAGAAGTAGAACCTAAACCAAAGAGTTCACCAAAGAATTTTGATTCCTTGGTGAGTCTGGCAGCTTCAGCTATTAGCTCTGATTCAGCAAGTGCGTCTGGATAATCGACACAATTTACGGCGTATAAGGCTGCTAGTGAATTGTCTTCATAGATGCCATCTTCGCTTCGGCTATTTATTAGGTCAGAAAGTAAAAGTAGCCAGGTGCCATCACCTGCAAAGGCTTCACTTAAAGCGTCCCGTAAAAATGGCCATAGATCTTTATCGTCGTATAGCCCAAGAATTATTGCTGAATATGCGCTGGCCTGATACAAATCTCGATCACTATCAGTGTTAAGTGGGCTCAAATCTAAGCGCTCTACAAAATCTATCAAGTCTTGGTAAGCCTGATCGGCATCTTTTGTTAATGGGCAATCTGGCTTGCTAATACAGTCAGCGATAAACCTTTTTAGAGCAGATTCAAATGCGCGGATTTGAATTATGGAGTGATCAAGATCTGGGTTCGGATCAACTGGGCCATCTAGAACAAAAAGTCCGACTTGTTCTGGAAATAACTGAGCATATAGTGCCCCAAGTAAAGTTCCATAAGATTTGCCCAACCAATTCAATTTCTGTTCACCAAGAGCAGCTCGTAGAATGTCCATATCTCGTGCAACATTCCAACTTCCGATATTCGCCCACAAATCTGGATTTTTGATCTGGCAAGCAGTAGCCATGTCTTTTTGAGCTTGAATTAGTAATTGAAGTTCTTTAGGTGAATCCGGCGTGCCATCAACTTGTACAAATTCATCTATCTGGCTATCGGTTAAGCATTGAATAGGATCCGAGTTAGCAACTCCCCTTGGATCAAAACCCACAATATCGAACCGATCTAACACCTGTTGACTCGCTAAATCTGCACCACTTTTTGCATAATCGACCCCTGACCCTCCAGGTCCCCCGGGGTTCACAACCAAGCTACCGATTCGTTCTGACTTCTTTTGGGCTGGCACTTTCGTTAATGCAAGTTGAAGTAATTCACCTTGTGGGTCTTGATAATTCAACGGAACCATTAAAGATGCGCATTCAGCACGGCCACATTCTTCCCAATTGATTTCTTGAGAGTAAAACTCTTCTAAGTTCTGGGGGCGATCATCTTTTGCTGCAGGAGTTTCTTGAATTTGGGAACACCCAGTAAGAATAAATAGTAGAACAATTAATAAAGGTTTAATCTTCACTTAGGCTGCTCTCGCTAAGTCAATTAACAAACTTTCTAGAACAAGCAGTGGGTTTGCTGACGCTTGAACTGCTGAGCGGCTTTCTTGAATTGCATCTAATGCTTTGCGGGTCGCAGTTGGCGTTGCCTTCTTAGCTAATTTTTCAATTGGAACCCTTAACTCCTCGTTGATCAAATCAACTGGAACGCCTAATTGCACAAATAAGATATCCCGATAAAAGCCAAGTAGATCTTGTAGGGAACGATCCAAGAAATCTCTGGTAGTCCTAGTTCTGCGTGATTTCTGATCATCCTTCAAGTCACCCATAGCCCCACGTGCTAGAAAATCAACTCTCCCTTTTTTGACACCTTCCGTTCCTGCGCCAAAACTATTGAGAAGTTGAGACTGTTCAACTTCGTCAAGATCATCTTGTTGTTCTTCTACATAAGCATTGATTGAATCTAATAGTTCTTGGGCTTGCACAAAACAAGCAGGAAGACTGTCAAGGTTTAGTGGGATTTGAAGTGTGAGTTGTCTTCGTTGACGAGCAATTGGATCCTGCGCTAATGCCTTAGCGACTCCAACATGACCCAAAGCCGCTCGAGAAACAAATGTCGCAAGTTGTGGCTCAACACCGTCTCGCTCCATTAATAGGCGTGCAACTTCAGCAGCACGAGGTAGTCGTAAATTAACTTGCCGGCACCTGCTCTTGATGGTGGCCAACACATCTTCGCTGGAAGGAGCACATAGCATAAAAAATGTGTGCGATGGTGGCTCCTCCAATACTTTTAATAGTGCATTCGCTGCTGGAACTGTCAAGCGATCGGCATCTTCAATAATAAATATTTGCCAAGCACCAATACTTGGTTCCAAATATGCTTTTTCAATAACATCTCGAGATTCTTCAACTGAAATCGTCAACCCTGATGGCCTAATCACCACTACGTCTTGATGTTTGTTTGCTAATACTTGTTTGCAAGTTAAGCAAGTGCCGCAGCCCAGATCTGAACATTGAATAGCTGCTGCAAATGCGCGTGCAGCAGTAGACCTACCAGATCCAGGTGGTCCAGTGATTAACCAAGTTTGGGTAAACGCAGCTGAAGATTGATTTCTGCGAGCCAATGCAACATCTTCTGCTGCCAGAATCAACTGGCCGACAACCTCTTCTTGATCAACAACTTGATCCCAGACACTCATGCTTGAAGTCTTTTGATTACTTCAGAAATTATCTGCTGGCTAATTGAGTTCACATTTTGAGTTGCATCAATTACCAAAAACCTTGCTGGTTCTAATTTTGCTAGTTCTAGAAAGGCATTGCGCACTTTATGGTGAAAGGAGATTTCTTCAGACTCTAACCTGTCTGGTTTACCTGCTCGACTCAAACCTAGTGTGGGATCAAGGTCCAACACGATGGTTATATCAGGAATTAGTCCTCGAGTTGCCCAAAGTGATAGTGACTTAACTTCTACTGCTCCAAGTCCACGAGCCAC
>DBCL01000012.1:82533-101106 GCA_002293025.1 Actinobacteria bacterium UBA959
TCAACAACATTTGCAACTACATCAGCTCGTGAACCTGCAAATAACAAAGCTTCGGAACGAGGCGATAAGTTTGTAAATTCATTTCCAAGCAATACTTTACGCACTGCTTCAGCAGCAGGCGTTCCACCTGGTTCCCGAGTAGTAACTACCTCTTTACCTAATTCAGTTAGTTTCTCGGCCAACAATTTAATCTGCGTGCTCTTACCAACTCCTTCGCCACCTTCAAAGGAAACAAAGAATCCAGGTTTGGCATTGCGATAGGCAATTTCAGGCAAGGAGAAACTCACGGACAAACTCTAGGGGTTAACACCAACTTTTAGTTTGAGATCTCTACTGGCTCTAAATCAGGCAGGTTAACACTGGCAGCTTTCTTAGCCGCAGCCTTTTTGGCTGGCTTCTTAGTTGCTTTCTTGGTGGCTTTCTTAGCGGCTTTCTTCACCGGCTTTTTGGTTGCCTTCTTGGCACGTTTCTTAGAAGGACCCGCTGCTCTTCTTACTGAAAGTAGTTCAACCGCCCGTTCGTGATCAATAGTGCTTGGGTCGTCTCCGCTTCGAAGGGAAGCGTTGGTAATGCCGTCGGTGACATATAGACCAAACCGACCTTCACGCAAAGTGATTAGGGCTTCTGAGTTTGGATCGATACCTAGTTCTTTGATCGGTAATTTTGGTTGAGCCCCACGTCTAACTTTTGGTTGTGCTAAAACTTCGAGTGCTTGCTCCAAAGTAATAGTGAATATCTCTTCTTCAGTTGGCAGAGATCTGGAGTCTTTCTCTTTTGTGATGTATGGACCATAGCGACCATTTCTTGCTTCAATTGGAATTTGATCTGCTGGGTCTAATCCAATTAGTCTTGGCAACGAAAGTAATTTAACGGCTTCATCAAATGAAATGGTGGAGAGGTCCATGGTTTTAAACAGTGAAGCAGTTGGTGCTTTTTCATCTGCGTCTTCTGGCATAACTTCTGTGACATATGGGCCAAAGCGACCAGACTTAGCAACAATGGTTCTTCCACTGTTTGGATTAGTACCCAATTCGCGCTCATCAGATTTTTGTTGTAATAATTTCTCAGCAACTTCAGCTGTTAATTCATCTGGTGCCATCTCAGGTGGAACTGAGCCTCGTTCTTCACCACGTTCAACATAGGGTCCATAGCGACCAACACGAAGCACGATATCTGTGTCTGCAATCTCAATTGTTGAGTTAGCCCGAGCGTCAATGTCACCAAAGTTTTCGAGTAGTGGGTGCAAACCTGCAAACTTTAAATTGTTGTCACCAAAATAGAAACCTCTAAGCAGACTGTTTTTATCCATCTCGCCATTAGCCACCATATCGAGCTCTTCTTCCATATGGGCTGTGAAGTCATAATCAACAAGTCGTGTGAAGTGGCCTTCTAATAATCGAGTAACAGCAAAAGCTAGCCAGGTCGCAACGAGTGCCTTACCAGATCGGCGCACATAATCTCTAGCAATGATTGTGTCGATGATTGATGCATAAGTTGAAGGTCGGCCAATCCCTCGCTCTTCAAGTTCTTTAACTAGAGAGGCTTCTGTATACCGAGATGGTGGTTTAGTTGTGTGGCCATCTGTTGATAACGACTCAGCGGTTAACTTTTCGCCTTCTTTAAGCGGTGGTAACACTGAGACATCGTCTTCTTCATTAACAACCTCATCTTTAACTTCATCCAATGCTGCTTTAAAGCCTGGGCGTGTAATAACAGTTCCACTAGCAGAAAAAGATAGATGCTTGCCATCTTTTGTATTAGTACTCAACTTAACTGAAGTGTTAAACCCGAGTGCATCAGCCATTTGAGATGCCAAAGTTCTGCGCCAGATCAGGTCATAAAGAGCAAATTCATCTCCACGAATTTCACCTTGAAGTTCCGCTGGTGTGCGGAAAGTGGCCCCTGCAGGACGAATTGCTTCGTGTGCTTCTTGAGCGTTCTTAACTTTATTTGCATAAATTCTTGGTTTATCTGCAACATTCTCTGCGCCAAATATCTCTCGCGCTTGTATTTGAGCAGCTGAAGTTGCTTGCTCAGATAAGTTAGTAGAGTCAGTTCGCATGTAAGTGATGTAACCACGCTCATATAGGCCTTGCGCAATTTGCATAGTTCTTCTTGAACCCCAACCCATTTTGCTGCTTGCAGCACGTTGCAAAGTTGAGGTCATAAATGGGGCAGGGGGTTTAAAGGTTCTAGGCTCTTCAGTTACTGAGGTAACTAGGAACTGAGCACCTACTAAATTGTCTGTAAGTGACTGTGCATCCGTTCCGCTTAATACTGAGCGATCTGTTCTGGTTAAGTTCCCAGCCTGATCAAAGTCACCACCACTTGCAATTCGAACACCATCTACTTCTAATAACTTGGCTTTGAAGTTTCCTGGTGTCATGATTGCAGTGATGTCCCAATACTCTGCGGCCTTGAATGCAATACGCTCGCGTTCACGGTCAACAATCAACTTGGTAGCAACAGACTGAACTCGGCCAGCACTTAGACCAGGTTGCACTTTCTTCCAAAGTACCGGTGAAACTTCATAGCCATATAACCGGTCAACAATTCGTCGTGCTTCTTGGGCGTCAATTAATTTCTGATCTAGATCTCTTGTTTGGGTCAAGGCCAATTGAATTGCGTCTTTAGTGATTTCGTTGAATACCATTCGACTAAATGGGATCTTTGGTTCTAACGCTTCAACTAGGTGCCATGCAATTGCTTCGCCTTCGCGATCCTCGTCAGTTGCCAACAGTAATTCGTCTGCTTCTTTCATGGCCCGCTTTAGCTCTGCAACTTTTGCTTTTTTGCTGGCATCCACTTCATAGGTGGGAGCAAAATTATTATTCACATCAACTGCCAGCCCAGAGCCTCGAAGATCTCGAATGTGTCCTACCGAAGCCTCGACGGTATAGCCCTTACCTAAATAGCCCTCAATGGTTTTGGCTTTCGCTGGGGATTCCACAATCACCAAGCGGCGCAAACCGTCAGCTGAGACAGCCAAGGTGACTCCTTAAATAGAGGTAGCGGCCACGAATTGTGGTGGTAAGGCAGTGGGCGCCGTCAAACCGCCCTCATGCTTTGCGGCGTGTTCCCCCTAAATAGAAGGTATGAGTTGCTGCTACCACCCGGCTGCAGCTTGGGCTGTGAGATTTATGGGAATGGACAAAATGGACATCTGCGTTGTGCCTGAGATGGTCACTTGAGCCGTGGTGGGCAGACACTCTTGCAGCACAAACTGGAGATTCCTTAATTGTTGGGCTGCAGTCTCACAAGCCAAAGCCCCGTCTGGGAGCTTGACCGCCGCTGACAGCGCTGCTAGGTCTACTGCTGAAGAAAGCTTCACCTTATTGATCAAGATCGCCGTGGCAGCAAACATTAGGAATATGACAAATGCGATCGAGATAAAAGATCCAGCAACTGCAACAGTTGCTGAGCCCCGGTCATTAAGTAGTAGTTTTTTCATTCGACAACTACAGATGCGGTTGCTTGTAGTTGCATTGACTTACTCAGAAATGAAATATCTCTTGCCACATTTACATATAAAACTCCATCAACAAATGATTGTTGCATGCGCACACCAGTAGGAATTCGCATAACCTCGCCACGGGCAGCCATACGAGCTGCAGTGTGTGCTGTGTCAACTAGATTTAACTGAGATAAATACAGGGATAAGCCAGCAACTATGGTACTAACCGCCAGGGCCAAAGTCGCAATAGCAATTGCTAACTCAACAGTCACAAAACCTGCACTAGAGCGAATTGGCTGCTTAATTCGCTCTAGTGCAGACTGGCGTGATGCCTTTACCAAGGGAGGAATAACTCCATAGCTCTTTTGATAATGGACCAAAGCACATCTTGTGCAGCAGCGCCTGTAAGCAATTTAAATAATCCACCAGCAAAACCGCATGCAGCAACAGTTCCCATTGCATACTCTGCGCTAACCATTCCTAAGTCATTACCAACATGTGCACGCACAAATACCACAAAATTCTTAGTCGCTGAAATAAACCTCATCTTTACCCCATTCTCTAAAATTGCAATTTGCAATTGGAGTAATCTTGAATTGATTTAGCGTCAGTGGAGAAATTATCTCTTTCTCTGTGGAAAGAGACTTTCTGTGGATTACCACAGAGCCGAGATGGCAGGTGCTACTAATGGTAAAACTCCAACCAGAATAAAACCAGGCAGCATCAATAGTGCAACCGGAATAGCCAAAGTAACTGAGAGTCTTTTGGCTCGCACAACTAGTTCTTGTTTGTGCTTAAGTCGAGTTCGGTGTGCAATTTCAGTTAGGGCGCGACCGGCGGCAACACCATGATCAGATGCTCTAGCCAATGCTTGGCCAACGGCTGAAATGGAGGAACTGGACTTATCAGAACTAAAGGCTTCCAAAATCGGGACTCCCCATTCAATGCGATTCGCAACTCGATTAAATGCTGCTGCTAGTTCTCCGCTAATGCTAGAAGTTAATGACTTAAGGCTTTGAGAGATAGTCAATCCAGCCGACAAGGCTGCTGCAATTAAATCAATAGATAGATCTAAGTCGCGTTGCAGTTCGCGAACTTGGGCTAACTCCTGCAAATTAGGTAGTTTTTTGAAAATCTGTTGAGCAAAAAATGCTAAACAGATTGCCAGTGCTGCCCCCAAAATTGTCGGCTTAAACAAAAAGACCGTAATCCCAAGGACTAGAGCCATTAATTCTGGATTAAGTCTTTTAGTTGTTGTCTTCTTAATGATTTTAATTTTAGAAGTTGGCATTAACAGCCATACAGCTAAAAATATGAGCACCGCCGAAGATAAGATCATCCAAGATCCTTCTCAATTGTTTTGGTTAGTTGCAACATTAAGAAAGTGCCTGCTGTTAGCAGTGATACTCCAATCATCAAAATTGCCAAAGTTAGCCAACTAGAGAAAACCCAGCTAAAAGTGTCTATCCCAAGTGTTTGACCTAAAAACAAAGTGAGTATGGGCAAGATCGCTAAGGTGACAGCGGCAGTCTTTGGCCCAGCTAACTGATTGGCGATCTCAAACCTGATTTGTTCTCGATCTGTGTGCGCTTCTAAGGCAGCCTCCAGTGCTGGAATTAGTGATGAACCATGATCTTCGGATACCTGCCAACAAATTGCTAGAGTTCTTAGCAACAAACTGTCTTGTGTCAAAGCGTCTTGGTGTAAAGCTGGTTGAATTAAGCCATAACTTCGAAGTTGCCTCAAGGTATTTGGAATTAGCGCAGGATTTGAATATTGAAGCGCTTCCCTTGGAGTGGCCCCAGATCGCAAACTATCTATATAGCCTCGCATCCAATCTGCTTCTACTAATTCTTTTTTTGTCCGGGTTTCAAAAGTTAAGACTGGTAGGCGTATTTTGGTTTTTGGATACAAGAGCCAAGTAGCCAGAAATATCAGTGAACTAGTAACTAACATGCAATTGCTAATCTATTTTCATTGTTACTAAAATCAACAGAGAGTTTGTATTGTAGATTTTCAAGATCTGCACGCCAGATACCCTTAATTACTCTTTTGGTTTGAATTTTTTCAACCAAGATCACAGCATTAACACCATGCAATAACCATTGTGCACTTAACTCAGGCGCTAATCCAGCCAGCAGACCCAAGGCCGAAATTCGCTGCGGAACTTCTAGGGCAGAGTTTGCATGCAAAGTTGCTGCTGAGCCTTGATGGCCAGTATTTAAGGCAGTCAAGAGATCCAGTACTTCGGCGCCTCTGACTTCGCCAACAACTACTCGGTCTGGCCGCATCCGAAGGGTTTGCCGCAACAACTCTTGCATATTCACTTTGCCAACACCTTCACTTGTGGCGGGTCTTGATTCCAAACTAACTACATGAGGGTGACTAATTCTTAATTCTGCGTTCTCTTCAACGGTAATGATTCGCTCTACTGGATCAACAAGTGATAACAGGGCCGACAAAATTGTGGTCTTGCCAGCACCAGTTCCACCAATAACTAGAAAGGATTCACGGTTAATAACTAAATCAACAAGATGCTTTTGAGCCCAGCCTGGAATTGATCCAACCTGAACTAGATGTTCAAGGGTTAGCGTTTCTTTAGCTGGAATTCGAAGAGAGACTTGAGGTCCATTCACTGCAATTGGGGCTAAAAGTGCATGTAGTCGAACGCCGTCTCTTAGTTGTGCGTCAACCCATGGCTGCGAATCATCTAATCGGCGCTTAGCTTGTAAAGCCAAGCGCTGTGCGAACAATCTAACTAACTGCGCTGATTCAAACAATTTTCCAGTGAACTCCAAGCCGTTACCAAATTCGATAAATACTCGACCATCACCGTGAACAAGGACGTCTGTAAGTCCTGGGAGCTGCATAACTTCTTCAAGGGGACCGTAACCAATTAACTGGCTTTTGATCTTATTTGCGATTTGCAATAGCTCTGATCCAGACTCGAGTGATCCAACAGATCTCAGCGCTTTAGTGATTTCAACATCTGAAATATCAGCCGAATGTGCAATTAGATGTTCTCTGACTTTTTCAATTAATCCAGTTGGTATCACTGCACTCCTAACAAATCTAGAATTGATCTGGAAACTTTGGCCAACTGAGAATGTTTACGCTCTCCAGGTAGAACTCCATCTGCAATATCTCGAATCAATTTTTCATCTGATTGTAAGCTGACGAAATTGTTGAGATTCAAGAAATCAACTGCATCTCTCACTTTGAGATCAGACCTAGAAACTTGTCGAAGAATCACTAATTGCTTTCCCCTGGTCTCTGCCAATTCCCTCTTTAGCGCATCAACTCCAAGCAAAGTACAGGGGCTTACTAGTATTTCAAGATCTGCTTTGCGTGAAATCTGATTTGTTAATTCATTTCGCAATGTACCCTGGTCAACTATTACTAGTGATGATTTCTCTCTCAACAAATTTATTGCAGTTAAAATGGTGTCATTGCTTGGAATGGTGAAACTTGTGCGTGATTGGGTCAGCAGTTTAAAGATTCCTTGACTGGGCAACCCTTCATAGAGCGCAGAAGCTGATGGCGCGCTATTCATTAGTTCTAATTGATGCCAACTAACTGCTTTTGTTTGTTCTAAGCCTGTTAGTAACAATAAGTTGCTGCGCCAAAAATCTAGATCAATCAAAACTGAATTTTGTTGAGCAGTATCTGCCTGTGCTAAGGCACAACTCAAGATCGATGCACCACCCGAACTCGTTACTGAGCGAATTGTCACTAGCAGTGACAAGTTGGTTTGGTGACTTCTAAGCCATGACTCCAACCAATTACTAGCAGCTGGCAACTCAATTACTTGTTTCGCTACTAATCGATTCGCTTCTTGCCACACCTGCTCTGTGAGGTTGCTGGTGATGAGTGCCTGCACACTGCCTGGCTTTAAGTCAGCTGTCAGTTCAGGTTGAGCCATGATGATTAAGTCAGGATTCAAAGTGAGGTTCTTGGAATCTAGTATCGCGAGTTCAACTCCAGCATCCGCAGCAACTTGTAATACCAGCCTTGATAACTGTGCGTCATCACACAACAACCCAAATTCTGGTTTCATGTCCATAGGCTCCAGCATCAGTACTGAAATTGGTAGGGGAATTTCAAACTGGGGATAACTTAATAAGCAGCCCCGTAGGCTTACTTGAAATTAGACTTGTGCTGGTTGAATGAAATAAGGCACGATCTCTTCCTAAATAGACTGAGGTGCAAATTGACGCAAGATGCTGTGGAGAACCTTCTGCATGAGGAGCGACATTTTGCGCCCTCAGCTGCTTTTAAAGCACAAGCCAATGCCACCGAGAGTTTGTATCAGTTAGCTGAAGTAGATCGACTGCAGTTTTGGGAAAAGCAAGCTGACCGATTAAGTTGGAAAACTAAATGGAATCAAGTTTTAGATTGGTCAGATGCTCCTTTTGCTAAATGGTTTGTTGGTGGTGAACTCAATGTTGCCTACAACTGTGTTGATAGACACGTTGAAGCCGGAAATGGTAATCGCGTAGCTTTGTATTTTGAAGGTGAACCAGGTGACACCCGAACAATCACTTACCAAGAACTTAAAGATTTAGTGTGTCAAGCTGCAAATGCATTGACCCAACTTGGGATTAGTTCAGGGGATCGAGTGGCAATTTATTTACCGATGATCCCAGAAGCCATGATCTCAATGTTGGCCTGTGCACGCATCGGTGCCGTGCATTCAGTGGTCTTTGGTGGGTTTTCCAGCGAGGCGCTTCGAAGTCGAATTGAAGACGCTAGTGCCAAGTTAGTAATTACTAGTGACGGTGGCTATCGCCGAGGAACTGCCACAGCACTAAAGCCCGCAGTTGATGAGGCAGTGGCAGTTTCGCCAACTATTGAAAAAGTACTTGTAGTGCGCCGAACGGGTCAGGAAATTAGTTGGAATGCAGATTATGACGTTTGGTGGCATGAATTAGTTGATTCGCAGAGCAAGGAACACAACTACCAGGCCTTTGATAGTGAGCACCCATTATTCATTCTGTACACATCAGGTACTACCGGTAAGCCAAAAGGTATTTTGCACACTAGCGGTGGTTACTTAACACAAGCTTCATACACTCACTACAACGTCTTTGATCTAAAACCTGAGTCTGACATCTATTGGTGCACTGCTGATGTTGGTTGGATAACTGGGCATTCATACATTGTTTATGGTCCACTAAGTAATGGCACTAGTCAGTTGATGTATGAAGGAACTCCAGATACACCAACTAAATCTCGATGGTGGCAACTCATTGAAAAATACAAAGTCACCCAGCTTTACACCGCACCAACGGCTATTCGAACATTTATGAAGTGGGGAGATGAGTTCATTAGTAACAGTGATCTTTCTTCATTAAGACTTCTAGGCTCGGTTGGTGAACCCATCAACCCAGAGGCATGGATTTGGTATCAAAGAGTTATTGGAAGAAATAACTGCCCAATTGTGGATACCTGGTGGCAAACTGAGACTGGTTCAATCATGATCTCGCCTCTGCCAGGTGTCACTAACACCAAACCAGGTTCTGCAATGACTGCTCTTCCAGGGATTTCAACAGCAATCGTTGATGAGTCCGGTAATAAAGTCGGGTTTGGTCATGGTGGTTATTTGATTTTGGATAAGCCATGGCCATCCATGCTTCGTGGTATTTGGGGTGATAACCAAAGGTATGTCGACAATTACTGGTCAAGATTTGACCAAGTTTATTTCGCAGGCGATGGTGCCAAATTTGATGATGAAGGTGCCATTTGGTTGTTAGGGCGAGTTGATGATGTGATGAATGTTTCCGGGCATCGCATCTCCACAACTGAAGTTGAATCTGCTCTGGTCTCACATGCATCGGTTGCGGAGGCTGCTGTTGTTGGGGCCAAAGATGACACCACAGGACAAGGCATCGTGGCATTCGTAATTCTTAGGGCAGGTCATGAGCATGAAGATGTGATTCAAGAATTACGAAATCATGTTTCTAAGGAAATTGGCCCTATTGCTAAGCCAAAGAAAATATTGATTGTGGCTGAACTGCCAAAAACTCGATCCGGCAAAATCATGCGCAGGTTGTTAAAGGATGTGGCAGAGCATCGTGAATTAGGTGATATGACTACCTTGGCTGACCAAAATATTATGAAATTGATTAAGGAAGGCCTAGACCTTGGAGCCAACGACTAAGGCACCTGCCTACCCTTTAGCAATCTTGCTGAGGGTACTCTTTCCCTGATCAAGGAGAGATATGAGCCAGGATTCATCAACCACTAATCATCGCACCCTTCGGCGCAAGATTGTTGATGCGATTAATTCTGTTGAGCAAGTAGCAACTGTCCAGGCTCGACTATTCGGATCTGAACTTAAGACTTCAAGTAAGCGAGCTCTTTTTGCAGTTGGGTTTGTAATAGTTGGCTCAGCCACTCTAATTTTTGTGTTGATATTTGGTGCAATCACAGCAGCTCTGGCCCTGGCCGCAGTTGGTTTATCTTTGTGGTTGGCGTTTTTGCTAATGACTGGCGCACTCCTGCTAGTTTCACTAGTGCTCTTGGGCCTTGGAGTTAAAGCTTTTTCAAAAATCAAACCACCCACACGAGCCCTTAAATCTTGGCAAGAGACGAAAGACATTCTTGCCGGCGAATAGCCATATGGTCACCTCAGCACACGAACTCTTTCATCAAGAAGGACCGTGGCGTCACTTTCAAGTTGTTGGATCTACAAACTCTTTCCATGTAGTTGAAGCTGGATCCAAAACTGATCCGCTGGTTCTATTCCTCCATGGCTTTCCACAATTTTGGTACACCTGGCGTGCTTATTTGACTGCATTGCCTACACATGGTTTTAGAGTGGTTGCAGTAGATATGCGCGGTTATGGTGGATCTGATCAACCACCAAGAGGTTATGATCCAAAATCATTGGCTCATGATGTGCAATCAATTATTCGCTGTTTAGGCAGTAGCAGCGCAATCGTTGTAGGACATGACTGGGGTGGGTTTGCTGCCTGGGCTGCAGCCAAGAGGCATCCAGAGTTAATCAAAGCGATTGCTGTTATTAACTCTCCCCATCCAGATGTTTTGTTGAGCAAGTTCTTAAAGAATAAAAAAGGCAGAAAACTATTCTGGTTTTTAATGCAAATGCAATTTTCTAGAATTGCTCGCTTTCGATTAAGTTCTGATGATGCAGCTGACTTAGAAAAATTACTTCTAGAATGGAATAACCAAGAATGGCCAGATGCCACATTAAGCGCTATCTATCGTCAAGCATTTTTAAATAGAAACACAGCCAGTCGATCAATTGAGTACCATCGTTGGGTAGCGAAATCCCTGCTTAGAGCAGAAGGTCGAGCGTTTTTTAGACAGATGAGCAAGCCAATCAATCAAGATGTACTAGCTATTGGTGTTGATGATAATCCACTTGTAGATGCAGCCATGATGGCTACATCAGCCAAATTTGTTTTAGGAGAATTTGAGTTTAAATCCTTTGCCACAGGCGGGCATCACATTCATGAACGCAGATCAGAATCAGTTATTCCCGTCTTAACCAGTTGGTTAATTAAGGCCCTCAACCGCTGACTTCAGCCTTAACCAAGGTGCAACGGCATCACCAACTTGGTTCGAGATGCTTCGAGCAGCCGAAGTCACAAAATCTGGTGAAAATCTATTAACAGTTTCAAGCAAAATAGAGTCATTTAAGGATTGACTCCATGGCATACCTTCAATTGCAATTAATCCTGCTGCTAAGAAATAGCAGACAACTGACGTTGCAACAGTCATAAGAACTAATCCAAGAGCCTTATCTAGAAGTCTTAATGGCCCAAGGGGTGCCACAAAGGGTCTAACAACTTTACCTGCAAGCGATGCAACTGATTTACCAATTAAAGCACCTAACAAAATACCAACTGCAGTGATTTTGGCAGCAGTCCCAGCAGAGGTTCGCTCAGCTAATAAATCGGGCAGATATAACGCAGTGAATAGTGCGCCACCAGTTAGTCCAGCCAAACTAAAGGCGGACTTAATTACACCGTTTCTAAAACCAGACAAGGTGCCCAACCCAATTACTACTAAGAAAACTAAATCAGCGGTGCTCATTTAATCAACCTCTACTTCTTTGCGATTTACTAAATCAGACACTAGTCCTGCTTCTTCCAAGATCACGGACAATAACGTACCCGTAAAACCCCAGATAAGTCTTTGATTAATCAAAAAGCCTGGCCCTTTGTATTTATCTCCCCTACGCACCCAAACCCGATTTGAATCTGCAACAAGTTGTTCAATTGGGACCGTAAACACATCAAATACTTCATCAACATTTGCAGCAAATACTTGATGTGGCTGCTCCCAATAGGCCAAGACTGGGACAACCTGATAACCACTTACTGCAACTTCAACCTTTGGTAATTCGCCAATCACATACACGCTTTCTGGATTGAGATTAACTTCTTCAAGGCCCTCTCTTAAAGCCGCGTCACTGGCTGTTAGGTCTGTTACATCTATTTCTCCGCCAGGAAATGCAATCTGAGACGGGTGGTGAACTAGATTTGAACTTCGTTGTGTAAACAGCAGAGATGCACTGCCTTCTAATTCAGCAAACAAAATCAAGACTGCAGCCTGCTTAGCGTCTGGCCTGGACTTAGCTGCAAATTCACCTAGATCAGTTGCAGTTAAGTTGTTAGTTAGCTCGCCAATCGGCTGTAGCCAGGATGGCAGATTACTCAAAACTCTTTCACCAACTTAGCTGCAAGTTCTGGTTCAGTTGGGCCAGTGCCAAACGCTGGACAGTGCTTTGCAATCGGGCATGCACCACAGGCTGGTTTTCGGGCATGACAGCGTCTGCGGCCATGCCATATCAAAATCTGTGACAAATCTGTCCAGCTTGATTCAGGAAACAATTTTGCAATCGCGAATTCGACTTTTACTGGATCTGTTTCCTTAGTCCAACCAAATCTGCGCACCAGTCTGCCAAAGTGTGTGTCAACAGTAATTCCGGGCAGGTCAAAAGCTTCACCTCTAACCACATTTGCCGTCTTTCTGCCAACACCAGGTAATTTGATTAAATCCTCTAACTCACTGGGCACAACTGCATCATGATCCTTAATGAGAGCAGCCGCTAGACCCAGAAGTGAGTTTGCTTTGGCTCTATAAAATCCAGTGGACTTAATAGTTTCTTCTAGCTCAGTTCGATTAGCGCTGGCTAATTTATAAGGGTCTGGGTATTTTTCAAACAAAACTTTGGTCACCATGTTCACTCGCAGGTCAGTGCACTGTGCTGATAAAACGGTTGCAACCAGCAATTCAAATGGATTCTGGAAATTGAGTTCACAATCAGCATTTGGATAGGTTTTACGCAAGAGTTCTAATACAAGTTGCGGTGGAGCAGCCTTCCCCACTGATGATTTTGGGCTTTTTGATGACACCCCAGGAGGGTACGCGTAAGTAGCCCATTGGGATAGGCGACACTATTCCCATGGAAGATGCACTGCGTGGGGCACTGCTTTTCTCATCACTAGACGATGAAGCTGCCCAAGCCTTAAAAGCCTCAATGTCTGAGCACGTTGTGGCTAAAGGAACTGTAATTTTTGCTGAGGGCGACCAGGGTGATCGTTTGTATGTAATAACAAAAGGCAAAGTTAAATTAGGAACCCACGCAACCGATGGTCGAGAAAACTTGTTGGCTGTATTGGGTCCAGGTGAGATGTTTGGTGAACTTAGTTTGTTTGATCCAAGCCCAAGACAGGCAACTGCTGTTGCTTTAACTGACTCAGTGTTGCTGGGATTAGCAAACGATGCATTACAGCCATGGCTAACTGGACGCCCTGAAGTTTCGATAACTTTATTAAAGGCACTCGCTCGACGCATGCGCAAGGGCCATGGCGCATTAAGCGACTTAGTGTTCACTGATGTGCCAGGTCGAGTTGCCAAAGCATTGCTAGATTTATCAAAGAAGTTTGGGGTTGCCACCCCTGAAGGTTTAAGAGTTGAGCATGATTTAACTCAAGAAGAACTAGCTCAGCTGGTTGGTGCGTCCAGAGAAACTGTGAATAAAGCACTTGCAGATTTTGCCCATCGAAATTGGATAGTTTTAGAGCAGAAGTCTGTGACACTTATTGAAGTTGAAAGATTAGAACGTAGAGCTCACTAGCCCTTTAGTCGAACTACTAACTCGACTTCAACAGGTGCACCTAGTGGCAAGCTAGAAACTCCAATTGAAGTTCGAGCATGTTTCCCGGCATCACCAAATATTTCTAACAACAAATCACTAGCACCATTCATAACAGCGCTATGGGTTACGAAATCTGGCGCAACTGAAACAAACCCAGTTACTTTAACAATTTGCTCGATTTGATCTAAGTCAACAACACTATTTATAGCAGCTAGTGCATTTAAAGCACATTGGCGAGCACAAGCATTAGCGGTTTCTGGGGTCACTTCTTGGCCCACATGACCCTTTGCAATCAATTCGCCATTAACAGTTGGCAGTTGGCCTGAAGTAAAAACCATCTTGCCGCTCTTTACTGCTGGTACGTACGCCGCAACTGGCTTAGCAACTTCAGGTAATTCAATACCTAATTCAACTAGTTTTTTAGACCACTTACTCATGCCTTAGCCCTCTTTAGGTATGCGACCATATTCTCGGCATTTGGTCCAGGAACTACCTGAACTAACTCCCAACCATCATCCCCCCAGGTATCGAGGATTTGTTTGGTGGCATGGATTAGTAGTGGCACTGTGGCGTATTCATATTTCTGCATGACCTAAATCTAATCTTTCCGAAGTTGAGTGCCCATAGTGGGGTTAAGCAGACTTAGCACTTGTGTTCACTTTTATCAGATCAGACCAAGAATGAACGTCTGGGCGCTTGCGCAACAAGACTCTTCGTTCGCGCTCAGTCATACCACCCCAAACACCAAACTCAATTCGATTATCGAGTGCTTCGACTAAGCATTCCTGGATGGCTGGGCAGCGCCGACACACTTGTTTAGCTAGACGCTGATCTTCAGCTGTTGAAAACAGCAGTTCGGCGTCTATCTCTAAGCATGCCGCGTCGGCACGCCAGTCCCTACCAAGGAATCCCACGGGCATATCCATCCACCCGATAGTTACCAACTGGTGTCTGGAACTGAAAAGTTGAGTGAACAGCCCCTAAAGATCGTAAGCATTCCCAGACTCGCTTACGCTTGGGCCATCATGCAGCCTAGTTTTAGAGACAAGTTCATAAAGTTTGTAGCCATCGCTGCCCTTATTGGTGCAGTAATTGCAACTGTCACCGCACCAGCAATTGCTGTTGGAAGCAGGTATTTAAAGAATGCCATTGATGATTTTCAAAACTTGCCAGCTGCTTTAACTCAACCCACACTGCCAGAAAGAACTCGAATCACCGCGTCTGATGGCACCTTGGTTGCATCCATCTTTGATGAAAACCGAGTTGAAATTCCGCTGCAGGCAGTGTCAACTGCTATGCAGCAAGCAATGGTTGCCATCGAAGATGCCCGATTCTTTGAACACAATGGTTTTGATCTACGAGGTGTAGTTAGAGCGTTTGTTTCTAATGCTGCAGCTGGAGAAGTAGTTCAAGGTGGTTCAACTTTGACTCAGCAATTAGTTGAGAACACATTATTACAAACTGCAACAACCCCAGAAGAATTAAGTGATGCTAGAGCCCAATCTATTTTAGGTAAAATACGAGAGATTCAATATGCATTACAACTGGAGCGTGAATTAAGTAAGCAACAGATTCTAGAACGCTATCTAAATGTTTCTTATTTTGGTGCAGGTGCTTATGGTGTTGAGGCGGCAGCAAAAAGGTACTTTTCTAGATCTGCAGATGAATTAACAGTTATTCAAGCAGCCACAATTGCAGGTATTGTGCAATCACCATCAGCCAATGACCCGTTGCAGAATCCAGCGAAGAGTGAGTCGAGAAGAGACTTAGTCTTAGATCGTATGGCAGATTTGAAATTCATTCCTAGAAGTGAATCAGATCGCTTGAAACAAATTCCTATCCAAACCATTTTGCAACCAGGTCAATTATCAAATGGGTGTGTTTCTAGTTATGCCCCATTCTTTTGTGATTATGTCTTAACTGAAATTAGAAATAATCCTGCCTATGGAGCAACTCTGGAAGATCGTGAAGCCTTTTTGCGCCAAACTGGATTGAGGATCTCAACCACACTTAGACCAGAAACTCAGTTATCAGCCCAACGTGCGGTTAATTCCACTATCCCACCTGCAGACGCTTCTAAAAAGGCTGCCGCCATTGTGATGGTAGAGCCTGCAACTGGTGGCATCATCGCAATGGCTCAAAACAGATATTGGGGTATTGAGGGAGATGGTTACACCACCTATAACTATTCAGTTGGTAGGGCAAATAACGGAACCGTTGGAATGCAGGCTGGATCAACTTTTAAGGCATTTACTCTGGCTGCTGCAATGCAGCAGCGCATCTCGCCAAGTTTGACTATTAATGCTCGAACACCTAAGACATTTAACTTTATTGATTGTCTAAGTGGTGAACCGATGGAGCCTTACATCGTAAATAACAGCACTCGAAGTGGCAGATTTACAATGGCCCAAGCAACTGCTTATTCAGTTAATACCTATTTCGTGGCACTTGCTCAAAAAGTTACACCGTGTGCAGTTGCCAGTGTGGCGCAAGCAGTTGGTATGCGAACTGGAACAGATGGTCCAATTGAGGCAATTCCTTCATTAACTTTGGGAACTGTGCCTGTAACCCCACTAGGAATGGCTAGCTCCTATGGCACATTTGCTAATCGTGGAATTTACTGCCCGCCAACAGCAATCACCAAAATTGAAGATCGAAACGGAAAAGTGTTAAGTGTGCCAACTGCTAGATGTAATCAGGCAATTGATAAAGGAACGGCAGATGGCGTAACTGATTTGTTAACTCGCGTGGTAGACGGCACAATCCCAGGTAGAACTGGCGCTCGTATGTCTTTAGGTAGACCTGCTGCTGGTAAGACTGGAACTACAAACGAAAACAGTTCTGTGTGGTTTGTTGGCTACACCCCAGATGTGGCAGCTGCTGTTTGGGTAGGTGATCCTCGAGGAGGATTTAAGTACCCTCTGCAAGACATAACCATTAACGGCAAGTATTACGAGCAGGTTTATGGCTCAACTATGGCTGGTCCAATTTGGAAAACAGCGATGCTAACTGCGCATGAGAATTTACCAATTAGACGCTTTGGTTTACAGCCTTGGTATGACCGCTCAGAAGTTACCTTGACACCTGATGGGTTATTAGATGACAGCGAATTACTTCTTGAAGAAGAACTACTACCTTAAACTCTTAACTAAGTGCGTTCTTAACTGCATTGGCAACCTCTTGACCATCGGCTCTGCCCACAGTTTTAGGTTGAACAATCTTCATAACTAAGCCCATGGCCTTCATACCCGTAGTTCCAGAGCTAGTAACTTCTTTAACAGCATCTGCAATTATCTGACTTAGCTCTGATTCAGATAGTGCTGCTGGCAGATAACTTGCAAGCACCGCTAACTCAGCCTCTTCAGCATCGGCTCTATCCAGAGCACCCGCACCTCGGTAGACATCGGCTGCTTCCTTGCGTTTCTTAGCTTCCTTCGATAAAACTTGAATAATCTCTTCTGGAGCTAATACTCGAGCCTCTTTCCCTGCCACCTCTTCATTCTTGATGGCAGCCAAGGCCAGCCGAATGGTTGCGGATTTCACTTCATCCCGATTGCGGATGGCTTCGGTTAGGTCTAACTGGAGACGCTCTTTCATAGGTGAATCATGCCGTGCGACGATTGGCTTATGGGAGTGACTCGCACAATCAGTCGGCTAGGCCTTGGTGCCGGGGTGCTCGCTGCTGCCTGGTCTGTGGCAATTGAGCCTTACTGGTTTCAAATAAGAAGAGAAGTTGTTGCGCGTCCTGGTCAAAAATTATTTCGCATTCTGCACTTATCAGATCTGCACTTAACGAAAAAAACTAAGTCACTCCAAGCGTGGCTACAAACCTTAGATAGTGAAGACCCAGATCTAATCATTGTTACTGGTGACTTAATTGCCGATCCACTGGCTATTGACCCACTACTAGATTCGCTGGACACACTCCTAGATCGTCCAGGAGTATTCGTTTTAGGCAGCAATGATTACTTTGCACCAGTTCTAAAGAACCCTGCAAAATACTTAATGCCAGATAATGGCGAACGTGATCATGGCGCAGACATGCCATGGCAAGACATGGTTAGCACATTGACAAATCGTGGCTGGATAGATTTAAGTAACCAAGAAACTACTCTTGATATTAATGGTGCAAAGATTCAGATTAAAGGTGTTGATGACCCACACATCAATAAGGATGACTTAAGTAAAGTAAGTAATCCATATGGATCAGTAGATTTAAAGCTAGCAATTGCTCATGCCCCTTACTTAAGAGTGTTAGATGCTTTTGCTGATCTTGGAGCGGATTTAATACTTGCAGGTCACACTCATGGTGGACAACTAAGAATTCCAGGTGTTGGTGCGTTAGTTGCTAACTGCGACATCGATCTAAAGCGCACTAAAGGATTACACCCGCATATCTCTGCAAACGGAAACACTTCAGTTATCAACGTTTCCGCAGGACTTGGGCACAGCCCCTTTACGCCATTTAGATTTGCATGTCGTCCTGAAGCTGTCATGATCACAGTTGGAATTGACCAGTAATTAACGTTTTAGCACGCAACTACTAGGGCGAATGCATCAAATAAATAGCAGATGGCAGGATTGCCCCTCGATACTCATGACCTGAGTATTTGGAGGGCTCGCATAGTGGACTAGTGCAGCGGTCTTGAAAACCGCCAGGCCGGCGACCCCGGCCTCGTGGGTTCAAATCCCACGCCCTCCGCCACAAGATTGTTCTCTGATTCACTCAGATAACCTTCGCTCGCTGAACCTAAAGAATTCAGCAATATATGGAGACGTCGCCTAGTCCGGTCTATGGCGCCCGCCTGCTAAGTGGGAGGGGACCAAAATCCCCACGTGGGTTCAAATCCCACCGTCTCCGCGGAAGTTGTTAGGGAGTTATTGGTGCGAATGATTCAGATTTGCTACCGATTACACTTTAGCAATTGTTAGCAATAACAAGCGCTCGTAGCTCAACGGATAGAGCATCTGACTACGGATCAGAAGG
>DBCL01000012.1:101122-121974 GCA_002293025.1 Actinobacteria bacterium UBA959
GTTCGAATCCCTACGAGCGCGCCAGATAGACAACTTAAGATATGTGTGTGATTAAAGATGACTAATACAGTCGTAGTAACTGGTTTCGAACCTTTTGGAAATTCAACCATTAATCCCTCTCAAGAAGTTGTAAACAAAATTAAGGAAATGCAGCTTGATGGCCTCAAGGTTGAAACTGCCATTCTGCCTGTTGTGTTTGGTGAATCTAGTGCGAAGTTATTGAAATTAGTAGACGAAATTCAGCCCAATTTTGTGATTTGTTTAGGCCAGGCCGAAGGAAGGTCAGTTATAAGTGTGGAGAGATTTGCGATAAACCTTAATGATGCTCGAATAGCAGACAATGCAGGAAATCGGTTGTCAGATCAAGAGGTAATTCCAGGAGCGCCACTCGCTCTCTCAAGCACCTTGCCTGTCAAAGATATTGTGCAAAGTATCAAAGATGCTGGAATTCCTGCTGAAGTGTCACTTAGTGCTGGCACATTTGTTTGCAATCACATTTTCTATGCGCTGCAACACAAGCTTCAGGTAACTAACACTAAATCGGGCTTTATTCATCTGCCAGTCCTTCCAGAACAAAGTGAATTTCAGGGAAAGCCAACAATGGAGTTGGATCAAATGGTGGCTGGAATTTTGGTTGCGATTCGCTCCATCATTTCAAATTAATTATTTGTAACTTTGTTTATTACTTCTGCGTTCTGATTTCAAGTAGGTTTCCTTCATCAGTAGTCGCAATTAATGACCCTGAACTGTTTACTTCCAAGTCACGAATCCGTTGATTAACTTTTATCACTTTGGTATCAGTTACTTGAAGCTGGTTATCTAGTTTCATAAACACCAAGGANNTCAAATGGTGGCTGGAATTTTGGTAGGAATTCGAACTGCTATAAATCACTCCTAGGTGGCTCATTAAAGGTGACATACGTCCAACCATAAGAGCATTATCTAAATCTGTTTGTTATTTAGAAAGGTTCACAACTTTTAACCCTTAATTGAATTAAAGCCATCAATTTTCAAAAACCTTACCGGGATTTAGTAATCCTTTTGGATCAAAGATGCTCTTTATTTTTTTCTGAAGTTCAAACTGCGATTGACCCAATTCCACTGCTAGCCAATGTCGCTTCAACTCACCAACTCCATGCTCCCCTGTCAAAGTGCCCCCTAATTCCAAGGCTTTTTTAAACATCATGTCTGCTGCTAACCAAATCTCTTCGGGAACAGTAGATCCAGAATAAATGAAATTTGGGTGAAGATTTCCATCTCCAGCGTGAGCGACTGTGGGGATCTCTATTCCAAACTCTTGCTCAATATTTCTTATTTCTAGAAACATCTTCCCAAGCTGTGAAACAGGAACTGCTATATCTTCAATGAGAACATTTCCTTGTTTTTCAAGGGCTGGATGCATTGATCTTCGAAATTGAATTAGATCTTCACGCCCAGTTTCAATTTCTACTGTCAAACCACACTTCTCCCAGATCTGCTTAATTGCTAGCGCTTCACTATTAGATCCAGGCCCATCTGTTTGAGCGATCAATATTGCTGAATCTTCTTTGATAAAATCAAGTTCAAGATATTTGGCAATGTGCCTTGCAGCACGATTATCGATTAATTCTAGAATGCTTGGCTGCAGATAATTACTAATTGTGTCTTGAGCTGCTTCAATTGCATCTGAGATATTTTCTGCTACTGCACTAATAGTCCAAACGGGATTGTGATCTACTGGTCTGAGTTTTACGCGTGCTTCGGTAATGACGCCTAAAGTTCCCTCGCTACCAACAAAAAGTGATACTAGATCGTAACCGGTCACACCTTTTATGCTTTTGTGTCCTAGGGTCATAATCTCACCATTAGCAAGAACCACTGTTAACTCCAAGATAACTTCTCGAGTCCCACCGTATTTAACACACAATAAGCCACCAGCATTTGTTGCAATGTTTCCACCAATCGTTGACCAGGCTCTGCTGGCTGGATCAGGTGTGAACCATAAGTTTTGCTTTTTGGCCATTTCATTTAAATCGTTGTTAATCACACCTGCTTCAACTGATGCAAACCTATCTTTAACTGAAATTTCCAGAATTCGGTTCATTTTTTCAAGTGATAAAGAGATTTCTCCTGGGCCAGCAATTGCTCCGCCAGCCAGCCCACTGCCACCACCTCGAACTACAACAGGGGTATTGGTTGCGTTAGCAATTTTCAAAACTTGAGATACATCTGCGGTGCTTGTTACTTCAATTACACAAATTGGTAACCCAGAGCTAACTTTCCCAGATTTATCTGAGCGAGCTCTTTCTAAAACACTAGAGTCACACACAACTGCATTTCCTAATTTTTCTTGAAGAAGTGTCACGATTTGGTCATGTTCTAGTGCGACTGAGCTCATATCATCACTCTACCAATAAATGGTAAGTCAATCCAAGAAGATGTCATTTTGCTTTACTGACGTCAATTTATGAGCGCACTTTCTAACGCAGCACGGCCTGCTTCTAATCTTGCAACTGGAACCCGAAATGGTGAGCATGACACGTAATCAATTCCACATTTATGAAAGAAATGTATTGATTCTGGGTCTCCACCATGCTCCCCACATACACCTAGATGTAAGTCTGGGTTAGTTTTACGGCCACGTTCAATTGCAATTTGAATCAGTTCACCAACTCCCTCTGCATCTATTGTTTCAAAAGGTGAAATAGTAAGAATTCCCTTTTCTAAGTAGGGTGAGAAAAATTCTGCCTCTACATCATCCCTTGAAAAACCCCAAGTAGTTTGCGTTAGATCGTTGGTTCCAAAAGAAAAAAAGTCAGCAACTGTTGCGATCCGACTTGCAGTCAAAGCAGCTCTGGGTAACTCAATCATGGTTCCTATTGTTATAGGTAACTTAACTTGTTGTTTTGATTCCACCTCAGCAATAATTTGCTCTGCTTCAGATCTAATGATGCTTAGTTCCATGTATGAGCCAACTAACGGCACCATAATCTCAACTTTTGGCTTCTTACCTGCGGCAGTTTGGAGGGCCATCGCTTCAGCTATTGCTTTGACTTGTAAGTTGTAAAGTCCACGAATTATCAAACCTAGCCTGACTCCTCTCATGCCAAGCATTGGGTTAGTTTCATGTAAACGTTGAACCGCAGCTAATAGTTTGGAAAGATCCAAATTGACCTGTCCTCTTTCTTGAGTCAAGGCTGCTTTAACTTTTAAGTCTGCTAAATCTGGTAAAAATTCGTGTAATGGAGGATCAAGTAGACGTACAGTCACAGTTAGATCATCCATTTCATCAAAAATTTTCTGAAAATCAGACTGTTGCAGTGGGAGCAATTCTACTAAAGAAGCTTCTCTTTCTAAATCAGTTTCTGCTAAAACTAGACGCTCAATCACTAATCTTCTTTCACCTAAGAACATGTGCTCTGTTCTGCATAATCCAATACCTTGTGCCCCGAATTTTCGAGCAATTTTTGCATCATTAGGTGTATCAGCATTAGCTCTAACTTCTAATTGTCGGCGACTATCAGCATGTTTGAGAAGGCGGTCAACTGCAGTAACTAGTTCGACTTCGTCTGGTTTTAATGAAGTGGAAACTTGTTCAAGTCCTTGCTCAAGATACTTTACGATCACAGATGATTCAACTTTGATTTCACCAATATAAACTTCACCATTCGATCCATCAATTGAGATTATGTCGCCCTCTTTGATTGTGTGAATACCGCACTTAGCAAATTTGTTGTCAAGATTTACGTCAATGTCTTCCGCTCCACAGACTGCAGTTTTGCCCATGCCTCTGGCGACGACAGCTGCGTGAGATGTTTTACCTCCCCTGCTAGTAAGAATTCCTGCTGCTGCAATCATTCCCCCAAGATCATCAGGGTTTGTTTCTCTTCTAACCAGGATTACTTGCTCGCCTCTTTGTGCCCAATCTGCAGCAACTTTCGAATCAAACACTGCTTTGCCAACTGCTGCTCCAGGAGATGCTGCAATACCTTTTGTTATAGGCATTTTTTGGACACTTCTATCAAATTGAGGGAACATAAGTTGAACTAATTGCGCACCAGAGACTCTCAATAATGCCTCATCCATAGTAATCAGTTGCTCATCAACAAATTGCATAGCAATTCGGAACGCAGCTGCTGCAGTCCTTTTACCGACTCTCGTTTGTAAAATCCATAACTTTCCATTTTCAACAGTAAATTCTATGTCGCACAAATCGCGATAGTGGATTTCTAGTTTGTGCATGATAACAAGTAAATCACTAAAAATCTTTGGCTCTATTTCACTCATCTGCTGCAAAGTTAAGGTATTCCGAATTCCAGATACAACATCTTCACCTTGGGCATTTTTTAGGTAATCACCATAAACCCCTTTAGAGCCTGTGGCTGGATCTCTTGTAAAGCAGACACCTGTACCAGATGTTTCACCCATATTGCCAAACACCATCATGCCAACACTCACAGCAGTACCTAAATCATTTGGTATTCGTTCACGTCTTCGGTACATTTTGGCTCGCTCAGTATTCCATGATTTAAAAACTGAGATAATTGACATATCTAGTTGCATTCTTGGATGTTGTGGAAATTCTGTTTTGGCATTTTCTTTAATTATTTCTTTATATTTCTGTACTAATCTTTCAAGATCTTCTGCTTCTAATTGGAAGTCTTCTTCAACTTTTAGCTTCTGTTTAGTCTTCTCAAACTCGTCAGTGAATAATTCGCCATCGATATCTAATACAGTTTTTCCAAACATTTGAACCAACCGCCTGTAGGCATCCCAAGCAAATCTGTCATTGTTTGTAACTTTTCCTAACCCAATCACTGAATTATCATTTAATCCAACATTTAGGATTGTTTCCATCATGCCTGGCATAGAGAATTTTGCTCCGGAGCGAACACTCACTAAAAGTGGATTCTCAAAATCGCCTAAGACTTTTTCTGCCTGATCTTCTAACTTTCGAAGTGCCAAAGTTATTTGAAGCTCTAAATCAAGCGGGGTTTGACCTTTTTCTAAAAATTCTTTGCAAGCTTCAGTTGTGATCACGAAGCCTGGGGGCACAGAAAGTCCAAGGTTTGTCATTTCTGAAAGGTTGGCTCCTTTGCCACCTAACAAATCTTTTAAATCTTTGTTTCCCTCATCAAAGGAGTAAATGAACTTCATCTTACCTAAACCCTTTTCTAGGATAATGCCAAAACTTTACTAACTTGCAATCTCAGTCTAAAGTGAAAAAACTCATTTGCAATCATGTTAGCGTTTCCACTTTTTTAGATTCTGTACCAAGTGCAGCCGCTTTACGAATACCTTGCCCCATCCCTCGTATTAAATGGGGAAGGTCTTGGGTTGATGCCAAAAGTGGGGACTGAATATCTGAACTTACTTCGAAGGGAATGTCCTGGTTTTTAGTACATTCTCTTCTTCAAATTCCGTTGTGATTAATCTCTAATTGCAAATCGAATTAAATTTCCTTCATCAGTAGTCGCAATTAATGACCCTGAACTGTTTACTTCCAAGTCACGAATCCGTTGATTAACTTTTATCACTTTGGTATCAGTTACTTGAAGCTGGTTATCTAGTTTCATAAACACCAAGGAATTATCCTTCAAAGTACCTAGAACCACTGCTCCATTCCAGAAACCCCATCCCGATGTAGGCAATTGCACTAATTCAGTTGGTGCAATTGAAGGCACCCAATACTTCAATGGAGGTATGTAATCTTGGTGGGTCCCAGTTTTAGTTGGCTTTACGTAATCGCCAGATCCGTATGGTTCACCATAGGTAACAAATGGCCAGCCATAGTCGCCGCCTTGTTTAATTAAATTCAACTCATCCCCACCTCTGGGGCCATGCTCTGCTGCCAAGAGATCTTTACCATTAAAAAGCAAAATTCCTTGAGCATTGCGGTGGCCTTGGGAAACTCTTTCTGTTTTCTTGGCCGTTAATTTAAAAATTGAACCAAGGTCTCCTCGCTTACTTCTGCTATTAATTGCTGAAAAACCTAGATCACCAACAGTTACATAAACAGAACCTTTATCAATTACTTCAAATCTCCCCGAGGCATGTTGAACTGCAGAAATTGGCACACAAGGCTTTGAGATAAACCAAGTAGCATTCCTTTTTAAGGTCTGTAATGTTTTGTTAAATAGATATTGATCTACTACTACTTCAACGCAGCGCTTATTGGCACCAAGGCGTGGATACGAAATTACTAACTGTGCTTGTGTTGAATTCTCGCTCAGCACTGCTATATCAGTAATGGCAAACCTTGAATCAATAAGTCTTCTACTTACTGGAATTACACTGCCAACCCTGGTTAGCTTTTGAGTTTCACTGCTCCAAGTGAAAACTTCTCCCCCTGCTAAGCCACCCCCAAGCAGTAATGTTCCATCTCGCATTACTTCTAAGGCTGGCCCTCTACTACCACCACCTGTAGTAACTGCAGCAGCAACTGCGTTGCTGCTCATACTTAAATTCAATGAATCTTCAGCAGCAACAGCACTAATAAACCAGTTGTTCACCAGGAATAACGCAAGGGTAATTGTCAAAAATTTAATGCTATTTGGAGAGGACTGAAAGATATTTCGCCAGGGCATTTGGATACTAAATTAAGAAGTTATTGTTCGGCGAGCTCTAACTTGCAGCATGATTACTGCAAGTAAGGCTGACAGTGCACTTGCTGCTAAGACGCCAACTTTTGCTTCAACCAAGAGAGCATCAGCTGATCCAAAACTAAGTTCAGTAATTAATAATGAAACTGTGAATCCAATTCCAGCCAATAACCCGATTGCAAATACATCACTCCATCGCAATGTTGGATTCAAAGAAGCTCTAGTTAATTTAGTCACCAGATAGGTGGCACCAAATATTCCAACTGGCTTTCCAATTGCCAAAGCTAAGATAATTCCAATAGCTATATTGCTTGAAACTGTCTGACTAAAACCAATGCTTCTAAGATCAACACCTGCTGCTACAAATGCAAATAATGGAACCACAATTGCCACACTAATTGGCCTAATCTTGATCTCAGCACGCTCTGCAGGCGATAACGATTCGTTTACCTTTAGTTTGTTGCGGGTAAGCAGTGCAATCATTACTCCAGCTACTGTGGCATGAATTCCTGATTGATAAGTAGTCCACCAGATCACTAAACCCAACGGCACTAATAAGTACCAGTTAGTTATATTCAGTTTTTGTAGTAACGCATAAACAGCCAATAAACCAACTGTTAATAGCAGCATTTGTTGATTAATTGTGTCTGAATAAAACACTGCGATAATTGAAATGGCTCCAAGATCATCAACCACTGCCACAGTCAATAAAAACGCACGTAGTTCATTTGGCAATGATCTGCCCGCAACCGCTAGAACCGCTAAAGCAAATGCGATATCGGTGGCGATTGGAATTGCCCAGCCAGCGAGTGCTTCAGAGTCGCCAGCCAGTAGTGAAACAAAAATGATTGCTGGAAATGTCATGCCAGCTATTGCTGCCACTATCGGTACTAGTGCCTGACTTGGTTTAGACAAAGAGCCATGCACAAATTCGTGTTTAAGTTCTAAGCCAGCGACTAAGAAAAAAATGGCAAGTAAGCCATCGGATACCCAATGTGCAACAGACATCTCTAAAGAGAGTGCACCTATTCCCACTTTGGTGTGAAGCACCTGCCAATACAGATCACCAAGCCCAGAATTTGCAACCACAATGGCCGCCAGTGCAGCAATTAGAAGTAGAGCTCCACCAAAAGTTTCATCCTTAACAGCACGAGCCAACCATCGCTGCTCCTTGGCAGTTATGTTCTCAAAAACAATTTCTGGTTGCTCGGTCATGTTTCTTTCTTATTTAATTCGAACGGTTAATGGTATTCCAAATACCTTGAGTATTGAGGCTTCTACAGCATCAAGATGCTTTTGATCCAGATTTGATTTGAGATCATGGCCGTCTGGAAACTTAGTGGCATCTGAAAAATCTAGAAGAAGCACATTGTCAACACAGCTTGCTAGCCTGGCATCAAAAAAAGCAATCCAAACGATGCGATTAGTGCTTTCTAAATCATCAAGCACATCATTCCAGCGTTGCTTGATCTCAATGAGTTCCATTCAGCTGCGCTTACTAGTACTTTGTGAAGTTACCAAATTCGCACGCGTTGCTGCTCGTCTAACCAAAGTTCATCTTCAGGTGTCACTCCAAACGCTTCATAAAATTCGCTTAAATTTCTCACAATCGCATTACATCTAAACTCTGGTGGTGAATGAGGATCAACAGCAACTCTGCGAGCAGCTTCTTCTGTTCGAGTTTTGGTGCGCCAAACCTGTGCCCACGCCAAAAACAATCTTTGATACCCCGTTAAATTGTCAATGACTGGAGGCACTTTCCCATTCAGTGATAATTCATATGCTTTATGGGCAATTGTTAAGCCGCCAAGATCGCCAATGTTTTCGCCAACAGTTAGTTTTCCATTAACTTTTGAACCTGGAGCTTCTTGTGGTTCTAGTCCTTCATATTGTGCAATTAACATCTGAGTTCTCTTATCAAACTCAGTTCGATCAAAATCAGTCCACCAGTCTTTCAAGTTGCCATCACCATCATATTTTGAACCTTGATCATCAAAACCATGACCAATCTCATGACCAATTACGGCACCAATGGCTCCGTAGTTGGCAGCATCGTCTGCTTCTAAATCAAAAAATGGTGGTTGCAAAATAGCAGCTGGGAAAACGATCTCGTTCATACCTGGGTTGTAATAGGCATTCACAGTTTGTGGTGTCATAAACCACTCAGACCGATCAACTGGTTTACCCAATTTTTCCAATTCTTTAGCAGTTAAAAATGCTGTGGTTCGGCGCATATTTCCAACTAAATCATCATCTTTGATAACAAGGCCCGAATAATCTTTCCATTTATCTGGGTAACCAATTTTTGGTGTGAATTTGGCTAGTTTTTCGAGTGCTTTTTCTTTAGTTTCAGGACTCATCCAAGCTAGAGCCTTGATGTCAACTTCATATGCCTTGGTTAAATTCTCCACTAACTGCAGCATGCGAGCTTTTGCTTGTGGTGGAAAGTGCTTTGCAACGTAGAGCTTGCCTACTGCTTCACCAAGCGATCCTTCAACGACTCCAACGCCACGCTTCCATCTATCTCTAATTTGTGGTGTGCCAGAGAGGGTTGTTCCATAGAAGTTAAAGTTTTCAGTTACAAACTCTTCACTCAATAATGATGCTGAGCCATGCAAGATATTCCAACGAAGCCAGGCTTGCCAGGCTTGCACATCAAAATTACTTAACATCTCAGAAATACCAGTAACAAAACTTGGTTGCCTTACCACTAATTCCTTGAATCCAATTTCTGGAAAACCAAAAGCCTGCATCCAAGTGTTCCAGTTAATAGTTGGACCAAGATTTTTAAACTCTGAAAATGAAACTTTGTTGTATGTTGCCATTGCATCGCGATCTTTAACAACATCCCAGTGATAGCTAGCAATTTTAGTTTCTAACTCAAAAACTAATCTTGCTTGTTCTTTTGAGTCATTGAATTTTGCCAAACCAAACATCTTTTCTAAGTGGGCAAGATACGCGTCTCTGATTTTTTGATGCGACTCTTCTCGGTAGTAAGCCTCATCCGGCAACCCAATTCCACTTTGAGCAAAGTAAAGAATGTTTTGATTTGCATTTGAATAGTCGGTAGTAATCCAAAATCCAAACCAACCATCTAAACCACTCTTTTGTAGTTGTCCGACAACCCTAATAAAACTTTCTGCATCCACTACCTGATCGACTAAATCAAGTTCGGTTTGAATTGGGTTCATACCTAACTTTTCAATCAATTCTTCATTCATAAAAGACTTATATAAATCTCCAATTTGCTGAGCCTGTGCTTGGTCACCCTTCACATTGGCTGCCTCTTCAATGATCTTGCGAACATTCTCTTCCGATAGATCTCTCAAAACATGGAATGCCCCATGGATCGGACGATCAGATGGGATCACCGCAGAGTCGATCCAAGACCCATTCATATAACGGTAAAGGTCGTCTTGAGGTCTAACATTTTGGTTGATATGACTTAGGTCTAGTCCACTTTTCATCCCAGGCTCCTTCGGCTTAGTGCCCTGAAGATACTCACCTTTTTCATAGCGTGCCAAGTAGGGATTGCGCCACTAAGTTAAGGGTCTAAATCCACAGAACAGGCCTATCTTTATGAGTTTTGGCTATACAACGAGGGGCAGATCTTTCACAGATCGCCACATCGGGCCCACCCAGCCAGATATTGACTTAATGCTGAACGCGCTTGGCTATCAAAATCTGGAAGAGTTATTAGAAGCTGTAGTGCCAGGTGTTATTAGGTGGCGATCTGATTTGGATCTGCCCCAAGCAGTCAGTGAATCTGAAGTTTTAATTCAGTTAAAGGATCTTGCTGCACAAAACACCATGACCAAAACTCTTATTGGCTTGGGCTACTACAACACTTTCACCCCAACAGTAATCTTGCGAAACATTCTAGAAAATCCATCTTGGTACACCGCCTATACGCCATATCAGCCTGAAATTTCTCAAGGAAGACTTGAAGCCTTAATCAATTTTCAAACAGTAGTAGAGGATTTAACTGGCTTACCTATTGCTAATGCCAGCATGCTTGATGAATCAACTGCTGCGGCTGAAGCTATGACCCTGGCAATGCGCAATACCAAATCAACCTCAAAGTCATTTGTAGTTGATCAGGACACTCATCCGCAAACTATTGCAGTTATTGAAACTAGAGCTAAGCCACTAGGAATTGATGTTGTTTTGGCTGATCTTTCAAAAGAGATTACTGTTAAAGAATATTTTGGTTTGTTAGTTTCTTATCCTGGATCATCTGGGAAAATCTTTAACCCAGCAAAGATTATTGAGTCTGCTCATAACGCTGGAGCCCTAGTAGCAGTTACTACCGACTTGTTAGCTTTAACCCTTATTACGCCACCAGGTGAGTTTGGTGCTGACATTGCTGTTGGTTCTGCGCAGCGCTTTGGAGTTTCTCTTGGATATGGCGGACCACATGCGGGTTTCATGGCAGTTAGAACTGGACTAGAGAGATCTTTACCAGGCAGATTAGTTGGAGTATCAATTGATGCTGCTGGAAATCCGGCTTATCGGTTAGCGTTGCAAACTAGAGAGCAGCACATTCGCCGTGAGCGAGCTACTTCAAATATTTGCACTGCTCAGGTTTTATTGGCTGTAATGGCCAGTATGTATGCGGTGTACCACGGGCCTGAGGGTCTTCGAGATATTGCTCAACGAGTGCACCAGCACGCAGTTTTGTTGTCTCTAGGTTTAAAGAAATTATCAGCAAAAATATTGCATGATAATTTCTTTGACACACTGAGAGTTGAAACCCCGAAAGCCATTGCATGGGTTGAGGCTGCCCGCCTTAAAGGAATTAACCTCTTGTTATTTGATGCCAACACTGTTGGAATCTCTGTTGATGAAACAACTGATATTCAAACAATTAAAGATATTTGGGATGCACTAGTAAGTGGATCGAACTTAGACCCTGACCAGTTGTGGTTATCAGTAGAACCAGTAATTACACCTGATCTAACCCGAACAACTAAATACTTGGAGCATGAAGTTTTTAATCGCTACCACAATGAAACTGCAATGTTGAGATACATGAAGTCTTTATCTGATAAGGACTACGCCCTAGATCGGGGCATGATTCCGCTTGGCTCTTGCACAATGAAACTTAATGCTGCAACCGAGATGCAAGCTGTGACTTGGCCAGAATTTGCGAACTTACATCCCTTTGTTCCAATCAATCAAGCATCTGGAACTTTATCTCTCATTAAGGACCTAGAAAATTGGCTGGTTGAAATTACTGGTTATGACGCAGTTTCATTGCAACCCAATGCTGGCAGTCAGGGTGAATTTGCTGGGCTTCTTGCAATTAAGAGCTACCTAAACCACAAGGGTGAAACAAATAGAGATGTTTGTTTAATTCCATCTTCTGCGCATGGCACTAATGCCGCATCTGCTGTTATGGCAGGGATGAAAGTTGTTGTAGTTGGCTGTGATGAATTAGGAAATGTTGATATTGACGACTTAAAACTCAAAATTACTGAGAATCAAGATGCACTAGCTGCCTTAATGGTTACTTACCCATCAACTCATGGTGTATTTGAATCTGCTATCTCAGATATTTGTGCGATGGTGCATGATGCTGGTGGTCAAGTTTATGTAGACGGCGCTAACTTAAATGCTTTGGTTGGAGTTGCAAAACCAGGAAAATTTGGGGCAGATGTCAGTCACTTGAATTTACATAAAACTTTCTGTATTCCACATGGGGGCGGTGGCCCAGGGGTTGGACCTGTTGGAGTTAAAGCGCACCTTGCTCCGTTCTTGCCTAACCATCCAGTAATTTCGCAGGCTGGCCCAAGCACTGGGGTTGGACCAATTAGTGCAGCTCCTTTTGGTAGCGCTGGCATTCTGCCAATCTCTTGGTCTTACATAAAGATGATGGGTGCCCAAGGATTAGTTAGAGCCACTTCAGTTGCCATTCTGTCAGCAAACTACATAGCTAAACGACTTGCTGCCCATTATCCAATTCTTTACACCGGACAAAATGATTTGATTGCACATGAATGCATCATTGATATTCGTGGAATCACAAAAGACACTGGGATAACTGTGGATGATATTGCTAAACGATTAATGGATTATGGTTTTCATGCTCCAACGATGTCCTTCCCGGTAGCTGGCACCATGATGATTGAGCCAACTGAAAGTGAAGACTTAAGAGAAATAAACAGATTTATTGACGCCATGATTGCTATCAGAAAAGAGATTGATCAAGTTGCTAGCCAAGTTTGGCCAGTTGATGACAATCCGCTAGTTAACGCACCGCACACAGCATCAAACGTGGTGGCTGAATGGCTTCATCCATATTCTCGAGAAACAGCAATATTCCCATTAAAGAGCAACCGAGCACATAAATATTGGGTTCCAGTGGAGCGCATCGATGCAGCTCACGGGGACCGAAATCTGGTTTGCTCTTGTCCGCCACCAGAAGCTTTTGCTAACGCAAACTAATGACCCTGAAACAAACTGCTCTAGATCAAATCCATATTGATCTTGGTGCAGTCATGACCGACTTTGCTGGTTGGAATATGCCGCTTCGTTACGGCAGTGAAACCCAAGAACACCTTTTGGTTAGAACTGATTGTGGTCTATTTGATCTTTCTCATATGGGCGAGATCTGGGTAGAAGGCGAGGATGCTGCCCGGTTTTTAGATTTTGCACTAGTAGGAGAGTTGTCCAAGGTGGCAATTGGTAGAGCTCGCTACACCATGATTTGTAATGAATCTGGAAACGTAATTGATGACCTAGTCGTTTATCGAATTGAAGTAAACGTATTTATGGTGGTTGCTAATGCCTCAAACGTTCAAATTGTCTTCAGTGAACTAAGCGCACGCAATCAAGGCTTCGCTTGCACTGTCAAAGATCTTTCTGAGAGCACCGCCTTGATTGCAGTCCAGGGCCCATCTGCGGTCAAAGTCGTTTCTCAAGTTTTTCCTAAAACTAATTTTTCAGAACTAAAAAATTATGGCTGGTGCTTGAGCAATCAAGATGAGCTGCATGTCATTTTGGCTAGAACTGGCTACACCGGGGAAGATGGCTTTGAAATATTTCTTGATCTCAAAGATGCGGTTGGTTTGTGGCAGAAGTTAATTGATTTTGGGGCTAAACCTGCAGGCTTGGCCTGCAGAGATACTTTGCGTTTAGAAGCAGGTATGCCGCTATATGGACATGAACTTGATCTGCAAACTAATCCAATCGAAGCGGGACTTGGCAGAGTCATTGCTTTTGGTAAATCAATTGACTTCATTGGCAAATCCGCTCTAGCCCAAATTGCCGAAAGTTCAACTAAACGAAACCTTGTTGGGATTACTTTAGAAACAAGAAGAATTGCCAGAGCTGGATTTAATTTAATAAATAAGGATGGTGAGATTGTGGGCCAGATTACAAGTGGCGCTTTTTCCCCAACACTTAATAAATCTATTGCCATGGCTTATCTCGACAGGAACTTTGATGCCCAACTCGATACGCTAAGCGTAGATATTAGAGGCACTAATGAACTTGCAACTTTAGTACCACTGCCGTTTTATCAAAGAAAGAAGTAGGAGTTATGTCGATACCTGCAAACCTGCACTACACCGCAGACCATGAGTGGATGGACACCACAACCGGTGTTGCAACTGTTGGAATTACTCTGTTTGCAGCAGATGCTCTAGGTGATGTGGTTTACGTAAAACTTCCAGATTTAGGTTCAGTTGTTAGTGCAGGCATGGTGTGTGGTGAGCTCGAGTCCACCAAGTCATTAAGTGACTTGTTTGCACCAGCCTCGGGTGAAATTGTTGAGATAAATCAAGCTGCCATAGATGATCCAGCACTTATCAATAAGGATCCTTACGGTTTGGGTTGGCTATTTAAGGTGTCAGTCACTGGTACCGACAAGCTGTTGTCAGCATCCGAGTACGAAGCCAAAATAAGTTAATTCTTTAGCCCAGCCCAGATTTACTAATCCAGTAGACCTATGGTTTAGTTCTTTGGTACCATCTAGATCATGAACACAACAACACTAGTTTTGATCGGGATTGCAGTTTTGTTACTTGTTTTTTGGTTGATTGGTCAATACAACAGACTGCTAAAGTTAAATGTTGCCGTAGATGAGGGTTTTGCCCAGATAGAGGTTCAACTTCAGCGCAGATCAGATCTGATCCCTAACCTGGTTGAAACCGTTAAAGGCTATGCCGCTCATGAAAAAGAAACTTTTGAAAAAGTTGTTGTTGCCCGTGCAGCAGCCACGTCAGCTACTGGTGTGCAAGATGTTGCAGCAGCTGATGGCATGTTGACCCAAGCTTTGCGTGGTTTGCTAGCAGTTAGCGAGGCCTACCCAGACCTAAAGGCTTCAGCCAACTTCTCACAACTACAAGAAGAGTTGTCTGCAACTGAGAATAAAGTTGCATTTGCCCGACAGTATTACAACGACACTGTTCGAGTTCTCAACGAAGCTGTGGTCACAATTCCTGGAAATGTGTTTGCGCCACTCGCCAAAGTCGGGGCACGTGAGTTTTATGAAATTGATGACCCAGCAAATCGCAAGACTCCAACAGTTAGCTTCTAAATCTAACTGTGACCTCATTTAGATCTCAGCAAGCACTTAACCAGCGCAAGACCTGGCTCTTGCTAGGCAGCATGGCAGCGTTAGTGGCATTCGTGGTTTATGCAGCTGCCCTTTACTTTGGCTATGTTGGCATCGGTATCGTCCCAATTGCTGTTGGAATTGCCTTAATTTCTATCTGGGGTTCCTACTATTCATCAGACCGAATCGTGTTGACGATGACTGGTGCCAAGTTGATATCTGAAGAAGATAACCCTCAATTATTTAATCTAGTAAATGAAATGTGTATTGCTTCTGGGCTACCAATGCCCAAGATTGCTGTTGTCCAAGATAGCGCCCCCAATGCTTTTGCCACAGGCAGAAATCCAGAACATGCCCTAATTGCATTCACCACTGGAATTTTAGAAAAAATGGATCGGGAACAACTGCAAGGCGTTGTGGCTCATGAATTAGCACATGTTGCTAATAGAGATACTCTAGTTTCAGCAATCGCTGCTACAACTGCTGGCGCACTTGCACTAATTAGTGATCTATTAATTCGCATGATGTGGTTTGGTGGAAATCGCAGAAGTGGCAACAACAATTCAAATCCATTAGTGCTTATCGCTGCATTTCTAGCCTTGATTTTGGCACCAATTGCAGCAACGCTGCTTAGATCTGCAATTTCGCGTAAGCGTGAATCGTTGGCAGATGCCACTGCCATCAGTTTCACGCGCAATCCAACCGGATTGCGAAGGGCTCTGGAAACTTTGGCGCATGACTCAACTGTGGTTAGACAAAAATCTACTGCAGTGGCACATATCTGGATTGAGTCCCCACTAGATCACAAAGCTGCTTCCAAAATGTTTGCTACTCATCCACCTATTCAAGAGCGCATTGAGTTATTGCGTCAGATGGAAAACGGTCAACTGTGACCTGGGTGCGTTGGGGGGTTATTGGTGCTTCTCGAATCGCTCAAAGTTCGTTCATTCCAGGGCTTCGATCAACTAATTCAGGTGAGGTGTTTGCGGTTGCTTCGCGCTCTTTAGATAAAGCAAAACAGTTTGCTAGCAATAATCAAATACCAACTGCATATGGCTCGTATCAAGAATTAATTGAAGACCCCAATTTGGATGCCATTTATGTAGCCCTGCCTCCTATTTTGCATGCACAAACCGCTCTTGATGTGGTGAGATCAGGCAAAGCAGTATTAAGCGAGAAGCCATTTGCCACGTCTGGATTAGCTGCTAAAGAGTTTGTTGAGAAATCCCCTGTGGATGCTTTAGCGTGGGAAGCGTTTGTTTTTGCTTTTCATCCTCAAACTTCAATTCCTCGTGACTTGATAAACGAATTAGGGCCCGTTAAAAGTATCTACAGTCACTTTGTTTACACCCCTTCAAACCCAAACGATTTTCGCAGTGTGGGTGAGTTAGGTGGTGGTGCATTGCTAGATGTTGGTAGCTATTGCTTGCGATTTGCACAGCTACTGATGAATTTAACTCCAACGCTTATCTCAGCAAATTCAAGATTTAATGACCTTGGTGCTAACGATGAAGGATCTGCAGTTTTTCAGTACCCAGACAATGTTGAATTTAAAATGCATTGGAGTAATAAAAAGGCGCGGGAGCAAACAGCCTTAGTTGAGTATCGAAATGGATCTGCCTTGTTTAACCATCCATTCAGCCCAAATGCTGACTCAACCATCACTATTAATGCTGGTGGATCTAGTCGAGTGATTAAGCCAGACACTAGGACAACTTGGTATTTCGCTCTAACCCATATCAATCAATCTATAGCTGGCTTGATACCACCAAGCCACCAAATAAAGGACTTTTCGATTGAACAGGCCACACTGTTAGAGCAAATTCAAGCTCTTTCCTTAGATAGTTGAATTCTCAACTATCTTAAGTTAGGGTTCAGCCAAGATCGATAACACTTGAGGAAACTAACCCTCATCTTTGAAAGGTAACAAATGGATGCTCTATTTTTAGTGGGTCGAATTATGTTCGCCCTAGTTTTTCTTGGTTCAGCAGTTGGTCACCTCAAAAATGCTCAAGGAATGGCCGGTTATGCAACATCTAAAGGCATTCCTCGCGCCAAAGAAGCTGTTTTGTTAACTGGTGTCATGCTGCTAGTTGGTGCCGTATCGGTTGTGCTTGGTGCATACGCCGATCTGGGCGCATTACTACTCATTGCCTTTTTGCTACCAACTGCTTTCTTAATGCATGCATTTTGGAAAGAAACAGATGCTATGGCCAAGATGGGCGAACAAGTCCAATTCTTGAAGAACGTTGGCTTAGCCGGTGGAGCCATATTCCTATACGTACTTCTACAGACTAAATCTGACTTTGACTTTATGTTAACTGGCAATCTGTTCTAATTACTTAACCAACCCAAAAGGACCCAAGTTTTCTTGGGTCCTTTTGGGTTTCACTTTTGTTTTGTTTGCCACCAAAGTAGTGCCTGTGGTAATCGCTGGGCCCAGCTAATTTCATCATGGTTGGCATCTTTGAATACCTGAGTGTGAACATCAAGTCCATTGACCACAAATAACTGATCTGCATATTTTTGTAATGGTAAAAACTCAGCATCTAATCCAACATCACCTTGATCGAACCAATACTTAGTCTTTTTTGGTAACTGTTCTATTAACAATCTTGTTCCAGTCTCACCTAAGGCGGGCCACCCAGTGGACATAGCAATTGCCATTTCAAATCTGTTAGGAGACTTAATTGCTGCAACTAATGATCCAATGGCTCCCATGGAGGCTCCAAGAATTGCGGTTTGTTTGGGTATAAAAGTTGTGGACAGTTTCCTTTCCAAATAATTAAAGAGCTCTAGTTGTAAAAAACTTTGAAATTTATTTCCAGTTGGAGCGTAACTTCTATCAATTCCCAAATAACCCTCAAATGTGCCTAATACTTCTGGATTTACATCTAAAAGGTCTTGGGGGGCATAATCGCTGTAACGGCTATTTGATCCATTTTCAATTGCCACAATTATTGGTGGATCGAAGTTCGTTGAATCCATTTGAGCAATCACATCTTGAACCTGCCAGGCCTTATTAAAGTGAGATCGCTGTGGATAGAAAACGTTTTCGCCATCTAGCATCACTAGCAACCAAGGGTCAGTCGTTAGCAATTCAGTGGACGGAGTCCAGACCAAAATTTGTCTATTTTGCACGGAATATTCATTGATTTGGCCTAGCAATTCAACCTCCCCCTACCCCACGTGGGTGCTTAGTTTCACACTCAATTCTCATCGCGTATGCTCCTCCACGCGCCAGTAAATCCGGCGTTGCGGTCCCGTTCGTGTGTTTCATTAGCGGGCACCACACCACCCGCTGTAAAACGCAAGAATGATAGGAAATACGCATGACCGTTGGAACCGTAAAGTGGTTCAACAATGAAAAAGGCTTTGGCTTCATCACCCCAGATGGTGGCGGCGCAGACGTCTTTGTTCACTACCGCTCAATAGAAGGAAACGGCTACCGTTCACTTCAAGAAAATCAGCGCGTTGAGTTCGAGATCACCCAAGGCGAAAAAGGCCCACAGGCCTCAAACGTCAACGCGATCTAGTCTTCGCTCGGTTTAAAACAAACCCCCGCTTCCACTGGAAGCGGGGGTTTGTTATTTAGGAACTGCAGCTAGAGCCATCTCTAAAGTAGTTGATGGATGCAAGAAAACTAACCTGCCAACTACTTCACCATTCCAAGCGGATGGAGCAACAAATGCTATTTGAGATTGTAGTAGTTCTGCAGCCCACTTTTGATAATCAGTTTCATTCCAGTCTTTTCGCTTAAACAGAATAATTGATAACTGTGGTTCATTGATTAATTCAATGTTTGGATTCTTCTTCATTTCACGTGCAACTTGATGGGTAAGATCAATACTGCTTTCAATTGCGCTGGTGTATGCATCTGTTCCATAGGTAATCAAACTAAACCAAAAAGCTAAACCGCGAGCTCTTCTAGTTAAGTGATGTGCATAATCTGAGGGGTTCCAATCATCGGGGCCATGCAGCACATCTAAATAACTTGCATGCTGAGTGTGCACTTGTTTGGCTAAATTAGGATTGCGATAGATAACAGCTGCACTATCAAACGGTGCAAACAGCCATTTATGTGGATCGATAATAAATGAATCAGCGTGCTCAAACCCTTTAAACAAAGGCTTAACACTTGGTGCCAACAATGCTGCAGCGCCGTAAGCCCCATCTATGTGAAACCAGAGGTCATGTTTCTTGGCAACTTGAGCAATACTTTCTAAATCATCAATGATCCCAGCATTTGTGGTACCTGAAGTTGCCACGACTGCAATCACGTTTTCTGGATGAGGATCTGAGTTTAAAGTTCGTTCTAGAGCATCTCCAGTTAAGCGATGATTCTCAGTTTTAACAACTAGTGCTTCTATATCTAAAATTGACAGCGCTCGCTCGATTGATGAATGTGCCTGTTCACTAACAGCAACTCGCACTAGTGATCGTTTTTCTAGATTGCGAGCCGTACGTTGGGTGTCTCTTGCAACCGTTAACGCAGCCAGATTTGCAGAGCTGCCTCCACTCACAAAAGTTCCACCAGCAGTGCTTGGCAATCCAGCAGCATCGCTTAAGAATTTAAGTGCTTGATTCTCAGCAGCAATCGCACCTGCCGCCTCAAGCCAAGAAATTCCTTGCAGCGATGCTGCTGAGATAACTGAGTCAAATAACAGTGATGCTTTAGTGGGTGCTGCAGGAATAAATGCAAAATACTTAGGACTATCGGCACTAATCACCATTCGAGATAGATCTTGATCATAAAGTTTTAAAGCTGCTTCATAACCAATTCCATCTTTAGTGATTAAATCTTTGAGTAGTGATTCCAGTTTGGACACATCATCAATGCCATCTAGAGGGGTTTCGATTAAAGCCAGCCGATCGCGCACATATTCCAACACTCCTTCGGCCATCTGAGCGTCAAAGGCGTGCATATTTGTTGAGTCTTTCGGAGTAGTGGTCACGGTGACCCAAGCCTAGAAGGCTGAGTGGGGTCGGGGGGTCCTGTTGGCTGAAAGGGGGGTCTTCGGCTATCTTGGCCTCAACCGTAAGGGGTGAAATCCGTGAAGGCCCTCGTAATTGGAGCGGGCGGAGTCGGAAGTGCGATCGCGAACATTGCTTCGCGACGGCAATTTCTATCAGAGATGGTCATAGCTGACCATGATCTCAGCCGGGCAGAGGCTGCTGCTAAAAGAACAAATGATCCAAGGTTTAAGGCTGCCAAAGTAGATGCGGGTGATGTTGAAGACCTGCGTGAACTAATCCGTAACCTGGATCCAGACATTGTGGTTAACGCTGTTGACCCTAGATTCGTAATGCCAATTTTTAGAGCATGCGAAGTTGAAGGTGCCAACTACATGGATATGGCGATGTCATTATCGAGACCACACCCTGAATACCCATACACCGAATGTGGTGTAAAACTAGGTGACGAACAATTCGCCAGAGACTGGAATTGGATTGAACGTGAAATTTATGCAGTTGTTGGCATGGGAGTTGAACCAGGATTAAGTGATGTGTTTGCCCGCTATGCCTCAGACACAATGTTTAGTCGAATAGACACATTGACTGTATTAGATGGTTCAAGTTTAGTAGTTGAAGGTTATGACTTTGCACCTTCTTTTAGTATCTGGACAACCATTGAAGAATGTTTGAATCCACCTGTTATTTGGGAAGATGGAATTGGTTGGTTCACAACTGCACCATTTAGTGAACCAGAG
>DBCL01000012.1:122058-137189 GCA_002293025.1 Actinobacteria bacterium UBA959
AAAGTTGATGCTAAGCGCGTTACCTTTAAATATGGGCTGGGTGAAGAATTCATTGACATTCTAGAAACCATTCATAAATTAGGGCTTGATCGAACTGACCGAGTTGATGTGAAGGGCTTAAAGGTTTCGCCTAGAGACCTATTAGCTGCTTCATTGCCAGATCCAGCAACTTTGGGTGACCGCATGAAGGGCAAGACTTGTGCGGGCGTATTAGTCAAAGGTTTGGATAAAGACGGAAAACCAAGAGCTATATATCTTTATCACGTAGTTGATAATGAATGGTCGATGGCTGAATATGGCGATCAAGCAGTGGTTTGGCAAACTGCATTGAATCCAGTAGTTGCGATGGAGTTAATTCATGAAGGTAAATGGAAGCCAGAAGGGGTTAACGGCCCAGAATGGTTTGATCCAATTCCTTACCTAGAAAAGATTAACGAATATGGAGCACCTTGGAAGATGCGTGAAGAAGACGCCTCTGGAATCTCTGTTGATTAATTAGATTCAACAGCAGTTAAAAGGTCTGTCCAAGCATCCACAAATGCTTTTACGCCTGCTGTTTCGAGTTCAGTCAGCACTTTAGAAATACTGACCCCTAAATCAGCAAGGCCTGACATCACATCAGTTGCATCTGGATAGCTTTGGGAAACAGTGTCAGCTAGTTGCCCTGAGTATTCATAAAGTGCATTGAGAGTTCCCTGTGGCAATGTATTGACTGTATTTGGGGCAACCAAACCAGTCACATACATCAACGGGTCATAACTTGGATTCTTAACCCCCGTTGATGCCCAAAGTGGACGCTGCAGGCGAGCACCACTTGCTGCTAATAATTGCCACCTTGGATCCTTGGTTAACTCTTCAAAGACTAAATAAGCCAAACGCGCATTAGCTAATGCAGCTTTACCTTTAAGGGCCAATGCTTCTGAACTTCCAATTGCATCCAAAAGTGGATCAATAGCTGTATCAACTCGGCTCACAAAAAATGAGGCAACCGAAGAAATGGTAGACAAGTCAATGCCGCGCTCCTTGGCTTGCTCCAAACCTAGTAACCATGCCTGAATAACCTCGGCATACCTTTCTATTGAAAATATTAAGGTGACATTGACACTAATTCCACTAGCTATAGCACCTGTTATCGCTGGGATTGATGCTTTTGTTGCTGGAATCTTAATCATCACATTTGGTCGATTTACTAATTTATGAAGCTCAATGGCTTGGCTAAGGGTGGTATCACCATCATGGGCTAGTCGTGGATCAACTTCTAAACTAACTCGGCCATCAATTTCGGATTCTCGATATGTTGGCATAAAAACATCACAAGCTGCTTGCACATCTTGCACAGTCAATTCTCGAACTATCTGCTCTGCTGTTGCCCCATCACTTCGCAGTCTTTCCAGGTCAGCCCCATATGCGCTTTGTGCACCTTGAGTTATAGCTGCTTTAAAAATAGAAGGGTTGGTCGTTACCCCTCTTACACCTTTTTGTTGCCAAGCAGCTAAATCACCTGAAGTGATTCGTGCTCGAGATAGATCATCTAGCCAGATTGAAACTCCATGACTGTGAATCTCAGTTAACTTAGTCATGTTTAACAATTTCCAAACAGGCGATCGCCAGCATCACCTAATCCTGGAACGATGTAACCCACTTCATTGAGTTTTTCATCAAGTGCTGCTGTGACTAGCTTGATACTTATCTTTTCAGTCGCGAACGCTTCTTCAACTGCCTTAATTCCCTCAGGTGCAGAGATTAAAGTAATTGCAGTTATATCTTTAGCACCACGTTTAATCATCATTGAGATTGCAGTTATTAAAGTTCCACCTGTTGCCAACATGGGATCTAAGATAAACACACTTCTATTTGTTAGATCTTCTGGTAGTCGATTTGCATAAGTAGTTGCTAATAAAGTTTCTTCATCGCGCACTAAACCTAAGAAACCAACCTCGGCGGTTGGCATAACTCGAGTCATTCCTTCTAGCATGCCAAGTCCAGCTCGAAGAATTGGCACGATCAATGGTTTTGGGTCGGGTAGTTCAACACCTGTTGTTTTAGCAACTGGTGTAATCACTGTTACTGGTTGTGTTTGAAGGTCTCGGGTTGCTTCATAGGCCAACAGATTCACTAACTGCTCTGCCAACTGCCTAAATTGAGGCATCGTCGTATCTTGATCCCGGAGCCTGGTCACTTTGGCGGCCACCAATGGGTGATTAATAACTAAAGTTTTCATACGCACAGGCTATCGCTGTTGATTCTGTTAAGTTTCCTGACAGACTGCGTGCCATGCAAGTTCGAGCCGAATATGACCAAGCCATGCAACGAGCTCTGGTCTTGGCAGCCCAGGCCCAGGTCATGGGTGAGATCCCAATTGGGGCCGTTATTTTGGATAGCTATTTACAAATAGTGGCTGAAGGCTTCAATTTAAGAGAAACCACCAAAGATCCAACTGCGCATGCGGAAGTCGAGGCAATTAGAACTGCTGCTCAGTTGCTTAATTCATCTCGATTAGATGGTCACACTTTGGTGGTAACACTTGAGCCATGTGCCATGTGTGCTGGGGCTGCCATGAATGCTCGATTGCAAAGGTTAGTTTTTGGAACAGACAATAAAGATTATGGTGCGGCTGGCAGCATGTTTGATGTTGTCCGCGATGGCAGGTTGCCACACAAGATGGAAGTAATAAGTGGAGTGCGTGAGCTGGAATGCAAGCAACAACTTGATGACTTCTTTATATTGAAAAGATAAGTTGGCGGTGGCGGTGGGATTTGAACCCACGGAGAACTTTCGCCCTCACGCGCTTTCGAGACGCGTACCTTTGGCCGCTCGGACACGCCACCATTTCGAAGACTAGCCCGACGAACTGTTGGAAGATTGACCAAACACAAGGCGACCCCCCGCACACCCATGAGAGCGTGACGACCCTTGCTGTCTTCCGACCCTGGGGGATTGATCACGAACATGCCGTACGGGGGATCTGGGTTAAGAGTAATCAACGGGTTAAGTACCCTTCGCGCGGAGGATTCGCCTAGTGGCCTATGGCGCTCGCTTGGAAAGCGAGTTGGGGGCAACCCCTCGCGGGTTCAAATCCCGCATCCTCCGCCATTAACTTCTATTAGGTCTTAACTGACCACTACCCTCAGCGTCGTGAGCATCGCTTTATACCGCACCTACCGACCTGGCCAACTTAGTGAAGTCATTGGCCAAGATCACGTTGTGACCGCATTAACTCGAGCCATTGAGAATAATCGCATTCATCATGCTTATCTTTTTACTGGGCCAAGAGGTTGCGGTAAAACTTCTAGTGCGCGAATTTTGGCTCGAAGCTTAAATTGTGAAGAAGGTCCAACTGCAAATCCTTGTGGAGTTTGTAATTCCTGTATTTCGCTTGCTCCGAATGGCTCAGGTAACTTAGATGTTGAAGAGTTGGATGCGGCAAGTAATAGTGGTGTTGATGATGTGCGTGACCTACGCGAGAAAGCAATCTACGCACCTGCATCCTCACGCTTTAGATTCATGATCATTGATGAAGCTCATCAGTTATCCGCTAAAGCTATAGATGCTTTTCTTAAAATGGTGGAAGAGCCACCAGCACATTTAAAGTTTGTGTTTGCAACTACTGAACCAGATAAGATGCCAAACACTTTACGTTCTCGAACTCATCAATTTAATTTTCGATTAGTTTCAACCAGAACAATTGCTGGTCACCTGCAAGAAATTTGTGCAAAAGAGAATATAAAGGCTCAGCCAGCAGCATTAATGATGCTGGCTGAGGCAGCAGCAGGTTCGGTTCGAGATGGTTTAAGTTTGTTAGGTCAAGCAATTGCTGGTTCAAGTGAAGCAGGCTTACAAACAGATGAAGTTGCTGCAGTTTTAGGTCTAACCCCTAGACATTTAGTTAATGCAAGCATTAGTGCGTTGGTAGCTGATGATGGACCACAGTTATTTACCATTATTGATCAGGTAGTTGATGCAGGGTATGAACCTCGAAGATTTGCTTCTGATTTATTGCAACGAGTTAGAGATTTATTACTTCTAGAAGTTGCCAAGGATCAAGCTAAAGCATTGATTGTGGTGCCTGAGGAAGAATTAACTCAGATGGCTGCGGATGCAAAATTAATTGGGGCTGCTCGGCTTTCTAGAGCAGCAGACCTAATTACCTCTGGCATAGCCCAATTAAAGGGTGCCACTGCTCCTCGATTGCAGCTAGAACTACTAGCTGCAAGATTGCTGTTGGCTACAAATAATGAAGGTATTGCAGGAATTGAGCAGCGCATTGCTTTGTTAGAAAAAGGTACTAAGCCTCAAGTTGTGAGTGCTGAACCAGCAAAGCCAGCTGCTGCTCCCCCAAAGCTTTCAACAATTACATCACCACAGAAAACTAAAGTTGAGAAAGTCACAGTTCCGGTTCCACCAAAAAGAGCCAGCACAACAAAAACTTCTGAGCCTGAATCGGAAGCACTTCCAGTTGCTGATCTAGCTAAGTTAAAGGCTTTGTGGCCTGGAATTTTAGAAACCTTGAAACAGGAATCTCGAGTTGCTTGGACTACATTCAGTGAATCTATTCCGTTGTCAGTATCTGATGGTGTAATTGCTGTCGCTATTTCAGATATGCGAGTTCTAGAATTTGCACAGGGCTCTAATCATGAAGAGAAGTTGCGTACTGCAATTAGAGAAGTTACTAAATCTGATGGCGTGATTGCACTAATTGCAGCATCTGATCAAACTCTTGGCAGAGAGTCAATTAAATCTAATCAAGGTGCCAAAATTAACGATGAGACAATTGAAGAAATTGATGGTTTGGCTCTGCTAGAGCGTGAGCTAGGCGCTCGCCCTTTGACGGATAAATAATTTATGTATGAAGGCGTAATTGGTTCATTAATTGAGCGATTAGGTAAATTGCCTGGGATTGGACCAAAAAGTGCTCAGCGAATCGCTTTTTGGATACTAGAAGCTGAAAAGCAAGATATTGATGACTTAGCGAATAGCATTGTTGAAGCCAAACAGAAAATAAGATTTTGTAATGTCTGTTTTAATGTCAGCGAAGAAGATCTCTGCCGAATTTGTCGTGATCCAAGAAGAGATCTAAAAATAATTTGTGCTGTTGAAGAGAGCAAAGATGTAATTGCAATTGAGCGCACCCGTGAATTCAAAGGCAGGTATCACGTTTTAGGTGGCGCAATCTCACCTATTGATGGTGTTGGGCCAGATGATTTAAGAATCAAAGAATTATTGAAACGACTGGCAGATGGGGTGGTAGTTGAAGTTATCGTGGCTACCGATCCAAATCTAGAAGGTGAAGCAACTGCTACGTATCTAACTAGATTGCTACTGCCGATGGGGGTATCGGTTTCCAGACTTGCAAGCGGCTTACCTGTTGGTGGCGACTTGGAATATGCTGATGAAGTAACACTTGGTAGAGCATTTGAAGGCAGACGCCGAATTCAGTAATTTTGTATGGGGTTAGACTTCGCTACTAATAGTCGATAACCGATCTTGGAGTTTTTGTGGCGCTGATTGTCCAGAAATATGGTGGCTCGTCGGTAGCTGATGCTGCAGGCATCAAGCGCGTTGCCAAACGTATTGTGGACACCTTGAAATCAGGAACTCAAGTTGTGGTTGTGGTTTCAGCTATGGGTGACACCACTGATGAACTAATTGATTTAGCTAACCAAGTAACACCAAATCCGCCTGGCCGAGAACTTGATATGTTGTTAACTGCAGGTGAGCGAATCAGTATGGCGGTACTAGCCATGGCAATTGCTGATCTAGGTGTTGAAGCTCGTTCTTACACAGGCAGTCAAGCAGGGGTTATCACAGATTCTGTTCATGGCAAAGCCAGAATCATTGATGTAACGCCAGGCAGAATTAGTGAAGCACTGGCCGCAGGAGCAATTCCAATCGTGGCTGGTTTTCAAGGTGTGGCACAAGCGACTAAAGACATTACAACTTTGGGTAGAGGTGGTTCTGACACCACAGCAGTAGCTCTTGCTGCCGCACTAGGTGCAGATGCTTGTGAAATCTATACCGATGTTGATGGCATCTTTAGTGCTGATCCAAGAAGAGTTCCAAAAGCCCAACATGTTCCCTACATTACTTATGAAGAAATGATGGAACTTGCTGCTATGGGAGCAAAGGTTCTGCACCTACGGTGTGTTGAGTATGCGCGTCGTTTTAATCTACCAATTCATGTTCGATCATCATTTTCTGATCGAGTTGGAACTTGGGTAATGTCTGATGCTGTCTTAAAGGAGAAAAAAGTGGAACAACCAATCATCTCTGGTGTGGCTCATGATCTATCAGAAGCCAAAATTACAGTCGTTGGTGTGCCAGATAAACCTGGTAATGCTGCATCCATCTTTGAAGCAATTGCTAATGCCAATGTGAACATTGACATGATTGTGCAAAACGTTACAACCACTGCAACATCAAGCACTGATATCACTTTCACTTGCCCAAAAACTGATCGCGAAATGGCTGTTAAGACTTTAGAAGCACTAAAACCAACAATTGGATTTAATAGTGTTGAGTTTGATGAAGACATTGCTAAAGTTTCCTTAATTGGTGCTGGTATGCGATCGCACCCAGGTGTGTCTGCATCATTCTTTAGGGCATTAGCATCAGCAGATGTCAACATTGAAGCAATCTCGACTTCAGAGATTAGAATTTCAGTTGTGATTAGAGCAGGCCAAACTGATGCTGCAGTTCAAGCAGTGCACACTGCATTTGGACTAGATGGATCTGGTGAAGCTGTTGTTTATGGCGGGACTGGTCGCTAAATGAAAACTAAACCAACACTTGCAGTTGTAGGGGCAACAGGTGCCGTGGGCACTGTGATGCTGGATATTTTGACTAATCGCGAAGATGTGTGGGGCGAGATTAGGCTGATTGCATCTGCTCGAAGTGCTGGTAAGCAACTTATGGTTCGTGGTCGTTTGGAAACAGTTATTGAGTTAACGACAGAATCTTTTGAAGATGTAGATGTTGCGATGTTTGACGTTCCAGATGAAGTTTCAGCTATCTGGGCTCCAATTGCTGCCAGTAAAGGTGCTATTGCGGTTGATAACTCTGGAGCGTTTCGAATGGATCCTGAAGTTCCATTAGTCGTACCTGAAGTCAATGCCGACCAGGTTAAGAATCGTCCTAAGGGCATTATCAGCAATCCAAATTGCACAACTTTGTCAATGATCGTAGTTATTGGTGCTTTACATCAAAAATACGGGGTCGAAGAATTAGTAGTTTCTTCTTATCAAGCAGCATCAGGTGCTGGCCAATCGGGAATTGATTCCTTGCGTGAACAGATGCAACTTGTCGCTGGCACTGAAGTTGGCTCTGTTGCTGGTGACCACAAAAATGTAATTAAAGATCATGGGCCATTCCCGGCATCACTTGCTTTGAATGTTATTCCATGGGCTGGCAGCCTGAAAGAAGATGGCTACACATCTGAAGAGTTAAAGGTAAGAAAAGAATCTCAGAAAATCTTGGGGTTGCCAAACTTAAAGGTAATCGCCACTTGTGTTCGTGTGCCAGTAATTACAACTCACAGCTTGACAGTAGTTGCTAGGTTCAAAAATAAGATTGATATTGATGCAGCTCGTGACCTATTGCGTAAAAGCCCCGGAGTAACAGTGTTAGATGACCCTAGCAATAAAGTCTTTCCAACCCCTGCAGATGTAGTGGGTACTGACGACACTTGGGTTGGCAGACTTCGCGCAAGCATGGATGATGAAAACACTCTCACATTTTTTGTTTGTGGAGACAACTTAAGAAAAGGTGCTGCATTAAACACAGCACAGATTGCTGAAGTTGTAGCTAAAGAATTTAAGTTTTAGTTAGTAATAGCGTTGTAACTTGCAGGTCTTGCTGCATCTACAAACTTTTGCGCAACTGCAACTGCGGTTTCAGCATCATCAACAGTAATGACGAATGATTTGCCATTATTTTTAATGATTCTTATTGCAGGCCCAGATCTAATGATGTGACCCCAGCCAATCTTTGGCATCCACCGCAATCCCCATCCATACAAATATCCTCGAGCATGGAATAACTCGACATCTTGAATTTGATGCCAGCGATATTTTCTTAATGCTCGCCGGTGAAGTCTGGGCTGCCAAGCAATGTAGTCACCATCAATTACAACCCGAACTGATGACAAAACTATTACAGCGACCAATACCTGTGATGCCAAAATTAAGGTAATGCCACCACCAATAGAGTCGGTTGTGCTTAAGTTCAAGAAACTTGGGTTAACTAGAAACAGCACGCCCACTGCCAGTGAGGTCAGTATCAGCAAGTTTCCCACGAGGAATTGCCATGTCGAGCTGGCCGTTCCTTCCCAGTAGTTGACTGCCGCTGGTCTGCGGACGGCTCCGTGCTGACCCATGATGCTCCTAATATTGATGTTGGCAGGAGTCTAAACCCGCAACCTTTTGTACTTGTTTAGAAACAGAGATCTAACCAACTACGCTTCCGCTGTGCTTGATCCTAAATTACTACGCGAAACCCCAGATCTGGTTAAAGCATCCCAGAAAGCTCGCGGGGCAGATGAATCTATGGTTGACGCCTGGATTGCAGCAGACTCTCGTTGGCGAGAGCTCAATGCCGCTTATGACACCAAGCGAGCTGAGCAGAAGAATTTAAGCAAAGAGATTGGGCCTCTCCAAGGAAAAGCAAAAAGTGGAGACGAATCAGTTACTGCCCAGCTTGAAGAATTAATGAAAAATGCCAGCAGGATGGCTGATGACCTCACTAAGACAGCTGAGGCTAGAGATAAAGCAGAAGCTGAGGCTGCTCAGATAATGAGTGGCTTTGCCAATATTGTTGATGTAGTAACACCAGTTGGTGGTGAAGAAGATTTCAAAATAATTGAAACAGTTGGCAAACCTAAAGACTTTAAGTCTTTAGGTTTTCAACCAAAAGACCATATTGAGTTAGGTCAGATACTAGGTGCCATTGATATCGAACGCGGAGCTAAAGTTTCGGGTTCTCGCTTTTACTACTTAACCGGACCTGGAGCACTTCTTGAATTGGCCCTAGTTCGAATGGCAATGGAGTTTGCGACCAAAGCAGGCTTCACTCCAGTTCTGCCACCATCTTTAGTTCGCCCACAAGCCATGGAAGGAACTGGTTTTCTGGGTCAAGCAGCAGTGGATGTTTATCACCTGCCCGCAGATGATTTGTATTTAGTTGGAACTAGTGAAGTGCCACTGGCAGCATTTCATATGGATGAAATTCTAGAAGCAAAACAACTACCTTTAAGATACGCCGGGTTTTCACCTTGCTTTAGAAGAGAAGCAGGATCTCACGGCAAAGACACTAAAGGCATTATGCGAGTGCATTGGTTCGATAAAGTTGAGATGTTCTCGTTTTGTAATTTAAATGATGCTGCAGCCGAGCATCAACGTATTTTAGAATTAGAGAAAGAATTTTTAAAAGCACTGGAATTGCCATTTAGAGTATTAGACATTGCGACAGGTGATCTTGGCTCAAGTGCTATTCGAAAATTTGATTGTGAAGCCTGGATTCCAAGCCAAAATACTTATCGTGAAGTTACCTCAACCAGTAATTGCACAACATATCAATCACGTCGACTTCGAATTAGATCTAAGTCAAGCGAGAGTACTGAGTTTGTAGCAACACTAAATGGCACTTTGATGGCCTCAACTAGAACGATTGTGGCTATTTTAGAAAACCATCAGCAAGCTGATGGTTCAGTAGTTGTACCGAAAGCGTTAGTTCCATACTTAGGATTGGAAGTTATCAAACCATTAGCTAATAACGCATGACTTTAAAGTTATTTGCGACAGATCTAGATGGCACGCTCTTAAGAAAAGACCACTCGGTTAGTGATTTCACTCGCAATACTTTTGATTTGGCTAAAAAATCTGGAGTTGAAGTTATCTTTGCTACTGGCCGCCCAACACGTTGGCTACCAACAGTAATTAAAGAAACCAGACATCAGGGGTTGATTATTGGTGGTAACGGCACACTTTTAGTGGATGCCCACAAAATGGAAGTTCTACACATTGATGCCCTCGACAATGCAGCTGCTCGAGAAGTTGTTAACTACATGCGATCAAATATCCCAGATGTTATGTTTGCAATTGAAGTTTTAGAAGAAGGTGATCGCAAGTGGGATCCTGAATATGGGTACCACCGCGAACCTGGATTTGAAGAGCGTCTGCCCGACCCAAATAATGCAGATCGAAGAAGTATTGAAGAATGGTTGGATCTACAAGAGCCAATAGTTAAGTTACTAGCTCGAGTTAAGAAACCAACAATGGATGTTGACACTCAAATTGATTTGATAAAACATGATTTAGTTGATCTTGCTGAAATTACTACTACTGGCTCTTCTGACTTCTTGTTGGAATTAAGCCCAGTTGGAGTTAATAAGGGCTCTGCTTTAGCGCGCTTAGCAATTCAAAAGCGGTTATCTGCTTTGGAAATTGCCGCTGTTGGAGATATGCCAAACGATCTTTCTATGATCAGTTTTGCTGGTTATTCAGCAGCGATCGAAGGTGGGCACCCTCAAGTGGTGGCATTAGCTGATCGAGTAATTCCAGGACCAACCTATGACGGGGTTGCTACCTGGCTCAGCGAGATTGCAAACCTGGGAGCAGAATAAGCCCATAAAGGGAGATCTGATGAGCTTAATTAATATCAATATTGCAGGTATGACATGTGGGCATTGTGAATCAGCGGTCACTAACGCTTTATCCGAAATAGTTGGGGTGAAAGTAATTGAAGTTAGTTCTGCGGCTGGTAAAGCTGTAATTGAGCAGGATTCAAGCGTCCAGCAGTCTCAAATTGCTTCAGCCATTGATGATGCTGGATATGAACTTATTTCTATTTCGGCTTAATTAAATGACTAGCGATTTAATCACTGACAAAGAATTTGAATTAGCGATTGAAGGAATGACCTGCACAGCATGTGCAGGTAGAGTTGAACGACAACTTAATAAGGTTAGTGGCGTTAAATCTTATGTTGATTTTGCAACCGAGACCGCTCACTTGAGTTTAACTAAACCTGTTGCCTTAGAAGAAATTTTTCAAGTAGTTTCTAAAGCTGGATATTCAGCTACCACAAATCCAACTCATCTAGTTGGAGCGTCAAAACTCAATAAGAAACTATTTGTCTCAGTAGTTTTAAGTTTCTTAGTGGCAAGTTTGAGCATGATTGCTGCCTTGCAGTTTGATTACTGGCAATGGGTAACTTTGATATTGTCAATCCCAGTAGTTTTTTGGGGATCTGCCCCTTTTCATCAAGCTGCCTACAAAAATCTTAAACACAAAACCACCACTATGGATACGTTGGTATCTCTTGGCGTCTTAGTCAGTTTTAGTTGGAGTGCTTATCAAGTGCTTTTTGGTGGCGCGGGTGCTGCAAGTTATCGCATGATGTTTAGTTGGTTATCTCATAGTGGAATGGTTGAGTTGTATTTTGAGGTGGCAACTGTGGTGCCAACTGTTGTGCTCATTGGCCGCTGGCTAGAGCTTAGAACACGAAGGTCGGCGACTGACTCTGTTAAAGCATTATTGGCAACTGTCCCAGAAAACTCAATAATCAAAGTAGCTGGGGTGGAAACAGAGGTAAAGACAGCTAGCATCAAGCAATCTGATCTAGTTGTTGTGCGACTTGGTGAACGAATTCCGGTCGATGGCGTAATTCAATCTGGAACCAGTTCTATTGACGCGTCTGTTATCACCGGTGAATCAATTCCACAGGAAGTAGAAATTGGTTCATTAGTTAGTGCTGGCAGCGTGAATTTGTCTGGAATATTGATTATTTCTGCGACAACTCCTGGTAATGCCAGTCGGATCTCTTTGATTGCCTCTTTGGTTAGAGAAGCAACTTCTTCCAAAGCCAAAATTGCCAATCTCACTGATTCAATTTCCAGAATTTTTGTGCCTTTTATTATCTTATTAGCACTATTTACCTACCTTGCTTGGTTTTTCATTGGAGACGATCCAAATCAAGCACTAACTGCTGCTGTGGCTGTGTTAGTTATTGCCTGCCCATGTGCGCTTGGAATTGCAGTTCCAATCAGTTTGATCATGGCTGCTTCAGTTGGTGCAAAAGCTGGAGCAGTAATTCGAAATCCAGACACTTTAAGTCTGCTCTCTAAGATTGACACAGTGGTTTTGGATAAAACCGGAACACTGACAAGTAATCAAATGAGTGTTACAGATGTTGTGGCTATTGGTGTGAATGATCCAAGTGAGGTACTAGCTCGCGCTGCTGCCGTTGAAAAAGGTTCACTGCATCCAATAGCTCAAGCAATTGCTAAAGCTGATAATCAGTTAACAGCCAGCAAAATTCGAGAAGAAGTCTCTGTTGGGGTATTTGGTGAAATTAATGGTCTAGAAGTTTTTGTAGTTAACCCAGATAAGTCTCCAATCCAATTAAGTGCTGAATTGCAATCAGGCGTTACTAATCTTCGCAAATCTGGGGTGGTAGTAATTGTTGGTTGGGGTGGTTATGTAACTGGATTAATCGTGGTTGCAGACACGGTTAGACCGACATCAGCAGTGGCTGTTGCAAAACTTCATAAACTTGGTATCAAGACATTATTGCTCTCAGGTGACTTTGCTCAATCTGTAGAAATTATTGCTAAATCAACTGGGGTGCAGGCGTCAAAGTCTGGAGTTAGTCCCGAACAAAAATACGCAGAGATTGTTGAGTTAAAGAAGTCTGGTGTGGTAGCCATGGTTGGTGATGGTTTAAATGACACGGCCGCTTTAGCCCAAGCAGATGTAGGTATTTCCATGGGCACTGGCACTCATGCAGCCCAATCAGCAGCAGCTATAACCATCATTGGTGATGACCCTGAATTGATTCCGTATGCAATTAGATTGGGCCGAAGAACTAAACGCACAATTGAGCAAAATTTATTCTGGGCATTTATTTACAACATTGTTTTAATTCCAGTTGCTGCCTTAGGTTTACTCAACCCGCTATTGGCTGGAACTGCTATGGCTTTTTCTAGTATTACCGTAGTTCTAAATTCATTGCGAATGCGTCGATTTAGTTAGTGCAATCCTTTACGAATTCGTTCCAACCAATTAACCGCTTCTAGGTGATCGTGCTCGGTTGAGCCCTGTTTCATTTTGGTGGTTACTTTTTCATATCTTGGATAACTGCCCAAGAACCGCACATCTGCACAAACTCGATGTAGCCCCATTAAGGCTTCTCCAACTCGAGCTTCATTGATGTGACCAATAATGTCTACGGAGAAGGTGTAATCTCCTAGAGACTTCTTTGTTGGTCTAGATTCAATTCTGGATAGATCAACACCGCGCACTGCAAATTCTGTAAGTATTTCTAGCAGTGCGCCTGGATGGTTGTCTCGCATGTAAAGAACTAAGGATGTCTTGTCAGAACCAGTAACTTCAGAAAGCTTTCCAGGTTTGGTAACGAGCACAAATCTGGTGGTTGCTTCGCGATTATCGCCAATATCATCTACCAAGATCTTTAAATTGTGAATTTCAGCTGCACGAGCAGATGCAATAACTGCATCAGTATTGCTAGTTCCCTTTTGTAGAGAACTCGCAGCCTCTGCAGTTGATGCCGCTGGCAAGATGTTTGCAGCTGGCAGGTGTGAAGCTAGCCAGCCTCGACATTGTGCTTGAGCATGTGGATGGGTAGACACTTGACGAATCTCATCCAACTGAAGTTGTTGTTTTACTAATAATGCAAACCTCACTGGTAGCACAATTTCTTTAGATATAACTAACGAGTCGCCTTCAGCCAAAGCATCTAAGGTGGCTGACACTGAACCTTCGACTGAGTTCTCAATTGGAACCACTGCTCCAGATACACGCTCGCGACGAACTGCATCTAAAGCAGAATCTACGGTTGAATATGGATAGAGAGTTTCCTGGTTAGCAACCGCGAGCGCCGCTGACTCAGAAAAGGTCCCTTGTGGACCCAAGTAAGCAAGCGACATCTAAATCCCCCTATTAAGTGGCGCAAGCGTACTGATCTCAATGCTCATGGCTGGCGCAGACCTCAACTGCCCACAATCCAAGAACGTATCTGCCCTGGATCATTGCTGATAATTACATCTACTTTGTAACGCAGACACAGATCTAGATCAGCCTTCTCGTCTACTGTCCATACGAATACTTGGTAGCCATTAGATCTTGCTTCCTCCACTACCTCGGGATTATTTCGAATAACTTCTAACCCAATTCCCCAAGCATTAACTTGAGCCAACTTAGAGATCTGCTTTATCCCAGGAATTTTCTGACCAATCAATAAGACTGTGTAAAGATTCTTACTTAACCTTCGAGCTCGAATTAAAGCTGGAATAGAAAAAGACATCAAGGCAGCTCTTGGTGTGTTTGGGTCTGAATTAATCAGATGATATTTGTTTAGCGCTTCAATAGCCTTAGCTTCTAATTTAGATCCACTTTCAGAGAAGTGTTTGGTTTCTACCAACATAATTGAAGACTTTAGATTAGATACAAATTCGAATAATTTCTCCGCAGTCAATAAACGAGTCCAGTTTTCATCACTCTTGGGGTTTGGTCCAAACCAAGAACCAAAATCAAGTTCTTCCAATTCAGTAATTGTTTTATTGCCTAATCTGCCAAATCCATTACTGGTGCGAGTCATCGCCCCATCATGAAAACACACCGGGACTAAATCTTTACTGAGTCTTAGGTCACACTCAAATCCATCAGCTTGATCAACTACAGCCAGCTGATATGCCGACAAAGTGTGCTCTGGAGCATGTTTGGATGCGCCGCGGTGTGCAATCACAAGCGGTCTGTTCTTGCCCAAAAAATTCTGCATGGTGAAATTATCTGCTAAATCAGTGGGATAATCAGCCTATGCGCACAATTAACCTAGATCAGTTAAGTATTGCTCTAGCCGAATTACCCGAAAACCCAAGAGTAGTTGTCTCCGGAAACGCAGCGGTTCCTTGGCAGTTATTAAATGCTTTTGACACTCAAGTTTCACATTACCGTCTACACATGCTTAATGCCCCAGCCTCAATCCCTAACCGGGAAGGCGTGGTTCATGAAACTACATTTGTTGGTGCTGGCATGCGAAACAGTGACCGGTTGGATTATGTGCCTTGTCGATTGTCATTGGTTCCAAAATTGCTTTCAAGTATTCGTCCTGCGGATGTGGT
>DBCL01000012.1:137230-140883 GCA_002293025.1 Actinobacteria bacterium UBA959
GATTGAAGTTAATGTGTTACCAGCTGGAATTGATGCTGTTAAATCTCGTGGTGGTTTAGTAATTGCACAAGTCAACCCACAAATGCCCTACACGTTCGGTGAATCAGAACTTGATATTTCTGTTATTGATTACCTAATTGAAGTTGATACCCCAATTAGCGAACATGGGGCTGCACCTGCAACCGATGAATCAGTACTTATTGGTGATCGAATTGCATTCAAGGTTGAAAATGGTGCCACCCTACAAATGGGCATAGGTGCAATTCCAAATGCATTCTTAAGCGCAGTTGCCAAAACACATCAGAATCTAAAAATCTGGACTGAGATGTTTAGCGACGGAGTATTGCTATTGGAAGAACAGGGCAGACTCGATAACGAGATACCAATTAGAGCCTCTTTTGCATTTGGTTCAACAGCACTTTATAAGTGGATGGATCGAAACCCACGAATTCTGATGTTGCGAAGTGAACAAACTAATAACCCAGCAACCGTTGCTGAACAACCCTTAATGACAAGCGTTAATGCTGCTTTGCAAGTTGATCTATTCGATCAAGCAAATGCAAGTCGCATTGGCAAAAAGATTTACTCGGGATTTGGTGGTTCTACTGACTTTATTGTGGGTGCCATGCATGCCAAAGGTGGGCAGGCATTTATTGCCCTTCCGTCTTGGCATCCAAAAGCAGATGTTTCAACAATTGTTCCACTGTTAACTGAGCCTGCAACCCATTTTCAGCACACTGCAATTGTTACTGAAGTTGGGTTTGCGCAGATGTTTGGCCGCAGTCAAACCGAACAGGCTCACGGACTCATTCATAATTGCGCTCATCCCAAGGCCCGAGAAGCCCTCATTTCTGAGGGTCGTCGCCTTGGGCTCGTGACTTCATAAATTTAAGGCAGAATATGCACATGACTGATGCAATGGATGCACTACTTACGGGTCGAATCGGACTGTTAGTTCGAGTGGTCGCAAACCCGGGTCAAAAGTTTGCATTACTAGATTGCCTAAATGACTACTGTGAAAATCTTGATCAAGAACCAGGCACCGAAGCATTCATGATCTCGCTAGACCCAAGTGATGAGAATGTAATTTGGTTGTATGAATGGTTTACTGATCAAGAAGCTTTAGAAGCACACCGAAGCAGTGAGGCTTTTGCAGTATTAATGAACAAAATGCCAACTTTAGTTTCAGGACCTCCAGGAGTACTGCCAATGAATCCACTGCGTGTTCGTCTGGCGCGACAGCCATTAGAGCAATCTATTTAGGTGAAACTTAGTTTCTAAACTACTTGGAACTCGTGGTGCACTAACCTTATTGCTGGAGGTATTTAAGTGAGCTTATTAGATCGCTTTGAAGAACATCTAGATAATCTGCTTAATGGTGCCTTAACTGCTGCGTTTGACTCTGAAGTGCAACCTGTTGAATTGGTAGCAGCCATCACGCGCGAAATGGATGAGCATGTGGTGGTTAGCGCAAATGGAAGGGTTGTTGCACCAAATCATTTTTTAGTTGAGTTAGCAGATCACGATTTTGATCGTCTTGGTGAATTCTTTGAGACCTTAATTCCTGAATTTTGTGCAGTAGCAGCTTCCCATGCCAAAAAGCAGCAGTACACATTGACTGGTGATATTGCAATCACAATTGAGCGAGATCTAGAACTTGAGAGCGGTGTCTTTCGAGTTGCTTATGAATCAGTAGCCCAAAGTAGTAGCGCTTTAGTGGTAGACATTGCAAACCACACCCTAACGATCAACGGTGCAGTGCATCAATTAACTCGACCTGTTACTCGTCTTGGTAGGTCTGCAGATGCTGATCTAAAAATCAATGATCCAATTATTTCTAGAATTCATGCTGAGATCACAATGGGATCAGTCATAATTTTAAGAGACCTCGACTCAACTAATGGAACATGGGTTAATTCCAAAAGAATTCAGGAGCATCAGTTAGCGGTTGGGGATAGCTTTAAGTTGGGTACGGTTGAGGTCGTCTTTCAATGACCGACTTAGTGGTAACCGTAGTTAGATTTGGTTTTTTACTACTTTTGTGGTTTGCAATTTTGAGTATTTTCAATGCTTTACGTAAGGATATATCTGGTAGTTCTAGTGGTGCAGTGTTGTTTAAACCTAAAACTCTTAAACAACAAAATGAACCCAGAGCATTGGTAGTAATTGATGGCCCAGCCCAAGGAAAAATAGTTAATATCGCCAAACACCCAATATCTATTGGCAGAGCCAGCGTTTGTGACTTAGTCCTAGATGATGATTTCATCTCTAGTAAACATGCCCGTATTACAAACCAAGCTGAGGGATATTTGGTTGAAGATTTGGGTTCGACTAATGGAACTTGGGTTGAAGGCGAGAAATTAACCCAGCCAGTGCTGATCAAACCTGGGGTTCGGATCAAGATTGGCCGGAACACTTTGACTATCCGTAAGGTTGAGGTATGAGTCTGCGATTTCTAGCCGTGGGATCAAGCGATCCAGGAATGGTGCGCAGCCATAATGAAGATTCAGGTTTGATAGCACCTCGACTTTTGGCTGTGGCCGACGGAATGGGTGGTCATGCTGCCGGTGAAATTGCGAGCACCACAATCATTAGAGAGTTGGCTGCAGTTGCAGTTAAAGGCCTCCTAGATGACGATCATCTAGTTAGAGCGATTGAGCGAACCAAGGTTGCTTTGGCAGATCTCTCCCGAAAAGATCAAGCTCGAGCTGGTTTGGGCACAACGGTTTCTGCTGTTTCAATTACTGGAAGCAAAATGACAATTGTGCATGTGGGCGACTCTCGTGTTTACCGCTTAAGAGATGGTGCTCTGCTATCTTTAACTAGAGATCACACCTATGTTCAAACTTTGTTAGATGTTGGTGAAATTACCGAAGATGAAGCCAGGGTTCATCCAAAAAGATCACTACTTACCCAAGCAGTTGATGCACAAAGCATCATTAGCCCAGATGTGATTGAAGTTGAGATGAATCCAGGAGATCGACTCTTGGTGTGTAGTGACGGCTTAAGCACGGTTGTCGAACCAGATGTAATGATTAAATCCCTATTAAAAGATCGTGATACTGCAGTATTCGAATTAGTGAATGCTGCCAGATTGGGTGGTGCTCCAGACAACGTAACTGTGATAGTTGCTGACCTTGTCTCAGATGCCCAAACAGCAGATGCCCGTGGTGTAACGATTATTGGTGCTGCAGCTGAAGGTGCTCCAAGTCTTGATGTTCCAAGGTATTTTGGGTTTAACCCAGTATTAATAGGTATCGGGGCTATTTTGTTTGCTCTCCTAGTTGGTTTTGGGGTTAATAGTTGGTGGTCTAACCAATGGCACGTTACCTCTAATAATGGCCAAGTAGTTGTTAATCAAGGCATTTCTCAAAAGTTCGCAGGTATCAAGCTTTATCGAGAAGCTGTCAAGACAACTATCCCACTAGATTCGCTTCCACTATTTGAACGCAGCCAAATCGAGCGTGGGTTATTGGTTGGCTCACTTAGTGAAGCTAATGAAACTCTCTTGCAGTTAGCCCAACGCTCAAGTGTTTGTATGAGTAGCCCAACTAACTGTTTACCGTAACTATGCGTCGAATTGAGAGACGTTTACTTGCTCTAGTAATTGCAATAGGTTTTGCTAGTTTTATCATAATTGATTTAACTGCACG
>DBCL01000012.1:141012-150843 GCA_002293025.1 Actinobacteria bacterium UBA959
ATTACTTTCCTTTTTGGGTGTTGCCATGATTTATCGACTTGGTGGTGGAAGTGAAGCATTGAATCAAACAATTTGGGTTGGGCTAAGTGCTTTAATTAGTATTTTGCTCTTAATCAAAGCACCACACACTAGAGTGCTAGTGCGAACACCTCTAGTTTTTATGTTAACTGGTGTCCTATTAATTGCTGCACCATTGTTGCCATTTATTGGAGCCACCATAAATGGGGCAACCTTGTGGCTTCGGGTTGGATCATTGAGTGTGCAGCCCGCAGAGTTTGCCAAAGTGGCTCTCATTCTGGGCTTTGCGGGCTTTTTGGCCACTAGGCAAACGCAGCTCACCTGGATTCAGCATTCAGTGATGGGTATTGGGTTTCCAAGACCTAAAGACATCTTGCCGCTATTGGTAATTTGGTTTTTATCTCTTTTGATTTTGATTCTACAAAGAGATTTAGGTAGTTCGTTGTTATTTTTCTTAAGCGCTGTGCTGCTTCTTTACATCACAACTGGAAGAATTGGCTGGCTGATTACTGGGGCAATGCTTTTAGTAATTGGGTCCACATTCGCAATCTTGCTATTCGATCACGTAGCCCAAAGGTTTAGTATCTGGCAAAATCCTTTTGCGGACAGTGCTGGTAGTGGTTATCAAGTCGTCCAGGCAATTTATGGCTTAGCCGCAGGTGGCATATTTGGAACGGGTTTGGGAAATGGCAATCCAGATTTAGTCCCATATGCAGAAAGTGATTTCATTTTTGCCGCTATTGCTGAAGAGTTAGGGTTAGTTGGTGCTGTCGCAGTTTTATTGTTGTACGCGTTGATAATTAGTAAAGCACTTAAAACTGCCAACTTACAAAAAAGTGCTGGTAGCTCTTTGATTGCTTCAGGTATAGCTGTTTTTATGTTTCTTCAAGTGGTGATAACTATCGGTGGGGTAACTTCGCTGTTACCACTAACTGGTCTTACAACCCCATTTTTGAGCGCGGGTGGCTCGTCATTGCTGGCTAACTACATCTTGATAACAATATTGATGTTATTACAGGATCAAGATCGAAGAGTAGTTGCTGCCGATTCCCCACTAGATGATGACTTAACGCGGGCGATCAAGTTATGAACAAGCAGTTAACTCAAGTAAGTATTGCTTTTGGTGGTATTTTTCTATTACTTTTTCTAAACCTAACAAACCTTCAAGTGTTTGATGCATCAGGGTTGAATAATCGCGCAGATAACAAGCGCAGTTTGTATCAACAATATGATGTTGATCGAGGGGCCATCATTATCTCTGGAAGCCCAGTTGCATATTCTGTTAAAACCACCGGCAGGTTCAAATATGAGCGTCGTTATGTCTCTTCAGCATTCACCCATCCGGTTGGATATTTATCAGCCATATATGGGGTTAGCGGGGTTGAGCAATCTGAGAATGCTTTGCTTTCAGGCGACGCAGACTCATTAACAGTAGATCGAATCAGACAACTACTTGATGGTGGAGCCAAACGTGGTGGATCAACTTCATTAACACTTGATGCTGAGGCTCAATCACTTGCATACCAATTACTCAATGGAAGAAGAGGTGCAGTGGTTGCCATTGAACCTAAAACGGGTCGAGTTTTAGTTTCGGCATCCAGTCCATCTTTTGATAGCAATCTGCTTTCCACCACAAATGCCAAAACAATGCAGTCTGCTTGGCGAAAATTATTAAAAGACCCAAACCAACCAATGCTTAATCGAGCATACGCCCAAACCTGGGCTCCAGGTTCAGTATTTAAATTAATTACCGCAGCAGCAGCGCTTGAATCAGGCAAATACACACTAACTACCAAAATTCCAGCCCCGGTGACTTACAAATTACCTGGTTCTACAAAAGAGATATCTAACTGGCAAAAAACTGCTTGTAGTAAAAGTGGTGAGGTCACACTAAGTGTTGCTTTGGAGGTATCTTGTAATACTGCATTTGCTCGAGTTGGTGTTGATATTGGCATTAATCAAATAGTGAAAACTGCAACAGCTTTTGGTTTTGGTACAAATTTCAATCTTCCTGGTTATTCAATTGCTAGCGTAGTTCCTAATAAAGTTGACGCTGCTCAAACGGCATTGGTTGCAATTGGACAGTTTGATGTTCAGTCTTCTGCCTTACAGATGGCTTTAGTCACTGCTGCAATTGGTAATGAAGGTGTAGTTATGACACCACAATTAATTGATGAGCAAATTGGTCCAAACCTAAAGGTAATTAAGAACTTAGATCCAAAAGTTTTTAATAGAGCCATTAAGCCTGAAACAGCAAATGCCTTAAAAGAAATGATGCTGAATGTGGTTAACCAAGGCACTGCTAGTAATGCCCGAATCAAAGGTATTGCGGTTGCGGGCAAGACCGGAACTGCCGAAACTTTGCCAGGGTCAGCGCCACATGCCTGGTTCGTAGCTCTTGCTCCAGCTGAGAACCCAAGGGTGGCAATAGCCGTCATTGTTGAAAATGGCGGCTATGCCAAGGGTAAGTACGCAGGCGAGGTCAGTGGTAATGCAATTGCTGCACCAATTGCTCGGCAACTGCTAGTTGACCTATTGAGCCTAGGATGAACAGGGCAAGATTGGCCATAACAACAAGGGAGTCCTGTGAGTGAGCAACCCCGTCTACTAGGTGGGCGGTATCAATTGGGCGAGATCATCGGCAGAGGCGGTATGGCTGATGTGATCGCAGCAGACGATATTCGGCTGGGCCGAAAAGTTGCAATCAAACTTATGCGTCGAGAGTTAGCAGCAGATCCATTATTTCTAGCAAGATTTAGAAGAGAAGCACAAGCAGCTGCAGGATTGAATCACCCAACAATTGTGGCTGTCTATGACTCAGGTGAAGACATTGTGGGCACTGGTGCAGAAGCTGCATCTCTTCCATATATCGTGATGGAATTAGTAGAAGGTGAAACAGTTCGCGATATCTTGCGATCTAGTAAAGGTTTCACAACTGAACGCGCATTGCAAGTTGCCCGTGGCGTGCTAACAGCACTTGATTACTCGCACCGAAATGGCATCGTGCATCGTGACATCAAACCTGCAAATGTAATGCTCACTAAATCAGGTGCTGTCAAGGTAATGGATTTTGGAATTGCCCGCGCTATGTCTGAATCAGGTCACACTCTGACTGCTTCACAAACAGTTATGGGCACTGCTCAGTATTTATCACCAGAGCAGGCAAGAGGACATGAAGCAGACACCAGATCTGACATTTATTCTTTGGGTTGTCTGCTTTATGAAATGCTAACTGGTAAACCACCTTTCACTGGCGAATCTGCGGTGGCAATTGCTTATCAACATGTAAGTGGATTAGTTATTCCACCATCAGAGCATTTAGCAACTATCGACAAAGATATTGATGCCATTGTTCAGATGGCTTTAGCTAAAGATGTGAGTGAGCGTTATCAAAATGCCGCTGACATGCGTGACGATATTGATCGCACCTTGGCCGGAAATCCAGTTACAGCAGTGCTGCCAACGGTGCCTGCGAACTATGCAACGAGTAATGTGACGCCTGTGGTGGTTAAACAAAAGCGCAGTGCATGGGTTTGGGTATTAAGTGCTGTTGCAGCTATTTTGACTGTTGCGGTCGGAGTTTGGGTCTATGGCTCTGCTCTAAATACTGGCGATAGCAGCAAAGTTGAAGTGCCAAATCTTTCTGGATTAACTGCAGAAGCTGCCGTTACCGTCCTTAGTGATTACAACTTAATTTTGGGCAGTATTACTCCTGAAGAATCAGACCGACCAACAAACTCAATCATTAAACAAGATCCACCAAGCGGCAGTCGTGTTAACGAAAACTCAAGTGTAAATGTGGTGATATCTGGTGGTGCTAGCAAGATCATTGTGCCAACCTTGTCAGGATTAGTTAGTGCTGAAGATGCTAGACGAGTTTTGGCTGCCGTGAATTTGCAATTAGGAAACATAACCTCTATTGATAGTGACCAACCAGAAGGTTATGTGGTTAGTTCCACTCCAGGATCTGGTAGTTCAGTTGATATTGGCACCAGGGTTTCTATTGAGGTTTCCAATGGGTTTGGCGTGGTCCCAGCTCTTGAGGGTCTTCCCCAAGCTCAGGCACTAAGTGACTTAGGGGCCGCTGGGTATCAACCAGTCGTTGCAACTCAAGTGTCACCAACAGCAGTGGATGGAACAGTGTTGGCTCAATCACCTGCGGCTGGCACCAGACTAAAAGTTGGATCGCGCGTTTCAATAACAGTTGCAACCGGTGGGGTTCCGCCAGTACCTGAGCCAGTAGATCCTTAAGGGCAATTTATGTTGCCTCGTAGATTATTGGTATTTCAGTTAGTACTTATTTTCTGCAGTGCCACTCTTCTTGTGCCGGCTAAGGCCTTTGCTGCTCCACTCGAGACCTGCAGAATTAGTGCGTCGCCCAGAGAGTCCGTCTCGCTTGGGTTTCCAATAAAACCAGAAAGATTGATTCATAAGAAAACTGCCAGGATTTTGATTGTCCCTTTTCGTTTGAGTGATCGTCCTGATTACGTCTTCACTTCAGAAGAAAGATCCAGTTATCTTGCTGCAGGCACCGAAATTGAAAAGCTCTCAGGCGGGAAAAGCAAACTTGAATTTGTTTTTAATGATGTGATTGATGTCAGTACGACAACGCAAGACATAGTGACTCTGAAATCTAACCAGCAACTCGCCTGGCAAAAAGATGAGTCAATTTCGACTTGGGGATTTGTGAGAAACTTTGTTTCTACACAAGATAGTAAAATTGATTTCACAAATATTGATGGTTTGATTTTGCATGGCTCGGCAACACGTGTTGCTGCGGATACCTTTATTGCTGAAGCTTTTATGTTCACTAATGCCGACTCTGGTTGGTTTAGAAAAGTTCCGACAGCTGAGGGAAATCTACTTAATGCTGTCCTGATTGAAAAACCATCGACAGCTTCTACGCCTTTAATTGTCCATGAAATCTTGCATCTCTACGGACTACAAGATCTGTATGGCACCAACAACGGTCCAAAATCTCTTTCCATTATGGATGAGGCCATGTTCGGCCGTGGTTTGTTGGCATATGAAAAATGGGTTTTGGGGTGGGTCAGTGATGAAGTTGTGCAATGTATTGATGAAGCAGTCGATATTGATCAATCTAAAGTAAGTCTTCAAATTCAGTTAGACCTAACCAAGAACGATCAAATAGTGGTTATTAAGCGCGGTGCAGGCACTGCTTTCGTTATTGAATTCTCAAAATCCAGTAATCAAATCTTGTCGTTCTACTCATTAGACAACGATCTTCGTCCACCCATAAACGTCTATTCTGTTCGAGCTAGACCTCCAGCACCTGAGCCACTAAGAGCTGAGGGTAAATACATCAGCTCACAGTTAGATGGCACTAAGTATGTATTGCTAATAAGTGACCTAGTAGAGTCCAAGCTGATTCTAAATTTAATTCCAACACCACAATTACCTAATGCCAGCGACTTAATCCAAAAATCAGAGCAAGCAAGACAAGCCTTTATGGCAACTCAACAAGCCCCGGTGACGACACCAACCACTGCTCCTGTGACAAAGCCAGCCATACAAAAGAAGACTATTGTCTGTGTTAAGGGCAAGATGAGCAAAAAAGTTATTGCTGTTAAGCCTGTTTGCCCTAAAGGCTTTACAAAGAAGAAGTAATTGGGTTTAAGCACATTTCTGGTGCAAATTACATATTTACAGTTGGCGCTAACCCAACTGCACGTTTTGGTGCATCTAGATCTCCAGTTCTAACTAGCCAGTTAGCCAACATTGCATGGCCATGCTCAGTTAAAACGCTTTCTGGATGAAATTGAACGCCCTCAATATCTAATTCTCTATGTCGCATCCCCATCACTAAATCATTATCAGTCCAAGCAGTTATCTCTAGAACATCTGGGACAGTTTCTTTTCTAACTGAAAGTGAGTGGTATCTAGTTGCACGCAACGGCGAGGGTAGGCCTTGAAATACCCCTTTTTGCTCATGATGAATCATTGAAGTTTTGCCATGTAGTAACTCAGGGGCTCTATCCACCACCGCACCACCAGCAACTGCAATAGCTTGCAGTCCTAGACAAACCCCAAATACTGGTTTGAATTTAGCGACTGAGTTAATAATAGGAATACATGCGCCAGCTTCTTCTGGTGTTCCAGGGCCGGGTGAAAGAAGAACTCCGTCATACTCAAGTGCTTGATCAATTGTCACTTCATCATTTCGAAGCACGTCTACATCCGCTCCAATTTGAGCCAAGTATTGAACTAGGTTGTATACAAACGAGTCGTAATTATCAACTACTAATATTTTGCTCATTGTTTTACCTAGTTATCTTGCTTCTAATTACATCAACACTGCCAGTATAAGCGGGGGCATCAATTGTTGCCTCTTTAGTTACTTGATAACCCAATTTATACAACTGCACATATTGGCGATAAAGCCGCAAGCCTTCTTCATTTCTAATGGCAGTTAACAATCTGGTTTGATCACCAATGCCCTTTATTACAAACGGTGGTGAGAAAACTTGGTTTTCAATTAGTAAAGTATTTCCCACACATAAAACAGTTGTAGTTGGGCCAACCCGAACCCCCATCACTGTCACAGCTTCAGCACCACCTCGCCACATAGCGTTAATGGCTGCGAGCACATCTTGCTCATGCACGATTAAGTCATCAGGAACTGCGCCAGGTGGTAGTGGTTCACCAGGGTTTCGAATTGCATCCTGCATTGATATTGAAATACCTGGACCAGACACTGGTAATAAATCAACACTATTACTCAAACTATCAATTTCGCCGCGTAGTAATTTTACTTTTACAGATGCAGGGCCAGTTGCTGCTTCTTCAATCTCTAACAATAGGTTTTGTTGAGTTCGAGTTAAGTCCTCGACGTTATTTACTTTTTCTAAAACTAAATCTCTTAATTGGTTTATATTTTGATCCCTAAAATCTCCAGAGCTATCCGCAAAGGTCATAGCCGAATAGAAGGCCAGGCCAATTAGGGTCAGGAGGAGGGTTCTTGCATACATATGCGCAGAGTAGAGATACCCTTCACCCCATATTCAAGCCTGGAGGCAGTTGTGACCAAAGACCTAGACGGAACCCATAAAGCCAAGCCGGTAAAGCTGGATTCACCTAAGTGGCTAGCGCCACTGATGATCATCTTGTTTGTGGTGGGTTTGATTTGGATTGTCACCTTCTATCTTGCTGGCCCATCGATACCTTTAATGAGGGATCTACCAAATCTAGGCAATATTGGTGTTGGTTTTGCCTTCATCACTGCTGGGTTTTTTCTTTCAACTAAGTGGAAATAGCAACCTAATTACACCGTTGTAATTCCTCCACACCTGTGTAGAGGTTGTGGATAAGTTAGGCGATCCCGCCATACAAGAACAAGAGTTCGTTAGTTCTGGCAGTAACTGCCCATTGCAAGATAGCCAGAGCAGTAATCACACCTAGAACAGCAGATGCTTTGCCAGTACTTGATGGCCGTCTAGCTAGAAACCAGGCAAGTGCGGCACCTGTTAGCAGCCCACCTAGGTGCGCTCGCCAATCTATTCCTGGAGCTAAGAATCCAATTACCACGTTGATTCCAATCAGCGCCCAGATCTGACCTGTTTCTTGATTTAACCGCGATCCCACAACTAGAAACGCACCCATTAATCCAAACACTGCACCAGATGCGCCAACTGAAAATGAGCCAGGATTAGAAAACCAATAAGAGGTAACAGAGCCACCTAGTAGTGAAACTAAATAAAGTGCTGCAAATTTAGAGTGTCCAAGCAATCGCTCCAGGTCAGAACCTAAAGTCCAAAGCAAAACCATATTAAAGATTAGGTGCAACCAAGACGCATGAAGAAAGCCTGCTGTTAAAAGTCGCCAGGTTTGTGATTCAAAGGCAATTGCAGCTGGATGCATTCCATAATTGGTCGCAAAGAAATTAATACTGTCGCTTAACCAGGCAATTGCAAAAATTAAAAAATTTATAGCAACTGTAATCTGCACAAACTGTGCAGATTGGGGACTTCTTCTGGAGAAAAAGCTCACACTTAAGAAATTGTTACGTGAGTTAACAAAATCTCGGTTAGTGGACGATCTTGCGCATTTGTTGGTTGACCAATGATATTTTCAACAACTTTGCGTGACTCTTCGTCTGCTACTTCACCAAAAATGGTGTGTTTCATATTCAACCATTTGGTTGCAGCGACAGTTATGAAGAATTGGGAACCATTGGTATTTGGCCCAGCATTAGCCATTGCTAGCAAGTATGGGCGATCAAAAATAACTTCTGAATTGAATTCATCGGCAAACTTGTAGCCAGGGCCACCAGTTCCGTTGCCAAGTGGGTCTCCACCTTGAATCATGAATCCTGAAATACAGCGGTGAAAAGGAATATTCTTATAAAGAGCGCCTTCTTGTTTTTTGCCAGTGCGTGGATCGCTCCACTCCTTGCTGCCATCGGCCAAACCAACAAAGTTAGCTACCGTCTTTGGGGCCACATCTGGAAACAGATTTAGTTTGATATCACCAAGGGTGGTGTGCATGGTTGCGCTAGTTGACATTAAATCCTCGTCTTCATTTAGTTGTTTGTGGAGACTAGGGGAATCGAACCCCTAACCCCTGCCTTGCAAAGGCAGTGCTCTACCAATTGAGCTAAGTCCCCCGCGATTAACGCAGGTCTGGTGATGAATCGGCTTCTACCCATTCATCTTCAGATGATGATTGCTGCAGCAAGTTTTGATAAACCCAAACTACTGCACCAATAATCGCGCCAAGCAAGGTAATTCGTCGCAAGAACTTAAACATCACCTCTCCTAACGTTAAATCATTTGAAACGTGGGCCTAGGAGGACTTGAACCTCCGACCTCTTCCTTATCAGGGAAGCGCTCTAACCAGGCTGAGCTATAGGCCCTTGTCTTGACCCGAAATCTGGTCGCGAGCGAGCGCAGACTACCTCAGTAGATTCCGGGTCTAAAAAACTGGGTCAGTTATCTTCTTTCAGGCTCACTTGGACGCCTCCTGTTAGGCCCACAACCAGGTTATAAAGCACCGACCACACCAAGGCTAACCCTGACCATAAAGCAATTTGTAAGGCTGAAAACACGAGACAAAGCCCCAATACTCGAGGTAGCGATAACAGTGACGGGAAGTCAACTGTTGAGGTACCAAGCAGGTCTCCTAAGGCATTACCAAAGGTGGTTAAAAAACCAGCGGCAGTTAGTAGAACCCAAAAAATGATTATGGTAACTGTGAACACAATTGAAAATGCAACCGACAACATAAACCCAGTTTTTAGAGCTGACCAAGGATTAATTTGGGTAACCCGAAATGGTTGGCTCTTCTTACTTGGAGTAATTGCCATAACTACTCTTCTTCAGTCTCATCGGCTAGTAGTTTTGCAACGGCTACCACTACTGCGCCATCTTTGAGATCCATAAACGAAACTCCCATGGTGTCTCTACCTGTTGCTCTAACTTCGCTAACTTGAGTTCTAATCACAATTCCGTTTGATGCAATTCCAAATAACTCATCATTTGGTTCACACACCAAGGCTGCAACTAATTCGCCTCGCTCTTCGACTAATCGCATTGCGCGCATACCCATGGTGCCACGGCCTTTTGCTGGCCATTCAGTTAGAGATGTGCGTTTAGCAAAACCGCCATCTGTGACTGTTACAAGTGCTGCCCCTTCTCGTACCACATCCATGGCTAATAGGTGATCAGTATCGCTTTTAAATCGCATGCCAATAACCCCTGAGGTTGCACGCCCCATTGGTCGCAATGTTGCGTCATTAGTGTTAAACCTAACTGATAAGCCTTTGGCTGAAACCAAGATTAGGTCTTCGTCTTTGCC
>DBCL01000012.1:150905-152611 GCA_002293025.1 Actinobacteria bacterium UBA959
AATGTGCTGCGGCTAGTATCAAATTCAGATAGAGCTGTTTTCTTAACAAGACCTGATTTAGTTGCTAGCACTAAATATTTTGCGTCTTCGTAATTTTTGATTGACAATACTTGGGCTATTTGCTCGTCACCAGTTAGTGCCAAAAGGTTTGCCACGTGCTTACCTTTAGCGTCTCGCCCTGCTTCAGGTACTTCATATCCTTTAGCTCGATAAACGCGGCCTTTGTTCGTGAAGAACAAAAGTAGGTCGTGGCTTGATGTGACCAGGAAGTGCTCAACGATGTCGTCCTCACGAAGCGCTGCCCCTTTAATGCCCTTCCCGCCTCTGCGCTGCGAGCGATAAAGATCAGTCATGGTGCGTTTGGCATACCCGTCACGAGTAATTGTGATTACGACATCTCGCTCAGCAATTAGATCTGCCATAGAAACTTCGCCTTCATCAGGCACAATCGCGGTTCGACGCTCATCACCAAACTTATCTACAATCTCTTTAAGTTCTTCGCCAATGATTTTGCGCTGCATATCTTCATTGGCCAAAATCGCTTGGTAAGAAGTTATTAAGGCCATCAATTCAGCGTGTTCGTCAATAATCTTTTGTCGCTCAAGTGCTGCCAGTCTTCGAAGTTGTAGATCAAGAATTGCAGTTGCTTGAATTTCATCAATTCCAAGCAACTGCATTAATCCAATTCTTGCTTCTTCTGGAGTTTGACTTGCTCTAATTAGTTTAATTACCGCATCAATTGCATCTAGGGCTTTTAGGTAGCCATTGAGGATGTGAGCTCGCTTTTCAGCTTCACGCAATCTGTATTTCGTTCTGCGTTGGATTACCTCAATTTGGTGTGCGATCCAGTATGAGATGAATTGATCAATTGTTAAAGTTCTAGGAACCCCATCAACTAGTGCCAACATGTTGCAGCCAAAGGTTTCTTGTAGTTGGGTGTGTTTGTAGAGGTTGTTTTTAACTACTGTTGCAACTGCATCCTTTTTAAGCACAACCACAATGCGCATACCGGTTCTAGAAGACGAGTCATCTCTTAAGTCGGCAATTCCTGGGACTTTGCCAGCATCAACTAACTCAGCAATTTTCAGTTTTAGATTGTCTGGGTTAACTTGATAAGGCAGCTCCGAGATCACCAACATGGCGCGCCCTCTGGAATCTTCTTCCACGTCAATAACAGCTCGCATAGTTACTGATCCACGACCAGTTCGATACGCCTCTTCAATTCCACGGTAGCCAATAATTTGAGACTTAGTTGGAAAGTCTGGACCTTTGATGCGTTCTAGTAGAGCGTTTAGTAATTCTTCTCTCGAAGCTGTTGGGTTTTCTAGCGACCATTGAATTCCTGAAGCAACTTCACGCAAGTTGTGAGGTGGAATATTGGTAGCCATTCCAACCGCTATACCACTTGAGCCATTTATTAATAAATTTGGAAACCTGCTTGGCAAAATTACTGGCTCTTGAGTTCGACCATCGTAATTTGGTACAAAATCAACAGTGTCTTCGTTGATGTCTCTAACTATCTCCATGGCTAACTGAGTCATGCGAGATTCGGTGTAACGCATCGCAGCAGCACCATCATTACCAGGTGAGCCAAAGTTTCCTTGGCCATCAACTAGCGGATAGCGCATTACCCATTCTTGAGCTAAGCGAACCAATGTGTCATAGATCGCGCCATCTCCATGTGGATGGTAATTACCCATAACGTC
>DBCL01000012.1:152663-161723 GCA_002293025.1 Actinobacteria bacterium UBA959
CGGTAGCCACCATCAAACATCGCAAACAACAAACGTCGGTGTACTGGCTTTAAACCATCTCGCACATCTGGCAATGCTCTACCCACAATAACGCTCATTGCATAATCCATGTATGAGCGCTGTAGTTCTCCGCGAAGATCTACCGGTTCAATTCGTCCGTGTTTTGAAACTTCTTCAGTGCTGGTCACAGTTGAAAGCCCGTCCTTTAAATATCTAAGAAACGCACGTCACGTGCGTTGTGCTGAATAAAACTTCTACGAGACTCAACGTCTTCGCCCATCAAAATACTAAACAAAGCGTCAGCTGCTGCTGCGTCATCCATGGTTACCTGTAGTAATACACGTTTTTGTGGATCCATAGTTGTATCCCACAACTCATCAGCATTCATCTCGCCCAAACCTTTGTAGCGCTGGATTGCGTCATCTTTTGGTAACTTTTTGCCGTTAGTTTTACCTAATTCAATTAAGGCATCCCGTTCGCGGTCTGAATACACATACTCGGGTGCTTCTCTGGCCCATTTAAGTTTGAATAGTGGCGGTTGTGCTAAATAAACATAACCTTCTGCAACCAATGGCTTCATAAATCTAAACAAAAGTGTTAGTAGCAAGGTTCTAATGTGTTGACCGTCCACATCAGCGTCAGCCATTAAAACAATTTTATGATATCTGAGTTTAGCTAGATCAAAATCGTCGTGAACACCGGTTCCTAATGCAGATATTAAGGCTTGCACTTCGTTGTTTTGAAGAACGCGGTCAATTCGAGCTTTTTCTACGTTCAATATTTTGCCTCGAATTGGCAATATTGCTTGGGTTCTAGAGTCTCTGGCAGTTTTAGTTGATCCTCCAGCAGAGTCGCCTTCAACAATGAATAGTTCACAGTCTTCAGGATTAGTGCTTTGGCAATCGCTTAGTTTGCCAGGAAGACCAGAAGAGCCTAGAAGACCTTTTCTGCTTCGTGCTAAGTCTCTAGCTTTTCGAGCGGCAATTCGAGCAGAAGCCGCTGAAATAGATTTACGAGCAATCTCTTTACCTTCAGTTGGATGTGATTCCAACCATGCACCAAATTCTTCGTTTAACACTGACTGCACAAAAGACTTAATCTCGGTGTTTCCAAGTTTAGTTTTCGTTTGTCCTTCGAATTGTGGCTCATGTAGTTTCACTGAAACAATCGCAATTAAACCCTCACGAATATCTTCACCTGTTAAATTAATGTCTTTTTCTTTTAGTAGGCTCCAGTTTCGAGCGGCCTTATTAATTAGAGAAGTTAGCGCGGTTCTAAAACCCTCTTCGTGTGTTCCGCCCTCTTGGGTATTGATTGTGTTTGCGAATGTGTAAACAGATTCTGAATAAGACGAAACCCATTGCAAAGCAATTTCGGCCATGTAGCCTTTTTTCTTATCTTCAGAAGAGAAATGCAAAACGTCTTTGTGAATTGGAGTGTCAGACTTAGCTTTAGCAATGTGTTTAACAAAATCGATTAGACCATCATCATATTTGTAATCAACCATTCGAGGTTGATCGTCAATTAACTCTCGGTCATCAACTAGAGTGATTCGCATACCTTTATTTAGAAAAGCCATCTCTCTAAACCTGGCTGCTAAAGTTTCAAAAGTGTAATTAGTAGTTTCAAATATATTTGAGTCTGCCCAAAAGGTAACCATAGTTCCAGTGTCAGTTGCTGCTTTGCCTTTTTTCAATGCTGCTTGTGGGACACCGTGTAAATAAGTTTGATTCCAAAAAGAGCCTTCGCGTCTAACCTCAACCTCTAGTTTGGTACTTAAAGCATTAACAACAGAAACACCAACACCATGTAGTCCGCCAGATACTTGATAGCCGCTTCCACCAAATTTTCCACCGGCATGCAAAGTAGTTAACACAACTTCAACAGCTGGTTTCTTTTCAACTGGATGTTCATCTACTGGAATTCCACGACCATCATCAGTTACTTGAACACCACCGTCTGTTAACAAGCGAACTTGAATATGTGTGGCGTAACCCGCCATCGCTTCATCAACTGAGTTATCAACTACTTCATAAACCAAATGGTGTAGTCCGCGCTCTCCGGTGGATCCGATATACATTCCGGGGCGTTTACGAACAGCATCAAGGCCCTCAAGGACTTGAATGGCACTGGCGTCATAAGACAAAAGGAGGTTCTCCTGGGTTCTATTTTGTGTGGGGCTTGATTCTACTCGTTGTGACTCACGTTTGAGCCCTTGAGAGAGAGTTATTAGCCTTGAATTGACCGCTAAAACGACCGCTGGCTGTTTTGACCTAGTTATCCACAGGAACTCACTATCAAGGTTTGTTGCCTTTAGGGGCTTAAATAGGCTTTTTGGTTAGGGGTTAAAAGACTATCCACAGGCATACACATTCTGGGGATAACTAGCGCCTTTTGCCTTGTCGCACTCGCCAGGCCCCAGGGGTTTTATTGGGGGTTGGGGGTAAAACTTGGACATTTCGAATTCCAAGTGTTGGTGCTGCTGTTTGCAACTTCTCTAACAAGACAGGTTGCAAATATTTAAGTTGGGTTGCCCAAGAAGTTGAGTCTGCCCGAAGTGTTAGTAGTTCGCCATCGAAATTCTCAATCAATAAATGCTCAGCTGTCTCAGCGCCAACTACGTCTTTGAATTGGTCTTGTAGTTGTGCTAAGTCTCGATGGGTTTGCCAACCAGCGTTTTCAACTAGTTCAGATAGTGCGTCCGAGATTAGAAGTGGGTCTCTAGTGCTCTTGTTGTTGTTTGTTTGAATTAGTGGGCTTCTTTTGGTTAGTCTTTGTAAAAGAGATCTACCTGGGTCTTTTGGATTAACCACCAACAACCACCCCATTATCTAATCTAAAGATCTTTCCGCCAAGGTTGCTTGGTAAGTCTACTTGAGCGGCCGCAGTAATAAATGTCTGCTCAGTTTGGGCAACTGTTTGCATAAGTTGTTCTCGGCGTTGATCATCCAGCTCAGCAAAAACATCATCTAACACAAGTATTGGTGCTGACTTAGTGTTCACGGATTCTTTTAATAGAGTTAGATTTGCTAGTTTGATTGAAAGCGCTAACGACCAAGTTTCTCCATGTGAGGCATAACCTTTTACCGGTAACTCATTTAAGTAGAAACCTATTTCATCTCTATGTGGGCCGGTGAGAGAAACACCTCTATTTAATTCTTCAGTGCGAACATCTAAAATAGATAGATTTAAAGCATTAATTATTTCAAGTTTAGTTAAATTTGGAGGTAATACGTCAATCCAAGATGGTTGGTACTTTAAAGTGATTTGATTTTTTGGAGCTATCTCTTGATAATGCTTTGCAATAATTGGTTCAAGTTGCGTTAAGACTAGTAACCGCACTTCAATCAACTCAGCAGCTAGCTCCACCCAGCGCTCATCAAATACACTCAAAGTGCTAATTGCTGTTTGTTGGGCCTTCCCATTTAACATTGCTGCACTTTTTAAAAGAGAGTTTCGTTGTTTTAGGACTCGGTCGAGATCTGACCTAATACCTGCAACCCTTGGGTTTAATTGTGTTGAAATGGTGTCGATGAAGGCTCTTCGAGCACTTGGATCACCTTTTAGTATTTCTAAGTCTTCGGGGGCAAAAGTCACAACAGATAAAATATGAAGTGCTTCTTTGTTTTTGGTTATTGGGTTTTTGTTTATTGAGATGTTATTACTTTTACCAGTTGTTATTTCAATCTCAATTTGGGTTGTGGCGTCTTCTTGGTTGATGTTGGCGGTGATTGTGGCTGATTTAGCCTCTTTGTTTATTAAAGGGAGGTTAGTTGAAACGCGATGGCTTTCTTGGTTCGCTAGATAGCCAATAGCTTCAACAATGTTTGTTTTGCCTTGCCCGTTATTACCTAAAAAACAAATAACCCCTGGAATAAAACTTAGATCTAGGCTTTGGTGTGACCGAAAGTTTCTAAGTGAGAGTTTCTCTAAATACATCAGCCAGTTAAACGAACAGGCATTAATAAGTAGCGGTAATTAGGGTTGGCTTCTCCGCCAGCAGCAAGAATTGCTGGTTTTGACGGTGAAGTAAACATAAGTTGTGCTTTTGGAGAACCTAAAACATTCAGCCCATCAATTAAATATTGATGGTTAAATGCAATATCTAGTCCTTCGCCGTTAATCTCACACTCAATTACCTCAGTTGCAGTTGGGTCATCGCCATTACCTGCAGTTAATACAACTTCTGAATTGTTAAAACTGCACCTAACTGGTGCGTTTCGTTCAGCAACTAGCGCCATGCGTTTCACAGAATCAGTTAATGATTGTGTGTCAATAGTTACAACTGTTGAGGATTCAGTCGGAAGTAGTGTTTTGTATTTAGGAAACTCCGCGTCAAGAAGCCTGCTGGTGGTTTTGCGCCCGGTTGACTCAACACCAACTAAACGCACGTCTTCTTCTTCAGTAGAAAAAGTGATACGTACCGAATCACCAGCTATGGTTTTAGCAGCGTCATTTAAATTCCTTGCAGGAATTAAGGCCTGCAACTCAATTTTATTATTATCTGGGGTCCATTTAATTTCTTTTACAGCTAAGCGATATCTATCTGTTGCAGCTAGCGTTAAGCTATCTCCAGAAATTTCCACTTTAATTCCAGTTAACATTGGAAGTGTGCTGTCCATACCAGCCGCAGTTGCAACAGCTGACACGGCGTTCGCAAACTCGATTGCGTTAACCGTTCCACCACTTTGTGGAAGATTTGGAAGAGCTGGGTAGTTCTCGTCGGGAATAGTTGGTAATAAGAAATTAGACCTATCGCAAGTTAACTCGACTCTGTTTCCTGTTACTTCAATTGTTATTGGTTTATTAGGTAGGGCTTTTGTTATGTCAGCCAGAATTTTTCCGTTAACAAGTATTTTTCCAGGGGTTGCAACGTTTGCAGTTATTGTGGCTTGGGCGCTAGTTTCAAAATCAAATGTTGAAAGGTGTATCTCGCCTGATTTAGCGTCAATCATTAACCCGGCGAGCTCTGCTCGGGCAGGTCTAGATGGCAATGTTCGTGCAGCCCAACTCACAGCTTCCGTGAAAGGCCCGCGCTCTACTTGAAACTTCACACTTCCCCTTTAATTACTTCTTTGTAGTTTAGTTGTGGTTATGGTCCCAGACTTTTTGAACCATTGGTAGTGGTTTAGGTCTTTGAAGTTACCCACACCTACTAATAGCCCTAATTTTCATATCTAAATAGTTAGTAGTAGTCGTAGGTATAGTGTGTTTTGTGGATAACTTCCAATTATCCTGATCAAACACCATTTACCTAAGGTTTAACTGTGGATAAACAGAGCATAAACACACCTAATTTATCCACCAAAACACCCTAACAAATTCAAATTAATGTTTCTTGTGGATAACTTAAACAATCTAGCTAATTACCCCCATGAAACCTAAAGAGTTATCCACAACTAACCCCCAGACCGTGGATGGTTAACCCTTGCGGGCTTCCGTCCTAATACGAGCAGTTAAATCAGCTATCTGGTTATACAAGCTTCGTCTTTCAGCCATTAACTGCCTAATTTTACGATCTGCATGCATAACTGTGGTGTGGTCTCGGCCACCAAAAGCCTGACCGATTTTTGGTAGCGATAAATCTGTTAGCTCGCGACACAAATACATAGCAATTTGGCGAGCAGTTACCAAAACCCTAGATCTTGAGGCACCTGTTAGGTCATCCATAGAAACCCCAAAATAAGCAGCAGCTTGAGTCATAATTAAAGGTGCAGTGAGTTCTGGGCCAACTGACTCAGGAATTACATCCTTTAAAACCACCTCAGCAATATCAATATTTACCGGCTGGCGGTTTAAATTCGCGAACGCAGTAATTCGAACTAAAGAACCCTCAAGCTCTCTAATGTTGCTAGAAACCCTAGAAGCTATAAATTCCAAAACATCAGCTGGCACATTTAAACGCTCTTGCGCTGTTTTTTTGCGCAAAATAGCAATACGAGTTTCTAAGTCAGGGGGCTGCACATCTGTTATTAATCCCCACTCAAACCTTGAGCGCATTCGATCTTCAAAATCTTGCAGTTGTTTTGGCGGCAAGTCTGATGTGACCACAATCTGTTTGTTTGCATTATGTAATGTGTTAAAAGTATGGAAGAACTCTTCTTGGGTTTGAACTTTACCGCTTAAGAATTGAATGTCATCTACTAACAAAACATCTATATCGCGGTATTTCTTTTGAAATACTGCGGCCTTGTCGTCTCGAATAGAGTTAATAAACTCATTAGTAAATTCTTCTGAGCTGACATATCGAACCTTGGCACCCGCATACAAGCTTCGGGTGTAGTGACCAATTGCATGCAAAAGATGTGTCTTACCCAAACCTGATCCACCATAAATAAATAATGGGTTGTAAGCCTTGGATGGCTGTTCTGCCACTGCAACCGCAGCCGCATGTGCAAAGCGATTGGAAGAACCAATTACGAATGTATCAAAGTTATATTTTGGGCTTAGTCGACTATCACTATCAATTCGGCTAGCTGGAGATCCTGTTCCTGGTCTATTGAACTCTTCGTCAATTGCCGGATTTGAATTTGGCTTGGCATAAGTTGCATCTGCCATCTCATCTGTTAACTCTTCATCAAGGGCTGGTGCAATAGAAGGATCAACCGACACGGCTAATCGAACCTCATAACCTAACTCTGCGGTGAGCGCTGCGGTTAATACAGGTTTTAATCTGGTTTCTAAAACATCTTTAGTAAATTCATTAGGGCTGGCAATCAATACCGTTCCCTCAATCACCGCCAAAGGTTTGGTTAAAGCCACAAACGCCCGGTCTTGTGGAGAAAGGGACACATCGGACAAATGGGTCAAGCTTCTAGCCCAAACATCAGCTAGATCTAAAGTGTCTTTCACAAGACCTCCTCAAGGGTAGGTTCTCGTCCACAGATATGTAGGCGGGGGCGAAACTTATCCCCAAGGCCTCCCTTAAATCAAGGTGGGGGGCAAAAAATGTGGACAAAACCGCGTGTCGCTACCAAACTGTGACCAAACTACCCAGAAAATGCGCTCCCACACCACCTGCAATTTTGGTTGAGCCCCTTGGGGTATGCTCCGCCAGCGATCAAAACGGTCGCAATCCGCGAAACTAGTTTTGGAGCCATCGTGACCACTAAACGCACATTTCAGCCTAACAATAGACGTAGGCACAAAAAGCATGGCTTTCGTCAGCGGATGCGCACCCGTGCAGGTCGAGCAATCTTGAGCGCTCGTCGCCGCAAAGGCCGCTCCAACATCTCGGCTTAAGTAATTCAATGATGCCGGCTAAATACCGGCTGCGCCGTCGCGGCGACGTGGCCCATGTTCTAAGTAAAGGTAAAAAAACCCCAAGCGGTTCAGTGGTGCTGCACTGGTTACCACAAACAAATTCTGAAGTTAGCCAAGTCGCTTTTACAGTTTCTAAGAAAGTTGGGAACTCAGTTCAACGACACCGCGTCACCAGAGTTTTAAGACACATCATGATGACTGAGATCACCCAGCTTAATAATCCAAAAGCAATCGTGGTTCGGGCTTTAAGTAATGCGGCTAGCACCCCAACCGAAAACTTAAAAAGAGATATTCAAACAGGCATTAGCAAGGTGAATGCAAATGTTTAACAATTTGTTAAGCGCACCATTTATATTCTTGATCAAGCTTTATCAAAAGGTTTTATCCCCAATGAAGGCGCAATCTTGCAGATTGCACCCATCATGCTCAAACTATGCCGCCACCGCCTTCAAGACACATGGACCAGTTAAAGGGTTTTTGTTGTCGGTGTGGCGGGTGCTGCGCTGCAATCCATTCACCCATGGAGGGGTTGACCCAGTTCCAACTAAAGGTCAATGGACGCCAGACATAAAACTTGACGGAACCCCAAAACAGTTAAAAACCCCAATAACCGCAACCAAAGTGAGCATCTAAATGTCTACTATCTTCGCGCCTTTTGTGTGGGTATTCCACCTACTAGAAGACATAGTTTCCTGGATTCTAATTACCTTCCACTCACTGCTAGCCCCAGTGTTTGGTGCTCGCTCTGGAGTCTCGTGGGCGCTATCAATTATTGGTTTAGTAATTGTGATTCGAATTTTGTTAATCCCGCTATTTGTGAAGCAGATCCGAGCAACTAGAAATATGCAGGCTATTCAGCCACAAATTCAAGCACTTCAAAAGAAATACAAAGATGATCGCGAAAAGCTTGGCCAAGAAACCATGAAGCTATATCGCGAAACTAAGACCAACCCATTTGCTTCATGTCTGCCAATCTTGTTGCAAGCACCAGTCTTCTTTGCTTTGTTTAGGGTGCTGCAAGGAATTGCCACCAGAAAGCCCCAAGGACTCTTTCAAAATAATATGGAGCTGGTTGAGCAAGCTAGAGCTGCTGAAGTTTTTGGTGTGCCAATTTATGCAACCTTGCTTAACTCAGGCGAGACCCCTTCCCAGGCTGCAACAATTGGCTTAACAGTCGGATTAATTATTTTTATGTCGGCCACAACGTTTATTACTCAACGACAATTAATTTTAAAGAACGCTGCACCAAACAACCCAATGGTTCAACAACAAAAGATTTTGCTTTACGTTTTCCCAATTATTTTTGCAGTCGGCGGTATTGGTTTCCCAATTGGTGTTTTAATTTATTGGTCCACCACAAACGTTTGGACGATGTTCCAACAATTTTGGGTAATTAGAAATTCACCAACACCAGGTTCACCAGCCTACGACGCTTGGCTCAAGCGCAAAGAGATTAAGAAAGCTAAAAAAGGAATTGTGGAGCCAACGCCAGAGGCTCACGATGTAATCGAGGAACCACCAGTAAGAAATCAGCCAAAGAAACAACCTAGAAGTAAAAGGCGCAAAAAGTAAATTTCGGATTTATCCTATTAGTGAGGTTTAAATGGAAGAGAACAGAATTCAAGAGCTAGAACGTGAGGCAGACATTGCTGCCGACTACCTAGAGGCATTACTTGATATTGCCGACCTAGACGGAGATATTGAGTTAGATGTTGAAGGAGACCGAGCCTTGGTTGCAATCGAAGGCGGAGAACTAAGTTCCCTAGTGGGTGAAGATGGTGCAGTGTTGGAAGCCCT
>DBCL01000012.1:161849-162575 GCA_002293025.1 Actinobacteria bacterium UBA959
TTGGTACCGAAGCCGCCAAAAAGGCACTTTCTAGCAAAAAGCCAATCAAGATGGACCCAATGAACGCCTTTGAACGCAAAGTAATCCACGATGCCGTTGGGGCAGCAGGTGCATCAAGTGAATCTGAAGGCGAAGAGCCAAACAGATACATTGTGGTACTACCTCACCCATGACCAATGTTTCACGTGAAACAGCAGTCTTAACCGCTTACCCAGAGGCCAAAACCGGCCTTACAAACTTTGCCCGAATACTCGAAACCACAGCTATTGAGCGGGGCCTATTAGGCCCAGGAGAAGCTCCCAAGGTTTGGGATCGCCATATTGGCAACTCAATTGTGCTAGAAACCCTAATTCCAGAAGGCTGCTCATTAATTGATATCGGAACTGGGGCAGGACTTCCTGGAATTGCCCTAGGAATCATTCGGCCTGATCTGGCCGTGCGTCTAATTGAACCAAAGCAGCGAGGGGTTGAGTTTCTAGAGGAAACCATCAACTTGCTAGGACTTACAAACATTCAAATTCACCGAGCCCGAGCAGAGGAGATGCACGGCCAGTTAGTGGCAGATGTGGTTACCGCTAGAGCTGTGGCCTCAGTTGCTCAACTGATCGCTTGGGGAGAGCCGCTGATGGAGCACCACGGGAAACTAGTCCTGTTGAAGGGCGAAAAAGCCGACATTGAGCTAGCTGAGGCCAAGCCCACTATGCGAAAACATGGCCTAATCCTGGA
>DBCL01000012.1:162656-165726 GCA_002293025.1 Actinobacteria bacterium UBA959
AAATAAAAGATCGCATCTAGACGTTTCACGTGAAACAATACGTCTAGGAGGATTTGTGACTGAGACAGCTGTACCAAATGTACGAATTAAGAAGTTACCACCATTACCTAAACCGGTAAACACTCGCATAATTGCAGTAGCTAATCAAAAAGGTGGTGTTGGTAAAACCACCACCACAGTTAACTTAGCTGCTGCAATGGCTTTAAGTGGACTACATGTTTTAGTTGTAGATGTCGACCCACAAGGTAATGCATCCACTGCGCTAGCTATTGATCATCATGTTGGCACCCCAGATGTTTATGCAGTTATGGTCGAAGGTCAATCATTTGGTTCAATTGTTAAAGAGTGCCCAGCAGTTCCTGGGTTGTTTGGTGCACCAGCCACAATTGATTTAGCAGGCGCTGAAATTGAGTTAGTAAATGTAGTTGCTCGTGAGTATCGATTGGCTCGAGCACTCGAAGGTTATTTATCAGAGCATCAAGCCAAACACGGTAGAAAAATTGATTATGTATTTCTTGATTGCCCACCAAGTTTAGGTTTACTAACTTTAAACGCACTAGTTGCAGCTAAAGAAGTTTTGATACCAATTCAGTGTGAGTATTACGCACTTGAAGGGTTAGGCCAACTACTTAAAAATGTTGAGTTAGTTCGCGAACACCTAAACCCTTTATTAGATGTTTCCACAATTTTAATGACGATGTTTAACTCAACAACCAAACTATCACAACAAGTTGTTGATGAAGTTCGTGGTCACTTTGGTAGCAGAGTTTTAACATCAGTTGTGCCGCGTGCTGTGCGCTTGAGTGAAGCACCATCACATCAACAAACTATTTTTACTTATGACGGCACATCTGTTGGTGCTCAAACTTATTTAAGTGCAGCAACTGAGATTGCAAACATTGGTGCAGGGATTAAACAGGCATCATGAATAACGATCGCAGAGGTTTAGGCAGAGGGCTTGGTGCATTAATTCCACCAACCGAAAATACAAATAGTGTGCCAACACCTACCCAACTACCAAGGCCAACAACTACTCCCACAACTGAAACTCAAGTGGTGCCGGGTTTAACCCTTAAAGAAATAGTGCTTAACCAAATATCACCAAACCCAAAACAACCACGAGTAGTTTTTGATGAAGCAGATCTTGACGAACTAACTTTTAGCTTAAAAGAAGTTGGACTACTGCAACCAATTGTGGTACGCCCTGTTGGTGACAGATATGAATTAGTAGCAGGTGAGCGCCGCTGGCGCGCAGCGCAAGCGGCTGGCTTCAAAACAATTACTGCGTTAATCAGAGAAACATCAGATGAGTTGTTACTGCGCGATGCTTTGTTAGAAAACTTGCATCGCGCTCAACTAAATGCACTAGAAGAAGCCTCTGCTTATTCTCAATTACTTAATGATTTTGGTTGCACTCAAGAAGAGTTAGCAGCCAAACTTGGCAGATCCAGACCACAAGTCAGCAACCTACTTAGACTCTTAAAGCTTCCAGTTCCAATTCAGCGCAGAGTTGCAGCTGGCGTGCTATCGGCCGGCCATGCCAGAGCACTTCTTTCATTAAATGATGTTTCAGCCCAAGAGCGCTTAGCTGAACGAATAGTCGCTGAAGGCTTAAGTGTGCGCAGCACTGAAGAAATTATCTCGTTAGGTGATGGGGATGGACGAGCCCGCATTTCTAAGTCACGAACTAGAAAACCCGCACCAGCAGCAGCAACATCAATCGCTGAACGTCTTTCAGATCGACTAGATACCAGGGTTAGAGTTGAAGGCAGCGAGAAGCGCGGCAAGATAGTTATTGAATATGCAACCCTTGAAGATCTGCGCAGACTTGCTAACTTGATTGATCGAGACTAATTAACCAATCTCTGCTTCTAAAACACTGGCCAATCGCTTAATGCCTTCTTTGATGCGCTCTGGTGTTGGGTAACAATAAGAAAGTCTTAGATTCTCTTTGCCTAGCCCATTAGCGAAGAAACCAGTTCCAGGAACATATGCCACCAGTGCATCAACTGCTTTAGGCAGCATGGCAGTTGCATCAACACCTTGTGGCAGGGTTAGCCAGGTGTAAAAACCACCTTTAGGCACAGTCCAACTAATACCTTTAGGCATTAACTCATCCATCGCAGATAAAAGCGCATCTCTGCGTTCTTGATAAAGATCTCTAAATAAAGCCACCTGTGCTTGCCAATCTTGAGTCCGCAAATACTCATCCACAATTAATTGCGTGAAATTACTTGGGCACAAAGTTGCTGATTCGTTAGCTAGAACCAATTTTGACTTGAGAGCTTTTGGTGCAACTGCCCAACCAGTTCGTAACCCAGAGGAGATGATCTTGCTAAATGACCCACAATAAACAACACGCTCTTTTTCATCAGCAGCCATAGGGCGATTGACCATCCCATCAAAACCCAACAGGGCATAAGCATCATCTTCAATGATCAAGATATTTTCCCGCTGAGCAATAGCAATGAGTTCTGCTCGTCGAGCAGGAGGTTGAGTTAAACCTGCTGGGTTTTGATAAGAAGGGATCGTATAAAGAAGCTTTGGCTTCTTACCTTCTTTTCTAACCTGAGCAATAGTTTCTAAAAGGGCAGTTGGATTTAATCCATCATCATCCATTGCTACATGTCGGACATCAGCTTCATACATCCTAAACACACCTAAAGCTCCAACATAAGAAGGGGATTCGACCAAGATCACATCCCCTGGGTCAATCATCACCATGCAAATAAGGTTTATTGCCATTTGTGAACCGGCTGTAATAACTATGTCATCTGGGTGTGCAGTTAGCCCAGTTGGTTTCATAACTTCAAGAACTGACTCTCTTAAGTTTGGATCACCTTGACCGCTGCCATATTGAAATGCCACATTAGAGTGTTTGTTTAATACGGATTCAGTAACTTTTGACATCATCTCACCCGAAAGTGCTTCCACAAACGGCATACCACCAGCTAGTGAAACAACTTCAGGTCTGGAGGCAACAGCGAATAGTGCTCGGATCTCACTTTCGCGCATCCCAATAGTTCGAGAGGCATAAGCCTCAACCCAAGGATCTAAATGTGATCCATTT
>DBCL01000012.1:165746-167178 GCA_002293025.1 Actinobacteria bacterium UBA959
CTGAGTCAGACACGAAGGCTCCATTTCAACACAAATCTGATGATAAAAGTACTCTTTAGAATTAAGCAATCATAGGCTAGATTACTCAAAGCCACCTCACTATACAAAAGACGAAATACAAAAAAATTTAAAGACCAGCTCCCCATGAAATATCACTAACCCAAAACTGTTTTTAACCAGGCTCAAAAAATTTTATTAAGGCTGCTACCAGACCAAGAGCAGACTGGTTTAGCAGAGCAGGATCTCTTACTAACAACGAATCTTCATTGTTTGTAATAAACCCCAACTCCACAACCACAGCTGGCATTGTTGTGGCTCTTAGTAATGTCCACGATTTTCCTTTGATTTGAGGATTTGTCAGCTGGGTAAAGGCAATAACTTGATCAACCACAAAAGTCGCAAGCTCAACCCCTAAAACAGAGTACCCATGCGTGCCCGCAAAATGATAAGCACTAACACCTCGCATTGATGGGTCACTACTGATACCTATCTGCACACTAAGCAAGACGTCAGCAGCAGCTGAGTTAGCAAAATCTGCCCTAGTTATTGTTGTTGGACGACCATCTTTTGAGTGGGTTAACAAAACTGTTGTTCCTAAAGCACTCAATTTGCCTTCTAGTAAGTCAACAACTTGACTCGCTAATTCAATTGCGTCAGCGCTGAACGCTGGATCCGTGAATGGGTCATTACCAACATCAAGCACTACAACTTTGTCAGCAATGCCAGTTCGCTTACTTTCATGTCTTAATTTTTCACGAAGTGCGGCAGCATTACCACCAGCAACTGTTTTTGCGAGTCTATGTAATCCTTGAACGGTGTCTAAACCAACAACACCATCAGCGCTAATTCCTATTGACTTTTGAAATTCTCGAACAGCATGATCAGTTAACTTGCCAAAGATCCCATCAACTCTTCCACAACTAAAACCTAATTGACTAAGCCTTTGTTGAAGTTGTGCCACATCATCACCATGAATTAGGTGACCTGGGGTGAAAAGCAAATCTCGATCCCCCAGCGCCCAAACGGCTTCATCTAGACGAGCCCAAGTGTCTGCGCCAACCATTCCATCCACACTCAACCCGCGCGCAGTTTGGAATGATTTGATAGCACTTAGTACTTCATTATCGAATTCAATTGAGTTAGAACTAGGTAACAAACCTAGACGAACCAGCCGTTCGCGAATATCGCTAACGGCTGGGCCAGAATCTCCTAGTTTGTAACGCAAAAGCTATTATTTCAAAAATTCAGCAAGCTCGGCTAACAAAACAGCTTTTGGTTTTGCACCAATTAGCTGCTTTACTAACTGACCACCTTGATAAACATTCAAAGTTGGAATTGAACGAATATCGGCAGTACCTGGTGCTACTGGGTTTTCATCAATATTAAGTTTGGCAATTTGAATTTTACCCACATTCTCATTGGCAATTTCTTC
>DBCL01000012.1:167222-168005 GCA_002293025.1 Actinobacteria bacterium UBA959
CACCACTCTGCCCAAAAATCAACAACTACTGCAGTTTGAGCAGATGCTATTTCAGTGTTAAAGCTGGCATCTGTAAGAATCTTTACATTTGACATAGTTACTCCTTCTTGACAATTCTAAATCAAAAAACTACTGGTGACTTAACCAACGCTCTGCATCTAGCGCTGCCGCACAGCCAGTACCAGCTGCAGTGATGGCTTGTCGGTAGGTGTGGTCAACCAAGTCACCACAAGCAAAAACACCATCAAGGTTGGTGGCTGTGCTACCTGGTTTAACCAACACATAATTGTTCTCGTCTAGGTCAACCTGGCCCTTAACTAGTTCACTTCTAGGGTCGTGACCGATTGCAATAAACAGCCCAGTTACATCTAATGTGCCTTCAGCACCAGTTACTGTGTTAACAGTCTTAATCGAAGCGAGTTTGCCAGATTCAGCAACCGCTTCGGTCACCCCGGTATTCCACACAAACTCAAGTTTTGGATCGGCCTCAGCCCGTTTCTGCATAATCTTGGATGCTCGAAGTGAGTCTCGGCGATGAATCAAATAAACCTTGCTGGCAAACCTAGTTAAGAAGGTGGCTTCTTCAATCGCAGAGTCGCCACCACCCACAACTGCAATAACTTGGTTTTTAAAGAAGAAACCATCACAAGTGGCACACCAAGAAACACCATGACCACTTAACTCTTTTTCACCAGGAATTCCTAATTGGCGATAACCAGAGCCCATTGCCAAAACAACTGATTTAGCAAAGTATTCATTGCCACGATCATCTTTTAGGTGTTT
>DBCL01000012.1:168132-172426 GCA_002293025.1 Actinobacteria bacterium UBA959
CAAAACCTGGGAAGTTTTCAACTTCAGTGGTATTCATCAAGGCGCCACCAGCTGTGACTGCACCTTCAAACAAAAGTGGCTTTAGTTGGGCTCGGGCTGCATAAATTGCTGCTGTGTAGCCAGCAGGGCCAGAGCCAATAATTACTAGATCTAGAGGATTTTCTTTAGTTGACATAGACCTAAGTCTACTTATTGAGCTGTGCCCAGCACATTGATCTTCGAAACTCGACCACTAAAGCCCTCAGGTAATGAGAACCAGATCGTCAGATAATCGCCAGTAAAGAACCGCTCTCCGCTAACAACAGCACTGGTAGCAGCTTCCTTGATTGAGCCCAACACGCCTTCCTTGTTAGGGCTGGTAATGGCAGTTTTAGTTACTTGTGCAATCAGGTCTAAACCTGGACTAGAAAATTCCAACTCAACAGACTGAACTGTTCGACGCTCAAGAAATTTCAATTGGATACCCATGCCATCAACCAACGAAACCGATGTATTCGAGTTGTCATCTAATACATAACTGACCAATCGAGAATCATCAGTTTCACCAACAATTATCACTGTTGCAATGGGCACTGACTCAGTTCTTAGAAATGTATCGGTTTGCTCATTAATGCCAATCTGGGTTTCAACTTCATCGGTTAGGCCAACAAAAACCAAACTCAAACCAATCAAAAATACTGCGCTGATTATTCCTACCACTTTCAAAAATGAGTTCTTTGTTAATGTAACAGGCGGCAATAAATCTGGAGCAATAGATTTAATCTTCACTTCATCAGCTTTAATTAATTCCAATAAACTTGAAATACTTAAGTCACTGCTTGGTGATGACGGATTAATTGTTGGAAGAGTTGATTTCACGAACAGATCCCAATTACCTTTAACGCCTGGCAGCACTCGACTTGGCAGCACCACACTGCTGCCAACCAAAGTAGCTGGCGGCAGGCTTGATTTTGTGAGCAGTGGCCAAGTGGCAGTTAAGGCGGCATAGGCCACCCCACCAACTGAGATTAAATCTGATTGAAAATCATCAACTGCTAGCGCATTTTCAACTAACGCAGCGTGGATACCAAACCCTCTAATCTTTATCCCACTTGGGGTTAAGACCACGTCATCTGGTTTGAGTGCTCCATGAGCAACACCTGCTTGGTGAGTGTTTAAAAGACATTGTCCAAGTGACTCAATCACTTCATTAATGTTTCTCAGTGGTGCACGACCTGCTACCCGTTCAGCAATTGACACACCATGTGCCCACTCACTAACAATTGCTGCTTCTTGATCAGTATTTAAGATATCTAAAACTCGCAACACACGTTCATCATGCAGATTCGAAGCACTGGTTGCGCTTTGAACTAATTTGTTGGCTCTAGGGTCTGTCTTTGAGATTACCCAGATTGATACATCTCTTTCTAGCTGTGGATCCCACCCGCGCCACCAAGCAGCCCCTTTATCTACTGTTAAACGTTCAGTTAGTTCATATCTGCCAAACAGTTGAGCCATTAGTTACTGGCCCGGCGAACTAGACGCACCAACTCACCTATTTCTTTAATTGGGTGATACTTATGAATACCTGCAACAACACTTATTGCAGCAGCTGTTGCAATCAATAACTCAAGCAAATAACTCCAGGTTGCATCAGGCAGTAAGCCATCAATAAAAGCTGCAACCAGATAACTAACTACCACAGCAAAAAAGCTCACAAAAAGAATAACAATTGACGTTTCGCCCCACTTGCCAAATTTCAAAGATAGCGGTTTTCGTAGCAATAACAACATACCAATTGCTGCAACTAAATAACCCAAGGAATAACCAAAACCAAGACCCACAACCCAGGCAGACTGCTTAGTGTTAACCACAAAGAATGCAGCAATAAATAGCTGCACCATATTCATCACAATTGTGAAATAGAAAGGTGTTTTGGTGTCTTCTTGGGCGTAGCAGGCTCGACTAAGAAGATAAAACACCGTGAATGGCAGTAAGCCCAGAGCAAAAGCCGCCAAAACAGATCCGGTGAGCGCTGATTGCACAACTGTTGCATTGCCGCGCGCAAACAAAGTAACCATGATTGTTTGACCATGCGCAAACATCATCAATGAAACTGGAATCAATAAAACTGTAAGCGTTCGAAGCGCTTTCTCAATATCAACCCCAACACGGGCTAAATCCTTAGCGTGTGCAGTTCTAGAAAGACTTGGCAGAAGTGCCGTTACTAAGGAAACTGTTAACACAGCGTGTGGTAGCAAGAAAACTAAATGTGCATTTTGGTAAGCAGTGAACCCAACCGTATTCACACTAGAGTCATTAGCGGTAGCAGCAATGCGAGCAACCGCTGCATAACTGATCTGATTTACTAGAACTAAAGCAATTGTCCAAGCGGCTAATTTTGAAGTATCTGACAAGCCAGAGTCCCTAAAATCAAATCTAGGCCTGTACCTAAACCCATCTTTAATGAGATAAGGCACCAAGATGAGCGCCTGTAGCGCAATACCTAATGTTGTGAAAACTGAAAGAAAAATCAATCCCCGATCAGAAATAATCAATGCGTTCGTGCCTGAAACTTCGATAAAGAAAATTACGCCTGCCACAATAACTACCAGATTATTTATGATCGGGGCAAACATAGGGACAATGAATTTGTCTCTAGAGTTTAAAACCTGAGATAGCAACGCAAATATTCCGTAAAAGAATATTTGCGGCAGTAAATATCTAGCAAACAGTAAAGTGGCACTCTTATCAGCTTCAGCCCAACCAGTAGGTAGATAGATCGAGATAATCCAAGGGGCTAACAACACAACTGAGACAGTAATTACCAACAGAATTAAACCAACAGCAGTAAGCAATCGGTCGGTATAAGCACGACCCAGGTCGGCATCATCTTTCATGTGCCGTATTAGCTGAGGGATAAACACTGCATTTAAAGCACCACCAACAGTTAGTATGTAAATAATGTTGGGTAGCGTGTTTCCAATGCTGTAAGCATCAGCAAGTGGGCCAAAACCTAAAGCTGCCACAATTACAGCAGTTCTAATAACCCCAGTTACTCGAGACAGCACAGTGCCAACAGCCATAGCTGATGTGTTCTTAAATAGATCCTTTACCGAATTCAAAGCCCACCTCTTGTATCTGAGGCTAAAGCATCAGCATTAGTTTTCCGGTTTCGCACACGATTAATAATCGAGATAAGGCTCAAAATTAACAACACCCCGAAGGCTCCAAACAGAATGAATTTAGCTGTGTTGCCATAAGAACTTACCTCAATTCTAATTATCGAGCTTGGCAGCGTAGTTGGTTCATTCTGGGGGCTAGTAATAACAATCTCGACTAGAGACTGTGCACCCGAAACTACTTCAATGGGAAGCTCAATCACAGTCTTTCGATTCTTTGGGACAGTGACAACTACTGGCTCTATTCGAACAACTGATGTATTGATAGATCTGCCAGCAATCTTTAATTTTGCATCAGTTGTTCGATCATTGACTATTGTGATTGGCACTGAACCTGTTTTATCTGGCAATACGATCTTATTTCTAGCTACAACTTGTAATGCATTACTTTGTTTGGCGATTGCCTGAGCAGCGGCTTCACTAAACAATACGCCAGAGCTTCTAGCCTTCCACCACCAAGTGGAAGCAGAGCTTAAAATTTCAAAAGCGGCTGTTAGCTGACTTGAATCATTTTCGTCAGTGGTTGCAACTAAATCACGATATTTATTATTAGCCAAAGCCAGACTCTTTAGATGAGTATTACTAAATGTTTTACGTTCTAACTCAAAACCTGGCGCAACCCCATCTTTAGCTAAACTCGTCAATTCATATACTGGCTTTAAATCCAGCCAAGGTAGATCGAAAATAGAAACTGCAGTCATTGCAGCTTGATAACTTGGCACCCAACCTAAAGGTGCCGCCAGCACAAAAACATCAGAATTTACTGTTGAACCAGCAATTAGGTGCTGCCTTAACTCAACTGGGTTAGCAATTGTTTCTAGCGCTGAGGTGACTTGAGCCTGTGCAATTGCTGCCGTCAATTTTGTTTTGGATTTGGTGGCAACATTTACTAAACCAGATCTATTTTCAGATGACGTAACTATCAGATCAACAGCATTTTTAGCCACCAACTCAAAACCAGCACTACTTAAAACACCACGTGATGGCCATAAGGCCATCAACTTTGGCTCTATTTGGGATTTGGCGAGAATTGCTTGTGTTTTCGAGCTAGAGACAGCAACAAGAGAGCCTAATTGAGATTTAGTTAATGAGTCAGCGTCTACATTGGCATAGCCAAGCCCCACAACACCAGC
>DBCL01000012.1:172611-178791 GCA_002293025.1 Actinobacteria bacterium UBA959
TATTAGCAACAACAAGTGGAACTGCTTGCTCGCCAATAACTTTAGTGCCATCAATGCTGCGCAGAACTAATTGATAAACTCCATCTGCTAGTACTGGCATTTGAGATTTAGTCAGCACAACCTTTTTATTCTTTACTATTGCTTGAGTAATTGGCACGACATTTTGCTCAATTGCAAACAGATCTGTTATTGGCCGTGCGCTTAACCACAACTCAACAACATCGATATTAGGGTTTAAAGTTTCCGCTTGAACAGTTATAGAGCCACCACTTTTAATGTAGCCAGGCGTTAAAGATTTTAGATCCAATAAGTCATCGGGCACCAAAGCTGAGCTAACTGGTGAAAGAGTCAAAGAAATAAGTATAAGAGCGATTAATACTGATAGCCGGCGCATTACCAAAGCTCTCCCAAAAGACCTGGTACTTTACTTAATAGCTTTATCTCATCTTCATATCGCAGGCGGTGCTTTAAATCTAAATAAGGAACCCAAGCAACTTCATCAATTTCTGGGTCATCAGCATTTAATTCAAAACTTTCAGCTAGCATCAAAAAGTGATAAACCGTTTTTTGAATTCGACGATCTGTGGCTGAGAACCAAAACCTAATGGTGCCTAATGGGGCGATGACAGTTGCTTTAATCCCTGTTTCTTCCAAAGTTTCCCTGGTGGCTGCTATTTCTTTAGTCTCACCCTTTTCAATATGCCCTTTAGGCAAAGACCAATTCAATCGATTCTTGCGGTCATACCTGCCAATCAAGGCTGCTGGACGATCTGGGTGGTTTAAGTTCAAAACCAACCCACCAGCAGAGGTTTCTCTAACATTTCTGAGCACCCGGGCAGGAGGTAGCCCTTTACTAGGGATTAGCCGTGGGCGGCGCGCAGCAGACACACTCAGATCGTAGGCGACTCTAGGCTGACGCTCGTGGGCGACGAGAAAACAGCTAAATTGGCAGCAGGGGTTAGAGAGCTACTGCGAGTTTCCCCTGTGATCAGCAAATTAGGTCAACTCTTCCAAGAAAATGGCTTTGAGTTAGCTCTAGTTGGTGGGCCCGTTCGAGATGCATTACTAGGCAGACTTGGCAACGACCTAGATTTCACAACCGATGCAACTCCTGAACAAATTACTAAAACAATTTCTGGCTATGTTGATGCCACCTGGGATATAGGTGCTCGCTTTGGAACTATTAGTGCATCTAAAGATGATCTAAAACTTGAGATAACAACTTATCGAGCTGAAGCTTACGAAGCTAGTTCTAGAAAACCTGAAGTGGTTTACGGCAAATCCTTAGCAGATGATCTAGGACGTAGAGATTTCTCGATTAATGCGATGGCAGTAAAATTACCAGAATTGGAGTTTGTTGATTTATATGATGGCTTAACTGACTTAGAGAATAAAACAATTAGAACCCCAAGCACTGCTGAATCATCTTTTAATGATGATCCACTTCGAATGCTTCGCGCAGCTAGATTTGCTTCTCAACTAAATTTTGCAGTTGCACCAGAAATTGTTGTAGCAATGAAAGATATGAAAGAGCGAATTAACATTGTTTCTAAAGAAAGAGTGAGAGATGAAATTGACAAACTAATCTTGGCTGATAAGCCAAGATTAGGTTTGACTCTTTTGATTGAAACTAGGCTAATGGATTTAATCATGCCTGAAGTGCCAGCAATGCAATTAGAAGCAGACGAGCATTTAAAGCACAAAAATATTTATGAGCACTCGCTAGTGGTTCTTGAACAAGCAATTGAACTAGAAAAAACTCATGAACCACAAATTGCACCAGATTTAATCTTGCGCCTAGCAGCTCTTTTGCATGACATTGGTAAGCCAAAAACTAGAAAGTTTGAAGATGGCAATCGAGTGACCTTCCACCACCATGAAGTGGTGGGAGCGAAGATGGTTAAAAAACGTCTCAAAGAGCTGCGTTACAGCAATGAAGTTATCGACCAAGTTTCATTATTAGTTGAGCTTCATCTTCGCTTCCATGGGTTTAGTGGAGGGGAATGGACTGATTCTGCAATCAGACGTTATGTAACTGATGCGGGTGAAGAATTACTTCGGCTACACAAACTAACTAGAGCAGACTGCACTACTCGAAATAAAAAGAAGGCAGATGCGCTGCAAGCAAGTTATGACCAGCTTGAAAAACGCATCGCTGAAGTGGCTGAACATGAAGAACTAAAGGCGATAAGACCTGACCTAGATGGAACTGAGATTATGGAATTGCTCAACCTAAAGCCAGGAAGGCTAGTTGGTGAGGCCTATAAGCACATGCTCGAAATAAGAATGGAACAAGGCCCACTGGATAAAGAAGATGCCATTAAAGAGTTAATGAAGTGGTGGCAGAACAAGTCTTAGTTGCTTCGGTATGCCACAACTGCCCAGAACCAACCTAGAACTAATACAATTAAAGTAACTAAAACCATAAGATCAAATATTGGAATGTAACTGCTTAGCAGCGCACACAGCGATGCCCCAATAACAACTGCACTGTTTATTAACGTGTCATAAATAGCAAATGCTCGACCTCGGTGGCTATCCGCAATAGTTACCTGAATTCGTTCATCTGTTAACACTTTATTTGCGCCTGGTGCACAAGTTACCGCCAAACCAGCAAGCCCTAACCCAACCAGTGGGCTCACAGCCAAACTGGCAACAATGGCCGCAGCACTTATAAGACTTAAAAGCAAAAGCCATTTAGGTCTGCTTAATCGGGTAACTGCAGTTGGAGTAATTACTGCAACTAATCCAGAAATAGCAGCAGCAATTACAAAAGAATAAGCAACTACGCCTAAAGCTTGATTTTCATCAGCATAAAGCTCTCGAGCAGTGAGAATGATTGCAACTGTGAATGCCCCGAATGCAATTCGATGAACTGAAATAGAACCAACCGCATAACGCGCAGATCTGGTTTTAATCAAAACTGTGATGCCATCTTTGGCATCACTAATTGATCTGCGCCATACCTCACCTAACGCAATTCGCTGTTCTGGGCCTAATTGATTTTTTTTGAATCCAAAACCAAACAGTCCAGAAACTATATACATGATCGAAGCTACTAATAAAGCTGCTTCAATTGAGTTTGTGATGTTGCCAATAAATACCGCAACAGCAGCACCAGTAGCTGCTGAGATAGTTCCAATTGTTGGCAGGTAACCATCTATTGCCACAAGTTGTGGCCCAGAGACAATTCTTGGAAGAACTGTGCTTAAGACTGCTAACACAAATCGATCAACACTAAGTAATAACAAGACACATATTGTTAGCGCCACTTGATTACCAGAGCCAGCAACTACTAAAACTAAACAAACCCCTAAAAATGCTCTAACCCAATTTCCAAAAACAATTATTTGACGCCTATCAATTGCATCGGCAAGCACCCCAACGGCTGGACCAACTATTGAATAAGGCAACAAAATAATTGCTAGTACCAATGCCACCCTCAAAGCGGATGTTTGTTTCTCTGGGGAGAACAACAAATAGCCCGCGATAGTGGCTTGAATTAAGCCATCCCCAAATTGCCCAGAGAGTCGAACCCCGGCTATTCGGAGCACGTCTTTGGTCAAACTGAGTTTTTGCATTGAGGCACGCTACATCGTTGGCTGAAATATTGGTATTGCTCTAGCGTTAGGTCGCATATGAGCAGCTCATCTGTGAGAAGAGACCAAGCACCAGAGATTGATCTGGTGCTTGACCCTGCGAAACCCCGTGCGATTTTGGAATTTGCTTTGGAGCGAAACTCAGTTTTAGCCGCCATTCGAAGCAGTGAGAATTTGGTTGAAGATCCATGCGATGCCCACCCCTATTTACTAAAAGCTGCAAATTTTCATGGCGAGCTAACCACTAGAGAGTGCCCTGTTTGTGAAACTCAACCATTAGTTGAACTTCGTTATGTGTACGGTAAAGAACTGGGCCCATACTCAGGAAGAATCAAATCTAAGTTTGAGCTAGATCAAATGGCTTATCGTCATGGAAACTTAAAGGTGTTTGTGGTGGAAGTCTGCACAGGTTGTAGTTGGAATTATCTGATCCGCTCCTACGCCATTGGGGATGGTCGAGCCCGCAAGCCACTTAGAAGAAGCCGGGACTGGTTAGATTAGTTAAGTGGCAACCAAGAAAAAGCTCGAACCAGAAGTAAAACTACGTCCCATCTTGCGGGTAGCCGCGATGGTGTCTTTAGTTTTAGGCGCTCTTGGTGTGGCCGCTTTCTCGTTCGCAGTTGTGTTGACCCAGATTCCACAACCAAATGAAGTGGCTGTTATTGAATCAACTGCAGTGTTTTACGCAGATGGCAAAACATTGGTTGGCAACATTGGTGAAATTCAGCGAGTTGATGCAGACTTAACCGAGATCCCACTTCATGTTCAAAATGCGGTGCTCGCAATCGAAGACCGAGATTTCTATTCACATGCGGGTTTTTCGGTTGTTGGAATTGGAAGAGCCTTCTTTAGGAATCTATTTTCGGGTACCACTCAAGGTGGCTCCACTATCACTCAGCAATATGCAAAAAATGCCTATCTTTCTCAAGAGCAAACAATAATTAGAAAGCTAAAAGAATTAGTTTTAGCAGTTAAGTTAGAAACTGTTGATAGCAAAGATCAAATACTTGAAGATTATCTGAACACTGCCTATTGGGGCAGATCTTCTTATGGCATCGAAGCCGCAGCACAAGCCTATTTTGATAAGCCGGCAACCGACTTATCTTTATCAGAAGGCGCTGTACTGGCGGCTTTACTGCGGTCTCCCGGAGGTTATGCACCAGAGACTGATAAAAAGAGATTAAAGGATCGCTGGTCCTTCACATTGAGCGCGATGGTTGAAGAAGGATGGGCTACAACCTACGAACGCGATTCTGCAAAATTTCCTAAATTCAAAGAACGACAAGCAAACAGATTAGGTGGACCAAACGGGCATCTTTTAGCAGAAGTTCGATCACAGTTAAACAAACTTGGATTCACTGATCAAGAAATTGACCTTCAAGGTTTAACTGTGATCTCAACTTTCGAAAAAGATGCTCAGATTGCGCTCAACGAAGCAGTTGTTGAGCAAGGGCCAGCAGAGTGGCCAACAGGATTAAGAATTGGTGCTGCATCTGTTCGGCCTGGAACTGGCGAGATCTTGGCTATCTATGGCGGTCAAGATTATGTTGAAGATCAATTCAATAACGCAACACAAGCTAGAGGTCAGGCAGGATCAACCTTTAAACCATTTGGAATTGTGGCGGGCTTTGAACAAGGGATTGGCTACCAAACAATTTGGAATGGTGACAGCCCGGCATTAATTGAAGACTATTTAGTTAATAACTTGGGTAAAGAGTCTTATGGCAAGGTGACATTAATCAAGGCACTAGAAAAGAGCATGAACACTCCAATGGTTGCATTAGGAGCAATCGTTGGAGTGGAGAATGTCTTAAATGCTGCAGTTCGCTCAGGGGTTCCAGCGGACACACCTGGATTACTGCCAGTATTGAGCACGATTATTGGAACTTCTTCACCAACCCCTCTAGATATGGCTGCTGCTTATTCCACTTTTGCTTCTAGAGGGCTTGCTACTAATACATCAGCCATCAAACAGGTAATTGGTGAAGATGAAAATGTCTTGTGGGAGTTCACCCCAAGACCACAGCAAGTTTTTGATGCACCAATCATGGATGAAATTAATTTTGGTTTAGCTCGAGTGGTAACTCGAGGAACAGGTTTTGCCGCAACTGGTGTTGGCCGACCAGTTGCTGGCAAAACCGGAACGAGTGATGAAAACTTATCTGCTTGGTTTGTGGGCTACACCCCACAAATTGCAACATCAGTGATGATGGTTCGAGAAGATGAGTCAGGGCGCGCAATCTCATTGCGTGGAACGGGCGGTTTGGGAAGTGTTACTGGTGGCAGCTTCCCGGCTCGAATTTTTACCCAATACATGCGAAATGCACACAAAGAACTGCCAGTTGTGAATTTTGCGGAACGAATCAAGATTGAAGGCACTGCTGATTATAGTACTTATTTCACTAATCCAGGTGAGCCATTGCCAACAGATGAAACAACATTGGATCCAGGACCTGCTCCAGATGAAGAAGCAGTGCCTGGACCAAAGGGATAAGCACCCTTACGCTTGGGTTAGCAACTAATCAGGATAGGAACATGGACCGCTCGAAGTTAACTGAATTAATTGATGCTGAGCGTCAAA
>DBCL01000003.1 GCA_002293025.1 Actinobacteria bacterium UBA959
GCGACGGAGTCGCCGTATCGAAACTGCATCGCAGGTTGAGTAGGCGACAGAGTCGCCGTATCGAAACCGCATGCGGTCACTCCAAGCTTTACACGACCTGCTACAGCTTGGCGTTACCCAACTTGCTCGGCCACCAGATCTTGCGACCAATGTCGTACGCCAGGGCCGGCACGAGCAGCGACCGCACCAAGACCGTGTCGACAATCACGCCGAACGCCACGATGAAGGCCAGCTGCACGAGGAAGAGAATCGGAATGATGCCGAGTGCCGCAAACGTTGCCGCCAGAACGATTCCCGCCGAGGTGATGACCCCGCCTGTGACCGCCAAGCCGCGAAGAATTCCGGGTCTCGTTCCGATCTTCAGACTTTCTTCGCGCACACGCGTCATCAAGAAGATGTTGTAGTCAATGCCTAGAGCTACCAAGAATACGAAGGCAAAGAGTGGGAAGGAAGCATCAGAACCTGGGAAGCCAAAGATATGTTCAAACACCAGCTGGGAAGCACCCAATGTTGCGGCGAATGAAAGTACTACTGTTATCAAAAGTAAAGCTGCTGATAGCAAGCTTCTAAGCAGCAGGGCCAAGATGATGCTAATTACTACCAAAATTATTGGAATAATCAACTTGACATCATGACTTGAGGCCACATCCACGTCATAGCCAATTGCCGAACTTCCACCAACCAAAATTTCTGAATTGACCTCTTTTACTGCATCTCGAATTGATGGGACTAAGGCACGAGCCTCGACTGAATCTGCGCCAAAGTTTAAAGTCGCTTCTAACTGGACATATCCATCGACAACTTTAACTTCAGGTGCAGGCATACCAGGAATTGCGAAACCAGTCATGGTTGGAACTACTTCAGCTACCCCTTCAACTGATTTCAACGCTGCAGTTGCAGCAACAACATCTTTTTCAGGTGTCAACACAACAGTTGGTTGCCCTTCGCCACCTGGGAATGAGATTTGTAATTTCTCTTGGCCAATTACTGAGTCTGGTCTGCCGGTAAATGACTCTGAAGTAGCAATACCGTCGGTATCCAATGTTGGCGCAAAACCTGCCAATACAACTAGCAATAAGCCTGTACTTATAGCCACTCTTCGTGGTCTATTTCCTACCAGACTTGCAACCTTGGACCAAATGCCAGAAAGTTGATCATCCACCTGATCAAATTTAGGAATTCGTGGCCAGAAAATCCATCTGCCCAGCAGAACTAATAAGGCTGGTAACAACGAAAGCATCGTAACCATCGATACTGCAATACCAATTGCTCCAACAGGACCTAGACCTCTATTGCTCGACAAATCACTCAGTAACAGAACTAACAAGCCCGCAATAACAGTTGAGCCAGATGCAATGATCGGTTCGAATGTACCCTTCCAAGCAATCTTCATTGACTCAAAATGAGACTCATGTAAATGTAATTCTTCTCGATATCTAGCAATCAGCAATAAGGCGTAATCGGTTGCTGCACCCAATACCAGTACAGACAAAATTCCTTGCGATTGCCCGTTTAGGTCAATTACATCTGCTTTAGTCAAGAGATAGACAATTCCACCTGCAGTGGATAAAGCAAAGACTGCGCTGAGCAATGGAATTATCCATAAAAACGGCGATCGGTAAACCACAATCAAAATTAGTGCAACTACCGTCAAGGTAGTTAAAAGCAAGGTGGTATCAATTTCCCCAAATGCACCAAAAAGGTCAGCAAGAATGCCACCAATACCTGTTACATGAACTTCCAAATCAGCAACACCTTCAGCATCTTCTCTCAAGAATTCAACTAGATAAGGAAGTGCTTCTTCCCCGTTCGCTAATTGCGACTCCAGCATCTTATTCTCAAAAGGAACATTCGCAATTATCGCTTTCCCATCTGAGCTTGGGATTGGAGTTAACGGAACATTTGGAACTAAAAATTCTGCGAGCGTTTTGTCTGCTCCGGGCACTTCAGTTGTTGGCAGTTGGTCCAAGTAACTTGAAACAGTCGTTAACTTGTCGGGAGTAATCTCTCCAACAAATAGCAATAGTGCTGGCAGTTGATCTGAATCTGCGCTCGTAAATTTGTTTGATATTTCTGCAGCCAAGGTGGATTCAGCACTATCAGGCAAGAACGCCGAGTTGTCATTCTCTTGAACTGTAGAGAGTTGTCCAAATAATGGTCCCATTATCCCAGTCAGCCCAAGCCAAATCACGATGACAGCAATTGCCGCCCAAAGTGGCTTTCGACCTTTGACTTTTGACTTGCTCTCTTGGCTCGACACAGAAATCTCCTTTTAAATGCTAATTGGCTACATCCAGACAGACCAATAATTTATGAGTTGCCAATGATACCAAGGATCAATAAACCGCATCACATGTTCTGCAAACTGATAAGCCACCCGATACCCTTAACAGATGGGAACTGGTCTAGCCATTGAGAATTGGGGGGTAGGCGAGTACTTATTAGATTATGAGAAAGCTTGGGCCAAGCAGCGCGAACTACATAAAAAGGTAGTCAGTGGCGAATCCCCTCCTACCCTAATTTTTGTTGAACATGAATCTGTTTTTACAGCTGGCTCACAAACGCAACCAATGGATCGACCAATAGATGGCTCTAAAGTCATTGATGTGGACCGAGGGGGGCGAATTACTTGGCACGGGCCTGGACAGTTGGTTGGCTACCCGATCATTGCACTTCGTGAAAGATTTAACGTGGTTGGATTTGTTCGCTCTCTTGAATCGGCAATCATTGATTCATGCGCAGAATTTGGTTTGGATGCAATTCGAATAAAGGGTAAGTCCGGGGTTTGGGTAGATGCTGAACCAGCCCGAAAGGTTGCAGCAATTGGAATTCGAGTGGCCTCTGGAGTATCGATGCATGGGTTTGCAATTAATTGCAATAATGATTTGTCTTGGTACGACCGGATCGTTCCGTGTGGAATTCCCGATGCCAAAGTGACCACGCTTTCTGTGGAAACAAAAAGGACAATAACCACCTCTGAGGTGCTAAAAGTTGTCCAAGAAAAATTACAAATATCATTGGCAGACTTAGTTCAAACTTCAAGTCCGATAGGGTCAAGGGTATGAGTGATCCAATATTGGGCTTAAATTCCGACGGAAAAAAGATGCTACGCATCGAAGCGCGTAATTCTGCCGTCCCCATTGAGAAAAAACCTGATTGGATCAAGCGCAAGATCAAAACTGGACCTGAATTTAATCGAATTCAGTCATTAGTTAAGAGTCAAGGCCTACATACAGTGTGCCAAGAAGCAGGTTGTCCAAATATTTATGAGTGCTGGGAAGACCGAGAGGCTACATTCTTAATCGGTGGTGATCAATGCACGCGCAGATGTGATTTTTGCTTAATTGATACTGGTAAGCCGCAGCCACTTGATATTACTGAACCCAAAAAAGTTGCTGAGAGTGTCAAGTCGATGCAGTTGGCCTACGCAACGGTCACCGGAGTTGCCAGAGATGATTTGCAAGATGGTGGAGCTTGGCTTTACGCCGAAACAATTAGGCAAATCCATGCGATCGTCCCTGATTGCAAGGTTGAAGTCTTGATCCCTGATTTTAATTCAATTGATGAGCAACTGAAAGAGGTTTTTGGTTCCAACCCAGAGGTGCTCGCTCACAATGTGGAAACAGTTCCAAGAATATTCAAGCGAATTAGACCTGCTTTCAAGTATGAGCGCTCTCTTGAGGTAATTACCAAAGCACGTAATGCCGGATTGATTACCAAGAGCAATTTAATCTTGGGCATGGGTGAAGAAATTTCTGAAGTTGAGCAAGCATTGCAGGATCTGCATGATGCTGGCTGTGACTTGATCACCATTACCCAATACTTGCGACCATCTCCAAAGCACCATCCAGTAGAACGTTGGGTTCGTCCTGAAGAATTTGTTGAGTTAGCCAATGTTGCAACCCAAATTGGTTTTGTGGGGGTCATGTCGGGTCCCTTAGTGCGTTCGTCTTATCGTGCAGGGCGCTTGTATGGGCAAGCACTGGCTGCCCGCGGTTTAGGTACCACCGCTAGCCTAACAAACTTCTAACACCCTCTAAGGTTTCCTCATGTCAACACCAATGCCTGAAGGTCGCGTCCGCCAAGTTATCGCCGCTTACAAAATGACTCGGCGCACAGATAAATTCTTACCACTAATTCTATTTGCATCTTTTGCTATCACGATTGGAATTTTTGGTGCAGCAGTACTAATTCTGGTGCCTAGTCTTTGGCTGCAAATTATTTTCATGGTGTCGGTATTTTTAGTTGGATTAATTGTTGTTTTGTTCATTTTTGGTAAGCGCGCTGAAGTTGCTGCCTACTCACAATTAGAGGGTAAGCCGGGCGCTGCCGTAGCAGTGGTCCAAAACATCAGAAAGTGGAGCATTACAGCTGCGGTAGCTGCTGATCGCAATCAAAATATGGTTCATCGAGCTGTGGGTCGAGCTGGCGTTGTTTTGATTGCCGAAGGTAGCTCTGGACTTGGTTCGATGCTCTCCAGCGAGCGCAAGCGCACTGTTCGACTAATTGGCGACTCTCCGCTCACTGAAATAGTGATTGGAAATTCTTCTCAAACAACTCCGCTGAAATCACTTCCAAAGAAACTTAAGTCTTTGCCAAAAAAATTAAATCGCGCAGAAGTATCTGCACTTAGAAAAAGGTTGGAGGCAGTTGGTGGAATGAATATCCCAATCCCAAAGGGTCCAATGCCAAAGAGCACCAACATGAGAGTGCCTCGCCAGTAGTTAGATAACTACTACAACAGTTTTTGCAAATTGGTCGTGTAAACCTCTTTGATCCCGGTCGTACACAACAGCAGGCAGCACTAAGCACACTAGCAACTGCCTAATTGGCAATCGCCACAATCGAGCTCGAGATCCCCCAACTCCGATTAATCGCTGCTTGACAAAAACTCCTCCCACGGTTCTGTTGATTAACATCAGAAACAAGGTGGTGTGTAGGTAAAAAATGGCTAAAACCGATAGTGGATCTCCATCAAAAATTGCAGCTGCAATCAGTAGAGCCGCAGCCCAATCAATCAAAATAGCCAAGCTCCTGCGACCCAATCTAGAAGCCGAGCCCGGTCCAGACTTGGGCAAGCCCAGACGCTCCCCCGGATAAGCCATCGAAATACCTTGGCTTTCAAGGGCAGCTCTTGGGCCCTGCATCCAGCTGGCCCAATCTCTTCGATTCAACATATGCCTAACCATAAAGGGTTAACAGATTAGAAACATTGCAGTAGTGCTTGGGAAATGGGTTTGATCTAGGGTCAGCACCAGATAACTAGGACTGGATCGGTCCTTGTTCAAGGAGGATAGATGTTTAAGACACCAGAGGAACTTTTCAAGTTTCTCAAAGCTGAGAATGTTGAGTTTGTAGACGTTCGGTTCTGCGACCTAATTGGTCAGATGCAACACTTCAATATTCCGGCGCGAACCTTTAATGAAGACGCATTCTCTACCGGAATGATGTTTGATGGATCTTCAATTCGTGGATTCCAGGCAATCAATGAGTCCGATATGAAGCTTCTTCCAGACGTGACCAGTGCTTTTATTGATCCGTTCAGAATCAATAAAACTTTGGCCTTGAACTTTAATGTGGTTGATCCATTCACCGATGAGCCATACAGTCGCGATCCGCGAAACGTAGCTGTTAAAGCGGAAAAATACTTGGCCTCCACCGGTATTGCTGACACAGCATTTTTTGCTCCTGAAGCCGAGTTCTACATATTTGACTCAGTTAAATATCAAACCAAAGCTAATGGCTCTATGTACCAAGTTGATTCAATCGAAGCAGCTTGGAACATGGGTAAGGATGTCGAAGATGACGGCGGACCAAACCTAGGTTACAAGACTCGCTTTAAAGGCGGATATTTCCCAGTAACTCCAAATGATCAGTCGGCAGATTTAAGAGATGAGATGGTGCGCGTTCTCGAGCAAGTTGGTCTTGAAGTTGAGCGCTCACATCATGAAGTGGGAACAGCTGGACAAGCAGAGATTAATTACAAGTTCGATACATTACTTAAAGCTGCTGATGATCTTCAAAAGTTTAAGTATGTAATCAAGAATGTAGCTTGGGAAAATGGTAAGTCTGTGACCTTTATGCCAAAGCCTATTTTTGGAGACAATGGCTCTGGTATGCATTGCCACCAGTCTTTGTGGAGTAAAGGCAAGCCATTGTTTTACGACGAGGCAGGCTACGCAGGATTGTCAGACACCGCTCGCTGGTACATTGGTGGTTTGCTAAAGCATGCTCCTTCATTGCTAGCGTTTACAAATCCAAGCGTTAACTCATTCCATCGCCTAGTTCCTGGCTATGAAGCGCCGGTGAATTTGGTTTACTCAGCTCGAAATCGCTCAGCTTGTATCCGAATTCCAATTACTGGATCTTCACCAAAGGCTAAGCGAATTGAGTTTAGAGTTCCTGACCCAACCGCTAACCCATATCTTGCTTTCGCGGCCCAGTTAATGGCAGGTCTTGATGGAATCAAGAACAGGTTTGAACCGCCTGCGCCAGTAGATAAAGACCTATATGAGCTGCCTCCAGAAGAGGCAAAGAACGTTCCACAAGTTCCAGGCTCACTTGCAGAAGTGCTTGATGCCCTTGAAAAAGATCACGACTATCTAACCGCAGGTGGAGTGTTCACCGAAGACTTGATCGAAACATGGATTGAGTTCAAGCGAAAGAACGAAGTGGATGCAATTAGATTTAGACCACATCCTTATGAGTTTGAAATGTATTACGACTGTTAATTTAAAATAAAGAAAGCCCGCCCTTTAAAAGGCGGGCTTTCTTTATTTTGTCTAATGATTCAAAATGGTCTCTAACCAAAGTTTTGAGTATCTAGCCCCGTCTACCCCCAAAGCCACATCAACGTCTTTGGAGTCTGCTAAGGCTCGTTCGTTTTCAACTGTGTCTCGATATGGCCTGCGGTCAACAACAGTCATTCCCCTAGCAGCGCCTTTATCAGTGATAACTGCTGTTGGAAAACGCTCTACCTTTAGCCCTAATGGGTCAATAACTGCGCATACTGCGCCAGCATCTCCCAAGGTAATTGGATACCCCAAAATGTTCGCGATGAATGCTCCAATATCTCCGGCAATTCTAGCTGGCAATAATTCGCTTTCTTGGAGCTTTCTGATGTCGATAGCGCTCAAATGCACGTCATAGAAGACATCAAGCCCATACATTGTTATTTCTACGTCTGAGCTAAATACTATTTGGGCAGCTTCAGGATCATGCCAAATGTTAAATTCAGCCAAGGCTGTTGCATTCCCCAGTGAGGCTGATCCGCCCATAATTACCAGTCTTTCGATATTGCCTTTGACTTCTGGGAACTTTTGAAACAGCAGCGCAATATTTGTTAAAGGTGCCACCGCAATCAAGGTAATCGGCTCTGCAGATTTAAGAATTAGGTCTTTCATAAATTCTGAAGCATCGGCATCAACTGGCTTCATTGATTTTGGGCTTAAGTTCAAGTTGCCTAGCCCATCTGTACCGTGGACAGCTAGTGCATAGTTAGATTCTGAAGCTAGTGGTTTATTTGCACCAATTAACACCGGCACATCCATTCTGCCAGCAGTTTCCAATACTGACAAGGTGTTGCTAACTACATTAACTAATGGACAATTCCCATCAACGCAGCTAACTGCTAACAGGTTCAATCCTGGATGCTTGGCAGCAAGCAACAATGCAAATGCATCATCGATGCCCGTATCGACATCTAAAATTATTGGAATTGGGCTGTTCATTCTCAGGCTTAGGTTAGGCTGTCGCTAATCACAAACCCGTTAGGCGGCCCATGAGTGTTGGTCAGACTCCCCCACTGCTTCGAGGTTGGTTGCATCTAGGAACTGCGCCTGTCGCTTTAATTGCTGGTTCGATTTTAGTTATTTTGGCCCCAACATTGCAGGCTCGTTTTACAATAGCAATTTTCACGCTAACAGCAGTTGGATTATTCTCAGTTTCAGCGACCTATCACACAATCTCTTGGGCACCAAAAGTTAAAGGTGTCTTGCGGCGAATTGATCATGCAAACATATTTTTAATCATTGCTGGAACATATACCCCACTTACTGTGATTTGGCTTTCAACTAGTGATGCAACAGTTCTTTTAGGTTTGGTTTGGGGTGGCTCGATTGTTGGGTTATTATTTAGAGTTCTTTGGGTATCTGCTCCAAGATGGCTTTACGTTCCAATCTACGTAGCACTGGGATGGGCAGCAGTTTTCTATCTGCCAGATTTCATGCGGACAGCAGGGGGCCTAGTGGTGGCATTCGTAATTGGTGGTGGAGTGCTTTACTCAGTTGGCGCAGTGGTTTATGCAACCAAATGGCCAAAACTTAGTCTCAAATATTTTGGGTTTCATGAGCTGTTTCATGCCTTTACTATCGCTGCTTTCTTTTGCCATTACACCGCAATCGCAATAACAGTAGCCAAGATTGGCTGAGGAGGCGTAAGATTTTTCTATGACTCAATTACTCACCGGCATCTCTGCCAAATCCGTTCAGATACCAAGTCGGATAAGGATGAATGTGCTTACCGCAGGTTCAGTTCAAGATCATGCTTTAGTTTTTCTCCACGGAAATGTCTCATCAAGCTTATTCTGGCAAGAAACTATGCTGGCTTTTGCTGCTAATAATTATGTGCTAGCACCTGACTTGCGAGGCTTTGGCCAAACCGAAACTGCACCAATTGATGCAAGGCGTGGTGTGCGCGATCACAGCGATGATCTCTTTGGATTATTCCAAACCCTAAACTTAAAGAAAGTTCATTTGGTTGGATGGAGTATGGGGGCTGGCGTAGTTATGCAGTTTGCAATTGATCACCCACAGATGGTGCTGAGCATGACCTTAAGTGCACCGATCTCTCCGTATGGTTTTGGTGGCACGGCTCTTGATGGCAGCCTGCTGAATCCGGATGCTTCTGGCACTGGTGGTGGTGCAGCAAATCCAGAATTTGTGACAGCACTAAACAGCCAAGACAAAGGTGATGGGCAAACAAGCCCTCGAACTGTTATGAAAAGTTTTTATGTTGCTAATCCTGCATCCTTAGATCATGAAGAGATGTATCTTGACTCCATGCTCACTACTAAAGTTGGTGAAGACAATTACCCCGGTAACTCAACTGCCAGTAGTTACTGGCCAATGTTTGCTCCAGGCGAAAAAGGTGTCTTAAATAGTATGTCACCAAAATACTTCAACACATCTGCTATCGCGGATATTGGAACTAAGCCACCAGTTTTATGGATTAGAGGCGATAAAGATGCAATTGTTGGCGATGCATCCTTCTTTGATTTAAACACTTTAGGTGCAGCAGGGCTGGTTCCTGGATGGCCTGGTGCTGATGTCGCTCCATCTCAACAAATGATTGCCCAAACTGCTGCAGTGCTGGAAAGGTATGCAGCCAATGGTGGCCTTGTTAAAAAAGTGGTTTTGGAAGGGTGTGGCCATTCACCTCACTTAGAGAGCCCTGCCCTATTTCGACAGGCTTTAACTGAGTTAATCTCACAGGGGTAAGTTAAGAACAAGAGTCCCACTGCTAGCCTGCGCTTTATGCAAACATTCTCACTTCCTAAAACTTCAAGCAAGCCAATTCCTGCACTTGGGATTGGTGGAATGCCCTTTTCTAGGCCAGGCAGAGATTTGGATGAATCCATTTCAATTATTCACTTTGGACTTAACCATGGCATGACTTTGCTCAACACTGCTGATGTTTATGCTCCTTCGGCAGAGGAGATGGGGCACAACGAAAAACTCATGGGGGAAGCCCTCCGCCAGTGGGATGGTGATCAATCCAAGGTCATTGTGGTCACTAAAAATGGAATTACCCGATCAAAAGATCAGTGGAATCGCAATGGGAGTAAAGAGTATTTACTCAGAGCTGCTGAAAAATCTAATAAAGAATTAGGCATGGTTCCAGACCTCTTGCTGCATCATCGAATTGATCAATCCCGTTCTTTTACAGAACAAGCACAAGCGATGCTTGCTGTTTTGAATGCAGGACTAACCAAAAAAATTGGCTTCTCAAATATAAAGCAATCTGAGTATGAGATTGCTCAGCAAGAAACTCATGGTCAGGTTTCTGCTGTCGAAAATGAAAGAAGCCCTAGATATCGAAGTGATGTTGAAGTGCTCGAAAGTTGCACTAAAGATCAAATTGCTTATCTAGCCTGGTCTCCTCTTGGTGGAGAAAATGATGCCAAAAATCTAGGTACTTTGTACCCGGAATTTAAAGAAGTTGCCAGAGATCTTGAAGTTACTGCACAGCAAGTGGCACTTGCTTGGCTTAGAACCCACTCAAATGTGCTTGTGCCAATTCCTGGTTTCACTAAGATTAAAACTGCCGAATCAACTATTGCTAGTGCTGACTTAACTTTGTCTAACGATCAGATTGCTCTTCTTAATTCCAGTAAACCAGGCAATGGTTCGGTGTATCCAAGTTAGTATGGATACTTCAGCATTCATCGCACTTTGGTCGACAGTATTCATCACACTACTAGTAATCATGGACCCACCAGGGACCATGCCAATCTTTATGAGTTTGGTAGGACGTGAAACGCCAAAAAGACAACAACGCTTAGCATTGCAAGCTGTTGCAACTGCCTTCACGGTAATCGTAGCTTTTGCCGTCTTCGGGGACCAGGTCTTGGAGTTTCTTGGGATCTCACTTCCAGCGCTCCAAGCATCTGGTGGGCTACTTCTACTTTTAGTAGCACTTGAATTGCTTACTGGCAAAGACTCTGAGCCCGAGAAATCTTCTGATGTTTCCGTGGCCCTTGTTCCGCTTGGAACTCCATTAATGGCTGGCCCTGGTGCAATTGCAGTGACTATAGTTTTTGTTCGAAGAGCAGAAGGTTCCATGGATTACCTAGCGATCGCTGTTGCAATTATAGCTGTTCATCTAGTTCTCTATGCAGTACTTCGATTTGCAGTTCCAATCATGAAACTTATTGGAACTGCCGGTGTGATGATTGCAACCAAGCTCGCAGGCTTACTCCTAGCAGCGATTGCCATCCAGATGATATCTGATGCTGTATTTAAATTTATTGAAATACATGGTTAAGTCGTAACGACTTTAATTTAACTTCAGTCTCTTTATTCCTATTCTCATCTAAACCAATAATTTGCAATTGACAGTAGCTTTCTACCTCAAAGAAATTGAACTCAAGAAATTTGTAATTTTCTAACATTACTAGATCTCTGACTTCCAGAATAACTTGCGGAGCCCATAAATACTTTCTGGCATTCTCAGAGTGGATTTCTATCTTCAAATTAATATCTCTTGATGTACAAAATTCTATGCTCTCAAACAATATTGCCTGCATGGACTCAGGGAGCGCTACCAGTACTTTAAGTGAATTTCGCAGGTTAGATTCAATTCTCGCAGCCCAAGCAGTTAAAGCGGGGTTTCGCTCTTGAAAATTCTCAGAGTTTAGGTTTTCAAAGAAAGTTCGAGCTGGCTGAAGTATGTTTTTGAACTTATCTAGATTTGATTGAATGAGATCTCTTTCAAGCAGAGAATTCTCTGCTTGAATTTCCAATTCGATTTGTTGCTGAACATTCTGAGTTGTTAATCTCAAAATCTTGAAGTATCCAAAACTTAGAATTAGGGAACCTAATCCATTGACTAACCCGGGCACCACTGCCAAATCTTGACAGTCACTAAAATTGATTACGGAGATCAAGAGTGCGTTTGAAAAATAGACAAACGCAAAGATAACTTTTAATGCATTGAGTATCGGAGAAACCGCGAGATACAACAGCATGGTTGAGAATGCGCTCCCCACCCATTGAAAACTCTGTGCTTGCTGGCACCCATCGATACTAGATCCAAATGTAGCCATCGAGGCCATAGCTAACCCAAAACTTATAATGGCAAACAAATTTCGAAATTTACTCAACTTTATATTCACAAGAATCAATAAGACAAACCAGTAAGCGATAAAGGCTATGGATGCCTGAAATTGATTTTCTATCTGACGCACTAAAACTGGCAGAAATATCAAAGCTACCGAAGGCAGCACCAGAAATAGATTTCGAAATCTGGGTGAATTTAGAGGTAGGAATTCATGAGCGGCATCTAGATGTTTTGAATAAATGGAATCAAATGTGAATGTGACCTTTGTCCCAGAATTAGGGCTACTTTGAACCAGAACTTGGCGGCCATTACTTCGAAGGGTGTTATTGTCTATGACTTGCAGACCAAGGTTAGTTTTGGAACTTTTCTGAAAGCCGGTACCGTTGTCTTCTAATATCAAATAGGTCAAGTTTCGAACTTTGCGCGTGGATATCTCCAATCTAGAGGCAGCTGAATGCCGTTCTACATTGCGAAATACTTCCGTAAGTGCATCACTTAGCGCATCGATAATCTCCTCTTCAACTCTAAAATCTTCTTCGATGTTTTGCTTAACCTCAATGCCGTGAAAATCTACCTTAGCCAGTGAATTGAAGATCACTGTACTAACTTGTTTCTGGCTGTTACTATTTTCCAAATTTAGAATTGTTTCCAAATCTGCCTTTACAACTGGAAGAACTTCACTTGACTTTAACTTAATTCTTGGATTGGCTAGGGCACGCAATGTATTTAGTACCGACTCATGAATTTTTCTCATAGCTTTTTCTTTAATCGCAAGGTCATAAGTTTGTATCAGTGCACTTGATTGACTTTGATAACTATTTCTTATCTGCACGTCAAGAGTTGCTGCTTCAGATCTAGTGAAATGAGCAAATGCACTGAAGAGCAGTACATTCGCCATGAGAAAAATGACTGCAAAAAAACCATCGTAATACGCGGCTCCGCCAAATAGGTATCCTGGAAAATCGGCGCGGATTAAAAGGATCTCAATGACTGCTAAGGTCACAGTAAGAGTAAAGACAATCTTGGTGTTTTTTGAGAATACGGTAATTAAACAGATGACAGTTACCAACATTGGTAGTGGTAGCCAGTCCATAGTTTGAGATTGAGGCAAGAATAAAGGCGTCCCCCCCAGGAGGGACAGAATTAGGATTTGATTGTTTGCGTTCGGGCCTTTGACACGAACTGAACCGTCGAAGACTGTCGCAAAAAGGAGGACAATCAGCCATACCCAGATTCCCTTAGAGAGAAGTCCATTGAGCCAAGCAGACAAGATGACCAGCAGCCAAAGAACTAGTGGCAGATAGCGAACGATGCTTGTAAACGCCCGATTTACTGAATCTGAAATGTCTACCACATCAACATCTCGGCCAAGACTTTTGGTTGGTTTGGTTTTAGCCACAATAGAGAATACTTCCTGTTTCTGGAAATGCCAATGAATATTCAGGCTCCTAATTTCATCGTCCTTGAGGACCACCCGCTCGTCCTAGCAGGCATCAGACAAGAGTTAGCAGACCACTTTCCAGAGGCCCGATTAATTTATTCAGGTTCAAGCTTGGATGACGCAATAGAAGCTCATAAGTTGCGCCCAGTAGATTGTGCCATCGTTGATTTGGATTTGGGCGACAACCGCTCTCCGGCCGATCTTGTATCTGCTTTAGTCGAAAAATCAATTCCTACTTTGGTGGTCAGTGTGCTAACGCGACCAAAAACTGTTCAAACTGCCATGAGTTGTGGTGCACTGGGTTACGTGTCTAAGAACTCTGACGAAGCAGTCTTGGTTGAGGCAATTAGAAGTGTCCTTAAAGGTGAATCTTTTATGTCTCCTGAGCTAGCTGGTGCGCTTAGTTCACCAATGGCTGTGAATTTACGACTATCTTCGCAGGAGAAGAAAGCCTTAACGCTCTATGCATCTGGCTTAACTCTAGAAAAAGTTGCAGCGGCAATGGGGCTTGCGCCAAGTACTGTTAAGGAATACTTGGATCGAGTGAGAGATAAATATTCAGCTGTTGGGATCCAAGCTAGAACTAAGACTGAGCTGTACAAGCAAGCAGTAGAAGATGGCCTAATTAGATAGGCCCGTTCAATTCGATTGAATGCTCGCTTAAGATTTCCTGCATGTGGACTCGATATGTAGCAATTGGTGACTCTTTCACTGAAGGCTTAGACGACTTTCAGCCCGATGGTAGCTACCGTGGGTGGGCAGATCTGCTTGCATGTGAGCTAAACCAAAGACAATCGGGCCTGCTTTATGCCAATTTGGCTGTTCGTGGCCGAAAAATGAATCGTATTGTTAATGAACAAATCCCACTAGCCCTCGAGATGAAGCCGGATTTAGTCAGCATTGCAGCCGGAGTAAATGACGCACTGCGCAAAAATTGGGATCCGGTTAAGGTGATAAATCAATTTGAACATGGCATCAAGCAACTACGAGAAGCAGGCATAGACGTTTTAGTAATTGCCTTTGGAGATCCACAACAACGAGGATCGTTGGCAACTGTAAGAGATCGCTTAATGTTTCTTAACAAAGAGACTGTCAAAATTGCCAAGAAATATAACTGCAGATTGGTTGACTTCTGGCCAATCAATGCTTATGACCATGACTATTTCTGGTCAGATGACCGCTTGCATCTTTCTAGTGCCGGCCATGAAGCAACTTTGCAAGCCGTGCTCCATGCACTGGACTTAAGAGATGAATCCTGGAAATCCCCAAAAGTTCAGTTACCAGATCCGCCGACTTGGCTAAATAAACGGTTAGCTGACTTTCATTGGCTTAAAGATCATATGGTTCCTTGGGCGATTCGGCGAGCCAAAGGTCGCTCTTCAGGGGATCACCGAACTGCCAAGCGCCCCAACTTGTCTCCGATCAATATCCAAGATTTGCCTGCAAAATAGATATTTGTGGTTTATGGTGTGCCAATGACCACACCTTTTCATAGCAAACTAGAAGAAGTTGAAGCCGGAGTTGTTGAGCTTGGTAACTACGTTGTAACTAACCTCCCGCAGGTTACCTTGGCGCTACTAGCCGGAGACGTTACAGCCGCAGAAGAAATAGTGAAGTCAGATGACCACGTCAACACTAGAGCCGAAGAAATTGAAACCCTTTGCCATACCCACTTAGCGCTTCAAAAACCAAATGGGCCCGAGCTGCGCCGCACCATATCTTCTTTGAGGGTCGTTGCTGATCTTGAACGCTCCCACGACTTAGTGGTGAATATTGCTAAGGCGACCCGTCGAATGTCTGGCCTACTAATTGATCCAACAATTTCTCACCTCCTGGGTGAGATGTCTAGACAGGCAACTTTTGAGTTTAAGCATGCGATAGATGCTTATGTTAAAAAGGATGAGACTTTAGCTAGCTCAGTAATGACAACGGATTCTGTTTTGGATGCTACCCACCAGGATCTCCTGCAGGCTATTTTCACAGCCCATAAGTTGGGAAACTGTGAGATTGAGGTGGCCCTGCAAGTGGCCTTGGTGGGTAGATTTATCGAGCGCATTGGCGACCATGCCGTGAACCTATCCCGGAGCATCCATTACACAGTTACTGGAGAGCCCGGCCCCGATGTTGAAGGTGCTGCTCGACGCGAAATGCTCGAAAACTAGATTTTAGTTAACCTGTCGTTCACCTGCTATTCGACTATCAGTTAGACGGTAAGCACCGAGTATTTGGGTGTTTAGTCCATTCTTGCTGAGTGACTTTGCAGATCCCCAAACCTAAGACGATATCTCGAAATGCCCAGCTGACCAAAGCTGATCGTCGGTTTGCCCGAGTCATGACTGCTGCAGCGTTTTTTTCGCTGGTAGTTCTTTCGTTGATTGCAATTTTTTTGGTGTATCAAGCAGTTCCTGCTATTCGAGATCAGGGGTTAATCCAATTTCTCACTGATGCTCGGTGGGATTCTGGTAGTATTGGTGAACGCGATTCTGACTTTGTTGAACCCATCTTTGGAATTGCAGCCATGCTTTGGGGAACGATTTTAATTGGCATTATAGCAATAATTCTTGCGCTCCCTATTTCGTTAGGTTTGGCCACTTTTATTGTGTTTATCGCTTCTGAGAAAATTGCTGGGGTCGCGCGTGCAATAGTCGACTTCTTAGCCGCAATTCCCTCGATCGTTTATGCATTGTGGGCAATTTCAGCTCTGACGCTGAAAGGGCGCGAGTGGGGCGAGTGGTTAACCACCAATCTAGGTTTCATCCCAATCTTTAAGAACGATATTGGAATTTGGGTTGGAACACCATTGATTGCTGGAATTGTATTGGCCGCAATGATTACTCCAATCATCACTTCCGTTACCAGAGAAGTTTTGAGCCGTACTCCAGCTGAATTGGTCAGTGCTTCTTTAGCCCTAGGTGGCACACTTTGGCCAACTTTGAAATATGTGGCTTTCCCGTTTGCCAAAAGTGGAATTGTGGCTGCAACCATGCTCGGCCTTGGACGAGCGTTAGGTGAAACAGTTGCTGTGTTCTATGTTTTGAACTTGACGTATGGCACCATTAACTGGGTTGGAATTGTAAGTCCGCAGGGTGGATCAATTGCATCTTTGATTGTTGCAAAATTTAGTGAAGCAGGCGCACTAGAAATTAGTGCCTTGCTTGGCGGTGGCATGGTTCTTTTCGTAATTACGTTGATTGTGAATGCCATCGCAACTGCAATTTCTAGATTAGCGATTACGGATAAGTGACCATGAACAGGACAGTCACAGCGAGCAAACCATGGAAACAGCGGACTTCAAACGACTACTTATTGGTAATTGCAACTTCTACTTTACCGATGCTTGTAAGTTATGTTGCCTTAAAATCTGGAATACTTTCCCCAATGCTCGCAGGGTTACTTTTTATTGTTTCTCAAATTGTTGCAGGCGGCGTAGCAGGGCTGATTCATCGTGGTAAGCGCGGAGTTGGGGACGGAATTTTAGTTTCGCTTATTGGATTTTCGTTGGCGACTATTGGCATCATTATGGGATCGGTTTTGTGGTCAGTCCTATACAAGGGACTTGAGGCACTGAAATTCCAATTCCTAATTCAAAATAATGAATATATCACCCCAACAAGCCCACTGGGTTACGGTGGAATTGGCCATGCACTGCTGGGAACGATCATTATTGTGTCTATTGCGACCTTAATTTCCTTACCAATTGGAATTGCAACTGCTGTTTACATCACAGAAGTACGTGGTCGCAGCAAGGTGATTGTGCAAAGTCTGGTACAGGCCATGAGTGGCGTGCCATCTGTGGTTGCGGGGTTATTTATTTACGCAACTTTCATTATCAGTGGCGTCAGCGCTTACAACGGCTTCATGGGGGCTTTGGCTTACAGTATTTTGATGCTGCCAACAGTTGCCCGAACTGCAGAGGAAGTCTTAAGACTAGTTCCAGATGATCTTAGATCTGCAGCATTGGCACTTGGTGCCAGTCGAGCACGTGTGGTCAGTATGGTCGTTTTGCCAACCGCCAAGGCTGGCCTTGTTACCGCAACCTTGCTAGGAATTGCCCGCGTTATCGGTGAGACTGCCCCACTAGTTTTCACCATTTTTGGATCTGCTCGAACTAATCTAAATCCATTTAGTGATGGTATGGCAGCTCTACCACTGTATATCTTTAATGGTGTTCGACAGCCATTTGCACCCGAGCAAGCAAGGGCTTACTCAGCAGCTCTTGTCCTTTTAATACTTGTATTGATTGTTTTCTCCTTGGCACGATTCTTAACCTCTGACAGAAAGCGAAAGTAACCAACATGACCATTAACTCGACGGAATCTAGTGTTTTTCAAGTTCCAAAAACTAAGGGAACAGGATCGATCACCACTGACGCGGTAATGGAGTCAGTTGGCATGTATGTCTGGTTTGGACCAAGACTGGTGCTCGCAGACGTTAACCTTAAGTTCCCAGCGAATTCTGTGACTGCTCTTATTGGGCCTTCTGGCTGTGGTAAGTCTACGTTTATTCGAACTTTGAACCGAATGCACGAATTGATTCCATCTGCTGCGCTAGCTGGACAAGTTCTGTTTGAAGGTAATGACATTTATGGTCCAACAGTAAATCCAGTTGATGTCAGACTTCGGATAGGAATGGTTTTTCAAAAACCTAATCCATTCCCTGCGATGACCATCGAAGAGAATGTTTTATCTGGGCTGCGTTTGGCCAAAATAAAGAATGAAAAGCCAGCGGAGTTAGTTGAAAAATCTCTCACACAGGCAGGGTTGTGGAACGAAGTTAAGGATCGCCTAGGGAACACGGCGGGCTCCTTATCGGGTGGCCAACAGCAGCGGCTTTGTATTGCTAGATCCCTTGCAGTCAATCCAAATGTTTTGCTCATGGATGAGCCATGTTCGGCCCTAGATCCAGGTTCAACGCTACGCGTTGAAGAAACGATCCGAGAACTGAGCGAATTCATGACTGTTGTGATCGTTACTCACAACATGCAGCAAGCTCAACGTGTGGCTCAATTCACTGCCTTTTTCTTATCAGAAGACAACAATCCAGGTTATGTAGTTGAGCATGGCCCGACGGTGGATGTATTTGCTAATCCAATTGACACACGCACATCTGACTACGTCAATGGCAGGTTTGGTTAAATCCAGCCAGACAAGAGGCTGAATTGAATTTAGTTTACTTAGTGTTCACTTTTAGGTTCTCAGTCGTTTGCTTCAAGATCGATCTTTAGCCTTCTTTCGGAAGTACTTTTGAGTAAGCCTTAAACATCTAGGCTAAAGACGAAGGAGAACGCATAAATGCGCCGTTTGACTAAATTAACCAGTGTGTTGGCAGCATCTGCCCTCATGTTTGGATTGACCACTACCTCTGCATTAGCAAACACTGAAATTAAAGGTTCCGGTGCATCTTTTGCCAAAGGGTTAATGGATGAATGTATTTCCCAATACAACGCCACGAGTCCCGCCATCAAAGTTGCAGCCTATGGATCAATTGGTTCCGGTTCTGGTCGCTCACAGCTGGTCGGTAAGACTGTTAACTTCGCTATGAGCGATGGTTACTGGAGTTCTTCAGACTTAGCTAAGATCAACGCTGCCGACTACATATTCGCACCGTTCGCAGGTGCCCCTGTGACACTTCCTTTCAATGTGGCTGGTGTTACTAGCTTGAACTTGACCGCCAAAAACGTAACAGACATCTTTAGCGGTCGTGTTACTAAATGGAATGATCCAACAATCCAGGCAAACAATAAGAACGCTAAGTTGCCTGACGCATCAATCGTTGTGGTTTATCGTTCAGATTCATCTGGAACCACTCAGATCTTTACTCAGTACTTGGGCGCTCATGATCCGCTAGCCCGTGAGGTTGGTGTGTTCAATACTTTGTTCCAGCCAGCCGGCGGCATTGGCTCTCCACAAAACCAAGGTGTTATGACATCCGTGAAGAACACACCTAACGCAATTGGGTATGTAGATTTCGCTGATGCATCCACATCGGGCAAGCCAATGGCGAAGCTTCAAAATGGTGCAAAACAGTTCATTGCTCCATCATTGCAAGCTGCCGCAAGATTCTTGTCAGCTCAACCAGTACCAGGAAGCAAAGGTTACGTTTACTCTCGCTACAAGACTTCAAACATCAAGGGTGCCTACCAGCTATCTGGATACACCTACTACATCATGCCAAAAGCCCCAGTTGCTGGCGTGATTGAGTTTGCAAACTACGTGCTCAACACCTGCGGTCCAACTCGTGCTGCAGCAGTTAAGTACACAGCCCTAGATGGCAAGATGAAGAAGTTTGCACTAGAGCAAGTTGCTAAGGCAAAGCGTCCATAATTAGCAACCTCTTTTGAATCGCTAAAGAGAGCGGGTCGCCAAAAGTGACCCGCTCTCTTTAGACTTAGGACTAGTTGAAAGGCAACAAGTGCGCAGAATAGTTTTGCTGGTCTCAGCCTTAACCTTGTTATCTGCCTGCACTCCCCCGCTACCCCCAGAAGTTTTAGCCGGCCAAGCTGAGGCCACAATCGACTGCGCAACGGCTGTTACCAAAGTTTCTGGCCCAGCTGAATTTGCCCCCGCAGTTGAGGCGATTGCTGGAATGTTAATTGGCGTCTGCCCAGATCATTCCATTGAATACGTCCCAGATGACTTGTCTGCAGAAGTAGAGATCTTGGATCACACCCCAAGCCCTGCAGAGGTTAAAGCTTTCACAGCAAGATGCGAATCTGGAACTGCCCTAGTGGCCCCTGCCTTTGGCATGGCAGCAACTATTTCTTTGCAGGTTACAGGCCTTGAAGGATTAGTGCTTGATGCACGAGCCATTTCTGGATTAATCGATGGGTCGATTAAAAGTTGGGATGATCAAGTCATTCAAGACCTGAACCCAGAATTTATCTTGGATCCAGTTCCAGTAATTCGATTCGTCACCAATGATAAGTCTGCAGCAGTTTTGGCAATTACCTCCTGGGCTAAGCGAGATGGAGATTATGCAGCCAAACCCTCTGATGTTATTCGTGGTGATCAAACTTTCGAGACCGTCGATGAACTAGCCGCTGAATTGTTTAACGTAGAGGGTGCGTTTGGGATAGTGCCACTAGGTACTGCAGTTATTAATGGGTTAAATACCGCCAGACTGCAGGTGACCAAGACTGATATTTTGACTCCAGAACCGGTTTACACGATGCGCGGAATTGCCACAACAGAGTTATTTGAAAATGAACTAGGACAACTAACAGCTTCAGTGGCTTTTGGTGGCAAAGTTAATGAAAACTTATCCGATCCACTAATTGATCCAGCTAACTTCAAATCTGGCTGGCCCGCTCTAGGCATTGGGCACGTTTTAGCTTGTGAAGATTCAAAGGACTTGGGCGCACTGCCATTTGCGCGATTTGTGGTTCGCGGCGAAGGCCAAGGTGCTTTGGAGGGAATTGGATACACCAGACTTCCACTGCCAATTAGATTGCAATCGATTCTGGCACTAAAGACTCCGCTTTCTGAAGAATTGCTCGAACAAATCAAGAACTAACTGTCGTAGAAGATTCTTTCGAAGACTTCCCTGGCTCTGCGTGCTGTTTTCAAATAGTTCTCTACCACTAAATTTGGTTCTCCAGCTGGATACCCCAGCACAAATGACAACTTCTTTAGCTCAAGAATGTCTCGTGGGATCTGATCTTGCTGTTTACCCAAAGCTAAGATCAGGGCATTTCGAATATTTGCAGCATTTTGCCAAGCCTCAATTAAGTGATTGCAGTCGGCCTGAGATATCAATTTCAATTCTGCTGAGGCCTGTAGTGCTTCGATTGTTTTAGTAGTTCTTAACTGTGGGTGTTGATATCCAAATTTAAGTTGCATTAGTTGGGCAGCCCACTCAATATCACTTAGGCCACCTTTCCCTAGCTTTAGGTGAGTACTTGGGTCTGCTCCTTTGGGTAGTCGCTCAGATTCCATGCGTGCTTTCAAAACACGTATATCTCTGATTTGTTCGTTTGATAATCCGTTCGCCGGCCACCTGACCAGATCGACTAACTCGATAAATCGAGACATTAATTCTGGGTCCCCAGCTCCAAACTCAACTCTAAGGAGGGCTTGACTTTCCCAGGTGATCGACCACCTCTCGTAATAGGCTCGATAGGAATCCAAACTCCTAACCAAAGCCCCTTTCTTGCCTTCTGGTCGAAGATCCGCGTCGATTTCAATAGCTGGGTCGGGGTGAGGTGCCATCAACAAACTTCTAAGTTCGGTTGCAACCGCTAGAGCCGCTGGTGTGGCATCTGTTTCAGCAACTCCAGGAAGTGGGTCATGAACAAATAGCACATCAAGATCAGATCCAAAGCCTAATTCTCCTCCACCAAACCTGCCTAGAGCCATGACTGCAAATTTGGTTGGAAGTGATTGCCCAATTTGTTTTTCAACAGATTTGACTGCTACCCGAAGTGCTGCATCTAAGACTATTGAGTTCACAATCGTCAGTGCTTTGCCAGTTTGATCAACTGGTTGATTCAAAAGCATGACAGCTGCCGCAGTTCGAACTAATTCTCTTCTGCGCAGTGCCCGCAACGCTCCAACTGATTTAACTGGATCATCTATGTTTCTATCAATAAGCGCGTCGACTTCGGCTTGCAGTGCTGCATTGTCTCTAGGTTGAAGTTGTTCATCATCCGCTAAGAGAGCTAATGATTCTGGTGCACGCAGAAGTAGATCTACCAAAAACTCACTTCCTGAAGTGATCGTTGCCACCCTTTGCGCAATTTGTGCATCATCTCTGAGTGAGCTCAAATACCAAGGAGTGTCTCCAAGAGCTTCACTCAACCGCCGAAAGGCCAATAAGCCAACATCTGGGCTTGGCCCATCGGCCCACCAAGCCAGCATCACCGGCAGCAGCGTTCGCTGAATTGCTGCTCTTCTTTGTGAACCAGTGGTTAGACTTTCAATATGTCGTAGTGCTGCCGCAGCATCTTGATAACCCAAAGCAGTTAAGCGCTCAAGTGCCTGTTTGGTGCCTAACCGAACAGAGTTTGTGGGAAGAACTGCAACCGCATCTAACAAAGGCTGATAAAAGAGTTTCTGGTGAAGACTTCTAACTTGGATAGCTCTTTCTTCCCAGGCCTGATTAAGCCCAGCAGCTGGCTCACCTAACACTTCCATGGATCTACCAAGGCTTCGTAGTTCAACTTCATTTGTTGGCAGAGTGTGTGTGCGCTGCATCTGCTGCATCTGAATTCGGTGCTCAAGAGTTCTAAGCCAGGTGTATGCCTGAACCAAGGCAGTTGCATCCACTCTTCCGATATACCCGCCTGCAGCCAATGCCGATATGGCTTGCAAGGTATTTGGAACCCTTAAACTTTCATCACTTCTTCCATGCACCATTTGTAGTAGTTGTATCGCAAACTCAATATCCCTTAATCCGCCTTTGCCCAACTTCAATTCTCGTCCTTGAACCTTGTCAGGAATTGTGCTTTCAACTCTAGTTCGCATCCTGCGGGTATCGTCCACAAAATTTTCACGAGTAGATGCATCCCAGATGAAGGGCTGGATAGCTTCGCAATATCTCTCACCCAACTCAATGTCTCCAGCAGCCGCTCGAGCCTTCAAAAGTGCCTGAAATTCCCAGGTTTGTGCCCAGCGTTGGTAGTAGGAAACATGTGAAGCCACCGGCCTAACCAATGCTCCAGCTTTACCTTCAGGGCGAAGGGCTGCATCCACCACCCAGATAGTTCCATCCTCGGTTTGTTCCGAGCAGATCTTCATTAATGTTGAACAGATCTTGGTGGCTGAACTCATTGCTTGCTCGTCACTAACACCATTTATTGGCTCAGCTACAAAAATTACGTCAACGTCTGAAATGTAGTTAAGTTCTTGAGCACCAGTTTTACCCATGGCAATCACTGCAATCATGGCATGTGTTGCTTCTACCGGAAGTTCAGCCTTTGCAATTTCTAGTGCAGTTTCTAACACAGCATCTGCTATCCAGCTCAACTCAAGACTTGTGTGTGCAAAGTCTGATTTTGAACTTAAGTCCCGGGCTGCCAACGAGATTACTTGACGACGGTATCTGCGTTTGAGGGCAGCTGTGGAATCTACTTCAGATGTGGAAGTTAAGAACTGATCCTTAAGTGAGACTGCATTTACTGGAGGATCTAGGTGTAATACTCCTAGATCCTCTGGATAAAGGATCAAGTGTTCAGCAAAGGCCGCGGAAGAACCAAATATCATTGCAGTTAGATCAAGGTCTTTCACTAGATCTAAGTTCATACGGGACAAATACTTGAGTGCTTGATCAGGGTTTGCAGACTTGGCTAGGGCTTGACACAATAATTCTGGGTCGAGTTTTATTAAGTCGGAATTCTCAATTGTTTCTATCCCAGCAGAAACCTCTAAAAGCCCTGCTTGGATTAGTCTTGTTGCTAAACCGATATCTCTAGACACTAAACACCTTTAATGGTGCAGGTAGCGGTTGTACTCCCACTCGCTGATTTGTTGACGGTAGTCATTCCACTCAGCGCGCTTGTTTTTGAGGAAGAAGTCAAAAACATGTTCACCTAAAGTCTCTGCGACTAACTCACTTTTCTCCATGAGTGACAATGCTTCAGATAAAGACGTTGGCAGAGAGGCTATTCCCATAGCTCGACGCTCAGCATCTGTTAATGACCAGACATCGTCTTCGGCCTCAGGTGGTAATTCATAGCCTTCTTCGATGCCCTTTAACCCAGCCGCCAAGGTAACTGCAAATGCTAGGTACGGATTAACTGCGCTATCAAATGCCCGGTATTCAATTCGCGTTGATTGCGCTTTATCTGGCTTATACATAGGCACTCGAACCAAAGCAGACCTGTTGTTATGGCCCCAACAAACGTGGCTTGGTGCTTCACCGCCACCTGTTAGGCGCTTGTATGAATTTACCCATTGATTTGTAACAGCAGTAATTTCGGCTGCGTGCACAAGTAGTCCTGCAATGAACTGTTTCCCAGTTTTTGATAATGAATGGCGAGCACCTGCTTCATAAAATGCATTGGCATCCCCTTCAAATAAGGACATGTGAGTGTGCATACCAGAACCTGGGTGTTCTCTAAATGGCTTAGGCATAAATGATGCATGCAAATCTTGCTGCAATGCAACTTCTTTCATAACCAACCTAAAGGTCATGATGTTGTCAGCAGTTGTTAAAGCGTCTGCATATCTAAGATCAATTTCTTGCTGGCCTGGAGCACCTTCGTGGTGTGAGAACTCAACTGAGATTCCCATCTGCTCCAAAGTTGTTATTGCAGCTCTTCTAAAATCATTATCGGCACCTTGTGGGGTGTGATCGAAGAAACCGGCGTTATCAGAAGGCGTTGGGGTTGAGCCCTCTGCTCGATCTCCCTTAAACAAGAAAAACTCAATTTCAGGATGCGTATAAAAAGTGAAGCCCATCTTGGCAGCTTTTTCTAAAGATCTTTTCAGAACTTGTCTGGTATCTGCATAAGCTGGTGAGCCGTCTGGCAATTTAATGTCACAGAACATACGCGCAACACCCTGCTGAGTCCCGCGCCATGGCAGCATTTGGAAAGTGCTTGGGTCAGGCATAGCCACCATGTCAGATTCGGTGACTCTGGTGAACCCTTCAATGGCTGAGCCATCAAAGCCAATACCTTCTGAAAATGCTGACTCTAACTCGGCTGGTGCAATTGCTACAGATTTTAGAAATCCCAATACATCGGTGAACCACAGTCGCACAAAACGAATGTCACGCTCTTCGATCGCCCTTAAAACATATTCAGTCTGCTTGTCCATGGGCTAATTCTGCCTTGAGTTTCCACTCAGGGGAACACGCCCCTGAGAATGTCTGCCAGGTGGCGTATTACCCTCGCACTATGAGTAATTTCCGGCTGGCTTTAGCCCAATTAGACCCAACTGTGGGCGATCTGGCTGGCAATGCGCAGTTGATCAAATCTGCAGCCCAAAGGGCTCAAGAGCAAGACTGTGACCTTTTAGCGCTGCCAGAGATGATGCTAACCGGTTATCCAATAGAAGATTTAAGCCTGCGCCCAAGTTTTCGAGATGCAGTACTAGTTGCATTGGAGAAATTAGCAGCTGATTTAGCTAATGAGGGTATCTCTGATCTGCCAGTGATCGTGGGCTATCTAGATCACTCCCATAATGCCGCAGCAGTTCTTCATCAAGGGAAAGTGGTCACAAAATACTTTAAGCACCATCTTCCTAACTATGGTGTTTTTGATGAGTACCGCTATTTCACACCCGGAACCAACCCATGTGTTATTAGAGTTAAAAACATTGATGTAGCAATTGCCATCTGTGAAGATATTTGGCAAGAAGGTGGGCCAGTCTCCAAAATTAAAGAAATTGGTGTTGGCCTAATGGTGGTCATCAATGGGTCCCCATACGAACAAGCAAAAACTGACACAAGATTAAGCCTGGTTCAGACTCGTGCCAAGCAAATTAATGCGCCAGTTGCTTATTTGAATTTAGTTGGTGGTCAAGATGAATTGGTATTTGATGGCAGCTCAATTGTTGTTTCGAAAGATGGTGATTTAATTTCACGCTCAAAAGCATTTGAAACAGATCTGCTAATCACAGATCTACACCTTGAACCGCAATCAGCCAAGTCACCAGACTTGATTATCTCTACTGAAGTAGTTAGTCACAATGGTCAAAATCGAATTGAGTCAAAGTTAGAGCCACTAGCCGAAATTTGGAATGCGCTCACCTTAGGGCTTGAAGGTTACGTACGTAAAAATAAGATGAAGTCTGTTCTATTAGGACTTTCTGGTGGAATTGATTCTGCAGTGGTTGCAGCTTTGGCGGTAGATGCACTTGGTAAAGAGCATGTTTATGCAGTGGCCATGCCAAGTACATATTCATCTGATCACTCCTTAACTGACGCTAAAGATTTGGCAGATCGCACTGGGTTGAATTTCAGAACTGAGCCAATTGCAGCGATGGTGCAGAGCTATTTGCAGCAATTAAACTTTAAGGGGCTTGCTGAGGAGAACCTACAAGCCAGAGTTCGTGGAACACTGCTGATGGGGATTAGTAATGCAGAAGGACACCTAGTTTTAGCAACAGGGAATAAATCAGAATTATCTGTGGGTTATTCAACTATTTATGGTGACGCTGTTGGTGGCTTTGCTCCAATTAAAGATGTCCCAAAAACCTTGGTGTGGGAGTTGGCTAAGTATCGAAACCAGTTAGCGAAAAGTCGGGGTGAGATCGAGCCAATTCCAAGCTCTAGCATCGAGAAAGAACCTTCAGCGGAACTAAGACCTAATCAAAAGGACACCGATACTCTGCCTGACTACCATCTGTTGGATCAAATCTTGGAAGCCTACGTCGAGAATGACCAAACCAAGTTAACTTCATTTGAAGAAAACCTCACAAGAAAAATCTTCAAAATGGTCGACCAGGCTGAATATAAAAGACGACAGTACCCGCCAGGCACCAAAATTACTCAAAGATCCTTTGGTCGAGATCGCAGATTACCAATTACAAACAAGTGGCAAGAGTAATTAATCCGCTTGGTATCGGAGTTGAACAAGAGCCTTTATTTTACTTTGATAGCTCTCATCAACCACATTTTCAAACCACACCTTTGGTTTCCAGTTCTTAAAGTCAATACCAATTCCAGAAGTAGTGATAGACCTAAACTTTTCTTGAACAGTAATGATCAGCAGCATGGGAATCAAATCAATAGACCTTCTCAAAAACCAACGGGTGGCGTGTGTGACTAGCCACAAAGTTTGCTCACGAGCTGAAAGTCCAACTTGCATTGGTAGTTTTGCCAAGCTTCGCCTTGGAAGTTGTAAAGTTCTTCTGACTTTATCCGCGATGAATTGGTGACCAATAGGTCCTGGATGCATCCGATCCACATGCCACATTTGGCGTTCATAGACTTTTTCAACTTCAAATAGTGAGATAAATCGGGCACCTGTTTGTAATGTTGCAAATTCCAATGCCAAATTCAGTTGAATAATCCTTCTGCGTAATACCTTTTTTATGAACATAGGGGCTGGAGCAGTTCTAATTGGGTCAGGCAACCCCAGAACTACCACAACTGAATTAACTCTGTGTAGTTTTAGGATTGATCTTGCAACATAACTAGAAACGTCTTCTGGCGAGAAATTTCCTCGTAACGCGTCGTTACCTCCTATTGAAATGAGTGCAATATCTGGATGCATTGCAACTGCTGCATTGACTTGATACTCATAGATATCTTTAGCCCTAGCACCATTTTTTGAGAAGTTAATAAACTTGCTGGCAGATAGGTCATGTGCCAGCCGACCAACCCACCCTGGACCAACCGCAGGTAAATGCCCACCATGGTCGCCAACGCCAAAAACAGAACTATCGCCAATCGCTGCAATTTTTGGGTGTTCGATATGCCGCAACTTGAGGATGCGTTTCCCCTTGATACCTTTTGATTTCTTGGCTACAGAATTTATTGGATTTAGGTTTAAGTCAGTCATCAGGCAGCCTCTCGAATTTCGATATCGAGAACATGCAGTTTAAGCATCGAGTTTGTGGTTTGCGCCCAATCGAATTGTTCAGCTCGAGCTCTTGCTTTGGCTCGAGTTTGCACCGGGTCGACTTGGGTGAACTCTTTGACCGCATCTACCCAAGCTTTTTCATCACGGAGTAGGGACTTAGCACAATCTTCTGACGTAATCTCACTAATGGCGCCACCCAGCCGGGAAATTACTGGTGTGCCACAAGCTAAAGACTCGAGGGCTGCCAATCCAAAAGTTTCGATTGGGCCTACGGCTAGAAATACATCTGAACTTGCCAGGATCTTGGCAATTTGTATTGAATCTTGTATGAAGCCCAGAAACTTAACAGGGAGTTGATCTTCAGCTACCCTTGAATACAATTGACGCTCCATTGGACCACTACCTGCAATTACTAATGTGATTGGTAGCTTTTGGTGTTTAAACTCAGCAGCAATATCTAGCAAGAAGTCTGGGTCTTTTTCTTTGGATAACCTAGTGCAGGCTACTACCATTTTTTGATCTCCGACTAGGTTCCTGCGAAATGCAAGATCTGCAAGTTCAGGCGAAAACCTTGAGAGGTCAACTCCAAGCGGTATCATCTTTACATTCTGTGCTTGTATTCTCTCAAACTCAGCTGCTGCATAATTCGTGGTGCACACAATTTGATCAACTCGCTTGGTTGTTCGATGATTCCAAAAGTCCGCAAATTTCTGAGGATGGCGAAGTGCTGGGATGAAACTTTGTAGAATTCCATCCAGACGCTCATGAGCGAATAATGTGCAACTAATCTGCCTTTTCTTTGCCCATTTAGCCAATGAGAGCAATGTCAAACGATCTGAGATCTCTAGACGATCAGGGTTGATATCTGAAAGCAATTTCTTGACTAGCCCGATTCGAACAATTAATCGATATCCGCCAGTCTTTGGAATGAGAACGCTTGGCACTTCAATTCGCAACCCTTCAGCAGTCCGGCGACGTGCCAGTTTTCTTCCAGGAACAATCATCACAAAGTCATGTCCCGCCGTTAGATAACCATGACCTAAGGCATGCATAGAAGTTCTTAGTCCCCCGCTTTTGGGTCCATACATATTGGCGACGTGCACAATTCTGGCCATTAGGCTGCCTTGATTTCGGTTGTTCTCAAAACGCTTCGATAGTGATTAACTAATTGAGCACAAATGTTGTCCCAACTTCGGTTGGCCACATCATTTCGAGCGTTTTGGCCCAGCATATTTCTCGTTGCTTGATTATCACTTAAGTTATTAACATACTTTTGCATCTCACTTAAATTCTTGGCTTGATACAGAAATCCAGTCTGGCCATGTTTGATTAGATCAATCGGACCACCAATGTTTGGTGCTACAACTGGAACACCGCTAGCCATTGCTTCTTGAATAACCTGACAGAAAGTTTCTAACTCACCAGGTGCCACCAGTAAATCTAATGAGGCGATTGCTTCTCCTAAATCCGCACCTGATAATGACCCAGTGAAGATAGCCCCAGTCAGTTCTTGTTTTAGCTCACTTCGTTGTGGACCGTCACCAATTACCACTAATTGAATTTGATCACTTATGACTTGCTTGAGATCCAGTATCTGTTTTTCTGGGGCGAGTCGACCAACGTAACCAACAACCACCTTATTTTTTTCACTCCAAAAGTTATGCAACTTTTCAGAACGTCGCTTGGGATTAAACTGTTCAAGATCGACACCTCTACCCCAATGTTGAACATTCAATACTCCTAAATCTTGTAACTGTTTAGAAGCTGCCGATGAGGGGGCCAAATTCAGATCTGCTCTCTGGTGAACTCTGGCAGTCCACTTTTGCACAAGAGCCTCCATGGAACCAAACCCGTAATGATTTGCGAATCCAATGACATCCGTTTGGTAAATTGCAACTACTGGAATTCCAAGCAGCTGTGCAGCTTTACCTGCCCTATCTCCCAGTACAAAAGGTGATGCGAGGTGTATCACATCTGGTTTTAGCTCAAGAAAACACTTTACTAACTTTCGAACACTTACTCTGGCAACGTCCACATCTGGAATTCCAGGGACAGCAACAGATGGGACTCGAACAATTGGCACGTTACCTATCTGACTGGGACCAGCCAAGCCAGGTGCAATGACAACTGCCTTATGGCCCTGTCGCTCCAGGTACTCTGCTGAGCGCAGCACCGAGTTCGTAACCCCATTAATTCTGGGCAAGAAGGATTCCGCGACAAGGGCGACTTTCATGGGCAGAACATCCCAATAACAGGTTGCACGCCATGGTCCAATTTGGTTAAGTGTTGATTAACAACAGTTAGATTCTTTGCGGATTTCTGCTTAGAAATTTCAAAGTTTTCTGTAAGGAATTGTTAACCTGAATGTCATTCATGTTGGAAGTGGTTTATTCACTTTCTGATCAAAATGCTTGTCAAAATTGGAGAATGAAAACTGCGGCCTTTTTTGATCTAGATAACACTCTGGTCAAAGGTTCGTCTATTTACTACTTAGCGAGACGTTTGATCTCAGCGGGCCACGTCACCAGACGAGAACTAGTTGGATTCTCGGTTAGCCAAGCAAGATTTATAAGAACCAAAACTGAAGATTCAGACACCATATCCAAAGTTACAAAGAAGGCACTAGCCACCATAGCGGGTAAAAGCGAGCAGGAGCTCAGGGCTTTATGCGAGGAAATTGTTCATGACTTTTTACCAAAAAAACTGTTTAATTCAGTTAAGAGTTTAGTTGAGCAGCACCAAAATCAGGGTCACCACACTTGGCTAGTAACAGCAAGCCCTATTGAGATTGCCCGGGCAACTGCCAAAAGTTTAGGAATGACAGGTGCATTAGGAACTGTCAGTGAAACTAAAAATGGCTACTACACAGGTGCGTTAGTGGGTCCAATACTGCATGGGCCAGTAAAAGCTGAAGCCATCAAAGTTTTAGCCCTAGAGCAAAATTATCAAATGGATAGTTGTTATGGGTACTCTGACTCCGTTAATGACTTGCCGTTATTAGCCACAGTTGGAAATCCAGTGGCAGTGAATCCAAATGACCGACTATCTGATACTGCTAGCAAGAATCTCTGGCCGATTCACCTGCCTAACTAGAGTGGTGCGCTTCACCCCCCCCCCATGAATCATCATCTGCGAGTCCAGTGTCTGATTAACGGAGTATGGTTAATTTCAGTAAAACCATTCGACAGGAGCAGCAGTTGAAAATTGGAAAGTTATTGGTGACGCTTTTCATCTTTTCGTTACTGAATACAGGTTTATTTGTGGCTCCTGCATGGGCAAATGACGTCAATTGTGGAGCTCAAGTAAATCAAAGTTTGGATACTTGTTTGAACCTCACAGGGATGCAAGTGAATTTAGAAGGAACTATCACTGCTTCTAGCTTTGGGTTCAGCATCTGCTTTACTGCTGAACAAAAACAAATCCAATACACAAATCTTGATTGGTCTTGGAGCGTCACTGGGCCAACTGGTGTAGTCAAAGCTGGTGGTAAAGCGGCTGGTGTTGGCCTTATCAATGGTCCTCGCTGCGGCTATGGAAACATTGAGTCTGTAACAGTTGATGGGCTAACTTCAGGGACTAATTACACAGTTGCAGTAAGTGCAACTAACCGAGGTTCCAGCCTTTCTGGTTCAGGATCGTTTACCACTGCCAATAGTGTTGGTGGAACTGGGAGCTCAAGTGTTGCTCGACCTGAATACAAGCATGGTGGCATTGCAGTTGTAGATTCAACTGGAAAGGTCTATGGCGTATTTGTTGGGGATCTTGATTATTATGCGGATGGCACCAAGACCACTACCGTCGAATATATGGGGTGCCCAATTGGCTGTCGAATGATTCCTCAAACCAAGGCAGATCCGACTACTGGAAATGTGTCAGGGATGATCTCTCAGCCAGATCGGATCGTAACAGTTGACGAGTCTCGAACATTTACAGTTACCCAAACCACTCCAAGCCAAGTAACCCAAACTCAGCAAGTCACCGATGCTGTGACGGTCAGCATAAGTGTTCCGAGTAATTCCAGTAGCTTCACTATCGCAGATACTGCTTCAGGAAGTATAAACCTGAATCCAGTAATAAGCCCCACTGCTCAAATTAGTATTTCAGCAGTAACGATTAAGGATGATTCTATTTCTGATGACTCAGTGCTCGATGACTCAAGGGCCATAAGTGGAACAATAAATTACGTGGGAGATGACACGAGCGCCAGCATCTCAGAAAGCGAAAAGCAAAGGACCGAATCATTATCAATTAGCGGTAATAAAACCGAGCAAGAAGTGCTGTCAATAATTGAGTCCAAGCCCGAACTTGTCGAGATCAATCGTTGGTCTTCAATGGTAATTGGTAGTTTACGGACAATTCGCTACCAATTTCGATGATTTACGCTTTCGGTTTTCCCCAGGCTACATTTTCAGTTTTATCAGGCATCTTGAGCGCTACCACTATTAGCGCCACCACAACCACAACTGCCCCAGTGATGCAAGCAATTTGAAAACTAGTCATAAATGATTCAATTGCAATTGTCTGTAATTGATCAATAGTGCCAGCCGGTAGCAGTGAATTTGCTGCGGCCATCTCTGCAACACCAAATGCTCCCCCAACAGATTCAGTTGAACCTTCTAGCATCTCTGGGGTTAAGTTAATTCCGGAGTTGACAAGGCCCGAATTCATATTTCGAGAGTAAATTGTCGCAACCAAGGTTGCAATTATGGCCGTCCCAAGTGCTGCTCCAACTTGTCTAATAGTGTTTTGCACCGCAGACCCAGCACCACTTCGCTCAACTGGAATTGACATAGTCATCATCGCGGTTGATGGCGCAATGGTGTTTCCCAGGCCATATCCGAGTAAGAAGAAAATAACCAATATTTGCCACGTTGGAGTTTCTGGAGTTAGAAACGTAAACAAGATAAATGCCGTTGCCGCGATCGACAAACCAGTAATAATCACTTTTCGGTTACCAAACTTATTTACCAACCGCGATGAGTTTGGAGCAGCAAGTATTTGCCCAATGGCCACTGGCAAAGTTTGAACCCCAGCCTGAAGGGGGGTAAGCCCTCGAACAATTTGTTGATAAAAAACTAAAAACAAAAGTGACCCACTCATGGCAGCAAAAGTTAAGGTAGTGGCGAACAATGGCACTGAAAATGACTTAATTCTAAACAAAGCTAAATCAAGTGATGGGTGATCAGATCTACTTTCCAAAAATCCAAATAGAAAAAGAATTGCTATTCCAGCCACGGCAGTGAGCCAAACTGTTGGGCTGCTCCAGCCAACATCGCCTGCATGAATAATTCCATAGACCAAAAGCAGCAAGCCAGTTACCGAGAGTAAGACTCCAAGTGGATCCAGCTTCCCAGGAGTTGGATTCTTGCTTTCTGGTACCAAGATCCAAATTCCAATTAATCCTGCAATAACTATTGGAACATTAATCAAAAAAACTGAACCCCACCAGAACTGCTCCAATAGCAATCCAGCAAAAATTGGACCCAAAGCCACTGATCCACCAACTGCTCCTGCCCAAAAACCAATCGCTTTACCGCGCTCGTGAGGTGGAAAAACCACAGTAATAATGGCTAGCGTCACCGGCGTTACTGATGCACCACCAATACCCATTAAGGCTCTGGTAATTATCAGCATTTCAGGACTACTAGACCAAGCTGAAAGTGCTGAAGCCAATCCGAACAAAACTAAACCAATCATCAATATCTTTTTGCGCCCATAACGGTCGCCCATAACTCCCCAGGTAAACAACAAAGCCGCAAATACCAATGTATAGGAATTAATTGCCCAAACTAGCTCGCTCTGAGAAGCATCAAGGTCTAGTTGAATCGTTTTTAAAGCGACATTCAAAACTGTGTTGTCAAGAATTACCACAACTAGAGCTGTGACTAAAACTGCCAGGATTCCCCATCGCTTTGGGTTTGCTTGCTCGGCATGGAAAGAACTTATATTCGAGCTCATTTGTGACCTTTATTTGATGTGGAGCCAAGGTTAGCCCTGACATAGGCAGCTTGATTGACTAACACCGGCTTATGACATGATTTGTCCTGAACGGAGACTTCGCATGAAGCTTCGAGTCCTTGGAGGATTTTTATGGCTCAAGATAATTCTGCCATCCCACTTTATGGTGGAAGCCAGTCTCGAATTACAACTAGTTCACTCAAGAATGCCAAACCAAGTAATGAAAAATGGCCAATGCTAACTTGCTATGACTCTTTAACTGCGTCCCTCTTCGATGAACTTGGAGTCCCAGTTCTATTGGTTGGCGATTCCGCAGCCATGGTTTTTCTCGGCTACGACTCAACTTTGCCAATAACGCTAGATGAGCTCATTCCGCTGGTGCGTGCTGTGTCAAGATCAACTTCTCGCGCATTAGTCGTGGCTGACCTCCCATTTGGCAGTTACCAAGCCTGTGTTGCTGATGCAGTTCGTGCCTCAATTAGATTAGTTAAGGAGGGTGGCGCACAGGCTGTAAAGATCGAAGGGGGCACGCGGGTAACTGAAACAGTTAAGCACTTGGTTGAAGCTGGCATCCCGGTTATGGGCCACTTGGGACTAACCCCCCAATCAGTAAATGTCTTTGGTGGATACAAAGTTCAAGGTCGAGGAGATGCAGCTGCTGAGTTAGTTAGGGAAGCGAAAGAGTTGGAATTGGCTGGCTGTTTTTCAATTGTCCTGGAAGCCATGCCGGCTGACACTGCCAAAGCCATTACCGAAGCCGTATCGATTCCAACTATTGGAATTGGTGCGGGCATAGATGTCGATGCCCAGGTTTTGGTCTGGCAAGACCTCGCCGGACTAACCAAAAGCCCGCTACCAAGGTTCGTAAAACGATATGCAGACATGAGAACAACACTGACACAAGCAGTTAATCAGTTTGCTCAAGAGGTAAAAAACAAAGATTTTCCCTCTACTGAACACACTTATCAATAAATATATTTTGACGACATTTTTCATAATAAAACTAAAAAAACCGGAAAAAACAATAAAAATTGCATGTTTTTTGCTAAAAAACGCGACACGCCGTTGAAATTCACACTTGCATGATGGATTTATCTACGTGTGATAGGCAAAACTATGCACAGAGCGTGATGGTCCGGATGTCACGCACTTAACCAGGGAGGTAACCATGGCTGCTAAGAAGGCTGCAAAGAAAGCTGCACCTAAGCGCCGTAAGAAAGCTGCTGCCAAGAAGGCTGCACCAAAGCGTCGCAAGAAGGCTGCTGCCAAGAAGGCTGCACCAAAGCGTCGTAAGAAGGCGAAGAAGGCTGGAGCCAAAAAGGCTGCACCAAAGCGTCGTCGTAAAAGAGCTGCAAAAAAGGCTTAAGTTCTATTCAGGCCTAAGCGCCCCCGCCGTGAGGCGGGGGTTCTTCTTTTTTGACTAGGCAATTCCCGCTAATTCTGCTATTTCCGAAAGGGGCTGACACCTTATTAATAGGTGTGGCACCCTAAGCCTCTGATGAACCTAGAACCAGTCGAGTCGAGCCACCCAGCTTCGGGGCTAACCGAGAAATTTCCAATCCCACAGCGGTACTTTGAGCGAGAAGTGTCATGGCTTAGTTTTAATCAGCGCGTACTGGATTTGGCTCAAGACCCGACTAGACCCTTATTGGAGCGCGTTAAGTTTGCCAGCATCTTCGCGTCTAATTTGGATGAATTCTTCATGGTGCGGGTTGCGGGTTTAAAGCGCCGCGTCAATGCAGGTATCGCTGTTAAATCTCCCACAGGGCGATTGCCTCGCGAAATTCTCTCTCAGACTCTGCAAGTTAGCCAGCACTTAATGGGGCGTCATGCTGATTTGTTTGCTACCACATTACGACCAAAGCTAAAGGAACATGGCATCGAGATCTTAAGGTGGAATGAACTAACCCCTGCCGAGCAAGAGGGTCAAACGAAATTCTTCCAGGATCAAGTTTTCCCAGTTTTGACTCCGCTTGCCGTGGATCCAGCACATCCTTTCCCTTACATATCCGGCTTGTCTCTTAACTTGGCGATAATGGTTAGAAACCCTGAAACTAAAAACGAGATGTTTGCTAGGGTCAAGGTGCCACCATTATTAGACAGATTCATCCAAGTTAATCCAAATAGGTTTGTTCCCCTCGAAGATGTGATCTCTGCAAATTTAACCTCGTTATTTCCAGGCATGGAGATCCTGCAGCACCATGCCTTCCGAGTTACCAGAAATGAAGATGTGGAAGTTGAAGAAGATGATGCCGAGAATTTGCTTGATGCCATGGAAAAGGAGTTAACCAGGCGACGCTTTGGCAATGCTGTCCGGCTAGAAGTTGAAGAAAACATTGACCAGCACATCTTGGATCTATTAGTTGATGAACTAGAGATAGATTCAGATGAATTATTCAGGCTTCCTGGGCCTTTAGACCTGCGAGGTTTGAGCCTAATTGCAGATCTAAAATTTGATGCACTGAAAGATCCTAATTTCCAACCTCGGACAAGTCCCGAACTTGCGCGAATTGAATCAAGTAGTGCTCAAGACGTACTGGAGGCTATGCGCAGTAATGATATTTTGTTGCATCATCCATACGACTCCTTCGCAACCTCCGTCACTCGCTTTTTACAACAAGCGGCAGCGGATGAAAGAGTTCTAGCAATCAAGCAAACCTTGTACCGAACCAGCGGTGACTCAGCAATTGTTGAGGCCCTCATTGATGCAGCGGCTGCTGGCAAGCAAGTGCTAGCCATTGTGGAGATCAAAGCACGCTTTGATGAAGAAAATAACATCCAGTGGGCAAGACGACTTGAGCGCGCTGGAGTTCATGTGGTTTATGGGATGGTTGGGTTAAAAACCCATTGCAAACTTTCACTAGTAGTGCGAAAAGAAGAAGATGGCATCAGGCGGTATGCCCACATAGGTACTGGGAACTACCACCCACGAACTGCTCGTTACTACGAAGACCTGGGGCTTTTGACCTGTAATCCACAAATTGTTAGCGATGTAGCTTTACTTTTCAATCAACTTTCAGGTTATGCCCATGAAGCTCAATATGACTCTATTTATGTGGCTCCAAAATCAATTAGACCCAAATTGTTGGAGCTCATTGATCAAGAGATTCACAATCATCGAGCGGGCCTAACTTCTGGTATTAGATTTAAATGTAATGCGCTCGTAGACGAGCGCATTACTGATGCTTTGTATAAGGCATCTCAAGCAGGTGTCCAAGTTGAGTTGCTTGTTCGAGGTATGTGCACTCTTCGCCCAGGAGTTATTGGTTTAAGTGAGAACATAACCGTAACCTCAATTTTAGGTAGGTTCCTAGAGCACTCCAGAATTTATGAATTTAACAATGATTCGAATCCAATAGTTTTAGTTGGTAGCGCGGACTTGATGAACCGAAATCTTGATCGCAGAGTTGAGGTGCTAGTCCCTATTCCCACACTCAGACACCAAAAGCGTCTATCTGAGCTTTTAGATTTGGGGCTGGCACCCAGCACCTCTGCCTGGCACTTAAATTCTGAGGGCTTATGGAATCTAGTCACCACGAGCTTAAGTGGTGAAAAACTAAGTGACTATCAAGAGACCCTAATTGGCCAATATGAGTTACGTGGTGGTAAATGATTCTTGCAGCTGGAACAGTGCTAGTTCGAAAAAATACGCACTGGCAAGTTTTGATAATTCACCGTCATGATCGAAACGATTGGTCTCTTCCCAAAGGCAAAGCAGAGGTGGGCGAAAATCTCGCAATTGCCGCTGTTCGCGAAACCGCCGAAGAAACTGGATATCAAGTTCAATTGCGCACCCCACTTACCAAAGTCAACTACCTGCATGGAGATACCCAAAAATCTGTCAACTATTGGTTGGCAACCGAGGTATCCCACGACCAAACAACTGTTCCAAATGATGAGGTGGATGAGATTCGTTGGGTATCGCTTAGTGAAGCTTCGCAATTACTCACCTACCCAAGAGACATCAAAGTTGTTGCTGAGGCTTTTGGGTTAGTTGATGCTCAGTCATCAACAATCTTGATAGTTCGACATGCAAACTCGACAAAGCGGGAGACATTTACTGGTGATGACCTTGACCGGCCACTATCTGAACTTGGCTTTAAGCAGCTAGCCGAACTTTCGCAGATTTTGCAAGCTTATGGGGTTCGTGAGGTAGTTAGCTCCCCTGCTGTTCGATGCGTTCAAACTGTCGAACCTTATGCCCTATTCCAGAACCTACCTGTGAAATCAAATGATCTCTTGCTTGAAGATCAGCCAAGTTTTAATCGAGCTGCATGGATTAATCTGAGTAAAAACAATCAACCCATGGCGGTTTGTTCTCACCGACCAGTAATCGACTTAATTGGCACATTCGAACTCGATGCCAAAGATTTATTAACCAACCTAGAACCAGCTGGAGTGGTAGTGCTGCATCGACTAGCAAATTCTGAGCTTTTGGCCTGTGAACTGCATCTGATCTAGGTAGTTTCAATTTCAACTATTTCCAAGGAGCCTCTATTCTTGCCCAATGACGATTCTGACCCCAGGCAAACTCTCCCCAATGCGCACAGTTCCAAGCGCAATCACCCGCCCACCATATGTTGGCAAACGTGGCCCTAAACGATTCACCGGGTCTGAGATCCAAACTTCTGATGTTATTGAAAGGATGCGGATTGCTGGCCGCATTGCAGCAGATGCTGTTCAATTAGCAGGCGAAGTTGCTCAACCAGGGGTAACAACCGACCACATAGACGCAGTTATTCATGAATACTTATGTGATCTTGGTGCTTATCCATCAACTTTAGGTTATCGAGGGTATCCAAAATCTTGCTGCACGTCACTCAATGAGGTTGTCTGTCATGGAATCCCAGATTCAACAGTCATAAATGATGGCGACATATTGAATGTTGATATCACTGCCTATATTGATGGAGTTCATGGAGATACCAATTACACATTTTTGATTGGTGACGTAGATGAAGAATCTAAATCACTAGTTGAGCGGACCAAAGAAGCTCTCGATAGAGCTATTTCTGTGGTTGCTCCCGGCAGACCAATCAACGTTATTGGTCGAGTGATTGAATCTTATGCTAAGCGTTTTGGCTATGGAGTAGTTGAAGATTTCACTGGTCATGGAGTGCACACAGTTTTTCATTCTGGTTTGATAATTCCACACTATGACGAACCAACTGCGACCACAATTATGCAATCAGGCATGACATTCACAATTGAGCCCATGATTACTTTAGGAACAATTGAATATGATGTTTGGCCAGATGGATGGACCATAACTACTCTAGATAAGAAACGAACAGCCCAATTCGAACATACTTTAGTTGTAACCGAAGATGGGTGTGAAATCTTGACACTGCCTTCAGAGCAGCCATGACAAAGCCAAGGTGGCTATCACCTGAGGAGCAGTCTGCTTGGCGGAATTGGATTGCAGTTAGCAGGTTACTGCCAGAACAACTATCTAAAGATCTTGAAGAGGAGCATGGCCTTAGCTTGGTCGAATATGAGATCCTGGCAATTTTAAGTGAAGCTCCAGATCAAAAATTGCGCATGCACGAGTTGGCTCGAGCCACCTGGGCTTCGCGCTCAAAATTAACACATCAGGTAAATCGGTTAGAGTCTCTTGGTTTTGTTAATCGCGAAACTTGCAAAATTGACGCTCGTGGACAATTCGCAGTTCTAACTAAAAAAGGTGCAGCCAAAGTAACCAAGGCAGCACCTGATCATGTGGAGTCCGTTCGAGCACACTTAGTCGACCAATTAGGAACAAGATTTGTAGGATTTGGTAACTTGAATGCCACAATTGTTAAGCACCTAACAAAAATTGCTCCAGATGACTCATGTGGTACCAAGTCTTGATACTTAACCAGAAGTTTGGAACACCACCCGTAACTTTCTAGCTTGAGTTCTAATCGACTAGCCTTCGTTACCCCTAGCCCCCGTAGCTCAGGGGATAGAGCAGTGGCTTCCGGAGCCATGTGCGCAGGTTCGAATCCTGCCGGGGGCGCAGAGTTCATTGCTACACTCGATCCTAATAAGGAGTCTAAATGAAAAAACTGTTTGCATTGTTGCTATCTGCTTTCTTGCTACTAGCTGGCTGCTCGGGAAGCGATGAGGCGGTCACAAATACTGCAGCTGACTTCGACTCGATGAGTTCGACTTCGACTAAAGGGTTTGTTGAAAGTGCCATGCCTGGTGACAGCCAGATTATTACCAACTCTATGTCGGTTCGAGTCGACGTAGTAAGCGACTCTGCCAAAGCCGTCGAAAATTTGGTAATTCAATATCGAGGTCGGATTGACAGCAAGAGTGAGAACCGGGAACCAACAAACAATGACATAAGTTTTATCTCTTATACCTTGAGAATTCCAACCGATGGCTATGAAGGTGCCGTTGAGGATCTCAAGTCGTTGGGAGATTTAGAGAATTACTCTAGTTCAGCCTCAGATGTGACTTTACAAGCTGTTGATCTTGCATCTCGAATTTCTGCGTTAACTGACTCAATAACTAAATTAGAAGAATTAATGACGTCCGCCGCAAATGTGTCAGACTTGCTAGCTGCTGAAGGTGCGATCACTCAACGAAAAGCAGAATTAGACTCTTTGGTCTCACAACAAAAGTATCTAACTGATCAAGTTGAGATGACTACTATCTGGTTGACTCTAGCTCCCAAATCTGCTCTGGATGCGATAAAGCCAATTGGGTTCTTAGCCGGCTTAGAAAAAGGCTGGGAGTCAATAGTTGATTTCTTGAGCAACCTAACTACTTGGAGTGGGCTAGCACTTCCTTGGATTGGATTCCTGGTTGCGCTGATACTTATGCTTTCACTTATAAAACGATTCAAGGTGAAAAAGGACTAGCTACGTCTAGCGAGATCTAGGATTTGGCTCCAGCTGCCCAAGATATTTCTACACGTTTGGGCAGCTGGAGCTTTTTTATACTGCTGCAGCCATTCACTAAAGTCTTGATAGCTAGGGTTTTTAGATTTAGCAAGATATCTACGCACCCAGAGCAGTACATCTTCTTCGTCAAAATTCACAAAGTATTCCCTGGATGGCTGGTTAGGTCTAAGGCCAGCTGCTCGAACAGCTTCACTCCAACTGCCTAAAGTTTGGATAATACGAGCGGAGCTTGGTTGGGTTGACTTGTCTCTATTTTGGTCATACTTGGTAACACTTAATGGTTTGCCAGCTTTCTTCGAAACCAACCTTAGGGCAGTTAACATTTGTGCAGATGTGTAGATGGTTTTAGCCATAACTTAACCTTAGAGGGAGAATTGCTGTAAACTTCTAATATGTCTGAAGTTAAACTCTATGGCGCACCTTGGTGTGGTGATTGCGTCCGATCAAAAGCACTTCTTGAACGTCTACAGGTTGACTATGACTATCTTGATGTTGATCAAGATGATGCCAATAAAGACAAAGCCATCGAAATCAGCGGCCGACAAAATATCCCCGTCATACAATTTACAGATGGGTCATTTCTAGTTGAACCCAGTGACCTAGATTTAACTGATAAATTAGCTAGTTTAAATCTCCTGACTAAGACTAAATCCTTCGAGTAATTCTGAGCGCACTACAAGGTCCAAACACCTAGCAACTCCAGAATAAGTGTTAGGGCAAGTAGACACAAGAACGTTGCGAAAACTCTCTGTAACATTTGCTTATTAATCTTATTTGCAACCTTGGCTCCTACAAAAGATCCAACTGAAGCGATTAGGCTCACAATAAACACCGTTTCCCAATCTTGACTGCTCATCGAATCATCAGCAATCAACCTCCAGCCCAACGCAATTAAGGAGTTAGTCAACATAATCAGTAAGCCAGTAGCTGTGGCAATAGAAAGACTTAGTCTCATCTTTAGCACCATGGCAGGTATTAGAACAATTCCCCCGCTAATGCCGATTAGGCCAGTAACAAAACCAACACCTAATCCAATTGTGATCAAAGTTGAATTACTGACCTGCAGTTCTGGTAAATCACCGTCACTGGTTGGTCTATTCCAAATGCTATAGGCCGCGTAGAACATGATTACTATCAAAATTGATTCAAGAATTTTCTCAGCTAACTGCACTGCAATCAACGAACCGAGCGTGGCCCCAGGGGCCCCTGCAATGGCCAGGACTATTGCGTAACGAACGCGCACATTCTGAAACCCGCGTGCTATTGCGCCAACCAAGCTTGCTGCTGCTACTACTAACAAGGAGCCGGTGCTTGCTTGAGCAATATTGAAATCTACACCAATCATTAATAGCGGAATGGTCATCATGACCCCGCCCACGCCAATCACACCCAGAATTAATCCCACTCCAAGACCAAGTGCAACCGCTACTAAATCCATAACTCCCCTATCAAGACAAGCAAGGACTGAACTCTATGCGTATCCTTGGCTATCAAGGGCCGTATCTGGAGGTTGGATGCTACGAGTTTTCTTAATAGTCATTGCGTTAGTGCTGTTTATTGCTGCACTAGTTGATCTGGCTAAAGCTCCTGCCCAAGTGCGGATTAAGTGGTTTTTTGTGATTTTGATTCCGGTTCTGGGACCACTGGCCTGGTTTTTTTATGGCAATAAACCGCAGCGTGGCCAAAATCGCACCAAGAATTTTAATAGCCCAGATGATGATCCTGACTTTTTATGGAAATTAGAAAAAGAGATTCGAAAGCGCAAGAAGAAAAAAAATGAAGAGTAATGCTGCAATCTGAACGGCAGCTAAAACATCAACGAGTTGTTAAACTACTTGATGAGCTAAATCTGGACACAGTTGTTTTGCGTAAGTCACCAAATACAGCATGGTTTTCTGGATCAAGAGTCCATGTCCCTAATAGTCTTGATTCATCATGTTTTGACATAGTTCTTAGCCGAGATGGTTATTACTTTCACACAAATAATATTGAGGCTCCTCGTCTTCGAGCTGAAGAATTGTTAGTCGATGACGATCTCCGGTCACACCCTTGGTGGATATCTCGAGATTCGTTACTTCCAAAAGGCAAAGGTGTTGGGTCGGATATTAAAGAAGCCGATCGTGAGTACATCCCACAGTTAGATCTCCTACGCATGTCTGTCTGCCCAGATGAAATTAATCGACTGGACAAAATTGCGACAGATAGCGCTGCAGCGCTTTTTTCATTAGCCCCCAAGATAAAACCAACTCAAACTGAATTACAGGTTGCAGGCTTAATTACCTCTGCTTTATGGGAGCATGAATTAGAAACAGTGTTCTTGGGTGTTGCAGGCATCGATCGCGTCAACAAATTTAGGCATCCCCTGCCAACAAATTCAACTATCGGAACGCAGTTGAGTGTTTCTATTTGTGCGCGACGCAAGGGCTTGATTGTTAGTACTACACGAATTTTTTCATTTGAGAAAATATCAAGTGAGCGCTCGCAAGAGTATGTTCGCTTACTGAATGTTGAAGCTGCTCTTCTCGAACACACCCAATCAGGTAAATTGCTTTCGGATGCCTTCAAGGCGGGTGCAAGCGAATATGCAAATCAAGGCTTCGCTAGCAATGAATGGCATCACCATCATCAGGGCGGTACTACTGGATATCTACCTCGTGAATTAGTGGCGAATGCAGATACTCACATTGAGATCTTGGATAACCAGGCTTTTGCCTGGAATCCCACTGCATCAGGACTAAAAGCAGAGAGCACTTGGATTGCTAATAAGTTCGAAGTTAAGCAGTTGGGATCAGACTTAAATTGGCCACACATCTCAGTAGCTAACCGTTTGCGCCCAAACATCCTGGAGATCCTCTAATTCAAGGTTCCTAGCCTGATTTTGTGGCTAAAACCCAAGGCTGCAATCAGTATTGGGTCTTCTCGCAGGGCACCACTTGGGTTTGGTGCTTGTGAGCGTGGTCAGACCGCGAAACGGCACACGACCCTCGTTATTTGTTGACACCTACTCACTAATACTGCCAAACTCAACCCGCTAGAGGTCCGACCACTGGAGGCAGCAAGTGCGATGTGCGGTAGTGCCGGTTGCGAGGCCAACTTTTGACACCGCCAAAGCTGAGCAACTAACCAAACAAGCTTTTGCCTTGTTAACTGAAATCGGATTTGAGACCCAGGGTTCTCAAAAGTTAGTGATGACACCTGAAGATCTGAGCATCGCTCAATCTGAGATTGTTAATGATGCAGATCTCTACATCTTGATGCAATCTTCCTTCTGTGACGCCTCTTCTGCAGTTGCTTTAATGAGTTCACGAAAGGCCCCTGTCTTGTTGTGGTCATTCAGAGAGCCAGGCAAAGTTGGTGAGAGGTTGTTGCTTAATTCCATGTGTGGGTCCAACTTGGCAGCACACGCCCTAGTGCACAATGGGGAAACTATTTACCATCTGCACGGAAATCCAAACGAAGAAGCAACCAAGTCGGCTTTAGAAGATTTGCTTGATGGCAATTTGCCTAAAGAAGTTGAGCCACCACTTAAACTAAATCAAGAACTTGCAGATGTTAAGCAAGTTTCTGAAATATTAGAATCAGTCAAAGGTACCAAAATTGGTGCGATCGGAGATGCGCCTGCTGGATTCACACCATGCGTATATGACTCCAAACAATTGATGCGCTTGTTTGGGATCACTATTGAGCCGCTAACAGTTGAAGATATTTTTCAGAGAATTCAAGACCTTGATGAATCTGTAATCGATGCTAAATATGG
>DBCL01000011.1:0-11679 GCA_002293025.1 Actinobacteria bacterium UBA959
GCCCTGTGCTTTCTGGAGGAACAGGTGGTCTATCTGGACCAGCAATCAAACCAGTAGCCGTAAGAGCGATTTGGCAAGTGCATCAAGCATTACCAAATTTACCCATACTTGGAATGGGTGGAATTCGCTCCGGCAAGGACGCCTTAGAATTTATTTTGGCAGGAGCTTCTGCGGTGAGTATCGGAACAATGATCTTTAATGACCCATCCGCCCCATGGCGTATTCAAAAAGAGTTACGGGATGAGCTTGGAAAACTCGGTTTTGCAAAACTAACTGACGCAATCGGATATGCCCACACAATTTTTGAAGGTTCAAAATGAAGGCTCCAATTGCAGTAGCACTTGATTTACCAACGTTAGCGGAAGTTACTGCACTAGCATCCAAGTTGAATCATCTGGTAGAAATGATGAAAATTGGACTTCAATCATATTTGCGAGATGGTGCTGCAGGGGTGTTTCAAGTCAAAGAGGCTGCACCAGACGCTGACATATTCCTTGATCTTAAACTTCATGACATTCCCCAAACCGTGGCTGGAGCAGTAAAGAGTGTGGCTGCACTATCCCCAAAAGTACTAACCGTGCACGCTAGTGGCGGAGAGGCAATGCTGTCTGCTGCTGTTTCGGCCGGGCCTCAAATAGAAATAGCTGCGGTGACAATTCTCACTTCACTAACTCAGCCAGACCTTGCAACTTTTACTCCATGGCAGATTGAGGATGTCGTAGCTAAGTTAGCAAAGCAATCTACAGATGCAGGCTGTAAAGCAATCGTTTGCTCGCCCCAAGAAGTAAAACTGGTTCGATCTGTAGTTCCAGGTGAGATAAAATTAATAGTTCCCGGGATTCGCTTGGGAGCCGAACCAGCTGATGATCAAAAAAGAGTTGCTACGCCTAAATCCGCAATAGATGATGGCGCGGATATTTTGGTGATTGGAAGATTACTGACATCGTCATTAGATCCTAAATTGGAAATTCAACGTATTCTCAATTCCTTGGATGGTTCATGATGGACCGAGTACCACCAACATTAACTTCTCAACAAAGAAAGCAAGCAACTGAAACTGCAATTCGTGTTAGAAGAGAACGCGCAGCGTTAAAAGATTCAGTTCGAAGTGGTGACATCTCTGTCCCAGAAGCTTTAAAGAAAGCTGCTACATCGGAGGCGATTGCTGGAATCAAGGTTATAGATTTAATAGAGTGCATTCCATCTATTGGTCCAGTTCGTGCCACAGCACTTATGGCAGAATTGAAGATTTCATCATCCCGCAGAATTAGAGGTCTGGGGAGCTTGCAGGCAGAGGCTCTGATGCAGGCATTAATAAACTGGAAAACTAAATGAGCAAGCTATTGATGCTCGTTGGACCTTCTGGCGTGGGAAAGGGAAGCATAGTTTCTGAATTAAGGAAGGTTAGATCTGATGTTTGGCTTTCTGTATCCGCAACTACCCGCGAGCCTAGAACTGGGGAGGTGGATGGTGAACATTACTTTTTTGTTTCGCAGGCCGAGTTTGACCTATTAATTGCGCGCAATGATTTATTGGAGTGGGCTGAGTATGCAGGGCATCGTTATGGCACCCCAAAACAAGAAGTAATCTCAAAATTGGAATCTGGGCTGCTGGTTGTATTGGAAATTGAGCTAGCCGGCGCTCGACAAGTTAAGAAGCAAATGCCTGAAGTTTTGGACGTGATGGTGCTACCTCCTTCAATTTCCGAACTTGAGGCTCGGCTAACTAATCGTGGCACCGAGGACCCTCAGGAAGTTCGTACGCGGTTAGCCCTGGCATCCATGGAGTTAGAAGCCCAAGGGGAGTTCAGTCACTTGATAGTCAATGACACCGTGAGCCACGCCATGGAGCAACTGATACCCTTACTTCCTCCTCAAAAGAGCTAACTAACCCCTAAGGATGTGTTCATGTCTGGTGTAAACCAACGCCCAGAAGGAATTACTTACCCACCAATCGATGCCTTATTGGACAAAGCGGGATCTAAGTACCAGTTAGTGATTTACGCGGCTCGTCGCGCACGTCAAATAAACGCCTACTACTCCCAACTTGGTGAGGGTTTGTTGGAATACGTGGGCCCGCTGGTAGATAGCCATGTTCAAGAGAAGCCGCTGTCTATCGCTTTGCGAGAAATTAATTCTGACCTGTTGCAATACGAGCGCACCGAACCAACCCCTGTTACACCTCCTGCTTCCTAGTTTTCAAAGAGACTGTCGTGACGACGAAGATCGTGCTCGGCGTATCGGGCGGTATCGCAGCTTACAAATCTGTAACCTTACTTCGCTTACTTAAAAAATCCCATTTTGAAGTGACCGTTGTGCCTACAGAATCAGCACTTAATTTTGTTGGTAAACCCACCTGGGAAGCGATCAGTGGTAAGGAAGTTCATTCAAAAGTTTTTCAAGCCACAAATCAAGTGCTACACGTAAAACTTGGACAAGAAGCAGACTTAATCGTGGTTGCCCCTGCAACTGCTGATTTACTGTACCGAGCGGCAGCAGGGGCTGGTAACGATTTACTTACTGCGACTCTGCTGAGTTCAAAAGCCCCAGTGATTTTCTTTCCAGCTATGCATACTGAGATGTGGGAGCATGCTGCAACTCAGGAAAATATAGCTATTTTACGAAACCGTGGTCATTTAGTCATTAATCCAGTTAGTGGAGAGCTGACTGGTAGCGATGAAGGTATCGGCAGAATGCCCGAGCCAGAACAAATCCATGCGCTGATAAAAACTTTTCTGGCGAAACCAGGTGTTAAACAAGATTTAAAAGGCAAACGGGTTCTAGTAACCCTCGGCGGAACGTCTGAGAGCATTGATCCAATAAGGGTTATTACCAACAAGTCTTCAGGGGAGATGGGAAGTGCAATAGTTCGTGCCGCTCAATTGCGTGGCGCAACTGTTTCAGCAATTGTTGGAAATACGAATACTGTATTACCTACAGCTGAGAGATTAATCTCTGTTACTGATACCAATAGCATGTCTGAGGCACTGGCGACTGAGGCCAAGATGGCTGATTTGATCATTATGGCAGCAGCCATAAGTGATTTTAGACCTCGTCAAAATTTAGAAAAATTAGAAAGATCTAATACGCAATCTATAGAACTCGATGCAACTGAAGATCTCCTTTTGAATTTAACCAATAACCGCCGGCCAGGCCAAACCATTGTGGGATTCGCTGCTGTTACTTCAGATTTGCTTTTAAATGCCCAACAAAAATTGGCAAAAAAAGGATGCGACCTCATTGTTGGGAATTTAATTAATGATCAACAGGGTTTTGGAGATTTACAAACTGAAATTATCCTAGTTTCTAAATCAGCTGTCATAGAGTCTGGAGTTGTCACTAAAAATCAAGCAGCACATTTGATACTGGATAATTGTTGAAATTAGCCAATCAGAATTTTATTGTGACTGCGAGATTGATCATGCTTACACTCACGCGCTGCGGACTCCTTGGCGCAAGAATTGCATAACAGGATTAGCTCATGGCAGCCGCGATTCGAACAATCGTAAAGTCTGTTAGCAGGAACCTGACAATGTTCACAGATACCAATAGTTTTAGCTTTGTCCGAAAACTCGATCACCATTCGATTATCAAATGTGTAGAGAGAACCTTCCCATAAACCTTTATCTTGAAAAGTTGTGCCATATCGAGCAATTCCCCCTTCAATTTGGTAGACCTCTTTAAAACCTCTATTAATCATCATGGTGGATAAGATTTCGCATCTGATCCCACCCGTGCAGTAAGTGATAATTGCCTTATCCTTCAAATTATCGTATTTACCGCTTTCAAGTTCTTTGATGAAGTCTCTGGTTGTAACTACATCAGGTATCACCGCATTTGGAAAGCGTCCGATCTTCGCTTCAAAGGCATTTCGACCGTCAAAGAAAACAACTTCATCTCCTCTTTCAGCCACTAACTTATTCACATCTCTGGGTTTGAGATGCTTGCCTCCACCGATAATTCCTTGATCATCTACGACAATTTCGGCAGGATTTCCAAATCCAACTAGTTCATCTCTAACTTTTATCTTCAGTCGTGGGAAATCACTCCCAGCTCCTTCTGACCATTTGAAATCGATTCTCTTAAATCCAGGATATGACTTTGTATTCTTAACATATTTCTTAAGAGCAGCCATATCTCCACCAAGCGTCCCGTTAATCCCATGCTTGGAGATTATGATCCTTCCCTTTAGGTTCAGAGATTCGCAAAGCTGCTGTTGCCATAGTTTGATTGCGACAGGATCAGATAATGGGGTGAATATGTAGTAGAGAATAATTCGGTTGTGGTTCACAATTTGAATCTTATCTTGAGCCCAGAGTATTACTCAAAACTGTCGCTATTAGTGCTTTATGCAAAGGGGAGCAGGGCAAGTTGCAGATTACTCTGATAGCGGGCTCTGCTATCTTTAGTGCCAGGTTCAGAGTGCTGGCGCCAAGTCCCGACTAGCCAGACGACAACCCTCCACCGCGGTGGGGTGCCCTCGGGAAAGACCGGGCCAACACCATGGCAAGCGCGGGTTCTGTATTTAGCAGAACCCTCTTAAGTAGAGGAGTTGTTAATAGTGGCACGCAGATTATTTACTTCAGAATCCGTTACTGAGGGACACCCAGACAAGATGGCAGACCAGATTTCGGATGCCATTTTGGACGATCTGCTCGCTCAAGACGCAAAAAGTCGAGTAGCTGTTGAAACTATGTTAACAACTGGCCAAGTTCACGTTGCTGGTGAAGTTACAACTTCTGGATTTGCAGATGTGATGAGCATCGTACGAGATGTAGTACTAGAAATTGGTTACGATTCAAGTGTAAAAGGATTTGATGGGCAGTCATGTGGAATCAGTGTTTCGATCGGTTCCCAATCTCCAGATATCGCTCAAGGTGTTGATGATGCATTTGAGGAACGTGCAGGATCGAGTGATCCACTTGATCGACAAGGAGCTGGAGATCAAGGTTTGATGTTTGGTTATGCAACAAATGAAACACCTCAGCTAATGCCACTACCAATAATGATTGCTCATCAGTTAGCTTCACAGCTGGCGGCAGTTCGCAAATCAGGCCTCGTTCCTTATTTGCGTCCAGATGGAAAAACGCAGGTAACTATTGAATACGATGGTGACCGAGCGGTCAGAGTCGACGCAGTAGTTATATCTACACAGCATGCTCGGGATGTTGATTTACAGAATCTTCTTAACCCAGATATAAAAGAACATGTTATTGATCCCATTTTATCTAAGGTAGCCGCTGATACCGGTCTCGATATCTCGTCACCAAAGATATATGTGAACCCAACTGGTAAATTTGAAATTGGTGGTCCAATGGGAGATGCAGGACTAACTGGTCGAAAAATCATTGTCGACACTTATGGTGGCATGGCTCGACATGGTGGTGGTGCATTCTCTGGTAAAGACCCTTCAAAAGTTGATAGATCTGCGGCGTATGCGATGCGTTGGGTCGCAAAGAATGTGGTCGCGGCCGGGCTAGCGGACAGATGTGAAGTGCAGGTTGCCTATGCCATTGGTGTCGCTAGACCGGTGGGTCTTTTTATTGAAACATTTGGTACCGGGCATGTTTCTGATGATCTAATTGCTAAAGCTGTTGATTCAGTATTTGATCTTCGACCTGGTGCGATCATTCGGGATCTAGATTTACTGAAACCAATCTATCGGCCAACGGCTGCTTATGGTCACTTTGGTCGAGAAGGCTTCTCGTGGGAGCGCACTGATCGAAGTGCTGCTCTTGCTGCAGCTGTGAAATAGAGGGTTACTTGAGCGGTAACGTGGCTTCGGTTGCAATTGACTCTCCGTTACCACACTTAGATAAGTTCTTTGACTACTTAATTCCAGAAAAAATGCTGACAGAGGTTTCCCCTGGAGTTAGAGTGAGAGTTAAATTCCACGGTAGAAGAGTCGATGGCTTAGTAGTAGCAGTTAGTGCTTCTAGCAATCACCCCAAATCTTTGTCTGAGATAGAGATATTGGTTTCCGGCGAACCTGTCTTAACGGATCGTGTTAAAAATTTGGTGCAGGTAGTTGCCAGCAGAACTGCTGGGTCATTCATGGACATTGCCAAAGTTGCAATTCCACCCCGCCATGCTCGTGCCGAGAAAAAAACAATGACACCTCATCAAACCCTTGGGCAGAAGCTCGAAACTAATCTCTTGGCGAAATTCCCAGGATTGTTGGAGCATCTCGAATTGTTAAAAACTGGAAAAGGGACAAACCTAGTTGTGGATCTACCTGCGCATATGCTTGCTGAAGATTGGATTGCTGAGTTAATCTCCTTTACGAATGGGAATTTACTTGCAGTTTTACCAGATCAATTCGATTGTGAAAGACTCATTACCAAGATATCGCCATTTCAAGACTCTGCATTAATCAGTGCGCACTTAAGCCCGGAACTTCGCTACACACAGTTTCTTAAGACACTCAGGTCTAAAACTAATACTGTAATTGGTACTAGAAATGCGGCATTTGCGCCAATGAACAATCCGTTAGCATTTCTAGTTTTGGACGATGGCGACGATTTGTTGACTAGCCTACAAGCTCCATATTGGAATGCTCGAGACGTTTTAGCTTGGCGAGCAGACCTAGAAGGAGTACCTCTGATCCTGGTGTCTCGCGCGCGAAGTATCGAAGTTAGTTTCTTAGTAGAAAGCCAATGGGCTACTGCTATTTCTGTTGATCGTCAATATGTACGTGAGAATTCTGTAAAGATTTTGACAACTGGTGATGATTTTGACTTAAGCCGAGATGAATATGCAAAGTCGGCTCGAATTCCAGAAAAAGCGTTCAAATCGATTCAAAAAGGCATCGCAATAGGTTCGGTATTGATAGTTACGCCACGGCGTGGGTATTTAGCGGTGATTGCCTGTGCAAGTTGTAAAGAAATTGTGCGATGTACAAATTGTCAGGCCCCAATGGCAGTAGAGAAAACAACTAAGGATCGAAGTTGTCGACGCTGTGGCAAGCTACACATGTCCTTGGAGTGTGAAAATTGTGGATCAGCAGAAATCCGTGCAGTGGCTGTGGGGGTAGAGCGTACAGTTGAGGAGTTTGGCAAGGCTTTCCCACGGAATAGAGTTTTGCAAAGTAACGGAGATGCCAGGTTGGAATCAATTCCAACTGAGAACTGTTTGGTTATCTCAACTCCAGGCGCAGAACCAATTGCTGAATATTCAGCAGCCGTTATTTTAGATGCACACACCTGGCTTAGTCGCCCCGACGGGAATTCAAGAGTTAAGGCAATTCGTCAGTGGATGCATGCTGCTTCATTAGTGAAGAGATCTGGAGAAGTAGTTATTGTCGGTAACCCTGATGATTATGTAATTCAATCATTAGTGCGATGGGATCCAAATTCTGTCGGAGAACGTATCTTGGCAGAGCGGACGCAAGCAAGACTTGCGCCTAGTGCAAGGACCGCTGAGGTGCTTGGCGATAACTCAGCGCTATTAGAGTTAAAAGACAATTTACCGAATTGGACAATTGCTTGGGGGCCAGTTACAAGAACTGGCATAAACCTTCGAGGTAGAACTTCTGCGCTACTAGTTACTGCCCCTAAGAATAAATCAGACGAACTAGTGAAATATCTTCGCGCTTGGCAGGTGGCACGGAGTGCAAAGCGCGAAGCTCCAACAACTATCAAGATTGATCCAGATGACTTGTAAAAAGCTGGTGCTGAATAGAATTAGACCATGACAACGCGCCAAATTCGATACATGGGGGATCCAGTATTAGTAACCCCGGCTGCTCCAGTCATCACTTTTGATAAAGAGTTAAGAGTTCTGGTATCGGACTTATCTGAGACCATGCTGGATGCTCCTGGATCAGGGTTGGCTGCACCTCAGATTGGTGTCAGCCTGAGAGTATTTACATACATCACCGAAGATATGGATGAACCTGGACATCTGATTAATCCCATGTTGGATTTGTCTGACCAGATGCAAGAAGGCGAGGAAGGATGCCTATCGCTACCTGACATTCGTATTGAAACACCTCGGTCTATGCAAGCAGTAGCAAAAGGTTTCAATATGTATGGGGAACCTGTTGTGATCGAAGGAACTGAGTTCTTGGCCAGAATCTTCCAACATGAAACGGATCACTTGGATGGAATCTTGTTTATTGACCGGTTAAATCCTGAAGCAAGAAAAGAAGCAATGCGACTAATTAGAGAAACTGAATGGTTTGGTCAAGATCCAATTGTAAAAATCAGCCCGCACAAGACTTTTGGTCTAAACGGATAATTGATGCGCATAGCTTTCGCAGGAACACCAGCCGTGGCGGCAAAAGTACTTGAGGGCTTGGCCAATTCCCAGCACGAAATTGTTTTGGTCCTATCAAGACCAGATTCACCAAAGGGACGCGGTAAGCAATTGCACCAGTCTGAAGTTAAAAGTTTAGCGGAATCTTTAAATATTCCAGTTCTAACCCCAAGCACGCTTAAAGATCCAAACCTATATGAAGAACTTAAAAAGTTCAGTGTGGACGTTTGCATTGTTGTTGCCTATGGTGTGCTAATTCCTAGCGATTTGTTGCGTGTATTTAAGCACGGATGGTTAAATCTGCATTACTCCCTTCTTCCTCGATGGAGAGGGGCAGCACCAGTTCAAAGATCAATACTTGCCGGCGACGACGAAACAGGTGTGACTATTTTTAGAATAGAAGAAGGCTTGGACACTGGACCTATCTTAAGATCTGCATCACTAAAAATTAGCGCAACAGACAATAGCGAAACACTCATTAATCAATTAAATGAAATTGGGCTTAAGGAAATTAAGTCACTATTGGATTCCTTGGAGATAGAACCTAGTGCTGGGTTGGAGCAATTAGAAGTTGGAGTTACCCATGCTGCAAAAATCACTCAAGATGAGGCTCGCATAAACTGGAGTGAATCCGCCACTGAGATTGATCGAAGAATTCGGGCAATGTTTCCCAATCCAAAAGCTTGGACAGAGATAGAAGGAATGAGAATTAAAATTTCCTCTTGCAAACTAGCTGATACACATTTAAATAGTCCTGGCTCGATATATATTATCGATCAAAAAGTAGTGGTCGCAACCGGCAAAGGTTCAATTGAGTTACATGATGTACAGCCCGCTGGTAAGCCTCTTATGAAAGCGGCAGACTGGCTCAGGGGACTTCGATTAACTTCAGAGACTAAATTCAAATGAGTAGTGCGAGAGTTCTTGCTGTTGAAGCATTACTTCAAGTTGAATTCGACGGGGCCTATGCAAATATTTTGACGAATGAGATTCTTTCCCAAAATGATCTATCAAGTGCAGATGCAGGTATGTTCACCGACTTGGTTAATGGGACTTTACGATGGGAAAGGTATCTGGATACGATCATTAACTATTGTTCTAGTCGTGAAATTGTAGATCTTTCCGATGAGGTGCGAAGTGTTTTGAGGCTATCTACTTACTCATATCTAATTCGTGGAACACAAGCACACGCCATAGTAAATGAAGGGGTTGAAACTATCCGAAATCTGGATGGAGAAAGAGCCACTTCTTTTGTTAATGCAGTTCTGCGAAGAATTACTGAGCGCACAGCAGAAGAATGGCGAATCTATGCCGATCAAAGAGTAGAAGATGCAGATCAAGAGGCAATCATGTATTCATTGCCTAACTGGATAGTTAAGGTATTTCAGTCTCAGATTCCAGATCAATTGGAACGAATTGCATTATTTGAAAAGCAGAATCAACCACCTAGCATTACTTATTTAAGGCGACCAGGTACTGAAACCGACACTACTGGACTGGCGCCAGGAAATTGGTCTCCTTATGCTCTTCGAGAAATAGATAAAAAACTTTCCCGACAAAAATTGAAAACGGGCGAGTTAACAGTTCAAGATGAAGGAAGCCAACTAACTAGTTGGGCGCTCTCGATGGCTTTGATTGAAGGTCCTGACTTAAATTGGTTAGATATGACGGCAGGCCCAGGTGGGAAAGCAGTTTTTCTAGCGGCGATCGCCCAAATGCGTGGTGCAAAACTTGTAGCCAATGAAATTCATCCACACCGAGCAGAACTTGTACGTAACGTCCTTCGCAGGTCTGAACTTAATGCTGAAATTCTTATTGGAGATGCAAACTTCGGAGCCTGGGCACCAAAGAGTTTTGATCGAGTTTTGTTAGATGCACCTTGCACCGGGCTTGGTGCCTTGCGACGTAGAGCCGAATCACGTTGGCGTCGAACTGAAAAAGACTTAGCAGATTTAGTCATTGGCCAGCGAAAATTGCTTAGAAGCGCTATCGCTGCGACCCGATCAGGTGGAATTGTTGGATACGTAACTTGCTCTTTACATCCTCGTGAAACAACCGAGATCGTCCTAGAGGCCGCAAAAACTCACAAGATTGAATTTGTGGATGTGCCCAGATTGTTGCCTGGTATACCTTTAGCCCCAGGGCCTTTCTTGCAATTATGGCCCCATCGACATGACACAGATGGAATGTTTATGGCCATTTTGAGGGTGGAATAGAGTGACCACTATGCAGATAACGCCCAGCATCCTTAATGCTGATTTTGCTAATTTAGCTGAGGAAATCTCCAGACTTAATGATTCAGCAGACTGGTTACATCTTGATGTGATGGACGGTCATTTTGTCCCTAATTTATCTTTTGGTCCGCATATGGTTTCATCAATTAATGCAATCACGGATATGCCACTTGATGTTCATCTTATGATTGAAACTCCAGAAAAATGGGCCTTAGATTATGTGAAGTCAGGTGCCAAATCAGTAACTTTTCATATTGAAGCATGTGCAGAACCAATTAAATTAGCAAGAGAACTCCGCGAAGCTGGAGTTCGAGTTGGAATCTCGATAAAGCCTGCCACTGATTTTGATGTAGTTAAAGATATGCTGATTCACTTTGACACTTTATTGATAATGACAGTTGAACCGGGATTCGGTGGGCAGAGTTTTATGGATGCCATGCTTCCCAAAATAGCTGAGGCAAGAAGTTACATAGATTCTTACAACTTGAATACTTGGATTCAAGCAGATGGTGGAATAAACCTTGAAACTATCTCTCGTGCTGCCATGGCTGGAGCGGATGTTTTTGTTGCAGGATCAGTTGTTTACTCTTCTAAAGATCCTGAAGACACAGTTAGGAAACTGCGCAAATTAGCCGAATCTGCAAATCAGAAATGATCAGCCCAAAAGAATTAATTGCCATGCATGAGGCAATAAATATTGCCAAGAATCCTGACACTCCAAAAGGGCCAAATCCACGAGTTGGTTGTGTCATTTTGGACAAATCAGGAAACTATTTAAGCCGCGGGTTTCATTTAGGGTCGGGTTCTGACCATGCAGAAATTTCAGCAATAAAGAATGCACAACAAGATCTGGTAGGCGCAACCATGGTGGTAACGCTTGAACCTTGCAATCACAGTGGTAAAACTGGACCGTGCGTTGAAGCCATCCTAAAATCTGGAATTAACAAAGTTATCATCGGCCAGAAGGATTCCACTGCAATTGGTAGTGGTGGTGGGGCAGTTCTTGCAAAATCTGGAATTGAAGTGATTTTCAGTCCGTTAGAACCAGAAGTTTCAGCAATAAACCCGTGGTTTAGTGTGGCAATGAAACAACAAAGGCCCTATCTCAGATTGAAGTTAGCTACTTCGTTGGATGGCAGAATTGCTGCAAGAGACGGTAGTTCAAAATGGATTACCAGTTCTGCTGCACG
>DBCL01000011.1:11842-35036 GCA_002293025.1 Actinobacteria bacterium UBA959
TCATCGAATTTTTAAAGAGGGTGTCGCTCCTTTAATTTACCCGCATCATGACCTGGATAGTGTCCTTGCGGATTTGTGGTCAAAGCAGTTCAATTCAGTTCTCGTTGAGGCTGGTCCCAGGCTAACTACAGCTTTATTGCGATCGGGTTTGGTTAATGAAGTTCTCTGGTTCCAGGCTCCCATTTTGTTGGGAGATCAGGGCTTAGCCGCAGTGCTGGATCTCGGTGTTGAAACCTTGGAGAAGGCACATAAATTGCACCCGTATTCAGTTGAGCAAGTTGGAGTAGATACCCTCACCACCTTACAAATACCAGTAGTGAATTGAAGGCAACATGTTCACCGGACTAGTGCAAGCACAAGGTTCTGTGCTGTCGTTGGATCAGGTTGCCAATTCGGCCGTCCTCAAGATTTCTGCCCCTGCAGATTTTGATGATGTTGCACTTGGCGAAAGCATTGCTATAAACGGAGTTTGTCTTACGGTTACCAATAAACATTTTCTTGAATTGGATTTTGATGTAATGGGCGAGACGCTTAACTTAACTAACCTTGGAACTTTGAGTTCTGGTAATCAAGTGAACTTGGAGAGAGCACTAAAAATATCCGACCGGCTTGGTGGACATATTGTCCAAGGGCATGTCGATGGGCGCAGTCAGTTGCTAAGTCGTTCAAAAGAACCACATTGGGAAGTTCTAACATTCGAACTAAATGATTCCTTTGCCAGATACGTAGTAAAAAAAGGAAGTATCACAGTTGATGGCGTCTCACTAACCGTCTCTAATGTGGGTGACTCAACATTTGAGGTTTCTTTGATACCAACCACCCTGGTTTCAACTAACCTTGGCGAATTAGCAGTTGGCAAAGTGGTCAATATTGAGGTCGATGTGATTGCAAAATATGTTGAGTCAATGATTGGGAGAGAAAATCTCTCATGACATTTTTTCTTAATTCGATCGAAGAGGCACTTGAAGATTATCGCCAAGGTAAAGCAGTTGTTGTAGTAGATGACGAGCAGCGCGAAAATGAAGCCGACTTGATTCAAGCGGCATCACTAAGCACTGAACAAACAATCGGATTCATGATTCGATACACCTCTGGGGTTATCTGTGTCGCCATGACAGAATCTGATTTATTGCGACTAGATATTCCACCAATGACATTAAATAACCAGGACGTGAAACAAACCGCCTTTGCAATTTCAGTTGACGCTGCGGATGGGGTATCAACCGGAATTAGTGCTGCGGATCGAACTCACACTATTAAATTGTTAGCGGATCCACTCAGTACTGCCGCATCACTACGCAGGCCTGGCCATATCTTCCCGCTTAAGGCAGTATCTGGTGGCGTGCTACGTCGCGCGGGTCACACCGAGGCTGCCGTTGATCTCTCACTTCTTTCTCAATTGCCGCCTGTAGGCGTCCTTTGTGAGTTGGTTCATGATGATGGTTCCATGATGCGAGCTGATGCTGCTCGAGAATTTGCAAATGAACATGGTTTAAAAATGATTTCAATAGCCGACTTAATCGCGTACAAAAGATTACATGAAAAACATGTTGAACAATCTGCAAAAGCACTTCTACCTACCGCACATGGAGATTTTCTTGCTTACGCTTACCGGAGTACTTTAGATGGCAGCGAGCATCTAGCATTAGTAAAAGGTGATATTGGTTTAGGGGAGTCAGTTTTAGTTCGAGTACATTCCGAGTGCGCTACAGGTGACGTATTAGGTTCACTTAGATGTGATTGCGGCCCACAATTAAGTGCAGCCTTGCAGGCAATATCCGAGGAGGGTCGGGGTGTCTTGGTGTATATGAGTGGGCATGAAGGTCGTGGAATTGGACTGGCTAAAAAACTCAAGGCCTACGAACTGCAAGATCAAGGCCTAGATACAGTGGATGCGAATTTGGCACAAGGACTGCCTGCTGATGCTCGAGACTATGGCACTGGAGCCCAAATCTTGTTCGATTTGGGAGTTCGATCCATGCGATTACTAACCAACAATCCTTCGAAAAGAGCAGGTTTAGTCGGCTTTGGCCTAGAAATACTAGATCGAGTCCCGATAGTCACAGCACCTAATTCGCATAATCAAACCTACCTGCAAACTAAGAGCAGCCGAATGGGTCACGATTTAAGTTAGATTGAATGCGCCTAGAGTTAGGGCATGAGTAGATCAGGTCAACCAGAGATAGAACTATTGAATGCCCAGGGCATGGAAATTGTCATTGTGGCTTCTAACTGGCATCGTGAGATCATGGATGCCTTGATCTCATCTGCCACGGACTATTGCGTCTCTGCTGGAGCCGAAATAAGAGTGGTAAGAGTTCCTGGCTCATTCGAAATTCCGATTGCAGCATCTGCTGCAATCGATGATGACGTAGACGCTGTTATTGCCTTAGGTGTGATCATTCGTGGAGAAACACCACATTTTGAATATGTAGCACAAGGTGTTACTCAAGGATTGGTTTCGCTGATGATTGAATCAGGCACACCGATTGGTTTTGGAGTTCTTACATGTGACAATGAAAAGCAAGCCATAGATCGAGCAGGATTGCCGGGCAGTAAGGAAGACAAAGGTAAGGAAGCTGCCTATGCAGCCATCGCGACTGCTTTAATGTTGCAGACAGAGTTTGATGCTCAATGACATTCGAAGAACTTTATAAAAAAATTCAGAGTAAAGCAGGAGCTGACCCTGTTGACTCAAATTCTGCGAAATATTTAGCACTTGGAACCCATGAGATAGGGAAAAAGCTGCTAGAAGAAGCGGCCGAGTCTTGGATGGCAGCCGAGCACGAATCTAAAGAAAATGCAGCAACTGAAATTTCCCAGCTACTTTATTGGGCGGCTTTACTCGGTGTGTCTATTGGGTTAAACGCCAAAGATATTGAAGATAAACTGTAGGAGTGGTAAAGAAAATGCTAAGGATGATTACATGCTGAAAATAGCCATACCTAATAAGGGACTTCTTGCTGAACCAGCTCAACAAATGCTCCGAGAAGCAGGTTATCTAAAGAGTCATCATCCACGTGACCTTGAAGTTCAAGATCCAGACAACAATGTTCAATTTTTCTTTTTGCGACCTCGAGATATTGCAGTTTATGTTGCAGCTGGCACTTTGGACTTGGGAATAACTGGCAAAGATATGGTAGCTGATTCTGGTGTAGACGTTGATGAGTTGATGTCACTTGGTTTTGGAAATTCCACCTTTAGGTTGGCAGCTCCGAATAATTTATCATCAGTTTCAAGCCTTGAGAATAAGCGAATTGCAACGAGCTATCCAGGATTGCTAAACGCTTGGCTTATCTCAGCTGGCCTCAAAGCGTTTGTAGTTCAGTTAGATGGTGCGGTTGAAAATGCCGTAAAACTTGGGGTAGCCGATGCAGTGGCTGATGTTGTCGATACTGGAACCACGATGCAGCAGGCCGGCTTGAAATTATTAGGCGAACCGATCCTGACCTCTGAAGCAATCTTGATTAGGCGCAAGAGCGCATCGGATTCAGTGGCAATTGAAACGTTTGAACGCAGGATTAATTCTGTAATCTTGGCTAGAGACTATGTACTAGTGGATTATGACATCCCATCTAAATTGCTGGATGCAGCTTGCTTGATCACCCCCGGATTCGAATCCCCAACAATCTCTGCCCTCAAAGACTCGAATTGGAGTGCGGTTAGAGCGATGGTTCCCGTGAGTGAGGTCCATCAAGTTATGGATTCCCTCTACCAAGCAGGCGCTAGGGGAATCCTGGTTACTGAGATTGCCGCCTGTCGCCTCTAGGTAAAGACCTGCTAACCTCTGCCTCGACCGGTTGATTGTGAGATCAACCAAAAGTGGAGGAATTCCCACCCGCCTGCCTTAGGGCGTCGGGTTTGGTCTTTAAGCCGTCATTGGCTTGCAAGCCTTGGCTTGTTGACCTCCTCCGCTAGTCCTTGAACCAAATTGGTTTAGGCGCGTATAAACAGGAGGCTGTATCAGCACCGATCCGCGGATTAACGATCGAATTCGAGTATCCGAAGTACGACTCGTAGGACCTGCTGGCGAACAACTTGGCGTAGTTTCAATTGAAGCTGCGTTACAAATTGCAGTAGACAACGATTTGGATCTAGTTGAAGTCGCACCAGAGGCTGAGCCTCCAGTTTGTAAGGTGATGGATTTCGGCAAGTTCAAATACGAGTTGGCTCAAAAGGCTCGTGAAGCAAAACGCAATCAAGTGCAAACTGTTATCAAAGAAATCAAGCTGCGGCCCAAGATTGATGATCATGACTACGAGACCAAGAAAGGTCACGTTCAAAGATTTCTCAGTCATGGCGACAAAGTGAAGGTAACAATTATGTTTAGAGGACGAGAGCAATCACGCCCTGAACTTGGTTTTAAATTGCTGTCACGCTTGGCAGAGGATATTGCGGAATTTGGTGTTGTTGAATCAGCTCCAAAGCAAGATGGTCGAAACATGATCATGGTTGTTGGACCTGTTCGCAAAGGATCAAAAGCAAAACCAAAAAAAGTTGATGCAGTAACCGAAGATTTGTAAGCAGAAAGAGGAAACAATGCCAAAGATAAAGACTCATAGTCGAGCCAAGAAAACATACAAAGTTACTGGTTCCGGGAAAATCACTCATGAGCAGAGCAACATGCGCCATTTAATGACTGGGAAACCTTCCAAACGAACACGTCGATTGGAAAAGGATGCCGAAGTTAAGGCTCCAAATGTTAAAAGAACACTTCGCTTGCTTGGCAAGCGCTAACCACAACTTTAAGTAAGGAGAGAGTAAAATGGCACGTGTTAAGAGAGCAGTGAATGCTCATAAAAAGCGTCGTGTAGTACTTGAACAAGCTAAGGGTTATCGCGGCCAGCGCTCCCGGCTTTATCGCAAGGCCAAGGAGCAAGTAACTCATTCTTTGGTTTACGCATATGCAGATCGTCGAGCCTTTAAAGGTGAGATGCGTCGCTTATGGATTGCGCGCATTAATGCCGCAAGTCGAGAGAATGGAATGACCTACAACCGCTTCATGCAAGGTTTGAAGCTTGCAGGCATCGAAATTGATCGCAGAATGCTGGCAGAAATTGCGGTTTCTGATCCAGAAGCTTTTAAAACTTTAGTTGACAGTAGCCGAGCTTCGCTTCCTGCCGCGTAACTAATGACTCTAAACTCAACGGCGGGCTTGCTAAAGCGAGCCCGCCGACTTCATTCTAAACATCAGCGAGATCGTCTTGATCAGTTCTTAGTAGAAGGTCCGCAGGCTGTTAAGACAGCCCTTGAAGCAAGAGCCAAAATCCAGGGACTTTTGATTTCTGAAGCGAATCAAGAGAAGATGAAGAGTTACATTGATGGTTCTATTCCCTTTGAAATTGTCACTGAAGCGGACCTTCTTGAAGTTTGCAACACGGTAACTCCCCAAGGAATTGTTGCTATCTGTGAATCAATAGATCGACAGATCTCAGACCTTCAAAATAGCAATCCATTGCTTATGGTTTATCTTGATCAGGTGCGAGATCCCGGCAATGTTGGGGCAATTATTCGAGTTGCGGACGCCGTTGGAGCCTCAGCTGTACTGGCCTCTAAGGGAACAGTTGATATTCATAATGACAAAGTAGTGCGATCATCTACTGGAAGTATCTTTAACATCGACATAGTTCAAGACTTGTCCGTAGATGATTTGAAGGTTTTCGCTAAAAACCAGGAGATGCAAATACTGGTAACATCAGCAGACGGCCAGCTAAACCTGTTAGACGCTGATCGAGATTTGATTAAACCAACCATTTGGGTGATTGGCAATGAAGCTTCTGGGGTGAATCCAGAAATTGCAAAGATTGCCGACCATTCGGTATCTATTCCTATCTTTGGCCGAGCAGAATCGTTAAATGCAGCCACTGCAGCAGCCGTATGTTTATATGCGTCAACGCGCTGTCAGAGAGCCCTAAAAGGTTAGGATCAGGCGTGTCCAAAGATCAACTACCGGCTAGTTTGCAGGCCGCTGCAATCGCTAAGGCGGTTCGCGAGGCTCTTTCTGCCATCTCAGCCGCGGATTCTCTAGAAGCACTAAAAAATGTACGAATACAACATGCTTCAGATAAATCGAAATTAGCGGTTGCTAATCGAGAGATTGCAAATTTGAATGCAGAAATGAAAATTGAGGCTGGAAAAGCATTAGGAGCCGCGAAAGCTGCGGTTAAGGAGGCTCTTGATCAAAGATTGATCACACTTTCTATCGAACGCGATGAAGCGGTTTTGCGGGATGAAAAACTCGATGTCACAATGGAAAAAAAACTTGGTCTATCTGGTGCCAGACATCCTCTGACTGCTGTAATTGATCGAGTAGTAGATGTGTTTGTTGCCATGGGATATGAAGTCGCTGAAGGGCCTGAAGTTGAAGCTGAATGGTTCAATTTTGATGCATTGAACATTCCAAAGAATCATCCGGCAAGATCGATGCAAGATACATTTTTCGTAGACAATTCAGATTCAGGAGTTGTTCTGAGGACTCAAACATCTCCAGTGCAAATAAGAGCGATGTTGACAAGAAATCTGCCAATTTATGTGGTCAGCCCAGGTAAAGTTTTTAGAACTGATGAGTTAGATGCCACCCACACCCCGGTTTTTCATCAAGTTGAAGGATTAGTAGTTGATAAGGGCATCAACATGGCGCATCTAAAGGGGACCTTAGATCATTTTGCTGCAACAATGTTTGGTCCAGATGTCAAAACTAGATTACGTCCGTCGTACTTCCCATTCACAGAACCTTCTGCTGAAGTAGATATTTACTTTAATGATCAATGGATTGAGTGGGGTGGATGCGGGATGGTGAATCCACTGGTACTAAGAGCATGCGGGATTGATGATTCGATCTACACAGGTTTTGCATTTGGTATGGGCATTGAGCGAACATTAATGTTTAGGCATGGAATAACAGACATGCGTGACATGGTCGAAGGCGATATCAGGTTTTCTCAGATGTTTGGGGTTGAACTGTAAATGAAGGCCCCACTATCTTGGATTAAGGAATTTGCGGAACTGGATAACAATCTTTCCCCTGAACAAATCTCTCAGAGGTTAATTCAACTTGGGTTTGAGGTTGAAGACACTCATGTGGTTGGAGCTGGACTTGAAGGCCCACTTGTCGTTGGAAAAGTTCTAGAGATAACTGAGTTAACCGAATTTAAGAAACCCATAAGGTTTTGTAAAGTGGACATTGGCGGCTCAATCAATGGAATTGTGTGCGGAGCCACCAATTTTCAAATAGGAAACCATGTAATTGTGGCTCTTCCCGGAGCAGTTCTGCCAGGGGATTTCAAGATATCTGTTCGCGAGACATATGGATATGAGTCCAATGGGATGATTTGCTCAACAAAAGAATTGGGTCTTGGAGAAGATCAATCAGGAATATTAGTCATTGATGAAACCTTTCAACCTGGAATGGATGCTTTTCCTCTAGTCAACGCTGGTGATGTAGTTTTTGATCTTTCAGTTCTGCCTGATCGTGGTTATGCAATGAGTATCAGGGGAATTGCGCGTGAATTAGCTTCAAGCTATGGCGTTAAGTTCGTTGATCCGGCTACACGAGACTTCAATTTACCAAACTCAAAAGGCGAACCATGCCAAGGGGAAATCGTTGCCCCAGAAGCTTGTGATGTATTGGTTTTGCGAACTCTAGAAGGCGTTGACGCTGCGAAAATAGCACCATGGGAAATAAGAAGAAAGATAATTCTGGCTGGTATGCGGAGCATATCCTTGGCAGTGGATATTACAAACTACATTATGCTTGAACTTGGCCAACCACTTCATGCTTTTGATAGGGCAAAAATCTCAGGAAAGATAATTGTGCGCACAGCGCTCCCAGCCGAAAACCTCACAACTCTTGATCATGTTCAGCGTAAATTGAAAACCTCAGACCTATTGATTTGTGATGAAGAAAAAGCACTCTCGATAGCGGGAGTTATGGGTGGACTAGACAGTGAAGTATCTTTTGCAACTTCCCAATTAGTTATTGAAGCCGCACATTTCAATCCTTCTATAATCGCTGGAAGTTCCAGAAGTCATGTCTTCTCATCAGAAGCATCTCGACGTTTTGAGCGCGGGGTCGATAATAAGCTTCCAGTCGCTGCAAGCAAGTACGCTGCGTCATTGCTCCTCAAGCATGGGGGTGGCACTTATGCTGGCGAAGCAATTTTGGATAACTCTCCTAAGCCTCACAGAATTTTGATGGATGTGAATATGCCTAGTACAATCCTAGGTTTTGAAATCACACCAAAACAAATTCAGGATTGCTTAACTAGCATCGGGGCAACGGTTAAAGGAACCAAGGTACTTGAGGTAGAAGTTCCTTCCTGGCGAAGTGATTTAACAGCAGAGCATGATTTAATTGAAGAGATAGTTAGAATTCTTGGCTATCAGAATATCCCCAGCACGTTACCTATTACTCCTCCAGCAAGGGGATTGACTCACCATCAACAATTAAAGCGCAGTATTGATCGATTTCTAGCTGCAAGGGGTTTGGTGGAGGTTTTAAATTATCCATTTGCTTCACATTCGGATCTTGAGGATTTATTGCTTGATTCAAATGATGATCGCACTCGCTTACCGAGGCTTGCAAATCCGATCTCGGAAGAGGTGCCATTTCTTCGCGGCACTTTGCTAACTGGATTAGCAGGTGCAGCTCGCAGGAATATCTCTAGGGGTAGTGAAGATCTCGCTTTGTTTGAAACGGGTTTGATTTACATGCTTGGCAAAGAATCCCCAACCGTTCATGTAGGAACTGATAGAAAACCATCACCCTCTGAAATCGACTCCCTGGAACAATTGTTGCCTGCCCAGCCTCAGAAAATTGGAATTTTGTTGACAGGAAACCGCCAGCCAGCATCCTGGTGGTCGAAACCAATCGCTTGGGATTATCTAGATGCAATCAACATAGGAAAAGAGATATGCGATCTACTGCATGTTTCTACACAGATAAGTTCTCAAGCACACAATCCATGGCATCCAGGTCGAGTTGCTCAGTTCTTTCTAAATGGAGTGGTCATTGGCCACGCTGGCGAATTACATCCACGTGCCATCGATAACCTAGGTTTACCCAAACGAAGTTGTGCCCTTGAGTTGGACCTAACTTTGCTATTTAGTCTAGCTCCGGAAGTTACTCATGGAAATCCGATCTTAAGTATGCCTGTGGCTAAGGAAGACCTAGCGATTGCAGTTGACATTAGCGTGCCAACATCCCAGATTATGCGCGCTTTAAAAGAAGGTGCAGGACCACTTTTAGAATCAATAGCATTGTTTGATATTTATGTAGGAGATCAAATATCTACCGGCAAGAGATCTTTAGCTTTCGCTATGAAATTTCGAGCTGCTGATCGAACATTAACTGCCGATGAAACAGCACAAGCCAAAATGAATGCATTTAAAGCTGTTGAGAGTGAGTTTGGTGCCACTCTCCGTTGATCTCTAAATAGTTCCGGCATCTAAGTTTTTAAGTACTTTTAGAGCGCGTTTGCGTACCTCAGGTAGATCTTTTAGTTTCTTTAAACCATTATTTTGCTGAAACATTCTATGATTGGATTTGAAAGTATCTAGATGTCGATCAAGGAAATCCCAATACAAAGTGGTGAAGGGACAGGCATCGTCTCCAGTTCTTTTCTTAGGATCGAAATGGCAGTTCTTGCAGTAGTCGCTCATTCGTGAAATATAGGAGCCACCTGCAATATAAGGTTTCGTCATCATCTGGCCACCGTCAGCATGCAATCCCATACCAATAACGTTTGGAACCATAACCCAGTCAGCAGCATCAATGAATACTTCTCGCATCCAATCTAAGAAAACCTGAGGATTGATTCCAGTTAACAGCGCCAAATTACTAAGAATCATTAATCGTGGGATGTGGTGCACCCAGGCCCGCTGTTCAATATCAAAGACAGTCTGTTTTACACAATTCATCGATGTTTTTGAGGAATCCATGAACAAAGGCAATAATTGTCTCCGTGAGTTCAGATTATTACTGTCTCGGTAATCTTCTCCTAAATACCAATACATTCCATTTACATATTCACGCCAACCAATAATTTGTCTAATAAACCCTTCGCATGATGCAATTGGGATATTACCTTTACGGTAAACATCTAAGGCTGCCTCAACTACTTCGCTAGGGTGCAAAATCCCATTATTGAGGTAAGGTGAAAGTAGTGAGTGATGTAAGGACCAATTTTGCGTGGTCATAGCATCTTCTAGGGGGCCAAAATCAGCAAAGTGATTTGTGAGAAAATTTGTTAGTTGCCTTACAGCACCTGTTCTGGTTGTTGCCCAAATCTTTGAGGGCGTGTGGCTAAGCTCTATAGATACTTCCAAGTCAATTTCATCAAGTTGGTGTTCGAGATATGCCGGCCAATCATAATTCTTTGGTGGAGGAAGTCTGTTATCTTTATCGAAATTCCAATTACCACCAGTTGGCTTTCCATTCTCGATTAGAACATCCAACCGAATTCTTTGAGCTCTATAAAAATTCTCCATAATAAAACTCTTTTGATTTGATGCCCAAAGATTAAAATCAAACCGAGATGTTAGAAAGAAATCATTGGGAACCAGCTGGACATTGTGATCTTGCAAAATTCTATTTCCTCTATACGAGGATGATTCGGTGGCGTGAACAGTTAGATTAGGGTATTTGGCCTGTACTTCTTTAATCCCTGTGAGAGTTGTTTTGGATTTTATGTACTCAACCTGGAATCCAATATTTTCCAGATGTTGTGCAAAGTGTCTGGCTGAAGAGATCAAGAAATAAAGCTTCTCGGGATGCCAGTTCCTTCCAGTAGTCATTCTTAAACTCTCTACCATCACAATTAAATCAGTTGCAGGGGATGAGTTTTTTAGAATTCCGTAATTTTCATTCAACTGGTCAAATGGAACATATAAGAGTCTACTTTTGTTCATTTACGGCATCTTTCACTGCAATATTTGACCAAATCCCAATCCTTAGCCCATTTCTTTCGCCACTCAAATTCCAGCCCACAATTCGCACAGGTTTTAGGTGAAAAGCCATTTTTAATCTTCGCAATTCGAACCATACCTAAATCGTAAGGGGATTTACCTAAAATCGCTGATAACTGATTTAAGGTGTTTGGCGACCATAAACTACTCTTTAAATTGAGGAAGATTACTAGTACGGTGGGTCATTATGAACAATGAAATTAACGCTAGGTTGTTTCGCCATATGGGGTGGGCAAACCAGGCCGTCTTGCGGTTGCTGCGTGATCTACCAGATTCCACTCTCCAATTATCGGCATGGAATGCCGATTGGACAGTGGGAAAGATTATGCACCATATAGTGATAGCGGAAGGACGCTTGATTGCCCGTATTAATAATGAATCTGCTCCAATCGAGTCTGAGACCCCAGTTTCTGCAATCCAACTCGATGACCTAATAAAGCTGAGTGCTGATTTTGATATTGAGTTTTCAAGAGTGATTAATTCTCCAGAACAAACTCATTATTTCAACAGGTATGGCAAGGATATGCATGCTTTCACTTCGACGATTTTAGCTCAAGCGATTCATCACGCTGCTGAACATCGAGCGCAAATCGCTGATATTTTGGCAGTCAATAACCTTGACGTTTTGAACTTAGATAAAATTGATTTATGGTCATTTGAGCGTTTTGAATTAAGACAATCTGAGCAGAATTGATCAATTAGTTATGTTAAGAGAATTTTCACTTATCGAGTTACTTGATTTCCTCTCGATCTTTATTTTTGCTTTAGTTGGTTCTCGAGTAGCAGCTGATAAAGGACTAGACTACGGGGGAATTTCATTGGTAGCATTTATTGCTGCGGTTGCTGGTGGAACCTTACGAAATGTATTCCTTGGTATCCCCCCTGTTTGGATAACTGATTATTTCATGCTCTTAGCTGTTATAGCAGCAGTAATTTTTACTTTGCTACTAAGGCGCGTTACGCGAATTGGCAAGACGTTGCTGGTTATGGATACTTTTGGGCTTTCAATAGCTGCTGTATCGGGGTCTTATCTCGCTTTGGAGAATTCGGTTGGATGGCTTCCGGCTATTTTGCTTGGAGTTATAACAGCAGTTACTGGGGGATTGCTTCGTGATGTTTTGTGCCAACTTGAACCGGTTCTACTCCACCGCGAAACATTAGGAACTTCTGCTCTGTTGGGTTCTGTAGTTTTTGTAGTCTTGGCTCAACTAGGAGCAGCAGATTCAACCGCAGCCATCATTGGAGGGCTAGTGGTTGTTTTGATGCGTTTCATTTCGATCAAGATGGATTGGCATCTTCCGAAATTTCGTTAGACCTCACATCTGGGTCCCCGAGTGAGGAGATCCTAGGGTTTATTCATCTCAATGCATAAATATGGTATAATTCACACATGAAAAAAGTAGCCATTCTTGGTGCCTCTGGGTTTGCCGGCGGAGAGCTCATTCGCCTTCTGGATGGCCATCCCCATTTTGATCCTGTTTGGCTGATTGCAAACACTGCATCCGGAGATGAGGTTAGCTCCTGGCATAGTTTCCTTTCTGGTTCAGATAAACGGACCTTTATTTCAATAGATGCATTAGATCTCAATGAACCAGATCTTTTTGTATTGGCACTCCCGCATGGAGAATCCGCAAAAATTGTTGCGAAGTTACCCGAAAATGCAAAGGTAGTTGATCTGGGAGCAGATTTCAGAATAGAGGACAAAGCCAAATGGGAAAAATACTATTCATCCGAGCACGCGGGATCTTGGACGTATGGTTTACCTGAACTGGGTACGAATACTCAGAAGGTAATCAACTCAAACAAGATTGCTAATCCAGGTTGTTATGCAACCGCGATTGCACTATCCCTTGCTCCGATAATTGAGAATGCTGATCTCGATTCAATATCAGTTGTTGCGAATTCAGGTACATCAGGTGCAGGAAGAAACTCTTCAGTTAACGCAAATATCCCTGCCCTAGATATTGATATGTATGGGTACAAGGTTGGTGGAGTTCATCAGCATATCCCTGAGATAGAACAGTCCTTATCCAAATTGGCGAAGAAGCCAGTATCCATCAGTTTCACACCAATACTTATTCCAATATTTAGGGGAATTCTAAGTGTTGCGACGGCTAAAATCTCTCATTCGGTAACAGTTGAACAAGTCAGAAAATGGTACATCAATTCCTACCAGAATTCGAATTTCGTTAAGTTGCTCGATGTGGGAGCTCAGCCAAGTACTAAACGTGTAAATGGCACAAACAACTGCGAGATTCAAATTGAAATTGATAAACAAACAAATTCAATAATAGTTACTGCGGCTATCGACAACTTAGTTAAGGGTGCTGCTGGACAAGCAATCCAGAACGCAAATTTACTCTTTGGATATCCCGAAGAACTGGGCTTGCTAGATATTGGTATGCCCATATGAGTATCACATCGCCAAGAGGATTTAGATCTGGTTCAGTTTCCGCAGGATTGAAAAAATCTGGAGATTTAGACCTAACTGTCATCATAAATGACGGCCCCAAATTTGATGCTGCTGGAGTTTTTACAAGTAATCAAGTAAAAGCTGCCCCTGTTATTTGGACTCAAGAATGTTTGAAAAACAATCAGATTAAAGCAGTACTAATGAATAGTGGCGGTGCAAATGCTTGCACTGGAACGTTAGGTTTTCAAAATACTCATCAAACAGCAGAGCATTTAGCGGACCTGATTGGGGTTGGTGCTATTGATATCGCTGTTTGCTCCACTGGTCTAATTGGCGTACAACTTCCGATAGAGAAGATGCTGACGGGGATAAGCAATGCCATCACAAATTTGAGTCTTGATGGGGGAGTTGATAGCGCTAAAGCAATCATGACAACCGATTCGGTTCCAAAAATTGTTGAACTAAATGGAACTGGTTACGTGCTGGGTGGAATTGCTAAAGGTGCAGGAATGCTGGCACCATCTTTAGCGACAATGCTTTGTGTAATTACGACAGATGCTGATTTAACGGGATTTGATTTGGGAAACATGCTTAAAGTGGCATCCGAGATGTCATTTAATCGAATTGATGCAGATGGATGTACTTCAACAAACGACACTGTCTTAATACTAGCTTCGGGTGCTTCTTCAGTTAGGCCTGATAGAGATGAGTTCACAAGCGTCCTGAATAGAGTCTGTTTAGATTTAGCCCAACAACTGATTAACGATGCTGAAGGCAAAACTTTAATCATCGAGATAGAAGTTATTGGTGCTCAAACAGAAGCAGACGCTCTAAGAATTGCCAAGTGCGTTGCTGGTGATTCTTTAGTCAAAACTGCCATGCATGGTCGGGATCCAAATTGGGGAAGGGTGGCTGCAGCGGTAGGGGCTGCAGGCGTTCCAATTGAGCCCAATAATTTTGATATTTCATTCAATGACGTAAAAGTGTGTGTTGCAGGGTCGGCAAACACAACAACGCACGAAGTTTCACTGGCGGGCCAAAGAGTTCAGGTTCTCATTGATTTGCATATGGGAGAACATGCTGCCACTGTGTACACAACAGATCTATCCGTCGCATATGTACTGGCAAACTCTGAGTATTCAACATGACGCAAATAACTCCAGTTCAGCACCCAGAACTAAACGAACGTATACAGAATTTACTCAGATTGGACATGCCAACAGATAACCCTCAGGTAATTGTGGTCAAATATGGCGGACACGTGATGACCGATCCTTCTTTGTCACATGATTTTGCTCTTGGAGTTAGGTATCTTGTAAATCTTGGCCACAAAGTAGCTGTTGTACATGGCGGTGGCCCTCAGATATCTGCTGCCTTAGATAAAGCGAAGATTAAATCTGAATTCAAATCAGGGTTTCGGGTTACAACCAAGGAAGTAGCCGAGGTAGTTAAAGATGTTCTGTGCTACCAAATTCAACCAACACTTACCAACCTCATGCACTCTGTTGGTGTCTATGCGATTGGGGTAAATGGAGATGAAGGCTTACTTTTTGCTGAAAAACGAAATACTGATATTAAAGGGGAAAATGTAGATCTAGGTTTTGTTGGAAACGTGACCCATGTAGAGAGCGGAATTATCGACCAAATCTGGGATAAGCATTTTGTACCAATCATCTCAACTGTGGGCAAAGATAGCGCCGGAAATATATACAACGTCAATGCAGATGTGGCGGCAAAAGATATTGCAGTTTCGTTAGAGGCAGACCAATTACTTCTGCTTACTGACGTCGAGGGACTGTATGCTGATTGGCCTCAAGCGAAAAATGTGATCCGTGTTTGTTCAATTGAACAAGCACGGAGGCTGTTGCCAGATTTGGATTCTGGTATGGCACCAAAGATTGAATCAGCTATTAAAGCGGTCGAGCAAGGTGTGAGATCAGTTAAAACAATAGATGGTCGCGTGAAGCACAGCATTGTGATTTCACAGTTACCAGACATTCCATTTGGTACAACTATTGGAGTTACGCGATGAATTACTTTGAAAAATGGGAAAGATCAATTCTAGCAAGTTACAGCACTCCATCGATTGTCCTGGTTAAAGGATCTGGGGTAAAGGTTATCGATGAACATGGAAAAGAATATTTAGACTTTCTGGCTGGTATCGCTGTCAATTCCTTAGGGCATGCTCACCCAGCCATTGTTAAAGCTGTAACTAAGCAAGTTGAAACTTTAGGTCATGTTAGTAATTTGGCAATAAATAAACCCTCAGTTGATTTAGCAATGAAATTATTAGATTTACTTCAAATGCCAGGAGGGCGGATCTTTTTTTGCAATTCAGGCGCTGAAGCAAATGAAGCTGCATTCAAGTTGGCTCGAGCCTACAAACCTGAATCTGAAATGGTTTCGGTTGAAGGCGGATTTCACGGTAGAACTATGGGTGCGTTGAGTGTTACTGGTCAACCTGAAAAACAAGAACCATTTAAGCCACTCCTATCGAATGTTAGATTTGCAAAAATGAACGATGCAACATCAATTGATTCTGCAATTAACCCTAAAACTGGCGGTATCTGGCTTGAATCTATCCAGGGGGAGGCTGGAGTAATTCCAGCAACAGCAGAATTTATTTCAGCATCATTTCGTGCTGCTGAGCAAAATAATGCATTGATCGTTATGGATGAAGTCCAAACAGGAATAGCCAGAACTGGCAATTGGTTTGGGTTTGAAAAATTTGGTGTTAAGCCTCACTTGGTTCCGCTAGCTAAAGGTTTGGGCGGGGGGATTCCTATTGGGGCGCTTGCAGTTCAGGATTCCTTGGTGGAAGCAATAAAGCCAGGTGGTCACGGGACAACATTTGGCGGCAATCCAATAGGTGCGGCCGCAGGGCTTGCAGTAATTGAAACTATTGAGCAATTAGATCTTATGAAGCACGTGCAATTGGCAGAGGTCAAAATTCGAGAACTTCTGGAAAATGAGCATGGTGTTGTTGAGGTTAGAGGTTCGGGCCTTCTGCTCGGGGTCGTTCTTAGTGGAAACTATGCCAAGTTAGTAGAAGAAAATGCAAGGCAGAACGGGCTTATCGTTAATGCTGTGCGACCTAACGTTATCCGATTAGCTCCACCACTTATTGTCACGATGGATGAAATTAAAGAAGGTATGGATGTTTTAAGAAACGCAATTATAAAATCAATGGAGGTGGTTTCATGAGTGCATTTGCAATTCCTAGGAATAGAGCTGCACGCTTAAGTCTTATTTCCCAGATTATCTCCGATAGAAAAATCAGATCGCAGCGAGAGTTGGCGGCGATATTGATGGAGCAAGGGTTTGAGATTGCACAACCAACCCTTAGTCGAGACCTTGATGATCTGGCTGTTGGAAAGGATTCGGCTGGTTTTTATAATCTTCAAGCTCAGGGGGAAACTTCAGAGTCGAGACTAAATCGGGTGCTGCGTGATTTTCTAGTTTCAGCTGATTTGGCAGGGAACCTCGTAGTTTTGAAAACTCCTCCAGGAGCGGCACATCTAGTTGCTGGCGCTATCGATTTCGCGCGTCTAAGTGATGTCCTTGGTACGGTTGCTGGAGATGACACTGTCATGGTGGTAGTACGAAATTCACAAATGGGCAAAGATTTATTGAACACTTTTGTTACGCTCGCAGAACTAAATACCTAGAAACCAGGAAGGCAGAAAGTTATGGCTAAGAAGAGGGTAGTTTTGGCATATTCAGGTGGTTTGGATACCTCGGTGGCCATCGGCTGGATCAGTCGTGATCTAGATGCTGAAGTGATTTGTGTGGCCGCAGATGTTGGTCAAGGCGGCGAGGATATGAATGTTATTAAACAGCGGGCATTAGATTGTGGAGCTGTTGAATCGATAGTTCTAGATTTAAAAGAAGAATTTGCTAATGATTATTGCTTGCCAGCATTGAAGGCGAATGCCCTATACATGGACAGATATCCGGTTGTTTCTAGTTTGTCTCGTCCTCTAATAAGTAAAGCTCTTGTTGAAGCGGCGCATAAACACAATGCCAGTGTCGTTGGGCATGGCTGCACTGGTAAAGGTAATGACCAGGTGCGATTCGAAGTTAGCATTTCTGCTTTAGACCCCAGCCTGGAAATAATCGCTCCAGTAAGAGACAGTGGAATGACACGTGACAAAGCTATTACCTTCGCCGAAGAACACAATTTACCAATTAATGTCAACAAGAAGTCTCCATATTCAATTGATCAAAATGTTTGGGGTCGAGCAGTTGAAACAGGCTTTCTAGAAGATATCTGGAATGGACCTATAGAAGATATCTATGCCTACACTGAAGATCCATCAACTCCGCGACCAAATGATGAAATATTGATAACCTTTAAAGACGGTGTTCCTGTTGCGATTGATGGACAAGATGTCAGCATGCTGCAAGCTATCGAAATCATGAATAAACGCGCGGGTGCTCAAGGTATTGGAAGAATTGATATGGTTGAAGATCGTTTGGTTGGAATTAAATCACGAGAGGTTTACGAAGCTCCTGGAGCAATTGCATTGATCACTGCTCACCAAGAGTTATCAAATGTCACTATGGAACGAGAAATTGCTAGGTACAAGCGGGGCGTGGAGCAACGTTGGTCGGAGTTGGTTTATGACGGGTTGTGGTTTACTCCACTACGTCGTGCTTTGGACAGATTCATAGATTCAGCAGAGGCTGGCGTATCTGGTGATATAAGAATGAATATGCACGCTGGAAAAGCAGTGGTAACTGGTCGCAGAAGTGAAGAGTCTCTTTACTCCTTCGACTTAGCAACCTATGACACTGGAGACACTTTTGATCAGTCAATGGCAAAAGGGTTCATTGAGATTTTTGGTATGACAACAGTTCTATCGGCCGCAAGGGATCGAAAGTTCAAGCATGACAAATAAAGAATCACAATTATGGGGTGGCCGCTTCAAAAATTCTCCAAGCCCAGCCCTTAAGGCCATTTCCTCTTCGATTGAATTCGACTGGAGGTTGGCTCGTTTCGATCTACTTCAAACCTGGGTGCATGCCCAAACGTTGGTTGATGCAAACATTTTAACTCTGGATGATTCTGAGAAATTGCTTGTCTGTCTAACAAAACTCTCTCAAGAGGTAGCTGCTGAAGAAGTTTCATTTTTAAATACAGATGAAGATGTTCATACTGCTGTGGAGAGGCTTGTATTAGAAAGACTACCCGATATAGCATCTAAATTGAGGACAGGTCGCAGTAGAAATGATCAAGTAGCAACAGATTTCAGATTGTTCATTCGACACGAGATTCGCGAGTTAGTGAATCTGCTTGTTGACTTGTCATATGTTATTTCCTCAACTGCAAGATTAGTTGCTGATTTACCCTCGCCAGGTTATACACATTTACAGCGGGCGCAACCAGTAACACTGGGACACGAGATTGCTAAGCATTTGCACCCACTACTTAGAGATATTGAAAGATTACAACAACTCGACCCTCGGATTGCTGTTTCACCTTTAGGATCTGGAGCGCTTTCAGGGTCTAGTTATGTGGTCGATACAGAGAAGGTTGCCAAGAGATTGGGATTTGATTGTGCAGCCTCCAATTCAATAGATGCTGTTTCAGATAGAGATTTTGCCGTCGAATTTCTTTTTATAGCAAGTTTGATTGGCACTCACCTTTCTCGAATTGCCGAAGAGGTAATTCTGTGGACTAGTAAGGAGTTTGGCTTTGCCAACCTTGATGATGCTTGGTCAACTGGATCATCTTTAATGCCACAGAAAAAGAATCCAGATATAGCGGAACTGACCAGAGGTAAAAGTGGACGCTTGGTGGGAAATTTGGTTTCACTTTTAGTAACTCTGAAGGCTCTGCCTTTTGCATACAATCGGGATCTTCAAGAAGATAAGGAACCTGTTTTTGATTCATTTGATCAACTGAAATTGATTCTTCCCGCTATGTCTGGTTTGCTCGAGACATTAAGTTTTGATTGGGAGCGAATCTCAGCGCTTTCGGGTGCTGATTATTCTCTTGCAACAGAAGTTGCCGACTATTTAGTTAGGCAGGGAGTACCTTTTAAGGATGCTCATGAAATAACAGGAGAACTAGTAATGTTTGCTGAAGAGCAAAAGGTTTCATTCTCTGACTTGACCGATGTACAACTATCAAAGATAAGTCCACATTTGGATCCTGGAGTTCGGGTTTGTTTTTCTGCGGATGTGGCTTTGAAGTCGAGGCTGAGTATTTCGGGACCAGCCTTTGACAAAGTGATTGCCCAAATAGATAATGTAGAAAAGCAGTTAGTGATAGTAAAGTTATGGAGTAGTCAGAATCCTGTTGTTCTCTTGTAGGATCTTCTCAATGATCTGGTTGGATACGATTAAGTTTCCAGCCTCTGAGTAATGAATTCCATCTGGTCTTAGAGGCTTACTATCTAAACATGGCGATCCAGCTTTTTCGCAAACGACTGGTGTTAGATCAAGGTAACTTAAAGAATCAGAGTTTTTCTTAACAGTTTCCATTAGATAATTGTTCCAATTGGTAGTTAGTTCTCCGTACCTGTCGATGAGCCGCTTGTTCCATCCAGTGCAGTTGACAGGAAGGCATCGAGTTTCTATTCCAGTTCCAGGAGGTTCAACTAAAATGAATAATACCTTTGCATCTTGATTCTGAAAGCGAAAAAGAGTTGATTCCAATTTCTGCTGTCGATAATCCCACCATTGAGAGCTTCCAGCTTTGTAATGAACCTGATTTACGCGCACATCAGATAGAGCGAATCTGTCCCAAAATACAATCCAATCTGGTTTTACGGTTTGGATAATATCGTCTTGTAGTGGTGTCAAAGATCGACAATTCGTTCCACTTCCAAAAACTCGATTCTCCTCGGTAACAATGTAGTCTGCAAAAATCGTGCACCCACCCTTTGCAACTGTGTAAGCGGAAAAACCGCGATCTTCTGCTATTTTCTCAAATGTTGCTGACATTCTTAATACAACTGAATCTCCAAACGATACGACCGTCGACTGATTATTGCTGGGAACGGAAGGCGCAGTAACTGCATTGGCCAGGGTCCCTAGACCTACTAATGACCCAAAAGCTAGAGCAATCACAAATACTGGGGACTTGGATTTGATAAATACATGACGTTTTCTAATTGGATTCTCAATGTATTTGTACGATACAAATGAGATCGTCAAACCTAAAAAAACAGTCGCGACAGTAGGAAAGATTCTCTCCATTAAAGGCAATTCTCTGGGAACAAACCAAAGTATTAAAGGCCAATGCCATAAATACAATCCATATGAGATTTTCCCCACGATTTGCAAATCTATTCGAGTCACCAGATAAGTTCCTAAGTCTGTATTTCCGTAAGACAGTGAAACAATTACTAAAAGTGATCCGACTGCTATGAGCAAGGAGCCACCTTTGAAGTAATACTCTGCAGAAAATGAAACTAAAGAAATGGTTACGACTGCGATCAGCCAACCAAGAAAACTCATGTATTTCAAAGTGGCTTTAGTTAATTCTCTTTTGAATAGCAGACATGCTGCGGCAGCACCCATTAGAGGTTGGAACATTCTAAATTGAGTACCCATGTAAATTTCTTGGTCGGCTAACTCACCATAAGAAGCTATGGATAAAGTTGCACTAACTAAAACCATAGCAATCGCCAAAAACCCAACACCTTTAATTGGATTCATTTTAAAAACTCGACTAAAAACAAAGTAGCAGAGAAGAATTAAAATCGGCCAACCGATGTAAAATTGCTCTTCGATAGCGAGGGACCAAGTGTGTTCTAGTGGAGATTCGAGACCATCATTAACAAAATAGTCCCCAGACTTGATCATTTGCCAATTCGAATAGTAAAAAAGCGTGGCCCAAACGTCACCTCTAAGAGCATTGTTCGTTGAATAAGTGCCTTGGTATTGGGCAAAAACGAGAACTGTCGCAACCACAGTAATTAATGCTGGAATTAAGCGACGAACTCGAGCTGACCAAAACTTCAGAAGACTGATTCTTCCAGAATTGTTGATTTCATCGAGCAAGAGTTTGGTGATTAGAAAGCCAGATAGTACAAAAAAAATGTCTACACCAAGAAAGCCAGCATCAAAAAACGGAATGTTCAGGTGGTAACCAAAAACCAAAAGAACACCCAGGGCTCGAATACCATCTAAGCCGGGTATGTAACCCACTCTTGCTGACATGCTCGAATTCTATTCAGGGTCAAGCGAGGCAAGTTTGGCCAGAGTTATTTAATCGGGCACAATAACCCCATGCAGAATGTTTTTAGTGACCTAAAGGCCCGGGGACTCATTCACAGCGTGACTGATGAAAAGCTGCTCGCAGAACTGCTCCAATCGCAGTCGGTTTGCTTCTACATTGGGTTTGATCCAACAGCTCCTTCATTGCATATAGGCAACCTCGTCCAGATTATTACAGCAAAGCGACTTCAATTGGCTGGGCATAAGCCTCTAGCTTTGGTTGGTGGTGCAACTGGGTTAATTGGTGATCCAAAACAAAGTGGAGAGCGTGTTCTTAATGAACGCGAAGTGGTAGACCAATGGGTAAAGCGGATCCATGATCAGTTGACTAATTTCTTTGATTTCGCGGGGACCAATGCGGCAATAATGGTTAATAATTATGACTGGACTGCGCCTCTAGGGGTGCTGGAGTTCTTGCGCGACATCGGGAAGCATTTTCCGGTTAACAAAATGCTCGATCGAGAAGCGGTTGCGGCCCGTCTGGCCAAGGATGGAATATCTTTCACTGAGTTCAGTTATCAGGTTCTGCAAGCTAATGATTTTCTGCATTTATTCCAAAATTATGGTGCTGTTTTGCAAACAGGTGGATCTGATCAGTGGGGTAACCTGACAGCTGGAACAGATCTGATCAGAAGAGTCACTGGTGCATCAGTACATGCTATGTGTACGCCACTTTTGGTAAAAGCCGATGGTGGAAAATTTGGAAAGACAGAATCCGGCACAATTTGGCTAGATTCGGAGATGACATCACCTTATGCTTTTTATCAATTCTGGTTCAATACTGACGATCGCGATCTCGAATTGATGCTAAAAACATTTTCGTTAAAGTCTTTACCTGAAATTGAACAACTGATGAATATTTCTAATGCGGAACCACACTTGCGCCATGGACAAAAATCTTTGGCTATGGAAATGACATCATTAGTACATTCTGAACAAGCCATGCTTGATGCGCAAAATGCAGCTAGTGCATTATTCGCTGGCGGCGATCTATCTGACATTAATAAATCAACTTTGCATGCTGCATTGCAAGAAGCTGGTCTCGCAAAATCAACCTTGATTAACAATCAGATGCCAAGTGTTGTGGAATTACTCTTAAGCTCTGGTGTTGTTGGCTCTAAAAATGAAGCCAAGCGGGCTATTTCGGAGGGATCCATCTGGATCAACCAAACCCGTATCTCAACCGAAGATCAGGCAGTGGCCGTTTCCGAGCTAATCCATGGGGCCTACCTAGTGGTTCGGAAAGGCAAAAAAACCATAAGGGGCTTGGAATTCTAGGGAATACCCTGAATTTCTCAAGACACGTCTCGCCCTCACAAGACCCCAAGTTGATAGGGGAATTCGGCACCTGTAATGTTCGCTCCTCGCCCTGAAACTGGCCGGAAGGTCTGTATCAGTGCGCGCTCGTACCTTGAGAACTCAACAGCGTGCTATAAAAGTCAATGTCAAAGTTTTACCGCTATTTATTTGAAATAGTAAATAGCATCCTTTGGGGTTGATAGATGCTTTACGCAGTTTTATTAACATTTAATTGCTAGCAACTGTCACGCCAGAACAAACGATCTTTATGGAGAGTTTGATCCTGGC
>DBCL01000011.1:35051-35321 GCA_002293025.1 Actinobacteria bacterium UBA959
CGAACGCTGGCGGCGTGCTTAACACATGCAAGTCGAACGATGAAGTCTCTTCGGAGATGGATTAGTGGCGAACGGGTGAGGAACACGTGAACAATCTGCCCTTAACACGGGAATAACTTCGGGAAATCGAAGCTAATACCCGATATTGAATTTGGTACGCATGTACTGAATTTGAAATGGTCCGCCGGTTAAGGATGAGTTCGCGGCCTATCAGCTTGTTGGTGAGGTAATGGCTCACCAAGGCGACGACGGGTAGCCGGCCTGAGAGGG
>DBCL01000017.1 GCA_002293025.1 Actinobacteria bacterium UBA959
TCAGAAATAATTGGCTCTTTAAGCTTTAAGTCAGCATAGGCTTGTTTGATTCTGGCTGGATCGACATCAGCAATAACTGAAACTTCTAAACCTAAACGGTGAGATTGCGATGCAAACCCTCTACCCATCTGACCTGCACCAACTAACGCAATTCGACTGCGTCTGCCTTGCTTGGCGGCTAGATCATTGAGTAGCTCACGGTATTGCATGCTAATTCCTTCTAATTACTAGTTTGGTTCCAACTAGAACCTCAGGTAATGATTGCTCGGCGATGCAGACATCTCCTGGCAACTCAGCTTCGTGCTTACCATTTGCCTTTAGGTTTAAGTGACCTAATTGCATTAAGTTTTCACTTGCTACATTTCCAACAGCTAAAACTGGAAACTCATTACCATCAATAAGTACCACATCGCCTGCCATTAATTCTCCGCTTTGATGCTCAACTTTGTGCAAAACACAAAAGCTGTGCAGTTCTTCTGGAGCATTCTCACCAAAGAAGACCAGCATGCCTTCAGCAATGAAGGTTGGAACTAACTCACCTATGGCTGTAACAGTTGTTTGGTAGAGGGTTTCAGACATCCCTATACCAAGGTTACGTTTTCGGGCTTAACTCCAGATACGAAAAGTTCTTCAGTAATAAACATTGCAAGAGGGCCTGCAGGTGAAGTTCCATGAATATCTACGGTTAGAACTTTCTTCATCGGATACACACCAACACGTGCGGTGCCACCACAGTCAATCACTGCTACTGCAATTTCTTCAAAAGGCTTACTGCTCTTAAAGCCATCAAATGGAATACCGCCAGTTAGATCTGCAATGTGTTGGGCTAGTGGATGAATGCCACCACCAGTTACACAATAAATGTAAGGTTTCTTGTCAGTTGGAGTTACCACTAGTGGGCCACCCCAGCCACCGCGACCCTTTTCAATTTTGACGCTCTTGTATTCAGCCATTTGTTAGTTCCTTTCTAGAACTTATGAGGACACTTTAGATAAGAAAGAGCGGTTGGGCGAATTCAAATTCACCCAACCGCTCTCTTGCAAACTAGTTGGAGCTGTATAGACCAAAGCTTGCGAAGTAAGCGATCACAACAGAAAGAGGACCTGTTACAAGTCTTGAGAACAAGACTGCAGGAACACCAATTTCTACTGTTTCAGGCTCGGCTTCACCAAGGGCTAGACCAACTGGAATAAAGTCGCAACCAACCTGTGGGTTGATAGCGAACAATGCTGGAAGTGCAAGCTGTGGAGGGATGTTTCCCTTACCAATCTCAACACCTAGCAATGTTCCAACGATCTGTGCAATAACAGCGCCAGGGCCCAATAGTGGGCTTAGAACTGGGATAGCACATACAACTGAGACGATTAACAGACCAACAAGGCTGTCTGCGAATCCTTTAATACCGTTAGCAATCCAGTCACCAATACCGGTTGTTAGAACCAAACCGATGATGAATGAGATGAACGCCATGAACGGAATAACGTTACGGATAACTGTGTCAACGGTCTCACGACCTGCTTGGAACAAAGTTCCGACAACGCCACCAACTGAACGACCAATCTTTACAAGAAGTGCATTAATTCCGTTCATTAGGCTGACGCTCCTTTACGTGCCATCATTCGAGTGGTAATGATTTCAGTCAAAATTCCACGAATGAAAATAACTACAAGACCAACAAGCAGGTAACGCAAGGCTAGGTCACCTAGACCGTAACCAAGAGTTGTAATACCAGCAGCAATACCTAGGTAAACGAACAACTCACCTGGGTTAGCGTGCGGGAAGATACCTGTAATTGGATGTACGTATGAAACAGCCGAGTCATAAAATGCTGGCTTGTATTTTTCTGGTAGGAAGCGACCCATGGTGTAAGCCATTGGGTTAGTTAGGAAGAACACAGCAAGGAATGGCAGCACCATGTAACGAACTGGGTACCACTGCAAACCTGGTTGTGCAGCTTTCTTTCCTAGATTCTCAATCTTCTCTGGTCCGATCAAACGAACCAAAGCATTAACGGCTGTAAGTAGCACTACCAATGTTGGCAGAATGCCACCCATCAAGCTAAGCAGTACTGCGCCACCTTCTTGGAATATTCCAATGAAATATTCCGCACCATCGGCGAAGCTGCCCCAGAGACCAGTTGGATCGCCAACTACGGCTTCCTCTAGCCCGATCAGTTTCTTCATTCACCCTCCTCGGGGTGTTGGTGATCTATGAGTTAGACCACATTCCCGAAAATGATACTTGAACGAAAGTGCGTTTAGGCGTCTTTTGGTGCGTCACTTTCGTTCAATCTTGGACCAGCCAGTAACACTTCGGCAGCCATCTTGGCTGCTGCTTGTACTTTTTTTCTCAAAGTCGGTATTCGCTCTTCTTTTGTGAGTTCTACCAAGGTTTTTCCAACTAACTCTGGGTAGTCAACGGGGCTGGCAAATACGGTAAGCCCAGTTAGCACTTTAGCCCCGGTGACTACGCCTTCTTTATGGCTTAACGCCACGAAGGCCCTTCCACCCCGATATCGAAAGCCACCAATACCCACCGCTGATTCACCTAAGGTCCTAAGTTGCTTCAAGCTTTTGCTAAAGCGCTGGGACTGTTGAACTGCAAAATAGAGTTGAACACCCCACATCACGGCGATAACTAAAAATATGTAGATCAGTACTTCCATTGGCCTACGGCCTCATCTCTTCTTGAAGTTGGATCAACGCTAGTGCACATCTGGAGCTGGTGATCAATTCAGTGATGTGTTTCCCATTAATTGCGCCAAGCACCCCTAGTGCTTTTTCGACACCGGTAGCAATGCCAACTACATGTTTGATATCTCTAAGTTCTTTCAAGCTTAATCCCACAACTCGTTCATCTAGTTCTTCATCTAATACGGAACCACTGGCATCGTAGAACCTGCAAGCGAGATCTCCTGCTAGTTGAGCGTAGAAATTCTTAGAAGTACGAGGATCAATATCAGCAGCTTTTAGTAGTGAACTTGTCGAAGATGCTCCACGAGCACCAATACCAACTACTGCTAAATCTGCGTTCTTGGCTTGCTTTAAAACATCAGACACTGTGGGTTCTGCCAAGAACGCATCTCTAGCTTCTGCACTGCGCACAATTGCTGGTGCATGCAGTGTTGCAAAGCCCGCATTAAATTTAGTAGCCAGAGTTCTAATTAAGTTCTCACCATTAATTCCAGATGGAATCTCAGTCATGCCGCCCATTAACGGCACAAACTTAAGATCTGGTCGGTGTGCTTCGGCTAGTTGAGAAACCATGGCTTGCAGTGATCTGCCCCAAGAAATAGCAACTACTGATTTAGGTTTTAGTTGTTCCATTAAAGCCTGGGCTGCCAAAGTGCCAACTGCTGCATATTCATCTGCGCCATGTGGGACTCGAGCAATACGGACACTTCTAATAGGGAGTATTTCCATTAACCGCTGCTCTAACCTGGAATCTCTCAAAGCATTTTCTACAATTCGAATCTCAACAATGCCTTGCCTGCGAGCATCATCAAGCATTCTAGAAACATTTGATCTGCTAGTTAATAACTCTTTGGCAATTTCTTCTTGAGACAAACCTTTTTCATAGTAAAGGCGGGCCGCCCTTACTAATAAGGCTTTGTCTCGAAGAATTGCCATGCTGGTTCTGTGTTTATCTAGATCAAACCTGCGAGCAGATCTTCTTCTTCAGTTTCTAAAATTATTATTGGCTCGCCCACCAAGATGGTGTCACCAGGATTTCCTCTAAGCTCTAAAACCACACCAGCCACATCTGCTTCAACTTCCATATCAACTTTGTCGGTTGCCACATTGGCAACCACATCACCTGCTGATACTGCTTGACCAACCTCAACAGTGAAGTTAATTAACTCACCTTCAGTCATAGTCATTGACATTTTTGGCATAACAATTGGGGACTGTGCCATTTAGTTCTCCTTCACTAGTTGAGTAGCATGCTTAACAATGTCTGCTACTTGTGGAACAGCTGCTTGTTCTAATTGTGGGGCGTAAGGAATTGGAATCTCTAAACCACAAAGTCGTTTAATTGGAGCTTTTAATTGTTTCCAACTTGGACCTTCAGCAATGCGGGCTGCAATCTCAGCCATATAACCCACATGCTTTGGTGCTTCTTGTACTAGCAGCACTCGTCCAGTTGCAGAAACAACTTGATTAATCAAAGTCATATCTAATGGTGACAGCGTTCTAACATCAATGATGCTAGCTGAGATTCCATGTTCTTTTAATTGGTGTGCTGCCTCAATTGATCTCGAAACCATTACCCCAGTTGCCACAATAACTAAATCTGTTCCCTCTTGAACTAGATCTGGCACACCAATTGGTGTCATATACATCTCTTCGGGAACTTCACCAGATGTTTTGTAGAGCAATTTATGCTCAAGCACAATCACTGGATTTGGATCAGCAATTGCAGCAAGTAGTAATCCTTTAGCATCTCGAGCGTTTGATGGCATAACAACTTTTAATCCAGGTATGTGTGCAAACCATGCTTCTAAACTCTGTGAATGCTGTGCTGCAGCTCCTGTGCCAGATCCACTTGGTGCTCGAAGCACCATCGGCACAGATAGCTGGCCGCCAATCATGAAATGAATTTTGGCGGCCTGATTAACAATTTGATCCATGGCTTGTGCTGTGAAATCGGAGAACTGAATCTCAACTATTGGTTTCATGCCAACAAGTGCAGCCCCAACGGCTGCTCCCACTATTCCTAACTCAGATATGGGGGTATCTCTAATGCGCTCTGGACCAAACCGATGGAACAGATCACCAGAGACACCAAATGCTCCACCATAGATGCCAATATCTTCGCCAAGCATGAAAACATTTGGATCAGACTCCATCGCCTGACCGATTGCTTCTCGTATTGCTTCCGCGTAAGTGATGATGCGAGATGTCATTTAAGAGACCGCCTTAAAAACACCAGAAAGTAATTCATCTGGATTTGAATCAGGAGCAGCCATCGCATCTTTAATTGCTCCACGGGTCACTTCTCTAACTCTTGCTGTTAATTCATCAATCTCAGCTTGCGTAATAATGTTTTTGGTTAGGCACAGATTTTGAAAGCGTTCTATTGGGTCTTTGGCTTTCCACTCATCAATTTCTTCTTTGGAGCGATAAAGGTTCTTATCACTCTTGGAGTGGCCTTTCCAGCGATAAGTTTCAGCCTCAACCAAAGTTGGTCCACCACCAGTTCTGGCTTTAGCAACTGCTGTTCTGGTGGCTGCAAATACTGCATCCACATCATTGCCATCAACAGTAACTCCTTCAATTCCATAAGCAGCAGCGCGTTCTGATATTTTCTCTACGCGCATGCTTTTTTCTGTTGAGTTTGACATACCGTATTTATTGTCTTCACATACAAAAACCACTGGTAGATCCCAAATTGCACTTAAGTTCAAGGCTTCATGAAATGCGCCTTCATTGGTGGCTCCATCACCAAAGAAACTAACAATTACTTCTTTCTTTCCCTGCATCTTTTGAGCTAAGGCCGCACCTGCTGCAATGGGAATTCCACCAGCCACAATTCCGTTTGCACCTAGATTTCCAGTTGCAGCATCGGCTATATGCATTGAGCCACCACGGCCTCGGCAATAACCAGTTTGTTTTGCTAATAACTCAGCCATCATGCGAGTGATATCTGCACCCTTAGCAATGCAGTGGCCGTGGCCTCGATGCGTGCTAGTGATGTAGTCAGTTGAAGTTAAGGCAGCACAAACACCAGTGGCTGATGCTTCTTGACCAATAGATAAATGCATGGTTCCATGCATTAGGCCTCGAGCAAATAATGCATCAACTGCTTCTTCAAAAGATCTAATTGATAGTAAAGACTCAAGGGCTGCTAATGCGGCTGGCTTTGAATCTGAGATCAATCCCGATTCAGGTCCGATCAAAGGGGTGATGGAGCTCAATCTGTCCTCCTGCACATTTGTGCAAATCTAGTTCACGTAAGTGCATAGTGTGTCAGATCAGAGTTAGATATGGCTACTTAAATTGAAAGGGAGTTGCCGATGGTTGAGTTTGAGGCGGTTGTGGCTGCTGAGGTAGGACTTCATGCCAGACCAGCTGCATTGTTTGTGCAGGCAGTTAGTGCTTCAGGCTGCGCGGTGACTCTAGAAAAGATCAGCTCCGATGGCAGCATCAAGACTGCCAACGGGGCCTCGATTTTGGCAGTTATGTCGCTGGGGGTTGCTTGCGGGCAATCAGTTCGGGTGCGAGTTGAAGGTAGTAATGAAAATGGGGTTGCAGCCCAACTTGAAGCATTACTGCTTGACCCTGCCCACTAACCTGCGCATGTGTTAACAGGAATTTCACTAGACGCTCATCCGTTTGCGGAGGACCGCCCACTTTGGTTGGGCTGCTTGCTTTGGCCAAATGAAAAAGGGTTAAGTGGCCACTCTGATGGTGATGTCGTAGCCCATGTGGTTTGTGAAGCATTGTTAAGTGCAACTGGCTTAGGTGATTTAGGAAGTGTGTTTGGTGTTGATAAACCTGAGCACAAAAACATTACTGGAACCAACATGTTAAAGCAGATCAGTCAAGTAATTTCAGACGCTGGTTTTCAAATTGAAAATGTTGCTGTGCAAGTAATCTGCCAAAAGCCAGCAATTGCGCCAAGAAGACTTGAATCCCAGAGTGCGCTCACTCAAGCTTTAGGCAGCCCAGTTCATCTAACGGCAACTTCAACAGATGGAATGGGCTTTACTGGCAGATCTGAAGGAATTGCAGCAATTGCCTCTGCGTTAGTTGTAAAGAAGTAATTCAAGCTATGAAACTTTATAACACTTTAACAAGAACTGTTGAACCACTAAAACCAATTAAAAAAGATCAAGTTTCAATTTATGTTTGTGGAGCGACCGTACAAGGCAGTCCGCATATAGGTCACATGCGAACTGCAGTTGTTTTTGATCTCTTGCGCAGATGGCTTACTGTTAAAAACTATCAAGTTACCTTAATTAGAAATGTAACTGACATTGATGACAAGATATTGCACACCGCAGGTCATGAGAATCGGCCATGGTGGGCAGTTGCTGCCCACTACGAGCGCGAATTTACTAATGCCTATTCAAACCTAGGAGTTTTGCCACCAACTGCAGAACCTCGAGCAACAGGTCACATACCACAAATGATTGAACTAATTTCAGAGTTAATGGCTAATGGTCATGCATACGCCATCGATGGTGATGTTTATTTCGATGTAGACACATTCAGTCAGTATGGTGCTCTTTCGAATCAAAAGGTTAAAGAATTACTAACCAGTGCTGATTCGAAAGAGCGCAATAAGAAATCACCATATGACTTTGCACTATGGAAATCAACCATGCCTGGAGACACACCAAGTTGGCAGACACCTTGGGGAAGTGGCCGACCAGGCTGGCATATTGAATGTTCGGCTATGGCCAGGTTTTATTTAGGAAAAGCTTTTGATATTCATGGCGGTGGCTTAGATCTAGCTTTCCCACATCATGAAAATGAGATAGCACAGTCTCAAGCAGCTGGAGATGATTTTGCACAAGTCTGGATGCATTCTGCTTGGGTTACTGCTGCTGGTGAAAAAATGAGTAAGTCTCTGGGTAATTCAATGCAGGTTGCAAACCTATTAAATCAAGTTTCTGGTCTAGAGCTCCGCTACTACTTAGCTAGTGCACATTACCGATCCATGCTGGAGTTTTCACCAGCAGCATTAAGTGAAGCTGCAACTGGATTTAGTCGCATCAGTTCCTTTATAAAGCGAGCAGCTGTCTTGGTTGGGAACACTGAGTCTGGAGAAATGCCCGCAGAATTTAGCACTGCAATGGATGATGATTTAAATCTGCCAATCGCTCTATCAGTGTTGCATGAAACTGTTCGTGTTGGAAATACTGCGATTACAAACAAGTCAAAGAGTGAGTTAACGGAATTACTTGGTCAAGTGCTGGCCATGACTCGAGCCCTAGGTATTTGCCCACTTGATGCACCTTGGGATGGAAGCTCTGCTGGTAGTGAAACGCAAGTAATTGATTCACTCGTGCAAGATTTATTAACCCAGCGTGAAGTTGCACGAAACAATAAAGATTTTAAGTCTGCAGATTTAATCAGAGATCAATTAAAGAATGCTGGCCTTTTAATTGAAGACACTGAGCAAGGTGCTCGCTGGAGTATTGAGTAAGAGATTAATTCTTTAGTTTTTCGTTTAAAAAATTAGCCACTTGAGTCTTTGAATCTAGAAGTATCAATTGATTCATGAATTCAAAATCTTGAACAAGTGCAATTACAGACATCAAGAGAGATGTTTGGTCTTTTGGATTGGTAATCAATAACGGGATAATCACTGAAACTTTAATTTTATTTTCAAGAGATCCCATCTCGCCAAACTCGACGGGTTGAGTTAATCGAAAATATCCAATTCCATCTTGTTTGACATGAATTGAGTCTGTGTGTGGAATTGCAACTGGGACTGCAGTTGGTAGCCCAGTTGGAAAGTCTTGTTCTCTTTGGGTAACAGCAGCTAGCCAGCTCTGAGCCACCAGGTTATTTTCGTACCCGAGAGTAGCAATTTGAGTCAGAGCATCTAAGGCGGAATCTGCCTTGAGAGAGGCCGAGCAGAAGTCATCTATGAATAAGGGCTCGTATTTCATACCTTAAAACTACTCCTCAAAATCCCCTCTGAGGCGTAGACTCTTAATCAGAGTAACTTTCTAGTTACTGAGGTCAAGGCAGGAGAGTTACCTGATGACAAAGAAGGTCCTGGTTATTTGTGGCACAGGGGTTGCAACTTCAACCGTTGTCGCGATGAAGATCAAAGATTTTTGTGAGTCTAGGGGTATCGCTATTGCCGTAACCCAGGGAAAAGTTATGGATATTGTCAGAGGCATCGAAGGCTATGACTTAATCGTTGCCACCACTCCAATCCCAGCAACTGTGCAAATACCGGTTATCGAAGGACTTTCCTTCCTAACGGGTATTGGCCTGGATGCGACTTTGGAGAAGATTGCTGAAGCACTGAGCTAACAGAAAATTCCTGTTAGTTTTTATTAGGAGGTACTTTTGAACGAAATTCTCGAATCAATTAGTAAGCTCTTTCTCGATTTAGGTGCATCTATTGCCCTACCAATTTTGATTACACTGTTTGGCGTGGCACTTGGTGAAAGATTGCCACGTGCATTCCGCGCAGGTGTAACTATCGGAATTGGCTTTATCGGAATTGGCTTGATTGTTGGATTATTGTTTGGAGCCGTTGGACCTGCAGCCACAGGTCTTGCTGAAAGGTTCAGCGTCGATCTCAGTATCGTTGACGTTGGCTGGCCTGCAAGCGCAGCAATTGCATTTGGTGCCAAAGTTGGAGCAATAATTATTCCACTTTGTCTAGCCCTAAATGTTTTGCTACTAGCTGTTGGACTAACCAAGACATTTGATATCGATCTGTGGAACTACTGGCACTTTGCTTTCATTGGTGGCTTGGTTGCAAGCATCACTGAGAGTTACGCCAAGGGTATTGCTACTGCAGCGATTGCAATGTTGCTTACATTGGCTTTAGCCGACTGGGCAGCTCCACGCATTCAAAAACAATACAACTATCCTGATATTTCGTTCCCGCATGGAACGTCAGCTCCATACGCGCTGCTAGCTTTCCCATTGAATGCTTTGTTCGATCGCATTCCAGGTTTGAAAAACTGGAAAGCTGATCCTGATTCAATTCAAAAGCGCTTCGGGGTATTTGGTGAATCAATGATCCTGGGTCTAGTAATTGGATTAATTCTTGGTCTAGCAGGATTTGGAATTGACGATCCACGTACAGACATCATCGCTATTCTTGGGTTAGGTATTAATTTGGCCGCTGCCATGTTGCTACTACCAAGAATGGTTGCAATTTTGATGGAAGGTCTAGTTCCAATTTCAGAGGCAGCCCGCAGTTTCGTTCAGAAGAGATTCCCAGGCCGCAAGTTCTATATCGGCTTGGACTCAGCTGTAGTAATCGGACAGCCTGCTGTGATTGCTACTTCACTGATTCTGGTTCCAGTATCACTACTAACCGCAATTGCATTGTCTCCATTGGGTAACAAGGTATTGCCTTTAGTTGACCTTGCCACAATCCCATTCATTGTTGCTTTGATGGTTCCAATTTTTGGTGGAAACATTATTCGCTCAGTGATTGGTGGAGCAATCGTGATTGGTGGCGGACTCTTTATCGCTACTGCAGTCGGACCAACACTTACGATGGTAGCTGTTGAATCTGGCTTCGAAAACACAACAGG
>DBCL01000010.1:0-2927 GCA_002293025.1 Actinobacteria bacterium UBA959
CTGGATATCTTTTCGAGCAGCAGCCAGTTGAGCAGGGTCAAAGATCTCCACCAAATTATGCCGTTCACTCATTCGCACGCAGCCAATATCAACTGAGATTGAGTTGGTTGGATGTTTCACACCCAACACAAATTCAGTAGAGCCACCGCCGATATCAATGACTAAATATGGAGTGTTTTTTAGTTTGCCCATTGAGGTCAAAGAGCTAGTGGCTCCCCTGAAGGAAAGGCTGGCTTCCATATCACCAGAAATCACTTCAGGCTCTATGCCAAACATTTCTTTTATTGGAAAAGTGAATAAATGCCGGTTGCTTGCATCTCGGGTTGCACTAGTAGCTGCAAATCTGAATTTAGTAACACCCATCTCTTGAATGTAGTTTGAGTACTCGGCGGCGGCGCGAATAGTTCGCTCTACGGCGTCGACTTTAAATTCGCCAGTTTGATCAACTCCTTCACCTAATCTAACTATGCGAAGTTCTCTTCTAAGTTCAGTTAAGGAATTATCAGGATTAACTTCTGCTACCAGTAATCTAATTGAGTTTGTGCCACAATCTATTGCAGCAATAATCTCATTCATCTTTACTACCCACACAAGATTCCACACTCCACCAAGGAGCAATCATGTTTAATGCTTGATCACCTATTGGATTGATTCCTGGACCAACTGCTAAAGAATGGGCTACTAGTGCGTGTAAGCACTTAACTCGCGTTGGCATACCACCTGCTGAGAAATCTTTAGTTTCAGGAAGTACCTCAATTGCATCTCTTCGAGACAGGTAGTCTTCATGAGCTGCTTGGTATTGAGCTTGAAGCTGTGAACTCTCTGAAAGTAACTTCTCAAAATCTTTCATTACGTTAGTGCTTTCCAGCATTCCAACAGCACTAGCTAGTCGAGGGCAGGTTAGATAGAAAAGTGTTGGAAAAGGTTCACCAGTTTCTAATCTAGGTTCATTCTCGACAACTGTAGGTCCAGAACAGGAGCAACGATGAGCAATTTGACGAACCCCTCTTGGGGTTCGTTGAATTTGCTGAGCAACTATTTCTAAATCTTCTTTGGAAACACTCACTGATCTTTTTCTGTCTCTGGGGTTATTTGAGTTGGAATAGTTTGCCCTAGGGGTGCATCCCCAATGCCTGCTATTACTACTGATTGCCAAAGGTTTGCATACCAAGGATGAGATTCAATATCTTCTGCAGAGACAAATTTTGTCTTAACTGCATCTGCACCCGCTTCTTCTGGGTCTAGTACTACATAGGCAATCTCACCTGGCATAACTAGATTTAACCGGGTTCGAGCTTGTGAAATTACATATGCTTGATCGTTCCACCTGGTGACCTGCTCACGTAGAGCCGCAACTTCGGCTGCAGTTAATGCATTTTCGCGCTCTAACTTGGCAATCTCTAATTGCTGCTGTAACAAAGTCCGGGCTGGCAAAGCCATCGATAGAACAATTAACAGCATCACTAAACCAAAAATAACTCCACGGCCATTAGGTAAATTGGCTAACTGCTTTACCTTTTGAGTACTAGCTTTTGGTTTAGTGGCCATAACTACTTAATTCGAGGGAAAGCAGTCTTGCCAGCATATCTAGCAGCTGCACCTAACTGAGATTCAATTCGAAGTAATTGATTGTATTTGGCAACACGTTCACTTCGTGCCGGTGCACCAGTTTTGATCTGACCCGAGGAAGTTGCAACAGCTAGGTCTGCAATGGTTACATCTTCAGTTTCACCAGAGCGATGACTCATCATGCAGGTGTAGCCAGCATCATGGGCCATCTTTACTGCATCAAGTGTTTCAGTTAATGAGCCTATTTGATTTACTTTGACAAGCAATGCATTTGCAGTGCCCGACTTGATCCCACGGGAGATACGCTCAGGATTGGTCACAAACAAATCATCGCCTACTAATTGCACTTTCGAACCAAGCTTGTTAGTGATCTCCAGCCACCCATCCCAATCATCTTCAGACATTGGGTCTTCGATGCTCACCATCGGATAGTCATTGACTAAAGCGGCATAGTAATCAACCATCTCAGTTGCAGTTAGCTTCTTACCTTCGAAGTTATATCTACCATCTTGATAAAACTCAGTTGCTGCCACATCTAAAGCAAGAGCTAAATCAGTTCCGAGATTAAATCCAGCGTTTCCTACTGCTTGGGCAATGAAATCAAGTGCTGCTCTATTGTCTTTTAGGTCGGGCGCAAAACCACCTTCATCACCTAGGCCAGTTGCAAAGCCATTTTTCTTTAGCACTGACTTTAATGCGTGGTAAACCTCAGTTCCCCAACGCAAAGCTTCACTAAATGATGGTGCTCCAATAGGTGCCACCATAAATTCCTGAATATCAACACCGGTATCAGCATGAGCTCCCCCATTCAAAATATTCATCATTGGAACTGGCAAGAGATTGGCATCTACTCCGCCAAGATGTCTATAAAGAGGCAAGCCAGCATTTTTGGCAGCTGCTTGTGCCATCGCCAACGAGACGCCCAAGATCGCATTTGCACCCAATTTAGATTTAGTTGCTGTCCCGTCAAGTTTGAGCATGGCTTGATCTATGCCGCGTTGATCAGTTACCTCAAACTTACCTACCAATATGGGTTGAATCATTTGCTCCACCGCAGCACATGCTTTGCGAACACCTTTACCGCCATAGCGCGCATCACCGTCGCGGAGTTCATGTGCTTCAAAGGCACCAGTTGATGCACCAGATGGCACTGCTGCTCTGGCTGTTACTTGATTTTCTAGTGTTACTTCAACTTCAACTGTTGGATTACCTCGAGAATCCAGTATTTCCCTAGCCAGCACACTCTTAATCAAAACCACAATTTCTCCTAATCCACAAATATGGGCTTAGCGTAGTCGGGGCTGAGATCAATTCTTGAGTGTTGGAAAGTTTGCCAAGCTTGCCTTGGTTAGTTTGGC
>DBCL01000010.1:3012-12172 GCA_002293025.1 Actinobacteria bacterium UBA959
TCTTGACAGATAATTTTGTGCCACATAATATACTGCCAGCACAAATAAGATTCGCCCAATCGGCCCGCAAGCATAAATTGGGAAATCAAGAGTGCTACATGTGCTGGAAAACTTTCCAGCACATGAACTTAAGACGGACAATCAGTTCGAGAGAAAATTCTATTGGGGCGGTAAGGATGATAGAGGATTAAAGTTAGAAATAATCGCAGTTGTGACTGCTTCTTACTTGTTAATTATTCACGTTATGCCAAGAAGTTTCAGGGGAGGTAAAGATGGTTTCTAAGCCAAAGAAATTTGTTTTAGGTAGAGATGTTGATCTGAAAAAAGAGACGGTGAGAGATCTTGGTGGAAAGAGAATCACTCAAGCACGCGCTCAAAAAATAGTTCGAGAAGCTTTAAAGCAAACTGCAGGGAGACCCTCCTTAACGAGGCCCTCCATAACCTCTCCAGAAGTCAAAGCGCGTGTGCCTGAAAAATTAAAAAAGGCATTGGAAAAAGAAGCGAAAAGGAGAGGCGAGACTCCCTCAGCATTAATTAGACAAGCGCTCGAGAAATTCCTTAAGAGCGCTTAAGTCCACATAACTAAGTGAACTATGAGAAACAAGATGCGTAATTCCATATTTAGTGCAACTGTGGGCTAGTGAACAACACGAATTCGACCCCAGGCTTTAATTTCGGCTCCGTTTATGGTGAGCCTGATCGAACTACCCCAAACCCAGGACTATTTGGCCCACAAAGCGTCTCTTGGCTAGTTCATCAAGACCCATCAGCTGCAGTTGCGGGTATTCGAGCACTGTTAATGCAAGCACTACACCCAGATGCAATGGCTGGGGTAGCTAAGAACTCAACCTACAAAGATGATCCATGGGGCCGAATAATTAGAACAGCACAATACGTAGCTGTTACTACATTTGGCACAACTGCAGAGGCTGAAGCAGCAGGCAGTCGAGTGCGGATGATTCATCAAAAATTAGGAGTGGATCGTCCAGATCTATTGCTTTGGGTACATCTAGGGTTTGTGGATTCATTGTTAAGTGCTGCTCAACTTTCTGGAATTGCAACAGACCCAGCTACTGCTGATAAATATGTTGCTGAACAACAAATTGCTGCACGTTTAATTGGAGCAACCGACGCACCAACAACAGTTTTGGAACTAAAAGACGCTATTGATTCCTATTTACCAGTTCTAGGCGCTTCAAAAGAAGCAAAAGATGCTGCACGATTCATTGCATTTCCACCCATGCCATTGAAAACTAGATTACTAACTCCTGCAGCACCTGCTTGGGCGTCAGTTGCAGCAACTGCATTTGCACTATTGCCTAGTTGGGGAAGAGAGATGTATGGGGGTGCCATCTTTGGGCCAGCACTGAAGTTGCCACTACTTGAAGGGCAAGGTGAGGTCAGTTTAAAGGCCTGGCGAACTGCCTTAATGTTTTTACCAGCATCACTTCGATCAAGTCCAGAAGTGGAAGCAGCTAAAACTAGACTCAATTTGTAGTTTCTGCTCTACGGACATCTTCTTCATACTTACTAATTGATGTTCGCAAAGCCTGTTCTGGATCTATCTTCAACTCTCGACTAAGTGCTGTAATTGCAAAGAGTAAATCTCCTACAGTTTCTTCACTTACTGCCAAATTTGCTATTTTATCTTTAAGTTCTTTACCTGGAATTGGGACCTGTAATTGTTTGGTCCGTTTCAAAACCTTAGTACCAAGCATTAAGGCAGGTAAAGTTCGAGGAATTCCATCCAAGAGAGATTTGCGTTCTTTTTCTACCTTTTTTTGCTCATGCCAAATGGCTTCAACGTCAGACGCGGTGTCAGCTTGAGCATCACCAAATACATGTGGATGTCTTTGAATCAATTTAGCGGCTGTGTGGCTAGCGACCTCATCAATATCAAAAGGGTCCGTTGCATGCTCTTGAGCAATTCGAGAATGGAATACAACCTGAAGCAAAACATCGCCTAGTTCTTCTCTTAAATCATCGCGATCCCCGGTTTGGACTGCCTCTACTAATTCATGAGACTCTTCAAGTAGGTATTCCAGCAGGCTTTTGTGGTCTTGTTGTGCATCCCATGGACACCCACCTGGTGAGCGCAAGGTATTCATAACAGTTAATAACTGTTGAAGTCCTGATCCATTCGGAATTTCGACCATTCTAAATTAACTATTCACCTGGAGTTCCCGCTACCGGATTAGTTGGGGCATCAACTGATATCTGTTGAGCATTCCATGTTCCATAGCGAGGTGAAATCTGAATATCTAGGCCTTCAACAAAACTCAAGATAAAGGTATTGAATGCAGCGCTTTGTGATTCTTGAGTTCCAGTTGGTTCTAGTTTGACTCCAATCCTAGAAATTGTTAAACCCAACTCCAAAACCCCATTAATATCCTTTGGTGCAATTGCTTGAGCCAGTGCTGCCTCAGTTAACTGAGCTGGCCCACCAAAATCTGCTTCTGTTTTAGATCTTTCAGCTGCCACATCTGCTGGTGTTACTTCAACTTCAGCAAGTACTGCTGCTTGTCGAACTATTTCTAGAAGTACTAATCTGTTTAGCAAATCTCTGGTTAACTGATCTTCAGTTGACTCAAGTGCTGCAACTGAGGTCACTTCAGTGATCTCAGCAAATGATTGTGCAAGTGTTGACTCAGGGATCTTGACATCTCCGATCACAGCTGCTGAACCAGAATTACTGGCACCACATCCCGCCAATAGCAAACCAACAATGCTCACTACTAAAACTGACTTAACTAGCTTCATGACTTCTCTCCGGCCTTAAGGATTGGGGTGGCTATGACTTCGGTAATGACTTGAGTGGCCCAAGATAGAAGATCGACCTCTGGCGCAGGCACGGGGATCAAGATAGTGCGTGTGCTGCTCTTAACGATCGACCCTGGATGCAGCCGGGACAGTCGAATTTGCATAGATTCAGCAAGTTGAATTGGCCCAAACTTAACCATCTTGCCTTGGTGCACAATTTCTTCAATCTGGTGCGATCTAGCAAAAATGCGCAGTTTGGCTACCTCAAACAAAGCCGAAACAGGTAAAGGCAGTGTTCCATATCTATCTAATAACTCTTCTAAGACATCATCTAATGCTTCTGCATTAGCACTCAGGCTAATTCGCCGATATGCCTCAAGCCTTAATCTTTCTTCGCTAATCCAGTCATGTGGAATGTGTGCGATCACTGGCAACTCAACGCGCATTTCTTTTGGTTGATCATCAGCAATACCCCGGTATTCATTTAGTGCTTCCCCAACCATGCGCACATACAAATCAAATCCAACATCTGCTATGTGTCCCGATTGTTCACCCCCAAGCAAATTACCTGCACCTCTGATCTCAAGGTCCTTTAACGCAACTGCCATGCCCGCACCCAAAGAATTGTGTTGAGCAATAGTCACTAGTCGATCATGTGCGTTGTCCGATAGTGATTTCTCTGGGGTGTGGAAGAAATATGCATAGCCACGCTCGCGTCCACGTCCAACTCTTCCACGCAATTGATGCATTTGGGATAGACCTAAGTTTTCGGCTCGATCCACAATTAGAGTGTTTGCATTTGCAATGTCTAACCCAGACTCCACAATTGTGGTACTAACCAATACGTCAATTCTGCGTTCCCAGAAATCAATTACTGCTTGCTCTAAGGCTGCTTCACTCATCTGGCCATGAGCTACTGCAATGCGAGCATTAGGTAATAAGTCTTGTAATTCACTGGCTGTTCGATCGATTGAGTCAACTCGATTGTGAACGAAAAATACTTGACCATCGCGAATCAGCTCGCGCTTAATAGCTGCAGCTACCTGGCCTTTTTCATAAGGCCCAACAAATGTCAATATTGGTAAACGTTGCTCAGGTGGAGTTTGCATCACTGACATATCTCTAATCCCAGTGATAGACATCTCCAAGGTTCTTGGAATTGGTGTGGCTGACATAGATAAAACGTCCACATTCGCCCGCAGAGTCTTGAGGTGCTCTTTATGTTCAACACCAAATCTCTGCTCTTCATCTACTACAACTAAACCTAGATCTTTAAACTCAATTTCTGCACCTAACAGCCGGTGTGTGCCAATTACTACATCAACCACTCCACTTTTTAGTTCAGCAATAGTCTTTTTTATCTCAGAATCAGATTGAAATCTTGACAAAGCAGAAACCTTTATCGGAAATGGCGCAAACCTATGCGTAAATGTTTGAAGATGCTGTTGCACAAGCAAAGTTGTTGGGGCCAACACCGCCACCTGCTTGCCATCTTGAGTTGCCTTAAAAGCAGCACGCAGCGCAATTTCAGTTTTGCCAAAACCTACATCTCCACAAACCACTCGATCCATTGGAATTGGACGTTCCATATCCGCTTTTACTTCTTCAATAGTGGCCAATTGATCGGGAGTTTCTGAATAAGGGAATGCGTCCTCTAGCTCTCGCTGCCATTGAGTATCTCCAGAGAAAGCAAAGCCTGGGGCTGATTGTCTTGCTGCATACAACCGAATTAATTCGCCTGCGATTTCTTTAACAGCTTTTCGGGCTCGACCTTTAGCTTTGCCCCAGTCAGCACCACCCATCTTGCTTAAAGTTGGGGTTTCGCCACCAACATACTTAGTGATTTGATCAAGTTGATCAGTGGGCACAAATAAGCGGTCACCTGGGTGACCTCTTCTGCTGGAGGCGTATTCAATAATCAAATACTCTCTACTCGATCCACCAATGTTTCGTTGAACTAACTCGATGAATTGACCAATTCCGTGCTGTTCATGCACCACAAAGTCACCGTTCTTAAGTGACATTGGGTCTATCTGGCGTCGTCTGCGACTAGGCATACGAGTTTGATCACGAATTCCTGTTTGATTTCCAGATATTTCAGTCTCGGTTATAACTACCAAAAAGTCTGAGCTAAATCCATCAAATAGATTTCCACTAGAGATATTAACTTTTGATTTCTTTAGCTCAGTTAAGTTATCTTGGTAATTAACATCCAATTCCAATTCAGTTAGTGCTTCTTGATAGCGCTTGGCTGATCCAGCACCAGTTGCTACAACTGCTGTTAACACATTTGCTTCTAGATATTTGTGAAGGTCTTTAGTTAAATCCTCTAATTTAGATCGATACCCTGGAACAAGATCTGCTTCAACCTTAATTACTTTGTTTTCAACCAGTTCTTGGTCGTTAGTCAATGCTGATATTGACCACCAGGCAAATTCCTTTGAATTTGCCTGAGCATAAATATCCCCTAAGGACCTAAAAGAAGAAAGTCCCAGGTCGAGCGGGGTATCACCACCTGTGGCAGCTACCGACCAGGAAGCCTTTAAGAACTCTTCAGAAGTTGCTATTAAATCTTCAGCTCTACTTCTGATTCGTTCGGGCTCGATTAGCACTATTGAGGATTTCTTTGGAAGTAATTCAACAATGGATTGCATTTTGCCAGTTAACAGTGGGGCTAATGACTCCATACCTTCCACCATCCGGCCATCAGCAATTGCTTGTAGGGACTGGGCAAGCAATGGTTGAGTTGCGATTAGTTCTTGGGCTTTTAGGCGTACTTCGTTTGTGATTAGTAGTTCTCTGCAAGGTGGTGCCACCAATTCAGTAACTATATCTTTAATGCTTCTCTGATCTGCAACATTGAATTTGCGAAGTTCTTCCACACAATCACCAAAAAACTCTATTCGAATTGGATGGTCATCAACTGGTGAGAACACATCAACAATTCCACCACGAACTGCAACTTGCCCTCGTCGCTCAACTAAGTCAACTCTTTCATAACCTAAGCCGATCAAATTAGTCACTAACATATTAATGCTTATTTCTAATCCAACTGATATTTCTACTGGTGGGTGCTCCCCTAGGTTTGCTGCGAATGGTTGCAGCAAAGATCTAAGTGGGACAGCGATCACTGCAAATTGCTCAGGATCAATTTTTAGTTGGTGGATCAATGCTAAACGCCGCCCAACCACATCTCGGCTTGGACTTAATTTTTCGTGAGGCAAGGTTTCCCAAGATGGAAAAATCTCAGTTCTTAGATCTGGTCTAATTGAACTTAGAACACTGATTAAATCTTCAGCATCTCTGGTAGTGGCAGTAACTACAACCAGTGTCTGATCTGGGTTTGCAATTGCAGCTATGGCAAAAGGCTGGACTGGCTTGATGCAATTGAGTAGTAAGCCATTTGAGATACCTTTTTCGGCCAATTCATCTAAGCCCGGAATTCTTAAACTGGCTTGATGAAGTCCACTTAGTGACACTGAATCACTCGCAAACTTCTTCAATCAAGTGTGCAATCTCAGGAACAGCTAGATAGACACTTGCTAATTTTGGATTCGATTGGTTGTATTTGATATCAGTTCCATCAAGGTGCTTAACAGTGATGCCTGCCGCCAATGCAATTGCAAATGGAGCTGCTGCATCCCATTCATTTAACCCACCATCATGAAAATACAACTGCGCTAGGCCAGTTAAAAGAGCTGCTGTCTTAGCACCTGCGGAACCCACCTCGAGCAATTCAAGATCATGTGGAAGCCCTAGTCCTTTTAACTTCTGCACTAGTCGCTCGCTCACCTTCTCAATATCTTTTGGAGGTCTAGTTCTACTCACCACAATCTTTGGTGAGTTCTTTGGAAACTTAGGCAATACGGGTGGACTGTCGGTAGCGAATAATTGATCTGCGGCAGGAAGTGCAATGGCAGAATCACTCACAACCCCATCAACAGCAAGTGCTATGTGCACCGCCCAATCAGCTCTGCCTTCACCATATTCCCAAGTTCCATCCAATGGATCAATAATCCAAACTCGCTTGGCAGTTAATCTGCTTTGATCATCGACTGCCTCTTCGCTCAACACTGCGTCATCTGGTCGGTGCTCGTTTAATAAGTCTGCGATGAGTTGTTGGGCTTGTGCATCAGCCGTGTCTCTAAGGTCTTGGGCTGTGCCTGAATAGTTCTCTCGAAGATCTATGAGTAACTTGCCCGCTTGGGTTGCAATGTGTTTGGCTAACTCAACATCGGTATAGATCAATTGAGTTCTCCATTTGCGTGAAATGTGTTCTGGGTAGCTGCTAAGCCTTCTTTGATGAGCATCTCTAATAAGACAGATGTTTTGGCAACCATCAGCTCTATCTCAGGTTTTTCTGCTTTGCTAAATTTCTTCAACACAAAATCCGCAGGATCTTGATTTTGGTCTGGTCGACCTATTCCTAGTCGCAATCTATAAAAGTCACCTGTTCCAATAGCAGCTCGAATACTCTTCAAACCATTATGACCATTGTCACCGCCACCAAATTTAATTCGGTTAGTGGCTGCTGGAATATCAAGCTCGTCATGCAGCACAACTAACCGCTCAGCAGATATGTCGTAGTAATCCATGAGCCCAGAAACTGGGCCACCAGATTCATTCATGTAACTGCCTGGTTTAGCCAGAATGACTTTAGTGTCTGCCATTCTGGTTTCGCAAACAACTGCATTGGCTCGCTTGTGTTTTGATAATCGATTTGAGGCAGCACTAACTACATAGTCAATTGCAATAGCACCAATGTTATGTCTAGTGCCTTCATAATTTGAGCCAGGATTACCCAACCCAACAATCAACCAAGCGTTAGCGGTCACAATTAGCTTGCAGAGCGAGCAGAAACTTCAGCTGGTGTTAGTACCACTAGATCCACGTGCTTAACTGAGTTACGAATGTAATCGCGTTGCACATCTTTAGCAGCACATGACAAAGTCTTGCCTGCAACTGAGATCTCAATGATTCCCTTAGCGTCTCTAAGCGCTAGTTGAAGTTCATGTGCATCAACTGCCACATGACTTGCTACTCCACCTTGACCATAAACAACCGCTGGTACTAGACCCTCGCGTCGTGCTCTGCGGGCAGCACCTTTTCCAAATTCTGATCTCTCTTGGGCTACCAATTTAAACAATGCCATTTTCTTTTGCTCCTGTGGTCGAAATAATTGCTCCAGCGCGAAATTACTTCGCCACGTCGATGACGGGTCAAAAACCCCTCGCCGAAGCAGGACTGAGCCTACTAGGGGTAAAAATGATTGGTAAAACAGCCTTACAAATTACTTATCAAAGAGCATTGGTTGGTCTTCAACCAATTTAGTAACTGAATCTTCAGAGAAAACTGCTCGAACTGCTTCAGCCAGCAGTGGAGCAATCGACAAAATCGTAAGCTTTGGGAAACGCTTATCTTCACTAATTGGCAATGTGTCCGTGACGATCACTTCAGAGATAGCAGCTGAGTTCAATCTCTCAGATGCAGGAGCACTCAAAATGCCATGTGTTGCTGCCACGATTACTTGAGCAGCACCAAACTCCAACAAAGTCTCTGCTGCAGTTGCAATGGTTCCGCCAGTATCAATCATGTCATCTACGACTACACAGATTCGATCTTTAACATCTCCAACAACTTCAAACATCTTTACCTGGTTTGGCACATTGGGGTCACGACGCTTATGAATAATTGCTAGCGGTGAGCCCAGTACATCAGTCCAACGTTCTGCCACTCGCACACGGCCAGCATCTGGAGACACAACTGTTATTCGCTTTTGATCTACTCGACTGCGCACATGTGCTGCTAATAGATTCAAAGCAAATAAATGATCAACTGGGCCATCAAAGAATCCTTGAATCTGGGAAGTGTGTAGATCTACCGTAATTAGACGATCTGCTCCAGCAGTCTTGAATAAGTCTGCTAGCAGTCTTGCCGTAATTGGCTCTCTACCTTTGTGCTTTTTATCTTGTCTGGCATATCCATAGAACGGAACTATTACTGAAATTCGTTTGGCAGATGCTCGACGCAAAGCGTCGATCATAATTAACTGCTCCATAATCCATTTATTGATGGGTTCAGTGTGAGCTTGAAGTACAAAAGCATCTGCTCCTCGAACCGATTCATCAAATCGGACAAAAATTTCTCCGTTAGCAAAGTCATAATTAGTTGTTGGAACTAAACCAATGCCAAGTTCTTTAGCGATTCGATCTGCTAATTCTGGGTGCGCTCTTCCTGCAAACAACATCAACTTTTTCTCGTTGCTGTGCATGAGGGCCATCAGTCCTCCAGATTCGATTGTGGTGGAAAGATATCTGACTCTGGGTGCTTCTTGGCAGCAGCCGCACTATCAGTGCCAGCACGACGTTTAAAGACCCAGCCCAGCAAGTTTCGCTGCCGT
>DBCL01000010.1:12249-18842 GCA_002293025.1 Actinobacteria bacterium UBA959
TAGGCACCATCTCCGATAGTCACTGGTGCTACCAACATGGAATCAGATCCAATTCGAACATGATTGCCAACAACTGTTTGGTGCTTTTGCTCTCCGTCATAATTCACAAATACGGTTGCTGCACCAATGTTGGAGCCTTCACCGATAGTTGCATCCCCTACATAACTTAAATGTGGGACTTTGGAATCTTTACCAATACTGCTCTTTTTAACTTCTACGAAGGCTCCAACTTTGGAACCTGAATGCAAATGAGCCTCTGGGCGAAGATAGCTAAATGGGCCAACAGATGCACTGGCATCGATAGTTGCACCAATACATCTACTACTAACAATTCGAGCATTCTTTCCAACTTTGCAATCTTGCAAAGTTGTATCTGGTCCAATCACTGCTCCAGACTCAACAACGGAGGTTCCTTGGATAAAAACATTTGGAAGCAAAACTACATCGGCTGCTAATTTGGCAGTGGCATCAATCCAAGTTGATGAAGGGTCACTCATGGTGACACCTTGCTGCATCCAGTATTGAGCAATTCGATCGCTTAGCAATCCATTAGCCTGAGCTAACTGCTCTTTATCGTTAACACCCATCACATCATCAGCATCAACTAAGGCTGCAAATACTTTGCCACCACCTTTAGCGATGGCCTGCACCACATCAGTCAAATACTTTTCACCGGCAGCGTTATCTACATCTAATTTACTTAAATGATTAGCTAAATGTTGATGCTTGATGGCATAAACACCTGAATTAATTTCCAAGATCTCTCTTTGCTCGTGGGTGGCGTCTTTTTCTTCAATTATGGCAGTTACAAACTCCCCTGACCTAATTATCCGCCCATACCCTGCCGGGTTGGCAAATATGGCAGTGAGCACCACTGCGTCGTGCGATTTAAGGGCAAGTTGCTCCAGATTTGTAGGCTGGATCAACGGAATGTCGCCAGCGAGCACAACCACGTTTGTGTCGGCAGCAAGCTTGATGCCTGATGTGACTAGTGCTTTGAGGCCGACCTCGGTTGCATCTCCGGTTCCTAATTGTTGTTCTTGAACTGCCGTAATTACATCAGGATGAAATTGCTCTAGAAACTCAACAACTTGGGCTTTGCCATGCCCAACCACTACAACTGTGTGATCTGGCTTTAAAGATTGAGCGGTGTTTAAAACATGAGACACCATTGGCAGACCTGCAACTTGGTGCATTACTTTCGCAGTCGCTGACTTCATTCGGGTGCCAGCACCTGCTGCAAGAACTACTACAACCGTTTGGGTCACCAAAGCTCCGACTCTTTAGTTGGCTTAAGAGTAGTGCGCTCCGGGAGAAGGATTCGAACCTTCACAACAGGATCCAAAGACCTGGGTGCTGCCGTTACACTATCCCGGAATTAGTTTTTGGCCGTTAAGCCCCTAAACCAAGGGGCAAGAGTATCTGTCCGATCTCATTGGATTTATCCCACTCCTTACCGCTACCTTGGGCTCGTTATGACTGCTAACCCAATCAAGCCAAGCTCCAGCCCAACCCGCTCTAACAAGAGTCGGATGTCTGGGGTTGAGCGCCGTGAACAAATCGTGGGTGTTGCTCGTGGGTTGTTTGCCGAGAAGGGCTATGAATCTGTAACAGTGGAGGAGATTGCTGCTGTAGCGAATGTTTCTAAGCCAGTAATTTATGAACACTTTGGTGGCAAAGATGGAATCTATGCAGTAATTGTTGATCGCGAGTTAAATCGATTAATTGATCTAGTCTCAAGTGCATTTGATGGAGGCGGTGCTCGCAGCGTCGTGCAAGGGGCTGCAGAAGCATTTTTTCAATACATCGAAGAGTCAGAAGATGGTTTTCGAATTCTGGTTAGAGACGCTCCAACTGAATCTGATGAATCAAGGTATGCATCTTTAATTAGAGACTTCGCTGCTCAAACTGAAGATTTGTTAGCAGCTCAATTAACTCAAAATGGATTCGATAAAGAAACTGCTCCACTTTATGCGCACGCCTTGGTTGGCATGGTTTCCTTAACTGGCCAGTGGTGGCTGGACGCACCACAGCGACCAAATAGAGAAACAGTTGTAGCCCACTTAGTTAATCTGGCTTGGAATGGTCTAAAGCACCTAGAGCCTCAACCAAAATATGCAAAATGACCAATCAGCCAGATGAAGTTGATCAGCTAATTGCTGATTGGCAGCGAGAGCGTCCTGATCTAGACCTATCTCCACTTCAAGTTCTTTCCCGAGTGAGTCGACTGGCTCGTCATTTAGAAATTGGTAGAAGAAAAGCATTTAGTAATCCTGAACTCGAGTTATGGGAATTTGATGTGTTAGCAGCTTTGCGCAGGTCTGGTAAGAATTATGCGCTCACCCCAAGTAGTTTGATTAGTGAGAATTTGGTAACTAGTGGCACTATGACTAATAGGGTTGATCGCTTAGTAGAGCGCGGTTTAGTAGTTCGTCAATCGGATCCAAATGATGGCCGAGGGGTGTTGGTCAAATTAACTGCCGAAGGTAAGAAGTCGGTTGATCAAGCAATTTCTGCCCTAGTCGAGATTGAATCTAACCTGCTTAAATCATTACCTAAATCTGAACAGAAGCAACTTGCAGATTTGTTGAGAGTGCTAACTAGCTCAGTTGCAACTAATCAAGATTAATTATGTTCGCGGCTAATAACTTTGGCACCATCAGCTGGTGACTTAGCTACAAATACTCGATCACAAACATTTGCACTAGAGACTCTAGCTGCAATATCTAGCGCATGGTCATAATCCTTGGCTAAAGCAAGGCAGGTTGGGCCTGATCCAGAAATCAAAGCCGCTAGCGCTCCATCTTCAATTGCAGTATCAAGAGTTTGTTGAAGTTTTGGATTTATAGCCAGCGCTGCTGCTTGTAGGTCGTTATGTAAGTAATCTGAAATAGCATTCGATGAACCAGATACCAGGGCCTGCAGTAATTTATTGTTTGCACTTAACTCCATGGGTGTAGCAACTGAACCTTCATCTCTGAGTTGATCCAGTTTTTGATAAACCCGCGGGGTTGATAATCCAGATGCGTGACTCATGATCACCCAAAAGTGTTCACCTCTAGCTAAAACTGGAACCACTGATTCACCTCTGGAAGTGCCAAGTGCTGTGCCACCCATAAGTGCAAAGCCAATATCAGAACCTAACTCACCAGCCACAAGCTGTAAGTCACCATGAAAATTAAATAACTCAGCTGCGGCAACTAATGCTGCTGCGGCATCGGCAGATCCACCAGCAAGGCCTGCTGCAACTGGAATTCTCTTTTCAATTGAGATTGCTACATCCGCAGGCTTATTACAAAGTTCAGCAATTTTCATTACTGCTTGTACTGCTAAATTTGCATCATTATTTGGAACACCAAAACCAAATTCACCACTAACTTCACAACTTACACCCATACCCTCAGAGCGCTCTGAAATAGAAACTTGATCAAACAAATCTAATGCTTGATAAACAGTTACTAAATCGTGATAACCATCTGCTCTTAAGCCGCCCACATTGAGTTGCAGGTTGATTTTGGCAGGGGCAACTGCTGTGAGCTTCATGAATTAACCTTAAGACTGCTGCTCAGCGATAGCCACATACTGGTTAATGGATAGCCGTTCACCTCGAAGTTTTGGATCAATACCAGCATTTTCTAAAATTGTATTTGCCTTGGTTGCATTGCCAGCCCAAGTGGCTAATGCAGATCGAAGCATCTTGCGCCTTTGATTAAATGCAGCATCAATTACTTTGAAGACTTTCTCTCTAGAGACATGCGTTACAGGCTGGGCCTTGCTGATTCCAAGCACTAGTCCTGAGTCAACATTGGGAACTGGGATAAAAACTGGTCGAGGCACATTTCCTAAACGCTGCACATCCATAAACCACTGCATCTTCACGCTAGGGGCCCCGTAGCTGGCAGTTCCAGGTGACGCTGCTAACCGATCTGCCACTTCAGATTGGACCATTACTAATAACTTTTTAATCGTTGGAAACTCAGACAGCAATGTGAGAATTACTGGAACTGAAACGTTATATGGCAGGTTTGCCACCAGTGCGGTTGGTTGAATACTTAAATCTGCAGACTTCAATTCCAGTGCATCCGCATGGATTGCCACCAAACTATCCAAAAATTCCGGGGCCCGCTCGTTTACTGTTATTGGCAATTGATCAAGGAGTCGTTGATCAATATCTACCGCAATAACTTTGCTTACAACTGGTAGTAATCCCAAAGTTAATGAACCAAGGCCTGGACCAACTTCCAAAACGCAGTCACCAGCACTTAGTTGGGCAGATTTAACTATTTTTCTAACTGTGTTTGCATCATGGACAAAATTCTGTCCTAGTTTTTTGGTGGGCCTTAAATCTAATTTAGTTAATAGTTCTTGGATTTCAACTGGACCAAGCATTGCGCTAGACAACTTAAATACCAAAAGCCTGTTTAGTATTAGCCATAACTGCATTACATAGCTCAGTTAAATCCTCTGATCGAACCTCAGCCATAAATCGCATAGTGTGTGGGATTAAGAACCCTGCATTTGGAGCACCCCGATGTGGCACTGGTGTTAAGAATGGTGCGTCTGTTTCTACTAATATGTGATCTTGATCAGTGACTTTAAGGGCTGCTCGCAGCGAATCAGCATTCTTAAAAGTCACCGTGCCAGCAAATGAAAGGTAGTAGCCGCGCTCCAAGCATTGTTTGGCAAATTTTGCATCACCCGAGAAGCAATGCATCATCACTTTTTCAGGAGTTCCTTCTTCATCAACAACCCTCAAGATATCTTGATGTGCTTCTCGATCATGAATCATTAAAGTTTTGTTTAGTTTTTTAGCAAGTCTGATATGTCTTCTGAAAGACTCTTCTTGAACTTCTAATCCAATACCACTGGTTCGATAGAAATCTAATCCTGTTTCGCCAACTGCTACACAGCCAGGGTCCTGGGCTAATTGTTCAATCTCTAACCAGGCTTCCTCAAATGCGTTTATGCCACCTTCTTCTACAAGCCGAGGTGCTTCGTTTGGATGCAAGGCAACTGCTGCGTGAATTGTTGGATATCTCTTTGCCATCTCAATTGCGAATCGAGCACCAGGAACTTCACAGCCAACGTTTATCATCTGGGTAACGTTCACTTCTGCTGCAGTGTCAACTAGATATTGAAATATATCTGCATCTTTATCAAGATCTAAGCTGTTATGTGATTTGCCAGACCCCATATCAAGGTGGCAGTGCGCATCTGCCACAGCAGCGGGTAAACCTGCTGGGGCTGGTGGCCACTCAGACACTAGTTGGCTCTTCTTCTAATCTTGGAAATAGTGAATCAAGTTTGCTGGTGACACTGCCAGGTTTTAATTGCCCCCAATCACCAGCCGTAATGATGGATTGATCTGCTAAATCTCCTAGAGATTCTTTAGCACCAAGCATCTGCCACAAAGACTCAGTAGCAATTGGCATAACTGGGTGGTGCAAAACTGCAATTGCTCTCAGTGCTTCTGAAATCACATACAGCACTGTGTGTAGCCGTGATTCATTCTCTGGGTTTTTTGCTAACACCCAAGGTGCTTGTTCAGTAACATACAAATTGACTTGATCAATAATGTCTTTGGTGGCTGAAACTGCTTGCTGAATCTCAAAGTTGTCAATTGCGGTATTTGCAGCCTTTGTTGATGCAGCAACTAAGTTGATGATTGCATTATCAGCTTCTTGATATTGACCAGGAGTAGGCAAGACTGCGCCGCAATATTTTTCAATCATGGCAGTTAACCTAGAAGCTAGGTTTCCTAATCCATTAGCTAATTCAGCGGTGTAGCGCGCTGAAATGTCTTCCCAAGAAAATGAGCCATCTTGCCCAAAGGCAATGGCGCGCATGAAGTAATAGCGAAAGGCATCTGAACCAAAATGATCAACGATTTGTTCAGGGGCGATGCCAGTAAGTTTTGATTTAGACATCTTTTCGCCACCAACAAGCAGCCAGCCGTGGGCAAAGACTTTTTCAGGTAGTGGCAATCCGGCAGCCATCAGCATTGCTGGCCAATAAACTGCATGAAATCTTAAAATATCTTTGCCAACTAAATGAACTGCTGGCCAGTATTTGTTGAATTGCTCTGGGTTTGAGTTATCAGCAAAACCTGCATAATTAATTGCTGTTGCATAATTAAGCAAGGCATCGAACCAGACATAAATTACTTGCTCAGTATTCCATGGAACTTCAATTCCCCAATTAACTGAAGACCTAGACATAGATATGTCTTGCAGGCCTTGATTTAGAAAAGACATGACTTCGTTGTAGGCCGACTCTGGTTGAATTCGATTCTTATTTTTTTGATAGTGCTCAATTAATGGTTGTTGGAACTTAGTCAAAGCGAAGAAGTAATTATTTTCTTTCAATATTTCTACTGGCTTGGAATGAACTGGACAACATTCTTTGCCTGCATTATCTCCAGTTCCAGCGGTTAGGTCGCCTGGAAGCTTGAATTCTTCACAACCTACGCAGTATGGGCCTTCATAGCTGCCTTCAGTTACAAAACCATTTTCACGCAACTTACTCCAAAATGCCTGCACACCAAACTTATGTCTTGGGGCAGTTGTTCTAATGAAATCATCATTAGCAGCATT
>DBCL01000010.1:18935-37621 GCA_002293025.1 Actinobacteria bacterium UBA959
CGCTCTACTTTGGTTCCATGTTCATCAGTTCCAGTTAACATCCAGACGTTTTCAGCTCGCATGCGGTGCCAGCGCGCTAAAACATCAGCTGCAGTTGTGGTGTAGGCATGACCAATATGTGGTGCATCATTTACGTAGTAAACAGGTGTAGTGATATAAAAAGATTTAGTGGTCATCGCTTAATTCTATTCTTTGCCATCTCGAACAACTATGTCATACACCTCACGCTTAGGCAGTTTTAATTGAACTGCAATTTGGCTGATGGCAGCTTTTCGATCAGTTGTGGCTAATTCATGCTCCTTAACCAATTGCCCAATCATCTGGCGGACCTTTGGGTCTGCCAGATCAAGCATTGGCTTTGGGTCGGCCCCTGCCACCACCAAGGTGATCTCACCTAAAACTTCGCCTTCAGCCCAGATCGTTAATTCCCCAAGGGTTGCTCGCTTAACTTCTTGATAAGTCTTAGTTAGCTCCCGGCAAACTACTGCTTGCCGGTTTTGGCCAAATACTTCTTGCATGGCATCTAAGGTTTGGAGGAGTCGATGCGGGGCTTCAAAAAAGACCATGGTTCGGACTTCTTCAGCCAAGCCAACTAATTGCTTTTGTCGTTCTCCTGTTTTTCTGGAAAGAAATCCTTCAAAGCAAAATCGATCTGTTGCTAACCCCGACAAAGCCAGCGCCATAGTTACAGCAGATGGACCAGGGATTGCATCCACTTCAATTCCAGCCAATACACATGCAGCCACAATTCGATAACCTGGATCACTAATGCTTGGCATACCAGCATCAGTTAACAAAACAACTTTTGAACCATTATTTATAGCTTCTAAAATTACTGGTATTCGTTCTTGCTCTTTAGATTCATGAAATGAAATTACTTTGGCTTGCACATCTATGTTTAAATCTTTTGCTAATCTAAAAAATCTACGGGTATCTTCAGCTGCAATTAGATCTGCGGAACTAATTGCAGATTTGGTGCGTTCAGATGCATCCGCTACATCACCAATTGGGGTGCCAACTAAGACTAAAATGCCACTCATGGGTTGAGGGTACCGCCTAAAAAATGGTGGTTAGTTGCCGCCAGCAGCTCTGCGCGGTTCCTCAATTTCCACTGTCTCTAAAGGCATTTGGGCCACTTCAGAATTTGAAGTGGCAACTTCTTGTTGGGATTTTGCTTGGGCCAACATGGCAGCTGAATCCCAACCAGCAGTTCTTGGTCCAGTAACAGTATTTGGTAGAACCGCAGAAGTTGGATTCCATTCTTTTGCTTTTTGAGCCAGTTCAATTCGAGAAACATCGAGACGTTGCTTTGGCTTAATACTTTGCAAGTCAGATTGTTGAGCAACAGCTTTCCAAGCTGCAATAAAAAATCCTGCTAACAATAAAGTTGGTGCAACCATCATTATCCAAGCGCCTGTGAACAAACTTGCAAGTGATCCAATTATTGTTAAAGCACTTAATGTGACAACTGTTCTTTTTCTGCGGGCCGCTGCAATTTCGGTGGAAGTTGGACCTAAATAGGCAGGCAACTCTTTGCCTGGAGCACTACTTAATTTAGCCATAGATCGATTGAATGCGGCAACTTCATTCACTTCATTGTGATTAGTTATCTTCTTTAGCCACATCGGGACTAGAACTGCAGCCCAGATCACTACGATCGAAAGGTAGATAAGTCCTGATCCCATGGGGACAGAGTATGAATGAGTTTTAGTTTTCCGCTGGTGCGACTCGCCACTACTTATTCAAAAGTCGATTTACTAAACCAGTCCCAAACTCTTCTTGATGTAGTGCAAAGACTCGATGATCTCGCCACTGACCATTGATGTGCAGATAATTTGGTCGCATTCCTTCTTCTCTGAAACCAAGTTTGGCCACGATTTTCAAGCTTGGTTCATTCTCTGGTCTAATCACTACCTCAACTCGATGCATCAGCCGCTCTTGAAACAAGTAATCAGTCAAAAGCGCTACCGCCAGAGTGGTTAGCCCTTTACGACTATGGCGTTGGTCTATCCAATACCCAACCTGAGTAGCCCGAGCTGAGCCATAAACCATGTTGCTGGCCGAGATGATTCCAACGAATTTACCCCGAACTCGAATAGCCAGAGTGACTGAACTTTTATCGCGCAAGCCTTTCTTGGCTGCAAAATAAAAGGAGGTGAACGCAGCAGCGCTGGCCGAGTCAAATGCTGGGTCAATCATTCGGTTTTGACTCAAGCCCTCAGGTGGCATGGTGGCATCCCAAGGGGTTAGCCATTCCTTATTGAAACTGCGCACCTCTTGGTAGGTGCGCTTGTCTCTAAACCTGATCGGAGATAGTTCTAGAGACTTATACCTAAGCACTACCGAATTGCTGAATCTCATTTCTGCACACTTGTAACTGGAAATACTTCAACAGTTTCGTATGGAGGTAAATTTCCATGCACCTTAATTAAGCATTCTGCTCTGGCAAGTCCACCTAGATTGGCACTTAATCCTCTGACTGTTTCATTGCCTTCTTCATCCGTATCAACTATTCCTGGAATAAACCTTAAATACTTTAAGTCACCTGCAATTGGAGTAGATACGGTGTATGAAGCTGGTATCAATTTGGTTTGCATCAACATACTTCTCACTGCAGGCTTTAGAAATACTTCTGATCCAATTAATGTCCCATATGTGTCACTCTTTATTAGAAATACCGATTTCTGCTCTATGGCTTTTGCGCCAACTTCAATGTCTAGATCTAAGCCGGCCTTTAAAAGTGAGATACCTAATGCTTGAGCAATCTCGTTCTTAATTAAATCACTTTCAATATCTACTGAGATCACAATTAGATCAGCAGCTGATTCCTCAACTGCTAAAAAAACTTGATCAAGATCTGACTTAATAAATATTGGGTCTAGGGTGTCAGCACCCCAGCGACTTAACATCATTCTTAAAGCAGCGCTGGTGGCATCATCGCTAACGCCAACTCTGGCTGGTTGATCAAGTCCTTGCCTAACTGAACTTACAGATATCACCAAAGCAGTTACTGCCCCCGCAACTGGAGCTTTACGTTTATGTTGGGTGGCTAAAAGTGCCAAGGTGGCTGGCGTTAAAGCAGCGCCTTTGGGTAGAAGTGGAGCTCCTTCGTCGGTCATAGGTTCAGTAAGAACAGCGTGAGGCGCAAATATCTGTTGTAAGCCAACCCATTTAGAGCGAGGCTTTAATGCAGCTAATACATTATTTAGTGCTTGGTCAAACTCATTCACGACTAGAGCGTGCTCACATAATTTTTTAGCCAGGATTTGAACTCTGGACCAACATCAGCTCTATTTGCAGCAAACTCAACCACAGTCTCTAAGTAGCCAGCCAAGTCTCCAGTATCAAAGCGAACACCGTCATAGATCAATCCATGAACTAAACCCGCACTATCTGGACCTTTACCTTGTGCTAAAACTTGAATGGCATCGGTTAATTGAATCTCACCACCGCGACCAGGCTTAGTATTTTCAAGGATCTCAAATATTGCTGGGCTTAAAACATACCTACCCATAACAGCTAAATCACTTGGAGCTTCATTGGCGTCTGGTTTCTCTACTAGATCTGTAACTTGCACAACATCTGATTGAGCAGTTGCTTTAACTTGAGCCACTCCATAACGAGAAACTTCTGCTTTAGAAACTTTCTTTAGCAACAACACTGATCCACCAAATTCACTTAAAACTTCAAACATTCTAGCTAAGACTTTTGATCCTTCTGGATAAATCTCATCGCCTAGAAATACCGCAAATGGCTCATCACCCACATGTTGTTTAGCACACAAAACTGCATGCCCTAAACCTTTAGCTGTTCCTTGGCGGGCATAGTGAATCGTTGCCAATTCAGATGCTGCTCTGACTTCTTTTAGTCGCTTTTCATCTTTTTTCTCAATTAAAAGTCGTTCAAGTTCACCATTAAAATCAAAATGGTCTTCAAGTGCTCTCTTCGCGCGGCCAGTGACAAACAAAATATCTTCAAGACCAGCAGCCACTGCCTCTTCCACTACATATTGAATAACCGGCTTATCAACTACAGGCAGCATCTCTTTAGGGGTCGCTTTGGTTGCAGGCAAGAATCGAGTGCCAAGCCCAGCAACGGGCATAACGGCTTTTCGAACGACTTGATTTTTGCTCATAGGCAGACCCTAAGTGACGAATTGAGGTAATCCTGCCACGATTGGCGAATGAGCCCAAATAAGGCAGAACTTCGACTCCAGGCTAAGGCGCGACGGGCCAATCGTGGCCAGCTTGAGGTCAGCTCAGACCTTATTGTCTGGATCAACCGCACTATTGCCAAAGGTGCAACCATTGCCTGTTACATCAGCAGAGCAGATGAGTTAAATACAGTCGAATTAATTGAATTACTCAAATTTGAATATCAGGTTGTTTCTCCAGTTACCACAAGTCATGGACTTATCTTTAAAGAACATGGCACTGAGTTAGTTGTTGGGAAATACTCAATTTTAGAGCCGACAGGTGCTGAAATGCATATTTCACAAATAGATTGTTTCATTATTCCAGCGCTAGCAGTTGATAGAACTGGAAACAGACTCGGATTTGGTGCTGGCTATTTTGATCAAGCACTGAATCAGACTCAAAAACCAATCGTGTGTGTAGTTGCTAATGAAGATATCTTAGATTTAGTTCCAGCCGAAGAACATGATCGGCAAATTAATTTTATTGTGACTCAATCACAATTAATTAAAACAAGTGATTAGTGAGATTAAACACGATGAAGCAGCTAATCATTGTCACAACTGCGTAAATCCAAGCAGTTAAGCGGGGTAGTTGTTTTAACTCCATTCCAAAAGTACTAACTGTTGTTAATGCACCAGCGAATCCCGCAGTTAGCACAATTTGAGTATCACCAGAAGTTTCACTTAAGAAGAAAGCGATCAAAGCAGCACCAGAAATATTTGCCAGCAATGTGCCCCAAGGGAAACTCTGATTGAATCTACTTAGTAAATATCGAAGAGTTGCCCCAAAGGCGCCGGCTAGAAATATGTAGATAATTGTCATTTAGTTAACTGCAATCCAATTTTAGAACCTAATGCCACTGCGCCAACTGCGATTAAAGCTGTTAGTGCTAACAAAGAGAAGCCTAAAATTTGGGAAAGGTCAATACTTGCAATTGCGATAACTTGAGACATGCTAGTAAATGCACCTAAAAATCCAGTAATCACAGCAGCTCTAATTAGTTCAGTACTTAGAACTTTAGCTAGCAAACCAATCAACAAACAACCAATTGCGTTAATGATCAAGATGCTCAACCAGTCTCGATCAATTAACTGATCTATTTGAAATCTAACCAAACTGCCTAAGCCACCACCAATTGCCAGGCAAGTTAATGCTGCTTTAGAGAACCGATTCACCCGCTCAGCCTAGATTGCTCCATACTTATCCCATGCCTACCTACCAATATGCCTGTACTAACTGTGAGCATGAGTTTGAGATTGTGCAGTCTTTCACTGACGATGCACTGACTATCTGCCCACAGTGCCAAGGAGCTATTCGTAAGGTGTACGGCGGGGTTGGTGTGCAATTCAAGGGTTCTGGCTTCTACAAGACTGATTCCCAATCACCAGCAAAGCCAGCACCGGCTAAAACGGAAGCACCTAAACCCAGCACCCCTGCTTCCTAATCAGCTGTGCATAACTAAAAAACATTTATCTGATTTGATCTTTACTGCACCCTGGAGGTAGCAGGATGAGATTAAAACTGAACTTTATTGATCAACCAATTCCCAAGAAAATTCGAAAGCATCGCAGACTTTTAGCAGCACTGTTGGCTGGCTTGGCTGTACTTACATTTGGTTCAAGTCTGAGCCAAAGTAGAGCTGAACCAATTAGCAATGAACTAATGACTTTGATTCCAACCTCAAAAGTTGCTGTTGCTGTTTCAATTGGAACCGAACTAACCAAATCTTGGTTTAATCCAGGTAGGAAAATCGACTTAGTGGCAAGCTTGAATGGCAGCACTGCAATAGTGGCGCGGAATGCCGAAGTGATCTCAATTGGTGGTTCGAGCAGTTTCTTAGGCAACCAAAATCAAGAAGTACTTGTGGCAATTAATGAATTTGAAGTATTAGGTGTTACCGCTGCAATTCATGATCAGAAACTAACCGCAATTATCAAACCTAACTAGTAGCATGCTGCCAATGATGGAGGCAGCATGCTAAAAGGTTATCGGGATTTCATTCTTCGTGGCAATGTCTTGGATTTGGCAGTTGGTGTAGTTATTGGAGCTGCCTTTAACGCCATGGTCACCGCAATTACTTCAGGAGTTTTAACACCTTTAGTTGCTAGATTTCTTGGTGCTGAAACTGCTGAGATCGCAATAAGTATTGGAAATGGTCAATCCATTAATCTTGGAACAGTGCTAAACGCCTTTTTGGCATTTTTGATTACATCGGCAGTCGTTTACTTTATTGTGGTTGTGCCTGTTAACCGAGTTCGTGAATTAATCAGGATTAGTGATGGCGCAGAGTCAACAGAACCCGCAGATATTGCACTACTGAGAGAAATCAGAGATGAACTAAGAAAGCGAAATTAATCTCCAGTTTTTATCTCAAATCCAGATTCTGCCCAAGCATCAGTTCCACCTTCAATATTGACTGCTTCATATCCTTGAGTGTCTAACCACTGGGCTGCTTGCATTGATCGAGCACCTGATCTGCAAACTACATAAATTGTTTGGTTTTTATCTACTTCATTGATTCGAATTGGGACAGTGGCCAATGGCATCAAATAAGCAGTTGGCAGGTGTTTCTCTTGATACTCATTAGGTTCGCGCACATCTAATACAAATAAATCTGGGGTTTCAGCTAGCAGAGTATTAAGTTCAGCAACAGAGACCTTACTTACCATTTCAACACCTCTTCATTGATTTGATTTCCAAGAATACCAAATACTTCAATGAAACTCTTGGGCTGCGTTAGGTATCCGACAAGTAATAGACCAAACTTAAGCATTATGTCTAGCCAGTCAACCAAACCACGCATGCTTAATAACACCGCTTACACCGGTATAGCCATAATTTTCACAGCTTTGGGCTTAACCAGTGGAGGTTGGGGGCCAGTTCTGCCATGGCTAGCAGAGCGTCATGGTGTTGATGTGGCAACAGTTGGTTTGATGTTATTTGTTTTTAATGCTGGTGCAGGTATTGGAATTATTGGATCACAATTACTAATCAAACGTAAAACCGTCTATTGGTTCTTACGGGTTGGTATTTTGATGTTTTCAATAGGGTTTGCAGGTATTGTCTTAACTCCTACCTTCTTTTGGTCAATGACTGCGTCTGTTGTTGCCGGTTTTGGTTTTGGAGTGTTAGATGTTGGACTACTTCAAGCAATTACTCGATCAGTTAATTCTTCTGGTCCTCGAATCAATTTAACCAATGCTTTCTTTGCTATCGGTGCTGTTGCAGGTCCTTTCTTAGTTGGGGTCTTCTCAGCAAATCGAATACCAGCAATTATTGTCTTCACAATTGTGGTTGCATCTTTAGCTATTTTGCTTATGCCTGGGTTGGATTGGAAAGTAGAAGTTGTAGTTAGTGATCAAAAAGTTTCTCGTGATCCAAAGTTGATTGGTTTGTTTACCGTTGCAATTGGAACTTATGTAGGAATTGAGATTGCTGCTGGATCCTGGCTGCCCACCATGATTCAAGAAAGATCAGGCTCATTAGAGCAAGGTGCCCTGACCGGGGCGCTGTTTTATCTAATGTTTGCAATCGGACGCTTGATTGGCACCCCGATGGCGCATCGCTTTAGCTCAGAACAAATGTTGTTAGGTTCAGTGTATTTATCCACACCGATGTTGTTAGTTGCGATTTTGGTGCCTGCAATCTCTCCATATGCATTAGCCATGATGGCCATGATGTTGGGACCAGTCTTTGCAAACGCATCTAATTGGATTGCCCAGAAATCTCCTGGAGATCCAATGGCCACCACCTGGCTAATGCTGGCTGCAATGGCTGGAGCACTTTCGCTGCCAACAATGACTGGATATGCAATGCGGGCTTGGGGCACTGAATCACTGCCATTGGTATTAGCACCCATGCTAATCGTTAGTACTGCGTGCTTTACCTACTTAATTAGGCATTGGCGCACTCGGTCATAGAGCTTTAAGTGTTTACTGATTTAATCCCGATATGAGATCTCGGTGGCTTCCCTTAGTTTTAGCTGTAGGCCTGTTAGCCGGTTGTGGTGCAATTTCTGATTTAGTTTCTAGTCCAGATAAGAAACCTGAAATAGATCTGAAGTTAAGCCCACTGTCTGGAATACCAAATGGTTACAACAAACCTATTTTGGTTGTGAAAATTGACAACATAAGTCAAGCCAGACCACATGCTGGAATCTCTGCGGCTGATTTAGTGTATGTGGAAGAAATTGAAGGTGGTTATTCCAGATTAGCGGCCGTATATTCCAGCACTTTGCCAACTAGTGTTGGCCCAGTTCGATCAGCGCGAATTACTGATATCTCATTACTGCGACAATTTGGAACTCCAGCTTTTGCCTACTCTGGTGCTCAATCTAAATTGCGACCCGTATTAGATGCTGAAGACTTTATTGACATTAGCAATCGGGTAACTGGGGATGGTTGGTTTCGAGATGAAGTTGCTCGATATTCACCACACAACTTAATGATTAACCCAACCCGATTAATCGAATTAGCCCAAGAAAAAGGTTCTGTGAGCACTGCTCTTAGAGGATTCAAATTTACCAATAACCCGATGCCTAATGGTCAACTCATAAGTTCAGTGACAGTTAAGTTCAGAGTAACTGAAACCAAGATTATTTGGAATCAAACCGCTAATGGCTGGAACATATTTTTTGATGGAGACCTAGAAACTGATTCTTTAACAAATAAACCAGTTGTGGCCCCCACAGTTATTGTGCAGAAGGTGCTCAATGTGCCTTCGGTATATAAGGACAGCACTGGCTCATTCACTCCAGAACAACAACTGATTGGATCTGGGAAGGCACTGCTGCTTCGCAATGGCCGAAGTTTGGAAGTTGACTGGTCTAGATCATTGGCTAACGAAATTACCAAGTATTCCTATGCTGGTAAAGAGATAAATTTGAGCCCAGGCTCAGTTTGGATTGTTTTATTGGATCAAGATAGAGAAATTCAACAAAACTAGAACTGCCATAAAGGGCTATTGATACGCATGCGAAACTAGGCCCCGCCGCCCCCATAGCTCAGGGGATAGAGCATCGGTTTCCTAAACCGTGTGCGCAGGTTCGAATCCTGCTGGGGGCACTTTTGATATTAATAATTTGTTTCTGAAATATTCACCAGGCTTTCGCTGAAGTTCATAAATCAACTGCCAATCTTCTCCAATGAATTCACCTCGCTCACGTTTTGCCATGTTCATCTCTTTCATGGCTTCTATCGCCTTAGTAACTGGCACCGCTATACTTCCTGGTGCTGTTGCTAACACTGCTGCAACTTATGCAATCCCTTCATCTCCAATAGTTGTCAGCTCTTCCGCTACCAATGGCGGAATCAAAGTTACTTGGAACAAAGTAACTGCAAACCCACCAGTTACCAGTTACATTGTTTCTGCTGGTCCGGGTAGTTGTCCAGTAATCGTAAGTGGCAAAGCCACTTCTGCAGTATTACCTATTATCAAAGGCAGTGACGATCAAGTAGCCAATGTCCAAGCAGTCAATGCTTATGGAATTTCAGATCCAGGCTCTGATGGTGTATCTGTGACTGTTAGGCAATTTGCGAAGTCAAGTGTTAGAAACTTGCAAATTCTTGGGCTCACCGATTTGCATGGTGCTTTAGAAAGTTCCAACACATCTATTGGAGCTTCAGCTTTATCTGCCGCTTTTGCTGAAGAGCGTCAACTAGTCCAGCCGACAATAACTGTCTCAGCTGGTGACAATATTGGAGCAGCTCCCGCAATATCCTCACAGTTTGAAGAGTTGCCAACAATTGAAGCTATGAACTTAATGAAGTTTGATGTTTCAGTCTTTGGAAATCACGAGCACGACCGGGACATTACCCATCTAAACAAGATGATTGGTGCTTCCAACTTCCAGTGGGTGGCGAGTAACTACAACACACTTGCTCCATTAAAGAGTGGTAATAAGTCTGCTAAGAACTACATTATTATTAAGCGAAACGGGATCAATATTGGCATTGTTGGCATGAACACCAGCCAAACTGTTGAGCAAGTATTCCCTGGAAACTTAAGCTTTACTGTAGGTGGCAAGAAGCAGGACCTCATAATTTCAGCCAAGATCGATGGTGTTGAAAAGGCAGCAAAAACAGCTCGCGCTAAAGGTGCAGATATGGTTATTGCGCTGTTGCATCAAGGCTGGAATCAAAACCTAGAAGGCAAGGCTGTTGGTGAGTTGGTTGATTATGCAGCTCAACTGAAGAGCGCAGATGTGGTCTATGGCGGTCACAGTCACCAGAAGTATGCATCAGTTATTGGTGGCAAACTAACCATTGAGAGTCGCAACGCTGGGGTTGAATACACCCGTACGCAAGTTTGTGTGGATACCGCAGCAAACAAGGTTCTTGGTGCTGCAGTTGACTACATACCAAAAGCCAGCATCTCAACAGCTTTGAGTGATCCAGCAACTGCTGAGTTAGTCAAGAAATATAAGGATCAATTGACGTCAAAGCTTGATGTGAAGATTGGTGTTGTCTCAGATCGCTTCCCTCGTGGTGGCACACCTCCAGTGGAACGTTCTGGTGAAACTCCACTTGGTAACTACACCGCAGACCTTTTGCGAACCAAGTACAAAACTGACTTTGCAATAATGAATGGGGGCGGAATTAGAGACACACTGCCAGCTGCTACATACACACCTGCAAATACAGCCTTAAAGCGTCCAGGAACTGGAACATCTGGTCCATATGACGTCACTTTGGGCGATGCTTACACAATCTTCCCATTTGGTAACTCTGTATCAGTTGTGAACATCACTGGCACGAATCTTTGGGCAGCACTTGAAAATGGTGTCTCCCGATGGCCATCTGATGGCAGATTCCCACAAGTATCGGGCTTAAAGTTCACGGTTGACACCACAAAACCAGCTGGAAGTCGAATCACAAACGTGACGAAATCGTCTGGGGCGGCAATTGCCAAGGATGCGACTTTGTATTCAGTTACCACCATTGATTTCCTAGTTTATGGTGGCGACGGATACACCCAATTTGATGCCAGCAAGCAACAGGTTCGTGACTTGCTAGTTGATGTATTTGCAGAGGGCCTAAGGAGTGATCTTGCTGCTGGCAAGACCACCTTGATGCCAGTTGCAGATGGTCGAATCACAGTAATCAAGTAAATAACCTCTAAATGAGCCACTTCCAAACTTGGAAGTGGCTCATTTAGGTTTTAGGAACAAAAGGCCTACGATTAGCCCATAATTAGATCAGCTAACACACCCCGTTAAGTTGATAGAGACTTTCAAAACATGAAAGGTGTCAAGAATGTCGCAAGGACATATCACTACTCCAGCCGGTGACATTGATTCACCAGTAGTAGCGGCAAGTCAAGGTCCTAACGGAATAGATATCGGTAAGTTGTTAACTGGTACCAACCACGTAACTTTTGATAATGGTTTTGGAAATACCGCAACTGCTCAATCAGCAATTACCTATCTAGATGGTGACGCTGGAGTGTTGCGTTATCGTGGATATCCAATTGAGCAATTAGCTGAAAAATCTACATTTATTGAAACTTCTTACTTGTTAATCTACGGGGAACTACCAACTGCTGATCAACTTGCTGATTTCACCGATCGAATTCGAATTCACACGATGCTGCATGAAGACCTAAAGAGCTTCTTCACTGGTTTCCCAAGGGACGCACACCCAATGCCAGTTTTGGCAAGTGCGGTTAATGCTCTATCTACTTTTTATCAAGATTCTTTGGATCCTTTTGATAAAGAACAAGTCGAGATATCAACAATTAGGTTGCTAGCCAAGGTACCAACAATTGCTGCCTATTCGCTGCGTAAGTCCCTTGGACAGCCATTCCCATACCCAGACAACTCTTTAGATTATGTGTCAAACTTTTTGCACCTAACTTTCTCGTTACCTGCTGAAAAATATGAAATTAATCCAGAAATAGCCAAAGTTTTGGACTTGCTATTCATACTTCATGCAGATCATGAGCAAAACTGCTCAACTTCAACTGTTCGTATGATCGGCTCATCTCATGCAAACTTGTTTGCCTCTGTTGCCGGTGGCATCTCAGCCTTATTTGGTCCGCTCCACGGTGGAGCAAATCAAGCTGTATTAGAGATGCTCAAATCCATTCAAGACTCAGGTGAGCCTGTTGAGAAGTTCATAGATAAAGTCAAAGCTAAAGACTCCAATGCCCGCTTGATGGGCTTTGGTCACCGGGTTTATAAGAACTACGACCCAAGAGCGCGCATTATTAAAGAAGCTGCTGACAAAGTACTTAAGAACCTAGGTGTTAGTGATCCACTACTAGATATTGCTATGAAGCTTGAAGAGGCAGCTTTAAGAGATGATTACTTTATTGAGCGCAAGCTTTATCCAAACGTAGATTTCTATACAGGCGTGATTTACAAAGCAATTGGCTTCCCAACGAAAATGTTCACCGTGCTCTTTGCTTTGGGTCGCCTTCCAGGCTGGATCGCCCAATGGCGCGAAATGATTGAAGATCCAGACACACGCATTGGCCGTCCTCGTCAAATTTATGTCGGTGCAACTGAGCGTGACTATCAGCCAGTAGCTAAACGCTAGGAATTGTCTAATAACTCACAGTGATAAACAGTGTGAGTTATTAGACATCAGATTCTGTTAAAACCCTAACAAAAGAGAGTATCTTTTCAAGTGGTCATATGAACTTGTTAATTCAGGTTCAGTGATCCCTCACAAACGAGTGGCGCTTATTCAGCGTCACTCGTTTTAAGTTCAGGTAGTAAAAATCCAACGCGGGCCCCACCTAATGGAGACTGATCCACAATCACTGATCCAGAATGTGCGGCAGCCATGTCAGCCACAATTGATAAACCCAGTCCACTTCCAGGTAGTGCTCGAGATTCTGGCGCACGCCAGAATCTCTCTAATACTTGAGACCTGTATTCCGCAGGAATGCCAGGCCCTGCATCATCAACTAATACCATGCCATCTCGAACTGTCACATTAATTGCTGCACCATCTGGAGAGAACTTAACTGCATTTCCAACTAAGTTGGCAATAGCGCGCTCAATTAGTGGCCCACGCCCTCGAACAATTGATTCAGTTGCTTCTAGATTGATCTCTCGGTTAGCTCTTCGGGTGAATCTTCGAACCACATGATCTGCTAGTTCTTCTAAATGCACTCGGCCTTCTTCAGCCACATCACTTATAGATGGCACTGGGCTTGCAAGTGCCACTAACTCTTCTAATAAATCGGTGAGCTCGGTCATCTCTTCATTCATAGATTCCAGCATCTGCAATCTATCAGCTGGCTTTATCTCTCGATCACTTTTCTCAATCATTGACATCAGATCTAGGTTGGCGCGCATTGAAGTTAAAGGAGTTCGCAGTTCATGGGCTGCGTCATCAACCAATCGTCGTTGTTGCTCTCTAGATTGGGCAAGAGCTTTAACAACTGTTTGGAATGAGGTGGAAAGTCTGGCTAGTTCATCGCTTCGGCCAGACGTGGCAGCAGCTAAACCAGATTCATCTAATACTTTAGTTTCAGCAATAACTTCAGCTGCTCGAGTTAGCAGCATAATCGGCTGCAAAGCAGAACCCACCACAACTGATGCCACAACTGCTGTTACTACTGAAGCGAGCAAGGCTAATGCTGCAATTCCAGCGGTTAGCGTGCCAATGCTTGCTTGCAAATCAGTAATTGGTCGCATGGCTCGAATAACTGCACCATCAGCAAGCGGCATCACCCCAACTCGAACAGTGATTCCTGATTTGGTGTTTACTGTTTCAAATAAAACATCGCTGCCAGGTTTAGCCAGCAACTGATCCAAAACTGCATCTCCCGCTGGAACTTGAGCCGTGGTCGAGGCAGCTGGCTGCACATCCCCTTCAACGAAATAAACATCAATCAATATCTCTGGAGAGTTTTTCTCTAAAGTGGCTCTTGAAGTTAGTGCTAGTGCGGTGGCTAATTCATCATCAACACTTATTTCTAGAGCAGATGCTAATTCTGAATCAACTTGCTCATACATAGTTCTAGCAGATAACAAACCGCTCAAAAGTGCTACCGATAACACCGCAAATGCGGTCACTCCACCAGCAATTAAGGCTAATCGTCTGCGTAGCGACATTTAGCTATTCCTCTATGCGCAATACGTAACCCACACCACGAACAGTTTGGACCAATCGAGGTTCTCCATTTTCCTCAAGTTTGCGTCGCAGGTAGCCGATGTAAACATCTAGACCGTTGCTAAGTGTTGGTGATATCCATCCCCACACTTTCTCAAGCAACATATCTCTTGGCACAACCTTGCCAGCATTTCGGGCCAACACTTCTAGTAGTGCAAATTCAGTTCTAGTGAGATTGCAATGTCTGCCGTTTCGAGTTGCCCGATATGCAGTTGGATCCACAACTAGATCTTCAATCTTGTAGACCTCACCATCAGGCAACACATCAGTATCAACTGCTGCATCTAATTGAATTCTGCGTAAGAGTGCTCGAACTCTGGCTAGTAGTTCTGGTAGCGCGAATGGCTTAGGTAGATAGTCATCTGCGCCAGCATCTAAGCCAGCCACTCGATCTGAAATTTGAGTTCGAGCAGTTAAAACCAATACTGGAATGTCATCGCCACGAGCTCTAATCTGCTTGACCACATCCAAGCCATCTAAATCAGGTAGTCCTAAATCTAAGATAAGTAAATCTGGTCGGGTGCCATGCTCACCATTCACTCGTTGCAATGCTTCACGAGCAGTGGCAACTGCCTCTGCTTCCATGCCATCAAATTTGATGGCGCGAACTACTGCTTCACGAATTGCTCGGTCGTCATCTACTACTAAAACTGTCATGTGGTTATTCTCCCCTGTTCTAGCCAAAAATGATGGAGATTGACTCTCCCAGTCTAGAAATCTGCCAGTTAAACGGCTTTTAGAGCGCTGACCACCTGGGTAAGTGATGCTTTGGCATCACCAAACAACAAGGTGGTTTTTGGATCAAACAACAGCTCATTTTCAATGCCTGCAAACCCTGGTCGCATTGAACGCTTTAAGAAGATTACGTTAGCCGCATGCGCCACTTCTAAAATTGGCATTCCATAGATCGGACAGCCTGGGGTGGTTTTTGCTGCTGGGTTAACCACATCATTTGCTCCAATAATTAGCGCAACGTCTGTTTGCGCAAATGTTGGATTAACTTCTTCCATCTCAACTAACTGCTCATAGGGCACATTTGCTTCAGCAAGCAATACATTCATGTGCCCTGGCATACGACCAGCAACAGGATGAATTCCATATGCGACATCAATACCTTTGGCAGTTAACAAATCTGCTAATTCGCGCACTGTGTGTTGTGCTTGAGCAACTGCTAAACCAAATCCTGGAACAATCACAACTCGGCGCGCATAATTAAGCAGGATCGCCACATCTTCAGCAGATGAAGACTTAACAGATCTAGTCTCGGTGCCACCTGCGGATTCTTGGGCCTTAGCGGTGAATGCACCAAACAACGTTCCAAAAAGTGATCGGCCCATAGCTGCAGCCATTAAGCGAGTGAGAATGGTGCCGCTAGCTCCAACTAATGTTCCAGCCACGATTAACAACACTGAATCCAGCACATAACCACTTGCAGCCACAGTTAAACCAGTGAAAGCATTCAATAGTGAGATCACAATTGGCACATCTGCACCACCAACAGGAAGGACAAACAAAACACCAAACACCAAAGACAGTGCTCCCAGCACTAATAGTGGTGTGGTGCCACCATCTCTAATTACCCAACCTGAAACCACTAAAACTGAGATCAAGGTGCCAGCAATTACAAAACGTCCACCTGCAAACACAACTGGTCTTGTGGTCATTAATTCTTGTAGTTTTAGGAAAGTAACAATCGAGCCAGAGAAAGAAACACAGCCCACAACCACAGTGAATACCGTTGCCACAACTGCTGCCAAGCTGGCATCTGCTCCAAGTCTTAAGTACTCCACAATTGCAACTAATGCCGCAGCTCCACCGCCAACACCATTGAACAAGGCAACTAGCTGCGGCATAGCAGTCATCTGCACTTTACGAGCTGCTGGAACTCCAACCAGCACACCAACAGCAATCGCTCCCAAGATAAGTGGCAGATTATTTAAAGGAAGGGTTGAACCTTCCGATGCATAAAAGAAAACAATCAAGGTTGCCAAGGTGGCACCAAAGGCACCTATTAGATTTCCACGTCTAGCAGTTCTAGGTGAAGATAAACCTTTCAAGGCCAACACAAAGCTAACAGCAGCAACCAGACCTAATAGATCATAGATATTTCTGCTCATTTCTTCTTGCCTTTAAACATCTCCAACATACGATCAGTTACCACAAAGCCACCAACCATATTGATAGTGGCTAACACAATTGCGATAACAGACAAAGTTAGTTCTAATGTTGTTTCCGAATGATCGGCCACCATGATGGCTCCAACCAAGATCACACCATGAATTGCATTTGCACCACTCATTAATGGGGTGTGCAAGGTGGTAGAAACTTTAGAAACAACCTCAAATCCAATAAAAATAGAAAGCACAAAGATTGAAAATAAAGCCATCTCAGCACTCACGCTGTCCCTCCAATACTGGATTTAACATTTTCTAACCGAATCTCACCTTGATGGGTGACAGCAGATGCAGCGATGATCTCATCTTCAAAATTTGGTATTACTTCGCCTGGCTTATCAGTACTGTGCATCAACATCATTAGATTAAATACATTCTTGGCAAATAACTGGGATGCATGAAATGGCAGACTGCTTGGCACATCTTTAGCGCCCCAGATTCTAATTCCAGAACTTGTCTCCACAATTTCGCCAGGCTTTGATCCTTCTACGTTTCCACCAGACTCGGCTGCTAAATCAACAATTACAGAGCCACTCTTCATCCCTTGTAACATCTCACTGGTTACTAATCTTGGCGCGGCTCTGCCAGGCACTGCCGCTGTGGTGATCAATACATCTGATTTTGAAATATATGGGGTGAGCAGTTCGCGTTGTTTGGCAGCGCGCTCTGGGGTCATCTCTCTGGCATATCCGCCAGCACCTTCAAGTGCTTCTAATTCAAGTTCAATGAAGCTTGCCCCCATTGAGATAACTTCATCTTTCGATGATGGTCTTACGTCGTATGCTGAAACAACTGCACCTAGTCTTCTTGAGGTTGCAATTGCTTGTAATCCAGCAACACCCGCACCCAGTACTAATACATTTGCAGGGGTCACAGTTCCAGCAGCGGTCATTAACAGTGGGAAAAACCGTGGAGATAATTCGGCTCCTACAAGTGCAGCCTTATAACCCGCACACAATGCTTGTGAAGTTAAGGCATCCATTGATTGTGCTCTAGAAATTCTAGGGACTAACTCCAACGAGATTGCAGTCACTTTGGCTGCAACTGCAGCCTTGATTGAATCCACCGAATTAGTAGGAGACAAGAATGAAATCGTGATGCACCCAGGCTTTAACTGCTTAATCTGGTCTGCAGTTAGTGCGAGCACCGACAAAACGACATCTGCATCTTTGAACACGTCACCTGATTGAACTTCTGCACCGGCAGTTTTAAACATCTCGTCAGTTGCTTGAGATTTTTGACCCGCACCACTAGCCACCACAACTTGAAATCCAGACTTAATCAATCGAGGAACCAGATCTGGGGTTAAAGCCACTCGGGCTTCACCAGCAGCAGTTTCTTTAGGGACGGCAATTCGCATGGCGGAAAGGTATCGGGTAACTAGAAAGTAGGCAGGGGTTTAAATTCGCCCGTAGGACAAATAAGAAGTTTGCCAGCCACCAGCAAGCCATAGCGACTGTTTGCTAACACTTCGGCCTGGGCGTGGTGCATGCCAGGCTTTGCCAGCCCCAGCATAAATTCCAACATGAAAGACTCGGCCTGACTTGTTATGCCAAAAAACTAGGTCCCCTGTTTTGAGTTCAGATTTGTTGATCTTCTCAGCCACTTTTCTAATAGCCCCTGAGGACCGTGGCAGTTCAATCCCAACTTTGTTATAGACATAAGCGGTGAACCCAGAACAATCAAACCCTGACTTTGGGCTAGAGCCTGCCCATTTATAACGAACCCCTTTAAGGGCTGCTGCTGCATCAACTAACTTGACGGCTCGAACTTGAAGTAGGCGGGCAGCTCTAGAGGCTTTAGTTGCAGCCTCAACTCGACTAGTTAGCGCTTCTTCTTGAGCTTGAGAGGTTGCAATTGCGGGCTCAAGGTTTAAGAGCTCCTCTTGAGCATGGGCTGTCGGCACCACACTGAAGGTGAGGCCAAGGCTCAAGGCCAGGGCTAACAATTTGGCTTGCATAGGGTTAACCTAGCAGAACCTTAAAAATACCTTAAAAACCTACGGTGGCTTGGGGCGGATTTCTCGCCTACCTTCATCCCATGCCCAGCATCTATTGGTTTCGAAGAGATCTACGCCTAGCTGATAACCCTGCCTTGGTGACCGCCTGGGAACAGGCTCAGCAAACTGATTCCAAGTTAATTGCGGTTTATATCTTTGATGAAGTTGAAACTAAAGGGTTCAATAATGTGCA
>DBCL01000010.1:37764-42760 GCA_002293025.1 Actinobacteria bacterium UBA959
CTGCGCATTATGAACCAGAACTTAAAGCTCAAGATGAAGCATTAGAAAAAGTTTTAAAAGTGCCACTTGTTAGAACTGGATCTAGTTATGCCGTTGCTCCAGGGCGGGTTGGCAAAGAAGATCAAACCCCCTACCGAGTGTTCACGCCTTTTTATAAAGCCTGGATGATTCATGGTTGGCGCAAACCAATTGCAGCCCCCGCTGGGGTGAATTGGTTCAAGCCAGTTGCTGGTGATTCACTTCCAAAGCGACCAGACCTTGGTGATTTAACTCTGCCTGATGCAGGCGAAACTGCTGCACTAACTCAATGGGCAGTGTTTAAGAAATTGGGGCTGGCTAATTACGCAGAAGATCGAAACCGCCCAGACTTAATTCATGGCACATCCAAGATGAGCACCCCACTTAGATTTGGTGAGATTCACCCTCGAACTATCTTGAATCAACTTTCAGATACTGATGAGGTTTATCGCAAAGAAATATGTTGGCGAGAGTTTTATGCAGATGTCTTGCACCACAACCCAAGCACCATTACTGAAAACTTATATAAGAATTATGACAAGATGCCGTGGGAGACTGGCAAAACTGCAGATCAAAACTTTAAAGATTGGTGTGCTGGCAAAACTGGTTATCCATTCGTGGATGCTGGCATGCGCCAACTCATAACCGAAGGCTGGATGCATAACCGAGTTCGAATGGTGGTGGCGTCATTTCTAATCAAAGACCTACACATTGACTGGCGTCTAGGTGCAAACTGGTTTATGCAATGGTTGAGTGATGCTGATATTGCTTCTAATCAACATGGTTGGCAATGGACTGCAGGATCAGGCACAGATGCATCACCTTTTTATCGAGTATTTAATCCAATCACCCAAGGTGAAAAGTTTGATCCAGATGGTGAATACATCCACCGCTACATCCCCGAATTAAGACATCTGCCAGGGGCTAAAGCCCATCTGCCGTGGGAGAGCGACTTTGGTTATGCACATGGATACCCAAAGCAGATAGTTGATCATTCAATTGAGCGAGTTCGAGCACTTGAAGACTGGGAAAAAGTTAGAAACTAATCTCCTGTTACAACCATATTTAAATCTGGTTTATCTGTGACCTTGCTTTGTCCACGATAACTTGCAATGTCTGATTCAACTGGCATCTTGGATCCAGGCAATGCAACTGCTGCTGCACCCCAAGCCATTGACTCCAACAGGGCCTCTTCAACACCTTTATCAATCTTGGATAAGAAGCCAGCTAGCGAAGAATCTCCAGCACCAGAAGTGCTGCGTGGTTTTACCTTGGCAGCAGTTGCATACAAAGTCTTGGTACTAGAAACATAAAGTGCTCCTTGAGAGCCCATAGAAACAATCACGCTGCCAGCACCCAGAGCTATTAATTCTTTTGCAGCTGCCACTACATCATTTAATACTTTCAAAGGTCTTTTTACTATGTCAGATAATTCATGGACATTTGGTTTGATTAAATCCACTCCAGCTTGGCAAGCCAAGATCAATGCTTCACCCGTGCAGTCAACTGCAGTCTTAGCATTGATCTCTTTACCTGAAACAACTGCCATTGCATGGAAATTCTTCTCAACAGTTGGTGGCAGCGATCCGCAGGTTACTAACCAATCAATCTCATCAGTTGCTGTGACTGCTAGTGCAATTAATCCTCTGCATTCACCAGGTGAAATCGGAGAACCTAATGAGTTGATCTTGGTGGTATTTCCAGCAGTGTCTACCAATGTCACATTTACGCGAGATGCACCTTTGACTAAAAGTGGTCTGGTGTCGAGATCTTCCAGCATCAATAAGTCCAAAATGTGCTGACCTTCAGTTTGGCCCAAAGTTAATACTGCTCTGGATCTAATTCCATTAAGAGATAGTGCTCGAGCCACATTCACACCTTTGCCACCAGCATCACATCTGGTGTCAGTTGGTCGAATCACCCCACCTAGTCGAAACTCACCGGAAGGAAGTTCGTAGGTGTAATCCAAAGATGGGTTTGGAGTGATGGTCACAATCATCTAAATTTCAGTCCTTTTTTTAAGATCTAGTGGGTAAAGACTACGGGGCTACTCTGTTCACAACCCAAGCATCTGCTCGATTTAACACTGAGCGGCCCATAAAGCCTGGATCCGCTAACTCAAAGCGCAGTCGATCATGCAATCTGGATCGAGCACCCTGCCAAAACTCAACTGAGCTTGGTCTTACTAAATATCCACCCCAAAATGGTGGTGCTGGAATTTGATCAACATCTTTAAATTCTGCCTCTAATTCATTCACTCTGTTAGCAATCACATCTCTACTAGTAATAGTTTCGGATTGTGGGCTAGCCCAAGCTCCGATTTGAGAGGACCTAGCTCTGGTTGCGAAATATTCTTCAGTTTCAACACGGGATACTTGCTCAACCTCACCAATGATTTGAACCTGACGGTGCAGTTGTAGCCAAAGAAACGAAATAGCAACTTGAGGGTTTTGTGACATAGCCTCGGCTTTTGCACTTTGGGTATTAGAGAAAAATACAAACCCACGTTCATCAACCAACTTACAAAGCACCGTTCTAGTTTTGGGCTGGGCAGTTGATGATGCGGTTGCCAATACCATCGCATTGGGTTCAGGTAGCTCGGCCTCAATTGCTTCGGTTAGCCAAGATTGAAATTGCTGCATCGGTGTTGGCAATAACTGTGACTCGTGCAGCCCTCTTGTTTCGTAGCTGACCCGCAGGTCATTTAGCCAGTTGGCATCTTTCATGGCCTAATTCTTATGCCAAGAAGCATTTATGCAGGTTGGGTGGGTAAGTTTGGCCACAATAAATTTGAGAGAGTGAGCCCTAGGTGTCTGACAGCATCAAGATTCCAGCCGAATTACTACCAACTGATGGTCGCTTTGGTGCAGGCCCAAGCAAAGTTCGCAAAGAACAAATCAGTGCTATCAACAATTCGATCATGGGCACTTCTCATCGCCAGGCTGCGGTTAAATCCCAAGTTGGCAGGGTTAGAGATGGTCTAAGTCAGTTTTTTAAGTTGCCAGATGGCTATGAAGTGATTTTAGGTAATGGTGGCTCTACTGCATTTTGGGATGCAGCCACGTTCAATCTAATTGACAACAAGGCACAATTCTTATCTTTTGGTGAGTTTGGTGCCAAATTTGCATCTGGCACCAAAGCAGCTCCACATTTAGCTGATCCAGAAATTCTAAGCAGCAACCCAGGGGATGCACCAAATTTTCAACCAGATGACAGCATTGATACCTATTGCACCCCACACAATGAAACTTCAACTGGTGTGGCAATTGAAATTAAGCGCCCAACAGATTCAGGTTTAATGGTGGTAGATGCAACTAGTGCTGCTGGTGGGTTAAATGTTGATGTTTCTCAATTTGATGTTTATTACTTTGCACCCCAAAAATCATTTGGGGCAGATGGTGGTTTGTGGCTAGCAATTGTTAGTCCAAAGGCAGTTGAGCGAATTGAGCGGCTAGCCAAAGATCGCTGGACACCAGCATTTCTTGATTTAGGAATTGCGCTCGAAAACTCTCGAGCAAATCAAACCTATAACACACCTGCGGTTGCCACCATATTGATGATGGCTGAACAACTTGATTGGTTCAACTCACAAGGTGGATTAGATTGGTGTGTTTCTAGAACAACTGATTCAGCAAACCGCATCTATGGCTGGGCTGACCAATCAAATGTGGCAACCCCATTTGTGAGCAAGCCAAACTTAAGGTCGAATGTGATTGCCACAATTGATTTTGATGAAAAGATTGATGCCACTGAGATAACTAAAGCACTTAGAGCCAATGGCATTTTAGATGTTGAGCCATATCGCAAACTTGGGCGTAATCAAATTAGGGTGGCTATGTTTCCAGCAATTGAGCCTACAGATGTTAGTAAGTTAACTCAGTGCGTTGACTACGTGATTGAAAGACTCTAAAAAGTAATAATCGCGTTAACTAGTGGTGCAGCAATCAGCGCAAACAGCACCAATAAGGTGATGATTCTTCTAGTTCTGGCATTCATTAGACCCAACCTTAATTGAACATCCTCTAGAATGCAGTTATGGCCCAAGATCCACTAAAAGTTGATGGTTATTACTTTGTGCTAGCGCTACTAGCCCTATTCACTCTCGCCGCCATAGTCACATCTTTAGGTTTCATGGAGCAGTATCAAACGGTTGCATTAAATCTAGTTGCGGTGGGATTGATAATTTCTAGTGTGTTGACTCTTCGTCGTCGCCGTCAACGTTAAGCCCTTGGTCATAGGTGTCGTCATAAACTAAATCTAGGCTTGGCACTTGAGCTTCCACTACATCAGTTTCGCTATGAGCCCCACATCCAAAATTCAGCGCCACCACTTTGCCATCTGCAGGAGATAGCGCATTAGTGCAAGCTCCAAATGCTGAACCCAAAGATCCAGCAAGTGGCAGATAGAAACCACAACTTGAGCAATTGGCCTTGGCCACGCGAGCCATGATTGAGCTCCCTGCAAACTCACCTTGACTCCACCTAGTGGCTGCTAACTCTCGGCCTTCTTGAGACAAGATGCGCTCGCGGCCAAGGCCTAAAGACCACCAAAGTGGTTTTAGGTTTGAGGTGTCTTCTAATACTGATTCCTCTTCAACACCGGCATAGCCGGCAGTTAGTGCTGGATCAACTGCTCGATAAGGCAGCTCATCACCAATTCCAACATCGCCTGCTTCCAAGCGTTGTGACCAAGGAATCCAGGCAGGTGCTATCAATGCTGTTTCACTTGGCACCATTGCAACTTCATCAATAGTTAGATGATCTTGATCTAACCAAGAAAGCATCACTACCCAAGTCCAACTCTTATAGCCAGGCATTAAAGAATCAAAGGTGATAACTGCTGTTGATTCACTAGTTGGCTCAGTTGAAATATAGGTGCCAACATGTGCTTTATCCGTAACTTCATGAAGTGCAGCTCGAGCTAAGTCTGGGTCAATTTTGAAAGTTAGTTTAGGTATTGGTTTAACAACTTTTGGAAT
>DBCL01000010.1:42819-48044 GCA_002293025.1 Actinobacteria bacterium UBA959
GGGGTTTCAACAATTGTCTCTACAGCTTCTGGTTCAGTTACAACTTCAACAACCTGCTCTATTTCTGGCTCAGCAGTTTTGCCTAAGTTTAATTTAACTCGGCGGTTACGATTTTTTAACCGTGACATATTTAGATATCTAGATCGTTAGCCACAGCACGCAGCACTGATGCAATCTTTTGACCATGATTGCCATCTGGAAACTTTCCTCTGCGCAAACCGTTAGAAACGCTATCCAATAATTTGATTAGATCTTCAATAATGATTGCCATGTCATCTGCAGGTTTGCGCTGACCCTCAGCAATGCTTGGTATTGGATCAACTATCAACACATTCAATGCTTGACGACCACGACGACCATCTGCCACACCAAATTCAAGTTTCATGCCAGGCTTAACCACCACACCTGCTGGAAGTGCGTTGGTGTGCACGAATACGTCTTCGCCGTCATCAGACGTTATGAAGCCAAATCCACGCTCGTGGTCGTACCACTTGAGTTTGCCGGTAGGCATTGCAAATCTCCTTGATCAAGTTGCAGTTAAGCAGGGTAAATCTAGCGGGCTGCTAGCCAGCCTTGGAACCAATCCCGAAACTCGGCTAATCCCCCGTAGAGCACCACGTCTGCCCCAGTTTCCAAGAGCTCAGCTGCACTAGTTGGCCCTGTTGGCACCGCCACGCACAAGGCGTTAGCCACCTTGGCACCTTTCACATCTCCTGGGTGGTCGCCCACATAAATCTGAGCCCCAAATTCTTTAAGTGAGATTCCTTTTTCTTCTGAGAATACTTCTGCCACAACATCTTCATCTTCAAAAACAAATCCAGCAGCTTTTAATGCACCAATTGCAGTTATGCCTTGTTTAGCAGTTACCACCACAACTCGACCACCAGCATCTCTAACAGCTTTAACGGCATCGATCGCACCTGGCATGGCTTTCGTTTTAGGCACTCCATGAACTCGGTAGTGCGCCCGGTAAGCCGCTAACAATTCTTCTGGGTCGTCATCTGGAACCAAGGTTGGCAGCACTAATGGAAATGGCATTCCAATCGTGTCTCTAATTGCCTGGGGGTCAACGCTTTTACCCCGCTCTTGAACCACCGCAACTAATGAGTCCACGATGGTGTCAACGCTATCTATCAAGGTCATATCTAAATCGAAGCCGACTGTAATCATTGGAGCATCCTAGGGGGAGTAGATTAGGCAGAATGTCCAATCAAGTAATAGACGCTCGAGCCCTGTTAGTAAGTTCGCTACGCGCACTAACAGATACCGAGATGATGCATCTGCTCCGCGAGCGCCCCGACCTATTACACCCAATACCTCCCGACATCGAGCGACTTGCTGCTCGAGCAGTTTCACCATCAAGTGTTTCTAGAGCATTAGATCGAATCAATAGATCAGCACTGCAAGTTGCTGAAGCACTTGCAGTGCTACCAAAACCAGTTTCAATAAATCAGTTAGCAACTGCGATGGGTTCAACAACTAAGTCCATTCCACTAAGCATTAAACATGCAGTTGCTGGTTTGCGAAAAATAGGTTTGATTTATGGCGAAGACAACAATTTGCTAACCCCAGATTCACTTGTTGATGTGGTTGGTATGTATCCGTGTGGATTAGGGGGCTCAGCTAGTAACCATGTTGAAGCCAGTGTGCTCGCCGCCAATCCTGCAAAACTAAAAAAACTATTGGCAACTGCTCCTGAAGAAGCCCAATTCATCATCGAGAAATTATTGTGGGGAATTCCAGTTGGGAAGGTGGCTGATGCCAATCGTCACATAACTGTTGAAACCGCCAAGACTCCAATTGAATGGCTGTTAGCCCATGGTGTGATTGTGGCAACTGGGCCTGAAAGCATCATGCTGCCTAGAGAGATCGCTCTAGAGCTTAGAGAACAGAAACTATTCAAAGAATTAGATCCAGGTGCTCCAGAGGTCACCCCAGACACATCTAGCAAAGTTGAGATAGCCAATCGCGCCGGCGGCGAGATTGGCTATCGCCTAGTTCGTCTTGCTGAACAATTATTAGATGCTTGGTCAGTAACACCCCCACCTGTATTGCGCTCTGGTGGTCTAGCCGCTAGAGACTTAGCTAAAACTGCTGAACTTCTCGATGTTGATGAACAAACAGCAGCACTACTAGTAGAGATTTGTTTCGCAGCAGGATTAATTGCCACAGATGTCTATAAAGAACCTGCCTGGGCGCCAACTACTGCTTTTGATTTATGGCGCATTAAAGATGTGAGTGTTAAGTGGGAGAGCTTGATCCTGGCTTGGTGGCATAACTCACGGGCTTTGTTCTTAATTGGTGAGAAAGATGAAAAAGGTGATCGAGTTAATGCCTTGCAGCCTGGACTGGACCGAGTTGGATTACCAATTGTTGATTTGAGATCTTTAACTATTGAAGCCTTAGTGTTTGGATCAAACAACGCCGAACAAATAGTGGATTGGATTCACTGGCATAGACCAAGGCGGGATCGCAAGACAATTCACAAATTAGTTACAGCAACTATTTATGAAGCTGAGTTTTTAGGTATTACCGGCATGGGTTTACTAACCAATGCCGGTAAACAGCTACTGCACCACACCGAAATTGCAGGGTACCTAGCCGAGTTTCTGCCAACACCAATTGATTACATCATGATTCAAGCAGACCTAACTGCAATAGCGCCTGGACCTTTGCAGGTTGATATTGAGCGTGAGCTCAATTTGATTGCTGAAATTGAAAGTAGAAGTGCTGCAACTGTTTATCGCTTTGATGAAGCCAGTATTCGTAAAGCATTAGATGCTGGCAAAACCGTAGATGCGGTCAAGAAGTTTCTAAAGAAGATCTCTAAAACAGAAGTTCCTCAACCACTTACCTATCTAATTGAAGATACTGCTCGCAAACACGGTGCACTTAGGTTGGGTTACGCACCAACATATTTGCGCTCCGAAGATCCTGGCTTACTAGATGCCTTGATGAAAGATGTCCGCGTAACCGCTTTACACCCAGTTCGAATTGCACCAACCGTGGTTGTGTTTCAAGCAGATCCAGAAGAGTCTGCAGCCATCTTGGGTCAGTCTGGCTATATTGCAATGTTGGAGTCACCTGATGGAACAGCACTAATTAGAGCCAGACAAAAACGCAGAGTGGCCTTGGAAGGCCACTCGAATAAATTAGAACATCCTTCAGATGAAGTGTTGAGTTCAGCAGTAGCGGCACTTCGTCAAGGTGATGCTGCAGCCCCATCTGCTAGACCTAAAAACGCCGTTCGGTTAACCACTGCTGAGACTGTTGGTGTGCTCCGTGAAGCTGTTGCCAACAAAGCCAAAGTTTGGATTGGTTATGCCAACGAAGCCGGCCGAGAAGTTGAGCATGTGGTGCAACCAATTCGACTCAATGCCGGGAAGCTCACCGCCTTTGATCAAAGATCTGCCAAAGTTGGTGATTTTTCGATCGCTCGAATCACCATGATCGCGATCATGAGTGAATGAGGGGTAGCGTTAGCCCATGGTTGACCTAAAAGCAGTGCTGCAGGATATGCAGACTCTGATTGAAGTTGAGTCACCAAGTGAAGATCTCAAAGCCTGTTTAGATGTAGTAATAACTGCTAATCAGATATTAGAAAATAGATTAGGCAGTAAAGGTAAATTGATTGAAGTTGCTGGTCGCACCCATTTGTGGTGGGGCTCTGATACCCCACAAGTTTTATTACTAGGTCACCTAGACACAGTTTGGCCGTTAGGCAGCATTAGCGAGATTCCATTCAATGTGGCCAGTGACAAATTAACTGGCCCTGGTTGTGTCGATATGAAGTGTGGTGTGGTGCAAGGAATTCATGCCATCAAATTAGCCCTCGATCCACGAATCGCCCTGCTGCTAACTACCGATGAAGAAATAGGGAGCAAAACTTCAAGAGCATTAATTGAAAAAGCGGCAGCCTCAGCAAAAGGTTGTTTAGTTTTAGAGTGTGCCCAAGATGGTGCACTAAAGATTGCTCGTAAAGGAACTTCGGATTACAAAATAATTGCTCATGGTTTAGCCTCTCACGCAGGACTTGAGCCTGAAAAGGGAATTAATGCTGGTGTTGCTATCTCTGAAATAGTTTTGAACATTCAAAAAATAGCTAACTTAAATTTAGGTACAACTGTTACACCAACCGTCATTCATGCCGGCACAACTACTAACACTGTGCCTGCTAAGGCTGAGTTAAGTATTGATGTTCGAAGTTGGAGCATTGCTGAACAACAGCGAGTAGATTTAGAGGTTAGAAAAATAACATCAACTGTTCCAGATATCAAGATTGAGGTTACTGGTGGAATTAATCGCCCTCCAATGGAAAAATCGATGTCTGAGTCTCTTTATCAGTTAGCAACTGAAGTAGTTAAAGACTTAGAGTTGGAATCAATTGGTGCAGCCGAGGTGGGCGGTGCAAGTGATGGCAACTTTACGGCTGCTTTGGGCACCAAAACCATTGATGGTTTAGGTGCCGTTGGTGCTGGCTCTCATGCCAAGACTGAGTGGGTTTCTGTTACAGATATTGAACCTAGGGTTAAGTTGTTAGCTGGCATGATCTCCAAACTGCTCAACTAACCAATCTTTGAGATAATACGCAGTCAACTTAAAACTAAAGCAGGAGTCTTGTGACTAACGGGCCATTAATCGTACAAAGTGATCGAACTCTTCTATTAGAAATAGATCATCCACTTTCAGATGAAGCCCGAAAAGCGATTGCACCTTTTGCTGAATTAGAGCGCGCTCCTGAACACATTCACACCTATCGCATTACCTCGCTGGCACTTTGGAATGCCCGCGCAGCTGGCCATGATGCTGAGCAAGTTATTGACTCATTAATCAAATATGCGCGCTATGCAGTTCCACACGCATTACTTGTTGATATTGCAGAACAGATGGGTAAATACGGGCGACTAAGAATTGAGAACCATCCAAATCATGGCTTAGTGCTATCCACCACTGATCGCCCAGTATTAGAAGAGATATTAAAGAACAAAAAGGTAGCTCCGCTGCTGGGTAAGCGAATTGATGATGAAACCGTAATTGTCTTTCCTTCGGAGCGTGGCAGCTTGAAGCAAGCCCTATTAAAAATTGGCTGGCCTGCAGAAGACTTTGCTGGCTATGTTGATGGTGAAGCCCACCCAATTGAGTTAGTTGAAGATGATTGGCAGATCCGAGAATATCAAAAACATGCTGTTGACTCTTTCTTTCATGGTGGGTCTGGCGTTGTGGTG
>DBCL01000016.1:0-1303 GCA_002293025.1 Actinobacteria bacterium UBA959
ATGAATAAAGCGACTGTGATTGAGGTTGCTTCAATCACCCAAGCAAGAATTGTTCTTGCAAAAAATAGCATTAAAACATTTACGAAACTCATTTGGGCGACAACTATTGCCGAGTTTCTGTTAGAGAGACGTCCAGCAATTGAAAAAAAGAGTGGTGACATGGCAGACGATCCAAGGCCAGCTAGGAAAAAACCTAGGAAGGCGATTGTTATTGCCAATTGTCGATTGAAATCAATCAAAAGTGTTGAACTTATAATCAAGAGGGTAAAGCTAAATCCCCCAACAATCCCGCCAAGTCTTAGCCAAAAACTTTCACTTTGAAATTTTAAAGCGTAGCCAACTAGAAACCTTCCAATTATGAGTCCTAGGGTAAATACCAAATAACTTAAAGTAGAGCTTGAAGCTGGCAGATTTAGCTCTTCTTTGCCAAATAGGGTTGCCCAATCAGCAACAATATGTTCGGGTAGTGACGCACAGAAGAAACCAATTCCTAGGAACCAGCTAATTTGAAGTTTGAATTGCTTAAATGTTGTAAGTTGAGAGTTATCTGTTGGCTCTTCTTTAACTGGAAAAGTTGGAGAAAGCCACAAAATTGCATACTGAGTTAGTAGCCAAACACAAACCATCAAGGCAGTAATATGCACAGAAACAGATACGTGGTCAGCAACCAAAAATGCTATGGCGGCAGTTAAGAGAGCACCAACCCCCCACGCTCCGTGTAGTTTTGGAAGAATTGTGCGATTAATCTCCGCTTGACGGTTAAGGGTATGACCAGTGGATGCAATATGGTAAGTAGCGATTCCAGTACCAGCGGCAATATTTGCTATTGAAAAGATGATTACCGAGTTAGTTTGACTTAAGGTAATAAAGGCGACTGCAATTACTGTTGATCCTAGATGTAAAGCCAGTTTAGAGCCTATTTTAGAAACAAGTTGACCACCAATTAGAAGCATCACGATTCCTCCAATTGAGGAGATGCTTAGTAAAGTTCCAAATGTTCCATTACTTACACCAAGATTTGCTTTTAAATCTGGAGTGCGTGGAGCCAAGGACATAATTGACAATCCAAATAAAAAAGAGATCGCACTAAGTGCGAGCATCTCTTTTCTAGTGAGGGTATTTAGTGAGAATGTTTTCAAAGCAACCTGATCGCCTTGTTATTGAAACCTAAAAGTATTTTTGCTGATGCTGATAGTTTTCTCACGCTGTCATTTTCGCTTGCTTGACCCATTTTTAGCAATAAGAAAAATTGTAAGAATCACGAGAGAAATGACTATTAATTCCATTTGGATATCCTACAAGG
>DBCL01000016.1:1532-13459 GCA_002293025.1 Actinobacteria bacterium UBA959
AGCCAATGGCGCAATAGTTAGAGACTTGTGAGACATGAGCTAAGTATTTCACAATTCATAGGCTGAGCAGATTAAAAAGCTTTGAATGTTACCTCTAGACGTAGATTGCATTTGTGGTTAGCTTTTTACAACATTGCAGCCGGTTATGCCTTATCTATCTTATTTATCTAAAGGCCCCAAGAGGTATCGGTCTAGTTGTTGGTTAGGGGATCCTGATCTCCCATGTTTTGACCTGAAAGCAGAAGTTCCATTAACGCCACATAGTGACTCAATGGCATCGTCCCCGCCTGGATGAGGACCAATCCAGCTAGTTAAGTCATAAACATTGTCATCGATAACTGTCCAGCATTTCGCGCTAGTTCTATTTGCTCGCACCTGCTCCATGGTGTAACTGGTTTTAGTTGGAGTTGTGGGTGTAGTCGGCTTAGCAGGCTCAATTGGCTTAGCAGGCTCCGCCGGTTTAGCAGGTGTGGGGTTGGTTGAAGTAGCTGGCGGTTTTGCAGGAGCAGTGGCTTTAACTTTCACACCTTTGTTCCAAACAAACTTATTGCCTTGCTTAATACAGGTGTATTTAACATTTTTCACCACAGTAGTTTTTTTGACTGGCTTGCAGGCAGTTCCAGGTTTGACCGCTGCTGCTGGCAAACTAAATAAGCCAGCTGCCAAAATGGCTGTTACCACCACCGATATAAACCGCTTCATGACCAAAGGTTAAATCAGTATCAATCTTTAGCAACTGCAGCAAAGGTGCCCTTTGTCTACCCTATTCCTTAGCACTCTCTGCCAGCACAACCCCGGCAATGACTACCGCCCCACCCAAAAGCTGAATAGCCAGCAATGACTCATTCAAGACAAAGAAGGCAACTGCCGAAGCAAATACCGGCTCAAGTGTTCCAACTATCGCCACAGTTCTAGCTTTTAAGTGCGAAAGTGCTACAAAAGATAAGAAGAATGGAGCGATGGTTCCCATCACAATCATCCAAAGCATCATCAAAGATATTGAAACCATATTTGAAGAGTTCTCCGGGAAACTGACCTGACCCGAAAAGATGTCAGTGTCAAAATTCCACCAAGGAAGAATTATCGCCCAAAAAATAGTGCTGGCACCAAACGCTAATGTGACGATGGCAAGTGCAGATCTTTTTTGGACTAACTTTTCACCAGTTATGAAATAAATGGCTAAAGACACAGCCGCCAAAGCGGCTGCGATAAAACCGATTGAATCAAGGGTGAAGCCATTCCAAATATTAGTTACCAATGAAAGACCAAAAAGGGTTAGTGCAAGCGCTAACCACACCCTCTTCTTCACAGGTTCTTTCTCACCAAACCTGGCCCAAAGGGCTACTAGAACGGGAGCGGTGTATTCAATAACTAGTGCTACCCCAATTGGCATTCGTTCAATTGCCACAAAATAGAGAAATTGAACTAATGCCACACCAATAATGCCGTAGCTAATGATTGGTAGTAATTCTGGTCTTTTAACTTTTAATTGATCTCGTACCAAAAATAGTGCAAAAACTAGTAAGACTAAGAAAGCACCAGTTACTCGAATTTGACTAAGCCTGGTGGCATCAATCCCAGAAACTAGCAATGACTTAGAAACTGAACCATTACTGGCAAACAACAAGATTGAAATAATTAAGGCTACGTGCCCAAAGAGAGCATTCTTGGGCTTGATTCGTTTGGGCACGAGAGGAACCCTACTCAGTGGGGTTGAGAATTAGTCTTAGGACAAGGTGACAGTTGCAGGTTTTGATGTTCCAACACTGTTTACTGCAAATACTCTAATTTTGGTACCTTTAGAAACAGCAGTGTTTTTAACTATGCAGGTATTGGTCTTAGCTGTTACCCGACAAAGTGATTTGCCAGAAAGAGTCTTGACTTGATAGCCAGTGATAGTTGATCCACCATCATTTGCAGGCTTTTGCCAAACTAGCTTCCAGCCAGTTGAGGTCTTCACCGCTCTAAATTGAGTTACTTGTCCAGGCGCTGCTGCTAGAACTTCAACTTCACCTATTTCTTCAGTTAGTGAATTACCTAAAGATGTCTCAGTTCTAATACCAAGGTTATAACTGCCTACTCCTTTATCTATTTTGCAGCTGTAGGCAGTAAGAGCTGCGGTACATAAAGTAACTTGGGTATTTAAGTCAATAACCGAAACATTAATGTTGGCTCTTGGCACAGAACCTAATATTTCAGGGTCTTGCCAGGTGACCACTAATGAGGTCCCCTCAGGTGTGGCGTCTGCTCTAGTTGGGGCAGAACCTGCCCCAACTACAACGTTTAATTCTGCAGGGGTCCCATCACCTTTGCTGGACTTAGCAAAAACTCGGTATTTAGTGGTGCCCGGTTTGCCAGTAAATGTGCAGGTGAGCTGATCCTTATTAGGTGTGCACTTAGTTTGGTAACCAATTGGATCACCAATTTCACTTACTTTAATTGTTAGATCTTTGGTTTCACCGGACCATTTCTTGATCTTAAATACAAGTTTGGTACCTGCACGATATTTCTTCATCTCAGCTAGCAAATCAGCTACGACTTTTACTGGCACACCACCAACTTCTAAGATGATGTCGTTTGCTTCAATGCCAGCAAGTTCAGCAGGCGTTTCCAAAATTGTGTTAGTGATCAAGACCCCACCAGTTGGGGCATCATCAACATAAACGCCTAAATATGCACGTTTGGTTTCCAAGACTTCTTCAACTTGATAAGAAGTGATTGTTGTGGCCTCTGCTACTGGTGTAGTCCATGACAAGGTCACTTGATCCATCGTGGCCTTGGCTGTGAAGTTTTGTGGCTCAGATGGAGTAGTAGATGCCAAGGCAAATGCTTTAGCCTCTTCAATAATTGTGTTGAAGTAAGTAGCAGAAAAAATAGTCGTGGTGTCTGAGCCTAAATATGGCCGAGCGCAAGACATATCTCCACCTGCTTGTGCACCAAGTAATACCCAGTCGTTGCCAATCTTGGTAACGACTGGTCCACCTGAGTCTCCTGGGCAGATCGATTTTGTCGAACTACCCCTAGTTTGAAAACTAGAGTTAGTTGGAAAACCCGAAAAAATGGAACGGGGTTGCATGTTCAAAGTTAGTTGCCTAGGAACTCCATCGTTGTCAGTATTTAGACCTAATTTTCCATAACCTAGATGCGTAATGAGAGCTCGACTGCTTTGTAAGCTGCTGATCTCAGTTTGGGTAGCAAGACGGGTAAGTAGTGGTTTAGCAAGATCTTTGTCTAACACTAAAACTGCAAAGTCATTCGCTTCCACACTATCGCTTGAGTTTGTAAAGCCGTTAACCCAAAATCTTTGAATAACTCGAGCTCTGGTTGACTTAACATCTTTGTTTAAGTCAGCACCAGGAGTTGGTATGTAAATCCCATTTGGGAAGAACGTTGCTGCACCATTTTCAACAACACAATGTCCCGCAGTTACAACTATTCGCGGCTCAAGAAGTGATCCAGAGCAGAAGGCTCGATTGGAATTTATGCCATGACTCAAAGCCACCACAATGCCATTTGAGGTGGCAATTTCGCCCCCTTGAATGGCTAGGGCAGGGGTTGTTGTGAGGGTTGCGGTTAGCACCAAACTGCTAACTACCGCTGCAGCGAATTGTCTAAATCGCTTCATCACTTTTAATTCCCCCGGTTTCTAATCTTCTAATTTTAGACTAGGAACTGCTAGTTGTCGTTCGCTGATCTATAACCTGCTTCTTCAACCTATTTTCTAGGGGATTCTTGTTAGTTTCTGGTGAATCGTTCATCTGGAGTAATTTTCCAAAACTAGCAAAAATGTGTCCCAAAAGTTTCCAGCCCGGGTAATAAGGTGGGGCAATAATGCGCTGGAAACTTTTGAGCACCTTGGTCTTATCTGTGGCTTTAGCCACATTTGGCTTGACATCAGTATTTGGTGAGTCAGATATTGCCAATAATGAGCAGTTAAACGCAATAGGTGTAGTCGTTAATCAAACTACTGAGTTACCAGTACTGCCAACCACTAAGGCAAAATCTTTCATTATTGCGGATATGAACACTGGCAAGATATTGGCTGCTAAGAATGTGCACAAGCAACTACCACCTGCGAGCACATTGAAGGCGTTAACATCTTTAGCATTGCTGAACAAACTTGACCCAGATGATCTGTACACCGCTAAGAGATCAGATGCAAAAGTTTATGGTAACAAGGTTGGTATTTTTCCGGGTCGCAAATACAAGATTGAATCTATCTGGTACGGGTTATTGCTACATTCTGGGAATGATGCTGGTATGGCATTAGCCCATGCAGGTGGAGGATTGACAAAAACTTTAGAAGAAATGACTGCTGCAGCCCGTGGTGTTAAAGCAATGAACACAATTCCAAAGTCTCCTCATGGCTTGGATGCACCAGGACAAGTTTCTACGGCGTTTGATCTAGCTTTAATAGGTCGCGCTGTGTTTGAAAAAGATGAGTTTAGAAGATATGCCAGGACCAAGAGTTATGTCTTTCCTCGATCGGGTCGAGAGAATGTGAAGAAGACTCTCTACAACACCAATAAGTTATTAACCACCTATCCAGGACTAATTGCTGGAAAAACTGGATTCACGACCCTTGGGAAAAATACTTATGTTGGGGCTGCCAGGCAAAATGGTCAGGTACTAATCATCGCCTTCATGGGATTGCCATATGGGCGCGATGCCCTAGCAACTGAACTCTTTGACTGGGGGTTCGCTGTGGGGAACACAATCGAGCCTGTGGGGCAGCTACCCAAGCCATAAGTGTTTTAGCTTCCTAAATCTGCAATTACCTGTAGGTAGCAGTTAGCGTTATCCCATGCAGTTAGCCACTAAGAAGAAGTTGTACGGCCTGAACGCCGTGGTTGCTGCTACTGGTTTCTTGATGCAATTCTTTATCGATCTATTTGATCTAGTTCCTTATAAAAGTGATGTTCCTTCTATTTTGGGGCATAACCCGCCTGGGGCTGCTGGGGCACTGGGGCGAGTTGTTGACTTGCTGAGTTACTTCACAATCTGGAGCAATATAACGGTTGCAGTCGTGATGACTTTGCTCTACTTAGATCCATCCCGAGATAACAAATTGTTTCGAATTGTGCGTCTAGATAGTCTGCTGATGATTACGGTTACTGGCTTGGTTTATCACTTATTGATTGCCCCTTATTACCAGCCAGAGAGTTTTAATATCGTATCTAACCGGCTGGAGCACTACATCACACCAGTGCTAACTATTTTGGTGTGGGTAATTGCTGGACCTCGAAAATGGATAAAACTTTCCTATATCCCAGCAGCCTTGGTAATTCCAATTATCTGGGTTGGTTACACCTTCTTGCGTGGGGCCTTTATCAATCAGTATCCATATGGGTTTATCGATGTAGTTGAGTTAGGTTATTTATCAGCCATCATTACTGTATTTGTAATTTTATTGTTTGGCGTATTTGTGTGCTTGTGCTACTACTTCTTAGATAAATTAATATCTAAGAAGTTCAACTAACTACCCTGGTAATACTTACCTATTTCAGTTAGTGCCTCATCAATAATTTGTAGACCTTCAGTGATCTCGGCTGCTGATGAATTGCAAGGTGGCACAATATGAGTTCGATTAAAGTGAATAAATGGCAACAATCCCCGCTGCTTACAAGCCACCACAAACTCAGTCATGGCTTGGCTAGATCCACCAAATGGGGCAAGTGGTTCTTTGGTCGCGCGATCAATCACAAGCTCTACCGCCCAAAACACTCCAAGACCTCGAATATCTCCAATTAGTTTGTGCTTTTGCTGTAATTGTTCTAGTCCAGGCTTGATTACCGTTTCGCCTAGTTTTTTGGCGTGCTCAATGACACCTTCAGTTTCCATAACATCAATCGCTGCGACTACTGAGGCGGCCGCAAGTGGGTGCCCTGAATAAGTAAGTCCTCCTGGGAAAACTTTCTGATCAAAGGTCGCAGCAATTTCATCTGAGATGATTACGCCACCAATGGGCACATAACCAGAGTTAACGCCTTTAGCAAAAACAATTAAATCAGGCTTGGCAGCCCAATTTTGATAAGCAAACCAAGCTCCTGTTCGACCAAAGCCAGCCATTACTTCGTCTGCGATCCAAACAATTCCATATTTGTCACAAAGAGCTCTAACACCTTCAAGGTATCCAGGCGGTGGGACCAAGATTCCGTTGGTGCCAACAACTGATTCAATCAAAATACAAGCAATCGTGTTTGGTCCTTCAAAGATAATTACTTGTTCAAGGTGGGCTAAGGCTCTCGCTGATTCTTCAGCTTCTGAAGTTGCCCAAAAAGAAGAGCGATAAAGATATGGGCCAAAGAAATGAACATGGCCTACGGCATACTCATTTGGCCAGCGCCTTGGATCACCAGTTGAATTAATCGCCGAACCTGTATTACCGTGATAGGACCGATACATTGACAGCACTTTGTCCCGACCGGTGTGTATTCGAGCCATCCGAATTGCATTTTCAACTGCATCAGCCCCACCATTTGTAAAGAAAACTTTGTTTAAGTGATCTTCAGTGTGATCTGTGATCTTCTTGGCCGCAATGCTGCGTGCTTCATTTGCTTGCTGTGGGGCAATCGTTGCAAGTTGAGCCGCTTGATCTTGTATAGCTTTAACAACTTTAGGATGCTGAAAACCTATGTTGGTAAATACCAACTGACTTGAAAAATCTAAATACTTTTTACCGTCGTAATCCCAGCAATAAGAACCAAGGCCGCCAGCAATTGGAAGTGGGTTAATTAAGCCTTGGGCTGACCAAGAATGAAAAACGTGGGCGCGATCTAACTCAAAGACTGTTTTGCCTCTGGCAGAATCGGCTGTGGTCATTGTCTAAATCCCCTGGGTTGTAATCAGTGCCAATGCTATTGCTTGCCCCATGGATGAGCGAGCAGTAGCGCTTCGGTTAGGTGGGGTTTGGTGGATTTGGGTAAGTTTGGCTCTCAAACATAAGAGAGTGACCAACCAAATTGAGTATGCAAGGACCTTGGGTTGCCTTTAGGGCGCTCACAGCTGACAAGTCGGTTGTTGATAACAAGATCAGCCGCGAAACTAGAAACCGAATTTTTAGGTTTGCCAAACCATTTGCCAAAGATATTTATATCTTCACAACTATCGTAATTTTTGAGGCAACTTTAGTTGTTTCGCAACCCCTGCTATTTAAATTCATCATCGATGAAGGTGTATCCAAAAGTCAAGCAAATGTGGTTATCTATGGTGCAATGGCAGTAGCTGGAATTGCATTGCTTTCGGCTGTAATCTCAATGGCTGAAAGATTGTTCTCTTCTCGAATCGGAGAAGGCCTAATCTTTAATTTAAGATCACTAATTTTTGACAAAGTAATGCGCCAATCCGTTGCCTTTTTCACAAGAGCACAAACAGGATCCCTGGTTTCGAGATTGAATTCTGATGTAATTGGCGCGCAGCAAGCTTTCACCTCAACTTTGTCAAGTGTTTTAAGCAACACCATCAGCACTGTAATTGTGGTAGCCACTATGGCTTATCTGTCTTGGGAACTAACCATATTGAGTATTTTGTTACTACCTGTTTTCTTATTCCCAGCAAAGTGGGTTGGTAAAAGACTTCAGGGCCTGACTAGAAGTCAGATGGCTAGCAATGCTGAGTTAAGTCAGCAAATGACTGAAAGATTCAATGTTTCTGGTGCCTTGCTCTCAATGCTCTATGCCAACCGCAAGAAAGAATTATCAGATTTTGAAGGAAAAGCAGCCACAGTTAGAGATGTTGGAATCAAGATTGCCCTTATTAACCGATTCTTCTTTTTGTCTCTAACCTTGATTGGCTCACTTGCTACCGCAATCATTTATGGCTTTGGTGGCTTGTCAGTAATTGACGGCGACTTATCAATTGGAACATTGCTGGCCCTAGTTGCTTTGCTATTTAGGCTTTATGGGCCACTTACAGCTTTATCTAATGTGCGAGTTGAGATTATGACAGCACTAGTGGCATTTGATCGAGTGTTTGAAGTTTTGGATCTAGAGCCAATCGTTGCAGATCCAGTTTCTCCAATTGAGATCCCCAAAGGATCTGCAACTTTAGAGTTTAAGGATGTGCTGTTCACCTACCCTAAAGCTGAAGAAGTGTCTCTTGCGTCCTTGGAGTCAATTGCTGCGAATCAAGATCGAGGCGAAACCAAAGAGGTCTTGACTGACATTTCCTTTTTGGCCAAACCAGGCGAGATGATTGCTTTGGTTGGCCCATCTGGAGCTGGAAAGTCAACAATCTCATCTTTAATTCCAAGACTTTATGACGTAGGTTCTGGTTCAATTTTGATCAATGGGGTGAACATTAAAGACGCAACCCTCACAGATTTGCGATCTAAAATCGGTGTTGTTCCACAAGACCCCCACATGCTGCACACCACCATTAGAGAAAATCTCTGCCTAGGACACGAATTCATCAGTGATGATCTTCTTTGGGCAGCATTGAGGGATGCTCAGATTGATTCATTGGTCTCTTCGCTTCCAATGAAACTAGATACCGTTGTGGGTGATCGTGGCTACCGATTGTCTGGTGGCGAGAAGCAACGGATAGCCATTGCACGCTTGTTGCTTAAAAAACCTGAGATTGTCATTTTGGACGAAGCCACTGCACATCTAGATAGTGAAAGTGAGTCTGCAGTCCAACAAGCGCTCGAAGTTGCTTTGGCAAATCGCACGTCAATTGTGATTGCACATCGTCTTTCTACCATCAGAAAAGCGGCGATGGTATTGGTATTAGCACAAGGACGCATTGTGCAGCGTGGAACTCATGAAGAACTCTTAGCAGTTGAGGGGTTGTACAAAGATCTTTACACGCGTCAGTTTGCTAATGCTGCTGGCTGAATCGATTTTCTAAAGATTAAGAACAACGCAATTACTGAACCTAAACAAATAGCACCACCAGTAAACAGCGCCCAACGGGCACCAAGGTTTTGGCCTATGTAGCCAATAATTGGTGAACCAAACGGAGATCCCCCAATAAAGACCATTAGATAAAGCCCCATCACTCGGCCTCTTAGGTGGTCACTAATTGTGCCTTGCACAAATGAATTTGCCGAAGCCATCATGATCATGGCAGAAAGCCCACAGAACGGCAGTGCAGCTGCAAACCACCAAAATGTAGGCATTGCTGAAGCAAACATCTCGGTAATACCAAAGATGGCACCAGCTTTAAAGACTAAATCAATTTTTGGGTGAGTGCGCTGTCTGGCCACAATGATCGCGCCAGTGACAGTACCAAGGGCGATCATGGTGCCCATCATTCCAAATGCACTAGCACCTAAACCAAACTCAACTCTAGCCATTAGTGCCGTTACTACTTGAAAGTTAAAACCAAAGGCTCCGATTAATAAAACTAAAAGCATGGTTGCCACAATATCTTTACGGCCCTTTACATAAGCTAATGCAACTCTTATTGAATCTGATTTGTCAGCATTTGATAAATCTCGCTTGATCAAGGTCGCCCTATTCATCATGACTAACGACAAGATCACAATGGGATAAGTAGCAGCATTAATGAAGAATGCTGGACCTGTGCCAAAGGCTCCAATTAGGACACCTGCGATTGCTGGGCCAACTAGTCGAGCTAAATTAAAGTTAGTGGAATTTAAGCCAACCGCATTTGGTAAATCTTCTTTACCAACTAGCTCAGGCACAAAAGATTGTCTAACTGGCGCATCCACTGCACCGGCAATTCCTAGAATGAAAGCCAACACCAAGATATGCCATACAACTACTAAGTCAGTTACCACCAAGATACCTAAAGTAAGAGCAGCGCTGCCTGCGATCAAGTTGGTGCCAACCAGAATTTTTCGTTTATTGAATTTATCTGCCAACTTGCCCGCTGGCAGACTTAAGAACAAAGCTGGTGCAAACTGCAATCCAGTCACAATTCCTAGAATTGTGCCTGACCCAGTTAGTTCTAGAACAAGCCAATCTTGAGAGATTCGCTGCATCCAGGTGCCAAGATTGGCAAAAAGATTGGCACCAAAGAAAAGTTGATAATTTCGGTGTCTAAGCGATCTGAAGGTTCTGCTGGTTTGGGCTTTATTTGCAATGGACACGGTCGGGACAATACCCCTCTTAATCTACTATCTAGTTCATGAACCGACCCCTTGTCGCCATTACTGGGGCCACAGGCTTTGTGGGTAGTAATGTGATTGAGTATCTAGCGACCAAATATGAAGTAATGGCACTAGTTCGATCTAAGCCAGCAGATAACTTCCCCTACCAGCACCATCAAGTTGATTTTCAAAGCCAAGACTCGTTATCTAAGTCTTTCGCCCAGTTAAAACCTGATGTTGTGCTTCATTTGGCAATAAGTAATGAATTTAACAAATTATTTGCAGATCCAGTTTTTGCAGAAGATGCTTATATCGGTATGACTAAACGTGTGCTGGCGGCTTCCGAAAGCATCGATGCGCACTTTGTTTATATCTCAACAGATTGGGTATTTTCAGGGGTATCACACATGGTGGCTGAAGACACTGCCCCAGATCCAGTCAATATCTATGGTGAATTAAAAAGTGGCTCTGAGGAAGTAGTTAAAGCCAGCACTAAGCGCTGGGCAATTTGTCGAATAGGTGGGGTGATGGGATCTCATCGTTTACTGCCCAACATGCCTAGAAGTCAAGATGTTGGTTTTGGATATTTTGTAGCATCGATCGTGGATGCTTTATCTGCTGGGCAAGAATTTTTGGTTTGGCAAGGAGATGGTGTGAATGAGATCGCCACTGTTTCCTTGGCTAGCGAGATAGCTGCAAGTCTGGCTCGCGTTATTGATCAAGAAGCAACTGGGATATTTCACTTAGTTGGTTCAGAAGCAATAACTAAGCGTGATCTAGCTCATGCCGTTTGCGATGTCTTTAATCTAGATGCTAATTTGTTGAAGTTTGGTCCTGCTCCCAGTTCTGAAAAGTTTCCGCAGCCAGTTCCAAAAGATTCCAGCTTAGATTCAACTAAAACTAGAAGCACCCTAGGACTTGAGTTCACAAGTCCTAGGGTGCTTCTTGCTGCTTTTAAAACTGAACGAGAAACTGGAAGGCTAAGTCCGCTCTCTTAGCGATTGACTAGGAAGTTGGAGAACTGCCAAGGGTCAGGGTCAACAACTGTTCCATCCCACTTTCCAAACAAATCGTTTCGGTTCTTTAGTGGATTCCAGTCAACTGCATCTGAATGGAATTTGCCCAAATATGGCTTGGCATGATTCAAGATCGTGCGCCAAGGAAGATCATCTGGCACACACACTCCTCTATCTGGGTTATCAATCATCCACAAGGTGCAAGCCACCACAGAAGCAGCAACTTGCATTGTGGTTGCACTTTGACTTGGGACCAAGGATCTGGCTTCATCAATAGTTAGCAAAGAGCCGGTCCACCAAGCTGAATATGGATGACCCATAAGCAGCACACCTAGTCGATCATCGCCTCCAGACAAAATTTCATCATTCATGATTCGTTCTCTCGTTGGGAACTCCCAATTATTAGCTTCTAATTCGCGCATTGAAGCAATCCCTGCATCACTTGGGCAGTAGGCGTAGTGCACAGTCGGGCGATAGATCTCTTTACCGCTGTCATCTTTAACTGTTAAGTGTTTTGGAATTGTGTAAGCCTCGCCATGCCTAACCACCATTCCATTAATTTCATAATTTGGCACCCACGATCTAACCCAAAGAGTTGCTCCAGGTTGGGCGATACAAATCTGAGTTTCTGAATCCTGATGTCGGTAAGCCTTGGCTGGAAGTGTTTTTTCGTGTGTTCCCCAACCAAGCTCTGCAGGTGCAATGCCTTCTTCATGAAAGCCAGCAACTGACCAGGTATTTACAAACTCTCCAACTTGCTTGGGCTTGTCAGTAATTTGGGTATCTCGCTCAGAGACGTGAATCACCTTTACACCTAGTTGATGACTTAGATGGTTATAAGTTTCATCAGCCAGCGC
>DBCL01000016.1:13539-22727 GCA_002293025.1 Actinobacteria bacterium UBA959
TAAGGCTTGCTTTACAAAATGCGAAACTAAACCTGGGTTTGCTCCATGTTCAATTACAGCAGTTGCTCCTGGGGTAGCCCAGGTATCAGTTAACTTCTTGAGCTTGGCATGACGAACTAATAATGTTTTTTCTCTTGGGTCTTTGTCGGTTTGATCATCGTATGGATCCCATTCTTCAACGGACGTGTTCAAATACATAACTTGATTGTCGTGACACCAGCCGATAATGGCATTTGCGTCAATGTTCCAGGCTAGATCTAGTAAAACATCTCCAGCAGAAACATGCTCGCTTAACTTACTAGACATATTCTCTTGGGTAATGCGGTCAATTAGATAATTGATGCCATCTTTTAGAGGCTGCACATATCTATGTTTATTATCTAAAAAGTCTAAAACTGTGATCTGATTTGGATTTACGACAACTTTGTCAATAAGTAGTGGAACACTGCATTGTGAAACTGAACCTGCACCTAGTACCAAGATGCGACGAGTGAACTTGCCGGCCAACGAACCCCCTCAACTAGTTGCCTTGTGGTTAAGGCATAAGCCCCAAATAATACGGACCAGATTTCAGCAGGTCTGCTGGATTGGCTAACTGGGCACTAGATTGCGCTCTATGGGCACTTTCAGGATAACTGCCGCTGTTCTAGGTGTTGGCATAGTGGTCATTTATGTGTTGGGTTCTAGTTTCTGGGTTGGATCAAATCCTGGCTGGTATAGATCTTTGAATGCCCCAAGCTTCCAACCACCAGACTTTGTATTTGGCTTGATCTGGCCATACAACTTTATTGTTCTAGGAATAACTGCAGTAGTTATGGCTCAAACCGCAAGTAGCCGGCAGTTAATTCTGTGGTTAGTTATTTTTGCAAGTTCAGTGGCAGCAGCCCTTGTTTGGTCTTATCTATTTTATGTTCCACACAATTTATCTGGCGCATCAGTAGCATTAGTTATTGCGGCACTGCTTACCCTTCCATTATTAATTGTTACTTGGCAGGTTTCTGTAAAAATGGCTTTGTTGCTTATTCCATATCAAATCTGGGTGACTATTGCTAGCACGATATCAATTGGATATGCACTGAAGAACTAAACTCTTGGTCGAGCTCCAACTTGAGTGACACATTCACTGCCTGCAGCAATTCCTGCAGCCAATGCTGCTGCTGGATCATGATGCTGTAACCAGTTGGCTAAATAACCTCCAGCAAATGCATCGCCAGCACCAGTTGCATCAATAGCTGCAACTTTTGGTGCTGGCAGTTTTAAGACTTGATTTGATTTATCAGCAAATAGAGCGCCATCTTGATCAAGGGTTACCACTACTTGGCTGACAATTGTCAAAAGATCTTTAACTGCTGATTCTAATTCTTCGTTTCCAGTTAACATATTTAGCTCATCAATATTTGGGAATATGATCTCAGCACCAGTAAGCCATTTGCGCATGTTGGCAACCCCAACTAACTCAATCATTGATGCTGAACTTGGATCAATGCTCACCTTCAACCCATTCTCAGTTGCTTTTCTAATTATTTCTAATCCTGCTTTATTTGATGTTGGTTGGAGCAAGGTATAGCCAGATATGTGTAAGTGATTGCTGCTGTCTAATAGATCATCAGTTAGATGGTCTGGGGAAAGGGCAGCGTTTGCTCCTTGATCAGGAATCATGGTTCTTTCCCCTGATTTATCAACGATGCAAATGCATGAGCCAGTGCTCACATTTGGGTTAATTACTAATCTGGCATCAACACCTATTTCTTCTAATGCAGCTTTTGCATTGATGCCAATTTGATCTTGTCCAATTGATCCAATAAAAACTGTGTCACAACCTTTGTATGCAGCCCAAGCTGCTGTGTTTGCAGCTGCTCCGCCAGGTTGTTGAGTGATAACACCTGGAGCATCACTGGCATATGCCAGTGGACTGTTAATCATGGCGGTGATATCCACCATCACATCACCCACCACAATCAATTTACTCATTTGAGTTCACTCAATTTAACGGCGATCTGGGCTGCTAGTCGCGCATTACTGCGCACAACATCAATATTCACTCTAAGGCTTTCACCTTTAGTTTCTCGATGAAAGAATTCCAATAAGAATGGGGTAGCTTGTTTACCAGTAATACCTGCTTGCTTTGCTGCTACTAAGCCAGCTGTCAGGATTTGCTCATGCAAGGCTTTTGGAAGTTGTAGTTCTTCTGAAATAGGGTTTGCAATTATGGTGGCAGTTTGATACTTCATCTGTTCATGCTGCTTAAGTATCTGGGCTACCGCAAGAGGTGAATCCACTTGCCATTCCAAGTCATACCCAGAATCAGTTAGATAAAAACCGGGAAATTTTTTTGTTTGAAAACCAAGAACTAGCACCCCTAAAGTTTCCAATCGCTCCAAAGTTGCTGGCACATCCAAGATCGACTTAACTCCTGCTGATACGACTGCAATTGGAGTGTTGCCCAAGGTGGTTAGGTCTGTTGATTCGTCATATGTTTGATTCGCATCACGATGAACTCCACCAAGTCCACCAGTTGCAAACAATTTAATTCCAACACTTTGGGCAATAACTGATGTCGAGGCAACTGTGGTTGCCCCCGTTTTACCCAAAGCCACAATTGCGGGTAAATCTCTTGGTCCAAGTTTTGCTACATCTGAGCCCGATGCGATCATCTCGAGATCTGATGTCGTTAAACCAACTTTGATGACTCCATTTATCACAGCAATTGTGGCTGGTACTGCCCCATTGCTTCTAACATCGGATTCTAAATCTGTAGCAACTTGTAGATTTTCTGGATAAGGCAAACCATGCGCGATCAAAGTAGATTCGAGTGCAACAACAGGCTTGCCTGAGGCTAAAGCCTCTTGAACTTCAGGTGATTTAGATACCGCATAGGTTGGCATGGCGGTATCTTCTCACTATTGAGATAGGTCAGTTAATTGGCTGCTTTTTGTACCTAAATATTGCCAACCCAACAAGGGCTAGGCCAGCCACTAAACCAAACAACATCCACAAATTCCACGAGGTCGACTCTGGTTCCAACTGATTTACAGGAGGCGATTCAGTGTTGTCAGCACTGTTGGAATTACTAGGTACAGCTACAGCCAAAAGCGTAAACATGAATTCACCAGTAACTACATGCCCGTCTTTTGAAACTACTCGATAATTAACTTGGTAGTTTCCTGGAATGTTAGAGCTCACCAAACTTCTGGTCACTTCAGTTGAATCAACTCTAGGTTCACCAAATGTAAGTTCTTGTTGATTTGGATCTAAAACTACTACTGCTAATGATTCAGATGCATTTAGTACTTCTTCGTCAAAAACCAAAGTTACTGATTTTGGCAGTTCTGTTAATTCAGAGCCAGCTCCAGGAGTTGCTGAAACTAACTCAGCGTGACCAAAACTTGAACTTATTGGATACATTATTAATACCAAAACAAATATTTGAGCCCAGAGAATTCTTTTGATATTTAAATTTTGGCAAAGCACTTTTATTTTTTCTTATCTCTACCAAACAAAACAAATATGCTAAATAGCAATGTGGCGGCAGAACCTATAACCCGCTGGATCTTGAGATTTCCATCTTGATCGAAGAAGAAACCTCTGAAAGTTCCAGCAGCAGAATCTTTGATGCTCTTCTTAGAAAATGATGTGGACATCTCGTCGAGGCTTTTGGCCAAGTCAGCTCGAGCTTTAGCGGCTTGGGCTTCTAAATCATCTAAGGACATGGCCTAAGTCTAGATTCCGCTATTTTGGCTGCAAGGTTGGATCCAACCTAAAGCCAAAAGGCAGTTCCAACCGGTGCTGTTTGATTAATTCTGAGTCAGCCAGCAATTGATAAGTTGGTTTATCAGCAACAATGCTGCCTTTACTCAAAATAACTGACCTAGGGCAAAGTTCCAGCGCATAAGGCAGATCATGCGTGACCATAACCATGGTGATGTCCAAACTTCCCAAGATTTCAGCTATTTCTCTTCTGGCTGCTGGATCTAGATTGCTGGATGGTTCATCTAGAACCAAAATTTCTGGTTTCATTGCGAGCACAGTTGCAATTGCAACTCTTCGGCGCTGTCCAAAAGATAAGTGCTGAGGTGCTCGGTCAATAAATTGCTCCATGCCAACTTGAGTTAATGCTTCAACAACTAAGTGTTCGAGGTTATCGCCAGTGATCCCCATATTGGATGGGCCAAAAGCCACATCATCTCTAACTGTTGGCATGAATAACTGATCATCTGGATCTTGAAAGACAATTCCAACTTTAGATCTAATCTCTTTTAGAGTTGATTTCTCAACAGTTAATCCTGAGACTTTTACAGTGCCATGCCCTGGCATCAAGATGCCATTCAAATGCAGAACTAATGTTGTTTTACCAGCACCATTTGGGCCAAGCAGGGCGACTTTCTCACCTTTAGAAACTACAAGGTCAACACCAAATAATGCTTGGTGACCATCAGGGTAGGCATAGGCCACCTGGTTTAGTTCTAAAGTTTTGATTGTCATCTGAGTATCCAAGCAGTAATTAGAACTACTGCAGCAGATAGTGGCAACATCAGGCCCTGAACCCATTGCACACTGCTCACCTGTGTGTTAACCATTGTTGGCATGGTGCCCTGATAGCCACGAGAGAGCATGGCTAAGTGAATACGTTCACCTCTTTCGTAGGCTCGAATAAATAAAGCCCCAGCTGATTTAGCAATCACCGGCCATGCCTTAATGCCTGTTTCTAGAAATCCCCTGCTTTGTCTAGCAATCTTCATACGACGCATCTCATCCACGATTACATCGATATAACGCACCATGAAACCTGCAATTTGGATAATTAGTTTTGGAACTCTCAATTTTTCAAATCCAGACAATAGGTCACGCATTGGGGTTGTGGCTGCTAATGTGATTGAAGCCATCACCCCCAATGTTCCCTTGCAAAGCAAGCCAGCAGCAGCAATTAGTCCAGGTTCAGATAACTCAAGCCCAAAATACTCAACATATGGCCCTGCTGAGAAAAATGGCATCAAAATAGCAAAGACTAAGAATGGGGTTTCGATCACCATTCGCTTTGAGATAGTGATTAATGGCAGTTGAGCCAGCAGAATTACTGTCAAAATTAAGCTCAGATGTACACCAAATGCCCACCATTGCCCAACTGGAGTTAGCACCACTAAAAAGACAAACGCCACCAAGCTTGTCAGTTTCACCTGGGCGGGTAATTTGTGGATTGGTGAATGCCGGTGGATTAATAAGCGGCCCGCAATGTCGTGCTGTTGAGTACTGCCCAATTTATTTACGTCTTGCGATAAATTTAAAGAGAAGAGTTGATATCAGCAACATAGCAACAACACCAATAGCCCCAGCGACTCCAACCGAAAGCCGACCATCACTGATGCCAGTAATCGAATAATCGGCTAGTGGAGAATTTGCCAAAGAGTGATCTTGTGCGTTAGAGATAAATCCAACTTCTTCAGCAACTTTTTCAAGCCCATCAGGATTAGAACTAGCATAGAAAGAAACTACTCCAGCCAAAGTTAGGGTTACCAACAATGCAACTGCAAAAAACTTATTTTTGTTCATTGTTATTCCTGTGATCCAGTCGTATTTAACTTTAGTGATGACTTGAGTTTCCCTCGCGCCCCAAAGACTAAATCAGGCCGCAGTGATAGAACTGCAGATACGGTTAAAGCAGTAATAATCGCTTCACCTAAGCCAATCAACACATGCACAGCAATCATGGCTGTAAATACCGTGGAAAGGTCAAAAGTGCCCGTCCCACCAATAGCATATTGAAAGACAAACGCTGCTGCTGAAATTGGAACTGAGATAAATGCTGCAAAGAAAGTTGCAACTAGAACTCCAGTGCGACCATTAAGCAATTTACTGATCACTTTAAAGGTAATCCAGGCTGCAAAGACAGTGATAATTCCCATGTTGAAAATATTTATGCCCAAAGCGGTAAGACCACCATCAGCAAAAAGCAAAGCTTGCAAAATTACAACAACACTAACTGCAATCATTCCAGTCCAAGGCCCAATTAAGATTGCAGCTAACGCCCCACCCAGTAGATGGCCACTGGTGCCAGCAGCAACCGGAAAATTCAACATTTGGACAGCAAATACATAAGCTGCCACCAAGCCAGCCATAGGTGCAGTTTTTTCATCAAGCTCATTTTTTGCTTTTGATAACGCCATTGCCAAGAAGGAGGCTGAAACAACGCCAACTCCTAGCGACACTGGTGCGTTAATGAAACCGTCTGGGGCATGCATGGGGACTCCTTTGATGTGAAGGAATCATAGGCCAACTAATTCCTTCTTGCGAAATTTTTGCAGAAAGGCTGCATTTCATTCAAATTTATGGGCAGGTACCCTTTGCCTGGCCTGCGGGAGTGGCGAAATTGGCAGACGCACTGGATTTAGGTTCCAGCGCTTTCGGGCGTAGGGGTTCAAGTCCCCTCTCCCGCACCAAAAACAAAAACTGACTTAAAGATCCTTTAAGTCAGTTTTTGTTTTAGTTCTGCAACTAGTTTAAGAAATGCTCGCGCTCGATGACTGTGCTCATCTTTAAATTCTGGAGAGAGTTGGGCAATAGATTGCTCTTGACCCTCTGGAACAAAAATTGGATCGTAGCCAAAACCATTTGTTCCTGCTGACGCAAACGCAACTGTGCCTGGCCAAACACCTCTGGCTGTGATTTCGTTTCCAAGGCCATCACTCCAGGCTGCAACGCAGATAAATCTGGCAGTTCGCCGGTTGGCACCAACATCTGCTAGCTGCTCTAACACTAGATTTAAATTAGCCAGGTCATCTTTTTTAGATCCAGCCCAGCGAGCAGATAACACACCAGGCATTGAGTTGAGTGCATCAATTTCAATGCCGGAATCATCTGCCACTACAGGCAAACTTAAATGCTTAGCCAGACTGTTTGCTTTTAATAATGCATTTTCTTCAAATGTAGCGCCTGACTCAATTACGTCAGGGGCCGTGGGAAAATCTTTCAAACTTTTTATCTCAAAACCTAGAGGCTGCATGATTCTAGAAATTTCGACTACCTTGTGAAGATTTCCTGATGCAACTACAAGAGTTTTATTGGTCATTACTTTAAAGCAGCGGCTTGCAGTTTGGAGAGATCAATGCAGCCCACTGTTGCTAAATCCATCATATGGTTCAAAGTGTCTCGGGAAAAGGTGCGACCTTCAGCAGTTCCTTGTACTTCAACAAGTCCACCAGTGCCAGTCATAACTACATTCATATCTACGTCTGCTGCTACATCATCGTCATAGTGCAGATCTAGACGCACTTCGCTATCAATAATGCCAACACTTACTGCGGAGACAGAATCAATGAGCACGTTGTCTGCAGTTGCTAGTAATCCATTAGCAACTGCTGTCTTTAAACCAAGCGCCAGCGCTACATAAGCCCCAGTTATGGAAGCACATCGAGTACCACCATCTGCTTGCAAAACATCGCAGTCAATCACAATGGTGTTTTCACCCAAAGCCTTCATATCAACAATGGATCGCATGCTTCGGCCGATTAATCTCGATATTTCTTGGGTTCGGCCACCAAGCTTGCCCTTTACTGACTCGCGATCATTGCGGGTATTGGTTGACCTAGGCAGCATTGAATATTCAGCTGTAATCCAACCTTCACCTGAGTCTTTCTTAAATCTTGGAACGCCAGCAGTAACACTTGCAGTTACCAGCACTCTGGTATTGCCGACATCAATCAAACAGGAGCCCTCTGGTGTTGATATCCAGTTAGGTTGAAAAGTTACTGGTCGTAATTGATTGGCACTGCGGCCATCGCTTCTAGTCATTTTTGCTTCTTGTCATTATCGAATCGTAGTTAGTTGGTCGAGTTGACTTTGGCAGAGGTCACATCTGCAACTACTGGACCTAAGAATCTCTTGGCTAATGTTGCAAATTGAGCAGCATCACCAGTTGCTGAAAAAACATGAGTTGGTGGTGTGGCCCCCGGTTTGCGTAATAAGTTATTTTCTAACAAAGCATGATGTAGATCTTGGGCAGTTTCTTCTGCACTTGAAACTAAGGAGATGTTTGGGCCAACCACATAACTAATCACTGCGGTCAGCAGCGGATAGTGAGTGCAGCCTAAAACTAAGGTGTCAATACCTTGTTTGACCAAGTCATCAAGGTATTCGTGCGCAACTTGCAAAACTTCTTCAGATGTAGTTTCACCACGCTCCACAAATTGCACAAATTTTGGGCAGGCTTTAGTTATTACTTCAATTTGGGGAGCTGCTGCAAATGCATCTGGGTAGGCACCAGAATCAATAGTTGCCTGAGTACCAATCACACCGACTTTGCCACTTTTGGTTACGCCAACTGCTCTGCGAACTGCAGGTCTTACCACTTCAACAACGGGGATGCTGTAGCGCTGTCTAGCGTCATGCAACACTGCCGCACTCGCTGTATTGCATGCAATCACAAGAGCTTTGACATCATGATCAACCAAATAATCCATCACATCTAATGCGTGAGCTCTAACTTGAGCTAGCGGCAAAGGGCCGTATGGGCCATTGGCGGTATCGCCGATGTAGTGAATCGATTCCTGGGGTAATTGGTCAATGATGGATCGGGCAACGGTTAAGCCCCCGACCCCTGAGTCCAAGATGCCTATTGGCGAATCAATCACGGTCGAAGCGTATTGCCTGCAACTGGGCACCCCTGCTACCTGAGGGCCTCATTAAGTTTACATAACTTGATCCAATATGGCTTTGTTAGGGCTGGTTTATCAAAATGTGACTCAGCCAATCTTGTTCATAACTTGCTCATAGGCGGGCAATTGTGCAAAGGTTGCCTCAAGCCGCGACCAAAAGTCGTGACCTGGGGTTGGCCCGACGGGGCAGTACCCCCTAACTGCTGGAGGCAGTGTGGATTTCACAATCAAGATCACCGGTGGGCAGACATTTATGCTCAGCGAAGGTCAGTTCGATCTAATTTATAACGCTCTATCACTCGGTTTGGCAGCCATGGCTGCTACGACTGTGTTCATGTTGGTTGCGCAACCACGTGTTCTACAGCGTTACCGTTTGGCTTTAGTAGCTTCTGCATCAGTAACTTTTATTGCTGCATACCACTACTGGAGAATTTTCGATTCATTCAAGGCAGCAGCAGCTGGTACCGAAGTATTCAACGAGGCTTACCGCTACGTTGACTGGCTACTAACTGTGCCATTGCTATTGGTTGAGGTAATCAC
>DBCL01000016.1:22825-31056 GCA_002293025.1 Actinobacteria bacterium UBA959
TACCCAGGTGAGATCACATCTGACCTTGGACCAAAAGCAATCTGGGGTGCGCTATCAACACTTCCATTCATCTACATCTTGTTCGTTCTATTCGTAGAGCTAACCAAGTCCCTAGAGGGTCAGCCAGCAGAAGTTAAGGCAACCATTGGGCGCCTTCGCTTGTTGCTAATTGCCACCTGGGGTGTCTACCCAATCTCCTATCTATTCCCAATGATTGGCGACTGGACAGGCAGTGAGTTCTTCACAGGCACTGACGGCTTTGTGGCACGTCAGCTTGGCTACACAATTGCAGACATCTTGGCTAAGTGTCTCTTCGGTCTAGTGATCTTCAAGATCGCTCGCTTAAAGAGCATGGCTGATGATTCAGCATTTGCTGCAGCAGAAGCAAAGCACTAATTCAATAACTAAAAAACCCCGCCCATTAATTTGGGCGGGGTTTTTTATTGAGCAATACATTCAATCCATCAAAGACCGAACCAGCGATTCCTGTAACCAAGTGAGCCATTCATAAAGATGTGCTGGGCCTTCATTGTTAACTTCTACCTCCAGCAAGGTATCAAGGCTGTGCTCATCTGTGAGTTCTAAGCGGCTACCTAGTATTAATCGAGCATCATTTAATGCAGCTGAAATTATTTGTGCTTGTTTTATCGACATTTGCAAATCATCAGGTTGGTCTTTTAGTAGAGTTATTGCTTGATTTGCGTTGTCTAATTTCTGCTCTCTTAATGATTCTTCGGTATACCTTCTAAAGTCATTTGCTGCTTCTGGATCTGTGCGATAAGCATTCGGGAAAAGTCGCTGCAAGGCTGGGTCGCTAGACAAATTGGCTGAACTACTAATCCCAACCATTGCTGCAAGCGGGTCTTGGTTAGCTGCTGGCTGTTCGCTTGCCAACAAGATGGCAACTGTGCCAAATACCGAGCCTAGAAGTTGGCGTTCTTCCGCCTCTAAATATCCAGAAATCGTTGTTGGATTAGCGCGACCAAAGGCTTGGGCCATTAGTTTGATTTCTCAATAGTTGCCATTAATCCAAACCCGTGCATAGCAGTCACATCGCGCTCAACTTTTTCTAGATCACCTGCAGAAACATTGCTCCTGCCTAAATTGTGAACTTGCAGCATCAGTGTTTCGGCTTTTTCTTTGGAATAGCCGAAGTAAGTCATAAATACAAAAGTGACATAACTCATTAGGTTCACCGGATCATTCCAAACCACACAACTAAAGGGTGTGGTTGTTTCGGACTTATTTTCAGTTAAAACAGATCCTGCGGGTGTGGTCATAAAGTTATGGTGTCACAAAACCCATTGTCTGACAACGCTACCTAACCCGAACATCAAATGTTTGAGAATCTAACTGGGTTAAATCTGGCTGAGCTAGCACCCGAACTCGAAGGGTGTGGGTAGCCCTGGCTGGCTTAACCCAGGTCAAAGTGAATGTGCCATCGACTGCAGTGCTGGCTTCTGCAACTGTTAGCCACTTAGAGCCAGATTTTTGTTGCAACAAGATATTTGACTTTGAGGAGACACTCACTTTGGTCACTGGAGTAAGTGCTGCAAATTGCTTCTCGGTTTTAATCCCAAGTGCTGCCCAAGTTGACTCATCAACTATTCCAGTATCGGTTAGTCCAGCTTTGAGTTGTGCTTTCTTAACTGCTGCCTCAGTTAGCTTATAAAAGCCACCAGTTGCTGGTTTAACTCTTAGTAAGTTCTGCAGTTTTCTAACGGCAACGCCGGTATCCCCATTTTTTAGGCTAGGAAGTACTGCCGCTGGCGCAAAAGTGGCTGGCTGTGGAATTACTAAGCCAGTAACTACCACACCATTTTTAGCCAGTGGGCTTTTGGGTACAGAAGTTAATGTGAGTATTGGTCTAATTTGTGGGGCCAGGGTTTTGGAACTAATTGCTGACCAGATACCAGCAACACCCAAAGTGCTAACCCGATAAGACTTAACAGGTTGATCTGAAATTGAGAACTTAACTATTCCACTCGAATCTGTCACTGCTGACAAAGCAGTTGGTACCCAGGCTTTTTGTTCAAACCCCCACTCTTCCAAAGTAACTGCAATCTCTGCTAAAGAGCGATTGCCTGGCAGCACAGTCGCTGGTTTAAAGGTTGCTGTTATCTGGATGGGAGTTCCAAAATCAACTACCTGGTCTTGAACCAACTCAACGTTTAATGGTTGTTCAGAAACTGATTGAGCGTATGGGCGAATAGTCGTCCAGGTATCTGGTGCTTCGCCATTTAAGCGCCAGATAGCAATCCCGGCTAATCCTGCTTTTCGAGCAACTAACAATCTTTCATAGTGGCTCGTTGAGTCTTGCCACCAGACAGTTCTAGTAACTGTGCATTTAGCTTCGACACCTGACTTATCAAAACCTATGAACTCGCGGATGTATTGCATGGTGCGCTCCCGGTGAGTTACATGAAATCGAGACTGAGTGGAATCAAAACCTAAGGCCGCGAGTTTGCCTGGCAATTCAGCTGAGGTCCAGGTTGCTCGATCCAAATTTGGAATATCACCAACTGTTGGGCATTTGCCAGTAACTGAAGTTACCCAATTTCGACCATAGGCTGGAACTCCAAGCCAAATCTTGGCAGGAGTCACCACGGATGCTGCATAGTCAACAATTCGCTTAACCCAATCCATTGGAGCGATCGCCCCATCACCTTGCTTGATATCACTTGGGTCCCATTTGGAATTTCCAGTCGAATAGTCGTAGGCCATTATGCGCAGGCGATCAATATCTGGTGCAACTTCTTTCCAGCTATAAACCCAGTAGCCTGAAGTGTCTGAATAAATAGGTGGCGTAGTTAGTGAAAGTAGATCGCCCTGCGCTCTGAGCGCTTTGCTTAAATCCTTGATGAAGCTAAGCCAACTGGCTTTATAGCCAGACCAAAGTCGACTCTCATACATAAAGCACTCTAAGTCCAGATCAATGCCGTCGTAATTCTCAGCCTGTGCTAACTGAGCAATCTTTTGCACCAAAGCGGCCCTTCTACTATCTGACTTGAAAGTATCTGGCAGCTTTGAGGGCCCACTAGAGCAGGTTCCATCAGTAATAGTTGGTATGACTTGAATACCTGCTGCTTGCAATCTAGAAGTTATCGCAGTTCGTCTAGTTAAAGTCGTGGTGTTTGACTTAATCTTGATGTTAATTGCAGTTCCAGCCGCTTCTAAACTCCACCAAAATGGCATGGTTTCACTAGTTAAGTCATTATTAGAAATCAACATATTGGCCCCAACTGAGTCATCCCAATAAGGCAGCCAACCCGATATGACTTTCAAGGCTGGAACTTGAGATATCGGGCTGATCTGCTCGTTGGCAACTGTCGAAATACTCAGCATTGATAGGGGCAAAACCATTGCCAAACTAAAAACTATAAATTTAAGTTTTTGCACTTATTTCTTCAACCCATCAAAGATTGCTTTGCACTCAGGACACACCGGAAATTTGTTTGGATCTCTATTTGGAATCCAAACTTTTCCGCATAGTGCTGTTACTGGATCACCACTTAGTGCAGAAGTTAAAATCTTGTCTTTTTTTACATAGTGTGCGAAGCGTTCATGATCGCCATCACCATGACTTAACTTGGGAATGGTTTCTAAATTGCTCTGGGTTGAAGTTTCCATCTCGGTTCAGTCTAGAGAAAAATCCTTAAGGTGCCACCTACCCCCGTATAGCACGGGGAGTCTGATCCCATAGCCAGGAGGGGGGCTAGATTTCTAAGTGGGAGCGGATTAGTGTCGGCCCTGTTGAACCAAAACTATTTAGCAGTTTAGGAGCCTTGAATGCCGCAGCATCCGCTGTCCCAGATCCCAGATGATGTGGTTTGGGATTGGCAAGAACGAGGTGCCTGCAGAACTGCAGATCCAGATGTCTTTTTCCATCCCCAAAATGAGCGTGGCATGGCCCGTCTGCGCCGAGACCGAGCCGCTAAAGCCGTTTGTGCTGGCTGTTCAGTTCGAATTCAGTGTGCTGACTACGCGATTAGATCCAGAGAGCCTTACGGCGTATGGGGCGGGCTAACCGAAGAAGAGCGCGAGGCTGTTTACCAGCACATTGCCTCAGCTGCGAGCTTCCCCCGCAAACGAGGTGAGGGTGCCCTAATTGCAGCGGATGTAATTGCCAAGGCAGTTTCTCCTTCAGCACTTGGTCAAGCTGGCTAATTTCGCTCTGACACAATTACTCCCTAGTGATCGAGGGGTTTATGGCTTCGTCTTTGTTTGGCAGTTCGCTCACCAAAGAACTAGACCTGCGTCCAGATCAATTCACTTACTTACTTGATCTAGCTGCCACCCTCAAACGTGACCGGAAATCTGGCACTGAAAAGCCGATGCTCACCAGAAAAACTATTGCGCTCTTGTTTGAAAAGACATCAACTCGAACCAGAGCTGCATTTGAAACTGCTGCTAATCATCAAGGGGCTGCAGTTACTGTATTTGATCCGCAATCCTCCCAAATTGGACACAAAGAATCCATCGCAGATACAGCGATAGTTCTATCCAGAATGTATGACGCGATTATGTATCGAGGTACTGCTCAAGAAACAGTTGAAGAGTTAGCCAAGTATGCGACTGTTCCAGTTTATAACGCACTGACTGACTCATGGCACCCAACTCAAATGCTAGCTGATTGCTTAACTATGCAGGAGCATTCATTAAAACCATTAAATGAAATTAAATTTACCTACGTTGGAGATGCTCGCAATAATATGGGTAATTCGCTTTTGATTACTGCAGCCATGATGGGTATGAGTTTCAGTATTGGCGCACCTAAGTCTTTGTGGCCAGATCAAGAGTTGATAACTAAGGCGCAGGCATTGGCTAAGGCCAATGGCGGTGAGATCTTATTGACTGAATCAGCAACCGAAGCAGTTGCTGATTCAGAGTTTGTACATACAGATATCTGGGTTTCCATGGGAGAGCCAGAGTCTGCTTGGAAAGAACGAATTGATTTATTAAAGCCTTATCGAGTTAATGCCAAGTTAATGCTCTCTGCTGCTCCAACAGCCAAATTCATGCACTGCCTGCCAGCACTACATGACTTAGCAACTACAACTGGCAAAAAAGCCGCCAAAATATTAGGTGTCAACGATGGCATTGAGGTTAGTTCTGAAGTATTTGATTCAACTGCCAACATTGCATTCGATCAAGCGGAGAATCGATTACATACAATCAAAGCACTGCTGGTGGCTACGTTAGTCGCGCCCTAAGTTCAGTTAATTCAGTTTCCATTTGAGTTGGAAGCTCTTTTCCAAATTGAGCAAAGTAATCAGCAGTTAAATCTGCTTCAACTAGCCAAGAACTTTTATCAACCTCAAACAATTCTTTAAATTGTTCATCTGAAATTTCAAGCCCCGTTAAGTCCAGGTCAGATTTCTTTGGAATTCGCCCTAATGGAGTGGTGTCGGCCTCAACTGAGCCATCGAGACGCTTAATAATCCAGGCGAGCACTCTGGAGTTGTCGCCAAACCCTGGCCACAAGAACTCACCTTTTTTGCCCTTTCTAAACCAATTCACTTGGTAGATCCGCGGCAGCTGAACACCAGATAAGGGCATCTTTAACCAATGATTCCAGTAATGCGCCATGTTGTATCCACAAAAAGGCAGCATGGCAAATGGATCTCGACGAAGTTCACCAACTGCCCCTTCAGCCGCAGCAGTTGTTTCAGAAGCAACCGTCGCACCAAGAAACACTCCATGCTGCCAGTTAAATGATTCAAACACTAAAGGCACGTTTGTGGCTCTGCGTCCTCCAAACAAAATTGCATCAATTACTACACCTTCTGGATCTTCCCAAGTGTCTGCAATGCAGGGTGCCTGTTTAGCAGCAACTGTGAATCTGGAATTTGGATGTGCCGCTTTTGTTTTACTCTCTGGCGTCCAATCATTGCCAAGCCAATCTATGGCATGCCTTGGTGGTTCACCATCCATTCCTTCCCACCAAATATCACCATCATCAGTTAGGGCAACGTTTGTAAAGATCACGTTTTTCTTTAGTGCATCCATGGCCATTGGGTTTGTGGCATAACTAGTACCAGGGGCTACCCCAAAGAATCCAGCTTCAGGATTAATCGCTCGAAGTTTTCCATCCTTGCCAGCCCGCATCCAAGCGATGTCATCTCCAATGGTTTCGACTTTCCAATTTGGCAGTGTTGGCACCAACATTGCCAAATTGGTCTTACCGCAAGCTGATGGAAAGGCTGCTGTGATGTGGTGGACTGTATTTTCTGGGCTAGTTAACTTCAGAATCAACATGTGTTCAGCTAGCCAACCTTCGTCTCTACCGATAGCAGAAGCAATGCGTAAGGCGTAACATTTTTTACCAAGAAGTGAGTTGCCCCCATACCCAGAGCCAAAAGACCAAATTTCTCTAGATTCTGGAAACTGAACTATGTATTTGGTGTCATTGCACGGCCACGGCACGTCAACTTCACCATTTAGAAGTGGTGAGCCAACTGAATGCAAAGCCTTCACGAACTTATCTTCTTTTTCAATCTCAGCTAGTGCCTGCTCACCCATTCTGGTCATACTCTTCATATTTACAACTACATATGCACTATCTGTTATCTCAACTCCAAGTTGAGATAACTCGCTTCCCAGAGGTCCCATCGAAAAAGGAATTACATACATCGTGCGCCCACGCATGCTGCCTTCGAATAGGCCAGTCAGGGTGGATTTCATCTCAGTGGGGTCAACCCAGTTATTAGTTGGGCCCGAATCAATTTCGCGTTCACTGCAAATAAAGGTTCTATCCTCGGCTCGAGCCACATCGCTTGGGTTTGACCGAGCCAGGAAAGAGTTTGGTCTTTTTTGTTCGTTTAATCTAATCAGCGTTCCGTTAGTTATTAACAATTTTGTTAGTCGATCAAATTCTTGGTCTGAGCCATCACACCACTCAATTGAGTCGGGTTTGGTCAACTCGGCGACTTCTTGCACCCAAGCTAGTAACTTTTGGTTAGTTGTGGTCCTCATGGACATAAGCATCCTCGCGCTAGCCCCTAGGAGCAAGGCGTACCTGCCGGTTGTGACCCATTACACAGCTCATGTAGCACAATTGCCTCATTCAAGACTGATGAAAGCGAATACATCTTGTTAAGGGTTGACTCAAGGCGATTATTGATGTCTGTTGCTGCTTTGGGGTTCGCTATTTTGAGTTTCTGGCTCACATTCCAAGTGGCAACTGAACGTGCTTGGATTTTGCGCATTGACACTGCTGGTTTAGATCTAACTGTTGAACGCGGAACCTTACCTCGAGATATTGCCGAGTTACTAATCCTTCTGGGCCAGCGTGGTCTGGTGTTAACAGTTCTCCTCGTTGCTGCATTTTGGCTTTATCGAGCAACTGGTTCTTGGCATCCAGTGCTACTGGTTGCGATGGGAAGTCTCACACTAAACGTTGTGGTAGCTGCATTAAAAGTTGTACTAGCTCGCAGTCGTCCTATTTCACAAGAGCCACGATTTCTAAACCCTGACACAATTGGTGAGATTGGCTTATTCCCATCTGGTCACGCATCCAATGCAGCTTTTAGTTGGTTGGTGCTGCTTTATCTACTTAGTAGAAAGCAGAATTGGAGTCATACCAAGAGTGTGATCGGTGCTTTAGTTGCCTCAACAGCCACAGCATTGATGTCTTTGGGTTCTTTGATGCTTGGACACCATTGGATTACAGACTTGTTAGTGGGAGCGTTTGTTGGTTGGGCAATTGCTTGTGCATTTATTGCAGTAGATATAACCGTTTCTTGGGCTTCTAAAGAAAAATGGCAGCAAGTGTGAAGGTAGTTTGCTAAGTTCAATGCATGGACCTGAGAGCGCCCCTCTTCTTGTGCATAGTTTTGCTCATAGCCGCTTGCTCCTCTGAAGTTGAAGTTGTTTTATCTCCAATAGAGCTGGCCAAAAATGCAACTACCGCCTATCCATGCCCAGGAAATGACTCACAGATTGAACGAGTGGTGATTACTACCACCGCTGTCAGTTCTGGCTTTATCACAGCAAGTGCTTGCGGATATCCAAACAGTGAATATGGGCCAGCGACAGTTCTTTTCGTGGATGATTCATCTGCTGTTCAAGAATTACTCTCTGAATCCAAGAACTTCTGGTTAAGTAATGAATCAACTTTTAGTAAATTAGGTTCATCACTTGAGATAACTGGACTCATTGGTAATCCTTTTGACAACAATGAGATCAAATTGATGATCGATCTCGAACAAGAACAAATCACGGCTCAACTA
>DBCL01000016.1:31118-37121 GCA_002293025.1 Actinobacteria bacterium UBA959
ACGCAATTACTTACCAAAGTGGTGAACTTAAAATCTCTGGGATTATGAACATTCCTACAGGAGATGGGCCATTCCCCACTTTAGTTTTGGGTCATGGCTACATCGATCCTGATATTTACACATCGGGTCGAGGGTTAGCTCGCGAGCAGGATTACTTAGCCCGAAAAGGTTTCATTGTCTTACACACTGATTATCGAAACCATGCCACCAGCGATGATGATCCTGCAAACAATATTGAGTTTAGATTGGGTTACGTTGAAGATGTGGTTAATGCTGCTGCAGCTTTAAGGGCATCAGATATTACTCAAATCGATAAAAGCAGAATTGGATATCTCGGAAGATCTATGGGTGGTGGAATCGGCTACCAAGCAATGGTTGCCTACCCAGGCGTTTTTGATGCATATGTCTTGTATGCCCCAACAAGTGCGAATGCTGTTGACAACTTTAACCGGTGGGGCCGAGTAGCTGCAGATTTTGCTGATGAAGTCTCTCGCACTTATGGATTACCAGAGGACCAGCCGCAATTTTGGCAAAACATGTCAGCAATCAATTACTTCGAGAGGGTGCAAGACCCCGTCCTAATACATCATGGCACATTAGATTCAAGTTGTAATATTAATTGGTCCAGATCTGCTTCCAAAGAGCTTTTGAGATTGAAAAAGGAAGTGACATTTCTAGAGTATGACGGTGAGTATCATGCTTTTTATCGTGATTGGACATTGTCCATGCAACGAACTGTTAAATTCTTGAATCAGAATTTATAAATAGAGAGTTTGTTAACTAACAAACTCTCTATTAAAAGTGGAGGTGGCGGGAATTGAACCCGCGTCCAACGTCATAACCTCAGGCATTCTCCGGGCGCAGCCACAATGTTATGTAGTTAGCCTCTGCGCATCTCGTGGCCCGTCGCAGAACATGGCTCAAGTTACGTTAATTTTCCATTGCGCAGTCGTAACCCCTGCACTTTGTTAGCTTCCGCAGCGACGCCGGACATCAGGAAGGAAGCGGCCCTGAGCCGACGGATTCGGGCTTACTGGCAATTAAGCAGCAAGGGCGAAATCGTTTGCCTTTTGATCAGCATTTATTTTTTCAACGGAATGTTTAAGAGATAACCGAAGATTCTCTGCCCGCTTCAACTGTCATCATGAGCGATGTCGAAGCCGTTCACCCCCCTATTTAGTTATAGGACAATGATAACTTGAGTTCAGACATCTGATTTCCTCAGGATCACTTCAAAGACCTTAATGGTCATATTCTCATCTGAAACTAAGCCACCAAAAGCTTAAATCTAGATATCGCCCTTATTGCGTCTACCAATTTCACGGCTAACTTCGCGCTTAGAGTCACGCTCTGCAATAGCTGCTCTTTTATCATGAGTATTTTTACCAACTGCAACTGCAATTTCTACTTTGGCTTTTCCGTCTTGAAAATACAAAGAAAGGGGAACCATTGTTGTTCCTTTTTCACGAGTTGCCTTAACCAGTTTGATGATTTGTTCTTTTTTTAGCAACAACTTTCTCACCCTACGCGGTTCATGATTGGTCCAACTGCCAGTCTTGTATTCGGGGATGTGAACATTAACTAGCCAAGCTTCGCCATTTCTAATCTCAGCAAACCCATCCACTAAAGAGGCTCTTCCATCTCGAAGAGATTTAACCTCTGTACCAACCAGCACTAGTCCAGCCTCAATGATCTCTCCTAAGGCGTAATCGTGTCGGGCTTTTTTATTCTGAGCTACCAGTTTTCTACCTTGCTCTTTGGACATGATTAGTCACCACTTTCAGCAACTAGTCCAGAAACTACGGTAACTGCAATTTTTAGTGCATCACCAGTTGCAGCAACGGGAACATCAGGTTCAATTCCTGCTCCATCAATTTCAACACCAGATGGTCGAACAAATCTTCCAACAGTTAATAGTAATTGTGCTTTATTTGGTAATTCAAAAGATTCTTGGACAGATGCTTTCCCATATGACCTTGACCCAACAACTACTCCACGCCCATGGTCTTGAATCGCGGCTGCCACAATCTCTGCAGATGACGCGGTACTTGCATCAATTAAAACCACTACAGCTACGTCTCTTCGCCCAGCCCCATCGGCATACAAAGACACCGGGTCAGCAGATCGAGACGTGACAGTGGTTACCAGTTCAGATGTTAAAAACAACGAGCTACTAGAAACAGCTTCAGCAAGTAATCCACCTGAATTGCCCCTCAAGTCCAAGATCACTTTTTGATCTGGAGTTAATTTCAAGATCTCACGCTTTAATAACTTTGTCGTCCCTAAATTGAAGTTACTTACTTTTATAATTCTTATATTTTTGATAGTGCTAGTTTCAAGAGATGTGGGACTTGCTACAACTTCTTCTTGCTCAACCGAACCTGCGATGTATCTTCCCCACTGATCGCCTGATGCTCTAAGCATTGAATCAATAGCCACTTTAGTTAAAGTCTCAGCCTCAGTCACTGAGTACCCTTCGGACAAAATAATTGTTTGTCCAGCTAGTAATGTTGAGTTTTGCCCAGATCTAGGCAGCACAAAATAACCAACTGCTGTGCCCACAAGTAGCATCAAAACAGCGGCAATAGCGGCGCTTTTAATCCGGATCATGCGTGCAAGTGTAGATGTGGTTTGAGGGGGCGCTAACCAGTCAACCCAAGGGCTGGGTCAACAACTTATGGGTTTCTTAGGAGAGCCATACCAGCCCATTGGATCATATGGGCGGCCATTAAGACGAACTTCATAATGTAAGTGAGGGCCAGTGCTATAGCCAGTGCTACCTACATATCCAATAGTTTGTCCTTGAGAAACAGTGCCACTGTTAACTGCAAATCTAGACATATGCGCATACATAGTTGCTAGATCTGATCCATGATAGATAACTGCATAATTTCCATACACTGAAGATTTAGCTGTAACGATTCTTCCAGCACCAGCAGCCTTAATCGCCGTGCCAGATGGTGCTGCAATGTCTATTCCGGTGTGACAAGATCGATATCCATAAACTGGATGCCTGCGCGGACCTGGATAAGAAGAAATTCGGCCGTTCACTGGCCAAATTAATTTGCCAGTAAATACACCTGTATTTGAAACACCTCTAATCAGTGCATCAATTCTTGCCTGCTCGGCTTTAATTTTTTCATATTCACGTCTGACTGCATCGCGTTGATTTTGCGCTCTCACCAATGCTGCTTTTCGAGCCTTCAATAATTCTGCTAATTTGGCGCGTGCTTGTTGGGCTGCAATTTTGGCTTCTTCAGCATCCCTTCGAGCTGCGGCTGCTTTTTCTTCCTGGATTCGGGCTAATTCAAATAGTCGTTCCAGTTCAGCCTTATCTGCTAATAGTTCTGCTCTTACCTCCTCGAGTTCATCCACTGATGCACCACGAGCGCGGGCTAGCGCTTGAGCAGCTCCTAATCTGCCAGTGAAGTCTCCAATGTCAGTTGCATTTAACAGCAATGCCACAACCGCCAATGGACCTTCTTGATAAAGCTTTCTAGCTATCTGACCTACCTGGGCTTGCAATTCGCGAATGCGCGCTTCAGCTTTAGCAATTCTTACCCTCACAACCACTTGGGCTCTGGTTAATCTAGCAATCTCAGCTTCAGCAGCGCTCTCTCTTTGCATTGCTGCTTTGAATCTAGCCTGTGCATTGTTTAAGTTTTTAGTTGCGGCTGGGATCTGAGCCTCAATTTTTTTAAATTCTTTCGTAGCAGACTGCACTACTTTGCTAGCTGCTAATAATTCATCTTCTAAAACTTTTGCTTGTTCCTTTAATTCATCGAGCTGATCATTAAGGTCTGAGTTCGCAGCAGGAATGTGCAAAAAGCTAGTAAAGACCATTACCAGAATTAGTAATAGTGCTCTGCTTTTAGATCTTCTTGAGCTCACGCTCACTACACCTTTAAGTGACGTCTAATGGAAATAAATGCTGCTAGCCCAGTTAGCATTAATCCAGATGATGTGGCAATACCTATTGCCCAATAAAGGTCCGTCCAAGTAACAAAATTTAAGAATTGAATAGTTCTAGTTAATAGTCCTTCGACTACCCAATACTGAAATGCCGCCAGCAAACCAAAGGCAATTAATCCACCAAGGAAGGATGCGATCAAAGCTTCCAGCACAAATGGTAACCGAATTGATGCTTTTGATGCTCCAACCAGACGCATAATGCCAATTTCATCTTTACGGCTAAATGCAGCAATTCGCATGCTATTCGCAATTAACACCATTACAACCAGCAGCATTAATCCAGCTAGCGAAACTGCTCCAAGTTGTAAGTAGTTGAGCAGCACAAACAACGAATCTAGAACTTCTTGTTGGTCTTGCACATACTCAACGCCAGGTAAGTTTTGAATACCATTTACAACTTCCTTGTAGCGCAGCGGATCAGCCATGCTGACCCTGAACGATTCAGGCATTTGGTCCACGGTTGCTTCTTGGGCAACTGCACTTCCAGCAAACTGTTCCATGAATCTGGCATAGGCGCGAGCTTGGTCTTCAAATCTGATTTCAGTCACGAGTGGTTTTAGTGAATTAATGCGCTGCTCAATGGCAGATTTTTGCTCGGTTGTAATCGCACCTAACTCACATAAATTCTGTGGACTTATATCACTGCACAGAAATACTGAAATTTCAACTCTTTGGTATAGGTCGGTCTCCATTATTCTAACTTCAGATCTTGTCAGCAACGCAAATGCTAAAAGACTAAAAGCAATAGCGGAAGTCACTACTATCGCAACCGTTAAAGTAAATGTCCGGCGAAGCCCTGTAACAACTTCTTCTAAGGTGAACCTAGTATTCATACTTTAGTTCCCCACCCAATAAATTCCACGTTCTTGATCTCTAACAATTGATCCATTTTCAAGTTCAATGACACGCCTGCGCATAGAGTCAACAATTGCTGCATCGTGGGTGGCAACCAATATCGTGGTGCCAGATCGATTTATTCGATCTAGAATTTTCATAATTTCTAGTGAGGTGTCTGGGTCAAGATTTCCAGTTGGCTCATCTGCAATGAGAACTGTTGGTTGGTTTACACAGGCACGGGCAATGGCCACTCGTTGCTGCTCGCCACCACTTAATTGATGTGGGAAGCGATTAGCTAAGTCCTGTAAGCCCACAGTTTCCAAGACCTGCTCAATTTTTGGTTTTTGCTCACGTCTTGGAACACCAATGACGTCAAGAGCAAAGCCAACATTTTGAGCAACAGTTCTATTTGGAAGCAATTTAAAGTCTTGAAAAACAGCACCAATTGCTCTGCGAACTTTTGGAACTTGACGATCCTTTAGATTTTCAACAGCAACCCCATCAATAAAAATAGAGCCTGTGGTAGGTCTAATCTCCCTCAAAATTAAGGACATAAAAGTTGATTTACCAGAACCTGATGCCCCAATCAAAAATACAAATTCCCCAGTTTCGATCATTAAATCGATATCTCTTAGTGCTGGATTTATTGGGTCATAGGCTTTAGTGACTGACTCAAATTTAATCATTTACTTCCAACTCCTCTGCGCCACCGAATTCCAGCATTAATGAAATCATCCAGATCCCCATCTAGAACAGCGGCAGTATTTCCTGTTTCAAAATTGGTTCGTAGGTCTTTAACCATCTGGTAGGGAGCTAAAACGTAGGAGCGCATCTGATTACCCCACGATCCAGTTGAATCACCTTTGAGAGCATCAATCTTGGCTTGTTCCTCTTGTCGTTTACGTTCCAATAATCTCGAGCTCAAAACTGCTAAGGCTGTTGCTTTATTTTGTAATTGAGATCGCTCGTTTTGGCACGCTACCACAATGCCAGTAGGTATATGGGTTAATCGAACGGCTGAATCAGTTGTATTTACTCCCTGCCCACCAGGCCCAGATGATCTATACACATCCACTCGAATTTCATCTTCAGGAATTTGGATATGGTCGCTTTGTTCCACAACCGGCACTACTTCGACACCTGCAAATGACGTGTGCCTGCGGCTTTGACTATCAAATGGTGAAATACGAACTA
>DBCL01000016.1:37261-41316 GCA_002293025.1 Actinobacteria bacterium UBA959
TCACAATAACGCAAATACATCCGCATTAAAGTGTCTGCCCAATCTGCTGCATCGACTCCACCTGCTTCAGCTCTTAAAGTAACGAGTGCTTCTCTCGAGTCATATTCTCCGGAAAGTAATGTTTTTACTTCTAGTTCTTCAATTACTTTAGTTATCGAACTCAACTCAGTATTAACTTCAGACAGCGCAGAAGCATCGTTCTCACTCTTAGCCAGTTCCAATAAAGTTCTAGTGTCTTCAATTCGAGAACGAAGTGCCGCATAACGGTTTACTTCATTTCTAGTGTTAGCTAACTTTGATGTTAGTTCTTGAGCCCTCGTTTGATCGCTCCACAATTGAGGATCAGCGGCATCTTCTTCGAGCTTGGCTAATAGGATCTTTAATCCTGGTAAGTCAATGACGCCTTCCATGCCTGAAAGTTTCTCGGCTAGTGCTGAAAGGGCTCCATTGATCTCATCGATATCCACTGGCTCAGGGTACGAGATTTCCCTGTGTAGGCACCTTAATTGACGATTTCTGTGAGTCGTGCCGTAGAGGTAATTGTCACAGTTTGAAAGTCAGCAATATTGGGCACTTGAAATGGGAGTTGTACTTCGCATTTAGCTTCAATTGTTACTGTAATTTTCACAATTTCTATTTCAATTTGAGATTGTTTACACCGAGCCATAGCACCCTCGCTAGAAGCCACTCTCGCATACGATTCAATTGCTGATTCGTCTAACTCTAGGTTCGAGCTAAAGCCAGCATTTAAATAGCTTTCGAAATCAATTAATTGTGATGACTTAAGTACAATTGAATCCAATTGATTTTGCATTTTAATCCTTTGGCCAATCAAAAATGAAATATCTAATGTACCTACCAAAGTAAGCAGCAAAGTCATGATTAACCCAACCGTAATGGGAATTACGGAACCTGATTCGTTTTTAAGGTTAGAAAGCATTCTTAATTCCTGACTCGAAAAGCATCAATCGTGGAACTAGAACTACTTATTACCTCTAGTTGACCCATAGGCATTCCTGGCAGATCAATAAGCGAGACTTTTACCTGGGCAACTATTCGCACATTAGATCCAGGAACACATTCCCTTGGAGAACATTTGATTTCAAATTGACTCTTCTTGGAGGTACTGTAATTAAACTGCTGCATTATTTCTTTAACCTCATTCATTCCCTCCTGATTACTCTCGGCTAATACAAAAGTCCGAGAAGCACGTGATGTAGCAATATCAAGTTCTGATTGAATTTGCAGGATCTCAAATAAGGTAGTCGCTCCCATCAAGACTGGCATGATTACGCCAGCAACTACGAGAATAACCTCAAGAAGAATGTTTCCTTTGTCCCACTTTTTAGTGCTCATCATCTTTCAATTGGTACTATGACTGATACTTGATAATGAAAAGAATTGTTTGTTAAGTAAATTGGAGCTGCCACCTTCAAAATTAGCCGCAACTGGTCTTTATTCATAGAACTAATTTCTAATTCCTTCATAGTTCGCCCAAGTGTGGAGAAATTTTGATGCAGAGCAAACTCAGCATGCGCCTGAGTGCTGCCCGTAGTAGCTGCGATATTTGCTAATCGATGTGCCACAAGTAAAGCTTCACTACGTTGACTAAAAACAATCAGAATCTGCAGAGCTACTAAAAATGTTAAGAAAAGTAAAGGAGCAATCATGGCGAATGATGCTGGCATCGAACCTTGATCACCTTTGAGTTGATTCATATCCTTAGCGAGCAGAGATGGCTGACAAAGCCTTACTAAACAGAGCCACCAATTGATCATCAGCTACGGTCCAAAGTGCCGTGACTAGACCTGCTGTCATTACTGTTATTAATACCCAGCCTGGAATATCTCCATTTTCAGTGCTCAGCACTTTTTTTATTTGGTTCATTGCATTTCCTTTCATCACATTAAATTTCCCAAAGCTGAAATGCCAGGGAATAGTGCAGCAATCACGATTGTCGGTAATACTAAAAAGACAACCGGAATCAACATGCTTACCTCTTTGCGAGCAGCAGCGGTCAGGAGCTGGCGATGCAATTTCTCGCTGACTTCTGCTGCTTGAATTCTCAGTAGATCACTCAAAGGTGTTCCTCTTTCAAGTGTTAAGGCAATCGCATTTACAAACTTGTCAACAACTGGGTGATTGTTTCTTTGTGCCAGCCCTTCAAGTGCACTTACCAGACTTAATCCTGACTCCAAATCTTGCATACACAAGTCCAGCTGCCTATCCCATGGGGAGTCAACTAATTTGCTAACTAAGCCGAGTGAAGAAGCAAGAGAATTTCCAGCTGAAACAGAAAGTGAGATTAAATCAACTACTTGGGAAAAAGTAAGTGTGACACCAAGTTGATGTTTTGACATCTTGTTTTTTAGATTAGAGATAGGAATCTGCCATCCTAGATAACCAGTAAGTGGTATGGCCGCTAGAGTGATTATCAGATGGAATACTTCAAGCGTATTGATTCGGCTTAAGAGAAAAGTTGTTGAGCCAAGCACCCCACAAGTTGCGTACCAAAACTGTTGTTTTTTAAATTTTTTGATAGAGCCAGGTTCCAGCGCCTGCAGCATAAGAACTATTCGCTTAGAGCCCTTTTCACTCTTTTGAAATTGGTTAAGCAAATTGGATATTGATTGGCTAGTTTGGATATAAAAGAGGTTCTGTAACCGATGCCTCATTCTATGAGATTTCTTGTAATCGTTTTGAAATACCAGTGTTGCTACCCCAAAGACAAGTAGAGAAAATCCCAAAGTGGTGCTCATCAGGAATACCCGTATTCCAAACGACTTATTCGGTGCATTAATAGGTAAGAGATCGTGCTTGTTATTAAAATTGAGAGCAGAACCACTAGCCCAGACTTACTTAAGTAGGCCGCTGCCACCCTTTCTTGCATTGACGTAATAAGAATTATCATCCATGGTGCAAGGACTGCCACTCTTGCGCCATTTAATGCACCTTTTTGTTTGGCCTTTAGCTCATCCAAGAGAGCAAGATCGCGTCTAATATTTTCAGATAGCAATCGCAAAGTGATAATTACTTCTCTTCCACCACATTCTTGAGCAAGTTGCATTGCTGTAAAAAACCTTTTACCTACAACATCCAAGGAACCTTCCGAGAAGCTACCTAGGGCAGACGCCATGGACTTTCCATGTTGAAGTTTGAATCCCAGGCTGATAAGAATTTTCCGAATGCTCTTAGGGGCCCTAGGAATGGCTTCCAGTAAAGCTATGTCGAGCGAAAGTCCAGCCTTTAAGCCAGTAGCAACATCATCGATAAATTCGGGCCAGTCTCGCATCTGGCTTTTATGTTTATTGGTGAGCGTAAGTTTGCTGAATTGACCTTTGAGACTGCGATGTAACTCAGTGCCTGTGGTCAGTAAGTCTGGAATCAAATAGATGAACACGCCAGCCCCAGAAAGTATGATGAATTGGAACATTATGAAGCAATTCTTTGTGGCTGGATTGCTGAACGAAATGGTGAATGTGCAACAGAATTTATCTTCTTCGCTAAGACATCGCCTCGTAATTCAAAGATCGTTAATAACTCAACTTCACCATCAATAATGTCTCCCGTAAGTTTAGCAATTTCAACAATCCTTCTCGTGCCGTTAACATTCTTAGCGACAAAAATCACTAAGCTCAATACCTGGGCAACGGTACGGATCGTAAATTCCAAGGAGACATTTTCACCGGCCAAGAGTGGTAAGACAGTCAACTTGGCTATAGCTTCTCTTGCGCTATTGGCATGAATAGTTCCCATTCCAGGAGTTCCACAATTAAGTGCAATTAATAGATCGAGTGCTTCTCGCTGTCTTACTTCCCCAACCACAATTCGATCGGGACGCATCCGAAGACTTTCAACAATTAAGGCCCTAAGGTCAACTAGTCCGTGACCTTCCAGCGAAGCTGATCGTGTCTGCATTGAAACCCAATCGAGGCGAGTTAGGTTAATTTCCCGTACTTCTTCGCATACAACAATGCGCTCAATTTCAGGCACTTCTTGCAAAAGCGATGTCAATAAAGTTGTTTTCCCAGCTCCCGTTCCGCCTGCAACTAATC
>DBCL01000016.1:41355-69848 GCA_002293025.1 Actinobacteria bacterium UBA959
CTAATATATTTCTACCTAATTGAACTTCTGACTTCAAGAAGTCAGCCGCCTCTGAAGTCAGACTTGACTTATTAACTAAGTCATTTAAGTCATATGGTGCTTCTGGATACTTTCTGATATTAATTGCAGGATATTTTGAAGTAATGTCTGGAATTACAACATGCAGGCGACTGCCATCTGGAAGTGTGGCATCCACAAATGGCTGTGAGCGATCAACTCGTCGGCCAGAGTGCCTTAACAATAAATCTATGAGCGTCATCAATTCGCTAGGTTGAAATGTGACATCTACTAATTCAGCGATACCATATCTCGAGACAAAAACTTTTGATGGTTCATTCAGCCAAATCTCATCAATAGTGTTATCGGCCAGCAAGGGTTGTAATTTGCCAGCCCAGGCTGGTTTTAGATTCATTCAGCACCCTTACTCGAATGGGGCTTAATGTTGGAGATCTGATTGAAATGGCTAATCCAATTGAGTGACACTCATTTCAGATCTGGTTCCAGTTGGTGTCTATATTGATTGATGACAATGTGGGTTTGCCTACATTAGGCTTTCAAGGTGAAAAACAAGCCGGTTTGGCTGCATAGACCATTTGGCAATCCTAAGAAAATACTCTTTTCGGTAACTGAAGATGAAGTATCTCTCGGAGATAAGGTCTTTCCTGCTGGTGAGGTGGTGGATTGCAAACAAAGTTACCCAAAGTCACTTTCTAAACCTGTAAATATCATTCTAAGTTATGGATTACTGGGATGGACGTTATATGAAATGTACTCTCTGTTTTTTAGACTGTCGGCTTACATACTCTTACCTGAGAGTCCTGATTTAGATACAGCAAGGGCAAATGAAAAAGCACAGGAATTACTGCAATTGTTCTTCTTGAGAACTTCAACTACCGATGAACAACAGTTGCAACTTTTTCTATGTCTATTCGTATTTTCCATTTTGTATGGGTTGATTTTTTCAAATCTGATTTTTAGACCACGAGTTGTCCTGCACCTAAAAAATGGGGATGTGGCTGAAGCCTCATACTTATTAGTGCGACCACGAAAGTTTGTAAAGACTCTCGCGGCAGGACGTAAAATTAGCAAGAAAACCCGCAAGTCCTTAAAGTCACGTTAGGAGTTATCTCGACTAACTAAGAAGTTCGGTATGTGCACCCTTACTCCAGATTAGTTCCCAATAGGATTTCTAATTCTGATCGCGTTTTTTCATAAGTTTCGTGATGGATCCCAATTAGCCCTACCTCAACACCTGCATCAATATTCATCTTTACATCATCTACAAATACACTATTCGAACCTGGTATCTCCAACTTATCAAGAGTGTATTGAAAGATCCTTCGTTCGGGTTTCCGCATGCCAACTTCGCCACTAATCACGATAACATCAAACATCTCATCCCAGCCTTCGCGTGGATACTCGTTTCCCCAAGAATTGGACAAAAGTGCGGTTTTATATCCAAGCTTTTTTACGCGATATACCAACCCGCGCATATCGTGAGCCTGCTCAAAGTGATCAAACATTCTCTGCAAGAGACCATTGTGGTCAAATTCATGATGACTCTTGAGAGTTAATTCCTGGGCTAATCTTTTTTCAAAATCTGGAACTTGAATTTCGCCACGCTCTAAAGCGTGAATGGGATTAAAATGTGCTTCAAGACCTGCTGCAGGGCCTAGCCATTGACTAATTACCGATTCAAAGATTTGCTCATTGATTCCATCTTGCTGCATCCAAGACGCTACTGAGTCATTAATGGAACGAGTTAGGACTCCGCCCCAATCAACTATTACGCACTCAATGTCCTGCATGGCCCAAGGTTACGCTGTCATCCATCCTTAAGCAGTACTGAAGAGCCTCCCATAGGGTTGCGACATGTTGACCCAAGACCAAGTAATGGATGCCTTATCAAAGGTATTAGATCCTGAGATTAGACGCCCATTAACTGAACTAAAGATGATTGACTTTGTTGAGATTGAATCATCTTCAGTGAAGGTTGGAGTGTTGCTTACCGTTTCTGGGTGCCCAATGCGTACTGAAATTTCTGACTCTGTTAAATCAGCGATTCTAAAATTAGATGAACACCTAAACATTTCAATTGAATTCTCGGTCATGAGCGATGAGCAAAGAGCTAATCTGCGACTACACCTAAAAGGTGGAGTTGAACGTGAAAACCCTTTCAATAATCCAAATAATTTAACTAAAGTGATTGCAATAGCTTCAGGTAAAGGTGGGGTTGGTAAATCCAGTCTCACTGTAAATCTAGCTGTTGCCCTAACTCAACTGGGTCGAACCGTTGGCATCATTGATGCAGATATCTATGGGCATTCCATTCCCCGATTATTGAATGCTCTGGGTGCCCCCACCATGGTTGAAGGCATGATGATGCCTCCTCAAAATCACGGCATAAAAGTAATTTCAACGCTTCCATTCAAAAAAGGTGGGGTGAATGAGCCAGTTGCATTTCGTGGACCAATGCTGCACAAGATGCTTGAACAGTTTTTAGTAGATGTTTGGTGGGGTGATCTAGATTTTCTGTTGATTGATTTACCACCAGGAACAGGTGATGTGGCAATATCTATGGCTCACTTGGTACCAACTTCTCAAGTAATTGTGGTGACCTCAGGTCATGAGGCATCCGCTGAAGTAGCAATCAGGGCTGGGGTGTTGGCACATCACCTAAAACAACGAGTCATTGGGGTGATTGAAAATCTTTCTGGGTTAGTAGTTCCTGAAACAGGTCAAGTCATTGATGTTTTTGGTATGGGAGCTGGTTTAGAGATAGCCAAGCAATTGTCGGCAGCAACAAATTCCAACATTGATCTATTGGGGACAATCCCTATCGACCCACAGGTGCGCCTTGGTGGCGATAGTGGAGAGCCAATAATTTTGAGTCACCCTGATGCCCCAGCAGCTAAAGCAATCAAGAGCATTGCAAACACACTATCTGTAATGCCTAGAGGTTTGGTTGGTCAAACATTAAAGATCGATCCTGTTTAAGTTATATCTTCAACATTTCTCGAGTTTTTATTTTTTGAACCATTATCTTGATCAGACACATCCATTACTGATTTTAAATCACTAACTCCTAGATCACCTAGGTTGACAGTATCCTTGAGATCAGCCCGGGCCTTATCAACAAACAACTTTAAATCCCTTAAACCTCGAGCTGCACGTGCTGCATACTGTGGCAGACGGTCTGGCCCTATTACTAATAAGCCAATAATGGCGATAGCAATAGTTTCACCAATTCCAATATCAAACACTTACTCGACCTGCTTATCTAATATTGCCTTAACAGATCTAATCTTGCCATCAGACCCTTTAACTCGAAGGGTGACAGTGTCTCCTGGTGCATTTGCTCTAATAGCCACCACTAACTCAGTGCTGCTGTTCACAATCCGACCATTAACACTCAAGATAATCTCGCCAGCTTTGATGCCAGCTGTGGAAGCAGCACCATTCTTGGTGATTTCAGTAAGCAGCGCTCCTGGGCCTGTATAACTTAAATCAACTAAAACACCCAAAATTGGTGTGGAAGAAGTTCCAGTTTGAATAATCTCCTCAGCAATTCGTCTAGCTTCATTTATGGGGATTGCGAATCCCAATCCAATTGAGCCAGCTTGGCTGGAGATTCCCAATGTGGCAATTGCGCTATTTACACCAATTACTAAGCCTTTTGAATTCACTAATGGCCCACCAGAGTTACCTGGATTAATTGCAGCATCTGTTTGAATTGCATTAATAAACGAAGTGTCTTGGGCATCACCGGCTGTTACCGGACGATCCAAAGCAGAAACAATCCCAGATGTGACGGTGCCACTTAAACCTAATGGTGAACCAATTGCGATTACCCGCTCACCAACAACAACTGCCTTTGAATCACCAAGCCCTAAAGTTGGAAGGTTTGTTTTCTCAACCTTAATTACTGCTAAATCAAAACTTTGATTTCGACCAACGATGTCACCTAGGACTGAGCTTCCGTCTTGGAAATAGACCTTGACTTCACCACCATTAATTGCTGCATCAATAACATGATTGTTGGTCAAGATATAACCATTGGAATCAATAATGAAACCTGAGCCAGTGCCCTGTTCAGTTCCACTGACTTCTAAGGAAACAACTGCTGGTAAAACTGCTTGCGCTAAACCTGCAACCGAGTCAGCGGCAAACTCTTGAGGTTCGGTAGTAAATGTTGGCAGATTAATAGTGCTATTGGTATTGGATTGATTTCCAACGTTTAAAACAGCACCACCCACTCCGCCAAGCACACCTCCAAGCAGGCCAGCAAGTAGCGCGATCACGATTAGGTTCGATTTAGCCCTTGGCTTTGGGGTTGGGGCAACCGCCGGCGTGATGATTTTGGGCAGGTCACCTTCTGCCCTGATCCATGGTGAAATTAACTCGTTACTCACGCTTACTCCCTGCTTGAGGTCGGCTATCTTCTCATTAGGTGGTTAACTGCGCCTACTAGCGAGCACCCCAAAGGAGGCACCCCAATGGATCGGCCAACCATGGATGATGATTTCTTCAAATCTTCTGAATCATCTGTGAAGCAACGTATTGAATCCTTCGCCGATGAATTAGAGCCAATCTCACTAGCTAGACCCAAATCAATTGAGTTGGGGTGCCCAGCCATCTCTGCTGGAGTGGGCTCCTTGCTGCGCACCTTATGCACAACTATTGATGCTAAGCACGTAGTTGATGTGGGAACCGGCGTTGGAATTAGTGCTGCCTGGCTTTCTTTGGGGCTAGCCGAAGATGGCACTATCACTTCAATAGATATTGAATCTGAATATCAAAAATCTGCTAAGGAGTTATTGAATATCATCGGAGTTAATAGCAATCAAGTGAGATTGCTAGCTGGCCGCGCAAATTTGGTCTTGAGTAAATTAACTGATAACGGATATGACCTAGTTTTTGTTGATGTGAACCAGTTCGATGCATCCGCCCTATTAGAAGATGCTGTTCGTTTAATCAGAAATAATGGATTATTGATTGTGCACGGGGTGTTATCGGCTAGAGAAAATTCAGCAAAATTACTTACAGAGTTAATACATGAGTCTGATGATTTTGATTCTTCGATTATCCCGCTTGGGCAGGGATTAGTGGTAGCAGCTCGAAAGAGCTAGTTACTTAGCAACTGGTAACACTGCAGCAGTTAAAGTCTCAGCTAATTCATTAGCCTCAGCAATAGACAACTCAACAACTAAACGTCCGCCGCCCTCAAGAGGTACTCGCATCACGAAGTGACGGTTCTCTTTGGTGCACTCCATTGGCCCATCGCCAGTACGAGGCTTCATTGCAGCCATGAAAGTCACCTCTTTTTGCTTAAAGCGCCCTAGGGAGCCTCTATGAGGGACTTATTATCCCCTACCCATCAATTTTGGGCCACGGCAGTACCAATTACAGGGTGCTGCTGAACTTCTTGAGGGATTTTCGCACCCCATAGACAAAACCAGGCTTAATGAGCCACCACCCAAACAATCCAAAGATGCCAAACGGTAGCCAAACTGATTCATACCAGATGAATTTTGTTTGGTTATCTGAAATTGGTTCCAGTTTAAAAATACCAACACCTTTAAGTATTTTGCCAACATGCAAGACCTCAACCAGCTTTGGTGGTTCCCAATTAGTAATTCGCATGGTGTCAAGAAGCCCAAGTTTGCTGCCAATTCCAGTCAAAGCTGTTATTTCTGAACCTACCGATTGGCCATCCCCTGCACTTAACCAAACTTTGGTGCCTAACATCCAGTCACTTTGCGCAGGCCAGTTGACCATTGCCGCAAATGATTTCTCAATGTTGGCAGGCAAGATAACTTCAAGGGTTACTTCTCTGGTAAACAACTAGAGCTCCGCTTCTACAATTTCAGCATCAGTTCCTTGGCGTGTTACCGGATTTGCTAATTCTTGGGTTATTTGATCAAGGGCAGTTTCAATATCTTTAGTCCAATAAACACATTGGGCAGATTCTGCAGAAATGAAACCAAGTTCAGTAAGTTGATTTAACCAAGTTTGAAGTGGCTGATATAGACCAACTGGATCCAAGACCAACACTGGTTTGTCATGCATGCCAAGTGATCGACTAACCCAGATCTCAAAAAATTCTTCTAAGGTCCCAATTCCACCTGGCAGCACAATGAATGCATCCGAACGGTTTTCCATCTCAGCTTTTCGATCTCTCATGTTTTGGGAAACAATTAATTCAGAGGAGTCATGATCTGCGACTTCTTTTTCAAACAGTGCTTTTGGAATTACTCCAATTGTTTGGCCACCTTTAGATCTCGCACCATCTGCAACAGCACCCATTGAAGACACCGACCCGCCACCAGAGACTAATGTCCAACCACGGGCAGCAATAGCGGCACCGAGTTCGAATGCTGTCTTAATATGGACAGGGTCAATCTGTGCGTTAGCGGCACAAAAAACACAAACCGAGGTCATAGGTCCTTCACTTAAAGCTGGCTCCGCCATTACGGTAGGGGCATGGGAAACCAAATTTCTGCATCTGGCTTAGGTGTTGCCAACTATGTTGGCGACACCATATTAGATGCTTGGTTTCCAGCCCCAGCATTGCAACTAAAACCGCTAGCGGTTAATCTGCCAGAAATTCATGATTCAGCAACTTCAGTTTCTCGAAAGATTGTGGAAGTTGTAATTAATGATCTAAACGCCGCACCAACTGACGCATTGGATGCATATTTGAGATTGCATCTCCTTTCACACAGACTCGTTAGACCCCATGGATTAAATTTGGATGGCATCTTTGGCTTACTTGCAAATGTGGCTTGGACTGTTCATGGCCCAGTTCAAACAGAACATGCAGCCCATTATGTGCAAGCGATGCGGGCTAAAGGTGAAGATGCATTGATTTTGGGAGTAGATCGATTCCCAAGAATGTTTGACTATGTTGTTCCATCTGGGGTTCGGGTTGCTGATGCCAACCGAGTTCGCCTTGGGGCTCACTTAGCTGAAGGCACAGTTGTGATGCATGAAGGGTTTGTGAACTTCAATGCAGGAACTTTAGGAAAGTCAATGGTGGAAGGCCGAATTAGTGCTGGAGTCACTGTTGGTGCTGGCAGTGATATCGGTGGTGGTGCCTCGATTATGGGAACTTTGTCTGGTGGCGGTAAAGAAGTTATCTCAATTGGTGAGAATTGCTTAATTGGGGCAAATGCTGGAATCGGAATTTCGCTAGGTAATGAATCGGTAGTTGAAGCAGGTCTATATCTAACTGCCGGTTCCAAAGTTAAGCTGCCAGATAACACAACAGTAAAGGCCGTTGAATTATCTGGCGCTAAAGGTTTGTTATTTAGAAGAAATAGTCAAACTGGGGCAATCGAAGCAATTGTTCGAACTGGGTCTTGGGGCGGCTTGAACGCCGCTTTACATTAAACGCTCACTAATCTGATTTATTCTTTCATCTGTTTCAGTTAGTGCTGCGCGGATGAAATTCTTTCCCTTTGGTCCATAAAATGATCCAGGTGCAACCAAAATTCCAAATTGTGCCAGCCAAGCAGCACTTTCCCAGCCATCTTCATTTCTAGTCATCCATAAATACAAACCTGCTGAGGACTCTTTAATTTCAAAGCCAGCGTTCAAGAAAGCGGCTTGCATTGTTGCTCGACGTTTAGCATAAATCTGCTTTTGAGTTTCAGCATGATCTTCATCACCCCAGGCAGCAACACTGGCCGCTTGGGTAACACTCGAACTGATCAATCCTAAATGTTTCCTAGCCAACAGAATTTTCTCAATTAATGGCTTAGAGCCAGATATAGCTGCTGCTCGGTAACCAGCCATTGAAGATCTTTTTGATAAGGAATGTAACGCCAGAATGTTTGATAGATCTCCGTTATTGACTCGCTTATCCAATATCGAAACAGGTGGTTGACCACTTGCCGAAGCTTCCCAATCAAGCGTTAGATAGCACTCGTCACAAACAACAACCGCATTGTGTTTTCGAGCAAACATAATCCAGGCTTTTAAGGTTTCGATATCTGCAATTGCTCCAGTTGGATTGCCTGGTGAATTTAGCCAGACTAAATCAACTTTCTTAGCGGATACTAAATCTGGGTGGTCTGCTCTAATTACCTCTGCTTGCACGACCTTGGCACCCACTTCATAGGTTGGATACGCAATCTCTGGAATAACCACTACTGAATTTGATCCAAGTCCAAGAAGAAGTGGCATCAAAGATACTGCCTCTTTAGAGCCAATCGAAGCGATGGTATTAAAATTCTCTTCAACTACCCCTGTAGTTTTTATCAACCAATTAGTTTGCGCTGCAATTAATCCTTTACTGCCAGCAGACAGTCCATAAGCATGCGCATCAAGATTCAAACTTGCAGCTTTAGTAATTACTTCAGCAACAGAATCAACTGGAGTGCCAACAGATAAGTCAATTAACCCAGCAGGGTGTGATCGAGCAATCTTGGCAATCGGTTCTAATAAATCCCAAGGGAAATCTGGTAACCGATCGCTTAACAAGAACTAACTAGCTTTCCCAGGCATTTCAGCCACGGTTGGTACATCCTTGCCAACGCGACCTAACTTGCTTGCTCCTCCAGGTGAGCCAATTTCATTAAAGAATTCTTTGTTGATTTCAGTAAAATTACTAACTGCACTTGGAACATCGTCTTCATAAAAAATTGCTTCCACTGGACAAACCGGCTCGCAAGCACCACAGTCGACACATTCATCTGGGTGGATGTAGAGCATCCGATCGCCTTCATAAATGCAATCCACTGGGCATTCTTCAATACAAGACTTGTCTTGAACATCAATGCACTTATCGGTGATGACGTAGGTCATGGTCGGCTCCTAATTTCGCTGGCTGAGGCTATCGCTTACGACAGGGTAAGCAAATACAACCCTGGGGCGTTTTCCCTCCTACGCTGTGGCCATGATCCGAATCTACGACACCAAGAGCAGGACTTTAGGCAGCCCACCAGCCAGCGGTCAGGTTCGGATATATGCATGTGGGCCAACGGTTTATCGAGATGTTCATCTTGGAAACCTACGTAGCTTCTTACTCCCAGACCTGATCCGCTTGGCTCTTGCAGCCCATGATGCTGACTCGTTCATAGTGCAAAACATCACAGATGTGGGCCATATGGCAGATGACTCCAATTTGGACACAAGTGACAGCACAGAAGACAAGATGCTTAAACAGGCAGCAGCTGAGAAATTATCAGCACTAGAGATTGCTCGAAAATATGAATTGGGTTTCTTCCAAGACATAACCGCTTTAAACATTCGAACTCCAGATCAAACTCCAAGAGCTAGTGAAACTATTGAATCAATGATCAATGTGATTCAGAAATTAATGGATAAAGGATTTGCTTACCAAGGTGAAAATGGTTCTGTTTATTTTGATGCTACTAAATATGAGTCTTACGGGGCAATTAGTGGCAACACACTCGAGCAGTTAAAGCCTGGTCATAGGTTGTTAGACGAGATAGACGAAACCAAACGTTTTCATGGGGACTGGGCTCTGTGGAAAATAACCGATAATCGACGCAGTGAACTCACCTGGCAGACACCTTGGGGAGTTGGATTTCCAGGTTGGCATATTGAATGCACAGCTATGTGTTTGGATGCATTTGGTGATCAAGTTGATATTCACACTGGTGGAATTGATCTTCGTTTTCCTCACCATGAAAATGAAAGAGCTCAATCAAATGCAATCGTTGGCAAAGAAGTTGTGGGTCAATGGGTGCATGCAGAGCATTTACTGTTTGAGGGTCGCAAAATGTCGAAGAGCACTAATAACGTTGTGCTCTTAAGAGATGTAATCGATGCTGGGATCTCGCCTGCCGCAGTTCGCTTGGCTTTTCTAGAACACCACTATCGACAACAACTAAACCTAACTTGGGATACCTTGGTGGCAGCTGAAACCACGATTGCGCGCTGGAGTGATTCCATAGTTAGTGACCAATACAACCACGCTATTTCTGATCAAATAACTGAGCACTTAGCTGACAACTTAGATACTCCCACAGCCATTATGGCAATTCGTGGTCTTGAAAAGTCTTTAGCAAAAAGCCCAAAGGAGCGATCGATGATGTTAAATGCTGCATCTAGGATGTTAGGGCTTGATCTTGCCAAGCCAAAATTAGTAATTGATGATTCTGTAATTAAATTAGTTCAAGAGAGAGAAATTGCTAGGGCGAACAAAGATTTCAATTTATCTGATCAACTTCGAGATCAAATCACTACTGCCGGTTATTGGGTCAATGACACTAGCAGCGGACCCGTAATCAGAAGGTCAATCAAATTACCTTGACTTGCTAGGTAAAACTAATGAAAACAAAGCTGCGGTTCCTGCTATCCCAAAATACCAATAGGTTAAATCATCCGAAATTAAAATTAAATCACCAGCACTAGTTCGAGTTGCTGCTAAGAAGGTGATGAATCCCCAGCTAATTACCACCAAAGTCGATAACCCAAATGATGCATAGGTATTTCGAATAAATCTAGTTGCCATAAAGATGGCCACCCCAGAAACAATCGCGCCTACTGGAATTTGACCTAAAGCCCAAGAAGATAAGAAAGCGCCAGCAATAGTTACGGCAAGTGAAATCAATAGAGGTGTAATCCACCGAAATCGCGACTTGGGCATATCGAACCCTAACCTAACTACCCTTAAATCTATGCCACCAATTTGGTTTCCAAGCAGTCCCCGCTAGTTTACGCACATGAGTTCGGATTCCAATTTCCTCAACCAGTACGCAGCTTCTGGTCGTTTTCGCAATGGTGCACCTCGATCCTTCTCAATTACAGATTCGGGTGTCTACTTTCTACAAAGTGATGGTCCTTTTGATCCAGTTTTGCAACTTAAACGACTTGATCCTGCAACTTCTGAAATCGAATCATTATTTGATCCAAAAACTTCACTGGTGGCTCATCAAGACATACCAGAAGCCGAGAAGGCCAGGCGAGAGCGATTACGAGAAGCTGGACAAGGAATCACGGCTTATAGCGCAAGCACTGACGGTCGATACATAACTTTTGCATTAAATGGCTCTTTAGTGGTTGTGGATGCACTAACTCAAACCAATCACATCCCTTCATATCAAGGTGTAGTTGACCCACGCATAACTTCAGATGGTAGAACAATTGCTTGTGTAATTGAGGATGCAGTTTGGATCATTCCAACACTAAGTCCAGATTTGGGTTATCAGATTTCGCCAATAGATGGGAACAAATGGGGCATATCTGATTTTCTAAGTGCCGAAGAGTTTGGCAGATCCCAAGGGATCTGGTGGTCACCAAATGGAGAGCAGTTACTAGCACAATTCACAAATGATGATCAAGTCTCAGAAATTCATTTAGGAAATCCAGCTGAGCCCACAGCTGGAGCCAAAACCATTAAATATCCATTTGCTGGAACTAATAATCCCAAAATTGGACTGAGGGTATTTTCAGCTAAAGATGTGTCTCAGTCCATTACTTGGGATACCGAGAACTTCCCTTATCTTTCCACTGCTGGCTGGGTGTCCAACTCAGCGATATATGCAGTCGTACTCAGCCGCAGTCAGCAAGAACTTCATGTTCTTAACTTTGATTTACAAGGTAGTGCCTCTGTTGCTGAAATCTTAACCAGCCCAACTTGGGTGGAATCAAATCCACAATTACATGCAGTGACTGAAACCTCGCGTCTGAATGTGCTAGATGATTTTTCAAACAACGCCAGACGGTTATTTAAAAATGGAGTTGCCATATCTAGCCCAGAGCTGTATGTGCGCAGAATCTGTTATAGCAACGAAAACTTTGTAATCTTTGAAGCGACTTCTGATTCAGCTTGCAATCAGGTATTCAAACTTGATTCTGATGAGATCACTCAACTAACCCATGGAGAGAATTACTCAACTGTTTTGGCGGCCTCTGAATCTGCTCTGCTTACATCCACTACTAGCTTCGATTCTGAACCGAAATACCAGTTCGTTACTGAAGCTGCCACAGTTAACATTCCTGACTTCTCGCTTGCTCCACGAATTCCGTTAAACCTAAAGAAATTAAGTCAAACCAAACAAAACCGAGTAGTCGTATTGCTGCCAGAAAAATTCAAGGGCCCATTGCCAGTCATCATGGCTCCTTATGGCGGCCCGCATGCTCAATTAGTAACGGCAAGCAGTCGTAAATATGCCTTAGATCAGTGGTTTGCCGATCAAGGCTTTGCTGTGATTGTGGCTGATGGCCCAGGATCAATTGGTGTTAACCCAGAATGGGAGCACACAATTTACAAGGATTTCGCCAAATCTCTTGAGTTTCAATTGTCAGCACTGGCTCAAGCAGATGCTGAACTACCAGGCACTTTAGATTTAAACCGCGTTGGAATTAGAGGTTGGTCCTTTGGCGGATATTTGGCAGCACTTGCCACCATGGTGCGCCCAGACATCTTTAAAGCAGCAGTTGCAGGTGCTCCAGTTACTAGTTGGGAGCTATATGACTCTGCTTACACCGAGAGATATTTAGGAAATCCCAAAGACGAAATAGAGACCTACCAGAAAAATTCTTTGTTAACACTTACTCCAAAGCAGATAGGTAAGTTACTAATTGTGCATGGGCTAGCCGATGACAACGTGTTAAGTGCACATTCCTTACAGCTATCAACGCATCTAATTAACTTAGGTTTGGTACACCAATTCTTACCACTATCTAATGTCACTCATATGACTCCACAGCACTCTGTTACATCAACACTGCTCACTATGGAATTAGACTTCTTTAATCAGCATCTTAAGAATTAAACGTTAAACCTAAACTCAACTACATCACCATCAGCCATCACATACTCTTTGCCTTCAGTTCTAACCAATCCTTTGGACTTGGCTTCAGCCATAGATCCCGCTTGAATTAAGTCATTAAATCCCACAACTTCGGCCTTAATAAACCCTCGTTGAAAATCGGTGTGAATTACCCCGGCGGCCTCTGGGGCGGTTGCTCCTTTTGGGATGGTCCAAGCCCTAGATTCCTTAGGGCCTGCTGTTAAATAAGTTTGCAATCCCAAAGTATCAAAACCTACTTTTGCTAGCCGACTTAAGCCAGATTCTTTTTGACCCACTGTTTCTAGTAACTCAAGCGCTTCTTCGTCGCTTAACTCCAATAATTCTGTTTCTAAGCGAGCATCCAAGAAAATGGCTTCGGCTGGGGCAACCATAGCTCGCATTGCTTCCTTCGCAGGTTCATCCAATAAACCAACATCATCGACATTGAAGACATATAAGAATGGTTTAGCAGTGAGTAAGAAGAGTTCTTTTAGGTTGGTTAAATCCATCTTTGATTCAAAAAGTGTCTTTCCTGAATCAAGAATCTTTTGTGCTTGCTCAACTGCTGCTACTACTTCCGCTTTACTTTTATCAGTTCTAGCTTCTTTTTGAATTCGAGGCAGCACCTTCTCAATGGTTTGGAGATCAGCCAAAATCAACTCTGTATTGATGGTTTCAATATCATCTTTAGGTGATATCCGACCATCAACATGGATCACATCCGGATCCTTAAATCCTCGAATTACCTGGCAGATTGCTTCGGCTTCTCGAATGTTGGCTAGGAATTTATTTCCTAACCCAGCACCTTCAGATGCACCCTTAACGATGCCTGCAATATCTACAAATGAAACTGTTGCTGGAAGTATTTTTTCAGAATTAAATATTTTGGCCAACACTGGCAGACGAGCATCTGGCACACCTACCACTCCAACGTTAGGCTCAATCGTGGCGAATGGGTAATTGGCAGCTAAAACATTACTTCGTGTGAGCGCGTTAAACATCGTGGATTTGCCCACATTTGGTAAGCCGACGATGCCAATAGTTAGTGCCACGTGGGCGACCTTATCGGTTAGCCAATTAGCCTCCCCCAAAACCATCAATAATTTCTTACACTTCACCTGTGAGTAATAAACCAGGCAGGCTTTATCGAGCTTTAGGTGCTGTTGGAGACCAAGCAGACCAAGCTCGCCCAGCCGTTGCTAACCGGCGAAAAGTGTTGCCCGAGCCGGTTAACTCCAAATCACTAACTCAATTCGTCTGGATAACTTTTGGATTATTAGCAATCGTGGCTGTGCTGGAATTAAGACTTAGGGATCAAATTGGATTAATTACTGGGGTTACAGCTATTGGTTTAGTTGTTTATGGAAACAAAAGGCTAGAAAAGCTTGATCTTCCCTACTTGGTTGCAACCATGCCAAGTGCATTTTTATTAAGCATTGTGGTTGCTAACTTGTGGTCTGCAATTAGGGCTGCAAACCCAATTAATCAGATGGGTGCCGCCATCTTTTTGCATCTATCGACTCTCGCGCCATTCGTGATTATTGCATCTGGCCTGAGTTATTTCTTTTACAAGAAATCTACTAACTCTTAGCCGCTGGCTCAAGAGTTCGTGTCCCTCGCAACGCACTTAAGTCTCAATTAGATCTTACAGTCATCTAACAGGGCCTCTAATTACTTCTCCTGGTACTTCTCTTTCACCAACAGCAATTGTGATGGAGGCTCTAGCACGTGAAGTGGCTACAAATTGGTAAATTCCAGCTTCAGCTAGTCCTTCAAAACGAGAAAGATAGAGATAATTAGTACCGCTATAACGTTCATAGAACGTAGTTCGTTCGCTAAATTTGATCCTGATCTTTTTTCCTGATGGTGTTGTAATTACTAATTGTGGTAGCAAAGAATTCTTCAATGAATTCTCTGGTTTTCTATCGATAATTAAATATTGAACTGCTAACTTATCACCACCTTTAAGTGCAGCCCTAAACGCTTTCTTCTGACCTGCTTTTGAAAATGAAGCACGAATAGCAAAAGAGACAGTGCCATCAGCAAGGAGTGGGCCAGCATTAGGCGTAGTATCACTATCCAGCAGTGTTACCGGTTGATGGGCCGATACAGGACTTGCTATTACTGCTGCAAGTAGCAGTGACAAGAAAACTGATAAGCCCAAGCGCATAGTCATAGGCTATCTTGAATTGGATACATACGCACCCCGCCACTTAGCAAAAAATCTTTTTATGCTTTTTTTAAGTTAATGACCTAAAAAACAAAACGTTCACTAATCAATAAATTCAAGTTAAGAGCACTATGCAGCAGTTCTGCAAACTAGTTTTTAGCAGCCTTTTGGGCTTTGCGAAGCTCTGGTGGAGTTGCAAAAATTAGATGCTCTTCAGCGGTGGTTATTTCTTCAGTGTCATTAAATCCATTACTGGCTAACCAATCCAAAACACCTTCTACTAATACTTCAGGAACTGAGGCACCAGAAGTTAAACCCACCGTGCTAACTCCAGCTAGCCACTGAGTTTTACACTCTCCAGCATTATCAACTCGATACGCCGCCTTGGCACCTGCATCTAATCCAACTTCAACTAACCGCACTGAGTTTGAAGAGTTTGCTGAGCCAACCACAATTAGAAGTTCAACTTGAGGTGCAATCGCCTTAACTGACACTTGACGGTTCTGAGTTGCATAACAAATGTCGTCACTAGGTGGATCCATCAACAATGGTAGGCGTTTCTTTAGGCGATGAACTGTTTCTAAAGTTTCGTCAACAGATAAAGTGGTTTGAGATAACCAAGCCACCGGGCGATTTGGATCAATTTGAATACTATCTGCTGCATCTAATCCATCCACAAGTTGCACATGGTCAGGTGCTTCGCCGGCTGTTCCTTCAACTTCCTCGTGACCTTCATGGCCTATCAACAGAATCTGATAGTCCTCAGCTGCAAATCTCTTAACTTCTTGATGAACCTTAGTTACCAGCGGACATGTGGCATCAATTGTTTTTAAATTCAATTGAGCTGCTTGAGCATGCACTGCGGGTGATACCCCATGAGCTGAAAAAACTACAGTGCTGCCAACCGGAACCTCGTCTAATTCTTCGACAAAGACGACACCTCTAGCCTCTAGGTCCTCTACTACGTGTTTGTTGTGCACGATCTGCTTTCGCACATAAACCGGAGCCCCATAAAGATCAAGAGTTTGCTCAACGGTGATGATGGCTCTATCAACACCGGCACAATATCCCCGCGGTGCTGCTATTAAGACCTTCTTTGAACTCATGTGCGAAGGATAGAGCCCCAAGCAGATTGGTGCTTATTCGCCTGAAGTGGCGTTAAATTCACCTTCAGCCACTTTTATCTTTAACTTAGACCCAGCCACAGGCGGCTTTGTGATTAGCGATCCGCTAGCTGCTCGAACCACCGCATAACCTCGCTCTAGCGTTCCTTGTGGGCTCAATGCACGAATAGCACCAGCAGCTGAACTTAACTCGGTGCGAGCAAGACTTAAATCTGCACGCACATGAGTTCTCATCTGATAGCGGAAATCTCTAATTAGATTTCGGTTCATTAAAGTCTGTGTCTTTGGGTGTAGTTGAATTAAATTGCTTTGTAGTTCGATTAACACGCTGCGTTGATCTCTGAGTATGGAATTGAATTGATGATTTAGTTGAGAAACTAAATCATCAATAAAGTCCATCTCGTCCTCAAGATCTGGCACTACTCGGCGAGCAGCGTCGGTTGGAGTTGATGCCCTTAAATCTGCTACAAAATCTAGAAGTGGAAAGTCTTGTTCGTGACCAATTGCCGAAATAATTGGAGTTTTCAAAGAAGCAACTAAGCGCACCAGGCTTTCGTCAGAAAATGGCAAGAGGTCTTCTAGTGACCCTCCACCTCTAGCCACAATAATCACATCCACTTTTGAGTCTTGCTCTAGTTCGATCAAGGCTGCCGAAACTTCCTTAACCGCGTCAACACCTTGTACAGCTACTTCTCTTATCTCAAACTCAACGGTTGGCCATCTATTTCTTGCATTGACTAATACATCTGTGAGAGCGGCACTTGTTCGACCGCAAACTAAACCAATCTTTATTGGAAGAAAAGGAATTGGTTGCTTTGCCTCAGGTGCAAACAATCCCTCTGCCAGGAGTTTTTGCTTGAGGGCTTCTAATTTAACGAGCAACTCACCAATGCCAACTGGCTTAATTGCCAGCACCCGCATTTGTAATTCGCCCCGTCTTGGCCAAATTTCTGGTTGTAACAACATCAAGACTCGATCGCCATCTTTGAGGTGCTGCACATCGTCTTTTAGAGCTGCTCGAACGGATGAGGTGGATAAAGATCCATCTGTTTCTAAATCGCGCAATGTGGCAAAGATCACCGAGGAGCCGGGCCGATCTTTAACTTCAGCTAATTGACCCTCAACCCAGATTGCAGGCAGCCGTTTGATGTATTCCTTGAGCCGATTGAGCACTTCCCTAACTGGCAGCGCATCAGCGGCGTTATCACCTATTGGCATCGGCTAACTGTATTCGGGCGTAAAGTTGGGGCATGACCAAGATCTCGCTGCCAGGCGGAACAACCCCGGAAAAACTTGGATATGAGCAAGCTCGTGCCGCTTTGTCTGAAGTTGTGGCCAAGATGGAAGAAGGCGGCCTTGAGTTGGAAACAAACATTGCACTTTGGGAGCGAGGCGAATTGCTAGCCAAGATCTGTGATGCATTTCTAACTGCTGCTGAAGAAAAATTAGCCGCTGCTGAAGAAGAGGAATGACCTTGACTGAGTTTTCCTATACTGAACTTCTGCCAATTGGTCCAGATACGACTAAATATAAGTTATTGACTACCGAGGGTGTTTCAGTTGTTGAAGTTGCCGGTAAGAAATTTCTGCAAGTTAGCCAAGAGGCGATCGAAAAATTAAGTTATGAAGCAATCAAGGATTGCCAGCATTTGCTTCGCAGCTCACACTTAAGTCAACTTCGAGCAATCATTGATGATCCAGAGGCAAGCCCAAACGATAGATTCGTGGCTTTAGATCTGCTTAAGAATGCAAATATTTCAGCAGGTGGCGTGCTGCCAATGTGTCAAGACACGGGAACTGCAATTGTTAAAGCAGATCGAGGCATGCATGTCTTAACTGAAGGTAATGATGAGGTATCGATTGCCAAAGGTATGTTTGATGCTTACCAAAAACTTAATTTACGCTATTCCCAGTTAGCTCCGTTAACCATGTTTGATGAAAAAAACACTGGCACCAACATGCCTGCCCAAATTGAGATTGGGGCAAACACTGATCCTGACACTGCTGCTGAATATGAATTTTTATTCATTGCTAAAGGTGGCGGATCTGCTAATAAGTCCTTGCTATTCCAAGAAACAAAAGCACTGCTTAATCCAAACAAATTGATGAACTGGTTAGATGAAAAGCTTCGAACATTAGGAACCTCGGCTTGTCCGCCGTATCACTTGGCGATAGTTATTGGTGGAACATCAGCAGAGCACACTCTTAAAACTGCAAAATTGGCATCAGCTAGATATCTAGACACTTTGCCAACCAAGGGTTCTGCAGCCGGACATGCATTTAGGGATCTTGAGTTAGAAAACCAGGTTTTAAAACTGACTCAAAGTTTTGGGATTGGTGCTCAGTTTGGTGGCAAGTATTTTTGTCATGATGTGCGCGTGATTCGAATGCCGCGTCACGGTGCTTCGTGTCCAGTGGCAATTGCTGTTTCATGTTCCGCAGATAGACAAATATTAGGCAAGATCACCAAAGACGGTGTCTTTCTAGAGCAGCTAGAAACTGACCCTGCTCACTTCTTACCTGATGTTGAAAGCGTAGATAATTCCAAAGTAGTTGAAATTGATCTATCTAGGCCAATGCAAGAAATTCGCTATGCCCTTTCACAACATCCGGTTAAAACCAGAGTGAGCTTGACTGGCACCATGATTGTGGCTCGAGATTTAGCACATGCGCGAATTGATGAAATGCTAGATCGTGGTGAAGAGTTGCCAGAATATTTCAAGAACCACGCTGTTTATTATGCAGGTCCAGCAAAGACTCCAGCTGGCATGCCATCTGGATCTTTTGGACCAACAACTGCAGGTCGAATGGATGGTTACGTATCTAGGTTTCAAGCAGCAGGTGGCTCAATGGTGATGTTAGCTAAGGGGAATAGATCTAAAGAAGTTGCAGATGCGTGTAAGCAATTTGGTGGTTTTTATCTAGGTTCAATTGGTGGGCCAGCTGCTCGTCTCGCTCATGACAACATCACCAGTGTTGAAGTTTTAGATTTTGCAGACTTAGGCATGGAAGCAGTTTGGAAGATTGAAGTTAAGAACTTCCCAGCATTTATTGTCATTGATGACAAAGGTAATGATTTTTACGCTGACACGTTAAGACCTGTGACAGTAAATATCCCAGTGGGCAGACCTAACTAGTACCAACCTTTTCGATCTCTAGCCTTCAATGCTTTGCACGGAGACTTATATCTGCTCTTGATATAGGAAGTTCCCCATTTAATCTGTACCTCTGGGTTTCGCTGCCAGTTTCTGCCAAAGACTTCCATCTTTTTAGCTGGCAATGCCTGGGCAATGCCATAGGCCCCACTGCGCTTGTTCTTGGCTAACTCGTTCCAGCCACTTTCAATCTGCCACAGCTCATCCAAACAGCGCCAGTGATACTGGCCCCAGTCATAAACACGGGCTATATACAGCTGGGCATACCAGCGGTTGTAGGACTTGGAAGCAAAAAAATGTGGGGATCGATCTCGAGCTGGGGTGATGCTCCGAGCTAACAATGGCTCAGCGGCAGTCTCTTCTTCAGTTTCTGTCGCGGTGGGCAGAGCACAACCAGCCGTGCCATCAGCGCATACCGACGAAGTTGGGGTGGCTGAGGCAGGAATCACACCCAGAACTAATGCCAAGGCCAGGAGGGAAGTCGCCCAGGGCTTAATTGCCGCTGTCATCTGATCAGGGTGCCTTACCTAACCGACATTTGTCAGGTTACCCCCCTCACGCGTGTTCGAAATAAATCACATTTTTATGGGTCAAATCGGACTTTTAACCCAAAAAGGTGTGACCTGGATCACAACCCAGGCAGCTCTTCGAGCATCTCAGTGACCATCGCGGCAATCGGAGAACGCTCTGATCTGGTCAAAGTGACATGCGCAAACAACGGATGACCCTTTAATTTCTCAATAACAGCAGCGATTCCGTCGTACCGACCAACTCTTAAATTGTCTCGCTGCGCCACATCATGAGTTAGCACCACTTTGGAACCTCGGCCAATTCGGGAAAGCACCGTAAGCAGCACATTGCGCTCCAAAGACTGGGCTTCATCCACGATCACAAAGGCGTCATGCAATGAGCGACCACGAATATGAGTTAGGGGCAACACTTCGAGCATGCCCCGAGACTGGATCTCCTCAATTACCTCTTTGGAGGCGATGGCTCCCAAAGTGTCAAAGACAGCTTGAGCCCAAGGCGACATCTTCTCGCCCTCAGTTCCTGGCAGATAACCCAACTCTTGACCACCAACTGCGTATAGCGGCCTAAAGATCATGATCGAGCGGTGTTTGCCGCGCTCAAGTGTTTGCTCAAGCCCTGCGCAAATTGCTAAGGCACTCTTTCCAGTTCCAGCCCGACCACCTAAAGAAACAATCCCAATTTCTTCATCCATTAAAAGGTCAAGTGCGATGCGCTGCTCGGCACTTCTTCCGCGTAGCCCAAATACTTCAGCATCACCTCGAACTAATCTAATTTGTTTGTCTGGTTGAACTCGAGCTAAAGCAGAACCTCGATCACTGCTGAGCACTATCCCAGTGTGTGTTGGAAGTTCTTTTGCTTCCGAGATTGCAACTACATTTTCTTTATAGAGCGAATCCATGATATTTGAACCAACGTTTAATTCAACAATGCCGTTCCAACCAGTGGTTACCACAAATTCGGCACGATATTCCTCTGCATTAATTCCAACTGAGGATGCCTTAACACGCATGGGTAAGTCTTTACTAACAACTGTGACGAAATTTCCCTCAGCAGCCAAAGATGCAGCCACTGACAAGATTCGAGTGTCGTTATCACCTAATCGCAGTCCTGGTGGCAGGTGCTCACCAGCTGCATGATTGAGCTCAACTCTTAAAGTTCCACCACTGCTTCCAATAGGGACTGGCTGATCAAGTCTGCCAAACTCAACTCGAAGGTCATCAAGAAGTCGCAAGGCTTGCCGTGCAAAATAACCCAACTCTGGGTGGGATCTTTTTGCTTCTAGCTCAGTTATAACCACAACTGGAAGCACTACCTCATGTTCATCAAAGCGCAGCAGGGCTCTTGGGTCTGAAAGCAAGACACTTGTGTCAATTACATATGTGCGACGAAGTTCGGCAACAGCTGACGGTTTTTCATTTGGAGCAACTTTTAATTTTGGAGTTTTCTGCTTAGCCCGGGTTTGAGTTATTTTGGTGGAAGTCTTTCGGGCAGTGGCCACTTAACCCTCCGTAATGAAGTTAGGGTCTTAAATCAAGCACACTCAAGTTTCCATCAAGATACGCCACGCCGAAATCGAACTTGTTCAGCCTAAAGCCCAAAGCGGCGTTGGCGTTGTGTATATGAACGAAGTGCCCGCAGGAAGTCGATGCGTCTAAACGCTGGCCAGTAAGCCTCGCAGAAATAAAACTCGCTGTGAGCTGATTGCCAAAGCAGGAATCCAGACAGTCGTTGTTCACCAGAAGTTCTTATTACTAAATCTGGGTCTGGCTGGCCTTTGGTGTAGAGGTGTGACGAGATCTGCTCATCACTTAAGGACTCAATGATCTGGTTAACTGAATTTCCTGCTGCTGCTTCTTCAGTCAATAAGGTCTTGATTGCATCCACAACCTCACGCCTGCCACCATAAGCCACCGCGATATTTACTATCGGTTTATCAACACACTTCTCGGTTTGTTTAGCTGCAGCATCTAGTTTGGCAAGTGTTTGAGACGGAATAAGTTCTCGAGCCCCCACAATATGAATGCGCCAGTTGCCAGTTTCAGACAATTCGAAAACTGCACTTTCAATAATTGCAAGTAATGGTGCTAGCTCTTCATCTTTTCTCTGCAAGTTTTCGGTGGATAGCAGCCACAGGGTGCGAACAGGAATATCGAGGTCGTCACACCACTTCAAGAACTCAACAATTTTCTTGGCACCAGCGGCATGGCCCACAAAACTTTTGCCACCTTTGCCTGTGGCCCACCTACGGTTGCCATCCAAGATGACACCAACATGTTTAGGTAGTTCGAATTTGGCTAATTGTTTAGTTAATCTGCGCTCATAAACTGAATAAAGTAAATTAGAGATAAGCACTTAGTTACTTTCAGGATTTTCATCCAATTTACGATCTATATTTCTGATTCTCTTAAGCATTGATCTTCCAAGAATTACTACTGCAATCATCAGCCCAGTAATGATGATTGCAAAATAAAGGCCCGGAGTTGCTGCTTTATCTGCTTCAGTTATGGGATTCATGCAAGAAGCCTATCTAAGTCCTGCGAATAAATCGTCCTCTTGTTCTATGCGCTCAATATTGGATACGGCTAACTCAAAATCTTCAGTTGGCCAGATTTTTCGTTCAATATCTCTAGGAAAGGCAAACCACATACCGGCAGGATCTACTTGAGTTGCATGTGCCAATAAAGCTGCGTCTCGTCGTTCAAAATAGTCCGCTACATGAACTTGGGTGGTAACTCGGTCAAATCCATCAACTTCCCACCGATCTAGCCAATCTGTGTAAGGGCTGTCGATGCCTTGATCTTGAATTGCTTTATGGGCTGCCAAGATTTTGCGCTTGGTAATAGTTCTATCGTAATAAATCTTTGATACCTGCCAGGGTGGCAGATCCAAGTCGTAAGTTGGATCTTGTGCTTTTTGATATGCATACATAGTAATTTCATGAGTTCGAATGTGATCTGGGTGCGGGTAACCACCGTTTTCATCATAAGTTGTAATTACTTGTGGCTTAAATTCACGAATCAATTTAACTAAACCAGCCGCAGCAACTTCAAGGTCGATATCTGCAAAGCAGCCTTTTGGCAACGGTGGCTTTGGGTCGCCTTCTGGAAATCCGCTATCCATGTGACCTAACCAAACATGTTTACAACCCAATGCTTTGACTGCATTTGCCATCTCAGCTTTTCTAATTTCAGCTAAGTTGTAACCTGGTTCAAGCACCAAATTCTTGTTTAGTAAGTCACCGCGTTCACCACCGGTTGCGGTAGCAATTATTACCTCAACACCCTCATCGACATATCTAGCAGTGGTGGCTGCCCCTTTACTGGATTCATCGTCAGGGTGGGCGTGCACGGCAAGTAATCTCAGGGCAGAATTCATAGGCTGTAGTGTGGCAGTTGAGTTACCGTAATCAAGTAAGGACACAGATGGCTTTAACTAAAGAGCAGTGGGAGAAGCTGCCACCTGATGTTCAATCCCGCTACCCAAAACCATCATCAAATTTTGGCTTAAAAATATTCGCAGTTGTAGTTTCAGTAGTAGTTCTGGGTTTTTTAATCATGGCATTCCCCAGGTTTGTAAATCTTGAAGTTGATTCCAAACTCACATCATTCAAAATAGTTGATGAAAATCAAGTAATTACCGAATTTGAAGTTAAACGAGACCTCAATACTGAGATCACTTGTGCTCTGCGAGCACAAGATGATCGCCGAGTTGATGTTGGCTATGCCTGGTTAACAATTAAGCCCAGCAATGTTGAATCAGAATTGATCAATTACCCACTTGCTACCAGATCCTTAGCCGTTTTGGTTGAAGTTCTGGGCTGTTCGGTTGGTGACTCGGTTGCCGCGGTGCCAGCACCACAAGTTGAACCTGGCACCCAGCTGCCAGATCAACCTGCCCCTGGTCGAAAACCACCTGGCTACTAGCCTTCGCTTGGAGGAAATTGTGAACGAGATTCATTGGCTCACCCAAACTGCAGTTGATCGGCTGTTAGCCGAACTTGCTGAGCGTGAAGGTGAGCGCCGCGAAGAATTGGTTAAGCGCATTGAGACTGCTCGAGAAGAAGGCGATCTTAAAGAGAATGCTGGGTATCACGCTGCCAAAGATGAGCAAGGCAAGAATGAAGCTCGTATCAAACAGATTAGACATCTATTAGAGCATTCCAAGATCGGCAGTCCAGAGGTTGCTGAAGGTGTTGTTCACATTGGTCAGGTAGTAACTGTTGAATTTGCTGATGGTGATCAAGAAACATTCTTACTTGGATCTAGGGAAGAAGCGTCCCACTCAACAGTGGACGTTCTCTCGCCCACATCTCCCTTAGGGGCTGCGGTATTGAATAAAGAGGTTGGCGATCAAGTCAAATATTCACTACCCAATGGCAAAGAAGTGATGATCGGCATCGTTGAGGTTAAGCCTTACTCCTAACTCCTACGAGCTAGCAGTAGGGTTGCGCTCTAAACCAAAATAATTAGTGAGACATTGTTGAGTAATAAGACTGCTGCTGACGCCAAATTAAGAGACCTACCTCCTGCAATTTGGGTACTAGCCATAATCTCTTTTTGTGTGGCTTTAGGTTTTGGAATTGTAGCTCCAACGATTCCGCTGTTTGGCCGCTCATTTGGGGTTAGTGCATTCGCAGCTAGCACTGTAATTTCTATCTTTGCACTAATGCGCGTGGTATCTGCTCCTTTTGCTGCCAGATTTATAGATCGAATTGGGGAGCGATTCACCTTAAGTGCTGGGTTGATAATGGTTTCAGTATCTTCAGCATTATCTGGTTTGGCAGACACTTTTGGGCAATTGTTGTTCATGCGAGCTGCAGGTGGGTTGGGCTCTTCAATGTTCACAGTTTCAGCAATGTCATTGGTGGTACGAATGGCACCAAGAGAACTTAGAGCCAGAGCAGTTGGTCTTTATCAAAGTGGTTTTCTAATTGGCGCATTATTTGGTCCAGCAATTGGTGGTGTAGTGCTCGCAATTTCATTGCGAGCACCATTCTTCTTCTATGCGGGAGCGACTGCATTAGCAGCACTAGTAGCTGCCGTATTGCTGTCTAAAGATAGAACTGCAGACCCTGAAATTCATGATGATAATGCAGGTCATGAATCTCCACTGCGCTTAATAGATGGATTTAGGCATGCTGGCTACCGAGCAGCTTTCACAGTTGCAGCTGTAGGTGGATTCACAATTTTTGGGTTAAGAGCTGCAGCAGTTCCACTGTATGTAACTGAACAACTACTAGAGCCTGCTTCATTGGTGGCCTACGGATTTTTCCTCTCAGCTCTTGCTCAAGGATTGCTGTTCATGCCAGCTAGTAAATATGCTGATGTGAAAGGACGAAGGCCAGCCATGCTTATTGGTTCAGTAATCATGGTCATTAGTGCATCCTTGTTATTAGGTTGGGAAACTAGATCTGGCTATCTACTAAGTATGGCCATTCTCGGTTTTGCTGGTGCATTCTTAAGCACTACGCCATCAGCAATTGTTGGTGATGTCGTTGAAGGCAAACGTCGTGGGCCATTGTTAGCGGCTTTCCAGATGGCTGGGGATTTTGGGGCCATAGTCGGCCCACTTGTTGCTGGTTTGATGGTGGATAACTACGGCTTTAGTTCGGTATTTGCGGTCGGTTTGGGTGCTACCTTGATTGGTCTAGTTGTAGTTTTGATGATGCCGAAGGCACCTACTAAACCTGCTGTTGCGTCCTAGCCTTAATTAGTTCACTATGTCCCAATGGGAATTTTAAGTAGACCAACCCAGCTACCTGCACCAGAAAGCACAATTGCAGGTCGAGATCAATACTTATTTGAGTTAGCAACCACACATCGAGTCTTGGGAACTGAAATGCTTGGCCCATGGCCTGCGAATCTTGAGATTGTTTACTTTGGGATGGGCTGCTTCTGGGGTGTTGAAAGATTGTTTTATCAAATTCCAGGTGTGTATGTCACTGCTGCTGGCTACCAAGGTGGGACCACTAAACATCCGACATATGAAGAAGTATGCACTGGGATGACTGGGCACACAGAATCTGTATTAGTAGTGTTTGATCCAGCCCAGGTAAGTTTTAAATCGCTTTTGAAGATATTTTGGGAAGAGCATGATCCAACCAGTGGGATGCGTCAAGGCAATGACATAGGCACTCAATATCGCTCAGCAATTTATTTGACAAGTCCTGAGCAATTAGCCATAGCTGAGCAAACTAAATTTGATTATCAAACACAATTAGCGGCTGCTAACTTAGACCAGATCACCACTGAAATTAAATTAGCACCACAATTTTTTTATGCAGAGATTTATCATCAGCAGTATCTTGATCGTGTACCTAATGGTTACTGCGGCCTAAAAGGAACAGGCGTTAGCTGTATTAGTTAGAACTTGTGCCCTCGATGGGACTCGAACCCATACTGGAGCGGGTTTAAGCCGCTTGCCTCTGCCATTGGGCTACGAGGGCCGTGTTGCGGGTCAGACTATAGATACCTCTTACGTGGGAATATGGCGTGTGCACCGGCAACCCTATCTAAGAACAAATATCCATTGAGATGATCGATCTCATGACCTATTGCTTTTGCTTCAAACCCTTGAGTTTCAATGGTTATCTGACTATCGCTGCCTGGCAGATAGCCTGTAATTGTTAGCTGGGTTGCACGCTTGACATCACCGGTGAAATCTGGAACAGACAAACAACCTTCACGACTTTTCTCATTTCGAGATGAGCTAACTATCTCTGGATTTATCAATACAAATAAACCATGACTCTTAGTTGTCTTTGGATGATTTGATACATCCAATGCAAATACCCGGACAGCACGCCCAACTTGATTTGCAGCTAGGCCAACACAGCCCTTATTTGCATGCATAGTTGTAATTAGGTCTGCAGCCAATTGCAATATGTTTGAGTCTTTTGGATCAACTTCAGCACAAAGTGAGCTTAATGCTTGATTAGGGGCCGCAACTGTTTTTAGCAAAGTGCCAGTTGGCAAAGTTGGCATAGCCAACTCAACTCTTTCAAGCACCTTAGAGCACGTCCTCTTCAACCAAGGTCAAGTGCAAAGCAATTCCAAAATCTTTGCCAACATTTACTAATTCAGAGTTGATTGCTTCCAGATTAATGCCAGTTGGCAAACTAACTTCGGCTACCAATAAATATAGACTTTGGGAAAGACGAGTAGTGAGATCAGTGATGTTGCCCTGGTGTTTAGCAATAATTTTTGTAACTGCAGCCACAATTCCTGGCTTATCACCACCTTGCACAGTCAACACATAGCTTGTGCCCAATGCGCCAGTGGTTTGATCTGGCCTAACTTTGGAAACTGAGACGGTTAGATCCTCACCAAGCGCTGTTGCCAACTTGGCCTCCAAAGCTTGGGCATCAATTTCAATTTGAGCTATCAAGGTCATCGCAAAATGACCTTGCAACAAGGTCATTGAGGTATCTTCAATATTTGCACCAGATTCAGCCAAAGTTGAGGTGATCGTGGCGACAATTCCTGGACGATCTGTTCCAAACACGGTGATGGCATATGAGGTCATGGGCTAAAACTACCGCCTTAGTTCTTGCTGCTTTTGGCAGCCATGCTAAAAACTGAATCAATCATGGGTTCGGTTAGTCGACCAGTGAATGTGTTTTGCTGGCTTGGGTGGTAGCTGCCTAGCAAAGTGATATTGCATCCTGGCTTATGGAACTGCACTTGAGCTCCATGGCCAAACTTAATTTTTGATCCAGACTCAAAATTACTATTTTGCAACAAACTCACCGATTGCTCCCAACCAAAACTTCCCAATGCCACAATTACTTTAAGCCCAGGTTGCAGAAACTCAAATTCTTTTTGCAACCAAACACTGCAGTTATCACGCTCTTTAGGTGTTGGTTTATTCGCAGGGGGAGCACATCGAACTGCAGCTAAAACTCGTGCATCTATCAGTTCTAAGCCATCACCTGCATGTTCACTTGTTGGTTGATTGGCAAATCCAGCCTTATACATAGCTCGATACAACCAATCTCCACTTTTATCTCCTGTGAAGATTCGACCAGTTCGGTTAGCCCCATGTGCTGCTGGTGCTAACCCAACAACTAATAATTTGGGCTCTGTGGAGCCAAACCCAGTTGCTGGACGACCCCAATAAGGCTGATCAGCAAAAGACTTTCGCTTAGTAATGGCCACATCAACTCGCCACTTAACTAATCGCGGACATGCTTTACATAGTGAAACTGCAGCCGATAACTCGGTTAAGTTGGATACTTGCTTAGCAATTGCTTTGATTTGAGTTACATTTTTAGCGGTGGGTGTGTCTGATTTAGTTAAATCACCAGGCCAGCCGGCATTGGCTGCTACCGGCGAATCGAATAGAGAGCCAGTTATTGGGTGTTCAAATTTGGAATCCATAAAGATCTAGTCAATCAGACTTAACGCTAAGCCATCTAAAATGTCGTGTTCACTCACGATGATTTCACCTAAGCCAACTTCATCCAAGATCATCTCTAGCACTAACGCTCCTGCAGCAATGACATCCACTCGGCCGGGATGCATAGCTGGTATTGCCGCTTTTTGGGTTCGAGTCATCTCACGCAACATCTTGGCAACACGGGTAACTTCACTAGTTTTTATGACTGCTCCATGAAGTTTGGTCGGGTCATACTCGGTTAAACCAAGGGCAATCGCTGCAACAGTTGTTACAGTGCCTGCAACACCAATGATGCTGCCAGCAGTGGAGATCTCAACTTGGTTTGCAGCTTGTTCAATTGCTTTCTGGAT
>DBCL01000015.1:0-102102 GCA_002293025.1 Actinobacteria bacterium UBA959
CATCTGCGACGTATCTATAACCATTCCAAGCAATGTATTAATCATCGCAACACCATCTGCACCAGCATCCACGCACGCTTGTGCGATAGCAGTAATATCTGTAACGTCTGGAGAAAGTTTGGCAATGACGGGCGTGTGAATGCCCACTGATCTGCGCACTTCTAGCACGGCAGCAGCCGAAGCCACCGGATCGCATGCGAAAACTTGTCCTCGAGATTCAACATTTGGACAAGAAATGTTAACCTCAACCGCACTAATCCAACTCAAATTCTTGATTTTTCTGGCTAGCTTGCCATACTCCTCGACAGTGGAACCTGCAATTGAAACCACAGTTCTCACTTTTCTATTTTCAAGCCAAGCCAAATCGTTCTCAATAAACTCATCAATTCCTGGACCTTGTAAGCCAATTCCGTTAAGCATTCCTGAGGCAGTTTCAGCCATTCGAGGTGTTGCCCGGCCAGATCTAGGTTGCAACATGATGCTTTTTGTGACCATTCCTCCAATCGCCGAGATATCAAAGAATTGATCAAGTTCCTTACCGCTGGCTGCACAACCTGAAGCAGTAAACACAGGTGCGGGCACCTTGATTGAGCCAAGTTTGGTAGTCATATCTACTAGCAATGAATCAATTGGGTTAGTTGTTGGTCCGTTCCCACGAATTGGAGTACCTACCATTAATGGCCACTCATTCCAGCCGCACCGTAAATATCTTTAGGTAATTTTCCAACATCATTCCAACGAACACTTGCACCATCAAAAACTGGTCCTTCGGTACAAGAGCGCACTAGGCGGGTTACACCTGAAGTATCTGTTATTGGGAGAACGCAAGTCATGCAGACACCAATTCCACAAGCCATTGATTCTTCCACGGCTGCCTGTACGACTGCGTGATACCTGGCAGCCATTTCCGTAATTGCTTGCAGCATCGCCATTGGACCACAGGCATAAACAACTGCAGCATTTGTACGATCAAATGCTGCTGGTAACACGTCAGTTACTCGACCTTGGGTACCAATAGAGCCATCATCAGTAGTTATGGTTACTAATCCACCAACTCTTCTGGTTTCTAATTGTCCATAAACTTTTTGATCGGTTGCAGCTCCCAAGATAGTTTCAATGCGACAGCCTCTTTGTAGTAAAGCCTTTGCCAACCATGGCAAGTTTGCGGCTCCATATCCACCACCAATCAATATTGCGTGAACAGGATTCTTTGGAAGTGGATATGGCTTACCTAGCGGTCCAACGAGATTTAGATGATCATCACGATGGCGATTGACTAACCACTTAGTGCCTGGGCCATCACCCGACACCACTATTTCAATTACACCGCCATAAGCAGATCGATCATCCACCGAGGCGATGCTAAAGGCCCTCCTTAAAAGCATGGATGAGTTCTCGCCACCAACAGCAATAGTTACAAACTGGCCAGGCTTAGCGACATCGGCAATTCCAGGGACTGCAATACTTAAAACGTGGTAATGCCCTGATCTGCGAACAGTCAGAACTCTTCCTTCAACTTGAACTGCTGCTGGAAGATTCATTTTTGGGCTGCCTGTTCTGCTAGCCCATATTCTTGCAGGGAAGTGACCGAATATGCACCCATTCGTCGAGCCTCAATGCCTTCAACGGCTGCGGCCAGCCCTTGAACTGTTGTAATCGAGGGCACCGATGCAGTAACGGCAGCTGTTCTGATCTCATAGCCATCCACTCTTGCCCCAACCCCATATGGAGTGTTAACAACCAAAGCAATTTCACCAGACAAAATTGATTCAACTGTCGTTTTTAAGCCTGGAGCGGTCTCATCATTAACCAGATGCTGCTTTCTTAAGATTGTGGTAACCACTCCGTGTCGAGCCAGCACTTCTGCGGTACCACCAGTTGCACATATTTCAAAACCCATAGCTACAAGTTTTTTCACTGGGGCAATCATGGCTCGCTTATCTCGATCAGCAACTGATACAAACACTCGTCCAGAAATTGGAAGACCTGCTGCATATGTTGCACTTTGAGACTTAGCAAAGGCTAGACCAAAAGTTTTATCAATTCCCATCACTTCACCGGTGGAGCGCATTTCTGGTCCAAGCAAAGTGTCCACACCATGAAATCTTCCAAACGGCAGCACTGCTTCCTTGACAGCAACGGGAGAGCCGGATCGAAGATGGGTGCCGTCACCGCTTGAGTTTAATAAGCCTTCTTTGCGCAAATCTGCTATCGAACTTCCCATCATAATTCTGGAAGCGGCCTTAGCTAGCGAGATATTTGTGGCTTTCGAAACAAAAGGTACAGTCCTAGAAGCGCGCGGATTAGCTTCTAAAACATACAAAATTCCAGCAGCCAGGGCGAATTGAATATTGATTAGTCCAATCACGTTCAGCCCACGGGCCAAAGCTTCGGTACTGGAGCGAATTCGATCACGCTCTGCATGACCTAAAGTCATTGGAGGCAAGGAACAAGCGGAATCCCCAGAATGCACCCCGGCCTCTTCGATGTGTTCCATAATTCCACCCAAATACAACTCTGTGCCATCAAACAAAGCATCTACATCTACTTCAATTGCGTCATCAAGAAAGCGATCCACTAGAACAGGGTGTTCTGGTGTGATCAAAGTTGCGCGTTCAATGTAATTCGCCAACATTTCATCGTCATAGACAATTTCCATACCACGCCCACCCAAGACATAGCTGGGTCTAACTAAAACTGGATATCCAATTTCGTCTGCGATTTGGTGTGCGTGTTCGACACTAGATGCCATTCCATGCTTTGGCGAAACAAGGCCTAACTGATCTAATAGGTCTCCAAAAGCACCACGCTCTTCAGCTCGGTGAATGTCTGCGGCTGTTGTTCCAACAATTTTCACGTTCTCATCAGTTAGCCCCTGAGCTAATCCAAGAGGTGTTTGCCCTCCTAATTGAACAATGACACCTGCAACAGTTCCAGATTGTTCCTCAGCATGGACTACTTCTAGTACATCTTCAAGTGTTAAAGGTTCAAAATACAAGCGATCAGAAGTGTCATAATCTGTGGAAACAGTCTCTGGATTGCAATTCACCATAACCGTCTCAAAACCCTGATCACGAAGCGTTAGAGCTGCATGTACACAGGAATAATCAAATTCGATCCCTTGACCAATTCTGTTAGGACCTGAACCCAAAATTATTACTTTGGGCTTATTGCTTGGTGCGATTTCAGTTTCTTCGTCATAACTTGAGTAGTGATATGGCGTCTTTGCGGCAAATTCCGCAGCACAGGTGTCCACAGTTTTATAAACAGGGCGGACACCTAACTGATGACGCAAGTCTCGGACACCTTTTTCAGTTAGGCCTCGAAGCTGGGCAATCTGTTTATCGCTAAAGCCATGTCGCTTGGCATAACGAAGTTCTGCCTCACCCATGCTGGGGGCCAATTTGATCTCTCGTGCAACATCATTGATTAATGAAATCTGATCCAGGAACCAAGGGTCTATCGCAGTGGCTTCATAAACTTTCTCTATCGAAATACCCATGTCCAAAGCTTGCTGCACCAAGACAAGTCGCCCATCATGAGGCCGTCTAATCAAATCCAGCAACTCGAACTCATTCGAATTTGGATACAACCAAGAAAATACTGCTTCAGGTTTTTCTAGACTGCGAAGGGCTTTCATTAATGCTTCACTAAAAGACCTGCCGATAGCCATTGCTTCCCCAACACTTTTCATCGTTGTGGTTAAGGTGCTATCTGCACCAGGAAACTTCTCGAATGCAAATCTTGGAACTTTTACCACTACGTAATCAAGGGCTGGCTCAAAAGAGGCGGGAGTTTCGCCAGTAATGTCGTTTGCTATTTCATCTAACGTGTAACCAATTGCCAGACGAGCCGCTATCTTGGCTATTGGGAAACCGGTGGCTTTACTGGCCAAAGCAGAAGATCTGGAAACCCTTGGGTTCATCTCAATAATAATGATTCGACCTGTATGGGGTTCAATCGCAAATTGGATATTGCAACCTCCGGTGTCCACTCCTACTTCACGAATAACATCGATAGATAAATCTCGCAATTTCTGATACTCACGATCAGTTAAAGTGAGCGCTGGAGCCACAGTTATGGAATCTCCAGTATGAACTCCAACCGGATCAACATTTTCTATGGAGCAAACTACAACAACGTTGTCATTCTTGTCTCGCATCAGTTCTAGTTCATACTCTTTCCATCCCAAGATGGACTCTTCCAATAAAACTTCAGTCGTTGCACTCGCCTGCAGTCCCGCTCCTGCTATACGAATCAGATCTTCTTCGTTGTAAGCAATTCCCGAACCGGCCCCTCCCATGGTAAATGAAGGGCGAACAACTAGGGGATATCCCAAATCCTTTGCGGCGACAAGCGATTCATCCATCGTGTGACAAATAAAACTTCGGGCGGACTCTCCCCCGATGGTGGCCACAACTTCTTTGAATGCTTCCCGATTCTCACCCTTGCGAATTGCAACTTCATTTGCACCAATAAGTTCAACATTGTATTTTTTCAAAATACCTGCATGATGTAATGCCATGGCAGCATTTAAGGCAGTTTGACCACCAAGTGTTGGTAGTAGTGCATCTGGTCTTTCCTTGGCAATGATTGCTTCACAAATTTCCATTGTGATTGGCTCCACATAGGTGGCATCTGCAAAATCTGGATCAGTCATGATTGTGGCCGGATTGCTATTCAACAAAACTACTCGAATTCCCTCCGAGCGAAGCACGCGGCAAGCTTGAGTGCCCGAATAATCAAACTCACATGCTTGACCAATCACGATCGGGCCAGATCCAATTACCATCACACTTTTAATGTCAGATCTTTTTGGCATCAAATCTCACCTTTATGAGCTGCCATCATGCTCACAAATTGATCGAAAAGTGGCTCTGCATCATGTGGTCCAGCTGCCGCTTCTGGATGGTATTGAACGCTAAATGCTGGTTGATCAATTAAAGCCAATCCCTCAACGACATTGTCATTTAAACACCTATGCGTAACTTTCCCTTGGCCAAAATCAGTATCGAATTGATTATTCTCTGGAGCTTTAACTGCGAAACCATGGTTATGTGCCGTAATTGCGACTTTTCCACTGCTTATCTCTTGAACTGGCTGATTTATTCCTCTATGCCCAAAAGGAAGTTTGTAGGTTTCCAGCCCCAAAGCCCTGCCGAGAAGTTGCTGACCAAAACATATGCCAAAAAGCGGGAGCTTGTGTTGCAAGACGTGTTTGATTGTTTCTATCGTTTTTGTTGCTGAAGCAGGATCCCCGGGGCCATTACTTAGGAATACACCATCGAATTTACCGCTAGTGAGAAAGTTTGGATCTACTCCAGCAGGGACAACTGTTACCTCAACACCTCTAGCTGCTAACAACCTTGGGGTGTTTCGTTTAATTCCTAAGTCAATAGCTGCAACTCTAAATTTCACAGGTCCAACAGATTCAATTACATACTCTAATTTTGTAGAAACCTGATCAGTTAAATTCGAACCTTGCATTGCCGGCTGGGCTTTCACCTTGGCAATCATTTCATTATTTGATTTAATCTCAGATCCAGAAAAAATCCCTGAGCGCATTGCCCCGCGATCACGAAGGTGTCGAGTTATCGCCCTCGTATCTACATTTTTGATCCCTACGATATTTTGAGAAATAAGGTCAGAGTCCAACGTTCGCAAGGATCGCCAATTAGACGAGATTCTCGAAGGGTCTCGAACCACATAGCCTGAAATCCAGATTTGATCGGACTCAGGATCTTCATCATTCATGCCGGTATTTCCAATATGAACGGCTGTCTGAACCAATATCTGTCCGCAATAGGATGGGTCTGTAATGGTTTCTTGATAACCAGACATAGCGGTTACAAAAACTGCTTCGCCAAAAGTAACCCCAAGTGCTCCCCAAGCATTTCCAGAAAAAACTCGACCATCCTCAAGGACAAAATATGCAGGAGCACCAAGCATTACTTATTCACCTTGGAATTCTTGACCGTGAACTCTCCACGCAACAAGGTGTGAATAACTTTGCAAGGTAAATCAATTTCCAGAAATGGCGTATTTTTGGATTTACTTGCAATCTGGTCTGGTGTAATCTGCCAAATAACTTTGGGATCCACGATGGTCAAGTTTGCCGGCTCTCCCGCTGCAATTGGTCTTCCATGATTTTTCGCGTTACCAATTCGAGCAGGAGCGAAGGACATGCGATCAGCTAACTGAGCCCATGTCATCAGGCCCGTATTTACCATTGTCAGAACTACCACAGAGAGAGCTGTTTCCAGACCTAACATTCCAAAAGCTGCTGAGTCCCACTCGCATTGCTTATGTTCTGCAGTATGTGGAGCATGATCAGTGCCTACCAAATCTATTGTCCCGTCCGCTAGACCCAACCTCAGTGCATCTACATCTGCTTGAGTTCTTAATGGTGGATTCACCTTGAAAACTGGATCGTAAGTAGTAGCGAGTTCGTCCGTTAGAAGAAGGTGGTGCGGGGTAACTTCGGCAGTGACTTTAAGGCCTTTCGCCTTCGCGGATCGAATGATTTCAACCGAGCCTGCCGTTGTGATGTGTAAGGCGTGGTACCGAGAATCTACGTGCTCAGCCAGTAGACAATCACGAGCAATAATGGATTCTTCTGCAACTGCAGGCCATCCCCTAAGCCCTAGTCTTGCCGAAACATCACCCTCGTGCATTTGACTGCCTACAGTTAATTTTGGATCTTGTGCATGTTGGGCGATGATGCCATCAAAGGCTTTAACATATTCAAGAGCTCTTCGCATCAAAAGAGGATCTGAAACGCAATGTCCGTCATCGGAGAAGATGCGAACCGCAGCTGCAGAATCAGCCATCGCTCCAAGTTCAGCTAAAGTCTCTCCTTTTTGATCAACCGTTACTGCGCCTATTGGTTGAACATCAACTAAGCCTGCTTGCACACCAAGACGAAGAATTTGCTCAACTACACCTGCAGTGTCAGCCACAGGAGAGGTGTTTGGCATGGCAAAGACACAAGTAAAGCCACCTAAAGCTGCAGCAGCCGAGCCGCTAGCAACTGTCTCAGCATCTTCTCTACCCGGCTCACGCAAGTGCGTATGCAAATCCACTAAACCTGGCAAGGCGATCAAGTCAGTGCAATCAATTACTTCACCTTGACCTGCTCCAACCTTCACTAAGTCTTTAATCACTCCAGATTCAATAACCAAATCAACTGGATCAGCATTTAGTGGTCTAACTCCACGTAGCACAATTGAGCTCATTGTTTCTCTTCTCCTTCAATTGCTCCGCCAAGTAATAAATACAAAACTGCCATACGCACATTGACACCATTTGAAACTTGCTCAACAATCACTGAATTTTCACCATCTGCAACTTCAGCACTAATCTCAATGCCTCGATTCATTGGGCCTGGATGCATAACTATTGAACCCTGAGGCAATAGTTGAACACGGCCCTTATCTAGACCATATCTAGATGCGTATTCTCGAATGCTTGGGAAATATGCATCGTGCATCCGCTCATGCTGGATTCTTAACATCATTACCGCATCCACCTTGCCCAAAACCGAATCTAGGTCATAAGAAACCTCAACCGGTAAGGAATTCACTGCAACAGGTAATAATGTGGGTGGAGCTACAACAGTTACATGGGCACCTAGAGTGTTTAATAGCCAGATATTTGATCTGGCCACTCTGGAATGCAAAATATCGCCGACAATTGCTACCCGAACTCCAGACAAATCTCCTTCATTAGCCCGTAAATGATGCCTAATTGTGTAAGCATCTAATAGTGCTTGGGTTGGATGTTCATGCAACCCATCACCTGCATTAACCACTGTTGCATCAATCCACCCAGAGTTAGCCAAAATGTGCGCTGCCCCAGAAGCGTGGTGTCTCATTACGATTGCATCAGCACCCATTGCCTTTAAGGTTAAAGCGGTATCTTTTAATGACTCTCCCTTAGAGACACTCGAACCCTTGGCGGAGAAATTGATCACATCTGCTGAAAGTCTCTTAGCGGCCGCTTCAAAAGAAATCCTTGTTCGAGTTGAATCTTCATAAAAAAGATTAACTACAGTTCGACCGCGTAAGGTTGGTAGCTTGCGAATGGTGCGATCACTCACATCTGAAAGCATTCGAGCAGTGTCCAAAATGTTTAGTGCGTTCTCTTTTGACAGATCATGTGTAGAAAGAAGATGCTTCATGCCTTTCCCGCCACACTTAAAACAACTTCATCCACTCCATCAGTTTCAATTAAGCGAACTTTGACACTTTGACCAGTAGATGTTGGTACGTTCTTTCCAACATAGTCGGCCCTAATTGGTAGTTCTCGATGACCACGGTCAATTAAAACTGCTAACTGAACTGCTGCAGGCCGACCTAATTCACTTAAAGCGTCCAATCCAGCTCGAATTGTTCTGCCAGAATAAAGCACATCATCAACAAGCACCACTAGAGATCCGTCAATACCCGCAACTGGTAAATCGGTTTGTTCCAAGGGTCGCGGTGGACGCATTCGCAAGTCATCCCGGTGCAAGGTGATATCTAATGCACCAACAGAAACTTTTTGATTATCAATTTGGTTTATGCGATCAGCGATACGTTTCGCTAATGGATAACCACGCTTATGAATACCCATCAAAACTACAGAATCGAATCCTGATGTTTTCTCAACTATTTCATGAGCAATTCGCGAGATAACGCGACTTAAATCTTCCGCGCTAAGCAGCACCCCAGCATCTGAGGTCTGCCGCGCTCCTTGATTGGGAGCCATTCGGCTTTCTCCTTCTCAGCCTCACGGGACTGTTTTAAAGGTGGCTGAAAGGTAGCACAAACTTGAACTAAGCGGAGTCAGTGCCAGCTTTTCCGATCTTGTGTACTCGAATTCCGTTGGTAGTTCCCGATACTCCAGGCGGAACACCCGCAATAACCACAACTAAATCTCCAACTGAGGCCATCTTGGTTTCCTGCATCATTTTGTCGAGGTGTCTAACAATTTGATCAGTGCTAAATGCCGCGGGAACGTCATAAGCATCAACACCCCAAACTAAAGCTAACTGCCTGCGGACCAATTCAACCGGGGTGAAAGCCAATAATGGAACCTTCGGCCTTAATCTGGAAACTAATTTCGCTGAGCGCCCCGACTCAGTAAATGCACAGATGTAGGTGGCTCCAGTCGCTTCAGCAATCGAAACCGCTGCTCTGGCTACTGCATAAGCTGTTGATTTAATCCCATCTGCTGGTAGATCTGGTAATTGGGTTCCACCATCTTGTTCAATCGTTTCAATAATTGAAGCCATTACCCGAACTACATGCGCCGGGTCAACTCCTACAGAAGTCTCGGCTGAGAGCATCAAAGCATCCGCCCCATCGAATACGGCGTTTGCAACATCAGAAGCTTCAGCACGAGTTGGGCGATGAGACGAAACCATCGAGTCCAGCATCTGAGTGGCAACAATAACTGGCTTTGACCACTGCCTGGCCAAACTAATTGCTCTCTTTTGCACAATTGGCACTTGCTCTAGTGGCAGCTCCACTCCAAGATCGCCACGAGCAACCATGATGGCATCAAATGCTTCCAGAATTTGAACCAAGTTATCAACTGCTTGAGGTTTTTCTATTTTGGCCACTACTGGAATTCGGAAACCAATTTCATCCATGATCTGTGAGACTTTCTCATAATCAGCAGCGGATCTAACAAATGAAAGAGCGACCATGTCTACCTTGGACCGAAGTGCCCAGCGCAAATCCTCTTCGTCTTTTTCGGATAGAGCTGGAACCGAAACTGCAACACCTGGGAGATTGATTCCCTTGTTATTAGAAATTGGTCCACCCTCAATAACCTCACAAGTTACATCCGTATCTGATTTCGATAACACTTTCAACACGATTAATCCGTCGTCTATCAACACTTTGTCGCCAACTGATACATCTTTTGCAAGCCCAGAGTAAGTAGTGCTTGCGCGTTTAGCATCTCCTGGAACATCTTGGGTTGTAATTACAAATTTATCACCCGAGACTAGCTGGACCGGTCCATCAGGTATCAATCCCAATCGAATCTTTGGACCTTGCAGATCTGCCAAGACGCTGATGTCAACATTTTTATTTCTTGCTGCTGTTCTAATGTCAGCAAGCATCTGAGCTTGTCCAGCTTGGTCGCCATGAGACATATTCAAACGCGCAACATTCATGCCAGCATCAATTAATGCTTCTAATTGCGAGACGCCAGCACAAGCTGGCCCCATAGTGACCACAATTTTCACATTACGCATACCCCTACCTTACCGGAGGAAGGCCAACCTAAACCAACAACTGCTTCGCATTAGCAAAAATCGGTGTAGGCAATTCAGATTTACTTGTTTGATTCAAAAAAGCATCGATACTTGCTGCTGCGGATCGCCCTTCAGCAATTGCCCAAACAATTAAGGATTGGCCCCTGCCAGCATCACCGCACACGAAAACTCCTGAATTAGTCGTTGAGTAGTCAGGATTTCTAGTGACAACCCCACGCCCATCAACTTCCAAATTAAGTTGCGTTAATAATGGTGTTTTCTCAGGGCCAGTAAAGCCCATTGCCAAAAGCACTAAGTCGGCATCCAGAGTTATTTCAGATCCTTCTTGGACTGTTAATTGCCCGTCCACCCAAGCTACTTCAGTTAACTCAATTGCAGAAACTTTTCCATCAGACCCAAGAAAGCGTTGAGTTGAAACAGCGTAGAGACGCTCACCACCTTCTTCGTGGGCTGATGTCACTTTGTATGTCATTGGGAAAGTAGGCCAAGGCTGACTGTCAGGACGCGCATCAGTTGGTCTTGGCAAAATCTCAAGTTGGGTAATCTTCTTAGCACCTTGTCTAATTGCAGTTCCCAAACAATCAGCCCCTGTATCACCACCACCGATAATGATCACATTTTTGTCATGCGCTGAAATAGGGACTTCTTGTGGGTCTAATCCATCTGCTAATGCTCTATTTGCTAATGGTAGGTAATCCATTGCTTGATAGATTCCAGATAGTTCCCGACCAGGCACTGGAAGATCTCTAGGTTGGGTTGCACCAATTGCTACCAATACTGCGTCATATCTTCGTTGCAGATCAGCACCATCTACATCCACTCCAACGTCCACACTGGGGCGAAACTTCACACCTTCTGCCTCCATTTGCTGCAATCTTCTATCCAAAACCCATTTTTCCATCTTGAATTCAGGAATTCCGTATCTCAGTAGTCCCCCAATTCGGTCAGCCCGTTCATACACTGCAACTGTGTGACCTGCTCTAGCTAATTGTTGGGCTGCTGCTAACCCCGCTGGCCCAGATCCGATCACTGCAACCGTTTTTGCAGAAAGGCGCTCAGGAGGCTGGGGGGTGATGAAACCTGAGTCCCAGGCTTTATTTGCAATTTCTACTTCCACTTGCTTAATGGAGACAGCATCGGCACTAATCGCAACAACACAAGCAGTCTCGCAAGGCGCAGGGCAAAGCTTTCCAGTAAATTCAGGAAAATTGTTAGTTGCGTGTAACCGCTCACTTGCCTCTTCCCAATTCCCCTTCCAAACTAAATCGTTCCATTCAGGAATTAAATTTCCCAGTGGACAACCATTGTGACAAAAGGGTATTCCACAATCCATACACCGACCGGCTTGTTCCTGAACCTTTAGTTCGCCGAATTCGTTGTATACCTCTTTCCAGTCCTTAATTCGCACCTCAACTGGGCGCCTAGTTGGGCTCGTACGTGGTGTAGTTAAAAAGCCTTTGGGATCACCCATTTGCTGCCTCCATTATCGCTGCAAAAACATCCTTACCTTCAGCTTCCGCTTTTGCCGTGACTAATAAAACTCGCTTGTAGTCAGTTGGCATTACTTTGGTAAACCTAGACTGTGCATTTGAATTTTGCAGCAGTTTTTTTGCAACCGTTGAATCAGTTTCAGCCAGATGTCGCTCTAGTAGAGTGTGAACTATTACCCAATCTTTTTCATCGAGCGTTTCTAATTGGACCATCTCCTGATTAACTCTGGATGAATCTAGGTCTAGAACATATCCAACGCCACCACTCATACCAGCGGCTAAATTTCTTCCAGTTTTACCAAGAATTACCACCTGGCCACCAGTCATGTATTCCAGGGCATGGTCTCCGACACCTTCTACAATCAAAGTTGCACCTGAATTCCTAACTGCAAATCTTTCACCAGCGGTCCCTCTCACAAAAATCTCCCCTGACGTAGCACCATAACCTGCAACGTTTCCTGCAATGACATTTTGTTCGGCAACAAAGGTGCTTGATCTATCTGGCCTAATGATTAAACGGCCACCACTAAGGCCTTTACCGAGATAGTCATTAACGTCACCTTCAATGCGCAACGTGAGGCCTCTTGGAATAAAAGCCCCAAAGGATTGTCCAGCAGAGCCAATAAAGGTTAGATCAATTGTGTTTTCAGGTAAACCTACACCTGCATATTTTCGTGTAATTTCAGATCCAAGCATGGTGCCTACAGTTCGGTTTACATTTCGAATGGCAAGTTGGGCACGGACGAGGGATCTGTCTTTAAGGGCTGGTTGCGCAATTTGAATTAATTCATTATCTAGGGCCTTATCTAAACCGTGATCTTGTAGTTGTGTTTGGTGTCTACTACTTGAACCTATCTCAGGCACATGAAACATTGGATTTAGATCTAAGCCACTAGCCTTCCAATGAGTAATTGCCTTATCTGTATCGAGTAGTTCGACTTGACCCACAGCCTCAGCAAGTGTTCTAAAACCTAATTCAGCAAGAATTTCTCGAACTTCTTCAGCTATATACTCAAAGAAATTAATGACAAACTCTGGTTTACCTGAAAACTTCTCCCGCAAGAGTGGGTTTTGGGTAGCCACACCCACCGGACAGGTATCCAAATGACATACTCGCATCATGATGCAGCCCATCACCACAAGAGGTGCAGTGGCAAAGCCGAATTCTTCAGCCCCCAATAGAGCTGCTATCACTACATCTCTTCCAGTTTTTAACTGTCCATCAGTTTGAACCACTACTCGATCTCTTAAATTGTTAAGAAGAAGTGTTTGTTGCGCTTCTGCAAGTCCCAGTTCCCAAGGTGCACCCGCATGTTTCAAAGAAGTTAGCGGGCTAGCGCCAGTTCCACCGTCATGACCAGAAATCAAAATTACATCTGCGTGAGCTTTGGCCACGCCCGCAGCCACTGTCCCAACACCAACCTCAGCAACTAATTTCACGTGAATTCTTGCTTGATTGTTTGCGTTCTTTAAATCATGAATCAGTTGTGCCAAATCTTCAATCGAATAGATGTCATGATGAGGAGGAGGTGAAATTAATCCCACACCTGCTGTTGAATGTCGAGTTTTGGCTATCCACGGGTAGACCTTGTTGCCAGGCAGTTGACCCCCTTCGCCCGGTTTAGCTCCCTGAGCCATTTTGATCTGGATATCATCAGCGTTAACAAGATATTCACTAGTAACACCAAATCGGCCACTGGCAACCTGCTTAATTGCGCTGCGTTTGGAGTCACCGTTAGGCAAAGTTAAATACCGTTCTGGATCTTCACCACCCTCGCCCGTGTTGGAGCGTGCGCCAAGTCGATTCATAGCAATGGCTAGCGTCTCGTGTGCTTCTGCAGAAATGGAACCGTAGGACATCGCTCCAGTAGAGAAACGCTTTACTATTTCAGAGATAGGCTCAACCTCATCAATATTGATCGATTGATTTGTGTTCTTAAATTTAAATAAGCCTCGCAAGGTCATGAGTCGTTCACTCTGTTCATTTATGCGAGAGGTGTACTGCTTAAAAATGTCATATCGACCAGCCTTTGTCGAATGCTGTAATCTGAAAACAGTTTCTGGGTCGAACAAGTGTGGCTCGCCTTCGCGGCGCCACTGATACTCACCCCCAATTGCTAACTGACGATGTTTTGGAGATATTCCACTTGGTGGATAAGCAATGTCGTGACGCAAGCGAACTTCTTCAGCTATCACATCAAGATTTACACCTCCGAGTTGTGAAACTGTTCCAGTGAAGTACTTATCTACTATTTCTTGAGATAAACCAATTGCTTCAAAGATTTGTGCGCCACGATAAGAGGCAACGGTTGAAACCCCCATTTTGGACATTACTTTCAAGACACCTTTGCCTAAAGCTTTTACTAAATTTCTAACTGCCTTTTCAGGAGCAATACCGGTAATTACTTCATTGCGGACTAAATCCTCAACAGTTTCCATCGCCAAATATGGATTGACCGCCGCAGCACCAAACCCGATTAAGAGAGCAACATGATGAACTTCTCTAACGTCTCCTGCTTCGATTACTAGTCCAACTCGTGTACGAGTTCCCTGACGTACTAAATGATGGTGGACCGCAGAAGTGAGCAGTAGCGAAGGAATTGGTGCTAAATCACTCGAACTATCACGGTCACTTAAAACAATAAAGGTAGTGTCCGAATCAATTAACTTATCAACTTCTGCAAAAATACTTTGTAGTCTAGCCTCAAGAGCAGCTGCTCCCCCATTTAGCTCAAACAAACCAGAAACTCTTGCTGCGGAAAAATCTACAAGGTTTGGGTCGCGATCAATGTGCAGAATTTTTGCCAAGTCATCGTTGTCAATCACTGGAAAAGGTAAAACTATCTGGCGAGCATGCTTTGCGGTTGCTTCCAACAAGTTCAATTCCTTACCAATACCGCTTGAAAGCGATGTAACAATTTCTTCGCGAATGGCATCAAGCGGTGGATTTGTTACCTGGGCAAACAATTGAGTGAAATAATCAAAGAGCAGACGTGGCCTGCTCGAGAGCACTGCTATCGGGGTGTCAGTACCCATCGACCCCAAAGCTTCTCCCCCTGATTTTGCCATTGGGGTGAGAAGGATGCGAATCTCCTCTTCGGTATAGCCAAAAATCTGTTGGCGCCTAATTACTGAATCATGTGTATAAACAATATGTTCGCGTGCAGCGAGTTGATCCAAACTAATTGTTTGCTCTTGCACCCATGTCGCATAAGGGTTTTCGGCCGCTAATTGGGACTTTATTTCTTCATCTTCAATTATCCGACCAACACTTGTATCTACCAAGAACATTTTCCCAGGCTGCAGTCTTCCTTTTCGAACTATTGACTTTGGGTCAATGTCAAGAATGCCAGCTTCGGATCCTAAAACAACAAGTCCATCTTCGGTTACCCAATACCTACCTGGGCGCAACCCGTTGCGATCAAGAACTGCTCCAATAACTGTGCCATCGGTAAAAGTGACACAAGCTGGGCCATCCCAGGGTTCCATTAGTGAAGCGTGGAACTCATAAAAGGCTCGCTTAGCTGGATCAATTGTTGAATCATTTTCCCAAGCCTCTGGAATCATCATCAGAATTGAGTGCGGTAGAGATCTGCCGGCTAAGTGCAGTAGTTCTAACACTTCATCAAATGAGGCTGAATCAGATACGTTAAGAGTTCCAATTGGCAGAGCTCTCTTGATATCTCCACCTAGCATTGGGCTGTCAAGCATGCTTTCGCGCGCTCTCATCCAGTTGCGGTTACCTGCAACGGTATTTATCTCCCCGTTATGAGCTATAAATCGATAAGGATGGGCTAACGACCATGAAGGAAATGTATTTGTACTGAAACGGGCGTGCACTAAGGCGATAGCAGAAATTACTCGTTGATCTCTTAGGTCAGGAAAAAACTTTGCAACCTGAGATGAAGTTAGCATTCCTTTGTAAACAATTGTGCGTGCTGAAAGAGATGGCATGTAAACATCTAATGCCTTACCCAAGCGCTTACGCAGGAAGAATGTGAGTCGGTCTATTTCAATTCCTGACAAACTCTTTTCTTTGGGTGCTACGAACATTTGAATAATTCTTGGCATGACTGCTAAGGCACCTGATCCAATAACTTTAGAGTCAACTGGCACTAAGCGCCATCCGATGATTTCCAATTTTTCTTCATCAGCAATTTTGGCTGCGGTTTCTTTAACTAATTTCTCAGCCTCATCATTATCGGCAATAAATACCATTCCTGTGGCATAACGATCTTCATCAGGCAAAGAAAATTCCACTACTGCCTGATAGAAATCATGAGGAATTTGAATCAATATCCCAGCACCGTCGCCGCTATCGGGATCTGCCCCTGCAGCGCCTCTATGCTCTAAATTTTCTAAACCGGTAATTCCAAGTTCCACAATGGAATGAGACTTAACGCCTGACATTTGTGTAACCATGGCAACTCCGCAGGCATCTTTCTCAGAACTCGAAAGATAAAGGCCTTGATCTGCCGGAAAAGCAGATGGAGGTGAACAATCAACGAAGGACATTACGGCTCCCATTTTGGATTTGCATTTTGCCGGGACGCCGTTGGCCCGATGGAGGAACTCTAGCAGGGGTAATCAGTTAGGCAATAAATGTGCCGGCTAGAAGGCCCAATGCATGGGTTGCAAACCCAGCTGCCGCCCCAAATAACAATTGCCTAAGGCCTGTTTTCATTGGTGAATCGGACGTTATCTGACCAACAGCAGCCCCAGATGCAAACAATGCAAATCCTGTTATCAACGCAGAAGGGAAAACTGTTTCTGCCCCAAATATATAGGGACTTAGTGGAATAAAGGCTCCAAGTGCGAAAGCCAAGAAAGACGCGATGGCGGCCGTCAGCGGATTGACATGAGCGTCCACAAAATCAGAAGAAGCATTTGGATTAGTTGTCTTTTCTTGTTGACTTTGAATCAAGCTTCTTTGTGATGCAACTGACACATATTCACCGGCTGCCATGCTGAATGCTCCAGCTCCCAAACCAGCCAAGCCAGCAACTAACACTGTTGCCGAAAAACCAGAATTACTCACTGAAATACTTGCTGAAACACCAGCAATTAGAGCCATGTTAGAAACTAATCCGTCCATGATTCCAAAAACGGCAGGTCTTAACCAACCTCCAGATGTGTCTTGTGAACGTTCGCTATCAGGTTTCATCTTCAACTTTCAGCTTATCTGAACGATACAGGGACTGCACTCCTGGCAAGGACTTAACCCTAAGTCTTTGAAGCCAAAAAATGCCTAATACCAGAACAACCAACGAGGTGAAGGAATTTAACCTAAATCCAGCCGCCGCATTAACTGGGTCTATTCGCAACTGCTCTATAAAGAATCTACCCAATGAGTAGAGTGCAATATACAAAGCGAATACCTGACCATTTATGAGTCGATAACGAGATTGGGCCCAGAACAAGGTCGCAGCCACGATTACACACCAAACTGACTCATATAAAAAAGTTGGGTGAAAAGTTGCATATTCCAAGTAACCATCAGGTCGATATTTCATATCTATCTCAAGACCCCACGGCAGTTGAGTGGGTGATCCAAAAAGTTCTTGATTGAAGTAATTTCCAAACCTACCAATTGCCTGAGCTAAAACGATGCCAGGCGCTAAAGCATCGGCTACTGGCCAAAAATTAATTCCAGCGCGCCTGCAGCCAATTGCTATTCCAACTGCCCCAAAAGCTATGGCCCCCCAGATACCAAGCCCACCCTGCCAAATCTTTAGGGCGTCAATGGGGTCGCGCCCTGTGCCAAAATAAAGCTGTGGATCAGTAACAACGTGATAGAAACGTCCACCAATTATCCCGAATGGAACTCCCCAGATTGCTAGATCAGCAATTTCATTTGGTTGACCGCCAAGTTTCTGCCAGCGTTTATCACCAATCAAAATTGCAACAAGAATACCTATTAATATTGCAAGCGCATAAGCTCTCAACGGAACTGGACCTAAGTACCACGTTCCTGTTTCTGGGCTTGGTATGAATTTACCAAGTTGCATTCTTAATTACCTTTAAGGACTGCAGCCACAAAAGCATCAGGGCTTTGATAAGCACTATCTGGCAGTGGGATGCCGTTCAACCACACTGTTGGCGTTCCCTCTACCCCATTCGCAAATGCGTATTCATTTGAATTTGCAACCCACTCGTAATATTTTCCATCTTGTAAACATTTACTAAATGGGGTTGCGCCATCTGTTGGAATGCCTGCAGCCATACCCAAAGCTAGCAAGATTGTGTCTGAGTAGCCATCACCTTCGTTTTGAGGCTGGTTCGCAAAGAGGGCTTTGTGATAGTTAACGGCTTGTCCAGCATCTGCTGCACAACCCAGCGCATTTGCTGAACGCAAAGATGAACTATTTGAGCCTGGCAAGTTTTTATCTAAGAAATTCATGGGATGAAAAAAGACATTGATTTGGTTACCATCAATTATTTCTTGGATGGCAGAACCAAAACTTGCCTCAAAAGACCCGCATGCTGGGCACTGAAAATCTTCAAATATTTGTAGTGTATTGGCGCCTGCTGGACCTGACGCCACCTTCAATCCAAAACTTACCGGATCAACTCCCTTAGGAAGGACAGCATCTGGATTTGGGTTTGCAACCGGACCTTCTGTAACCGAATTCTTGTTCAAAAAGGCAAAAGTCAAAATTCCAATAACAATCGAGGCCACCACTGCAATGCCCACATAGGAGATTAACTTAGCTTTCTTGTCTGCGGCACTAGTTGTGTTTTTTGACTTAGATCTTTGGGCTGCGCTCATCTCGACTTCTCCTAGGGTTTATGGGCAAAGACTATTAGATTCGTTTAACACCTTGGGCTAGATCCCGGGTTAAGTGAGCTACTGCCTCCAAACCCTGCTCAAATACTGGGTTAGACAGAATTAGATGAATGAATGCAGAACCCACAATTACGCCGTCTGCATATTTGGCTATTTCGCGTGCCTGAGTTTGAGTGGAAACCCCAAGTCCAACACATACCGGCAAGTCAGTAGCTTGGCGAGTTCTTGCAACTAAATCAGCGGCTGTTTGTGAGACTGCACTCTTAACTCCTGTAACTCCCATCAAGCTTGCCGCGTATACAAATCCAGTTGTTGCCGCAGTGACTGATTTAATGCGCACGTCACTACTACTGGGAGCCACAAGAAAAACTCTATCGATAGCATGCCTGTTAGTACTTTGAATCCAACTAGTTGCTTCTTCTGGTGTTAAATCCGGAGTGATAACACCTATTCCTCCATGTTTTGCCAATTCAGAAGCAAATTTCTCAACGCCGAACTTAGCAATGGGATTCCAATAAGACATCACTAAGGTAGCGGCACCAGTTTGGCTAGTAGCCTCAACAACTTTCAGGACATCTGCAGATTTGGTTCCATTTTGCAAAGCAATCTCAACTGCTGCTTGAATGGTGGGTCCATCCATTAATGGGTCCGAGTATGGAAAACCAATCTCAACGATATCTGCTCCATTAGCAACTAAGACCTTTATTAACTCAATTGACTTCAGCACAGTGGGAAAACCCGCAGGGACGTAAGCAATTAATGCAGCTCTATTTTCAGACTTAGTTTTCTTAAAGACGCCAAGCAATTTGGAATTCATTAATTCGAATCACCAGTTGGTAGGTTAAACCACTTTGCAGCCGTAACAACATCCTTGTCGCCTCGACCAGAACAGTTTATTAGAATTGATGCAGTTGGACCAAGTTTCTTTCCAAGTTCTAATGCACCAGCGAGTCCGTGTGCCGTTTCAATTGCTGCCAAAATTCCCTCAGTGCGAGCCAGTAATGCCATCGCATCCATCGCTTGTGTATCAGTAATTGGCAAGTAGGTTGCTCTGTTTGAGTCCTTCAACCAAGCGTGCTCTGGCCCAACTCCTGGATAATCTAATCCTGCAGAAATAGAATGAGACTCGATAGTTTGACCGTCTTCATCTTGTAGAAGGTAAGAGCGGGTGCCGTGCAAAATTCCTGGCGTTCCTCCGGTCAAAGTAGCTGCATGCCTTCCGGTTTCAATCCCATCGCCCCCAGCTTCAAATCCATATAGTAAAACATCGTCATCCATAAAAGCTGTGAATAAGCCAATTGCATTACTGCCACCTCCAACGCAAGCTGCAACAGCAGTTGGTAGAAAACCAAAGTCACGCAACATTTGCTCACGAGCTTCATCACCAATTATGCGATGGAAATCTCTCACCATGGTGGGAAATGGATGTGGGCCAGCCACAGTTCCCAAAAGATAGTGAGTGCTCTCTACGTTGGTTACCCAATCTCGCATAGCTTCATTAATTGCATCTTTGAGCGTTTTTGAACCAGTTGTAACTGGGACCACTTCAGCACCAAGCAACTGCATACGAGCGACATTCAAAGCTTGACGCTTTGTGTCTTCTTCTCCCATGTAAATGATGCACTCCAAGTCCATCAGAGCTGCAGCTGTGGCCGTAGCAACCCCATGCTGACCCGCACCTGTTTCGGCAATCACTCGTTTCTTGCCCATACGTTTGGTAAGAAGTGCCTGTCCCAAGACATTATTGATTTTGTGAGAACCAGTGTGGTTTAAATCTTCTCGCTTTAAAAGAATTTGCGCTCCACCCGCATGCTCACTAAATCGTTTTGCCTCCGTGATTGGAGTCGGCCTACCGTTGTAATCTCGTTGTAAGTCGGCCAGTTCAGTTTGAAATACAGGATCCTTACTCGCGTCTAAGTAAGCGTTCTCAAGTTGATCTAAAGCCGCAACTAATGCTTCTGGGACAAAGCGGCCACCATATTCACCAAAATGACCCGTTGTCGGATCAACTGAAGTAGACATATGGAAAGACTAAACCCGAGGGTGCTTTAACGCAGGATGTGCTCCAGCAGCCACCAAATCATGCACTGCACTGCGAGGATCCTTGTCTGTTACCAATGTTTCGCCAACTAAAACTGCGTTAGCGCCTAGGTTTGCATATGCCACTAAATCATGTGGGCCACGAACACCACTCTCGGCAATTTTGATGCAATTAGAAGGGATTAGCGGAGCAACAGCTGCAAATTGCTCACGGTCAACTTCCAAAGTATGCAAGTTTCGGGCATTAACTCCAATAACTGATGCTCCCGCTTGCACAGCTCTTGGAACTTCAGCTGCATCATGAACTTCTACCAATGGAGTCATTCCTAGACTCAAAGTTCGCTCAATTAACGAAACCAAGGCCTCTTGATCCAGTGCGGCAACGATCAAGAGCACTAAATCTGCGCCAGCAGCTCTTGCTTCCCAAAGTTGATAGCCACTAACAATAAAATCTTTGCGCAGCAGCGGAACTTCAACTGCTGCACGAATAGCTTTTAAATCGTCAAGTGACCCACCAAACCGACGTTGTTCAGTTAAGACCGAGATCGCATGCGCACCACCTGCTTGGTACTCAAATGCCAAAGCAGCTGGATCCAAAATAGGTGCTAACTCACCCTTACTTGGACTCTTTCTTTTAACTTCTGCAATCACAGCAACATCTTCACCAGCAAGTGCTGGCCTTGGGTCTATAGCAGGTGCTTGTTTGCGTGCCTTTTCTTTAAGTTCATCAATGCTTACTTCAAGTCGGCGAAGCGCTACGTCTTCTAGTACGCCTTCAATGATTTGATCAAGAACACTCATTGGCGAGGCTTCTGTCCAAAACCCATTTGATGCAACACAAATCCAACGATGCCACCAAGTATGGTCACCGCAATTCCACTTTGAAGAACTAGTGAAATTTCAAAGAACATTCCAATACCAATTAATGTTGATCCAATAATTACCAAAATTGTCAACGCCCAAGCAGCCGTAGTTTTCCCGTGATCATGATTGCGCTGATATGACTTGTAATTGCTGGTCACAGTTTATTTCTCCTCAAGCAAAAATTATTGGAACCCGAATTGTGGCAGTGGCCAGGACTTGGAGCTCCTTGGGGGTCTCACTTTTTTCTGCCACCACGGCGCTTGTCTTGCTCTTTCCAGATATCGGAAGAACCTGTCCCTCCAGGAGCCTTGCGGTGAATAACTGGTGGTCTTGCTTTAATCGCGAACAAGAAAAGGATTGACGTCAAAACACCTACTCCAATTGAGATCCAATAGGTAGTTGGTGACTCAATTGTTACGATCTTTGTCGTCGTATCTAAAACCGTTGCAGCCAGATCTGAGATACTAGAGTTTAAGCTGATCATTAACCAGGTTAAATACACTGTCATCAAGGTAGCAACAGCCAAAACTATTCGGCGTAAAAATCCGGTCAACAGCCAACCCAATATCGTAGCTACCAAGCCAGCCATTACTAAAGTCGTTGATTCAGGAAGCAATTGCTTTAATGCAATTGAATCCAGTTTTTGACCTAATCCTTGATCTTCAAAGGCTACCTTAAAAGACATATTGTTAATTAGCAGCCAAAGAACTACTGGCCCCAGTGCCGCTGCTGCTTGACTTCTCACATTCACCCTCGCTTTGGTGCCATAGATATAGCCCGAATTATGGCCGCAGCCTTATTTTTACACTCTTGGAACTCGGCTGCAGGATCAGAGTCTGCAACTATTCCAGCCCCAGCTTGAACCGTGGCTAAACCATCTTTAATGACTGCAGTTCTAATAGCAATCGCCATGTCCAAGTTGCCTGCAAAATCAAAGTATCCAACGCACCCTCCATAAAAGCCTCTACCTAGGGGCTCCAGACGATCGATGATCTGCATGGCCCGGGGTTTTGGCGCACCAGAGAGGGTGCCTGCGGGAAATGTTGCAGTAAGAGCATCCAGGGCAGTTTTTGACTCAGACAACTGCGATGTAATTGTAGAAACAATATGCATCACATGGCTGTAGCGCTCAATGTTCATAAACTCAGTTACGCGGACGCTGCCAGGTATTGAAACCCTTCCAAGGTCATTTCGACCAAGGTCTACTAACATCAAATGTTCAGCGCGTTCTTTTTCATCATTTAGTAAATCAATTTCGAACTCTTTATCTTCTTCAGGGTTTTTACCTCGGGGGCGAGTCCCAGCAATTGGATGTAGCAAACAAGAGTTGTTCGTCACTCGCACTAAAGCTTCAGGACTTGCTCCAACAACATCAATCACCTCACCTTGACTGTCTGGTAGCCGCAGTAAATACATGTATGGACTTGGATTGGTCTCACGAAGAACGCGATAGATATCTAAAGGAGCCGAATGGGTCTTTAGGTCAAAACGCTGAGCCAACACAATTTGGAAAGCATCCCCTGCCCGGATGTGCTCTTTGGCAGTTTCGACAGACTCCAAAAAATGAGCTTGAGTAGTCTGCGAAACTACTTCAGATGCAGATTCTTCGTAATTTAGGGGATCCAATTCACAAGCTAGATCCAACTGCTCACTCATTTGATCTAATCGAATCAGGCAGTCTTGGTAACTCTCATCAACTCTCTTTTCGGTATTATCAAAATTGATTGCATTTGCTATCAACCAAATAGTTCCAGTTTCATGGTCGATGGCAGCCATGTCGGTCGCTAGTAACAATACTGATTCAGGAAGTTCGCGGTCATCCTTAGGCGAGCTCTGCAAATTTTCTAAGCGTCTTACGAAGTCATAGCCAACCGCTCCAACTAAGCCACCAGTTAGTGGTGGCATTTCAGGAAGGGCAGTCGTGTGCAACGCCTGTAGGGCGATCTGCCATGCAACTTTGGGATCATGATGATCAACTAATCCAACTGGCACTTTCCCATGCCATCTTGCACCATTTTTATCTGAGATCAGATGTGCAGCACTTTTAACACCGATAAAAGACCACCGAGACCAAACACCACTCTCTGCTGATTCCAGCAAAAAAGTACCGGGTCGGTCCCCTGCTAGTTGTCTATAAATGGCAACTGGCGAAATTCCCTTTAATTCGAATTTGCGAGCGACCGGTATCACTCTTCGATCCGTAGCAAAACTTCTGAATTGCTCCAAGCTTAGAGAATTAATCATTAATTAATTTGTCCATCAAAACAAGTAACTGCTCCTGTGTGACATGCTGGACCTATGGGTGTTACAAGAATCAAGAGCGCATCCCCATCGCAGTCAAAATGAATATCTACTACTTTGAAGTTGTTTCCTGAGGTTTCACCCTTTACCCAAATCTCTTTTCGGCTTCTCGACCAGAAAGTGACAAAGCCTGTGTCTTGAGTGATTTTCAGCGAGTCTTTCGAAAAATACCCGACCATCAAAACTTGCTGAGTTTTGCTATCTTGAATAACACCTACTACCAAACCATCAGCATCCCACTTAATTAGGTCCTGGGAGGTCAGCTTGCGAGGGGAGCTCATTGCGTAATCGTGGCAGATGCAGGTCTTGTTAGATCGACTACCCTAGTTCCATGCGCAGCACAGGTACTAGTTTGGTTAAGTTGGAGCGCTCGGCCTTAGCCGACACTTTAGAGCAGATCGGTCCAGATCAACCGACTTTATGTACTGGATGGCGAACCCAGGACCTACTCGCTCATCTAGTTGTGCGCGAACGCAGACCCGATGCCGCGGCTGGGATATTAATCCCCTTTCTTGCTGGCTATCGCTCCAAAATTGAGCACCATTTCGTGGAGAAAGATTTTAACTCTCTAATTGGGATGTTTCGGTCAGGACCAAGCTCTCTAAGTCCATTCGCAATTCCCGCAGTTGATAATCTTGCAAATTTAGTTGAATTTGTGGTGCATCATGAGGATGTGCGTCGTGGTGGAACGGATTTTGCACCCAGGACAAATGTTGCGCCTCTTCAAGAAGCAATCTTGAATCGTTTAGTTCGGATGAGTTCATTGTTTCTGCGTAAAGCAGGAATGGGAGTTATTCTGCAAACACCTGATAAGAAGCAGCACTGGTTAAAACGTGGCCCTTCTCCAATCGAGATGTTGGCTGAACCTATCGAAGCTTTACTTTACTTAACTGGTCGATCAAACCATTATCAAGCAGATAAGGCCAAAATTGTGAATGTTGAATTTGATGGAGCTCCAGCCGCGCTTGCAGCATTTGGCCGAATTAAGTTTGGGCTTTAGTTTCTTACTAAACAGTTAGCCGACTTGAGAGATTGTTTAACCTCAGAAATTGTAATTTGATTAAAATGAAAAACACTTGCTGCCAATACAGCATCTGCTCCTGCCAATACTGCAGAAACGAAATCAATAATATTTCCAGCACCACCAGAAGCAATGAGTGGCAAATTGGTGATTTCTCTAATTGTCGAGATTAGCTCAATATCGAATCCTTTGCCTGTGCCATCATGATCCATTGAATTGATAAGTACTTCTCCTATGCCGTGCTTTGAAGCTGTGGCGATCCACTCAAGGGCATCCATTCCTGTTGAAACCTTGCCACCATGAGTCGTTAACTCAAAACCACTCTTTGTTGTCTTACTACGTTTGATGTCAGCGCTAAGCACTATAACTTGTGCTCCAAATTTTTGAGATATCTCAGCAAGCAAGAGTGGATTCTTGATTGCAGCAGTGTTTAGAGACACCTTGTCCGCTCCAGCACGAAGCAGTTGGTCAACATCCTCTAACTGCCTTACGCCACCTCCGACGGTTAACGGAATAAAAATGGTGTCCGCAGTTGCCCGAACAACATCAAGCATGGTAGTTCTGTCTTCCACGCTTGCGCTTATGTCGAGAAATATCAGTTCATCTATTCCTTGATCACCATATGACTTACTCAACGCAACTGGGTCACCTACGTCACGCAGATTTTCAAAATTAACACCCTTAACCACCCGTCCAGCGTCAACGTCTAGACAGGCGATCACGCGAGTGGACAAAGGCATGCTCCAAGGGTATTCGCGTGTACCCGCCAGTTAGCCGACCCCACGCTACGCTCTCGTTCTTATGGAACACAAACCGCCAGCACGCTTAGGTCCTGGCCGATATGTGGCATTAACCACGTATGAAAAAGACGGAAGTCCTGTTACCGCTCGAGTTTGGGCCACAAAGGTAGGGGGCCTTGAGTATGTGGTTGTTGATTCGCATGCTGGCAAAGTAAGGCGCATTCTCAATAATCCGTTAGTAAACGTTGCTAGATGCAATCATGATGGATCCACTGCAAGTGATGCAGTGCCAGCGCGTGCTCGAATTTTGGGGCCAGAGTTTACTCGAGTTACCATAAATTGGCTTCAGTTAAGTTATGGCTGGCTTTTTAGAAGTTTGATGAAAGTGGAACGCGGCAAAATAGAGAAGAAAGTTGTAATAGCTATCAAGTTATCGAGTTAATTCCAGTGCTTCAGCCAAAGTAAATTTCTGTGCATAGAGAGCCTTTCCAACAATTGCTCCTTCAACTCCGACGATCTGCTTAAGACTGATTAAATCTTTTAGTGATGAAATTCCGCCAGAAGCAATAACCGGTTTTTGAGTTTCTGCACAAACTCGATTCAGAAGTTCTAAATTCGGGCCATTGAGAGTTCCATCTTTAGTTACATCAGTCACCACATACCTGCTACATCCTGCGCGCTCTAACCTATCTAATACCTCCCAGATATTTCCACCATCTTGCACCCAGCCTCTGGCAGCCAATGTTTCGCCACGGACATCCAAGCCAACAGCTATTTGATCTCCGTACTCTTGAATGGCATGACTAGTCCATTCTGGATCCTCCAAGGCTGCTGTTCCAAGATTTACCCGATTACAGCCTGTACTTAAAGCTGCCTTCAAAGATGTCTCATCGCGAATTCCACCTGACAATTCCACCTGCATAGAAACAGACTCAACAACTTCTTTAAGCAAATTAAAGTTATTTCCCCTACCAAATGCTGCATCAAGATCAACTAGATGCAGCCAAGTTGCGCCCGCTTCTTGAAAAGCAAGTGCCTGATCTAGCGGAGATCCATAATTAGTTTCGGTGCCAGCAACGCCTTGTACTAACCGCACTGCCTTGCCATCAGCCACATCAACTGCTGGAAGCAGAATTAATGAGTTCATTGAATACTCATTAGCCAGTTTTCCAAGAGATGCAAACCAGCATCCCCAGACTTCTCTGGGTGGAACTGAACAGCTGAAAGAGGTCCATTCTCAATAGCAGACACAAATTCGCTTCCATGCACAGTTTTATGAATTTTTGGAGATTGAAAAGGTGGTTCTACGGTCGACTTAAATGTCTGAACTGCATAACTATGAACAAAATAAAAATCTGAATCCTCTATTCCTGCAAATAAACTACTGCCACTATCTACTTTAACCTGGTTCCAACCCATGTGCGGCACTCGCGGGGACTCTAACTTTGTGACAATTCCTGGTAATTGATCTAGGCCGTGAGTTTCCTCACCACCTTCAATACCTGAACTAAATAGCATCTGCATACCAACACAAACTCCAAGTACTGGCAAATTCCTGGCCAATCGCTGATCAATAACTTTGTCCGCACCCATTTTTATCACTGCCTCAACACAGTGAGCAAAAGCCCCAACTCCAGGCACAACTAAACCGTCTGCATTCTTTGCCAAAGTTAGATCAGAGCTCACTTGAACTGTTGCCCCAACATGCTCTAAAGCCCTTTGTGCAGATCTCAAATTACCTGAGCCGTAATCCAGTACAACGACTGATGTCACAAACTGCCTTTAGTGGATGGAATGCCACTGGATCGACTATCTAAAGCTACGGCTTGCTTAAGCGCTCGCCCAAATCCTTTACATTGCGCTTCTACAATGTGATGACTGTTGCGCCCACTTAATAATCTGATGTGTAGGCATATTTTGGCCTCCGCCACAATTGATTCAAAAACATGCTTTGTCATAGTTGTGTCGTAGGTACCAATTAGCTCCACCATATTTGGTTCTTCATGCACACAATACGGTCTGCCACTTAGGTCAACTACAACTTGCGCTAACGCCTCATCTAATGGGATCAAAGCTGATCCAAACCTGGTAATCCCTGATTTATCCCCTAAAGCTTTCCCTAGTGCCTCACCAAATGCCAAAGCAGTGTCCTCAATGCTGTGGTGTGAATCAACCTCAACGTCGCCATCTGTTTGAACAACCAGATCTAGCGAGCCGTGTTTAGCAATCTGCTCCAACATGTGATCAAAAAATCCAATTCCAGTGTGGATTTGGGAAATACCAGTTCCATCAAGATCCAGCTCAAGATGAACCTTGGTCTCCTTAGTTACTCGATCAACGATTGCTTTGCGGGACATCAAGTCTCCTTAGGTGAAGTTGGAACAATTTTACTTAACTCCGCCAGGAATTTGGTTGTTTCAGCCTCAGTTCCAGCCGTGACTCTTAACCACTTCTCAATTCCAACATCACGGATGAGCACTCCACGGTCAGCCAACTTGCGCCAAACCTCATGATTATCGGCAAACTCGCCAAAAAGCACGAAGTTTGCAGAACTTGGAGCAACCTTGAGCCCTAGGTGGATTAGCCCTTTTTCAATTCGCTCTCGCTGAACAATGATGGCCTTAACCTGTTCGGCTAATTGCGATTGATGTTTTAAAGCAACCAGGCCAGCGGCTTGGGTGAGAGCAGACAAGTGATATGGAAGACGCACCAATGATATTGAATCAATAACATCTTTAGAGGCCACTAAATAACCAATTCGCACACCAGCTAGCGCAAATGCTTTACTCATGGTTCTTACTACTAAAAGTCTTGGTAACTGTTCTAGCAAGGTAATAGCTGAAACATCCTCTGAAAACTCTGCATAAGCTTCATCAACAACAACAATCCCTTGAATATGGTCATGAACTTCCTTGATCAACTGCAAGGATGTTTTGGTTCCAGTTGGATTATTTGGCGTACAGATAAAAACAATGTCCGAATTCTTTTCTAATTTAGATAAGGAGCTGGAGTCAATCTCAAATGATTCATTGCGAGGAATTGATTTCCAATCTGTACATGTTGTCTGGGCAATTAATTCATGAACCGAGTAAGAAGGGACAAATCCAACAGCTAACCGGTCAGGGCCTCCAAATAACTGACAAATTTGTTGCAAAATCTCATTGGATCCATTAGCAGCCCAAACTTGCCCTGGATCAATGGCAGTACTTGCAGAGCTAGAGATGTAACTTGCTAGTTCTGCTCTAAGGGAAATCGCATCACGATCTGGATAGCGATTTAGATTTGTGGCTATTCCTGAAATTGCAGATGATAAATCTTGCATGAATAAATCGCTGAGGGGAAATGGATTCTCATTCGTATTTAACTGGACTGGTAAATTCAGCTGTGGCGCCCCGTAGGCAGTTCTACCAGCCAGGTCTTTGCGAATAGGTAATTCGTTTGACATCACTGATCGTCAAATCTCTTAGAGATTGCTTGCCAATGAGCAGGTAAATCTTCAGTCTCGGCCAAACTTTTAATCAGTGGTGCAGCGTTAAGTAATGCATCTTGATCGTATTCCACCAAAGTAACCATCTTTAAAAATGTACTTGTTCCAAGCCCAGATGAGTGGCACGCACATCCACCCGTTGGTAAAACATGATTAGACCCTGCCAAATAATCTCCAAGGGAGACCGGAGAGTAAGGGCCAACAAAGATTGCGCCAGCGTTCTTCACGCGTCTAGCAACTTCTTGTGGTGCTGCTGTATGAATTTCTAGGTGCTCAGCAGCGTACGCATCAACAACTTTCAACCCTTGCTCAATCGTGTCTACTAAAACTATCCCAGATTGATTGCCAGCCAGAGCTTGCCTAATTCGATCCTGATGTTTAGTTCTGGATACCTGTTGGTCGAGTTCAGCTAAAACTGCATTAGCCAAATTTCGCGAGGTAGTAACCAAAACACTAGCAGCAATTACATCGTGTTCAGCTTGTGAGATTAAGTCCGCTGCAATAAATTTTGCATTACCGGATTCATCTGCCAATATTGCAACCTCTGTTGGTCCAGCTTCCGAATCGATACCAATCAATCCTTGCAGGGCGCGTTTCGCAGCAGTCACGTAGATGTTTCCAGGTCCAGTAATTAGATCAACTGGGTCACAACCAATTCCGTAAGCAGCCATCGCAATAGCTTGTGCTCCGCCAACTGAGTAAATCTCTGTAACTCCAAGCAAATGTGCTGCAGCTAAAACGGATGGGTGCGGCCAGCCATTATTTTCCCGGCTAGGTGGACTCATAATCATCATTGAAACAACACCTGCTACCAGTGCTGGAACCACATTCATGACAACACTTGATGGATATGCACCTCGCCCACCTGGAACGTACAAACCTACTCGATTGATTGCAATCCATTGATTTGTTACTTTCCCACCAGGCACTACCTCGGTGACCGGACTCATTGGCACCTGGTTTCTGTGAACTAATTCAACACGTTTCTTAGCTTCTGATAATGCTTCAATGAATTTCTGGTCTGCCGAATCGAAAGAAGATTTAATGACATCCTGTGGCACACGCAACGTGATTGGGGCAATTCCATCTAGTTGTGCACAAATCTCCAGAATTTCTCTTTCACCACCAATGCGCACCTTTTGAATAATCTCTTCAGCGACCGGCATCACAGATTTAACATCAATAACTCCGCGCGGCAGCAAAGCCCTATCAATTGGTCCATTGGACCAATTGGAGCCAGTGAGGTCGATTTGACGCATCATGCGGCTAATCCTAAGAGCAATAGGCTTGGCCAGTTATGAGTGAGCAATTTGAGTCGGGTAGCGCTTCCCAGATGCGAATTCCCCTATTCCCACTGAACACCGTCTTGGTGCCTGGGTTAGTTATGCCTTTGAGGCTTTTTGAGCCAAGGTATCTTCTTTTGGCTGAAACTTTAATGGAGTATGAAGAAAGTGATCGCTATTTTGGAATAGTTAAATCGATAGCTAAACCAAGCCCAGAGATAGAACTAACTATTCATACTGTTGGCACTATTGCTCAAGTTCAGTCCATAAAATCAAATGATGATGGCGAGTTTGAATTGGTTGCTGTTGGATCAAGAAGATTTCGAATTCTAGAGCTGCACCAAGATTTAATGTACCTAACTGCAGATGTTGAACTTTATCCAGAGGAATCAACAACTGAGATGGTCGATCCACTTTTACTCAAAGATACCCTTGACGTCTTTGACAAGTACCGAGAAGTTCTTGGTGTCAGTCTTGGATCTGAAAGTACGATGCCAGATGACCCACACATTGTCTCTTATTTGATCACAGCAGCCGCAATGCTTACTTTGGATGAGCGCCAATTACTGCTTGAGATACTTAGCACAGATATGAGATTAAGAGAGATTAGAAGAATTCTCAAAAGGGAGAACGCAATTCTAAAACAAGTTAGGTGTTTTCCAACTTTTGAACCAACAGATGACTTTTCACTTAATTAACTAAAGTTTTGGGTGGGGTGAGGCAGCTTGGGCCAAGAAGCTGCTTGAGATCTCCATAAAGTCCAGGATTTACCGAAACCCTTAAATTCGCATCGAGTTGTAACAAAGTACTGTGGTCGGCATGCTGAACTTCGATTTGAACTTCAGTTGTACCTGGATGATTACTTAGAATGTTTTTCAACTTCTCTACCAGAGGTGGAACAACTCGTTGTGCAGGCAGATATAGCCGAAGTGCTCCTAGGGGGATCTCCATCATCTGTGGAATGTTTATATCTAAACCAACGAATCTAGGTGTCTCTTCTTCCTTTCGTTCCATACGTCCCCGAACTGTAATTATGGAATCTTGACCAAGCAGGGCCCCATAATTCGAATAAGTCTGTGGGAAAATCATGACATCTAGCATTCCGTCCAAGGACTCTAAGTTCAAGATGCACCAGGATGCACCTTGCTTAGTCACTTTGCGCTGAATTGCTGAAACCATACCAGTAATGTTCAAGGTTCTATTCTCGTAACTCTCTTCTGTTAAGAGATCTGCAATAGAAACATCACTATTTGCATTGATGATGTGTTCCAAACCAAATAGTGGATGATCACTTACATATAGTCCAAGCATTTCTCGCTCAAAACTCAATAGTGTTGACTTCTCCCACTCATCCATAATTGGAACATTTATCACTGAATGACCTGCTGTGGGTTGGGACACTCCCCCGAATAGATCAAACTGGCCAACTGCTTCAGCGCGTTTGGTATCAGAGACTGCATCAACGGCCTCCAAGTGGATACTAAACAAAGACCTTCTGGTGTGATTTAGTGAATCAAATGCTCCAGCTTTGACAAGTGCTTCAAGTACGCGCTTATTGCAAACTGATAATTCAATCTTGTCTAAGAAATCGGCAAAAGAGGTAAATAACCCTTTACTTATTCGGCTGCGCACAATACTTTCAACTACCCCTTCACCAACGTTTCTAACTGCCGACAAGCCAAATCGCACATCTACACCAACAGGAGTGAAGTTGACATCTGAATAATTAACATCTGGTGCTAATACTTTTACGCCCATTCGTCTTGCTTCATTTAGATAAATCGCTAGCTTGTCTTTATCGTCCTTGATACTCGTCAACAGGGCTGCCATGTATTCAGATGGATAATTAGCTTTTAGATAGGCTGTCCAGTATGAAATCAATCCATACCCTGCAGAGTGAGCTTTGTTAAACGCATAATCACTAAAAGGAACCAAGATCTCCCATAGCTTCTTAATTGAAGCTTCTGAGAATCCCCGCTCGCGCATTCCAGCGTGGAATGGTTCAAACTCTTTCTCTAGTTTCTCTTTGTCTTTCTTGCCCATTGCCCGTCGCAATAAATCTGCTCCACCAAGGGTGTAACCAGCTAGTTTTTGAGCGATAGCCATAACTTGCTCTTGATAGACAATTACTCCGTAAGTTTCACCAAGTATGTCGGCAAGCGGCTCTTCCAACTCTTTACTAATTGGTTTAATTGCTTCCCGTCCATTTTTCCTATTTGCATAAGCCACGTGTGCGTCCGCGCCCATCGGCCCCGGGCGATACAAGGCAATTACAGCAGAGATGTCTCCAAATGAATCTGGCTGCAGCAATCGCAAGAGCGAGCGCATTGGACCACCATCAAGCTGAAAAACTCCGAGCGTTTCACCTCTGGAGAGCATGGCATAAGTTTCTTTATCATCAAATGGCAGCTCTTCTAGAACTATTTCCTCTCCTCGGTTTTTCTTAATGTTAATAATGCATTCATCTAAGACAGATAAATTCCTTAATCCCAGGAAGTCCATCTTCAACAATCCAAGCGATTCACAGGCGCCCATATCAAATTGGGTGATGATCGATCCATCTTCACGTTTCCAAACGGGAATCACATCCATTAACGGTTCGCGACTTAAAATAACGCCTGCTGCGTGAACTCCGGGCTGGCGTTTGAGGCCTTCTAGTCCTTTAGCAGTGTCAACCACTGTTTTCATCTCATGGTCAGACTCGTAGGAACTGCGGAAATCAGCACCTTCATTAAATCGCTCGTGTGTGCTATCGAAAATCTCTTTCAATGAAACATCTTTACCCATGATTGGCTGTGGCATTAATTTGGTGATTCGGTCCCCAACTGCATATGGGAAGCCCAGAACTCGGGCAGCATCCTTAACAGCAGCTTTCGCTTTAATGGTTCCATAAGTAACAATCTGTGCAACACGATCATCGCCATACTTATCAGTGGCATATCGAATCATTTCGGAACGTCGGCGTTCATCAAAATCGATATCAATATCTGGCATTGAAATTCGCTCTGGGTTCAAAAATCTTTCGAACAATAGGCCGTGCTTGATTGGATCCAATTCGGTAATACCTAATGCCCAGGCAATGACTGATCCACCAGCAGATCCTCGGCCCGGCCCTACCCTGATTCCATTTTCAACAGCGTGCCGACATAAGTCAGCTACAACTAAAAAGTAGCCCGGGAATCCCATCTGGGCTACAACTGATATTTCGTACTTGGCTTGCTCTACATGAGTATCTAGTGGCTTTCCTTTGAAGCGCTTAAGTAATCCGCGTTCAACTTCTTGGATCAGCCAAGTTTCTTCAGTATGCCCTGCTGGTACTGGAAATCTTGGTAATAGATCTGCTCCTTCATTAAACTTAACGTGACAACGCGATGCAATTTCTAAAGTATTTGTGATTGCCTCTGGAAAATCTTTCCAAACAGCTCGCATTTCATCTGCGGACTTGATGTAGAACTCGCGAGCATCGAATTTGAATCGGTTTGGGTCTGCCATGGTAGTTCGGGTGCCAACACACAGCAGCGCTTCGTGGGCATCAGCATCACTCGCGTGCACATAATGCGTATCGTTAGTTGCAAGTAAAGGTAATTTCAGTTCTTTTGCGATCTTTAGCAGGTCTTCTCGATGTCGTCGCTCAATTTCAATGCCATGATCCATCAACTCGCAATAGAAATTATCCTTACCAAAAATATCTTGCAGGTTCGCGGCTGTAGCTTTCGCTTTTGAATATTTCCCAGCCTGCAGCCATCTATTTACCTCACTACTAGGACATCCAGTAGTAGCAATCAACCCTTTTGCATAACTGGTTAGCAGTTCTTCATCCATGCGGGGTTTGTAGTAATAACCTTCAATACTGGCCAGCGATGAAAGTCTAAAAAGATTGTGCATTCCTTCCGTGGTTTCACTTAATAAAGTAATGTGGGTATAAGCAGAACTTCCTCTCGCTAATCCTTCAGCAGCATCTTCATTTCCCGAAACTCCAAATTCAAAAGGCTTACGTTGTGATCGCCCTTGTGGCGCGTAGTAACCTTCCAAACCGATTATTGGATTAATTCCTTGAGCCCGACATTTTGTGTAAAACTCATATGCACCATAAAGATAGCCATGATCAGTGATTGCAATTGCTGGCATTTTTTGATTTTTGACTTCGTTAACAAGATCGTCTAAGCGCGCCGCCCCATCCAGCATCGAGTACTCGGTGTGCACATGAAGGTGCACAAATGAGTCGCTCACAACAGTCTCCAGGCAGTAATTAAGTGGTCTGAGATTGACACCCTATTCACCCGGGCCCACGAATTCCAACGATAGCCTCGCTTAGTTGCCATAATCGGCGAGTCGCTCTAAGGCGAGCGTCAAATCTATGGGCAGATCTGCAGTAAACCGAACCTGCTCCCCTGTCCTTGGATGCTTAAATTCAAGCTCAATTGCATGTAGCCATTGTCTGGTCAAACCAAGTGCTGCAGCCATTTTTGGGTCTGCTCCATAGGTTAGGTCTCCCACACATGGGTGCCGCACTGCTGACATGTGGACTCGAATTTGGTGTGTTCGCCCAGTTTCCAATTCAATTCGCAACAACGAAGCCGACCTAAACATTTCTAAAGTGTCGTAATGTGTAACAGAAGGCTTACCGCCAGCAATTACTGCAAATCGGTAGTCCGCCCCAGGATGTCTGCCAATGGGAGCATCAATAGTTCCTGATCCTGGATCTGGATAACCCTGAACAACTGTCTGGTAAACCTTCATCACAGATCTATCTCTAAATTGTTGCTTTAAGTCTGTGAAGGAATCTTCATTCTTAGTAATCACCATCAATCCACTAGTGCCCACATCAAGTCTTTGCACGATGCCTTGGCGTTCCACATCTCCACTTGTGGAAATGCGGTGACCTTGACTAGTCAGCAGATCCAAAACGTTAGGCCCAGTCCACCCTACTGATGCGTGAGCTGCAACTCCAAATGGTTTGTTGATTACAACTACTTCGTCATCAGAGTAAATAACTGGGAGCTCAACATCAAAGGGTGCTGCAATCAAAGATGGCTCTGCTTCAGATGCTGGTCGAGAAATTACATCCACTAGCCACCCCTTTTTCAATCTATCACTCTTTGAAATTGGATCGCCATCAACAAAAACAGAGAATGATTCAATTAAATCAACTGCCTGTGTTCGCGAAATACCCAACAGGTTTGCAACGCCAACATCTGCGCGTTCACCAATTAAATCATCTGTAACCGGATATGTGCGAGTTTCAGACATGTTTGTGATCCAATTCTCGTTTTTTAATAACAGCCAAAACAATGAAAACAGCGGCTAGCGAAATACAAATGTCAGCAAAGTTAAAAACTGGAAAATTTGGAATCTGCAAGTAATCAATTACATGGCCTTTCAAGCCGTGTGGTTCCCTAAAGATTCGATCAAGGAAATTTCCTATTGCGCCACCAAGCAATAGTGCAAAAGCTGTGCCCCAAATTGGATCTGTTATCTTATTTGCGTATCTAATCAACATCCAGATTATAAAAGCAGCGAGCACCGTTATTGCGATCGTGTAATTGCTACCAAAACCAAAGGCTGCTCCAGAATTTAGGACATGGGTTAGTTGAAGTACGGGGCCAACCGACTCTCCAAATACTTCGGGAATGATCACAATATTGGGTTTGCTAAATAAGGAACTTACGGCCAATGCCTTAAATGCCTGATCGAGGACAGTTATGACTACAGCCGCACCATAGATTCGGGCGGCGAGAACACTCACTTAAACCTGCGCCTCTTCGGCACGCTTACATTCCACGCACTGAGTGGCGCGAGGATAAGCCAAGAGTCGGGCTTTCCCGATTGGCTGCTTACAAGAATCACATATACCAAAATTGCCCGATACCAATCTTTTCATCGCATCTTGAACTTGAAGTAATTGTTCTTTTGAATTCTCGATAATGCCCAATTGATACTCGCGCTCGACCATGAATGACCCAGACTCTGCTTGATCGTCGGAAGTGTCTCCAAAGCCTTCAGCTAATGCCTGAGCCTGCTGCTCAGCGGCTGCTAATTCAGAGGTCAGTTCAGAAATGTCTTCTTCAAGGGTGCGACGGACTGTTTCAACGTCCTTCTCGCTCCAGGCTCGTTCGCCCTTGCGGGTAGGTAATGCCGAACCGTCAGCCTTAGCCATTTCTGACCTCCCTTATCGAAGCGCCGGCGTAGCCTACAGGGAGTGACTACGCATATCTCCAAAGTTCCAACTCATCAGGGGTATCGTGCGCACCCTAAACAACTTAAGAGATGGTGCTGTGGCCTCATATAAGGAGATCCCTCCTCGAGTGAACCTGCCTGAAATGGAGCTATCCATATTGGATAGCTGGAACTCCAATGGCACTTTTGAACAAAGCACTAAGGCCTCGATCGGAAAGCCAAGATGGGTTTTCTATGAAGGTCCACCAACTGCCAATGGCAAGCCAGGTGCACACCATGTAGAGGCAAGAACCTTTAAAGACGTATTTCCTAGATATAGAACTATGAAGGGCTACCACGTCGAGCGCAGAGCAGGTTGGGATTGCCATGGTCTACCAGTAGAGATTGAAGTTGAGAAGGAACTGAACTTCAGTGGCAAGAAAGACATTGAAAAATACGGGATAGCTGCATTTAATGCTAAGTGTCGTGAGTCTGTATTGCGTCATGTTGGAGCCTTTACAGAAATGACTCAACGAATGGGTTACTGGGTGAACTTTGATTCTGCCTATTGGACTATGGATCCTGCCTACATTGAATCTGTCTGGTGGTCACTTAAGCAAATTCATAAAAAGGGACTTTTAGTTGAAGATCACCGAGTTAGTCCCTACTGTCCAAGATGTGGCACAGGGTTATCAGATCATGAGCTAGCACAGGGGTACCAAGATGTAGTTGATGAGTCAGCATATGTTTATATGCCACTGACTTCTGGGCCGTTGCTAAGTGAATACCCAGGTCTCACTTTGATTGCTTGGACGACCACTCCCTGGACGTTGGTTTCCAATACTGCTTGTGCGGTTGGAAATGAAATTGAATACAGCGTTGTGAAATTTGAATCTAAAAACTTGCTTTGCGCATCTGCCTTAATAGACAAGGTGTTTGGGGATCAAGAAGTTCAGGTTGTTGGAAGTATTAAAGGTAGTGAAGTTGTGGGGCATCACTACAAACGCCCCTTAGATTGGGTCTCTTTTGCTGAATTTGATGCGCCACTGCTGCATACCGTCTTACATGCTGATTTTGTAACTACTGCGGATGGCACTGGAATTGTGCATGAAGCGCCTGCTTTTGGTGCTGAAGATTTAGAGTTGTGTCGACCGCTTGGTCTTCCGGTAGTTAATCCCATCTCCCCTGACGGCAAGTTCTTAACAGATGTCCCAAATGTTGGTGGCATTTTCTTCAAGGATGCTGACAAGATCGTTCTTAAGTTTCTCAAACAAACAGAATTACTCTTTAAGCAATCCGCTTACCCACATCCATACCCACACTGCTGGCGATGCTCCACCAGGCTTATCTATTACGCACAGCCGTCTTGGTACATTCGAACAACAGCTATTAAAGATAAGTTAATTGAGCAAAACACCGCTACAAACTGGTTTCCAGGAACGATTCAGTGGGGTCGTTACGGTGATTGGCTAAGAAACAACATCGATTGGGCTTTGTCCAGAAACCGATACTGGGGAACACCCCTTCCAATTTGGCGTTGTGAAGATGGGCATCAAACTGTAATTGAATCTAGATCTGAGTTAAGTGAGTTAACTGGCACTGATTTGTCTAAGATGGACCCACATCGACCATTTATTGATGATGTTAAATTTGATTGTCCACAGTGCTCCAAAATAGCAGTTAGAGTTCCAGAAGTCATTGATGTTTGGTACGACTCAGGTGCAATGCCTTTTGCTCAATGGGGTGCCCCTCATCAGAATAAAGCAGAATTTGAAGCAACTTATCCAGCTGATTACATCTGTGAAGCAATAGACCAAACTCGTGGTTGGTTTTATTCGCTGATGGCAATCGGCACTCTCGTTTTTGATCAAACCTCTTACAAAAATGTTGTTTGTTTAGGTCATATTCAAGATGAGCAAGGCCGCAAGATGAGTAAGAGTTTAGGCAATGTGCTAGATCCCATGGATTTGATGAATGAGCATGGTGCTGATGCCATTCGTTGGTTTATGTTGGCTTCGGGCTCGCCTTGGCAAGCACGTCGATTAGGTCACTCTTCATTGCAGGAAGTAGTCCGAAAGAACATGCTCACCTATTGGGCGACAGCTTCGTTTCAAGCACTTTACGGATCTATTGCTAAATTCGACTATTCCAACGCTCCAGAAAATTCAAATAGACCAGTTATTGATCAGTGGTTAGTTAGCGAGACTAATCGGCTCGCCAAAGAAGTTGATCATGCAATGGATAGCTTTGACACTCAACGAGCTGGAAGACTAATTGGTGAATTCATTGACCAGTTGAGTAACTGGTATGTAAGGCGAAATCGCAGAAGATTCTGGGATGGTGATCCAGCAGCTCTAGCCACTTTGCATGAAGCTTTACGCACTTTAACTCTGGTAATGGCACCATTTACGCCATTTATAAGTGACCGAATTTGGCAGGACCTGTTTGTCACCACCACTGATCCAGAGATCAGCTCAGTTCATTTAGCATCTTGGCCCAGCTTTAACGATGAACTGATTAACAGTGACCTTCAAAACCAAATGCAAATTGTTAGAAGTGTTGTGGAATTGGGTCGAACTGCAAGAGCCGATTCCAAGATGCGCAACCGTCAACCATTACCAAGAGCACTCATTTCAACTGACGCCTGGAAATTATTGACACTTGAACTAAGGGAGCAGATTTCTCAAGAATTAAATGTTAAAGAGTTAACCGATATGGCAAACCAAGGAGACTTGGTTTCGGTCTCGGTTAAAGGCGCATTCAAGAACCTAGGCAAGAAGCATGGTGCAAATACCCAGACAGTTGCTAATGCCTTGCAACTAGTTGATCCAGCTAAATTAGTCGCTGAAATTCGAAGTTCTGGCAGTGCCATAGTTAAGGTAGCTGGGGTAGAAGTAGCAATTGAGATTGATGATTTAGTAATCACTGAGACCCCAACAACTGGCTGGGCTGTTGCAACAAATGATGGGGTTTCGGTGGCTTTAGATCTGACTTTAACCGAAGATCTAATTTTGGAAGGCTTAGCTCGAGAAACAATTCGTCTAATCCAAGAAACTCGTAAGTCTCTAGGCCTTGAAGTTACTGATCGAATCCAGGTTACTTATCAGGCAGATTCACAATTGGCTAGCGCGATTAGTCGACATAGCACTGAAATTGCTGAAGAAGTGCTGGCTGTGGCACTAACTGCTGGGACTGAATCAACTTCGGCGAGCGCATCTGAAGAAGAACTTGGCTTAAAGATTTGGATAACAAAAGTCTAAAAGAGCGCTGCCACAAACCCCATCAGCATTTGAGTTCCGATAAAGAGCACCAAGAATCCCAAATCTAAAGAAACAGCTCCTAGACGAATTGGCTTGATATAACGCCTAATTGCGTTAAGGGGCGGATCAGTGATTGAGAATACGGTTTCAGCTATTACCAAAAGAAATCCCGTTGGTCGCCAAGTTCGTGACAGCACTTGCACCCAATCGATGATAAATCTAATAATTAATGTGAATAAGAACAGCCTCAGCAAGCTAAGGATTAAGGATTCAATCATTATGACTGGTTGTAAAAACCATCTTCTAGAAGCTGAGCCCTAGCAGACGCGCCTAGATCAACATTTGCAGGACTTAACAAAAATACTTTGGAAGTGATTCTTTCAATTCTGCCATTAAGTCCAAAAGTTAGTCCTGCCGCAAAATCCACAATGCGCCGAGCATCGATATCGTTTAACTCGGTTAAATTCATTATTACTGGGATACCTTGACGGAAATCCTCACCAACTGGTTTGGCATCGTTATAAGAACGAGGATGCAAAGTTGTAATTCTAGAAACACCATCAGAAATAGATGGGGCTTCAGTTGGAGTAGAAACCCCAGGCAGCGACTCGACAGTTCTTAGTGGTCGACTCGCAGCAACAGGAGCAGTAGTTGGCTCTTGGTCTTCCATCAGGCCCAAATAAACGGCCATCTTTCTAACTGAGCTTGCCATGACATCCTCCTGTAGCGTGCGGGGAACACGATTAACCCAAAGTTACCTGATCTGTCCCCTATTCCCCAGCAACAAGGAGCCGATTCTTAGGTGTGTCGCCCCAAATTCCAAAGCGGCCTCCCAGTCCGAACTCATCCCGATTGAACGGCAGTTAGCTTCTGGAAATTCATTCTCGAAATTCAGAGCCACTTCAGCAAAACTCGCAAAGGCAGATCTTGGCTCAATATCCAATGGTGCAACAGCCATCAAGCCCTTCAATTCCAGCAAAGGCACGGCTTTTACTTGCTGGGCTAACTCAAATAATTGTCTTGGGTTTGTTCCCCCGCGCCTCTCATTTAAATGATCTTCTAGATTGACCTGTAAAAACACCTGGGTTGCGCGGTTGAGTTTTAGAGCGGCTGCGGCAAGAGAGCTTACGAGTTCTGCTCTATCAACCGAATGTAAAACGTCTGAATATTTCAAAATAGAATTGATTTTATTTCGTTGAATTTGTCCAATAAAATGTTGAGTCAACCCAAGTGAACCAACTAATTCTTGCTTAGCGGATGCCTCCTGATCTTTGGATTCACCAATATCAGATATTCCTAACTTCTTTAAGATTTCTATATCGGATGCGGGCCAGGTCTTTGTTACTGCGATTAATGTGACTTTATCTAGGCGATTAAGGTTGGCTAGTTTTTGGCGGATTGCGTCTTGCAAATTGGTTAAATTAGATCGCAACTGCTCTTCACGACTGATCATTTAAGCCAAGCGACTGCTGCTTGTCTGCCAGTCACCCCATCACCTCGATGCGAGAATAGTCGTTGATCACTGAAAGTGCAGGGTTGATCGTTGAGCAGTTCACAACCAAGATTTTTAAAGTAGTGTGCGATTCCTGCGCGCAGGTCTAATCCTGGCCTACCTAAATGTGTTGTTGTCCTACTTTCTGGCAACACTGCAGCTACTTGAGTTTGAATTTCTTCTCCAACTTCATAATACCTTCCTGAAATAGCTGGCCCTAAACTCATGGAAACTTTTAATGGATTGATTTCTTGTTGATCAAAAATACTAGAAATAACATGAGTTATTTTTTGGACCGCTCCCCGCCAACCAATATGAGCAACTAGCAGAAATTCTGATTCTTGTGATGCAGCTACCACAGACACACAATCTGCACTTGGTGCAGCCAAAGCAATATTTGAACTTCTAGTAAAAAGAATGTCAGCGCTTGATGGCAACGTCTTGTCAAATACTTCAATTGATTTAGTTGAGTGTTCAGGTCGCATGAAGTGAATAGGTGCAGGAACTAAACTCTGTAAAATAGCAAGATTGCGAAAGACGTTTTCGTCAACATCCCCAACCCAGTTGGCAATATTAAGAGAGTCGTAAGGCGGAGGACTTACACCTCCTGCCCTACCACTGAAGGCAAATTTGGCATTCTTCCCCAAGTCTCCTTGGGATAGCCAGAAATTCACTACTTCAGAAAGTCTGGAACATCCAGATCATCGTCTAAACCATCGGTTGCATCAAAAACAACTCTTGGTTTGAGTGAAGATGTTTCACCAACGGCCATTGGTAAAGAAATTTCTCCGGTGTCGTCTTGAATGTTTGCTGCTGACTCGAACTCAGGTGCGCCAGCTGCTGGTTCTTCCAGCGCAGGAGCAACCGAACTTGGGGTGATAGCTGTTGGTTCAGGGCGCTTGACTGGACGGGCAGCAGGCAGGCCATTTTCAAATCCGGCTGCAATCACTGTGACTCGAACTTCATCACCTAATGAATCATCTATAACAGCACCGAAGATGATTGTTGCGTCTGGATGTCCTGCTTCAGCTACCAAACGCGCAGCGTCGTTAATCTCGAACAAACCAAGATCACTTCCACCGGCAATACTCATCAAAATTCCACGCGCTCCATCAATGCCCGCTTCGAGCAATGGGGATCGAACTGCCATCTCAGCCGCAGCCAGAGCTCGATTTTCGCCACGAGCAGCTCCAATTCCCATCAAAGCAGCACCAGCATCTTTCATCACGCTTCTAACGTCAGCAAAATCAAGATTGATTAAACCTGGAGTAGTAATCAGATCGGTTATTCCAGATACACCGTGCAGTAGTACTTGATCTGCATGTTTGAAGGCTTCCACCACGCTAATCGCCTTATTACTTAACTGCAATAAGCGATCATTTGGAATTACGATCAAAGTATCAACCTCGGCGCGTAACTCTTCAATTCCATCGTCTGCAGCAGATGCTCGTCTTCGCCCTTCAAAAGCAAAAGGACGCGTAACCACTCCGACAGTTAAGGCTCCCAGTTCTCTAGCAATTCGTGCCACAACCGGAGCACCACCCGTTCCGGTTCCACCGCCTTCGCCTGCAGTTACAAAAACCATGTCTGACCCGCGCAACACATCACGCAGTTCTTCTTCATGTTCTTCAGCAGCTTGGCGACCAATTAACGGGTCTGCTCCAGCACCAAGGCCCCTGGTCAAGTCTCGGCCAATATCTAGCTTCACGTCAGCATCACTCATCAAAAGTGCTTGGGCATCAGTATTAACAGCCACAAATTCCACGCCTTTGAGTCCCACGTCGATCATGCGATTAACGGCATTGACACCTCCACCGCCTACGCCAACAACTTTGATCACTGCCAGATAATTCTGTGGTGCTGCCATGCTTCCTCCGTCACAAACTCTAAACTTCAACTAGAGAGTTAGAGTTATGTCAAGTATCTCTCCACGCAAGTTACGCCGAATAAGTTCATAGTTGAGTAATTGCGCGTGCGTGTCGCAATCATTTCTAGATTTATCTTGTCACCATTCGTGCGTGCTTAAAATCAAACTTGCAGTCTTGACCTCGCTGCTTGTGCTCTCAGGTTGTTCGTTTTTTCAAGAAGAATCGAACATGAATACGGCTGCTCCCCAAGCGCCACCGGACTTCGCACCCCCTTATGAAGTTAAACCTGAGGCTGAATCTGAGTTAACTGATGAAAATGCTGCCAATATGGAAAATCACAGCGATGATGAATTGGCAACAATTGGTGAAGCAGAACCTGGACTTGGTTCTGACCCAGCAGCGTTGGAATCAGCGTTTTATACCGGAACTGAAGACCTATGTGCAGCTGTCTTTTCCAGTTTGAACGGTGAAGCTCTTGTTGGTAAGCGAATTGTGAGTATTAAGTGGTGCCGAACATTGGCCGCTCAACTTGAAGTTGATTTATCTTCGGATGACGAGTCGGTGGCTCACAAGCAAGGGTGGACTTTTACCAAACTTGCTGTTTTCCAAGCTCAACCAAAGTTGTGTTCTGTTTCAGGGCGCTGCGTGACATCGGCCCAGTTCGAGTACCCCTTCTAGTCCTTTTTGGACTACCTTTAGCCAATTAACCCCGAACGGCCGGGGACACCTGCCGCACAAGCGTCCTGGAAACAGGCATGAACCTGAAGGAGTCACATGGCTAACGTTATATTTAAAAATGCCTCACGCGTTTACACGCCTGGTGCAAAACCTGCTGTCTCAGAACTCAATTTGACCGTAAATGACGGTGAGTTTTTAGTTTTGGTGGGACCTTCAGGTTGTGGTAAATCAACCACTCTTCGAATGTTAGCTGGCTTGGAGCCAGTTGATGGTGGATCGATATTCATCGGTGATCGAGATATAACAGGTGTTGCCCCTAAAGACCGAGACATTGCTATGGTCTTTCAGAACTACGCTTTGTATCCACATATGACAGTTGCTGCAAATATGGGGTTTGCATTACAAATTGCCGGAGTGGCTAAAGATGAGATTCGTCGCAGAGTTCAAGATGCAGCAAAACTTTTAGACCTCGAAGAATATCTAGAGCGCAAACCAAAAGCACTTTCTGGTGGACAACGCCAGCGAGTTGCTATGGGTCGTGCCATTGTTCGCGAACCTCAAGTTTTCCTCATGGACGAACCTCTATCTAACTTAGATGCAAAATTGCGTGTCCAGACGCGAACTCAGATCGCTGCGTTGCAACGCCGATTGGGCGTTACAACGGTTTATGTAACTCACGATCAAGTTGAAGCCATGACTATGGGTGATCGAGTAGCGGTTCTAAAAGATGGGTTCTTACAGCAAGTAGACACTCCCAGAAATCTTTATGAAAATCCAGCAAATGCATTCGTAGCTGGCTTTATCGGCTCCCCCGCTATGAACCTTCTTGAAGGAACAGTCACTGACGGAGGTGTTGTCATTGGTGGATTCAAGGTGCCAGTAGAAAAAGGTACGAATGGCTCCAAGATTATTGTTGGTATGCGCCCCGAACACATGGATATGTCCAGTCAAGGAATTGAAGTTAAGGTCAATCTTGTTGAAGAGCTTGGGTCTGACGCATACGTTCATGGAACAATTGCTGATGCCAGCGCTAAGGACATTACCGTTCGAATCGCGAGTAATTCTGGTGTAAAGCTTGGTGACAAGATTTTTGTTAAGCCTAATCGTGTTTTGGTATTCGATTCAGATGCTGAAGGGCGCCGCCTTAACTAACACAGGTTAGATATTAAATAAAAAGTGGGGCACATGTAATTGTGCCCCACTTTTTTTAGATAGAACCAAATGCTCCAATAACTGCTCCAGCTCTATCCGATCCCAATCTCTTTGTGCTATTTCGAACAATCAATTGAGTCGGCATAACTGTTGAAGTTCGAGGCTTTGTAGGCTCTTTTAATTGTTCCAACAAAATCCAAGCTGCTGTCTCCCCTAGTAATTGAACTGGTTGGGCGATGGTAGTTAAGTTTGCAAACTTAGATAAATCATGATCGTCAAATCCGACTATAGATATGTCGTCGGGTATGCGTAAACCATGCCTATGGATAGCGCTGATTGCACCAAATGCCATCTCGTCGGATTCACAGAACACAGCTGTAGGTGGCTGGGCCTTTGAGAGAAGTTCACCCATTGCTCTTTCTCCACTTTCAATGGTAAATGAACCATACGCTTCCAAAGAGCTGTCGAAATTGAGCCCGGCTTCTTGATGGGCTAGCAAAAATCCATCGCGACGATCCCTAGGAGCCGTAAAAGACAAAGGTTGAAGTGGGGATTCAGCAATGAGCCCTATTCGAGTATGACCCATATTAATTAGATGTCCGGTCGCAGTTTTAGCACTTTGTACATCATCAATTCGAACCGAATTGCATTCATCAACTTCAGCGCCAATAACTGCAACTGGGATATTCATCTGCTGGAGAGATCGAACCTCATCCATTGAAGGTGGCAATGAACATACAAGTAGCGCATCTACCCTCTCTTTTACTAGGCGGTGTTGAAAGAGACGCTCGCGTTCATCTAATCGTTCCAGAGAATAAATCAGAACATCAAATCCAGAGGAACGGCTTACTCGCTCAATCCCTGATACCAACTTTGCAAAATACCAACGGTCGATAAATGGAGCGATGACTCCGATCGTGGAAGTTTTACCCGAGGCTAGACGGGAAGCTGTAGGTGAAACAACATAATCCAATGAAGCTGCTGCTTGAGATACTTTCTCCCGAGTTTCTGGGGTTACGCTGGGCAAGCCTCGCAATGCCCGAGATACGGTTGCGGTGCTAACTCCGGCAACTCGCGCTACATCTTCAATAGTGGCCTTCATGTGTGAAACTAAGCAGATAAAGTCAATTTAAGCAAACGCTTGCAAAATTCAGGAACCCACCTGATCAGGATATTCTAATTATTGGCAAGTCTGGGGCTGAAACATCATACAATTTCGCTGTACGTTGCATTAAAACTTCCAAAACTTCAGCTTTTCTCTCAGGGCGTTCAATGTCTCCCCAGACCACCTCGACCCCATCTTTGAGAATGAATCGAATATTTGAACTGCTGCGAGCATTCGCTTGAACTACCTTGTTGGCAACTTTTGGCGGTAAATCAAAAAAAGCAGTTACTGAGTATTCGCGCGCTCGATTCGAAAGCGCACTAAATACAATCAATTCTGAATCTGGTTGTTCAGCACTGGAAATATAGGTGCTTCCATCTGAATCTATGTAATTCAATTGGTCTTTGTATTTGTACCACCCAATTGGATCTCTCAATTCAACTGAAATAACAAAGTTGTTGTTCCATTTTCTATCAAACTTAACAGATCGAATATCTGGCAGAGATAAGACTCTGCCAGCTGCAGCATCTTGATCTAGTTCAGTGATTTGCTCACCTTTAGAAATCGCAGCAACTTTAAGTATTTTTGCTGCAAGTTGCTTATCAACACCAACCACTTGAACTTTGCCAACTTCAGCAGTTGAATTTCGTTGAGCCAGATATGCAACTGCAGCTCCACTGGTTAAAACAATCGAAAACGTTAGTACCCAGGCTAATTTGTGAGTCCTCATGATTATTTAGTGTTTCTTTGCGCAAGGAGATTAACAATTTGTGGAGCCAGCGTGGCCATATCTCCTGGACCAATAGTGAGCACAATGTCGCCAGCTTTAGCCCATCTAGAAATAATTTGCGGGGTATTTAACAGCGATGGATCGAAAACCACACAGTCCCTTGGGAGATTTATGGCAGCCGCAACTGCTGCGCCGCCCGCACCTGGTATTGCTTTCTCGCCAGGTGCATATGTCTCCAAAACAACAACTTTATCGGCTAAAGCGAGTGCCTCTCCAAATTCCACCAAGAAATGTGCGATGCGATAAAAACGGAATGGTTGAAAAGCAACGATTACGGATCCTGCTCCAGCAACTTCTCGTGCAGCAGTCAAGGTGGCCACAACCTCAGTTGGGTGGTGAGCATAATCATCATAAACGCGAACTGAATCGCCTTGACCTCTAAATTCAAACCTGCGTCGTGTACCACTAAAACTCGATAGGCCGCTACTGGTGTCCCCTAGATCCGCTCCTACTAAATAGCTAACTAAAAAAGCTGCTGTGGCGTTTAGTGCATTGTGCCACCCAGGCACTTGCAAATCCAAGTGAGCAATAACCTTTGAGTGAATTTCTAAATCAAAACTCCACCCTCGATCATTCAATGATGCATTTACTAATTTTAGGTCAGCCTCAGGTGACTTGCCATAGGTAAACACAGACTTTTGCTGCTCCTTCAATTCTTTAGCAACATCAGCTGCATGTAAATCATCAGCGCAAACAATGATATGTTCACTGCAATTCATTCCAAACTCTACAAATGCAGATTTTATTGATGCAAACGAATCCCATTGATCCAAATGATCTGCTTCAACATTTGTAATGACCCCAATTGCAGGTTTAAGTGCTAAGAAAGTTGCGTCACTTTCATCCGCTTCAACTGTGAACCAATTTGATTTTCCATGATGACCGTTGCTGCCAGTTTCATTCATTTCACTGCCAATGATGAAAGATGGATCAAGCCCCGATGCCTGCAGGGCGATGGTTGCCATTGAAGTTGTGGTGGTTTTGCCATGTGTGCCCGCAACGGCAATAACTTGATAAGGGTTCAGTAAAGCTGCCAAAGCCTGAGCCCTGCTAAAGATTGGAATATTCAATTCTGCAGCACGAAGCAGCTCAGGGTTACTTCGCGGAATAGCAGTTGAGGCTACTACAAGAGCGGCTCCATCAACATGTTCAGATTTATGACCAAGCGACACCTTGGCCCCCAGCTGCTCCAATGCCATTATTCGACGAGATTCCTTTGCATCACTTCCAGAGATTGCATAACCCTGGCCAATAAGGACCCGCGCGATAGCTGACATGCCAGCACCTGCAATTCCAATGATGTGGATGCGGCCATTTGGGAGTTGATTTGTCATGAACATACCTCTTGGATCAAACGAACCATATTTTTGGCAGCATCAATTTTTCGAGTATTCCTGCCTGCAGTTGACATCTGCATCAATCGGCTTGAATCTTTAAATATCGGTAAGACAATTTCTGCTAAATTGCTGGCTGTGCACAGGTGATTTGGAACCAAAAGTGCAGCTCCTACTGAGATCAAGTGTGCAGCGTTTAGTTCTTGTTCTCCATTTCCTATCGGATAAGGCACGAATATTGCTGGCAAGCCAATCGCCGAAAGTTCGGCCACCGTCAATGCGCCAGCGCGACAAAGCACCAAATCACTCGCAGCATAACCTACTTGCATATTCGACATGTAGCCCATGACTAAATACCTTGAGCCATTGGCATGTGACCTTGACTGATAGTGAGCTAAGTTGTTTGGACCAACCACATGAATTACGCTGATTTGATTTTCCAATAGCAGATCAGAGAAGCCACTAATAGCCTTGTTAATCTGCTCAGCTCCTTGTGAACCACCAAAAACCAACAAGACCCGCCCCGAACTTGATAGACCCAACTCATTTCGTGACTTTGATCGCAATTCTTCTCTATTGAGATTTTTTATTTCACGTTTAATTGGAATCCCCAGAGTTAGGGCTCCCTTAATGCTTCCTGGAACCGTGTCTACTGCTCGAGTAGCAAACCTAGCGAAGATTTTGTTTGCTATCCCTGGCTTAGCATTTGCTTCATGAACGATAAAGGGAATCCTTAATTGAATTGCAGCTAAATATGCAGGCACAGATACGTACCCACCAAAACCAACTAACACCTCAACTTTATTTGACTTCAAAATTTCAACCGCTGCCCTCCTGGCAGCCCACAAGCGAAAAGGCAGCTTGATTAGATCTAAGTTCACTTTGCGAGGCATCGCAAATGTAGCAACTGTCTCTAACCTGAAACCGTTAGCTGGAACTAGCGAATTTTCAAGTCCAGTTTTTGAGCCCAGGAAAACAATTGATTCAAGATCTGCAACATTAGAGTCCAGCAATTGAAAAGCAACCGAGAGCGCCGGTTCAACGTGACCGGCAGTTCCCCCACCTGCAAGTGCGACTCTCATGGTCACCTGTTTAGAGTTGCTGAGTTTTTGGCACTAGACATCTCTAAACGTGCGAACGAGATCAACATACCAATGGTTGCTAAAGTAGGAATCAAAGACGAACCACCAGCAGAAACTAGAGGTAAAGGCACTCCCATAATTGGAAGAACGCCTAACACCGCACCTATATTTATGAATGCTTGAGATCCAATCCAGCCAAATGCACCTGCGGATGCATATCTGATGAAATCTGAATCAGTTCTTCTGGCTAGAACTAAAAGCGAGATACAAAACGCTGTGAATAACAAAAGCACCGTGAATGCGCCAAGAAGACCTAGCTCTTCTCCAATGATTGCGAATATGAAATCAGTATGCGCCTCAGGAAGTGTGCCCCACTTCTCCTTGGACCCTCCAATGTTTTGACCAAATAAACCACCTGAAGCCAAGGCATATTTTGCATGCATCGCCTGATATCCACTGCCTAGTGGATCCAATTCAGGGTTCAGCCACGAAGTTATACGTTGAACGCGATAAGGCTTCAAGTAAGCAAGCACGGCCACCATCGCAGTTCCTGCTAATGCTGCATAACCAAAATACTTAATTGGAAGATTTGCAGCAAAAAGCATTGCTCCTACAGTTAAAGCAATGATAATTACGTTTCCTAAGTCGCCTGCTGCCAAAATTAAGGCCAGCGTTATTGCGGTTCCAATTAATAGTGGCCCAGTGTGCGCTTTGAAATTATGCTCGTGTTTATTTCGTTTAGATAACAAAGTTGCGCCCCAGATAACCAATGACATTTTGGCAAACTCGCTGGGTTGTATTCGAAATATTCCACCAAAGTCAATCCAATTGCGCTGACCCCCAACTTCATCTCCAAGGCCAGGAATAAACACAACTAAGAGCAGTCCCAAAACAATTAGCATCATTAACGGCGCAAATTGCTGTAATTTTTTTATCGACCAAGTCGAAACTACAACTAATGCAATTGCCCCTAGGCCTGCGTATAAGGCTTGCTTTAAGAAGATTTCAAATTCAGAACCATAAGTTAACTTCGATTCGACGTAAGAAGAAGACAAAACCATGATCAGTCCGGTAAAAAGCAAAATCATGGAACTACCTCGAATGAGGTGAACCAGCGCCATCGGATGACCAAAAAGACCAGCCGAACCCTTGGGGCGCACGGGGGAATCGTGCATAACCATCTGCAAAGTTTGGCTGGTCCGCAGTGGCTATCCCTGCAAGCCGCAGTGCGTGTCGCCAACCTGGGGTGGCAAGATTCACTCATGACCACTACTCCAGTCCTTCCAAGAACCGCAGATCCATTCGATCGAGCTTCCGCTGCTGCTGTAATCGCCAAAACTCCCACACAAGCCCTCTTGGCAGGAGTTTGGAGCAAGACATCCGGCGAACCCATAAATGTCACTGATCCAGCCAACGGCGAGGTATTGACAACTATTGGCAATGCGACATCGGCTGACCTGCTTGCAGTTTTGGATACAGCGTCTGCTGCTCAGCGCGCTTGGGCAAAAAGACCATCCAGGGAACGCGCCGAAATATTACGAAGATCTTTTGATCTCATGATCGAGCGCTGTGACGAAATAGCGTTGATTATGACCTTGGAAAGCGGAAAAACAATAGCTGAGGCTCGGGGTGAAGTTACATATGCAGCTGAGTTCTTGCGGTGGTTCTCTGAAGAAACAGTTCGAATTGGTGGTGAATTCCGAACAGCTCCATCTGGTGTGCATCGCATCTTAACCATAAAACAACCTATTGGAATTGCATATTTGATCACTCCTTGGAACTTTCCAGCTGCCATGATGACTCGAAAGATTGGTCCGGCCCTAGCAGCTGGAAACGCTGTTGTTGTTAAACCAGCTACTGAAACTCCACTAACTGCTTATGCAATAGCACAGATCTTTTTGGATGCGGGCGTTGAGCCAGGTGTATTGACAGTTTTGACGACCAAAGATCCAAGCTCGATTACTGAAGCAGCATTTTCGCATCCAGCTGTAAGAAAACTTTCATTCACAGGCAGTACCCAAGTCGGTCGAATGCTTCTCGAAAAAGCTGCTGGTCGCATTTTGCGAACTTCTATGGAGTTGGGTGGCAATGCGCCATTTATTGTAATGGAAGATGCAAACCTTGAAAAAGCAATTGAAGGTGCCATGATTGCCAAGATGCGCAATTGTGGCCAAGCCTGTACAGCAGCCAATAGATTTATCGTGCACACCAAAGTTCATGACCAATTTGTGAACATGCTTAGCAAGGAAATGGGAGCGCTAAAACTTGGACATGGAACAGATCCAAGCACAACTTTGGCACCATTGGTTTCTAGAAAAGCACACGATCAAGTTTCTAACTTAGTTGATATAGCCGTAAAAAATGGCGGACAGATTGCACTGGGAGCTACAGGCACCGATGGACCTGGAGCCTTTTATGCCGCAACTGTTTTAGCTGATGTTCCCGTAGATTCCCCCCTACTGGCTGAAGAGATATTTGGACCAGTAGCACCAGTTGTCCGAGTGCATTCAGATGAAGAAGCAGTTGCTGTGGCTAATGACACTCAGTATGGGCTTGTTTCCTATGTCTACACCGAAAACCTAGCCCGAGGCCTAAAACTTTCAGAACAAATCGAGTCTGGGATGGTTGGAATCAATCGCGGATTAGTTAGCGATCCAGCCGCACCATTTGGTGGTGTGAAGGAATCTGGTTTAGGACGAGAGGGTGGCTTTGAAGGTATTGAAGAGTTCTTGGAAACAAAATACATCTCAGTTCCTAATTGGAACTAAACCAACTTCTTTACCCATTCACTAAAACTATCGCCTCGATGTCCATAGTCTTTGAACATATCCCAGGATGCACAACCTGGGGCTAGTAAAACTACATCGCCATTACTTGCATAACTAACCGCTGCTTCAACGGCGATGCGCATTGCTTCTTCAGGATTTGTCTCGATTATTTCTGTGATTGGCAAGACTGAGTTCATTCCTTTGAGGGAATCTATGATCATACGTCGATCTTGACCCATAACGATCGCTGCTTTGATTCTCGATGATGTTTGCTTAACAAACTCTGCTAAATCTTGACCCTTTGCATCTCCTCCCCCAATCCAAATAACTGATTCATAACTCAAAAGAGATTGGCTAGCCGCATGAGCGTTGGTCGCCTTAGAATCATCTATGTACTTGATTCCCTCTTTTTCTAAAACTAAAGAGATCCGATGCTTTGCTGGCACAAAATTGCGCAAGCCATCTCTAACTGCAGCACCAGGAACCCCAAAAGCGCGAGCCAAAGCGGTTGCTGCCAGAGCATTGCTCAAATTATGCCGAGCAAAAGGTTGAACATCATTAGTATTTGCTAATTCTTGAGCGTTGGTACCACGTTCCACAATGAAGGCGCGATCAACTATCAAATCATCTACCACACCAACCATCGATCTTCCTGGAATATTTAAGGTGAATCCGATTGCTCGGCAACCTTCCACAACATCAGCACCTTCAACCATTAACCGAGTCTCTTCATCTTGATCATTGTAGATGGCAGCTACAACAGTTCTTTCATAAATTTTCGCTTTCAAAGCTTTGTATTCCTCAAAATTTCCAACATGATCCAGGTGGTCTTCCGCAACATTTAGAACAACTGATGCCAGGGGTGAGATTGAATACACAAATGGTAACTGCTGAACACCAACTTCGACTACAAAAACATCATGAACTTCTTCGTCCATCACTGCATCAACTGCTGCGAAACCTATGTTCCCTATTGCTTTTGCTTTAAGACCGGCAGCTTTCAGAATTGCCTCGGTCATCAAGGTAGTGGTGGTTTTACCATTTGTGCCAGTTATGAGGAGCCAGGGAACCAATGGATCCCTCAAGCGCCAAGCTAGTTCTAATTCTCCCCAAATTGAAATTCCCTTAGCTTTAGCCTCTGCTAACCAAGGGTGATTTGGTGGCACTCCAGGGGAAGTAACAACTAAATCTGCCTCAGCAAAATTAGTTGTATTGAGCCTAACTTCCGCACCTAAGGTCTCTAGAATTTGAGCGCGTTCTTGCGCACTCTTGGATGAACTTTGGTCTAGCACTAATACTTTGCACTGCATTCTCAATAGTGCATCTGCACAAGCAAACCCTGCCGTACCAATTCCTAAAACCACAACCTTCAAATCTTTCCAAGAGCTATTTCGATCTAAATTGGCTAACTCAATCACTGAGTTACCCATTCGGCATAAAACAGAGCCAATCCCGCACCTACAAACAGCCCTTGCAAAATCCAAAAACGAACCACAATTTGTTGCTCTGGCCAACCCTTTAACTCAAAGTGGTGATGAATTGGGCTCATTAAAAATATGCGCTTCTTTCTAGTCTTGAAAGAGATTACTTGCAACACAACCGATCCGGTGGTCATCACAAACAACCCACCAAAGAAGAATAGGAGCAATTGAGTGTGCGTGAATATGGCTAACGCCACTATTGCGCCACCAATAGCCAAAGATCCTGTATCACCCATGATGATTGCGGCTGGACTGGTGTTAAACCAAAGGAATCCAAATACAGCAGCAGCAAAAGCAGCTGCCAGAATTGATAAATCAAGTGGGTCGCGGACCTCGTAACAATTTGCAAACTGCTCACGCGCACAACTTTGTCCAAACTGCCACACTGTGAGCAAGGTGTAAGCAGCAAACGTAATGACTGCAGCTCCTGCTGCAAGCCCATCAAGCCCATCAGTGATATTTACCGCATTAGTCGATGCCGTGATCATTAACCATAAAAAGAGAACCATTACAAATAATGGCAAAACTAGAGAGGTTTCACGAACAAATGAAATTGCCTGCGATGCAGGAGTTAATCCACGTTCATCAACAAATTGAAATGCTAAAACGGCAAAAGTTAAAGCGATGAGCGTCTGCCAGATTAATTTAGTTCTAGCTTTCACTCCACCACTTCGTTGCTTAAATACTTTCGTGTAGTCATCGACAAAGCCAACGGCTGCCAATGAGAACGAGAGGAAAATTACTAGTAAGCCTGATGCAGTTGGCGGTGTCCATAATGTTAAGTGCGCACTCGAGTAACCAAGTGCAACAGCAAGAACAATTGCGATGCCTCCCATCGAAGGAGTGCCGCGTTTATGATCATGGTCTGGATAAGAAATTCCGTTGGCTGACTGCCTGATTGCCTGAGCCAACCCTCTGGCACGTAAAAACTTAATGAAAATTGGAGTAAAGGTCATGGAAACAAGTAGCGCAACAGCTGCGGAAATAACGACTAAGCGCATACTTACTCTCCCCCAGCCTGATCTTGTGCAGCCAGTAACGCTGCAATGTGATCAAATCCTGCTGCACGGGAGGCCTTTACTAGGACAACATCTCGACTTTTAAGTTCGTGTCGAAGTATTTGAAGGGCTTCTTCTTGAGTCGAAACCCAGGTTGCAATCGTTGGATTCATCCCATGTTCAATTGCTGACTCAACACTAACTTTGAGTCCTGCCCCCACCCCAATAAACCTAGATATGTTCAATTCGGCGATGGCCCTGCCTAATTTTTGATGTTCAAGCACTGAAATATCTCCTAATTCGGCCATCTCTCCAAGAACAGCAAATGATCTAGAAGATTCAGCAAGATGCTTCAATGTTTCAAGTGCTGCCAGCATGCTCTCTGGATTTGCATTATAGGAATCGTTAAGTACTGTCACATCTCGTTGACTGACAAAAACCTGCATTCGAAGTGGGCTTCGCGGATGAGCACTTTCCAATCTAGCCTCTAATGTGTCTACTGGGATTCCTGCCGCCAATGCCATACCTATAGCAATTGCAGCGTTCATAGCCTGGTGCTCACCCACAAGATTCAGCTTTGCTCGCAATCGTCCCAATGGAGTCTCTACTGAGATAGTTGGGTGCGCTTTCTGATCCAAAACCACTTCGGTGAGCCTTATCTCGGCTTCTGAGGAATACCCGGCTAAAACAACTCTCGCTAATGTAGTTTCACTCAATTTTCTGGTTGGCACTTCATCAGCATTCAAAACTGCAATTGCTGTACTTGGCAAGTTTGCAATAATTTCACCCTTAGTTTCAGCAATCAATTCGAGGGATCCAAACTCTCCAATGTGGGCAGAGCCAATAGTGGTAATTCCCGCAATTGTTGGTTGAGCAATCTCGCAAAGTTGTGCAATATTGCCTTTATGTCGTGCTCCCATTTCTAAGATAACGGCAGCTGTGTCTCTGTTGGCTGCAAATAATGTACTTGGCAACCCCAATTCATTATTTCTAGATCCTGCGGGAGCAACTAAATCTCCAAGGGGCTGAAGTAAGTCGATCAGTAAATCTTTTGTGCTGGTCTTGCCGCTAGAGCCCGTGATTGCTAGGACTGGGCAATTTATTCGCTTACGGTTTTCTTGTGCAAGTAATGTGATTGCTGAAATCACGTCGGCAACGACTACACATGGGTGACTTACAGGTCGACTCGCTAGAACGAGACGGGCTCCTCTGGAAACAGCATCTCCAGCAAATAAATGTCCATCAGTTTTAGTGCCTTCAATTGCCAGGAAGAGGCTTCCTTCTTGAGCTTCACGTGAGTCATAGATAGCTGTTGTTAAAACTTCATCAAGTTGTGTGATGTGATGAGCGGTCCCACCAGTTATGTTCAAAACATCTCTCGTGGTTAATGTACTCATGATAATCCACGTTCTGCAAGAGCTCTTTCCAATTCTAAAGAATCATCAAACGGCTTAACCACATCACCTATTTGCTGACCCATTTCATGTCCCTTTCCTAAAACCAAAACACAATCTGTTGGACTAGAGACCAAAGATGCTGCATATTCAATTGCAGCGCGCCGGTCAGAAATTTCATCATAATGGCCACCAGCAGAGGAAATTCCTGCGATAACCATAGATCGAATCTGATCTGGATTCTCATTGCGCGGGTTGTCATCAGTTACCACAACTAAATCAGCAATCGCAGCAGCAGCACCCATGAGCGGTCGCTTGTCTTGATCGCGATTACCGCCTGCACCAATCACTACGATTAATTTTCCTGGGGTATTTTTGCGAACCTCGGATACAACTTTTGCCACAGCATCTGGGCTGTGGGCATAATCCACAATTGCATTTAACCCATTTACTGAAATTTGCTGCATTCGGCCCGGGACTCGCACCGCAGCTAAAGATTTAATCTGGTTATCGGAAACCTCTGCAATTTGATCTGCCATAGCTATTGCAATCAGCGCATTACTGACATTAAAACTGCCACCAACGCTAAGTGTTAGGGAGATTCCTAAGGGTTGAACAGTGCACTGAATGCTGTTATTTGTGACTTCTAGTCCAGTTACATACCAGGTCCCAGCTGAGTTCTCAGCAGAAACTGTTGAGACAACTAAACCATTTTCCTCTGCAAGATCAGCCATAGCCTTACCTTGGTTGCTATCCACACAAACCACGGCATACTTACTGAAATTCTTTTGAAATAGCCTTGATTTTGCTTCATGATAATTCTCAAAAGTTCCATGAAAATCTAGGTGATCAGTTGTCAGATTTGTGAAACCAACTGACTGGAATTGAAGTCCAGTAACTCTCTCTAAGACAAGAGCATGGCTCGAAACTTCCATAACCACATCCCGAATTCCTTCATCTCTCAAATTAACGAACAGACGATAAAGGTCATCGATTTCGGGCGTGGTGCGACTTAGTTCTTCTCGGTGATTGGCATAAACCACGCCGGTGGTACCAATCGCCACTGCTGGCTGAGGTAAAAGGGCCCTCAAGAAATGGGACGTGGTGGTTTTTCCATTAGTTCCAGTAATTCCATAGAGGTGCAAGTCTTTGATTTTTGGGCCATAAATAGCAGATGCAATTTCAGCTAGAGCCCTTCTTGGATTTTCAACTACAAGAATTGGCAAACTTGTGTTTGCTAATTCTGCACCTCGCGAATCAGTAACAATTGCATTTGCACCATTGGCAACTGCTGAATCTATGAACTTGGCACCATGCAATTTCTCACCTGCAATTGCAACGAAAATTGATCCCTGAGTTACATCATTAGAGTTGTGATAGACGTTTGAAATTTCAAGATGAATGTTTAGGTCATGCCCAAGTAACACAGCAATGTCGGACAGCGTCACTGACGCACTCATTACTTCCCCCAGGTTGTGGGTATTTTGGCGATCTTGCCTGGTTGAGGCATCGCTCTCATCTTTTGTAGTGCAAATGTAGCGACCTCTTTGAAAACTGGGCCACCAAGCACGCCTCCATAGCGTCCATTTTTTGGATCTTGCAAAGTCACGGCAACCACAATTTGGGGGTTGTTGGCAGGTGCCATGCCGATGAAAGATGCTGTAAACCCTTGGTAACACCCACAGGCAGAGTCTGCTCTTTGAGCAGTTCCGGTCTTACCTGCCACTCGATAACCATTGATTTGTGCAGTTGGTGCAGTTCCATCTGGACCAACAACGCTTTCCAGCATTAGACGCAAAGTGCTAGCTGTTTCTGCCGAAACAACTCGGATTCCTGGCTTAGGCGAGGTTGGGATAAACGTGCCATCGCCTTGAGTGAATCCATCCACTATTGAAACGGGCATTCGCACACCATCGTTTGCAATCGTTGCGAAAACAGATGCCATTTGGAGTGAAGTTATTGAATAGCCCTGCCCAAACGCCATTGTGGGGTAAGTAGTTTGAGACCAGTCACTTGGTTTGCGCAACAAACCATTACTCTCTCCTGAAAAATTCAATCCAGTTGGCTGACCAATACCAAATTTCACAAAATAGTCATACAGGATTTCTTCCTTAGGCAATTTCTCCGCAATCATGATTGTTCCAATATTCGATGATTGAGCCAGCACCCCATTGGCGGTAAGTTTTAAAGTTCCATGCGGTGAATGATCCTTGAAAACCTTTCCGGGTCTTTTCAAGGTTGGTGGAATAGTAAGTTTTGATAGAGGTGTTATGACTTTTTCTTCTAATGCTGCTGCGAATGTCAGAAGCTTTCCAGTGGAACCTGGTTCAAAAACATCTGTTACTGCAACGTTCTTTCGAGAATCCTTATTAATGGCTCCTGGATCTGCGGGGTTCACCGTTGGGGCGGTAGCCATTGCCAATACCCGACCAGTGCTTGGCTCCAAAACAACTACTGTTCCCCAGGCTGCATTTGCTTCTTTAACTTTTTGAGCAATTGCTTGTTGGGCTATGTATTGCAAATCACGGTCAATGCTCAATCTCGCACCATTTCCAGAGACGGCCTGTTCAGTTCTTGAGTCTGTTGCTGGGATCTTTCGACCAGCAGCTCCACCTTCAAAAATCATCAGACCATCTTTCCCGCCAAGTTGACTTTCCAGACTAGATTCCAGTCCTTCTAAGCCATGACCATCAATTCCGGTAAACCCAAGAATATTTCCAGCCAAATCACCATAGGGATAAACTCGACGAGTTGTTTTCTCGGAAAAAATCCCTGGTAGTTCTAGCTCGGCCACTGCAGCCCAAACTTGTGGAGTTACAGCTCTAGCAACAAAAGTAAATTTCTTCTCTCCAACCAGTTTGCTAGCAAGTTCAGATGAGTCCAGCTTCAATATTGGTGCGAGTAATTTCGCAGTTTCTTTTGGTTTTATCACTTTTGTCTGATCTGCAGTGACGTTAAAGGCAGGAACTGTTGTTGCCAAAACAATGCCGTTCACATCAGTGATTGAGCCACGCATAGCCGGTACCACTACTTCTCTAATTCGTGCTTCAAAACCTTCTTGCGCTAACTCGGATGCATCTACGGCTTGGATCTTGAATAATTGAATTGCGTAAATTAAGAAAACTCCAAAAACTATGAAAGCTGCGAAAGTTAAACGCCCTACTGATTTTTTGCGAAATTTTCCAGAATCGTGAATTGCGCTCTCTAGCAACTGACTCATCTAGACCCTTTACCATCCAATAGTTTCTTATCAGATAGCCTTAAGTAAGTAGGCCTCTCTGGGGAAACCATGCCCAGTTCTTTAGCTTTTTGAGTCAAGGTTCTAGGGGACTCCAAGATTGCAACTCGCTCGATTAACAAGGCGCGCTCAGCTAGCAGTGCATTTCGCTCTTGGGTTAGTTCAATTTTGTGGAAAGTCCCCTTGGCCACAAAAGTTTGGAGCATTAAAACGCCCATCATGGAAGCAGCAAAAAGTGCAATCATGAAAGTAATAAAACTCATTGTGGAAAGTGGCTTAGCCGCAGCATTAATTCTAACTTTTGTGCCTGTTGCAACTTTAAAACCTGGTCTCAATACCTCAACTGTGCTTATTGCAAAATTTTGAATAACGCTCATGCTGCAACTCCAGCGCTTAATACCTGTGCGGCGCGCAATTTGGCACTGGCAGCTCTTGGATTTTCGGCAATCTCTAAATCGGTTGGAGTTTCAGCACCTCTAGTTAGCAGCACCAAATTATCGGGCCCAGGCATAATCGGTAGCCCATCCGGAATGCGACTACCCATTGCTCTTATGAAAGATTGCTTAACAATTCGATCCTCAAGGGAGTGGTAAGACAAGACTGCAATCCGCCCATTTACATTCAGCGACTCGATAGCTGCCGGAATCGCCCTTTGCAAAATCTCTAGCTCTTGATTGACTGCAATTCGCAATGCCTGGAAGGTTCGCTTTGCTGGATGCCCGCCAGTTCGACGAGCCGGGGCAGGAATAACCGAATAAAGAAGTTCTACAACTTCACTGGTGGTACTAAATGGTTTAATCTCTCGTTTTGCCACAATTGCATTTGCAATTCTGGATGCGAATTTTTCTTCACCAAAGGTGTAGAGAATTCGCTTTAATTCGTCAGCAGAGGATTCATTTAAAACTTGTGCCGCGGTTTGACCGGTAGAGGAATCCATCCTCATATCAAGTGGTGCTTCTTTTGAGTAAGCAAACCCTCGAGATGCCTGATCTAATTGCATGCTAGAAACCCCTAGATCAAGCAAAACACCATCAACTTTTTGATAGCCAATTTCCGCTAGTACTTCCCCAATTCGATCATAAACAGCGTGTACGAATTGAACACGAGCAGTAACGGCTTCGCTTCCAAACTGTGCAGAGAGATTTTTGCTTGCAATTTCAATCGCTGATTGATCACGATCAATGCCAACTATGCGAAGTTGTGGATAGGCACTCATCAGAGCCGCGGTATGTCCACCAAGCCCCAAAGTTGCATCAACTAAGACAGCACCCTCATTGCTAACTGCAGGTGCAAACAACCCAACTATCCGATCCATCATGACCGGTAGATGTATGGGAGCTGCACCATCAATCATTTTGTTAGCCGCGACCCACTACTAGCAATGCTGGAGACGACTGACGCATTAGGGATGTTTTACTTCTAAATGAAACAACAGACCTTAGGTTCCACGAAAGGAACTTTGGCTTCACCCTTACACCGACTACATGATTCATCTCGACCCCTCGAGTTAGTATTGATATTTGATAAAACACTTTTGATGAGTTTTGGTCCCCCTCCGCTGCTACTGCTTTCCGCTACGGGGGAAGACGTATCGGAGATGCAGCGGCAAGAGGCCGAAGCTCATCAAGTTAAAACACCCCTGGCACCACCTCTTCTGAAACATCAGCAAAACTTGGTTCAGCATTAGCCAGGTATTTATCCCAAGATGCTGCATCCCATAATTCAATGGTGGTGTCAGCGCCTACCACAATCACTTCGCGATCCAATCCCGCATAATCACGAAGTCCGCTTGGTAAAGTGATTCGACCTTGTTTGTCCGGAACTTGATCAAATGCACTAGAGAAAAAGACTCTCAAGAAACTGCGAACTCGTGCATCAGTTCGGGATGCTTCTCGAAGTCGATCTGCATAGGCGCTGAACGCATCCATTGGCCAAAGCACCAGGGAGCGGTCTTGACCTTTGGTTATCACCACACCTTTTTCCAAGCCATCACGAAATTTGGCTGGCAGAACTAAGCGACCTTTTTCATCGAGGCGCGGTTCGTGTGTGCCCAAAAACATCAGAACCCGCCTCCCCTCAGTTTGAAGTTAAAGATCATTTAGGAGGCTTTCCTCCATTTCCCCCCACTCTACTCCATTTCTTTCCCCTGTCAACCATCTACTCCCCCTTTCCACCCCTGATCTGGGCAGAGCTATCCCAAGGGTTGATTTAGGTGAGTTTTTTACGGGTTCAACAAGGCAGGAACTATTTAGTCTTGAGATCCCTGTTCGCGCTGATCCCAGCGCTTCTCAAACTTGTCCATGAAGTTTGGTTTTGGTTGATTGGACGCTGCAGGTTTGGCTGTCTTGGTTTGTTCAGACTTTGGGCTTGTTAGCACCAATATTCCTACCAAAACTAGGACAAACCCTCCAATGCCCAGTGCAGTCAAGGGGATGGTGACCGCACCAATGATCAGGGCGACCCCAAGCGCTACCAAAAGCATCGCTACAGGAGCAGATTTCCGGGATGTGAAGTTTGGGCGACCACGCAGGGCGGAAGCAAACTTAGGGTCTTCGGCGGCTAGCGCCTTTTCCATCTGTTGAAGCAAACGTTGTTCATTCTCTGATAGCGGCATCTAGCACCTCCTTCAATATCTAAAGAATACGGGGTAATCGCAAACCAGCAACTACTGCCCTATTCCTGTAAATCATCAGATTGTGAAACTAATCGCGCAGGCTTAACTGCTTGATCTCCAAATCTTTCACGGGCCTTGTCTATAGCTTGATCAGCCTGGGGCCAGCCATGCTCTGGCGCATCCAAGGTTGGTTGAATCGCGGCACCAACTGAACTATGTAAGCCTTCAACTCTAACTCCAACAAGTCTAATGCGGGCTCGCTGCAGGCCAAGCTTTTGATAAAGACCTTTTGCAATGGAATTTATCTCTTGGGTCGTGTTGGTGTAGCCCTTGATTGTTTGTGATCGCGTGATCGTGCTGAAATCATTAAACCTCAGCTTGACACTAATTGTTCTACCCACAAGTTCTCGACTTCTAAGTCTGGAAGCCACTAAATCTGAGAGCCTCAATATTTCTGCTTCAATCTCAGTAGGTTTAAAGACATCTACATCAAAAGTATGTTCGTGGCCAATTGATTTATCTGGTTCATAAACCACAACTTCACGTTCATCCCTCCCCCACGCTAGGTCATGAAGATGCTCACCTGCTGCCTCCCCAAGTATTTTGATAAGTGTCTTTACAGGTAATTGGGCAATATCACTTATTTTCTTTAGTCCAAGCTCGACTAGTTTTTCTTCTGTTTTTGATCCAACTCCCCAGAGTGCATTTACTGGTAGCGGATGCAAAAACTCTAAGACCTGATCAACTGGGACTACTAACAAACCATCTGGTTTGGCATAAGTGGAAGCCAATTTTGCAACAAATTTAGTACTTGCAATCCCAACTGAAGCCGTAAGCTGAAGCTCATTTTTTATTTTGCTACGAAGTAAGTCACCAATTGCCCTTGGTGTTCCTAGAAGTTTTCTGGACCCTGTGACATCTAAAAAAGCTTCATCTAAGGAAATCGTTTCGACTAGTGGTGTGACTGAAAGCATTATTTCCAGCAGCTGCTCAGATGTTTCCGCATACTCCTGGTGGTCTGGTGAGACCACAATCACCTCTGGGCATAATCGAATTGCTCGGGACATTGGCATTGCCGCATGAATGCCAAATGCTCGAGCTTCATAAGTTGCTGCTACAACTACTCCTCTACCTGAATTGCCTCCTACAATTACTGGCTTACCTTTTAAGTTTGGATTCCGCTTTACTTCAACTGATGCATAAAATGCATCCATATCAAGATGCAAAATATTGCAGCCTTGATCGCTATCACCAAGCTTTGGAATACTAGTTCGGTTTAATTGATTTTTACTCACTACCTACCACTGCTCCCAGGGCTTTTATGCCATAAATGTGCTGGTAGGTCATTATGTGATTCTTTCAAATTATTTGCTGCCGTTCTAACATTATTACCGACATTGCCACTTGGAGCAATATCAGCATACGGCGATTGCACTAATCCACTGGCATGCAACAGCAATTTTCGAGCAGGCCCCATTCCTCCGGTCAATCTTCGATCACGACTTGCGTTAGGTACAGCCATCAATTCAGTCTCCTCTGTAGATTCAGCTATCTCACCTACTGGTTGATTTAGATAGTTAATAACTGCTTCGACTCCTTGCTCTCGCCAAATTTGATGCAGGTCTGTTAGCTGCCAACATCCCAGGCCGCTAATCGAGACAGCTCTAGGGCCAGTACGACGGATTAAGCCTTTAACCAAAACTAACCAAGAATTGAAAATGCTGTCATGAAAGTGATGTTGTGCCTCATCAAAAAAGGCGATATCAATAGGGCCAGAACCATCATCTAACGTGACAAAAACTACTCGCTTACCAGATCTAATCGGAGGCGTTTGAGTGGCAACTTTTACACCTGCAACAAATATTTCTGATCGAGATCTTCTAGTTAGCAAGTTTTGACTACTAATCAGTGCAATTTGAGAACTTAGATCTTTTAAAAAATCAAAGTGAAACGATAAAACATGATTAGTGGCGTCTAGGCCAAGTACTCGAAGTTCATTTTTGACTTGCTCGGCTGGGGTCATCTCAGGTAAGCCAACTAATTTATTTTGACTATCTGGAGCTATCTCAAGAAATAATTGTCCAGGTGTTTTTGAGACGCCTTTGAATTTAACTAAATCTGCTAATTCAAGTAGCAAGTCTCTCCGACTTCTACTAGAGCGATAAATGCTGTTCCCTACTCTGTGTAGCTCATCGAAAGCACCTGTAGTGATTAACCTCTCAACTACTGGGCGGCTTATAGGTACTCGGTTAAAAAAGTCGCTTAGGCTGCCATATGGCTGACCTAGCACAATTTGCTCTGCCTCCTGAGTGCTTATTCCTAGTATCTCCAGAAAAGAGATTCGAATGGCATACTGATTACTTTCATTTGAATCATTATTAAGGTCATCTATTTCGACTTGGTAGCTAAGCTTAGATTTGTTAATATCTAAACCAAGTATTTTTATACCAAAATTTCGAGCATCATTAAGAATCAGTCTCTTGGGATACATTCCTGGATCGTGAGTTAACACCCCAGCCAAGAATGCTGCTGGGTAATGCGCTTTTAGCCAGGCGGATTGGTAAGTAGGGATTGCAAAAGCGGCAGCATGCGCCTTACAAAAACCAAAAGATCCAAAAGCTTTTAAGGTTTGCCATACTTCCTCGACAATGTTCAATTCATACCCACGCTTAAGGGCAGCTGGATAAAACTTTTGCTTAACTTCAGCTTGCGATTCGAAAGTGCCTAAGCCACGCCGATACTCATCAGCTACTGCCAAAGTGCATCCAGTCATAACTGAAAATACTTGCATTACCTGTTCATGGAATACCACAACCCCAAATGTCTCTTGTAGCACTGGTTTTAGATCAGGATGTGGGTATTTCGCAGCAGCCCATCCATGCCTACCTTCTAGAAACGGTTTAACCATGTCGGACTTAACTGGCCCTGGCCTAAATAGAGATATATCTACTATCAAGTCATGCATATTTTGTGGGGCTAATTTGCCAATTAATTCTCGTTGTCCTGGAGACTCAATCTGAAAACACCCTAGAGTTTGAGTTGTTTTGATCAAATCATATGTTGCTTGATCATCTACTGGAATTACTTCTAAATCAATCTTGCGCTCTGTTACTCGCTCAATCTCAGTTAAAGCATGCCTAATAGCAGACTGCATTCTTACACCCAAGACATCTAATTTAATTAAACCTAGATCTTCCACATCATCTTTATCAAAAGCAGTCATCGGAAAATCTTGACCACTTGGTTGGACTGGAATGCGATTTAACAGTCCAGCATCTGAGATCACGACACCGCACGGATGCATTGCCCTGTGCCTAGGTAGCGCATCTAATGCTTCAACAAAATCAAATAATTTATTAAACTGCAACTTGGTAGCACCAGATGCATAGCTCGAATTTCTTAGCTCTGGTAGATCATTTAGTGCTGCTCTGATATCTCGTGCCCTAATATGCGGGAAAGATGTAGCAAGAGCAGATATCTCTCCAGCTGGCAGCATAAGAGCTGCACCTACATCTCGAATTGCATGGCGTACCCGATAAGTATCTAGCATCGAAACTGCAGCAACTCTTTCTTTGCCAAACTTATTTAAGATCATTCGGTAAATATCCAGTCTGCGATCAGATTCAACATCAATGTCTATATCTGGAAGTGATCTGCGCTCAGGTGACAAAAAGCGCTCCATCAGCAGTCCATGATCTAATGGATTAACTGAAGAAATACCTAGTAAATGAACTATTAAACTGCCAGCAGCCGAACCTCGAGCATTTACTCGTGAGCCTAAAGTTTTGACATCATCAACCACGCTAGCAACTGTTAGAAAATATGCAGCAAAGCCCAACTTAGCAACTACTGCCAATTCTTCATCTAATCGATTTTTGACCTGAATTTTTCTATCTAAACCATAACGCTCGAGTGCGTTAAATGTTCTAGATCTCAGAATTGCTTGAGCCTTACTTGCGTCATTTGCTTGATGTCTAATTGATTCACTTGAACTTGTAGTAGGCATGGTCAGTAGGCCAAGTTCTGGTAGGTGCACTCGCCCCCAGCCCAAGTCTCGAACTGGATCTAATGCACAACTGCTTGCCAGCAATTCAGTATCAAGAAGTAGTTTCTTTGCTCGAGTAGCATCTCTAGTTATTGCTAGGGCAACTTCAGTCATTTCTATATCAGTTTTTAGAAATGACTGATTTTCTCCAGGGTCATATGAGTTTTTAGTCAGAGGTATTAACTGTCTAATTGCATCAAGCAGGTCTGCTATCGGTGCTTCTTGAGGGTCTAAATATCTAACCGTATTAGTTAAAACTGCCTTAAGGCCATGCTCATCAGCAAACTTAAGCATTCTTGCTGCAAAAGCATTACTTAACAATCCTGTTTGATGTCCATGTGAAGTGATTGCAATTACTGGAATAAGTCCCGTTTGTTGCTTCCAGTGCTGAATAAGAGCTAGTGCAACATCTGGTCGCCGACCATGTAGAGCCTGGGCAAACTCCGACTGCCACCCCCAAAGAGCAACTATTGGCGCATCTAAAGAATTACTTATAGGTGCAAAATCACTTGTGATCAGTTTACCAATTTCATTAATACTAATTACTGGGCTATTAAATTTATATTCATTACTTGCTGATATTGAAGAAATTTTTGATAAGAAAGGCCAGCCATGCCTACCTCTACCTAGTAACACAAATCGAGGATGTTTAGGGTCGATGTGTTTGCCACCATGTGCTGGAGTGCGGCGAATATTCGTGCTTGTTTGACTAGAGGTTATTCCACTTGCTTTGATTGCCAAATCTATTCCTAGTATTGGGGTTATTCCAGATTCAATACATGATCTAACAAATCGAACAGCTCCCCCAATTTCATCGCGATCTGTTAGGGCGATCCGGGTAAACCCTTTAAATTTTGCATATGAAACTAATTTCTCAGGCAAAGCAGTTCCATGTCTCATTGAAAAAGCACTAGCTGTTTGTAAATGGGTAAATGTCATTAGCTAGCACTTCTAATCAGGATCCATTGATCGGCTTCCTGGTCGTAATCAATACCAATTACTAAATAGGTTTGATTTTTAACTTGAGGGCTAGATTTAACTAGCGTTAACTTTCGCTGCTGTTGCATGTAGTCCCCTAATATCAAAAGTGATACCGGGGGAACGGTGTTGGCTTGGGCGTAGTCAGCAGCTGTGCTTCCCCGCACCGCGCTGACTACACCAAGTGCAATTGAGTCATGGGGTCGAAGTTGACACCAATCGCACCGACTGCAACTAGGTAGCGAACCCAATTCAGTCCAAAGCCAATTTCGATTAGGTGTTTAGCCGTATCCGGAGGCTATTCGAACACCTGTTCGAATAGCAGTAGTCAAGCATGAAGGGCTGACATCAAGCAACCGCCCCTGAAATTAGGTCGTTTCCAGCCTTGCTGCCTAGGCCGTTCCCGATTTTGCTGCCCCTAAGCCAGCCAGAATCTGTACCCCTGAAATCAAAATCATCACAGCCAGACCAAAGGTCCAAGCCCCTGAAATTTGATAGAGCACACCCATGAAAATTGGCCCAGTCGCGGCTAGTAAATAGCCAAAGCTTTGCATCATTGCTGAAAGCGCCTGGGCATGATTACTGTCTGAAGATCTTAGAACTACCAAGATCAATGCCAGCGGAAACGTGGCTGAGGTCCCAATTGATGCCACCATAATCCAAATCACCAAACGCCAACCCGAGTCCAGCATCACTCCAAGAAATCCAATTCCAGCAAAGCCCGTTGCAATTACTAAAACTAAGCGTTGATCTGCACGCTTAGCTGCAATATGTGGCACTCCAACTGCGAATAAAGAGCCAAGCAGGCCAGTAACTGCCACAGCTGCTCCTGCATGAATTAACTCAAATCCCTTGTCATACAAAATAGTTGGTAGCCATGTTCCAGCGGCATATGCATTTGTTGACTGTAATCCAAAAAACAAAGTTACCTGCCAGGCAACTTTACTTTTGATCAAGACCTTGAAATGTGACACTTCATTTGGCGTGTGCTTGCTTAATGTTTGATCACGCATTCTGCGTTGCCACCAATAAGCTGAAATTGCCGCAATTAGCGCCCAAGGAACAAATGCCATCTGCCAACCTAGTGAATTGAGTTTGGATAACGGCACTGAAACTCCAACAGCAATACCAGAGACAACTCCCATAATTGTTACATATATTCCTGTAAACAGGCCTGAATCTTTTCCACCATACTCTTTAACCCAGGCAGGTAGAAATACATTTAAGGTGGCGATTGCCAAGCCCATCACAAATGTGAACACATACAAAGCAATTACAGAACCAGTTGCACGCAGTACTAGCGAAAAAGCTAGAACCCACATGGCCACCGAAAGTATTCGGTCGACAGACCCCATCCGCGACACCCAAGAAGTCAAGGGCGAGGCAAAAGCAAAACAAAGCACTGGGATTGATGCCAACCAAGATAGCTCGATGGTGCTCAATCCAAGATCAATTCCAATCACAGTGATTATTGGGGTAATGGCAATTTGTCCTGCACGCATATTTAAGGCCGCTACATAAATTGGCATTCCACGGTTGATGCGACTAGAAAGTGAACTCAATTCTTTACATCTGCTGTCTGCGGTACTTCACAAATCGAAAGTGGTGCCCCATCACAGCAATTAGCCTTGGCGTGACAGTGAGGGCAGAGCCATCTAGTAGCAATCGGATCAAAGGCTTGGTAGCAGTAATCACAGTCCATAGCGTCCAAGTATGTCCCAAGTCCTAAATCGTTTCGGGATTTCAAGAGTATGATTTTGGATATGAGACTCAAAAAGGGCACTCCAATGGTGAATTCGGACCCAATCTCAGCACTTAGAGCATCCCATAGATTTAGTTAAATCATGCCACCCACCCCACATAGTGCGATCCTGGAAGCCATTGACTTAATCAATAAATCAACTGAATTTGTGCGGGCGGTGTTTTCTGGTGTTCGCAAAGATACTAATCCAAGATTTGTCCGCATAGACCTAAGGCCCATTTTAATTAAGAATAATCTAAAACTCCAAGTCGAGACCAATGACGGAAAACAGTCAGTTGCCAAGAATCATAATTTTGAAGATTTTGATTTGGTCTCTTTATTTGAATCAGGTTTTGCAAATATATTAGTAGAGCATAAAAATGGCTCCATTATCTTGCAATATAACCAGAAAGATGAGATAAAAGTTTCGCGTAAACAGGAACTCAAGAGTCCAGACTTAGAGCACGATCGATCAAAAAATAGGCTGCTGCAGGCGGATGATCCTTTTTTGAAAGCTGTTGGAATCTCAGATAACTCTGGAAGCATTAAGCCATCCATGCGAGATAAGTATCGTCAAGTCGATGATTTCTTGAAAATATTGGTCCCAACTTTAAATGCTGCAATACAGGCTGGGCAGATTCCTCAACCAACAAACGAGAAGCCGTTACGAATTGTGGATCTAGGGTGTGGCAACGCTTATCTAACATTTGCAGTTCACCAATATCTATTATCAATTGGGATGCCTATTTTGGTCACTGGAATTGATATCAAACAGCAATCAAGAGATAGAAACACCGGTATTGCGCAGCAACTAGGTTTAACTCAGAGCATAACTTTTCAAGCAGAATCAATTGCAGATTCAGAGCTCGATGCAGTAGACATCACAATTGCTCTGCATGCTTGCGATACTGCAACTGACGATGCCATTGCTTGGGGAGTGAGAAATCGCTCCAAACTTCTATTGATTGCACCTTGTTGCCATCACCATTTACAGTCCCAACTCAAAGTGGCGCCAGAACCATGGCCGATTGTACTTAAGCATGGATTACTAGCTGAGCGACAACTTGACATTTTGACTGATGCATTCAGATGCCAACTACTTAAACTGGTTGGCTATCGAACTGAAGCCGTTGAGTTCGTAAGCGATGAACACACACCAAGAAACCTTTTGATTCGAGCTGTAAGAACTAATGCGCAGCCTGATCAACTTGAAATACAACGCTATCGCGAAATGAGAACTATCTGGAATCTAAATCCATTCTTAGAAGATCTAATCTCAGAATTTCTCTAATTACTCTTTTAACCGATCAACACTTAACATTTTGATGCCAACAATCACCGCATAAACCCATAGAGCAATAGCCGCTAGGTAGCCAACAATAGAGATTGCAGCAGGTGCATCTACTGCTACCAGTAATTGACGAACATTCAAAAGCACAATCAGGCCGCCAATTATTACTCCCATAATCCGTTGTGGAGCCTTCTTCACTAACCAAGCAGCCAGCGGTGCCGCCAAGAGTCCACCAATTAGTAAGGCCAAGAGTGGCTGCCATGGGAATTGGCGGTAGCCCAATCCGAATAAGAAACCAACTGTTGTAAAGATGGCGACAAACAACTCAGACGTATTGGTTGTGCCAATTGCTTTTCTAGGTGTTAACGCGTTAGTTGCAGTCAGGGTGGTGGTAACTACTGGACCCCAACCTCCTCCTCCAGTTGCGTTGACCACACCACCTACTAAACCCAAGGGAGCAAGCCAGCGAGCACGTGCTCTGCGTTTTTTACCAAATATCTTGGTACGAGTAAATCGATACAAAATCATTAATCCCAAGATCAACAAGATGGAAGATGTCCAAGGAAGTGCCCTGGACAAGTCGACATTACTTAGTAATACCGCTCCAACAAACCCACCAATGGAGCCTGGCACTCCCACCTTAAACATGGCATGCCAATCAACATTTTTGTATTTAACATGGGCCCAACCACTTGAGATAGCAGTTCCAATTTTGGCTACATTAACTACTGCTGAGGCCACAGCTGGGTTGTAGCCAATTGCAATCAAAATTGTGGTGCTGACCACCCCAAAGGCCATTCCCATAGCGCCATCTATTAACTGGGCTAGGAAACCAGCAAGAGAAACCAAGAGCAATGTGACCATTGGGTAAGTATCTCAACCAAGTGCTGGATTACTTGACTAACATCACCCTATGAACTCCGAGGAATTGCACCCTTCAGTCTTGCGTGTTCAGCAAGCGCTTGCCAAATTGGGTGGAGATACAGACCTAATTCGCAAACTAGACCAATCAGCTCGAACCTCTGCTGAAGCAGCGCAAGCGCTCGGAGTGCAAGTTTCCCAGATCGTAAATTCTCTAGTTTTTAATGGCCACAAAAATTCTGAAGTCCAGCCGGTATTAGTCCTCTCCTCTGGTGGGCACAGAGTGGATCTGGACTTAATCGCAACCTCGCTAGGTTTTGATTCGATCTCAAAAGCCGATGCCGATACTGTTAAATCTGCAACAGGATTTGCCATCGGAGGAGTGAGTCCTGTCGGCCACCTAAATCAACTACCAACTCTGATTGATTTAGACCTAGCAATATTTGACGAAGTGTGGGCCGCCGCAGGACATCCTTATTGGGTCTATCCCACCACATTTAAAGAATTAGTAGCCATGACTGGCGGCACAGCAGCCATGGTGAGTGCAGATCCATTAACTAGATGAATTCCAATTCAGAGATCTATCTTCGGATAGATATATTTCGAGTTAAATCTGTATTTCCAGCATTTATGCATATAGCCTTTGATAGATTCTGGTTGGCTAGAGATTCAAACATTAAATTCTTTCGATTGCTGGGCACTGGCACTGGTAGAACTTTTACGAGTAAAGATGCAGATCTTAAGCAATGGGTTGTGCTAACAACTTGGCTAGATTTAGAGCAATCTAGAAATTTCAATTCCAGTACACTTGTGAAATCGTGGGTTAAAAACTGCCAAGAGCATGCCGCCCTAATTTCAACAACAATCATCTCTAAAGGCTCTTGGGTTGGTAAAAAGCCTTTTGGAGACAAAACTCCAACACGAGTTGATGGGCCAGTGCTCTCAATTACTCGTGCTCGGATAAAGTCACACATGTGGCGTAAATTCCAAAGAGAGGTTCCTCCAGTTTCCACTTCACTGCACTCGTCCCCTGGTTTGGTGACAGCAATTGGTATTGGTGAAGCGCCAATTGGATTACAGGGAACTTTAAGCATCTGGCGATCTAATTTGGAACTGACAGAATTTGCGCAACGAGGAGCACCTCATCGCAAAGTAATCAACCAAACGCATGCACTTAACTGGTATTCAGAAGAGTTGTTTGCCAGATTCGCCATAAAAGAGGTCCATGGGAGTCTTCATGGCGTACCTTTAGACCAAGAGCTTCGAATTAGTTAGGACTTTCCGTGAGCGAGCGAATGTATACCGGTCAGTGGAAGGACCTAGCCAAACCTAAGAAGTCTCAGATTATTCCTTGGCCAGTATTTGTAGCCTCAATTGCCTTGATGATTGCCTGGGTATTGTCAGATGGAGCTGCGCGCCATCCGTACACAATTGCAATTGTAATAACAACTGGCATCTCAGTTTTCTTATGGTCATGGGTTAATCATGGAATTATCTGGACAAGTGCCGCACTAATAATCACCTACACCTTTACTTATTTGGTTGAGTTAGTTGGTGTCAATGCTGGAATTCCTTTTGGTGAGTATGTTTACGCAGACACGCTTGGCCCAAAAATTGCGAGTGTTCCAGCACTTGTGCCGATAGCTTGGTTTGCGATGGCAATTCCCACATTGGCGATTGTGCGAACATTTCAAAAATCTATTTTGACCACTGCACTATTTGGAGCAGTTGGGTTAACTGCTTGGGATTTTATGCTCGATCCATGGATGGTTAATGAAGGGCATTGGACTTGGTCAAACCCTGATCCCATTCTTCCTGGTTTAACTGGTATTCCGCTCACTAATTTCATTGGTTGGCTAATAACATCATTCTTGTTGATGCTGCTCATTGACAGATTACCAAAAAGAAGCATCGTGAAAATGCGGCTTCCACTAGCAGTTTATTGTTGGCAGTGGCTTGGTGGAGTGATTGCAAATCTATTTTTCCTAGACCAAGCGATTGTTGCCCTATATGTAGGAGTTGGTATGGCGTTGATCGCTGCGCCAGCCTTGTTTACCCAATATCTCAAGTACCGCTAACCGCCGCTATCGTAAAGGCCATGGGCCGGTTATTTCATGCGATAGTACTGAGGATTGTGCAGCTTGGATCCTTGCTTGCGGTTGGTCTAACAGCCCACACTTTTGTTAATTCAAAACTTCTAAAACAGGCAAGCTCGCCAGGATTAGTCTTTGAGAAAGTAAGCATTTTGCTTCCAGTGCTTAATGAAGCAAGCCGTGTGGCCCCTACCTTGCAATCCATATTGAGTCAACAGAACCTGCAAAACTTAGAATTTATTATTAGAGACGATGGATCTGATGATGGAACGGTCGCTCTGATCCAACACATGACAAAACATTCGACATTTGAAGTTAAGTTGATTGAGAAAGACATTGACACACCAGATGGTTGGATAAGTAAGTCTTGGAGCTGCCAGAAAATGGCCGAAGAGTCTTCTGGCTCAGTACTGGTATTTATTGACGCTGATGTAACTTTCGCACCAGATGCAATTTCAAGAGCAGTTCGAACTCTTCGTGAATTGAATTTGAGTCTAATTTCACCCTACCCAAAGCAAGTTGCCCTCACTTGGTCAGAGCGCCTAGTTCAGCCGCTCCTGCAATGGTCCTGGCTAACATTCTTGCCGCTTGGCATCGCCAAAAAATCTAGTAATCCAGCGCTGGCCGCTGCTAATGGTCAATTTTTAGTTGTTGATCGTGAAATGTATTTCCAATCTGGGGGGCACGCTGCAACTCCTGCTGATGTTTTTGATGACATTGCATTACTGCGAGCGATAAAGACTGCTGGTGGAAAAGGTGTAGTAATTGATGGAACAGACATGGCTAGCACCAGGATGTATCGAAACTCTCTTGAGTTAACCAATGGATATGCCAAGTCCTTGTGGTCAGCGTTTGGTGGTCGTACCAAATCTCGAGTATTGATGGGCACTTTATCCTTAATCTACATAGTGCCCGCTGTAGCTGCCCTGACTAAAACAACAGCACCAATTCGAAGAGCTGGTGCTGTTGGCTACTTAGCTGGAATTCTGGGAAGGGTCATTACTGCCAATCGGACTGGTGCAAAAAGCATGCCAGATGCAATCTCACATCCAATTTCCATTGCTTCACTTGCTATCTTGAATGAGTATTCCTGGATACAACGTGTTCGCGGCAAACTTCGCTGGCGTGGAAGAAAAATCCCATGACCAAGATAGCTGTTATTGGATCAGGGGTTGGTGGTCTCGCAGTTGCTGCGAGATTGCAAGCGTTGGGACACGCAGTCACCGTATTCGAAAAGCAAGCAACATTTGGTGGCAAGTTAGCTAGATTCGAAAAAGAAGGCTACGTATTCGATTTGGGACCATCTCTTTTCACTTTGCCTGCTGTTTACAGGGACCTGTTCGATCGAACTGGAAAACCTCTTGATGATCAAATTGAGATCGTGGCACCAAGTCCAGCATTTCGGTACCAATTTCCTGATGGCCAAGTCGTTAAGTTGCCCGCTTCTGATCCAGGCAGAATTGCTGGCGCCTTAGGTGCAGCGCTTGGTTCAGCCGCCACGACACAATGGTTGTCACTGATCAAACACGCAGCTCAGATTTGGCAGTTAACTAGAGTGCCAATATTAGAAAGTCCGCTAAATGGCTGGCGAGATCTGATTCCATTAGCTAAAAACCCACTGAATTTATTCAAAGTTCGGCCGTGGCAATCACTTAGAAGAGTTGCCAATCAACATCTAAAGGATCCAAGATTAATTATGCTGCTTGATCGTTACGCCACATACACTGGATCTGATCCAAGAAAAGCTCCCGCAGCTCTCATTACAGTTCCTTATCTAGAGCAAAACTTTGGAGCTTGGCACATATCTGGGGGGATTCATCAACTAGGTGTTGCAATTTATGGCCGATGCAATGAACTAGGTGTTGAGTTTAGATTTAACACCCAAGTGCAGAAGATTCAAACTCAAGGTAACTCAGTTAAGTCTATCATTTTAGACACGGGCGAGGAGATAGAATTTGACCTGGTAGTTTCTAACACAGACGCCCAACTACTTTACAGCAAACTAATTGATCATCCGTTAGCCAAAAAAGCATTACAGAGACTGACCAAAAGCACCCCATCTTTATCTGGTTTTGTTTTACTGCTAGCAGTGGAAGGGGAAACTCCTGATATTGAACATCACAATGTCTGGTTCCCCGCTGATTATGATGCTGAATTTGACCAAATCTTTAGCAAGCATCCTCAGCCGGTTACTGACCCCACTATTTATGCATGTGTGCCTGACGACGCATCAATGAGACCAAATGCGAACAGTGAGTCTTGGTTTGTCTTGGTTAATGCTCCAAGGCACGGAGTTGGTCCTGGTTTAGTAGATTGGAATCAGCCAGGCATGAAAGAAAATTATGCTAAAAATATCCTAAGCAGATTAACTGATCGTGGAGTCAACTTAGAAGGCAGAATAAAGTGGCAGCAGATTAGAACTCCGGCAGATTTAGAATCTGAATTCAATGCTCCCGGAGGATCAATTTATGGATCTAGTAGTAATGGGGCACGAGCTGCTTTTCTGCGACCAATGAATAAAAGTTCGATTAATGGACTTTATTTGGTTGGTGGGAGTTCTCACCCAGGAGGGGGCTTGCCACTTGTTGGTTTATCTGCTCGAATTGTTGCGAATTTGATTGGTAAAGCGAAGTAGCACCAAAACTGCTGACCCAGCAGCCAGAAGCGCCATTATCAATGCACCCATTGAAGTAATTAACTCCCACTCGGATTGCAGTGGCATTGCAAACGACAGCATTGAAAACATGATTACCCGGGTTGGGCGTTCCGCCACAGTTACTGCGCCAACACTAGTGACGCCTAAGCTTTGACCCTTGGTTCGGAAATACTCCAAACAGAAAATGCTAAAGACTGCAGCCAGGACGAAATAAATATTTGCCCCAGCACTAAGAAGTGCTAGGAACCAAGATGTCTCAGCAATTCGATCAACAACTGCATCTAGAACTGCACCAAACTTAGATCTCTTATTTTGTATTGTGGCTACAGCTCCATCAATCCCATCCAAAAAAGTACTAAATCCAGCCAGCAACCCCGCAAATACCCATACCTGGTTTATAAAAAGCAATGATGCCAAGATTGCCAAGAGTCCGCCTAGCAATGTTATTAAATTAGGATGGATCTTAAGCTTCACAAAAGGTTTGGCTAACAAGTAAATTACAGTCAAGAAAGCTCTCACAGGCAAACTTGGGCTGACTAAATGATTCGCTCCCCAATGATCTATATATTCGATTCTGCTAGAAATCATGACTGCAGATTCATAAATACTTCGCGTGATGCTGATGATCTATTCATTGTGTAAAAGTGAATTCCTGGAGCACCGCCAGCTAGCAGCTCGGCAGATAAATTGGTTGCTACCTCAACTCCTCTTTTTGCAACTTCAACTGGCTGTGTTGATCCCTCTTTCAAGTATTTTAAAATCTCAGGGGGCATTTCGCTGCCACTTAATTGAGCAAACTTTAGAATTTGTTTTTCGTCAGTTAAAGGCATAACCCCAGGAATTATCGGAATTGTGCAGCCATATGCTCGAGCTCGGTCCACGAGAGCGAAATAAGAGTCAGGCTTAAAGAACAATTGGGTAATAGCCATAGTTGCACCAGCATCTTGTTTTTTGGCGAGCACCTCAGCATCAAACTCAAGTGAGCTGGACTCAGGATGTTTATCTGGGAATGCCGCCACCCCAATTTCTTTCATACCAAGTTCTCGTGCTAACTCAACTAACTCAACAGCATGTGTGAAACCTGATGGGTGCGGCTCCCATGGTTTATCAAGGCCACCTGGAGGATCTCCACGTAATGCCATGAGCGAGGTCACTCCGCTGCTGAGTAATAGGTTGATGATTTCACTAAGTTCTGTGCCACTTGATCCAACACATGTCAAATGCGCTACTGGCTTTAGTTTTGTCTCATTGACAATGCGCTCAGTTACTCTAAGTGTTCGATCTCGAGTTGACCCTCCAGCGCCGTAAGTCACTGAAACGAAGTTTGGGTTTAACGGCTCCAACTCTCGAATGGCATCCCAGAGTCGGATCTCCCCTTCATTGGTGGCTGGCGGGAAGAACTCAAAGGAGAACTGGGCTGGCTGGCTTTGGGTCACGGCGGCAAGGTTAGCCCTTTTAGGGGAGGCGGTACGGTTTCCGCATGTCGAACCAGTTGTCACAGCTTAGGTCTGAGGTGGACCGAGAGATTGCTGCCTTTCTAGATCAAAAGCAGCCCGTGCTAGCCCAGATAAGTGCCGATGGGTCTGTGTTGCTAGATAGCATCCGCGATTTTGTCGCTGGCGGCAAAAGATTGCGCCCAATTTTTCTGCTTACTGGTTGGCTAGCTACCGGCTCCCCGCTAACAAAATCTGCATATCAAGCAGGTGCTGCCTTAGAACTCTTGCAAGCTTGCGCCTTAATCCATGATGACGTTATGGACTCCAGCGACACGAGAAGAGGTAGGCCTGCTACTCACCGAGAGTTTGCTACTTACCACCGAGGGCACAAGTGGTCAGGTTCTTCCGAAGTATTTGGAACTGGGGCAGCCATTTTACTTGGAGATTTATGCCTGTCATGGGCAGATGAATTACTCATGTCAATTGAATTAGAACAGGTGAATAAAGACTTAGGTAAAGAAGTTTATGACTTAATGCGCACTGAGTTGATGATTGGACAATACTTAGATTTGTTAGAACAAGCGCGAGGCGGCGGATCGATTGAACGTGCCTACCAGGTGATTCAGTATAAATCTGCAAAATACACAATAGAACGTCCGCTTCACTTAGGTGCAGTACTTGCAGGTGGATCCAATCAATTATTAGAGGTGCTCACCCAGTATGGATTAACTTTGGGCGAAGCATTTCAACTTAGAGATGATGTCCTTGGCGTGTTTGGCGATCCTTCCCAAACCGGGAAGCCTGCCGGAGACGACTTACGTGAGGGAAAGCAGACAGTATTGATTGCTGAAACTTTAAGAACTGCATCTGCAACCGAGCAAGAGGAGATTGCTTATCACCTAGGGAATCCAGCCATTGATGAACATGAAATTGCTAACTTACGCAAAATCATTACCAGCACGAAAGCCTTAGACCGGGTTGAAGAACAAATCTCGAGCAAGACCGCACTAGCCAAGCAGGCGGCTGAGTCCAAGATCATCCCCCAAGATGTCTCCAAATTGCTTTTTCAACTAGCGGATGCCGCTACTTCACGGAATGTTTAGCCCATGACAAACTTATTGAACATACTTTCTAGGGACCCACAAACCGTCTCTGGCCCAAACGAGAACATCGTAATTGTTGGTGCAGGGCTGGCTGGTTTGTCTGCTGCGATGCGGCTTCGAGGGGCTGGCAAAAATGTAACTGTGGTTGAGCGAGAATCTGTTCCCGGTGGTCGCGCAGGCCTATTACAAAAAGATGGCTTCTCATTCGATACTGGTCCATCCGTTTTAACTATGCCAGATTTGATTGCAGATTGTTTCGATTCACTGGGTGAAGATATGCAAGATTGGCTGAACCTAAAGCCAGTTGAACCTCTCTATAGATCGTTTTATCCAGATGGTTCTGTCCTGGATGTGCACTCAGATCCAGCTCGAATGGCTGTTGAGATTGAACAAATCATTGGCCCAGAAGAGGCTGCTGGCTATTTGAAGTATGTTGATTTTGTTAGCAAGCTTTACAAATATGAGATGAAAGATTTTATCGACAGAAATATTGATTCTCCTTTAGATTTGCTAACACCAAACCTAATGAGATTGATTCAAGTTGGAGCATTCAAAAAACTTGCGCCTAAGGTGAGTCAGTATCTAAAGGATCCAAGAACCCAGCGGGTTTATTCCTTCCAAGCTATGTATGCAGGACTTTCACCTTACAAAGCTCTGGCCATCTATGCCGTTATTGCATACATGGACTCAGTAGCTGGAGTTTATTTCCCAGAAGGTGGCATGCATGCAGTTCCGAGGGCCATGGCAGATGCTGCAACTGAGCATGGAGTCACTTTTAAGTACAACACTGAAGTCGTAACAGTTGAGCGCACAAGTCGTCGCGCTACTGCCGTTATAACCAAAGATGGTGAACGAATTCCAGCTGATGTAGTGATCTTGAACCCAGATTTGCCAATCGCATATCGAGATCTCCTTGGGCACACACCAGTGTCGGTTTCGCGACTGACCTACAGTCCCTCTTGCGCAGTCTTACTTGCAGGATCCTCGGCCAAGTTCAATAAAATTGCTCATCACAATATTCACTTTGGCAATTCTTGGCGAGGAGTATTTGATGATCTGATCAAACATAAGAAATTGATGTCAGACCCAAGCATTTTGGTGACTAACCCAACTAGATCAGACCCGTCACTAGCACCTACTGGTAAAGAGATTTACTACATCCTGTTCCCTACTCCAAATCTTGATTCAAACTATGACTGGAAGAAACTTGGTCCACGCTATCGTGATGAAATGTTGCGTGTCCTCGAAGAGCGGGGCTATGTTGGTTTAACTGAATCGATAGTCACTGAAGCACTGACTACTCCACAAGACTGGGCTGACCAAGGAATGGAACGTGGCGCCCCATTTGCTTCGGCCCATTCATTTTTCCAAACAGGGCCATTTAGACCAAAGAACCTATATGGCGAAAACATCGTCTTCACGGGTTCGGGCACCACTCCTGGAGTTGGCGTGCCAATGGTTTTAGTTTCAGGACGACTTGCAGCAGAGCGAGTACTTGGAAAAGATTCTTCATATAAGTCTCGCGCTTGGAGTTAAGTTGAAACGCGGCGCTTTAATCAAGGCTGGGATTCAAGATCCAATTCTGCAGCAGTCCTATGAGTTGTGTCGCAAACTTAATAAGAAGCACGGTAAAACTTACTATCTAGCCACGTTGTTGCTCCCACCTGCCAAGAGACCTTTTGTACACGCACTATATGGATTTGCCAGATATGCAGATGAGATTGTGGATGATCTAGCTAGCACTTTAACCCCTCAGCAGAAGGCTGAAGCCCTTAAATCTTGGGGAGATCAGGTGTTATCAGATCTGCGCAACCAGAAATCTAGCGATCCAATTGCGATGGCCTTAGTTGATACTGTAACTCGCTGGCAGATTCCAATTGAACATTTTGAAGCCTTCTTAAAGTCCATGACTATGGATTTAACGATTTCGGAGTATGAAACTTTTGATGATCTTTACCAATATGTTTACGGCTCTGCTGCGGTAATTGGCTTGCAGATGGTTCCTATTCTTGAGCCATTAAGTGATAAAGCCTATGAACCTGCAAAGGATCTAGGGGTAGCCTTCCAGTTAGCCAATTTCATTAGAGATATAAACGAAGATTTAGATCGTGGTCGAATTTATCTACCACTTGCTGACCTAGCGAAATTCAATGTGACTAAAGCCGACCTGGAGGCTCGGAGGTTAACTCCTGCTATCAAAGAACTAATCAAGTATGAAATAGCAAGGGTTAAAGAACTTGAATCTAGGTCAATTCCAGGAATTTCACTGCTACATCCCTCCTCTAGGCCTTGTATTGAAGCTGCCCAGATTCTCTACTGTGGAATAGTTGATGAAGTCGAACGAATTGATTACCAAGTCTTTGACAAGCGCGCCAAAGTGAGTTTAGGTAAGAGGTTGTTTGTATTTATCAATAAGTTTTTCGAAGCTAGACGTCATCGTAACTAATAAAGCGTTCTTAGTGGATGGTAACCCCACCATCAATGAAGATGGTTTGCCCAGTAACCATCCCAGCGCTGGGACTTAAGAGAAATAAAACTGACTCAGCCACGTCTTCCTGACTGGCCATTCGACCAAGTGGAATCGAGGCCATCTTGTCTTTCATATACTCATCATTAGTCAGTAGAGGCGCTGTCATATCACTTGGCACAATCGTTGGACCAACCGCATTTACCCGAATACCATCGCTTGCCCACTCAAAGGCGAGAGCTTTTGCCATGAACATCACTCCTGCTTTACTTACAGAATATCCAACAGTGTTGTGAACCGCAGAGTGACCACTTGTTGAACCAAGATGCACAATGCTTCCCTTAGATTTCTTTAACTCAGGATAAGCAGCCTGAGACATAAAGAAGGTGCCATTTAGATTGATATCTATGACATCTGTGAAGTCTTTCTCAGACACTTCACTTGCTTTCCCTCGTCGAACAATTCCAGCATTGTTAACTAGGCAATCCAGCCTGCCATGCTCTGCAACAACTTTCGCAATTAGGTCAAAGCAGGATTCTCGAGATCGAACATCCACAAAATGTCTACTATGGGGTTGTCCTAATTCATTAGTCCACTCAGACTCCGGCAACAAATCAGCATTAGCCACAATGGCACCCCGCTCAGCAAGAGTTTTTGCAATGGTTGCACCTATGCCGCGCGCAGCGCCAGTCACTAGGGCAACTTTCCCAGAAAAACTGTGTGAATCAACCAAAATTATGTTCCAACAATATGGCTATTGTCCGCCCAAAATGCAAACTTTTTCTGGAAAGCACGAACAATTATGTGAGCAAAAATACCCATTAAGGAGAGCACGATTAAAATCGCAAACATAGTTGGAGTTTCAAAATTGTATTGTGAAACTAAAACCATATTTCCCAGACCTTCTTGAGAGCCCAGGAATTCTCCAACCACTGCCCCAAGAATTGCCAACAGAATACCTACGTCAAGTCCTGCGAAAAAGAATGGCATGGCACTTGGAACTTGTACTTTTCTAAATATTTGATATCTGGTGGCACCAAAAACTCGAAGCATCCGAATACGATCACTATCTGCAGACTTTAGGCCTTCAATAATATTAATTAAGATTGGGAAGAAAGCAATGGTGGCAGCCATTACTACCTTGCTTGTTTGGCCGAAACCAAACCAGATAATGAAAATTGGAGCCAAGGCAACTTTTGGAATTGCTTGAAAACCAACAAGATAAGGCATAACTGTTTTCTCAACTATCTTGATCTGTGAAACAAATGTGCCAACAATGATTGCAAATAAAGTTGCAAAGAAGAAGCCGTACAAAGCCTCTTTCGTGGTAACCCACGCATTTTGCCAGAAATATGCATTTTGAAACTGCATAATAAGGGCTTCGCCAATGCGTGATGGAGTCGGCAAAATGGTCTCTTTTACTTCTAAGCGATTAATAAGAGTTTCCCACAGCCACATCACAAAAATGAAGACGACTGGTACTAGGAATATTTCAGGGCGGTTTCTCAGTTTCTCTTTCATTAGACTCCCCTACTCAATCACATTGCTGGAGCTGAAATAATGGCGAATGCGCTGCACATAGGCCCCAGCTGCATCGCTGGTGAGCATGTCCAAAGTTCTTGGCCGTGGTAAATCAATGCTAATGATTTCAGCAATTCGACCGGGACGAGGACTCATTACAATGACTCTGTCAGACAGAAATACGGCTTCAGTGATGGAGTGTGTGACCAAGGCAATTGTCTGATTACTTTCTTTCCAGATTCGCAATAACTCTAAATTCATGTATTCACGTGTCATGGCGTCTAGGGCACCAAATGGCTCATCCATGAGTAATACTGATGGTGAGTGCACAAGAGCCCGACATATACCTGCACGCTGCTGCATACCACCACTTAGCTCATTTGGGTACTTATCCTCAAATCCATCTAGACCCACTAGTTTTAGTAAATCCATTGCGATTTGCTTGTATTGCTTCTTGTCTCGTTTTTGAATCTCTACCGGGATCATTACATTGCCTAATATTGTGCGCCAAGGCAAAAGTGTTGGTGCCTGAAATACCATCCCAATTTCAGGTAGTGGTTTGGAAACTTCTTGGCCCGCAACCTGCGCGCTACCTTCGGTCTTGCTAATCAAGCCTGCCAAAACGTTAAGCAGAGTTGTCTTACCACAGCCAGATGGACCGACAATTGAAATGAACTCACCTTTACGAACTTTAAAATTGATGTCCGCGAGTGCATGTGTTGAACCGCCAGCGCGGGTTTTGTAAATTTTATGAAGTCCAGAAACGCTAATCCAGGACGCCTCCGAAGAGGCGTCCTGGATCGCGCTTTGATCTTGAGTCATGAATTAACTTACCCAAGTACCTTGTCGATGCTTACTTAGCTCGATCAGCTGCGGCCACAATTGGTTTGCGGTCGAAACTATTCGCATTTTTCAGTACCTTGCTGTCAAAGTATCTGGCTCTCGAGATAGCAGTAACAGTTGTTCCTGCGGCTCTGGTGTAAGCCTGACTCTTGGTCCAGTCACCAAGCGGGATATCGCCCAAATAGTTCCACGACACTGGGGTACCCGATGTTGGTGTTGCTGTTGCAAGCCATGCTTTTAGTTGGAAGGTTCCTGAATCTAATCTGGAAGCCAAGGTCTGACCTGCAAGAGCTGCTGGGATCTCGGTGTAACCCAGGGTTGTTGCAGATTTGGTGTTTTGGGTTGAATAAATTAATCCCTTAAATGCACCCCGTAAGAAACGTTCAAACACCTCTGGATCAGCGTTGTAACGGTCAGCATTTACCACCCATGAAAGTGATCGGACACCTGTCAAAGCTGCTGGATTAGGAAGATAATTGTACTTCGTCCCAGTGAATTCAGTTGCAGCATATGCAGAGAGGAAGAATGCAAGTGCATCAACATCTCCACGCTCCAACGCAACTGTTGCTGGTGCAATTGATCCACCAACGGCAACTAGCTTGACGTCAGTTTCCTTCATGCCGTTTCCAGCTAGCCATGCTTTTGTAAATGGATAGCTACCCGAACCAAACCCGATGATTCCAATGGTCTTACCCTTTAAGTCAGCAGGAGTTTTAATGTTCTTCTTTGGATCAGTAGTCATAGCCCATGGGAAGTTCTGAACTAGTCCACCAATAATTTTGATATTCACTCCACGAGCGATGCCTTGAAGGGCAGACCCAAGATCTGCGCCAGCAATATCAATTCGACCCTGACCTACAAGGTTTACGGCGTCAATTGATCCACCAGTGGTTACTGCAGATACATCTAGATTCTCAGCTTTGAAATAGCCAAGTTGTTTTGGAACTGCATAGACAGCAAATTCTTCTTTAGGTGCAAAAGCAGCAGACGCTGCTCCAAACACAACTGCTGCTTTCTTATAACCGGTCCACTTGGCCTTGCCAGCGGTTCCCTTACAAGCGAGTGTGTTGCCATTAGTTGCAACACCAACGGTGCCAACTGCGGTACAAGCTTGACCAGCTTTCACACCTGTTGCTGCAACAGTTGCAGGCGTTACAGCTGCAACTAATGAGCCGGCTAATACAGCACCAAGAAGTGCGGTACGCACTTTCTTGAAGCTGGAGGTAGTTTGAATAGACATCTGTCTCCTTGGTAGGTAAGGCGTAACCAACTTCCTAGGCTCAGGAGTTGGCGAGTTGGGAAACTCTAAGCCCCAAACGGCTAAAGTCACCTGCTGAGATTCCCTATTTTGACTAAATCGACAAATTTCCCTCAATTTGCCTCATGGGTTGATGGGGGTTTACCTTCGCTAATTAAACCGATGCAGAGATGAGGTCAATGAGCAGGCCATTGCTGTCCCCCTTCCGCCTAGGCAATATCCAACTGAGAAACCGAGTATTTCTGCCTGGTCACACTACAGACTTTGGTTTAAACAACCTTCCTACAAATCGCAACACGGAATACTTAGCCGCACGAGCTCGAGGTGGAGTTGGACTGATCATCTCGGAAGCAATTCGTATTCATCCAACTAGCGCAGGTAGAAACTTAACTTTGGGTGCTTTTGATGATAACTGTATTGATGCCTATCAAAAACTAACTGATGGTGTTCATGAATTTGGAAGCGCAATTTTTGCTCAAATAATGCATGCCGGCCGACAAGCCAACGGGGACGCAACGCGCACAGCTGCCTGGTCTTCTTCAGCAATACCCTGGACAGTAGGAGCAAACGTTCCGCACGTAATGAGTCATGGAGATATTGAAGCAATGGTCAGAGCGTTTGGGTTAGCCGCCGTAAGAATGCAGCGCTCTGGTTTCGATGGTCTAGAAGTCCACATCGGTCATGGCCATTTAATTCAGCAGTTTTTGTCTCCAGCTACTAACAATCGCACCGATAAGTATGGGGGCTTACTAGTAAATCGAATCAGATTTGCCGAGGAGGTTTTAAACGAGATTTTTAAATCTGTCCCAGATTTTGTAGTTGGAATTCGAATAAGTGCCGATGAATTCTTACCTAATGGTCTAGATCCAAGTCAGATGGTCGAAATCGTTGATTTATTGCTCCAAAAATTTGATTTAGGTTTCGTACATGTGAGTCACTCTGCTTATCACGGATCCTGGACCCTACCAAGCCAGTTTGCGGATATGAATTTTGGTCATGCTCCGTATCGTCATCACGCAGGAATTTTTAAGTCCGCTTTTTCTAATCTTGCGGTGCTAGCAGTTTGCAGATTAGACACGTTAACTGAAGCTCAGGAATTATTGGAAAACAACGAAGCAGACCTTGTTGGGTTAGCAAGACCACATATTGCTGATCCAGATTTAGTTTCTAAATTCGAACAAAATCGAGAATTAGATGTCAGGTCGTGTGTAGCTTGTAATCAAGAGTGTATAGGACGTGTCGAAAAGAGTTTACCAATCTCTTGTGTAGTAAACCCTGAGGTTGGAGCAGAACGCATCTGGCGCGAGATACGGATGAGACCTAAAGCATCACGGAAGGTATTGATCATTGGCGGTGGCCCCGCTGGCATGAAAGCCGCAGTAGCTGCAAGTGAAGCAGGCCATCAAGTAACTTTACTTGAGGCATCTGCAACTTTAGGTGGCCAAGTTGCTGTCGCCGCAAAGCTTAAAAAGCGCGAGCGATTTGGGTTATTGGTGCAGGACCTGATAAGAGACCTCAGTAAATCCAATGTGAAAATTGAGTTAAATACCAAAGTTTCAGACTTATCTGAGATTTATGACCAGTATGACCAAATTATCGTTGCAACTGGCTCTGACTTTGCACCAAGGAATTTTGGGGTAGGCATTGAAGTCATCACACCTTTACATGCAATCGCTAAGTTTGCAAACATTAAAGGTAACCCAAATCAATCTGTTGTGGTCTTGGATGAAGAAGGAAGCTGGATAGCAGGCTCAATCGCTGAAGAGTTAGCAACCAATGGTTTCCAAGTTTATTTGATATCCCCAACGGCCGGTTTATTTGGGCAAATTACAATGTACTCAAAGTTAGCCCTCATTCCAAGGCTAAAAGAGCTGGGAGTGCGTGTGTATCTGAGCTCAAAAATAGAGATAACAAACGAAATTCTTACCATTTCAAACTCATTGAATTCAGAAATGACTCTGGTTAGCAATTGCATCCAAGTAATTGATTGTGGTTCAAGGTTCTCACAAGATGAGATTTATCAATCAGTAACTGCAAGTCAAAACAGCAAAGTGCACGTCATTGGCGACGCCCTTTCACCAAGGACCGCTGCTGAGGCAATCTATGAAGGACAAGCGGTTGGAACTTTCTTAGATTTGGATCAAGCATTAGCAAACATCGAACAACACTAAAGGAGACCCATGGACGCGGCAGCAATGATTGATAAATTTCTTCAACTAAATGAAGATCGAAAATTAGAAGAAGCACAAGCCATGATGGCAAAGGGATGCAAGATTGAATTTCCTGGCGCCCGTAGATTTGAGAATCTAGCTGAGATGGTGGCAAACGCCAAAGGTAGATACAACTGGGTTCGCAAGCATCGTGAACGCTATTTTGTTGGGGTCAACGGCAGCCAAACAACCGTTACTTCCCTGGGCACTTTATACGGTGAAAACTTGTCAGGTAAAGCATTTGAGGGTGTTCGTTATGTGGATGTTTTCATTATTGAAAATGGATTAATTGTTGAGCAGATGGTTTGGAACGATTTTGCTGAGCTGGGTGTATTGAACTAGTTTTTGGATTTTGCAGCAATTTCTTTGGCCGCTAAATAAGCAAATCCAAAGGCAGCTAACAAACCATTACCGGCTAGGTAGCCATCTGATCCATGACCTGAAATTCCAATTGCTGCTCCACCAGCGGCATACAAGCCTGAAATTGGCTTTGATTGCTTATCAATTACTGCTCCAACGCCATTTACAACCAAGCCACCTTGAGTGTGAAACAAAGAAGGGCGCAGTTTGATTGCCCCAAATGGTGCTTTCAACACTTTTTCAAAAGTCTTCCTGCCAAATCTGTCTTCAGTAGTTTTCTCAAACACCGCAGTTGCATTAGCAACTTCCATCTCTAAACTCGAGGAAGGTACTCCAATTTTTGAAGCCAGCTCATCGACTGAATCAGCCCAAACAATTGCACCGCTATTAACAGTTACCTCAAACTCCTTGAAAGACATTGAGCCATCATGAATATCGCGGTCAATAATCAACCAGCCAGTGCTATTTTCTTGTTTAGATAAGATTGCTGCGTATTCAGAGTAACCTGCTGATTCGTCTCCAAATCTAATTCCGTCTAGATTAACAATAAATCCGCCCTGCATCACAGTTGCCCAGCCAACTAATGTATTCGCATGAGCAGCTATTGCAGCGTGCCCTTGATAGGCATCTAAAAATCCCATCGCTGCTCCGTGCTTGGTGCCAATCTCCAAAGCCTCGCCCATAGAATGCGGTGACCCGTGGTAATAAGCATCCGAAATCTCTGCATTGTATTTTGCTACTAGTTCTTTGTTGGCTGCGTAGCCATTTGTGGCTAGAAGCAAATTCTTAGTTTCGATATTAGTTCGGGTTCCATCCTTTGCCTCAACCACGGCAGCATGAACTTGGCCGTTTATTAGAACCACATCTACTAGTCGGGTACTTGGTTTAAAATCAAATTTCTTATCTTGCTGAGCTTTGGCCCAAATAGGTCTCATTACTTCATGGCCTTTTCGCCCCGTAACAGTTAGACATCGATCTACCGAGTGCCCTGGGTAATGAAAGTCAGTTACTAATTCCCATGGAACTTTCAATGAGTCAGCCATCCACTCAAGTAATTCAACGCTCACTTCAGTTAAAGCTTTGGTTGCAATCGGGTCTGCAGAATTCTTAGTTTTCTTCATTATGTCTTTAGTAAAGAGCTCAGGTGAATCAATTATCCCCTGATTTTTCTGCCAACGTGTTCCAGCACCTGGGAACATCCCAGTGGTTCTCGATGTGTTGCAACTTTCAATAAAGTCATCTGAAGCATCAATCAGCAATACATTTAAGCCAAGTTGAGCTGCTTTTATTGCACCAATTAAGCCGCCACCTGCACCTGCAACTATTAGATCGTATGGTTTCAACTCAACTGCACTTTTCTATCTGCAATTAATTGAAGGGCTAATTCAGTTGGATCAACAACTTTGAGCTTCAAGCCACTCTCATCAACATCTACAGCTGAGCAGCCATTAATTACAGCAGTTGCGCCCTTTGCTTCGAGTGCAACCAATGCCCCACGAAGAGCGCTGTTCCAAGTAGCATCGTCGCTAATTGCATCAAAGCTTAAATTCAATACTTCCAAGCCAACAAATTCCTTGTCGAAGCCATATTCACTAATCCGTCTAACCAACTCTGCTCCAATAGCAGGGTTTCTAGTTACTGCACCAATTTTGTGACCAGCAGATGCAAGGTGAGAAACGACACTTTCCAGCATGCCAACAATTAATGGATCTTGATTTTGTCTAAATCCGGGATCAAGCACGCAATCAGGTAGTACTGCATCGAATCTGGTTAAGTCCATTGCTTCCAAATCTCGAGCAAGGCAGGTATCGCTTTCAATAACATCAGATTGCTGATCTAAGGCTCTTGGTGCTGGTTGGTTTAAGTTCCTTAATTCCACTGTAAGCCCAGTTGGCGCAAACTTGTCATATCTTGCTTGTCGTCGAGCAAGCTCAGTTTCAGTTACGGTGATTGGAGTAATTGAGAGCAGTCGCATAAGTCTCCTTGGGTCAAGGCCGTGACCATACTCTCAAATAATTAGGTTTTCCAGCAAGACAATCCTGCCCAGAACTTTGGTGGGACTACGCTTTGGCCCAGAGCGATAGTTTCGTGAGGAGAATCCGCCGATGACCCAGGCCCTGGAAAATATAAAAGTGATAGACATCGCAACTTTATTTGCCGGGCCAATGGCGGCCACCATGCTTGCCGACTTTGGTGCAGAAGTAATCAAGATCGAACACCCAAAGAATGGCGACCCAGTTCGAACACATGGTTCCAGCAAAAATGGAGTTGGCTTGTGGTGGAAGATGTTGGCCAGAAATAAAAAATCAGTAACTTTGTATTTGGGCTCGCCAGAAGGACAAGAAATATTCAAGCGCATGATTGCTGATGCTGATGTCCTGATTGAGAACTTCAGGCCAGGAACGTTAGAAAAATGGGGATTAAGTTACGAAGAGTTATCTAAGATCAATCCTAAACTTGTGTTGGCTCGAGTTACTGGCTTTGGTCAAATTGGTCCTTATGCAACTAGACCAGGTTTTGGAACCTTAGCTGAAGCCATGAGTGGATTTGCTTCAATAACTGGAACACCTGATGGCCCTCCAACTTTGCCGCCATTTGGTTTGGCAGATGGCATATCAGCACTCACCACTGCATTCGCAATCATGACAGCACTTAATGCCCGAACAATTACTGGAAAGGGTCAAGTAATTGACCTTGCAATTATTGAGCCGATTCTGACAGTGCTTGGACCACAAGTTATTGCCTACGATCAGTTGGGGGAGATTCAAGAACGCAGGGGTAATCGCTCCAGCAATAATGCCCCGAGAAACACTTATGAAACTAAAGACGGTAAGTGGGTTGCTATCTCAACTAGTGCTCAAACAATTGCTGAGCGAGTTATGCATTTAGTTGGGCGACCAGAATTAGTCAACGAACCTTGGTTTGCCTCAGGTGCCGAGCGCGCTAAACACGCAGATGAACTAGATGAGGCGGTTGGCAGTTGGATCATGCTTAGAACTAGAGCTGAAGTAATTTCCGAATTTGAAAAGGCTGAAGCGGCAGTTGCTCCAATTTATGACATAACTGACATCTTTAAAGATGAGCAGTTTGCAGCACTTGGCACCATCAAAACTGTGCAGGACGATGAGCTTGGCCCAATCAAGATGCAAAATATTTTGTTCAGACTCTCCTCAACCCCCGGTGAAATTACATCTGCAGGACCAAGTCTTGGTAAGCACACTGCTGAAGTTTTGGGGAAATATGGTGTCTCTACAAGCGAGCTAACTGAACTTAAGCAGAAAGGTATTGCCTAACTTATGACTGTTGGCCAATTTTACAGAAGTTATCTATACGCACCTGCTAGTAAGCCGGAATTAGTATTGAAGGCTTTAAACTCAAAAGCTGATTGCGTTGTTGTTGACTTAGAAGATGCAGTACATCATGATATGAAATCTCAAGCGCGTGATTTCATTTCAGAACTGCTTGGCAGTCCAACCCCTAAACCCATTTTGGTTCGGATAAATGACCCACATGGCACATGGGGGCTTAAAGATATTGACGCGATTAGCAGCCCAAATTTAGTTGGAGTGCGAGTACCAAAGGTTGCATCAACTGATACCGTCCATTTAGTTGCTAATGCACTTGCCAAAAATGACTGTGCAGCTCAAATACATTTACTGATTGAATCTGCCAAAGGTGTTTCAAACGCACTTGCTATGGCTACGAGTAATCCGAGGGTTACTGCACTATCGCTGGGTGAGGCTGATCTGCAATCTGATTTACGGGTAGAAGATGACGAAGTAATGCAGTTTTGTAGAAATGCAATTGTGGTAGCAGCTAGGGCTGCTGGATTAAAACAACCTTCCCAGTCGGTATTTCCTAATACCAAGGATCTAGATGGATTACGAATATCGACAGAGCAAGCCAAGAAATCAGGTTTTTTTGGTAGATCGATCATTCACCCAACTCAAATTGATATTGTCAATGAAACTTTCACTCCAACACTCGAGGAAGTTGACCAGGCACGAGAGCTCCTTGAGGTTTACCAAGAAATGCAAAAAACTGGGAACTCTGTAATGGCACTTCCTAATGGTGATCTACTCGATCCCGCTAATATTCACTACGCGCAGTTTCAGGTGGCAATTTTCAATCAGATAAATGAAAACTAGGAGTCTAAGTGACCAGTCCTTTAGTTTCAGCGATTAGCAAAGGCTCAACAATCATAGATTTAGCTCAACCGCTCTATGCCGGAATGCCAGTGTCACCAAATCACCCAGAATTTCGACTTTCCTATCTTCGTCGCCATGGCGATATGGTTCGTAGCGATGGTGGCTCAGCTGCTAACGAAATGATCGTGACTGGCGGCCACGTTGGCACTCACGTCGATGCCCTAGCTCACGTGTCCCAGGATGGAAAATTGCATGGAAATGTATCTGTTTCCGATTGTTTCCAAAATGGAAAATTTGTATCGCATGGAATTGATCAGATGCAGCCTGTTGTTAGTCGAGGAATATTTCTCGACATAGCCAAACTCAAGGGCGTTGATGTGCTGCCAGGTGGATATGCAATAACTAAAGCTGACCTCGAGAATCAAGCTGCCGCTATCTCGGTTGAGATCCAACCAGGTGACGCAATCATCATTCGCTCAGGTTGGGGAAGCTATTTTGCTAAAGATGGCAAGACATATATTGGTCATGACTCTGGTGTTCCAGGAATTGATGTCACAGCTGGAGAATGGTTAGCCTCAAAGAAAATAACTGTTACAGGTTCTGACACAACAGCATTTGAACACATCGCTCCTGGTGCTGGGCACAGCACTTTGCCAGTGCATCGAGTTCTCTTGGTTGATGCAGGAATTCATATCATTGAACATATGTATCTAGAGCCTGCGCACAAAGCAGGTCTCACTGAATTTTTATTTATCTTGGCTCCCCTAAAAATTGTTGGTGGTACCGGCTCGCCCGTTAGACCTCTAGCGGTAATTTGATAATGACCACAATTGTTGAACAGTTAGGTTCGCTAGCCTTTCAAGTTACAAAATCTGGCTTGCCCGATTCACTTCGCCGTGAGGCTGCTCGTAGATTGCTCGATGTAATTGGTAATAGCCTTGCTGCTAAAGATGAATCTGCTGGAAAGATTGTGCAGAATGTTGTTGCTGCTTGGGGTGGGCCTCTTGAGGCAGTTGGAATTGGTGTTGGCAAGATGCCTGCGGCCTCCAGCGCACTTCTAAATGGCACCCTGGCGCATGCGATGGATTTTGATGACACTCACTTGCCATCCGTGTTGCATCCAAGTGCTTCGGTTGTGCCAGCGGCCTTGGCTGTTGCTAGTGCCATGAATTCAACTCCAACACAATTATTAGATGCAATCACAGTTGGAATTGAAGTTACCTGTCGTTTAGGAATGGCCGGCTACGATCAGGAGCTTGGTAATTCAGTTTTCTTTGAGCGTGGACTGCATGCAACTTCAATTTGTGGAACCTTAGGTTCAGCAGCTGCTGCTGCCATGTTGTTAAATCTAAATGCTTCTCAGATTGCTTCTGCAATTGGAATTGCTGCCAGTATGGGCGCAGGCTTGCTAGAGGCGAACCGAACTGGTGGCACTGTTAAAAGAACTCATTGCGGCTGGGCTGCTCATGGTGGAGTCGTGGCTGCTCAATTAGCACAGGCCGGCTTAACAGGTCCCCCAACAGTTATCGAGGGCAGATTTGGATTCATGCAAGCTTATTGTGGTGACAAAGTAAATCTCGATGCAATTACATCTGAGTTAGGCACTGAATGGGTTCTGCCTGGACTATTTTTTAAACCTTATCCTTGCAACCACTTCACGCATGCAGGAATTGATGCTGCCAGACAACTTAAGGCCGAGGGTTTAACTGCTGAGAAAATTTCAAGTTTAGAGCTTCAGGTTCCAACACCAGTGCTGCGAACTATTGCTGAACCTCGTGCAGCAAAAATCAAACCTGAATCTGGTTATCACGCTGCATTCAGTGGGCCTTACACAGTTGCTGCTGCTTTTTATCGTGAGCATGGGTTGGGTTTATTCCATGAAGATTTCGAAGATGAAACGGCGGCAGATGCCGAAATATTGGATCTAGCTGCCAGAGTAAATGTTGTATCCAGCCAAGAATGTGACGACATCTTCCCTTTTCAATTCCCTGCAATATTGACCGCCCACCTTATTGATGGAAGCAGCATCACCAAGAAAGTTTTGGTTAATCGCGGTGGTCCAGATAACCCTCTAAGTGATCAGGAATTAGCACTTAAATTCAGTTCAAATGCTCTGCGCACCATTTCACAAGCCCAGGCAGCCAAGATTTCTGAGGTTATTTTTGGGTTTCCAACCAACTTGACCTCTTTGGCTGACCTCACCCAACTACTCACAGACATTTAGTCAATTAGTTCTCAACTATTGGGTGTTGGCTTTGTCACAGTGCCTAACTAGAGGGTTTGGTGGGTAATCACCTAACATCATGCCAATGCCTATGTAGGAGTGCTCGATGGCCAACCTAGATCTGTTAATTAAGAATGTCTCAGTCGTTAAGCATGACCAACCTGAACCATTAAAGGTAGATATTGGGATCAAGGATGGGAAAATTGCTTCTTTAAATGCGAATACTGACCCAGCCACTGCACGCGAGGTTTTCGATGCCAACGGAAAAACTGCTTTCCCTGGTGTAGTAGATGGACACCAGCATTGGGGCATCTACAACCCGTTGGAACTTGATTCAGCTTCAGAAAGCAAGGCCTGCGCACAGGGCGGCGTGACCACTGCAATTACTTACATGCGGACAGGTCAGTATTACTTGAATAAAGGTGGCTCGTACCTGGATTTCTATCCAGAAGTACTCGCCAAGTCTGAAGGAAAAGCATACGTAGATTACAGCTACCACTTGGCTCCAATGAGCAAGCAGCATTTAACTGAGATCCCAGCACTGATCGAAAAGTATGGTGTTAGTTCATTTAAGATTTTTATGTTCTACGGAAGTCACGGGCTTCATGGAAGATCGTCAGATCAAAACTCTTTCTTGATGATTCCCGAGGGCGAAAGGTATGACGTTGCACATTTTGAGTTTGTGATGCGTGCCATTCAAGCTGCCAGACTCGAAATGCCTCAGTATGCAAATGACATCTCATTGTCTTTGCACTGCGAAACTGCAGAGATAATGACTGCTTACACCAAGCTGGTGGAGGAAGCTGGAACTGCAAAAGGACTAGAGGCTTACCATCTATCTAGACCTCCACACTCTGAAGGTCTAGCAATCGCAATTGCGTCCTACTTAGCTCATGAGACTGAGTTACCAAATATCAACCTTTTGCACTTAACTTCATTTAAGGCTGTAGATGCTGCAATTCGGATGGCAAAAGCATTCCCACACGTCAACTTCCGCAGAGAAGTAACTATTGGACACTTACTTGCTGATATTAACAACTCTAAAGGTATTGGTGGAAAGGTTAATCCACCGCTGCGACCTAAAGCTGATGTAGAAGCACTCTGGGAGTTTTTGCTCAATGACGAAATAGATTGGGTTGTCAGCGATCATGCTTGCTGTAAAACTGAGATGAAATTTGGAACTCCGAAGGATGATGTTTTTGTTGCTAAATCTGGTTTTGGTGGGGCTGAATACCTGCTGGCTGGATTAGTTTCTGAAAGCAAGTCTAGAAACTTGAGCTACCAAAAGATTGCTCAGTTATCTTCTTGGAACGTTGCGAAGAGATATGGCTTACACCACAAGGGAGCAATTGAGATTGGGTTTGATGCAGACATAGCGTTGGTCGATCCAAATGTCTCCTACGTAGTCAAAGCTGAAGACTCACTATCCGCCCAGGAATACACGCCATTTGAGGGATTTGAGTTGACTGCACGAGTAACAAACACTTGGCTTCGAGGCAAAGAGATCTTTAAAGATGGCAACATTGTCGGAAGTCCTGCCGGGCAGTATCAGTTCAGGCCAACTCGAAAGTAAAAACTACTTTAAGAATTTAAATCGCTCTCGCATCCCAACACTTGTGTTGCTTACAGGCACTCTTTGGATGCCTTTGCTACCAAAATAAACCCAAAAGACTACTGCGCTTAAACACATAGCAAATCCAAAGAATACGTCTTCGACTGGTGCAAAAAAGAGTCTGCCATCGCCAATGAATGGTGGCGTTTGTTCATACAGTTTTTTGCCAATTACAGCGTCTGGGCTGTATTGGACAATTGCGAATCCTGTTAAAGTTCCATTTGTAATGAACTGAAACCCGATTACGATGGCATAACTCACCCACCAAACTCCAAGCTTTAAGACTCTTGTTCGCAGGATGAATAGATCCAAAATTACTGCACCAATTGCAGCAGCCAAAGCAATTTGAGTGTAAGTCATCCTTCGTCCCCAACCCGCCACTGTTTAACCGCCCTTACCGCTTCAAAGCTATAAATCATCGCGGTTGGGGTAATTATGAAGAATAAAATCTCTTCAATCGGAATTTTTCCAGGCAGTTCAACCCCAGTTACGAAACTTTGGTTAAACCACCAATGTCCTTGCGATATGGCATACAAATCCCAAGACACTAAGAAAAATACAACAGGCAGTAAAGACAAGGCCAAGCGTTTAGGTTTTCGTAGGACTTGGGCTCCAATGATTGGCTCTAGCCAAACAGTTCCCAACACAATAAAGAGCAGGACGCCTAAATAACCAAAATTCGCAAGATCCATTATCTGAACTTACCTTGAGACTGACTTAAATTCTAGATTTGGATCCATGCTTTGATCGCCTTGGCCGTCAATTAATAGATCCGCGCTCTCTTTGGTCTGTTCTTTTTGATGCCAATCGAGTTCTGATGTCTGCCATTTGATCATTTGATCCACTAAATGTGCACCATCTCGATTCAAAACTCGCGCCAGCCCTAGTTCAGCGCTAACTTCAACCCAGATCAAGAGGGAACAAAACTTCCTAAATGAACGAGACCCCGCCCCAACTCCTTCGATTATCAAGGTATCTGATTTTGGTATTTCTACCCATTCCAAATATTGAGATTCGTGCCAGTCGTAGCGTTGAAATCTGCCAAGCCCTCCTGCTCTAATTGGATCCAGAATCCAGCGATGCAGGTTTGAGATTAAATCATCACTAAGAGCGTTTTCCCAGCCATCATAAATACTGTCGAGGTGAACAACTGGAGCCTTCATGATTAATGCTAGAGAATTTGCTGCGGTTGTTTTGCCACTTCCTGCTGGCCCATCTATGAGAAGCAATCTTGTCTCCCCTAGTTTTGGCAAGAGTGAACCAACCTGATCTGCGAGCTCCAGATAAGTGGTCAATTTTGAGACATTTTCAACCATTGCTGCCACCCACGAATCGCCATCAGAACTAGCCCAGCGTAAAAAACTGCAGTGAAATAGAGTTCCTGATTACTATAATGCCAAGTTGCAACTACATTAACAATTATCCAGATTGGCCATGCTTCTATTTTCTGTTGAACCATAAATACCTGAGCCACGACAGATCCAACCAAGATAAATGTGTCAATAGTTGTCGCTGCGGCACCGAGGCCCTGAAGCCATGGGTGCACAATCAACCAACTCAAAAGAGCAAATATCAAGAATAAAACTCTAATTCTATTTGAATGCAGGCTTGGCTTTGCTCCACTTTGTCCCCAACCAAACCAACCAAAGATGGCTGCCGCAATAAAAACTAATTGCAGTGATGCACTAGCAATTAAGTTAAATTCCAGAAATAGCCATCCATAAAGCGTTGAGCTTAAAATCCAAAATGGCCATGCCCATCTAGTACCTAGGATGCCCAAATAGATCGCTATTACTGAGAAAATAACTGATAACAGTTCCAATAAAGTTACTGGATATTCCCAAGCAGTGAAAATAACTTGCATATTCGCTCCTCATTCGGCATTACCCGACTGGTTGGACGGTCAGCGAATTTGGATTCGCCCTCTCAGCCTGTCCATGTACCAGGCTCCCGCGGTATTGAAGGCTTAGGCTACTTCAATGACCACCAAAGTGCATCCGTTGCTCGCAACCGGCGCGTTGCTGCTAGCAACAGCACTTTGGGGTAGCTCTTTCTCTATTACTCAAATAGTCGTTAATCAATATCACGTGTTACCCGCAATGTTTTTTCGCTCTTTAATAGCTGTTTTAGTCCTAATATCTATTAAACCGAAGGCTCTGGCTCAGATGACGAAGCAGCAGGCTCTCTATGGATTAGTAATTGGAGCATTTTTGGGAACTGGCTACATTCTGCAAAGTTGGGGCTTGCAACATACAACTGCTACTGCTTCCGGATTTATCGCTGGCATGTTTGTTGTTATGACTCCATTGGTTGGGGCATTGCTTTTCAAGAACCAGATTAAGTCAATTGCTTGGGTTGCGGTTGTGATAGCCACTGCTGGATTGGGGGTCATGACCTTAAAAGGAGTGGGCTTTGGTTTAGGTGAAGCAGTTACCTTAATAACAGCCCTCATGTGGACCATGCAAATAACGCTGCTGAGTCGATGGGGCAAAACTGAAATTGCCTGGGCCATGACCACTTTGCAGATGTTAGTAGTAACTTTGATGAGTCTTGTTCTATCACTTGGATCTAGCACTTTACAGTTTCCACCCGAAGAACTTTGGGATGAATTGATTTTTTTGGGTTCAGGGGCTGGGGCTTTAGCTTTGTTACTTCAAACTTGGGCCCAAGCCCAAATCTCTGCTGTGAGAGCTGCAATTTTATTTACACTTGAGCCTGTTTGGGGTGCAGTATTTTCAGTTTGGTTAGTTCAAGATGTGATTACGGCTCCAATCGCAATTGGGGCTGGGTTGATTATTTCTGCAATGCTTGTTTCAGAGATATCTGCGGCCCGATCTCGTGCGCCAGTAACTTTCGTTTAGTTGTAACTGAATATGCATAATTTCCAATGCTGCCATCAGAGCGAATAATTCGGTGACATGGAACAAAGAGAGCGATCTTGTTCTGAGCACAGGCAGTTCCCGCAGCTCTGACAGCTAATTTATTGCCTGACTTTTTTGCTAAGGTGGTGTAAGAAATTAATTTGCCAGGCTTTATCGTGCGCATCTGCTTCCATGCATTGGCATAAAATATTGGACCTGTCTGTACAACTTTTACATTAGTTATAGTTGATAGGTCTCCCTTGATCCAGTCATCGATTGCCTTGGATACCTCAGGGATGCTGTTAACTTTCTTGATATTACGTAAATTACTTGATTTTGCTAGGGCGGCTATTGATGTGAATCCACTCGTCAAGACAATTACTTTTTTCTGCTCTTGCTTAGCAATCACGCTAAAGTTCATACCTAGAACTTTGTATGTTTTGGCAATCAACATCAGGCTCACCTAAGTTTGAGCATCTCCGAAACACGAAATGCTAATTCAAGAGATTGAACTCGATTAAGTCTTGGGTCGCAGGCTGTCTCATATCGAGTTGGCAAGTCTGCTGCAAGAAGCTCTTCCATCCCACCTAAGCATTCGGTGACATCATCTCCAGTTAACTCGATATGTATACCACCAGGATGTTTTCCTAGGTTCTTGCAAACTTTAAAGAAGGCAACTACCTCCCCAACCACATCATTAAAATCTCTGGTCTTATGGCCAGATGGGGTTGTTTGAGTATTTCCATGCATTGGGTCGCAGATCCAAAGTGGGATGTGCCCATTTTTGAATGATGCCTGAATCAAGATTGGCAATACCGATTCGACTTTAGAGACACCCATTCGTGCGATAAAACTCAACCTGCCTGGCTCTTTATCTGGATCTAATTTAGATAACAAAGCTTCGATATCTTTGGCGGTAGTAGTTGGGCCAACTTTGATACCAATTGGATTGTTAATTTTAGAAGCAAAATCAACGTGAGCTCCATCAAGTTGTCGGGTGCGCTCACCAACCCAAACATAATGAGCACTCACGTCATACAGATTGCCTGTTCGAGAATCTACGCGAGTCATTGGCTGTTCATAATCTAGGACTAAGGCTTCGTGGCTTGAGTAGAAATCAACAGTTCGAAATTCGGCTGGATCCACTCCACATGCTTCCATAAACGCTAAGGCCCGATCAATATCTGAAGCTAGTTTTTCATATTTCTCACCAGTTGCAGTCTCCTTAACGAAATCTTGGTTCCAGGAATGCACCTGCCTTAAGTCTGCATACCCTCCTTGCGTAAATGCACGAACCAAATTCAATGCAGCACTTGATGCGTGATAAGCCTTAACTAGTCTCCATGGATCTGGTGTTCGCGAATCTTCGTTAAATTCAATGTCGTTTACTGCATCACCTCGGTATGCCGGCAGTGTTTGACCATCAATTGTTTCGGTATCTCCTGAGCGCGGCTTAAAGTATTGACCAGCAATACGGCCAATTTTTATGACCGGCAAAGTAGAGCCATAAGTGAGCACAACTGCCATCTGCAAAACAGTGCGCAATCTGCCACGAATTGAGTCAGCGGTGTTGTGCTTAAAAGTTTCAGCACAGTCACCAGCAGTCAGAACAAAAGCTTTCCCCAAAGCGGCTTTCCCTAGAGACAGCTTCAACTGGTCACACTCGCCCGCAAACACCAGTGGAGGTAGCGTGGCCAGTTCGGCCCGAGCCTTCATCAACTCGTCTTGATTTGGCCAAGTTGGCTGTTGAGCAGCGGGTAAATTGGACCACTTGATTTCAGGCATGGGACAAGCGTATTAGAGGGCCAGTTTTATAGTGGCGAGGCCTCATCGTCAGACAAGGAATCAGACCATTCATTAGATTTTCCGCGACGTTTATCAATCAACAAACCAATCAAGATTGCTGCAAATACCAAGACCAACATTGGCCCGGCAAGCAGGATCATATTTAGAGGATCTCCTGTAGGTGTGGCAACTGCTCCAAACAAAACCACACCCATCACAATTTGACGCCACCAGCCCAACATAGTTTTTCCTGAAACTACATCTGCAATTGTCAACATAACTAAAACAACGGGGGTTAAAAACCCAATACCAAAAACCAATAGAGTTCTTAGAAAAAATGATAGGTAAACATCAACTGGCAAAAGGTTTGATACCCCTTGCGGTGTAAAGCCGAGCAATAACTGCATCGCTATTGGTAGTACCGAATAAGCCAGCAATACACCTAGAAAAAATAAAGGGATTGAAGTTGCTAGAAATAACAATCCAAATCTTCGTTCATTTTTCTTTAAGCCAGGAGTAATGAAACGCCAAAGATGCCATAACCATACTGGGGCAGTAATTAACAAACCAAATGTTGCTGAAATTTTCAACTGTAATGTGAAGGCATCCGCTACTCCAGACAAAACAAGTCCGATATCTTGACCGTCTTTTGTAGCTTCAGCAATTGCCGCATCTAGCGGATTCTTGAGAATTGAAAAAGTGAAATCATAGATAAACCAACCAAACAAAGTTGCAACACTTAAGAAAACCACAACGACAAACACTCTTGATCGGAGTTCACGCAAGTGATCGTTTAGCGTCATTTCACCGTTATTTTGGTTACGGCGCTTTCGCTTAGAGAGCATTTACTAATTTAAAAATTACTTGACAGACTCAGGTTTATCGCCCTCGTCAAGATCTTTGTCTTGTGCCTTTACTTCAGCCTTAAAAATGCGAAGTGAGCGCCCCAAACCACGAGCAGCATCAGGCAACTTTTTTGCTCCAAAAAGCAAGATCAGAACAGCCAAGATGATCAGCAGTTCCATTGGCTTCAAGTTTGGCATTAGTGCCTCCTAGGTTGTGGGGTAAAGGGTAGACGCTGCCGGCCCTGATTTGAGCGCGACCCCGATTTAGCCTTCGGTCTTAGCGTCTTTGTGCTTAGAGCGTTTCTCTTGCGCGATCAAGCGGCGTGCTTCCTCTGCGTACATATCCACATACTGGCTCTCACTTAGTTCTTTGATATTTTGCATAATTTCATCAGTGATTGTTCGAAGTACAAGACGATCATCCTTTTGATCTTGATATTTACTGAAATCCAATGGTTTACCAATTCGAAGACCCACTCTGCCTAGTTTTGGCATATTGCGCTCGGGGGGCTGGATTTCTCTGGTGCCATGAATTCCAATTGGAATAACTGGCACATGGTTCTCCAGGGCCAATCTGGCAACGCCGGTCCTACCTTTGTATAGCAAGCCAGTTGGAGATCTAGTTCCCTCTGGATAAATCGCAATTAGACCGCCCGTCTTTAGAACTTTAGATGCAGCCGAAAGAGCTGTATGCGCTCGAGCAGTGCCTCGTTCAACTGGAATTTGACCTGCACTCCGGAAAAAATTGCGAATCAACATTCCTTTTAAGCCCTTACCTTCGAAATATTCGGCCTTTGCCAAAAATGTAACTCTGCGAGAGGTTGCCAGTGGCACCACCATCGAATCCATAAAAGAGATGTGGTTGGGAGCCAAAATTGCCGCACCACTGGTTGGGATGTTCTCAGCGCCTTCTACCCAGGGGGTGTAGACAAGATTAATCAGCGGTCCTAGAGAGCCATAGCGCAACAGCCAGTAAATGGGAGTTTCTAAGCGCTCGTCATCAATTGCCACGGTGTAAAACTACGCTCTAAAGTGCTGACAGGCAAAGCCCCCCACTCTACGATGGCGGAATAGCCTAGAAAGGGTGAGATGAGCCAAGAAGTTGCTGCCATGAGTTCTCGTAGTTCAGATATTGGCGTCTTGCTAGTCCATGGATTTACTGGCTCCCCAGCATCTCTTCGACCTTGGGCCGAACACCTAATTCAAAACAATTTTTCAATTGAAATGCCATTGCTACCTGGTCATGGAACTTCTTGGCAGGAATTAAACAGAACCACTTGGCATCAATGGTATGCAGCAGCGCAAATCTCATACTTGAAGCTCGCCAAAGATTGTAAGCAAATCTTTATTGCAGGCTTGTCCATGGGTGGTGTGTTAGCGCTTCGACTTGCGCAACATCAGAGCCAGACAAATGGATTGATTCTTGTAAATCCTTCAATTTTTGTTAAAAACAAACTCTTGCATCTGGCTCCATTATTAGGAAATGTTATTAAATCGGTTCCTGCAGTTGGAAACGATATTGCCAAGCCTGGGGTAAATGAATTTGCCTACAATAAAACTCCAGTAGTTGCAGCTGCTTCTATGTTGGACCTAAATGGTGATGTCCAAAAAGGGATGCATTTAGTGACATCACCAACTTTGATTTTTAGCTCAAACCAAGATCATGTTGTTTCAAATAAGAATCCTAACTGGATCTTGAATCACATCTCGACCCCGCCAGTTCACAAGGAAGTAATCTATCTTGAGAATTCATTTCATGTGGCCACCTTGGATCATGATGCCGATCTAATTTTCAAGCACTCTGTGAACTTCATTAACTCTAAGAAAAACCTTCGCTAGCGATTAAAGTCTTTTCGAGAAAGTGACACTGCATCAACTTTGGCTGCAGTCACAATGTCTGGCCCAGTCAAAACTGGTGTTCCATTTCCAATGATGCCAGCGGTGGTTGTGAAAGTTCCCAACATGTCTACGGCGTATCTAGCCTGCATGGCATCCTGATTATCTGTCATAAACAACAACTCTCCAGAACGAACTTCCCTCTCGCGAGACTCTTCGTATCCAATAAGCCCCACTG
>DBCL01000015.1:102190-107670 GCA_002293025.1 Actinobacteria bacterium UBA959
ACTAGCATGCAGTCAATCTCCTTATCACCTGCAATAGCTTTTCTGAGTATTTCTGGTGAGTTCTTATTTGTCACCTTTACAGAAACAGTTTCCACACCAGACAGATAATCTGCAACTGAGCCACAAATTCGCTGCTCGCGCTCAGAGTCTTTACCCTGGGTGGCGACACAGATCAGTTTTTTCAGTCCTAGTGCTTTAAATTTAAGAGCAATTGCCTTTCCAATTCCTTCATCGGTCACACCAACAAATCCAATGCCACCATAAGGCAGAACGGCCGCAGAGTTTGTGCCGATGCCAACAATAGGAATTCCCGTGGAAGCCAGTTCAGCTATCGCTTCCCCTGCTGGAACTCCCTTTGCAGCAATCACAGCGCCACCAATTCCCGTAATCCCTTTGAGTGAATTTATCTGCTTTACTAAGTCATCAGCGCCAGTAGGCTGAATCACTTTAATCTCAAAGCCGAATCGCTCGCCTGCCTCGCGAGCTGCTCTGGTCATTGCTTCGAGAGTTCTTTCATCAGCTTTATTATCGATAATTACATAGACATCAGTGCCAAGAATTATCGGTTTACTTTCATTTTTCTCTACTTGCACATTCAAGGCGTCATTGTTTGAACAGGCAACCAAAATAGTTGTTAGCAGTACAAGCCAAAGTTTTCTCATAATTTCCTCGCAAGGTCCGCTGCGCCGATGATGCCAGCATCATTACCTAATGTTGCAGCTGTGATTTTGGCAATTGGTCTATGTTCGCGAGCAGGCAGCTTTAACTCAAACTCAACTCGAGCAGGGGCCAAAATTAGTTCGCCTGCATCCCCGCCACCCCCACCAACCACAAACATCTCTGGATCCAAGATTGCGGCAATTGTGGACATCCCAAACCCTAACCATTTGCCGGCCTCAGCCAAAATCGAAATAGAGGCTGGGTCACCTTTTTGTGCAGTTTCGGTGACCATCGCTCCAGTTAAAGTAGTTGGATCTTGGCCACAAGCATCTAATAACGGTTGTGCTGCAGGGGTTCCACTGGCTACAAACACTCGTGCATTTCGAGTGATAGCTTGTCCTGACGCGTATTGCTCCAAGCAGCCGCGTTGACCGCAACCACATAGCTGCCCATCAGGTTTCACTTTAAAATGTCCGCACTCTGCACCAATGCCATGTGCACCAATTAACAATTGTCCATCGATGATGACACCGCTACCCAATCCGGTTCCAATGGTTAGCATCACCATGCTGTCTGCTTCTGCGCCGCCTCCAAACCTAAACTCTCCCCAGGCTGCGGCATTGGCATCATTTTCAATGATTACTGGTTTGCCAACTTTACTTTCAATTGCTGACCTAATCTCAATGTCTCGCCAAGCAACATTTGGAGACAATCGCATTCGGTTTCGCTCTTTGTCCATAAATCCAGCTAGCGCAATACCGACTCCAGTAGTTTCCTGCTGAGCGCTAAGTTCATTAATAACTTCGGCAATTGCGGCAAGCATCAAATCTGAATCTTGTGCTGGAGCGCTCCTGCGAACTCTAGACACGATCTTGCCTTCACTATCAACTATCCCACCAGCAATCTTGGTGCCACCAACATCAATTCCAATTGTGTAATTCATTCCTTTGACTCTACTTTGGTTTTCAATTGGTTTAGAGCTGTATCAACCATCTGCTTTTCAGCAGATTTTCTCATAGCGTTAAGCAACGGGTTCTTTAAAGTAAGGTCAACATCGTATTGAACGTTACTGGAGTTTTCATCAACAACTTTGACTAAGTACCCTCCATGCAGAGATTTCAAGTTCACACCGTTGATTAACTCCCATCTCATTGTGAATTTATCTGGATAGTCGATGCTGATAGTGAAGGAATCTTTAAAACTGCTGCGGGAAATCTCAAAGCAAGCCTTAGTGGCGCGGCCTGCAAAATCACGATCTAACACGAAAACTTCATCAAATGAAGACCAAGTTGGGTAGGAGTGTAGGTCGGTCAAAACCGAAAATACCTGGTCAGCGGGGGCAGCCACCAAAATCTGGGCCTGGGTCACAGAACTCATTCGAGCACTCTAACCCAATAGGGCGCGCAGCTGCTCCCCCCTTTGGTTAATTCGAAAATCGGTGATAACTCGTTGTCTACCAGCGTCCCCCATAGATTTTCGCAACATCGGGTCATCTAATAGTTCTAACATGCGCGATTTCAATCCTTCCCTTGAAACTACATATCCAGTCTCTCCATCAACAATCGCTTCTGGCGCGCCTCCACTATTACCTGCAATCACCGGTAAACCTGTGGCAGCGGCTTCCAGATAAACAATTCCAAAGCCTTCAACATCCAAACCAAAATTTCTCGTTCGACAAGGCATTGCAAAAATATCAGCTGTTGCGTATATCTCTGGCAATTGTTCAAAATTTAGCGGTCTGATGAATTTGACTTTAGCCAGCACGTCCAATCGTTTGGCAAGCTTTAACAAACGTTTCTTATCAGGTCCACCCCCAGCAATCACTAACTCCAAAGTTGGGTAGTCATCTTCAATCTCAGCCAAGAGTTCAATTAACGAATCAAAGCCTTTGCGTTTCATTAATCGAGAAACTCCAAGAATTACTAAGCCCGGTCCAATTCCATGTTTCTTTCTTAATTGTGACTTTAGATCGGTGCTAACTGGTGCAAATAATTTTGAATCAACACCTGGAGTTAGTTTTGCGAATGAAAGGTCAGCACGCAGGCGCTTTCGAATCTTAGATTCAGTAAAGCCAGTTAAAAAAGTTACTCGATCAACATATTTACCACTAGCTGTCAACAATCTGCGCATCACTGGCAATGTAGCCCAACCAGCTTCATGACCATGAGTCAAAGCAACCACGCGTTTGATTTTGCCACCGCGCCTTAGGGCGTGACTCATTAACCCTAAAGGTGCTAGTGCCCCGAATAAAACAGTGTCGCAGTCGTATAGGTGAGCTAGTTCTTTAGCGCGCCTAATCTGCCAAGGCCAAGGTAATAGCACTTTAGTGTTAGTTCTAACCACTTCATAATTTTGCGCTTTATCAAATTCGCTGGAACCAGGCCAATTAGAGGTGAACACCACGAACGACTTTGAATACATCTCTCCAACAAGTTGTTGCACAAATGTCTGAATTCCCCCTTTGCGAGGTGGAAAATCATTCGTGATCACCAATGTGCGAGCCATTGACCTAATTTAGCGGTAAGGCAACCTCCCCCAAGTTTTGAGTCATGGCATGATTTACACATGCGCAAGTGCCTGATCGTGACTCTTTCTTTGTTATTAATTACTGCTTCTACAGGTGCTAACGCTCTTGGACCCACAAACACTGGTACTGGTGATCGAATAGTTTTTGACTTATCTCAACAGCGTGTATGGCTAGTAAACGAGACTAAATCTGTTGTACATACTTATCTTGTTTCTGGAAGTAAATACCCAGAGCACCACAATGCTGGCACTTACAAAGTATTTTCAAAGTCAAGAAAAACAACCTCGTATCTTGGTAATGCGACTATGAACTATATGGTCCGTTTTCAAAAAGGAAAGAACTCAAACATTGGATTCCATGACCTGCCCCTGTTGAGAGATGGCACCTACGCCCAATCGGAAGCTCAGCTAGGGCAACGCTTATCGGATGGTTGTGTGCGGCAAAGACTTAGTAATGCAAAATTACTTTATGACTTTGCAAAGGTTGGCACCCCAGTAATTGTGATTGAGTAAACCTCAACCAATTGAGTTCAGTAATCCAACTAACTTTTCTGGGCGATGCTCGCCATTAACAATTCGGACAGTTCCCGATCGTGACCTCAAGGCTATTGATTGTGTGGTGGCGCCAGTTGCTTCATATCGAACGCCCATTAAGAGTTCACCATCAGTGATTCCAGTTGCAGCGAAAAAACTATTTTGAGACTTGACCAAATCATGAGTATGTAAAACCTGCTTAAGATCTAATCCTTCAGCTGCAGCATTACGCTTTTCATCTTCAAGTTGAGGTGCAAGTCGGCCCTGCAAAGTTCCACCAAGAGTTAGCATGGCGCAAGCAGCGATAACTCCTTCTGGAGTGCCACCAATTCCCATCATTAAATCCACACCAGTATTTGGTCTGGCGGCCATAACAGCACCAGCAACGTCGCCATCTTGAATTAGTCTAATTCTTGCACCGGCTAATCTAATTTGTTTGATCATCTCGTCGTTTCTAGGTCGATTAAGAAGCATGACGGTGAGATCTGAAATACGTTTTTCTTTTGCGATTGCAACTTTTCTCAAATTTTCAGCTACTGGTGCATCAATGTCTACTGCGTCTTTGGCATCTGGACCAACACAGATCTTGTTCATGTAAAAAACCGACTTTGGTGAATACAAACTTCCTTGATCAGCCAGCGCAATAACTGACAGTGCATTCAATTGACCGTTCGCAGTTAATGAGGTTCCATCGATTGGATCAACCGCTACATCTACTTTTGGGCCTTTGCCATTTCCAACTTTTTCGCCGTTATAAAGCCAGGGTGCGTTATCTTTTTCACCTTCGCCAATAACAATGGTGCCATCAATATCAACTGATGCCAGAATAAATCGCATCGCATTAACCGCGGCATTATCCGCACTTATCTTGTCGCCACGACCTACCCATGGAGCTGCCGCTAAAGCTGCAGCTTCGGTAACCCGAACGAGTTCAAGCGCCAGGTTTCTTTCGGGTTTGACCTCGCTCAATTAGCTCCACGTTCTACCCAGTTTTGAGAGCGCTGAACTGCTCTCTTCCAGCGAACATACTCCCATTCATCCCTAGATTCAGGATTAAACTCGCGATCAATCTCAATACTGCTACGCAACTCATTCTTATCTGCCCATACCCCAGTGCCTAACCCTGCCAAGAAGGCCGCTCCAATGCCAGTAGCTTCTAAAGCCAAACCACGAACCACTGGCACCTTCAAGATATCTGCCTGCATCTGCATCAATAAGTTATTGACTGAAGCTCCACCATCCACTCTAAGTTGTCCCAGAGGTTTCATCGTATCTTTAACCATCGCATCAACGACATCTCTCACCTGAAAAGCAATAGCCTCCAATGTGGCGCGCGCAATATGAGCGGCAGTGGTTCCTCGAGTTATGCCATGAATAGAGCCACGGGCATATGGGTCCCAATAGGGAGCCCCTAATCCAGAAAGTGCCGGCACAAAGACCACACCATCTGTTGAAGTGACAGATGCTGCCAAGCTTTCCACATCGGCAGCCTTTTTGATTATTCCTAAACCATCTCGCAGCCACTGCACTGCAGCTCCCGTTACAAAGACGGCACCTTCGAGTGCGTATGTGATATCACCATTTGGTTCTTGCCAGGCAATTGTGGTTAACAGGCCACGCTCTGAAATCTTAAATTCAGAGCCAGTGTTATACAAAATAAACGATCCAGTTCCATAAGTGCATTTAGAGTCACCAACATCAAATGCAGTTTGTCCAAACAATGCAGACTGTTGGTCGCCTGCTATCCCTGCAATTGGTAA
>DBCL01000015.1:107724-147628 GCA_002293025.1 Actinobacteria bacterium UBA959
GGAACAATCTGTGGGAGCACTTGTTTTGGAACGTTGAATAGTTCCAGTAACTCGTCATCCCAAGCTCCAGTTCTAAGATCCATTAATTGTGTGCGGGATGCATTCGAAGCATCAGTGACATGAATCTTGCCTGCAGTCATCCGAGAAATCAAGAAAGTGTCAACAGTTCCCACTGCATACTTACCAGCGAGCACCCCTGCCCAAACTTCTTTGTCATGCCGAGAAAGCCATAAAAACTTGGTAGAAGAAAAATACGGATCAAGCCCAAGACCTGTCTTATTCTTAACCTTCTCTTCAACGCCTGAATTTCTTAATTCCACAACAATTTCAGAAGTTCTTCTATCCTGCCAAACAATTCCACGCCGTGGACCCTTGAATGTTTGTTTATCCCAAATCATTACCGTTTCACGTTGATTAGTGATACCAATAGCGGAAATAGAGTCCTGATGGTTAGCTAGTGCCGCTGCCACAGCTGACAAAGTGGCCGCCCAAATCTCGTCCGCATCATGCTCCACCCAACCTGGCTGTGGGAAATGCTGATGGAATTCGCTGTAGCCACGGGCTAGCACCTTTCCACCCTCATTAACTACCAGGGCCGTTATTCCGGTCGTGCCAGCATCAATGGCCAACAAACTCATAAAAATCCCCCTAACTTCATGGGTGACTATTCCACTAATCGGCCAACATCTAAACTCCGGTGGCTTAGAAAACTACAAATGTGGCTGTTATCAAAACGTTACAAAAGGCGTTATCTACCCGTAACCTGAATGGTCCTAGATCTGATACCAACTGGGCATTACATAAAGTGGGTATTTGGTGCTAACTTTCCCTAAATCCAGCCGGTTAGGAGCCAGGCAGAATGTCCTTAGAAGTGCAGAACATTTCGCTCATGCACAATGGTGAAGTGTTCCTGGAAGATATCTCTTTCACCGCAACACCAGGTATTACTGTTTTGGTTGGACCAACCCTGGCTGGCAAGACTTCGTTGATGCGCGTGATCGCGGGATTGGTTAAGCCAGACTCTGGAATTATCAAAGTAAATGGAGTGGATGTGGGTGATCTGGCCGTTAAGGACCGATCAGTTTCTTTCGTCTACCAACAATTTATCAATTACCCATCACTTACTGTTTTCGACAATATAGCTTCTCCGCTGACTGTCCTAAAGCCAAAGATGACAAAGGATGAGATTAAGTCACGCGTGCACGAAGTAGCCGAAATGTTGCGCATTACTGCTCTTCTTGACCGCAAACCTTCAGCACTGTCTGGCGGACAGCAACAGCGCGTCGCAATAGCGCGCTCGCTATCTCGGAAGAGTGATGTGGTGCTTTTAGATGAGCCATTAGCAAACCTTGACTTTAAATTACGCGAACAGCTGCGTGATGAGTTGCAGCGAATATTTGCTGATGCGGACATGATGGTCATTTATTCAACTGCCGAGCCAATCGAAGCACTGGACATGGCAACTCATACTGTTGTCTTAGGAGAAGGTCGTGTGCAGCAGCATGGAGATGCTCTTCAAATGTACGCAAATCCAATAAATTTGTCGGTAGCCCAAGCAATGAGCGACCCGCCCATAAATCTTCTAAATTCCACTTCGGCTAATGGCAAAGTTGAAATAGCTGGCAGTTCACATCAGGCTGTTGGTTTGCTAGTTAAAGCACCTAGTAGCGGAGTATTTAATATAGGTATTCGTCCACATTGTGTGAAGTTAAGTTCTAACGCACCTGATGATATTCCGATAAGTGGCAAGGTCAAGGTTTCAGAGATAACTGGGAGTGTGACTTACGTTCACGTCGATATTGGAGACCAAGAGGATGTCGTTTTGGAATTAGAGGGAACGAATTCATACCAACCTGGGCATAACCTGACTGTATTTTTAGACCACTCAGCGCTTTTTGGATTTGATCATGCGACTGGCGAAACTTTATTCACGCCAGGGGTGGTGAAATAAATGGCTGAAATTAGGCTAGAAAATCTCGGGCACTCCTACGACGGTGGAACAACGTACGCACTCAACCCATTGAATCTCACTTGGAAAGATGGCAACGCAATTGCACTACTAGGCCCATCAGGGTGTGGTAAAACGACTTTGCTAAACATAATTTCGGGTTTGATTACTCCGTCATCAGGGCGAGTTTATTTCGATGGTGTCGATGTCACCGAATCTGATACTGCACGTCGAAATGTAGCCCAAGTATTTCAGTTTCCAGTTTTGTACGACACTATGACAGTAAGTCAAAATTTGGCATTTCCACTAAAGAATCGTGGGATTAGCAAGGATGAAATTTCGAAACGCATTGCTGAAGTTGCTGAATTGCTCGATTTAACAAAATATCTCGATGAGAGACCACTTCGACTTCGTTCAGACTTACAGCAGTTGGTAAGTCTGGGTCGAGGTTTAGTCCGTAAAGATGTTCCAGCAATTTTGTTTGATGAGCCATTGACTGTTATTGACCAGAACTTCAAATGGACCCTGCGTGGGCGTTTGAAAGAGCTGCACCGAGTGACCAAGCACACTTTAGTTTACGTAACGCATGATCAAACTGAAGCGCTAACTTTTGCCGATGAAGTCGTTGTTCTGAATGAAGGTAGCGTGGTTCAATCTGGAAGTTCTGCAGATTTATTCCTGCAGCCTGAGCATGAATTTGTTGGCTTTTTTATTGGTTCACCAGGCATGAATTTCTTAAATGCAAGTATCACTAACGGTTTGGTTGTCCTAAACAATCAAGAAATTGGCTCTGCTAAATCATTTGGTGGTCAAAATCTAGACAGTGGCTCGGTTCGAATTGGAGTGAGGCCAGAGTTCTTGACCATTTCTAATTCCAATGGACTACCAGTCCAGATAGACCGGGTAGAAAACCGAGGCGGGTACCAGTTGGCTCACTTTGAACTGGCTGGAAGCAAAACTATTGCCAAACTATCTAACGAAACTAAGGTTGCCAGTGGTCAGTCTGCAAATTTAGTTTTCGACCAAGAGCGTACCTACCTTTTTAGAGAGTCTCAGCTATGTGGTCGTTTAGTTTCGAAGGTGAGCTAAAGTGAAAACTCGTAACAATAAAGCGTGGTTTCTGGTCCTGCCAGTCATTTTGACTGTTTCATTTACAGCCATTTTGCCGTTAATGACGGTAGCTAACTATGCGGTGCAGGATATCTTCAGCCCAACCGACCGCTTGTTCATAGGCATGGACTGGTTTTATAACATCACAAATGATCCACTAATTTTTAATGCATTTAAGCGAAGTTTTTCATTTTCAATTCAAGTTCTGTTGATCCAAATTCCATTGGGTATTGCAATTGCTCGAATCATGCCAAAATCTGGTTGGAAAGCTTCAGCCGCTTTAGTGATGGTGGCAATTCCGTTGATTATTCCTTGGAATGTAATCGGAACTACTTGGCAAATTTTTGCTCGCCCTGATATTGGCCTTGGGGGATACTTGATCAACAAGTTCATCGACTTCAATTACACGTCTGACCCACTTGATGGTTGGATTTTAATTCTGTTGGTAGATGTTTGGCACTGGACTCCTCTAGTTATCTTGTTGGTATACGCAGGTTTGCGATCTATTCCTCCTGCTTACTACCAGGCAGCCGCGATTGATGGTGCTTCTCAAGTAGCAGTTTTTAGATTTGTGGAGTTGCCAAAACTCAAGAGAGTTTTGATGATTGCTATATTGCTGCGTTTTATGGACAGTTTTATGATCTACACAGAGCCCTTTGTGATCACTGGTGGTGGACCTGGTGAAGCGACTACATTCCTAAGTATTCTGTTGTCAAATATCGCAGTTGGTCAATTTGATATAGGCCGTGCAGGAGCATTCTCATTAATTTACTTCCTGTTTATTCAGATCTTGTCTTTCTTGTTTTTCACCGTATTGACGCTTCAAGAACGAGCTGAGGTGACAAAAGCCAAATGACCTCAACCACGACGACTAAAGGCGTGCTGTCACCTCGCAAAAAGAAGGCTTCTCTTCCTTGGTCAGGTTTAATGTTTTGGATAATCATTGCCATCTGGATGATTCCAGTGGCTTGGTTAGTTTTGATGTCGATTCGTCCATCCGCTGATATTTTGGCTGGCTTAGAGATCATTCCGAGCCGAATCACCTTCGATGGCTACATCACTTTTCTGTCCAAAGACATTTGGTATGGGGCTTATCTGAATTCGCTCACATACTCAACTTTAAATACTGTTATGTCTGTTACTGTGGCATTACCAGCGGCCTATGCTTTTTCCCGATTTAGTTTCGCCGGTGACAAGCATTTGTTTTTCTGGCTACTAACTAACCGCATGGCCCCAGCTGCAGTGTTCTTATTGCCATTTTTTAATATGTACAAAGCAGTTGGTTTATTTGATACAAACCTAGGCGTGGCTATAGCTCACATGTTATTTAACGTTCCTTTAGCAGTGTGGATCTTAGAAGGCTTTATTTCTGGAATTCCGCGTGAAGTTGATGAAACGGCAGCCATTGACGGTTATTCACTACCTCGCTTCTTTATCAAGATCTTTCTCCCAATGATTAGATCTGGTATTGGTGTGACAGCATTTTTCTGCTTCATGTTCAGTTGGGTTGAGTTATTAATCGCTCGCACCATAACAAGCACAGAAGCCAAACCAATCAGTGCTGCTATGACGAGAACTGTTACATCAGGTGGCTTGGACTGGACCCTGCTTTCAACGGCAGGAGTAATGACCATACTTCCAGGAATCTTGGCAATCTGGTTTGTTCGCAAGTACATAGCCAAGGGCTTCGCTTTAGGGCGGGTATAACTGATGCTGAACTGGATGGCATGGACCACACCAATTGCAATTGTTTTCACCTCTGTCGTAATCATCATTGCTGGCATGACAATTTGGGGACATTACTCACCTCCCAAAGTGCATAAAGGCTTCTTGAGAATTACCACTGACCGTGGCGATCGGCTATATATCGCTTACATCAGTGCTGCCTTTTTTATGGTTTGCTTCATTGGTCTGGTTGAAGGTGCTTTGTATGTTGGAGTAGCAATTGCAGCGGCTATTGCGGCTGTAATTCTAAAGTGGGGATAAAGGATTGGCGTGGGGTAACTCACGTCGATAACTGTTTAATTTATTTCTGTCGAAAGACAGAAATAAATTAAACAGTTGCACATCATCCGAACGAGTGATGTGTGGGAGAGGAAAGGAACATAGTGCTCAAAAAGAGACTACATCGCTCTTTTAGTCGAGTTCTGCTTCCAATTGTTGCAAGCGCACTAGTTTTGACTGCTTGCAGTAGTGGTGGCGATGAAGCGGCCGATGGAGATACTGCTGCCTACTTAGCAGCTGCTGAAAAATGGATCGATTCTGAATTCCAACCTAGCGCCATCTCTCGAGATGATCAGGTTGCTGAAATGCAGTGGTTAATTGATGCATCTGCCCCTTACCGCGGGATGGATATTAGCGTTGTTTCTGAAGGTATTACGACTCACGTTTATGAGTCAACTACCCTAACCAAGGCATTCGCTGAAATTACCGGAATTAACGTGACACATGACATCATCGGTGAAGGTGACGTTGTTGAGAAGCTACAAACTGAAATTCAGTCTGGTCAGCCAATTTATGACGCCTACATCAATGACTCGGATCTAATTGGAACTCACTCCCGTGGAACTCACTCAGTAGTTTTGAGTGACTACATCGCAGGCGAAGGTAAGGACGTTACTTCTCCATACCTAGACCTTGATGATTTCATTGGAACAGATTTCACAACAGGTCCTGATGGCAAGCTTTATCAGTTACCAGATCAGCAGTTCGCGAACCTTTACTGGTTCCGCTATGACTGGTTCACAGATCCTTCAATCAAAGATCAGTTTAAGAAGCTCTATGGCTATGACTTGGGTGTGCCAGTTAACTGGTCCGCTTATGAAGACATCGCTAAGTTCTTCTCGACTCAGGTCAACGGTGATGGAACTATTGATGGCACCAAGGTCTATGGCCACATGGACTATGGAAAGAAAGACCCATCACTAGGCTGGCGTTTCACTGACGCATGGCTATCAATGGCTGGTAACGGTGACAAAGGTCTACCTAACGGTCTTCCTGTAGACGAGTGGGGTATCCGTGTTGAAGGATGTAACCCTGCAGGTTCTTCAGTAACTCGTGGTGGTGACACCAATGCTCCTGCATCCGTGTACGCCATTCAAAAGTACATTGACTGGTTCAAGTACACACCTCCAACAGCTCGCGGTATGGACTTCTCTGAATCTGGTCCAGTGCCAGGCCAAGGAACAATTGCTCAGCAAATGTTCTGGTACACAGCCTTCACTGCAGATCTTTCTAATCCAGAGATTTCTGGCCCAGTAGTAAATGCTGATGGAACACCTAAGTGGAAAATGGCTCCAAGTCCACATGGTGCTTATTGGCAAGAAGGCATGAAGCTTGGATATCAGGACGTAGGGTCATGGACATTCATGGCCTCTGTCGCTCCAGAGCGTCGTGCTGCTGCTTGGTTGTATGCACAATTCGTAACCAGCAAAACAGTTGACTTGAAGAAGTCAATTACTGGCTTGACATTCATTCGTGAATCCACAGTCCAGGCTGATTACTTCACTGAGAATGCTGCAAAGTATGGCGGTTTGATTGAGTTCTACCGCTCACCTGCACGTGTTCAGTGGTCCCCAACAGGAACTAACGTTCCTGATTATCCAAAACTTGCACAGCTATGGTGGCAGAACATCGCTCCAGCAGCTGTTGGTGAAAAGTCAGCTCAGCAAGCTATGGATGCTTTAGCAAAAGCTCAAGATGACGTGCTGGCCCGTTTGGAAGCATCCGGCATCGGTGGCGATTGCGGAGTTAAGCTAAACGAAGAGAAGACCGCTCAGTACTGGTTAGACCAGCCTGGCGCTCCATATCCAAAACTAGCTAACGAGAAGCCAAAGCCAGAAACAGTTGACTACGACACACTTGTTGCGTCTTGGAATAACTAAGTAACTGGTAAACGTTCCACTGCGAGCGGCCAATTTTGATCATCAGAATTGGCCGCTCGCAGAGTTAGAACCACAATTGAAATTAAAGGTATGTGATGAAGCGGGATTCTTCGAGCAAGATACTTGCTAACAGACATGTTGATGTTGCCATCATTGGTGGCGGAATCAATGGGGCTGTTTCAGCAGCGGCTTTGGCTGCGAGAGGATTAAAAGTTGCCCTATTGGAAAAAAGTGATTTCTCTAGTTTCACCAGTCAAGAATCGTCAAACATGGTTTGGGGTGGCATTAAATACTTGCAAACATACGAGATCCCATTGGTTTGGAATCTTTGTGGCTCTCGAAATACATTATTGAAGGAATTCCCAAATAGAGTTAAGCAGACTCCCTTCTTTGCTTCACTCGGTGAGCATGCTCCATTTGGGAAAGCGCTTGGACTCGTGGGAGTCTCTCTTTACTGGGTACTCGGCAGGTTCAGAACACATGCTCCGCGAATTTATAGTAGGAGAAAAGCGATAGAACATGAGCCACTAATTTCCAAAGATAAACTGCGGGGAGCGGTTCAATACAACGATGCAGTGCTGCTGGATAACGACGCAAGATTTGTATTTGAATTCATAAAGACAGCTAAACAGTTTGGCTCAACTTGCATTAATTACTGCGAAGCTACTGACGTAAAACAATCTGTGGATGGGTGGCAAATTTCAGCCAAAGACCAAGTTACGAGTGAGTCTTTTGCCTTTACAGCGACGGTATTGATAAATGCAACTGGTCCTTTCGCCAAGAACTTAACAGATCAAATGCAGATTAAAACAAAGCATTCCTTAGCACTATCAAAGGGCATTCATTTAGTTGTTCCAAGAATTGGAAAATCCAACCAAGTAATGGCTTTCTGGGATACAGATGGTCGACTCTTTTATGTGATTCCAATGCATGATCGCTCAGTAATTGGAACAACTGATACCAGAGTCTCAACCGCGGTAACACATGTGACAGACGAAGATCGTGAATTCGTGCTGGAGCAAGCCAATCGATGCCTAGACCTCCCTCAAGAGTTGACTGTCAAAGACATTATCTCCGAACGTTGCGGTGTAAGACCATTAGTTATCAGTGGAAATGCTGACGTTTCAAGCATGGAGTGGACGTCACTCTCAAGAAAACATGAAATTGAAGCTGACTTTCATTTAAAGACTCTAACTATTTTTGGCGGGAAATTGACTGATTGTCTCAATGTTGGAGATGAGGTGGCAGCTTTAGTCCAAAAAATGGGATTGAAACTTTCAAAATCAAAAAGATGGTTTGGCGAAGATTTGAATGATAACAAACCAGAACTTAAGTCAAAGTTAATGAAATTTCACAATGAAAAGGATGCGGAATTTATCACTGAGGGTTTATGGCGTCGACATGGCAGGTCTGCATTCGAAATTGTTAGCCAATTTGAAACCGATCCAGAACTCGCAGAAATTATGTTTGATGGAACTGAATTCACCTTGGGTGAACTACTTTATATGGCTAAAGAAGAATCAGTGGTTAAACTGGAAGACCTACTACGCCGCAGAACTCCAATTGCATTGATTCGAAGAAATTCTGAAATTGATCAGAACAAATATTTAGGCAGGTTAATAGCAGCGTTTAGTTAATTCCTTGTGACATTGCAATTAACTTCCACTCAGTAGTCCTCAATCTACGTGGTTGCTGCAAAACTGTTTGAATGGCAAAAGAGATATCGCTTGGTTCCATGTAGCCCAATTTCCCCAAGTTCTCAGGCAGTCGCCCATCCCCCATGGCGAATTCGGTATCAGTGGCAGCCGGAGCGATCACCGTGACACGGATGCCGTCCTCCCGTAATTCATCATCTAAGCCAATCGCCAAACCAACTTGAGCATGTTTGGTCGCTGCATAAACAGCTTGATTCTTTTTGGATCTAAAACCTGATATCGAACATAAGATCACGATATCCCCACCATTTTTCTTAAGGTGCGGTACTGCCGCACGAACTGTCCAGATGGTGCCCTGGAAATTAGTCTCCATCATCTCGTTGAGTCGTTCATTTGAGTAATCCAAGATGGATCCATATAGGCCAATTCCAGCATTAGGAATTACGGAATCTATTTTCCCAAATGTCTCAACAGCGATCTGCATTAAGGTTTCACAATCGGCAGGTTTGCGGATATCACATTTGGTTGCTACCGCATTCTCAGCCCCTAACTCAGCAACTAGTTGGAACAAGCGCTCTACTCTTCGCGCACCTAGCGCAACCTTGGCTCCTGCAGCAACCAAAGTTCTCGCAGTTTGTTGGCCAATTCCAGAGGATGCTCCAGTTATAACTACGACTGTTCCTTTTAGGTCGCGCGTTTCTGTCATCAGACAATCTTAGTAACTTGGTGCAGGATTTGATCTGCCACTTCTGGAGTGGGGTATGAAGACTGGGCTCCTTTTAGCGTAACGCTTAGTGACGCAGTTTCAATACCTAATTGCACGCTTTGCGACTCAGTCAAACCACTTGCAACTGCGAATGCAAATGATCCAACAAAGCAGTCGCCAGCCCCAACCGTGTCTATGGCTTGAACTTTCGGAGCTTGAAATCGGGTCACGGTCCCGTCTACGTTTAGCAAAGCGGCCCCTAATTCGCCTAAAGTCACCAGCAATCTAGATTGCAAAGTCTCTCCAAGTTCTTTAATTGCAGAATCACTTGTCGGTGGCAAGCCTCTAGGGTGCAGCATCTCAAATTCCACTTCATTAGGAATAACCCAGTCGCTGTTACTCATCAATTCTGGACTTAATTTAGATGCTGGTGCTGGGTTTAGTATCGTCGTGATACCTCTAGATTTTGCGGCGGCAAAACATGCAGCGGTAACCTTCTGGTCAATTTCTAATTGTCCAACAACTACCTTGAGATTTGAATCTTTTTGAACCGCCAAAACTGCATCCTGTTCAGTTAATTTCTGATTTGCTCCAGTTAAAACAATGATTCGGTTAGCGCCAGTTGTTTCAACCCAGATCATCGCCACACCAGATGCACCTTGGGCTCTGCCAACAGCATCTGAATTAATATTTAAGTCTTCAAAATTATCCAACATTGATTGCCCAAAAACATCATCACCAACATAGCTAATCATTGACACTGGCAGTTTAAATCTTGATGCCATTACAGCTTGATTTGCGCCTTTGCCACCAAATCCCAAGCCAAAAGCATCACCATGAATTGTTTCCCCCTGTTTTGGGAGGTGCGTGGTGTAGGCGGTTAGGTCGACCATCGAGCAGCCAATAACTGCAATACTAGACATGATAAACCTCTGTCATTCCACAACGGTTCGAGCAATTAACTCAACGACCGCACCCACTCCGCACCAGCGACACTTAACTTCTTGCACCGCGTCTGAGGCTAGGTTTCGCTCTTCAATTACTGGCTCACCGGATAAATCAAAATGCCAAAACTCATGAGCTACCTGATCACGCCGAACATCAAATCGGGTTAAATTGCCACACCTAGTACAACGCCAACGTGTCGTGGAATCGGGCAATCTTGGTATGGTCACCGGATTAGACTACTAAAGATTAGAGTTAATAGATCGTCTAGATTGAGCCAATGCCCGCGTCTCGATCTAACCCTCCAAATGATCTACCTCTAATTGAAGTCACATTCTGCGTTTTAGATATAGAGACCACTGGGGGTTCTGCAAAATCCGATCAGATCACTGAAATTGCGGTGGTAAAAGTTCGAGGTGGTGAGATCCAGGGTCAGTTTCAAACTCTGGTTAACCCAGGAATTGAGATCCCACTAATGATTGAATCGCTAACTGGGATTAATACCGCGATGGTTCAGTCTGCTCCAAAAATTTCAGAAGTTTTGCCATCTTTCTTCGAGTTTGTGCGAGGTTCGGTGTTGGTAGCACACAACGCCAGTTTTGATCTCTCATTTCTGCAATTCTCAGCACAAGAACATGGTTACGACTGGGAAGTGGGCCACGTAGTAGATACGCTTTCGCTTGCCAGGCTGGCTATAGATCGTGAAGAAGTGCGGAATAAAAAACTAGCTACCCTGGCTCAACTTTTTGAAACCAAAAATCAGCCAAGCCACCGCGCGATGAGTGATGCTCAAACAACTGTTGAAGTGTTGCACGCATTACTAGAGCGTTTGGCCACTATGGGGATACTACATTTGGCTGACTTATTAATTGCCACTGGTAAATCCAAATCAAGGCGTACTTAACAACTTAAAAGTTTTGCCATGCTTGAAGTAAATTAGCTGCTTCTCCCGACTTAATAACTGCCCTGGCCTTTTCTAGCGCTAATTCCCAATCAGATAAAGTGACATCTTCAAAATTCTTTCGCTGGGCTTTGTCTGCAGCAATAATGCCAGCTGCAGCATTTAGACAAACAGTGGTTCGAATCAATTCCAGATCCGCATCATGCAGACTGGGATTTAAGACGTCGGTCAAAACTCTTGCATTATGCGTCGCATCTCCTCCTACCAAGGAACTTGGACTTGCAAAATTGATCCCCAACAAACGTGGATCCAAGGTGTGTTTATGCACGCGACTCCCAGCTATCTGCCAAATAGTCGTTGTGGAAGTGGTAGTTATTTCGTCTAAACCATCATCACCTCTTACTACAAAACCAAAACAGCCCCGTTCACTCAAAACTTCAGCCACTAACTGGGCTCGATCTAAGTTGGCAACACCGACTACCATGGCTTTTGGTTGAGCGGGGTTCGCAAGCGGTCCCAAAATGTTAAAGACAGTTGGAATCCCTAATTCTTTTCGAACCGGTGCTGCATATTTCATCGCAGGATGAAAATTAGGTGCGAAACAAAATCCAATTCCAACAGTTACTACTGAATTGGTGACTGCCTGGGCATCCGCGCTTAGATTAATTCCAAGTGCTTCCAAAACATCAGCAGACCCTGATTTTGAACTGGCTGCTCGGTTTCCATGCTTAACCACTTTGATGCCAGTTGCTGATGCCACAATTGCTGCCGTAGTTGAGATATTTACGGTTCCAGCCTGATCGCCCCCAGTGCCCACTATGTCCAAAGAAATTCCAGAAATTACAACTGATGGTGAGCGATCCATCATCGCCGCGACGAAGCCCGCTACCTCTGTCGGGGTTTCACCTTTTTCTTTTAAGGCCAGAATCAAACTCTTGATCCATTCTGGACTCGCGACTCCGTCCATGATGTGAGACATTGCAAATTTAGCTGATTCATGATCGAGATCTTCACCGGCAACAACGGATGCCAACCAAATGTCTGAAGTCATTAGTTATTTAAAGATGCGCGCTGCCGCAACAATTTAGCAGCCGTGTCACTTAGCGCGAATGGATCAAGCGGCTTAGGAACCACTGCTTCTGCTCTAGACCATGTTGCCAACCAAGCATCCTGTGACCGAGCAATTAATGCCAGAAATGGTGGGCAATTAAAAATCTCATCTTTGGCTTGTCTGGCAATTCCAAGTCCCCCAGCGGGTGTTGCATCAGCATCCACGATGACCAAATCAAATTTTTGTTTGTCCAGATATTGCCAAACCATTGGTTCAGTGGCAACTTCCAAAATCTCAATTTCTGGCAGATCCATCGCTGGTCTGCGGCCCAGTGAGGCAATGACATCGCGTCGAACGCTCGCATCATGGCTGTAAACCAAGACCCGAAGGTTGCTAGCTCCTACCAAATCCTGCATTGAATTTCACTCCTGGTTGGCAAAAATTGACTCTATTCGAGCAGATTAGGGCAATTTCTACTCTTCTAGCCTACCCATTAATTGTTAGATTCATAACACTCCCGCTCGGGGTCATCTGACCAGCACTCCCTCATGCGGGGCAACTGGCAAGATACGCCTATGAGCGCAGCCACTTTCCAGCAATCCACTCACCCAACCAGAGCCAGCAAGACAGCTGTTGGAACTGTAGTTTGGCTGGCAAGTGAGTTGATGTTTTTTGCCGGTTTGTTTGCGATGTTCTTCACTGCCAGGTCAGTCAGTCCTGAGCTTTGGGCTGAACGCACCGAGTTGCTCAATGTTCCGTTTGCAGCAGTCAACACCACGATCTTGGTACTTTCATCGGTTACCGCACAGTTGGGCGTATTTGCTGCTGAACGTGGCGATGTTCGCGTATTTAGAAATTGGACTCTACTAACTTTTCTAATGGGTGCTTATTTCGTTGCCGGTCAAGTTTATGAATACGCTGAACTAGTTCATAAGGGCTTACTCATTTCTACAGATCCTTATGGGTCTGTCTTTTATGCGACGACTGGTTTTCATGCTCTGCATGTAACGGGTGGATTAATAGCATTCCTATATGTTTTGATTAGAAGTTACCAAACTACTCGGTTCACGCATGGTCAGGTAACTTCTGCTGTTGTTGTTTCCTACTACTGGCACTTTGTTGATGTCGTGTGGATTGCACTGTTTGCTGCAATCTACTTGTTGAAATAAATTAAGGTGATCAATCACGTGTCCACAAACCGCAAAACTTTAAAGTTAAGTAGATTTAGAAAGCATCCTGCTGCGATCTTGGTTGTACTGCTAGTAGGTCTGTTCACAACTGGTGGGCTTTACTCGGTTGGGGCGAATGCAGCCAACAAAATGACTGGTAGAGAAGCAGTTGTTGATATCGAATCAATTATGAGTGACCCAGCAAGCATTGATCAAGGCAACCGGTTGTTTGCTACTGGCTGTGCAACTTGTCATGGACTTAAAGCACAAGGAACTTCAGATGGGCCCACTTTGATAGGTGTTGGGGCTGCCTCGGTTCATTTCCAAGTTGCAACTGGGCGAATGCCCATGGGTGCGCCTGGCGCACAAGTTATGCGCAAGAAACCAATTTATTCTGAAGAGCAGTCTTTGCAGCTGGCAGCATATGTTGCGTCATTGAGCCCTGGACCAGCAATTCCAACTGACGAACAACTTGATTGGATGGATGCAGAGCTGGCTGAAGGTGGCGAACTATTTAGGAGTAATTGCGCCCAATGCCATGCATTCGCAGGTCGTGGTGGCGCACTAACTGAAGGTAAGTACGCGCCAAGCTTGATGTTAGCCACTCCAATTCAAATCTACGAGGCGATGATTACTGGCCCACAAGCCATGCCAATCTTTAACGACAAAACTTTGACAGTTGAAGAAAAGCAAGCTGTAATTAAGTACATTGAATATTTGAAAGATTCACCAAACCCTGGTGGGTTGGAGCTTGGCAGATATGGTCCTGTAACTGAAGGCTTGTTTTTGTTCACAATAGTTATCGGCGCATTGATTGCAGCTGCAATCTGGATTGGAGTTAAGGCTAAATGAGTAATGAGCTAGAGCACGAAGGCAGTTCAATTCTGCCAGTGCAGCAGACATCGACTGAAGTCAATACTCCAGTCTCAGTTTTGCCACCACACGTGCTTCGTCGAGCTGACATTGATCCAATCGCCGCAACTCGGGCTGAGCGTCAAGTTTCAATCATGTTCTTGTTGTCTGCGCTGTTTACTCTTCTTGCCATAGTTTCATTCATTGCAATCCCAGTTGACCAATATGTTCGTGTCCCTGGGGCTGGTGTTACTCAAGCATCCAACTTGGCCGTTGGCTTCACTTTAGGTATGGCAATTTTATTAATTGGACTGGGTGCAATTCACTGGGCAAAGAAATTAATGCCTGACGAAGAAGTTACAGACTCTCGTCACTCTTTTTCTAGTTCCAAAGAAATCCGACAAAGCGTTATGGAAGAAATTCGACTTGGTGGTCAGGAGTCAGGTTTTGCGACTAGAAAGATAGTGCGCAGATCTTTGCTAACTGCACTGGCATTACTGCCACTACCGGCCGTTGTGTTGGCTTTGGATTTTGGTCCAACCCCAAAAAATGAGCTGCGCTCAACTTTATGGGGTAAAGGCGTGCGTTTAGTGACAGACCCAACTGGCAGATTACTTCGCCCAGAAGACTTCCAAGTTGGCTCACTAGTTTCAGCTCACCCAGAGAATTTGCATGATTGGGAAGAAGAGAATCACAATCTAAATGCACGCGCCAAGACTCCTATTTTGGTTGTAAGAATGAGCCCAGAAGAGTTACGAAGCACTCAAGGTGAGGGCTGGGACTACCAAGGAATCGTCGCTTTCTCCAAGGTTTGTACTCATGTGGGATGTCCGATTGCGCTTTATGAGCATCGGACCCATCATTTGCTATGTCCCTGCCATCAGTCAACCTTTGATTTGGCAGATTCAGCGAATGTGGTGTTTGGTCCAGCAGCTCGACGGCTGCCCCAGTTACCAATTTCAGTTGACTCTGAGGGTTACCTGATTGCACAGTCAGATTTTCAAGAGCCAGTTGGTCCGTCATTTTGGGAGCGTGGATGAGTAACTCAGTAAATCAAGGCCCAATTGATAAGTCCATTGACGGAACAGTTAAATACTTAGACGACAGGTTTAGTACTGCTGGCTTTATAAAGCGAAATATGCGAAAAGTTTTCCCAGACCACTGGTCCTTCATGTTAGGCGAGATCGCACTTTATTCATTCATTATTTTGTTACTTTCAGGAACTTATCTAACTTTCTTTTACAAGCCGTCGATGTTAGAAATTGTCTATGACGGCTCTTATCTGCCATTAAAGGGCATCAAAATGTCTGAGGCCTATGCCTCAACTCTGGAAATTTCATTTGACGTTCGAGGTGGATTATTAATGCGCCAGATTCACCATTGGGCAGCATTGCTATTCGTAGCGTCTGTTTCTATTCACTTACTAAGAGTCTTCTTCACTGGAGCATTTAGAAAACCACGAGAGATAAATTGGCTGATTGGAACTGGGCTGCTTACGCTAGCAATTTTTGAAGGATTTAGTGGCTACTCACTTCCAGATGATCTCTTGTCTGGAACTGGCTTAAGAATCGCTTCGGGAATTGTGTTAGCTATTCCAGTTGTTGGAACTTATGCCTCATATCTAGTATTCGGTGGCGAATTCCCAGGATTAGATTTCATGTCGAGGCTTTACACAATTCACGTCCTATTGATTCCTGGAATCTTGTTGGGATTGATCACCGCTCACTTAATGATGGTTTGGTATCAAAAGCATACCCAGTATCCAGGTCCTGGTCGCACAAATAACAATGTTGTTGGCTATCCACTACTTCCGGTTTATATGGCCAAAGCCGGTGGCTTCTTCTTCATAGTATTTGGTATTTTGGTTTTAGTTTCAGCTTTAGTAACTATTAACCCAATTTGGGCTTATGGGCCATACATTCCAGATCAGGTAACTGCTGGCTCTCAACCGGATTGGTATATCGGTTGGTTGGACGGCAGTACTCGATTAATGCCTAACTGGGAGATAACAATTCCAGGGTTATTTACGTTAAGTCTGAATGTTCTAATTCCTACATTAATTCTGCCGGGCTTGATGTTCACTATCTTGGGACTGTATCCATGGATTGAACAATGGATCACTGGCGATAAGCGCGCCCACCATTTACTGGAGCGCCCACGCAATAATCCAAATAGAACTGGGTTGGGTGTTATGGCCCTTACCTTCTATGCGATTCTTTGGATTTCAGGTGGAAATGACATCATCGCTCAGATGCTGAATTTGTCTATTAATGCCATCACCATCACCATGCGTGCGATGTTGATAATCGCTCCGCCTATTGCATTTGTAATTACCAAGCGAATTTGCTTATCTCTGCAACACAAGGACAAAGAATTATTGTTGCACGGTGAGCCAACAGGAAGACTGCTGCGATTGCCAAGTGGCGAATTCATTGAAATTCATGAACCAGTCTCAGACGCTAAGCGCGCTGTATTGCTTTCCAGGACAGAGTTACCTATGTTGCCTGTTCCAGCTTCACATGACGCCAATGGGGTAAAGACACCAAACCTTTGGGCTAAGAAGCTGCAGCGCCGTTTGTCTCATTGGTGGAGCGTGGATCAAGTTCCACTACCAACTGTTGCTGAACTCGAGTCAGCAACCGAACATACGTTGCACGAGTTATCTGAGGCCCAAGAGCAAGGTGTCGAGTTGACCAAAGACACTCCTGCTCCAACATCAAATCACTGAATTAATCGGTTTAGCCTCTAATTAGCCATCTTCAGGGGCAGAATATGCCCATGGATATGGTCAAAGCCCGACGCTCTTGGTACTTCTATGATTTTGCAAACTCAGCATTTTCAACCACAGTAATTTCTGTTTTTCTTGGTCCATATCTAACTGGATTGGCTCAAGACAATTCCAACTCAAACGGATTCATATCTGTGTTGGGAATTAATATGGCAGCTGAGAGCTTATTCCCTTACACGGTGTCATTATCAGTGTTCTTGCAAGTTTTTACACTGCCCCTAATTGGAGCGTTGGCTGACCATGTTAAGAGTCGAACCAACATGTTGGGTTTGCTTGCAGGAATAGGTTCAGTTGCAACCATGTTGATGTATTTAGTTGTTGGAGAAACGTATCAACTCGGCGCACTACTTTTGGTTGTTGCAAACCTTGCCTTTGGTGCATCTATCGTCGTTTACAACTCTTATCTACCAGACATTTCAGCCCCATCTGATCGGGATGCTGTTTCCTCAAAAGGTTGGGGACTTGGCTACTTAGGTGGCGGCTTACTGCTACTAATGAATGTTGCATTCTTTTTATCTGCAGAATCATTGGGCGTTGCTGAGAGTGATGCTGTTCGCATTTCATTGTTAAGTGCTGGAGCTTGGTGGTTGCTTTTCACCTTGATTCCTTATCGTGGATTGCGTCAGTTGAATCGCGAGCAAGGCAAAGTGGGCATGGCCGCCGTGAAAGTCTCGATCGGAGATCTGAAAAATACTTTCAAAGATGCTAGAAAATATCCACAAACTTTAAAATTTCTAATCGCTTATTTGCTGTATAACGACGGAATTCAAACTGTGATCGCATTGGCTGGCACCTATGCAGCCATTGAATTAGATCTTGCACAATCTGACTTGATAACAGCGATCTTAATTGTGCAGTTTGTTGCACTATTTGGTGCATTGCTCTTAGGAAAAGCAGCCAGCATTTGGGGTAGCAAGACTGTGTTGCTTGGATCTTTAATACTTTGGACTGTAACTTTGGTTGTTGCTTATGGGTTGCCGGTTGGCCAAGCCCTCCCTTACTACTTACTTGCCGCCGCTATTGGCTTGGTACTTGGAGGTTCACAAGCACTTTCTCGATCTTTGTACAGCCAGATGATTCCAAAAACTCAAGAAGCCCAGTATTTTGCAGTTTATGAAATATCCGAGCGCGGGACATCATGGATTGGAACATTTCTATTTGGCTTGAGCCTCACAGTTACTGGCTCATATCGGATCTCAATCGTGGCTTTGATAATTTTCTTCATTCTAGGTGGATTGATATTGGCTCGAACCAATATCCGGCTAGCAATCTCAGAGGCAGGTAATGAGCAGCCCTCAAAAGTGTGAGGAATTGCAAGGTCTTTAGCCCTCTGCTAAGTTTTGGCCAGGTCCAGAGTGTCAGCGTTAAGTTTCGGCTAGCTGAACGACAACCCTTCCACCGCGATGGGGTGCCCCCGAAAAGAAGACCTGGCTCAAAATCTGAGCAAGCGCGGGTCCTGCGCCGTAGGGCCCCATTTCACTATGTTTGAAAGGGATGAATATGAGTAACAAGTATTTCCTGCCAAAGTTTCTAGCTTTGATTGCAGCGTTAGCGTTAGTTGTTGGGTGTTCTTCTTCATCAGAAACTGAAGATGCAGCTGCCCCAGCTCCAACTGACACCTGTTCAGCTGAATCGCTAGAAACTTTGACCCCAGGAGTGTTAACAATTGCAACTGGTGAGCCTGCCTACTACCCATGGGTGCTAGATGACAAGCCAGAATCTGGCGAAGGTTTTGAACCAGCAGTTGCATACGCAGTTGCGGCTGAACTTGGGTTCGCAGCAGATGCGGTAACTTGGGTTCGAACCACATTCGATGGAGCAATTGCGCCAGGAGCTAAGACATTTGACTTCAACCTTCAGCAATTCTCAATAACTGAAGATCGCAAGAAGGCTGTCGATTTTTCTAGTTCTTATTACGATTCCGTCCAAACAGTCATTTCATATGCTGGTAGCAAGATTGAAAATGCAACAAGTCTTGCAGATTTGAAATCAGCAGTCATTGGTGCGGCAGTTGGCACAACTTCACTTGATGCTGCAGAATCCCAAATTGCTCCTACCAAAAAAGTACAAGTATTCAATGACAATGCTGCTGCAGTGACGGCACTAAAGAACAAGCAGATCGATGGCATAGTTGTTGACCTTCCAACCGCTTTTTATTTAACTGGCGTCGAAATTGAAGGTGGCAAGATCATTGGTCAACTAGCCTCTAACGGAACAGTTTCTGATCAATTTGGTTTATTGCTAGCTAAAGGCAGCCCGCTTACCAAGTGTGTAACGCAAGCAGTTGACACACTTCGTAGCAACGGCAGTTTGGCAGCCATTGAAGATCAGTGGTTGACTCAATTTGGTAATGCACCAGTACTAAATTAACTAAATGCAAATTAGAAACAGAGGCCTGATCGCCAAAGCTGGCGATCAGGCCTCTGTTTGGTCTCCAAGTCCAAGAGAACAGGAGCGCAGGCAAAAAAGGATTGAGCAAGCTAGAAATAGAAGGCTTGTTGCAATTGTTTCGAGCTTAGTGGTCTTGGGTTCAATTGCAATTTTGATAATCACCTCCCCCGGCTGGCAACTCGTTCAGGAAACCTTTTTCGACAGGGTCTATGGCCAAGAAGTTTTACCAAAAGTTATCTTAGGTTTTGTGACAAATATCAGTTTAACTTTAATTGCTGGTTTCTTTATCGCTGTTTTCTCACTCACCTTGGCCTTAGTTCGGTCTTCTAGGTCGCCAGCCCTCACCCCATTTAGATTCTTGGCAACTGCCTATGTCGACATATTTAGAGGTGTGCCCCTGTTGTTGGTCATTTTGTTGATTGGATTTGGAATACCTGCTCTGCAAATCAAAGGTCTGACAAATTCCGTTGTAGTCCTTGGTGGAATTGCAGTAATAGTCACCTACAGTGCATATGTTGCTGAAGTAATCAGATCTGGCATCTTGTCCGTTCATCCAAGTCAGCGCGCAGCTGCCAGATCTCTTGGTTTAAATCAATTCCAAACAATGCGGCATGTAATTTTGCCGCAGGCATTGCGCCGAGTTACTCCGCCCCTTCTTAACGATCTGGTCTCATTACTAAAGGACACTGGTTTAATCTCAATCCTTGGTGTTACCGATGCGGTTAGAGCCGCACAAATAGAAGCTAGTCGATCTTTCAACTACACCCCTTATGTCACTGCCACGATCCTATTTTTGTTAATCACCATCCCGCTGACTCGATTTACCGACAGGTCACTTCGAATCTCCATGGAACACCAAAATGCACAAGGAGTCGCTTGATGACTAACGTTTTGGAACTTGTCAATGTTCGGAAGTCTTTTGGTAATGAAACTGTGCTTCAAGACATTTCATTCGCCATTCCAGTGCATACAGCAACAGCATTAATCGGGGCTTCTGGTTCTGGCAAGTCCACGCTACTTAGATGCATAAACCTGCTTGAACGAATTGATGATGGGGAAATTCGATTAGATGGGGAAGAAATTACTGACCCGTCCATAAATACAGACGATGTGCGAAGAAATTTAGGAATGGTATTTCAAGCCTTTAACTTATTTCCACATAAAACTGTCTTGCAAAATATCACCTTGTCACCAATTAAGGTTCACAAAGTTAGTAAGGATGAAGCCATCTCCCAAGCCTTTGCATTGTTGGAACGTTTTGGACTCAAAGATAAAGCGCATGAGTACCCAGACAGATTAAGTGGTGGACAACAGCAACGAGTAGCGATTATTAGATCTTTGGCAGTTAAGCCAAGATTGCTACTCTTAGACGAAGTAACTTCAGCGTTAGACCCGGTCTTAGTTAATGAGGTGCTCACCACAGTTCGTGATCTGAAGCTGGATGGAATGACCATGCTGATTGCTACCCATGAGATGGCCTTTGCCAAAAAAGTTGCTGATGAGGTAATTTTCTTAGACCGCGGCGTTGTTAAGGAGTTCGGCTCTCCTGAGCAGGTGCTGGGCAATGCCCAGTCAAAGGAGCTTCAGGACTTCCTCACGTCTTTAAAATCGGCAGGCAGACTTTAAGTAAATTAATTGGCCAAAAGATTCCAATTGTCGGCCAACAGGCGTACCTTTAGGCTACCAAAACAAAAGTGAGCCTTTAATGACTAGTAATTACGATCCTGTTTCCGTACTGGTAGACCCAGTTCAAGCTGGCCTACCTAGCGCTCGTTTATCGCCCACTCAGATCTCACAATTTCGGAAATGTGGTCTGCGTTACTGGTTTTCATATCTTGTTGGTTGGCGCGAGCCAAGTACTCCCGCTCTCGCAGCTGGAACCATTGTGCACGACACACTTGAAGGTCTTTATCGGTTACCAAACTTAGATCGCACTTTTGACAATGCATGGCAAATCATGGGAAACATTGGTAAAGAATTATTGGCCAAACCTGACTATGAACACTTAAATCGAGGCGCAAATTTAGACGAAGTTCGAAAGCGTGCAGACTTGGCGCTCACTGGATACTTTGAAATGGAAAACCCTCTTGAAGTTGAGGTAGATCTAGTCGATCTTGAGTCAGATGTGGACGCAGATTTTGGTGGAGTTGTATTTCATGGAAGATTAGATCGTCGTACCAGAAACCCAGTTGATCGTGTTACTGATTACAAGACTGGTAAAAAACCTAATGGTGAGCAACTTGATGACTATGTTCAGCAGGTGATGTTTTATGCAGCTGCCATAAATAATGGTAGCGATCCTGGAGTTGAAGAGGTTGAACTTCTATTCTTGCCAGACCGACAAGTAGTGCGTCGCCCTGTTTATCCAGCTGCAGTAACTCGAGTAATCGAGATTTTGCATGAGACTCGGCAAGGTATTGATCAGGCATACGCTTCAAACACCTGGGTTGCCCAACCATCCAGACTTTGCAGTTACTGTCCTTTCAAACCTGTTTGTCCAACGCAACAAAAAAATGCTCCTCAACCTGGTTCAGATTCCTCACAGAACACACTCTCTCAAACTGGCCTTACGAAAAAGCCTGCACCTGCTGTAGTTAATTCGGACGAGTTGCTTCCACTAGACATGGACTAATAATGCTCAATCCAGCTGATCTTCCACAATGGAATCCAGATTGGAAAACATCTGGTCATGCAAACTTGATAAGAATTAGCTCCACCGCTTTAAAATCTAATGATCAAGCCTGCCAGGTGGAGAAGGTTGCAAAAGCACATGTGGGCTTATATGTTGAGGCTCGCGATTATGCTGTTCGTAAAGACCCTCGGGCTGTTTTTCTGCTTGGCCCAATTAAAGAATTTCTCTCTCTAAAGCGCGAACCAGCCGACCGCATTGGACTTATTGAAAAATCGTTAGGTCCAAATGCGCAGCCTCCAAGCGTTAAGGCAGTTTCGGTCATGCTTGAAAATGCTATTAAAGCTACTGAGGATTTAACTGCTCAAGACCTTGAACTAGATCTAGTACTAGAGCCTACATCTGATTTCGTGGTTGCTAACACCAGTGATCAAAAGCGGCTAGAACTTACCTCTTGGGGTGTGTTTTATGAATCTCCTGACAAATCAGTGCGTGAATTAAGACTGCTCTGTTATCGCGATGCACAGAACGTCAGAGATCGAGCTCAGTTAATAGCTGCCGTAAACGTGCTGTTGAATGGCTGTCCAGTAGATGGCCCGCTAGGTCGATGGACTGATGCGTACGTAACACTGCCAGCAACACCTCCTAATCGAATCCGGGTGCGCCAAATTGGTTGCTTAGACTCGTCAGCAGCGACTCTCTTTGATTCGGATGCTTCTTCAGCTGCAGCGTTTGTGGGTGGTGTTCCATCCATGATTAACGAGTTCTTGTCTAATCCAAATTACTCCCCAGGCAGTTCATGCGTGGAATGCAGATGTCGAATTTCTTGTCCAGCATGTACAAAGTCTCCAGGGTTTCTAGGCTTACCAACCACAGGGCATGTTTCTAAGTCTCTATCGGTAGGTGCCCTATTCGCCTATCGGCGTTGTGCTTATCAGTACTACTTAACAAGTGTCTTAAAACTGCCTGTTCAAATAAAGGAAACTGCTGGTGCGTTGCTGCGCGGCAAGTTAATCCATGATTGGTTAGCCAGCGCTCATGAACGCAACCAAGCATGCAGTTTGGATGACCTCCCTCCTGGAGAGTTAGGTTCAATAGCAGAGCATCTTGGTTGGACCAGCGACCAACTAGCCACTGCCAGAACTTGGCTTATGAGTCATATATCAATTTGTCCGTTGTCAGTGCCTGAGACCAAACTGCAAAGTGAACAAACCCGAACCGCTTGGGATAGTGATGCTGACGTAATGATCACCACCCGTGCTGACGCTTTGGGCTTTAGGGCAAGTCAACCACTTTGGCGAGAGACTAAATCGACCGGAAATTTAGAAGAGTTAATGGCGAATGAATACTTAGTGTTGTATCCACAAATCGCCTTTGCAATCTGCCTGCAAGAGTCAGTTGGTGGTTCAGTTGAATTAGAGTTATTGACCCCAGAGTCAGGTCGCGTGGTCAAATTCGATGCCACTGACCCAAAAGTTGTACTCGAAGCTCGAAAAGCCATTGCTACGAGTTTTGATTCTTTACATCATGATCAATCATTCCAGTCCAATCCAGGTGCAGCTTGCACAGATTGTCCAGTGTCACAATGGTGTGATCAAAAAGTCACTACAAATCCAACCGAGATGGTTTTGGAAGATGGCTCCAGAGTTAATATCGCCACAGGTGAAATTATTGCAATCGAAAACATCTCCGTTGACACACTTTCAAAGGCTTTAGCCCTCCTGGAGCCAACTGAAAATAGTGATGATTTACCCTTCTGATGTGACTTCAGCAGCCAGTAAAGCTAGAAAAGTTGGTGTCCTATTCCTTAAGGGGGGTGAGGCAGCAATCGCTGAGCAATATGCGAAAGCCTGGGGTGATGCTGCAAGTCTTCGTGCAGACAATCCCGGCAAAGATATTGATCAGTTATCGCGCCTTATCGCAAACAGATATCTGTTAGAAGTAACTGCTTCAGGAGCAGCCTCGGGTGCAGTTGCGGCAGCACCATTTTTAGGTCTCATTAGCACTTTGGGTAGCAGTGCAGCAGATCTATATCTATTTGGAAGATCAACAGCTCGACACATTTTAACTTTGGCCGCCTTGCATGACCTGCCACTAGAAGATCTGCAGCAACGTAGATTGACTGTCCTTAGTAGCTTGTTAAGTGATCAGGACCTAAAGGATGTTAAAAGTGATGACTCTGAACAATTAATTGATGTCTTAAACAATAAAATTGCTCAAAGAGTAATACTGAAAGTTGGTGCGAGATTACTTCCAGCGAGAGCTGGGGCGGCATTGCCACTATTTGCGGGAGCGCTTGCTGCTGCCACTTTAAATGCCAGAATTGCTCAGAATATTTCTAAAAATGCTTTGAAACGAATTAAGCTTCAGGCAACCTAGGGCCACGGTAATATTCAGACATCAGTCCATAGATGCTGATGAACAAAACGCCTAAACCAATAATTACTAGCCAAACAGCAAAAACCAGCCCCAAAGCAATCAAGGCCGCAGCAATTGCAACTGGCAGCGGCCACCAAGATCCAGGGCTGAAGAAACCAAAGTCTGGGTCAGCATCTGCAATTTCAGCATCATCTAAATCATCTGGGCCTGGACCAATTCTTCGCAGAGTGAACAGAATATAGAAACCAGTTAAGAGGGCAAGACCTCCAGTTAGAGTGATTCCAACGGTGCCAACTATTTCACCAGTCCAAAACCAATAAACGACACCAAGCACAAAATAGAAAAGTGCACCCAGCATGTACAGGATTCCACCTGGTTTCATTAAGGTGCCTTACCGATTGTTTTCTGCCCATGCACTGGCTGATCTGCATACTCTGGGTGGTGCAGATCAAATGCAGGGCGCTCACTTCTAATTCGAGGAATTGCTACAAAGTTATAGCGTGGAGGTGGTGAACTCGTCGCCCACTCAAGCGACATTCCCCATCCCCATGGGTCATCAGAATTTACTAATGGCGCAAATCGCCAAGTGATGTAGACGTTATAGAGCCAAGGAAGGGTGGATAGGCCCAAGATTGCAGCCCCTAGTGATGAGATCACATTCAAAGTTGTGAAACCATCACTGGCCAAATAGTCCGCGTATCGTCTTGGCATTCCCTCTGCGCCCAACCAGTGTTGAACTAAGAAAGTTGTGTGGAAACCAATGAATAGCAGCCAAAAGTGCAACTTGCCTAACTTTTCATCCAGCATGCGTCCAGTCATTTTTGGCCACCAGAAGTAGAAGCCCGCAAACATCATGAACACAACTGTCCCAAAGACGGTGTAATGGAAATGTGCTACCACAAAATAGGAATCAGAAACATGGAAGTCAATTGCTGGAGCTGCCAACATCACCCCAGTTAATCCTCCAAGTAAAAATGTAGTTAAGAAGCCCAATGTCCATAGCATGGGCGTTTCAAAAGACAGCGATCCTCGCCACATAGTGCCTATCCAGTTGAAGAATTTAACTCCCGTGGGAACAGCGATCAACATGGTTGTCAACGCAAAGAATGAAAGTGAAACAGCTCCAGTCACATACATGTGATGTGCCCACACAGCAACCGACAGTGCTGCAATTGCCAAAGTTGCAAAAACTAGTCCCTTATAGCCAAATACTGGTTTTCTAGAAAACACTGGCAAAATCTCTGATGCAATTCCAAAGAATGGTAAGGCAATTATGTAAACCTCAGGGTGCCCAAAAAACCAAAACAAGTGCTGCCACAAGATGGCTCCGCCGTGCTCTGGCGAAAACAGCAAACTATCAAATTTTCGATCGAGGAACAATCCTAAGAATGCTGAAGTCAAAATTGGGAAAGCCACCAACACCAGAACTGAAGTGATAAAAACTGTCCAAGTGAAGATCGATGTTCTAAACATCGTCATACCTGGAGCTCTCATTGTCAAAATTGTGGTAATGAAATTCACAGATCCCAAAATTGTTGATAGGCCACCTAGGGTGATTCCCAGAATCCAAAGATCCCCACCAACCCCTGGACTAAAAGCTGAAGTACTAAGTGGCGTGTAAGCAAACCAACCAAAAGATGCAGCACCTCCTGGGGTAAAGAAACCAGCTGCCGCAATTAAGCCACCAAATAGAAATAACCAATATCCCAACATATTAAGCCTTGGGAATGCTACGTCTGGTGCTCCAATTTGAAGTGGCATAATCACATTTCCAAACCCTACGAATAGCGGGGTTGCGAACAGGAACAACATGATTGATCCATGCATAGTGAAAAGTTGGTTGTACTGTTCATTAGTAACAAACTGGAGTCCAGGTTGTGCTAGTTCGGCCCTGATACCTAATGCCATCAACCCAGCAAGGCCGAAGAAAATAAATGACGTAACCAGATACATGTAGCCAATAGTTTTATGATCGGTGCTGGTAATCCACTTTACGGCAGCTTGACCTTTGGAATAACGGCGGTTTCGAGTGTCATCAATTACCGCACGACGCTCATCAAGGGTTGTCATGAGTTTGTCCTTGCATTAGTTATGGATTCGCCTCTGGGTAAAATCCCAGGAGGAAGCATTCCCGTTTGTCCTTTGACTTTCAAAGCATTTATATAGTTGTCATACTCTGCACGAGTTACGACTTTTACACTGAACAGCATTCGGGTGTGATCTTGTCCGCAAAGCTCAGCGCATCTGCCAATATAAGTGCCCGGTTTATCTGGGGTTAACTCGAATTTATTCAGAGCTCCTGGTACGACATCCATTTTGAACAAGAAGTCTGGAATCCAGAATGAATGAATAACGTCTGGTGAACTCAACTCAAATCTAGTCTTTTCATTTACAGGCAAATACAAAACTGGAACAACACCAGGAGTGCCAGACTCATACACATTTTCATCTATGTAATTAAATGCCCAGGACCAACGAAATCCCACAACATTTACAACATGGGTGTAATCCTCAGTCAGTGCAGTAATTTTATTTTGTTCTTTTGCTGTGTATCCAAAAAGCACCAGCACGATAATTAGTGGAACGACCGTATAGAGAAGCTCTAGCGGAACGTTGTATCGAACCTGATCAGGAACTTCGTTCTCATCTTTTCTTCTGAACTTGATGGATGCATAAACCAATAATCCAATTACCAATAACCCAACCAAAAGTGCGGTAATCAAGAATCCTTGCCAAAGATCGATGATCCCATCGCCTTCTTTGGTTGCAGGAGCTGGAAAACCAAGACGAGTAAATTCATTATCAGCAACTATCCCGCAAGCGGTCAAAACTGGTGCACTCACTAAGGCGAGAATTGCCTGTTTTTTCATTCTCAAACCCCTAAGCACAGCGTTTCTCCTCCTCAAAGGATTTCCTTAATTGATTGCCCCAAGGTTACCTTAGAAGGCTTGCTACAGAACTGCGGAAATCTCCGAGGCGGCAATTGGTCCGTAGGCTTGTGTGATTCGAGCCACAAAATCCTCTTTTTCAAAGCGATATTCCTGTGGTCCAACGTTTTCGATTACCAAAGTGGCCAAAGTTGCACCAACCTCAGCTGCGCGTTCCAGATCTAAGCCCAGCGCTACCCCTCCCAAAAATCCTGCTCGGAACCCATCGCCAACTCCAGTGGGGTCAGCTAGCACGCGTTCCTTAGGGCACCCAATTTCTACAACCCGACCATCACGAGATTCAATTCGAGCACCCTTCTTACCTAGCGTGATAATTCGGTGCTCAACCTTTTGCAAGATTTGATCTGCGCTCCAGCCTGTTTTCTGTTCTGTTAATGCTGACTCATATTCATTGGTGAATAAATACTTGGCTCCCTCAATCAATAGCCGAATAGATTCGCCGTCCATGCGAGCTAGCTGCTGACTTGGATCTGCTGCAAATGCAAAACCTTTTTGCCGGCATTCATCGGTATGTCGGATCATGGCTTCTGGATCATCAGGACCAATTAGGACTATCGGTTCAGACTTAATGCGGGTGACTATTGGGGAAATTTCAATGTTACGGGATTCACTCATCGCTCCAGCATAAAAAGATGCTATTTGATTTTGAACTTCATCGGTCGTGCAGACGAATCGAGCAGTTTGGGCAACTTCAGAGACATAAATGCTCTCGCAATCCACACCATGTCTTTCGAGCCAAGATCGGTAATCGGTAAAATCTGAGCCAACTGCACTTACCAAAACGGGATTTAAACCTAAGCAGCCCAAACCAAAGGCAATATTTGCGCCCGCTCCACCTCGATGCACTACTAACTCATCTACCAAAAAGGAAAGTGAAACGTGATCTAATTTATCTGCAACTAAGGAGTCCGTAAATTTACCAGGAAAGCGCATTAGGTGATCTGTGGCAATTGATCCAGCCACGATGATGCGCATTAAATAATCTTTGCTAATAAATTGTGTTGGTTAATGCTTAGTGGAAAGAGTCGCCACAGGCACAAGAACCACCCGCGTTTGGATTATCTATCGTGAATCCTTGCTTCTCAATGGTGTCCACAAAATCAATAACTGCACCGGCAAGGTAAGGAACACTCATTTTATCCAAGACGACCTTCACCCCTCCAAATTCATAGGTGGCGTCTCCATCCATAGTGCGATCATCAAAAAACAATTGGTAACGAAGTCCGGAGCAACCACCTGGCTGAACTGCGACTCTCAAAGTCAGATCATCTCTGCCTTCTTGTTCCAGAAGAGCTTTAACCTTGACGGCTGCAGGCTCAGTTAACTGAATTGACGAGGTCGTTGCTTCTACGCTCATGAGCATCTCCTATTGACTAGGGGCTAAGTCTGCCATGGATTTGGAGAATATGTTCTCGCAACCCTTGTAGCCAATGAACTAAGGGACATTTGCGGATCCTCTGGTATCTCACCATCATGAGCCGCTGCATAAGCCCCCACGATTCCTTGTGCTGACCACTCTCGCCGACCCACCTCAACTCGGCCAGCGAGCACCACGACCGGCTTCCCAAGCTGTAATGCCGTTTTGGCAACTTGCGCGATGGCCTTGCCATGCATGGACTGCCAATCAAATGCTCCTTCACCAGTAATTACCAGATCCGCTTGAGCAATGCGATCAGTTAAACCCAATGCTGCATCGACAAAACTAAATCCACTTTGAACTTTTGCATTCAGATGTAGTAAGCCAAAACCTAATCCACCAGCAGCTCCTGCACCCAAGATCAGGGCAGGATCCTTCCCGTCACTTCGCTTCCCCAGAACAAAACTAAAGTGCTGTAATGATTTCTCAAGCTGAATTTGAGTTTCACGGTCCGCACCCTTTTGAGCACCAAAACCAATTGCCGCACCACGTTCCCCTAAAAGTGGAACTAAAACATCTGTTGCGATTTGAAACTCCATTCCTGCAACGGCCGAGATGACTGGTTCTAAGTCAACAAAGGTTAGATCCGAAAGTGCCAATCCACCTTGAGTTAGTAACTCCGCTGGGCGAGCACCTAAAGCGGCCAGCATTCCCGCGCCACCATCTACTAGTCCAGTTCCACCAAGGCCAACAATTACTTTCTTGGCTCCTTGTTCTTTAGCGGCCAGAATTGCCTCACCTATTCCAAAACTTGAATACTTTTCGGGTGTCTTTGGAAAAATAGCCACAAGAGCAGATCCAATGATTGTGGCGGATTCAATGTAAGCGGTTCGCTGATCCACTTTAGTTAGGCCAATAGCAGTTGGAATCAATTGTTGAGTTAATGATTTCACAAATATTGGGAGCAGTTCAATGCCTGCATCCATTGCAATTGCGTCTAGAAACCCAGGGCCCCCATCAGAGATTGCAGCAATGTCTAGTTCATCCCAAGGTGCCGCTTGAGCCCAACCCTGGGCAATAGTTTCTGCCGCTTGACTAGATGTGAGCGTGCCAGTGAAAGAATCTGGCGCGATTAGCACTCTCACTTCAACCTCCATTTAGAATGACCAGATGAACGAATCTTCCGGCAAAGGGCGCCCGACCCCAAAACGAAAAGATGTCCAAGCTGCTCGCAAACAGCAACTAAAGGCTAGCGTTGATCGCAAAGCTGCCCGTCAGTTAAGTCGGATGAAGCAGCGCGAGTCGGCTGCCCGAATGAAGGAAGGCCTCAAAAATAATGATGAGCGCTTCTTTCCGTATCGAGATCAGGGACCAGTTCGATCTAAGGTCAGAGACTTAGTTGACGGTCGCTGGTCAGCGGGAGAGATATTTCTGCCATTCGCCGTGCTAGTGCTGGCGGCATCATTAATTCCAGTTCCAGCAATTCAACAACTGATCTACTTATTTTGGCTAGGAATGATGGTGATTTTATTTGTAGATTTCATCTCGCTTGTCTTTCGAGTGAGAAGAAAAATCTACAAGGAATTTGGTAAATCTAAAGAAACTAAAGGTATTGGTTGGTATGCAGTGAGTCGGGCATTGCAGATGCGAAGAATGCGATTGCCCGCACCTAAAGTCAAAATTGGTGGAACGCCAATTCCAAAGAAAGCAGCATAGTATGCACTATCGAAAACTAGGAAATACTGGATTTAAAGTTACTGCGGTATCTTATGGAAATTGGATCACGCACGGTAGCCAAATCGATGATGATCAATCAATCAAGACTGTTCAAGCAGCCTACGAACATGGCATAACCACTTTTGATACAGCCGATGTTTACGCAGGAACCAAAGCGGAAGCCATTTTGGGCAAGGCACTTAAGGGCTTTAGGCGTGAAGGGCTGGAGATATTTACAAAAACTTATTGGCCAATCGGACCTGGTGTTAACGATCGAGGCTTATCACGCAAACACATCAGAGAAGCCTGCGAAGGATCGTTGAAGCGCCTGGGATTGGATTACGTGGATTTGTATCAGGCTCATAGATTTGACTATGAAACCCCTCTCGAAGAAACAATGCGTGCCTTGGAAGATTTAGTTAGACAAGGTAAAGCTCTCTATATTGGAGTTTCTGAGTGGAATGCTGAACAAATCCAGGCAGCAGTGGATATTGCTAAAGAGATGAATTTTGATCGCATTGTTTCAAACCAACCTCAATATTCAATGCTTTGGAGAGTCATTGAGCCTGAAGTGATCCCAACCTCACAGGCAAATGGCATTTCACAAATAGTTTGGTCCCCAATGGCCCAAGGTGTGCTGACTGGTAAATATCTTCCAGGGCAACCTGTCCCAGCTGGATCCAGAGCTACTGACCCATCAGGTTCTCAAATGGTTGCAAGATGGATGCAAGATGATGTGTTAAAAGCTGTTCAAAACCTAAAGCCAATTGCTGATGAGCTCTCCATTACCTTAGGTCAACTTGCAATCGCATGGATTCTAAAGAATCCAAATATTGCTTCAGCGATTGTTGGTGCTACTAATCCAAAACAAATTCAGGAAAATGTAGCTGCCGCTGACATTGTTTTGGAAGATGCAGTCATGGCCAAAATCGATGCAGTTCTGGGAAATTTGGTAGAGCGAGATCCCCGCAAAACTGTCTCCCCTAACCCACGCGCCTAGTTGTTTCGGCGTGGCAAATTCTTGAACTAGAAATTTTGCCCGTTTTAGCCTTATGGTGTACCCATAACTGAATAAAGCACTTGAGTGTCTAGGGGAAGCCGGTCAAAGTCCGGCACTGTCCCGCAACCGTAGGTTAGAAATTTTCTAACAAGTCGGAGTGCCTAGCAAGTGTGTGACTCACAAATACACCCGTCGTGGAAAACGGGCGGAGTCCAGATTTTCTGGTCTTTTAGCCCTCACGCATATTTATGCGATGAGGGTTTTTTATCAGAATTGTTCTGACACCGTTCATTCTTGCGACCGAAACGAATCGGAGCAAACATGTACAAAGCTTTCAAAGCAGTATTGGCATTATTAGTCACATTTGCAATCACAATTCCAGCTGTAGCTGTAGACGTCAGTTGGGATATGGCGATGGTTGGTCCAGCGGATAACAAAGTGGTCGATGGCAGTGTTGATGGATATCGATTTGGTATTGGTACAGATACCGATACCCCGCAACCAAGAGTTGTTGCAAATTTTGACTCCATCTGCCCAGATTTAACTGCTGGCACAAATGAACTTAGGGTTGCAGTCGTTATCGACTTTGGAGATCAAACACAAGCGCCAGAAGGTGAAACCGCGCCTGAGTCCAAAACTGCGTGTGTGGTTGTGCCAGCTGGTTCTAGTTCAGCAGATGCATTAGCAAAAGCTGCAGAAATTAGATCAGAATCGGGACTTATCTGTGGAATCGATGGATTCCCCGCAACTGAATGTGCTGCAGAGGCAACTGTTGGAGACATAACGGGTTATCGCTACTGGGGTTTTTACACTTCAGATCCTTCTGCTGATCCAGTTCCAATTAGTATGGAAGCAGAGGCAGTATCTGATGTTGAAGAATCCTCAAACTTACTTCTTTGGGCAGTGCTAACCCTTGCAGTTACAATTTTTGTATTTGTAACAATACGCCGAAGACTCAGTAAAAACTAATATGTCAATTCTGCTAAGACCACCACACAACATTCAGCCTCGCTGGCTGCATCCTGTTGCGTGGTGGTCTTGGGGAATTGCAGGTGCAGTTTGTGCGATGCTCACTAAAAATATTACAGTGCATCTTGCGTTGCTGATAGCAATATTTCTCGTAGTTTTGCACCGCCGTCCTGCTGCTTCTTGGTCTGGCTCTTTTAGCGCTCTAATCAGACTTGCTTTATTCATAATTAGTTTTAGGTTGATTGTGGAGATTGTTTTTGGAATTTCATTCGGAGGGACCGTCTTATTCACAATTCCATCACTTCCTCTTCCAGATTTTTTAGCAGGGTTAAGGCTTGGGGGTCCCGTAAGCCTGGAAGGTTTGATTGCTGCCTTTGAGCATGGTTTCCAGTTAAGTGTGATACTTATTTGTGCTGCAGCACCAACAACGTTGGTGCCACCTTCAAGATTGCTAAAAGTCTTGCCAGCAGCAATTTATGAAACTGGAGTTGTTGCTGTCATAGCTCTTGGTTTCTTACCTGCGCTAGCCAGTGATGCTCGGCGAATTAGAACAGCGGCCCAACTTAGAGGAAGAGACATTTCGGGAATCAAAGGAAGATCTCAATTACTGCGCCCCTTGTTAGATAGTGCGTTAAATCGATCAGTGAGTTTGGCAACTTCGATGGAATCTAGAGGGTTTGGTAAATCACAAGACCTTTCATCAAAATTTAGATGGGTTAGTAACTTCATGCTGCTGTCAGGTTTAGCATTTTTATTAATTGGGTCCATCACTAGCCTGGCATCCAACTATGCCCTTATAGCAGGTTTTGAACTGGCCGCTGCATCTTTACTAATTGGTGCAGCAGTTTGGATATCAGGGAGGCGAAGAATTCGAACGTCCTACAAGAGCGATCCATGGAAAGCACCCGAGTGGGCAGTGTTAATTGTTTCTTTTGGTTCAGTGCTTGTCACGCACTCTTTCATTAACTTGTCCGCTCTGCCCATTGCCCTACTTGTCTTAATGTCCAGTCCGGCATGGTTTTCGCCACGTGTGCCAATTGGAGTTTCCAATGATTAGATTTCAGAAAGTTTCCTTCCAATACAACATTGATCAGCAACCGATAATTTTTGATTTAGACCTAGAAATTCCTAAATCACAGCTAACTGTGGTAGTAGGAAACACAGGATCAGGAAAGTCGACCTTGCTCAATCTAATTAATGGATTAGTCCCAACACTTACTGGTGGCCTATTTAGTGGAAAAATTGAGATTGAAGGAGTAAATACGACTGGAATATTGCCACGAAATTTAGCTCATATCGTTGGAGTGGTGGCTCAAGATCCTCGGAACTCATTTGTCACAGACATGGTTGAAGATGAATTGGCATATGGGATGGAGTGTCTTGGATTTTCCAAAGCCGTAATGCGGCAGCGAGTCGATGAGGTGTCTAACTTATTGGGTTTGGATTCAGTGTTAAGCCGGTCTTTAGACTCATTATCTGCAGGTCAACAGCAAAGAGTAGCGATCGGCTCAGTATTGGCATGTAATCCGAAAGTTTTAGTCTTGGATGAGCCCACCAGCGCTTTGGATCCAGCAGCAGCCGAGGACGTGTTAGCCAGTTTGCAACGATTAGTTCATGATTTGGGTCTAACAATCGTAATTGCTGAACATAGACTCGAGCGAGTCTTGCAATTCGCCGACAACGTAATTTCAGTTCCTGGCAATGGCAAACCCATCCAAATTGGCAGCCCTGCGCAGATTATGAAAACTGCAGAGATCATGTCTCCAATCGTTGAATTAGCCAACTCCTTTGGGTGGTCGCCAATCCCACTTTCAGTCAAGGACGCCCGTGCGCACACAGCAAATCTGAGCCTAAAACTTAAAGGGTTAAATCCCCCGACGAGTGCTAAAGAAGAACTTGTAGAAGTTGCCAGTTTGCGGAACGCAAGTGCAGCCTACGGAGTTCTACAAGCCCTAAAGAATGTGTCAGTTTCAATAAATTCTGGAGAGGTGTTGGCTGTCATTGGCCGTAACGGAGCCGGCAAAACTACCTTGCTTTCTACATTGGTGGGAACTCACCTACTAAATGATGGTCAGGTGTTGGTAAACAATCTCCAACCAAATCAGATACCAAAATTGAACTTAGTAAAAGAGGTTGGGTTTGTGCCACAAGTGCCAGGAGATCTACTTTATGCACATAGTGTCTTGGCAGAATGTGTGCAATCAGACTTGGATGGAAAGTTAGTAGCGGGCACGACCGAGAAATTATTAGCAAAGATAGCTCCTGGTATTGATGTTTTTCAAGATCCAAGAGATCTTTCTGAGGGCCAACGACTCCTATTGGCTTTAACTGTCGTCATGTCTTGTGCGCCTAAAGTTTTACTACTAGATGAGCCAACGCGTGGTTTGGATTATTCTGCAAAGCAAGCACTAATCAAGGCCTTAAGAGACCTCTCATTTAATGGCACTGCTGTTGTAATTGCAAGCCACGATGTCGAGCTAGTGGCACAGATTGCTAATCGAGTTTTGGTTTTAGCTAACGGCGAAGTAATAGCCACTGGAAATACCAGAGATATCTTGACAAGCTCGGTGACTTTCGCGCCTCAAGTGGCAAAGGTCCTGGCACCTCAAACTTGGCTTACCGTTGAAGAAGTTAAAGATGCACTCAAAATTGCAGGCTAACAACATTGGTTTACGCAGCAGCTTAATTCTGCTTTTAACCACTGCGATCGGACTAACAGCTTTTTGCTGGCCACTATTGCTATCGGCTGACTCTCAATTGAGCAAAACAACTGCACCGATTCTCACTGCGTTGATAATCCCGTTGGCTTTGTTGGTAGTTTTCACTGATTTAGCTGATGGCATGTTGAATAGCAAAGCAGTTGCACTACTTGGACTGATGGCTTCCTTAATAGCAGCTGCCAGATTGTTTGGCACACACTCATTTGGGGTAGAGCCAATGTGGGCACTGATAATCATCTCGGGCCGAGCGATTGGTCCAAGTTTTGGCTTTAGTGTTGGCAGTCTTGGAATGGCCAGTTCGGCATTGATTACCGGAGGCATTGGGCCATGGCTGCCTTTCCAAATGTTGGCTGCAGGGTGGATTGGATTGCTGTCAGGGCTAATTCCGTTTCCAAAAGGTAGGGCCGAAGTTCCCTTGTTAGCTCTCTTTGGTGCTTTCAGCGGAATCTTTGTTGGACTCTTGCTCAACATGTGGTTTTGGCCAACGGCTATTGGCTCAGACACCTCAATCTCATTTGAACAAGGTGCGCCCTTTATCCAAAATATTTCAAGACTATTGGCTTTCACTATGGCCACAAGTTTGGCGTTTGACTTACCCAGAGCAATAATTACCGCACTGATCATCAGTACTGTTGGTGCTGGCATGCTTCGGGCCCTTAGAAGAGCTGCTCGGACAGCCATATTTGTTACGGAGGTTCAGTGGCAAACACAAACCTCAGCCAAATCATTGAGTTAACAGACACGTTTGAGTTGCCTGATACCAACTTGCGAAGAATAGTTAAGACAAAACTACAATCAGACTTGAGTTCTATTGCTCAGATAATTCCAGATCTTGCAGCTTGGAAGTGTGAAGTCAACAGTCCACTGCTGTTAACTTCAGTATCCACCAAAATAATAGAAGTTAGTGCTACTAACAACAGAATTGAATTAAACCTAATCCCATCTCCAAATCATGATGTGGTTGCATTTGCGTTTGGAGACGATTTAACTAATGTGGAACTGCTACTTGCAAAATTCATCACCAGTTCCGACTTAACAAAGTTACTGGGATTTGAAGCAGTCGACGACGCAAGTTGGAATTCAAATGTGACTGAATTGATGGTACTCAATCGCAAAATTCGCGCCAATGAATTATTGAAGTTTCTGGAAGAAGTGGAATTACTTGAACTGCTAAACCTTATGCGACAAATTGCTCATCTCATCTCAAACAAAGTTCCGGTGATAGTTGATGGCAGTCGTGCACTTTTGGCTGCCAACGCGTTGGCCGAGATAAATGCCAGTGCCAGGTCTTGGGTGCTGGTAGCAGATCAGCCGAGATCCCCAGTTGGTATAGCGCTGGTCAAAGCAGCAAATTGGAGTCTGGTGTCAGTTAACGGGGTTTCTATCGGAGATGGCATGTCGGCAATCGCCGCAATTTCACTTCTTAAGAATGCTGCGATTCGGCTGAAATCGTTAAATTAGACCTAATCTCAAACCTGGTTTAGGCTTGGCAGATGACAAAAACAACTTTGAGATTTATGGATTCCAAACTATCTGCGGGTGCCACAGACGTTCTAGTAATTGGCGTTACCCAGCAAAACGGCAAGCTAGCCATCTTGGCTAGTTCTTTCACTCCAGCTCAAGATAAAAAAATCAGCGACGCTCTTCTAGCGGTGGGAGCAACCGGGAAACCTGGAGAGTTAACCCGCATTCCAAGTAATGGCTTAGTCAAGTCTGAGTCAATCTTGGCCGTAGGTTTGAAGGAAGATGCCAACACTGAGACTATTCGCCAAAGCGCTGGAACAGCAATTAGAACTTTGGCTGGAACTAAGAAAGTTTCCATTCAACTACGAGATATGAATTCACAAGATGCTGCTGCCACCGCAGAGGGAGCATTAATAGCCGCGTATGGATTTCATTCATTCCGATATTCAAGTTTGGCTGAACAGAAGTTACCACCAACAGCCATAAGTGTTTTGAGTAAGCATGCAACCCGCACCATGGCCTCAGAGATTTCAACAGTTGTTGGCGCAATTCATTTTGCTCGAGATCTCGGTAATACTCCCCCAGGACACTTGCCTCCTGCAGAATTTGTAAACCAGGCGAAAAAGGCAATTGCATCTGCTCCGATAACCGCAACTGTGTGGGATGAAAAGAAACTAGTTTCTGAAAAATTCGGTGGCATTATTGGAGTTGGGCAAGGGTCATCAAGGCCACCAAGATTGTTAAAACTGGAGTACAAGCCTCGTGGTGCTAAGAAGCATTTAGCTCTTATAGGTAAGGGAATCACCTTTGATACTGGTGGCATTTCTTTAAAGCCTGGTTTAAACATGCATGACATGAAATTCGATATGAGTGGTGCGGGTGCAGTTGTAGCAGCAATAAAAGCAATTGCTGAACTTAAACTTAATGTTCGAGTGACAGCCTGGGCTGCACTGGCTGAAAATATGCCTGGTGGAAATGCCACTAGACCAGGTGATGTCTTGAGAATCTATGGCGGTAAAACTGTTGAGGTTTTAAATACTGATGCAGAAGGAAGACTTGTATTAGCAGATACCTTAGTTAAGGCATCTGAAGAAAAACCTGATTACATAGTTGATCTAGCGACATTAACGGGCGCACAAGTTATGGGTATGGGACTTAGAACTGCAGGAATCATGGGCAATAACGATGAATTCCGCAGTTTTGTGCATCATTCTGCTGAAGCTACCGGGGAAGATATGTGGCCCATGCCGCTTCCAGAATTTCTTCGAGCTGAGATAAATTCTCCAGTTGCTGATCTTGCCAATATTGGGTCTGGCAAAGGCGCGGGCATGCAGTTGGCAGCCGTGTTTTTGAGGGAGTTTGTTCCAGCCGAGATCCCTTGGGCTCACTTAGATATTGCCGGACCCGCCTACAACCAAGGAAGTGCTTATGGCTACAACGTGGTTGGTTCCACTGGATTTGGCATAAGAACCTTGGTAGAGGTCGCAAAGCGAGTATCTGTCAGTTAAGTGACCAAGCCAACACAAGTTCTTTTCAAGACCGCTACTCCCTGGTTTAATCAAACCTGCGAGAATTGGCTCCTTGAACTTTAATACTGGAAGGCATTTTGGTGACCGACTTATTTGATGTAGTAATCCTTGGCGGTGGCTCAGGTGGATATGCCTGTGCCTTACGAGCAAGTCAACTTGGCCTTAAAGTTGCTTTAATTGAAAAAGACAAACTTGGTGGGACTTGCTTGCATAGAGGATGTATCCCAACTAAGGCGCTGTTGCACGCTGGCGAAGTTGCGCACACAGTTAGACATTCAAAAGAATTTGGCATCAACTCAAGCTTTGAGTCAGTAGATATGCCTGCCGTCAACACCTATAAAAATGCAGTTGTGTCTAGGCTCTACAAAGGGCTGCAGGGATTAGTTAAGCATCGAGGAGTTACTTATTTTGAAGGTACTGGCAAGCTCATTAGTAAGGACACCATCGAAGTCAATGGTCAAAAGATTCAGGGAAAGAACATCGTTTTGGCAACAGGTTCTTATTCAAAATCCTTGCCTGGCCTAAATGTTGATGGTGTCAAGGTCCTATCTTCCGAGCATGCACTTGAATTGAATTCAGTTCCTGCAAAAGTGGTGATTTTGGGTGGTGGTGTAATCGGCGTTGAGTTCGCTGCCGCTTGGAATTCACTTGGAAGTGAAGTGACAATTGTTGAGGGATTACCTAATTTAATACCTGCTGAAGACATAGATATGTCTAAGGGGCTCGAAAAAGCCTTTCGTAAATTAGGAATTAAGTTTTTAACTTCTGTTCGATTTAAATCTGTGGATACGTCTGGTGCTGGTGTCAAGGTGCTGCTTGAAGATGGAACCAAACTGGATGCGGACCTCTTGTTGGTAGCTGTTGGTCGCGGTCCAACTTCTCGAGGAATGGGATATGAGGAAGTTGGAATAACTTACGCAGGCGAACACATTGCTGTTGATGAATTCTGCCGCACTAACCTTCAGAATGTATTTGCAGTTGGAGATCTAATTCCGGGACCGCAGTTAGCTCATGTTGGTTTTCAAGAAGGTATTTTGGTAGCAGAATTCATTCAAGGACTAAAGCCTCGGCCAATAGACTATTTGGGAGTTCCTCGAGTTACTTACTGTGAACCAGAAGTAGCATCTATGGGTTTAACAGAAGGTCAGGCTGCTGCAAAATACGGTGCAGAGAACATTTCTGTGGTCAAATATGACTTAGCTGGAAATGGTAAAACACAGATCCTAAAATCAGCCGGACTAATCAAACTTATTCGTGAAAACGGTGGCCCAGTGGTTGGCCTACATATGGTTGGCAGTCGTGCTGGGGAAATGATCGCTGAGGCCCAATTAATCTATAACTGGGAAGCCATGCCTGAAGATGTAGCACCTCTGCTACATGCCCACCCAACTGTTTCAGAGGCTATGGGCGAAGCCCACCTAGCTTTAGCAGGCAAGCCTCTACACGCTCACGATTAACTATTAGAGTTAGCCCGCTCACAAGGCGGGTCTGAAGGGAAAAGAAAAATGTCACAACGCGTGGATATGCCAGCTTTAGGTGAATCAGTCACAGAAGGCACAGTTACTCGATGGCTGAAAAATGTGGGCGACAATGTTGCCGCTGATGAACCTTTGTTGGAAGTCTCGACTGACAAGGTAGACACCGAGATCCCTTCGCCAATTGCTGGAGTTTTACTTGAAATCTTGGCACCAACCGATGCTGTTGTTGAAGTTGGCGGCGGGCTAGCACTTATTGGTGCCGCTACTAGTGGAGCATCTGCTCCAACTGCCTCAGCACCTACACCTGCACCTGTT
>DBCL01000015.1:147691-148006 GCA_002293025.1 Actinobacteria bacterium UBA959
CCTGCACCTGTTCCAACACCAAAGCCTGCAGTTCCAACACCAACCTCTATTGCCCCAAAACCATCCACGATTACAGAACCAACACCGGCTCCTACTCAGGCAGCTGCACCTGTGGCAACTTCTGAAGACGAAGATTCAAGTTCTTATGTAACGCCACTAGTTAGAAAGATGGCCGAAGAATTGGGTGTCGACTTAACTAAATTAACTGGAACAGGTGTTGGTGGGCGTATCCGCAAATCAGACGTTCAAGCAGCTGCAACTAAATCTGCTCCAGCTCAAGCGGCTCCAACAACTACTGCACCAAAGGCTGCAAAT
>DBCL01000015.1:148022-151861 GCA_002293025.1 Actinobacteria bacterium UBA959
CTGAGCCAGCAGCAGTGGCTGCTGCCCAAGTTCGGGGGAAAACTGAACCACTGAGCAGATTGCGCAAAGTAATTGCTCAGCGAATGGTTGAATCACTTCAGGTAAGTGCCCAATTAACCACAGTCGTTGAGGTTGATGTAACCAAGATAGCTCGATTACGCGCCAAAGTTAAGGGTGAGTTCTTACAAAGGGAAGGTACAAACCTAACCTTCTTGCCTTTCTTTGTTAAAGCAGCAGTTGAAGGTTTGAAGTCTCATCCAGTTGTTAACTCATCAATGGACTTAGATGCTGGAACCATTACTTACCATGGTGCAGAGCACATTGGCATCGCAGTAGATACCGATCGAGGTTTGCTAGTTCCAGTAATGCGCAATGCAGGTGATCTTTCGGTTGCAGGTATTGCCCGTCGGATTGCTGATTTGGCAGAACGCACAAGGAGTTCACAAGTTTCACCTGACGAGTTATCTGGCAGCACTTTCACTATTACCAACACGGGAAGCCGTGGTGCATTGTTTGATACACCAATCATTAACCAACCAAATGGTGCCATCTTGGGACTTGGAGCAGTTGTTAAGCGCCCAGTTGTAGTAAGTGATGAATCAGGTGCAGAGTCAATAGCAATTAGGTCAATGTGCTATCTATCCCTGTCGTATGACCATCGCTTTGTTGATGGTGCTGACGCAGCCCGATACCTAACAACCTTGAAGTCCAGGCTTGAATCTGGTTCATTTGAAGCTGATTTAGGTTTGTAGTAATTAAATGCGCATTGCAGTAACAGGTGCATCAGGGTTAATTGGTTCGGCATTGTGTTTAGCTTTAGAGCAAAGCGGCTACCAAGTTTTGAAATTAGTCAGACGAGCCGCTAGCAATGATCAAGAGCTTCAATGGCACCCAATTGATGGAATAAAAGATTTAACTAAACTTGAGAATCTGGATGCAGTAGTTCACCTAGCTGGTGCAGGTGTGGGCGATCACCGCTGGAGTGTTGAATACAAAAGGGAAATTAGAGATTCTCGTGTGCAAGGAACTTTGACTTTGAGCAAAGCTCTAGCATCTGTTAGTCACAAACCCGAAGTTCTGATTAGCGCTTCAGCTATTGGTTGGTACGGCGATACTGGAAATAACCAAGTAGATGAATCAACTGGGGCAGGATCAGGTTTTCTTGCTGATGTTGTTTCAGATTGGGAACAAGCAGCAGACCCAGCCCGGCTGGCTGGCATCCGGGTTGTTCATCCAAGAACTGGATTAGTTCTAAGCCCTAAAGGTGGAGCACTAGCCAAGATGCTTCCTTTATTTAGATTTGGATTGGGCAGTCCGCTTGGAAAGGGAGATCAATATTGGTCTTTCATCTCAATTAGTGACGAAGTTCGGGCTATCTGCTATCTAATAGATAAAAAAGAGATTTCTGGACCTGTGAACCTAACAGCACCTAATAGTGTTAACAATAGATATGTGAGCCAAGTTTTGGGTCGAATTTTGAAGCGTCCGGTAGCACCAATTGGAGTCCCAGCCCCACTTATGAAGTTAGTGTTAGGTGAATTTAGCCAAGAGGTTTTGGGGAGTTCTAGAGTATTGCCAGCAGTGCTGATGCGAAATGGATTTAGATTTGATCATCCAACGATAGAACAAGCCCTGCTCTCAGTAGTTAAGTAAATGGCGCAAGACTTTGATGTAATTGTCGTTGGCGCAGGGCTTGCAGGTTTAGCAACTGCTAGGAGATTAACCCAAGCTGGCGTCCAAGTTAAGGTATTTGAAAGTAGTGATGGAGTCGGTGGTCGAGTACGGACTGATCGCGTCGACGGCTTTTCATTAGATCGTGGATTTCAACTTTATAACATGGCATATTCAGAGGGTAAGCAGATTCTAGATCACAAATCTCTAAACCTAAAGAAATTTCGAAAAGGTGTCAGGCTCTTGCTTGATGACCAGATTCTAGAACTTGGGACCAGTATTTCTAACTCAAAGGACTTCTACAATCACTTCGATCGTGCTGCAACGTTTAAGTTAATTAAGTACCTAGTTGCACTCACAGTTTCTAAGCCTGAGGACCTTGCCCGCCGAGCAGACATTGCAAGCTCAACCACGCTAACAGGACTAATCGGAAGAAATGAAATAGTCGATCAGGTGTTAAAGCCTTTTCTGTCTGGGGTATTTTTGGAGCCTAACTTAAACACTTCACGTCGTTGGCTTGATCAAGTGTTGAGATTCTTTGTTTTGGGATCCCCTGGAGTTCCAGCGACTGCCATGGATTCGATTCCAAAGCAACTAATTCGCGGTCTTCCACAGGAATTAATCCAATTAAACACTGAAGTTACTCAAGTTTCTGCTCAAACTGTCATAGCAAATGGTCGGGAGTATTCCGCGAAATATGTAGTTTTAGGTGCTGACCCCGCTACCAATGCTCGCTTAACCAAAGCTGATGCAATCAAGATGAATTCAGTCACAACTTGGTATCACGCAATTAGCACCCGGCATAGAGGCACAAAGACCAAATTGCTTGCTATAGACGGGTCAACTAACCCTTCTCTACTCACCAACTCCTGTGTAATCACAGATATTGCTCCAAGTTATGCACCCAAGAAAATGGAGCTGATCAGTTCTTCAGCGGTAGGAATTCATGAATCAGATCTAAGTGACAAGGTGGCGTTAGACCATGCAGCAACCTTGCATTCATTGAATCCCAATCAAATGTCACTAATCAAGAAGTATGTAATTTCTCAAGCATTGCCAGCAGCAAACTCTCCATTTGTTTCAAGAACTTCTGCCGTGCAATCCTCTGGTATCTACCTTGCATCTGATAGCAACCACTCCCCTTCAATAAATGGAGCACTGGCATCTGGCAGGATTACGGCAGATGCGATTTTAAACAACATTCATAGAGGAAATAACTCATGACAATCAGAAGAATTATGGGAACAAGTGGTGGGTTCTTGCCCACAGATCGCTGGACTGCCATGGTTCCAGGCAAGACTGTTTTGAAGATGTTGGAATTAACTGGGAAGGATCGCCCCCGAATCTGTTTTGTACACACTGCAAGCGGGGATGATGCTGCTTACTTAACCCGCTCGTATTATGCCATGAGTAATCAAAATTGTGATGTCTCACATTTACAGCTCTTCACTCAGCCAAATGCTCCTGTTAGAGAACATCTCCTTAAATCCGATGTGATCTGGGTCGGCGGTGGATCTGTGGCGAATCTATTGGCTGTTTGGCGCTTGCACGGAGTCGATCAAGTAATGCAAGAAGCATATGAATCTGGAGTTATCTTGGGTGGTGTGTCTGCTGGATCAATTTGCTGGCACCAAGGAGGCCCTACGGATTCCTTTGGTCCAAAACTTCAAGTAGTTGATAATGCTTTGGGATTTTTGCCTTATGGAAATGCAGTTCACTTTGACTCAGAAGCACAACGTCGCCCTTTAGCTCATGAATTAATCGCATCTGAAAAATTTGAACGAATTTATGCCACAGATGATCGGGTTGGAATCTTGTACGAAAACGAAGAAGCCGTAGAAGTTGTCTTAGATCGAGATCCAGTAGATCAGGCCAGTCCAGCTGCCTATCTAATAGAAAAAGCCGGAGGTCAAGTTCAAGAAACGAAACTGACCTACGGCCTGATCAAAAACTAGTCACCTGACTCGGACACCTTTCTTTAGTGAGCCCAATTTACCCCGGAAGCCCCCTGTGTCAATCATCCAAGATTCCATGATCTGAGACGCCTTTTTGTGCATCGGTTGCTCACCAGTTGCTAACCAGTACTTCTGTTTGATTTTCGAGTGTCAAGTTTCCACAAAAGTTAGGCTCAGTTACTACGTATCTTGAAGTAGGTTGTGAGGGACTCG
>DBCL01000006.1:0-126 GCA_002293025.1 Actinobacteria bacterium UBA959
TCAAGTTGGAACATTGTTCGCTCTCTCCAAAGAATCAGGCCTTATTGACCCACTTCGACAGAAGATGTTAGCTGCGGCCAAAGATAAAACTCTCACAGTTAGAACTGACCATCGAGCATCTCCAAC
>DBCL01000006.1:153-350 GCA_002293025.1 Actinobacteria bacterium UBA959
GGGTTTCCATTTAAAGTGGTTGAGATCCCAGGAACGATTGGAATTGAAGAAGTTTATAAAGCTAGACCAAAACTTTGTGATCTAGGTTATTTAAGATCAAGCACTATTACTCAAGAAGGCAAAACCGTTTCTAAGTGTGCAGCCGAGCCAGAGACCCCATTTCTAAGAAAAGGAGGCTCGGCTGCAGACATCGAAAA
>DBCL01000006.1:483-2191 GCA_002293025.1 Actinobacteria bacterium UBA959
TAAAGAGTTCCCTGATGGCTGGGGTGCTGTTGATGTCTTGAATAGGCTAACGACACTGATTTAGCTCTTTTAAGCGTTGCAACCAGGTAGGTGAGTGAAACTTAAGTGTCCAAGTCGATAAAGGTAGTTTCGATCATCACTCGTATGAATACTGGTGGGGCTGCTCGATTAATTGATTCGCTATCCCAAGGGTTCCACGAATCAAAAGAAATTGATCACCTACTTGTCATTGGTGAGGTGGCAAGTCACGAGCAAGACTTTCTGGCTGGGAAAAATGTCAATTACCGTATTAAGAAAATTGAGGGACTTGGGAAGCAGATATCAATTCTGCAAGATCTGAAGGCTTTTATTAACTTAATGAAACTGCTTCGTTCAGAAAAACCTAATATCGTGCACACGCATCTGTCTAAGGCTGGACTGTTAGGCAGACTAGCTGCAAAAATTGCAGTTCCAAAGGCAAAAGTTGTGCACACAATTCATGGGCATTTATATGTTGGCTATTTCTCAAAAGTATTTGTCCTTTTTTTGATAACGCTAGAGAAACTGCTTACCAAATTTACAGATCTACTAATTTTCACTGGCCCTAGCGTTATGGCTGAGTTAAACAAGTTAGGAATTAAGAAAAGTAATCAGGTAATTATTGAACCAGGGGTCAAACCAATGACCTTTGTTTCAAAAACCCAAGCTCGAAGCAAGTTTGATCTTGATTTAAAGAAAGTGATAATCGGTTTTGCGGGCAGATTGACCAGAATAAAACGAGTTGACCGACTGCTGGATGTTTTTGAAGAGATTCAGCAGCTTCACCCTAATTCTCAACTAATTATTGCGGGAGGAGGAGATCTAGAGTCTTGGGTTCAAGAGCAAATAGATACACGTAACTTAAATGTAAAGCTATTGGGTTGGCAATCAAACATCTCAGATGTAATTGCGGCTTGTGATATTTGGATGCTAACTAGTGATAATGAAGCAACCCCACTGTCAGCAATCGAGGCATCATTAGGTGGAGTTGTAACGGTTGCTACCAATGTTGGAGATGTTGGACATGCTATTGAAAATGAAGTGAGTGGTTTAGTCGTGAATGCAGATGTGCAGAGTTTGGTGAGCGCTGTAAAGGAATTGATTACAGATTCTGCTAGGAGACAGACCTTGGCAGACAATGCCAAGGTCCGAGCAGAATCACTTTTCTTAGAAGACAAAATGGTACAAAGCCACATAAATCAGTATTTGAAAATCTCAAAAAGTTAAGGCAAACTTTTTGAGACCAATTCAGTGGTGGCCAGGGCCGGGATCGAACCGGCGACCTTCCACTTTTCAGGCGGACGCTCGTACCGACTGAGCTACCTGGCCAAAGTGATTTTGGTAGACCAAAATCACTAGCGACCCCGACGGGACTTGAACCCGCGACCTTCGCCGTGACAGGGCGACGCGCTAACCAACTGCGCTACGGGGCCTCGTTGTTTAAGACGAGACGCGTACCCCCAACGGGATTCGAACCCGCGCTACCGCCGTGAAAGGGCGGCGTCCTAGGCCGCTAGACGATGGGGGCCAGAGAGTTGAGTTGCTTCAACCCGTTAGGAGAGGGGCAAGCGTATCTCAGCAGAATATGACTGTGTGCTGAGGTGTTTAGTGAGTGACTAGGCTTCACCGCCTTGGGGCCTTTAGCTCAGCTGGCAGAGCAACGGACTTTTAATCCGTGGGTCGACGGTTC
>DBCL01000006.1:2198-5178 GCA_002293025.1 Actinobacteria bacterium UBA959
TCGATCCCGACAGGGCCCACAATTAGTTGTTACTTAACAAATCTGCTTGATTTGCCAAAATGTTATCCAGTTTCCTTAATTCTTCAAAGGAACCAAGTTGGGTGATTTTTCCATCTTCTAGAATGCAGATTTGATCTAGTTTTTGAATAGTTGCGAGCCTGTGTGCGATTACAATCTTGGTTACATCGTGCGGAAGTCTTGTTAATGCTTCTGTAATCTCGGATTCTGTTTCAACATCTAGTGAACTAGTTGCTTCATCTAAAATCAACAAAGATGGCTGGCTTAACATAGCTCTTGCAAGGCCAATCCTCTGCCTTTGACCACCACTAAGCCTTACCCCACGCTCACCAACATCAGTGTTCAATTGGTCTGGCAAGGATCTAACAAAGTCAGAAAGCTGGGCTGCTTCTAGTGCTTCCCAAATCCAATCAATTTCATATTGGTTGGACTGCAACCCTAAAGCTACGTTCTCTTCGATTGTGCCAGGAATCAAAGTTATGTCTTGTGGGACATAGCCAATCAGCCCTTTTCGTTGAGTTCTAATCTCGCTGGGACTTAAGTCATCAATTTCAATCTTTCCCATATCCGTGAAGAGAACTCCTAAAATTAGATCAACTAAAGTTGATTTTCCAGACCCAGATTTTCCAATTAGGCCTAAAGAACTTCCTGCAGGCACCTCCAAACTAATGTTGTTGATTGCAGGGGTTTCCTTGTTTGGGTAGGTGAAAGTTAAATCCTTCACCTGAATTGAGACTGATTTCTTATTCAAATTTCGAATACTTTGATTCAGCAAAGCGTTACTAGTCGTGGGTCCTGAGTTAACTTGGTCGAGGCGCTGCTTTAAGTTGACCATTAATTGGGCACCACCAATTGCGCCCTTCATGTAAACAATGCCCGTTTGCAGCCTTAGCATGGAAGGCATAAGCCGGGTCCCCGCTGCTAAGAAAAGCGAGAGCGTTGTTACTGCAGTAAGGGCATCATTGGCAGCAAACTGAGTAGCAGCCAACGCAAATCCACCCAGAATTAAGGTCAATTCAAAAACATATCGAGAGATTTGGCTCAAGAAAAGAGTATTTGCAGTTAACTGAGCACCGCGCCAGCGAGCTGCTGCAAATCTTTCACTGAAAAAAGATTGTCTATCCATGACAGAAAGTTCTCGATACCCGCTTATGGTTGTTTGAATTGCTGTCGCTTGCATGACGTTTAACTGGCTATTTTCTTGGCCCATACGTTGAGCAAAATTCCCTAGAATTTTGTTCAAAATAAGTCCAACAATCCCAAACAAAATCAGAGCGCCAGCAGCAACTATGGGGTTTGCAAAAAAGAGCGCAATGCTGACAATTAACAGTAGTGATGCTTCTGAAGAAACTATTAGGAAATTGCCCAAAAATTGAGTAGTTGCAGCGGACACACCATAAGTCAAGCCATTTATTGTTTCTTGACTTGGCCGTTCTTGAATGGTGAGTATGGATTGTTGGATAAGAGTTCGCATAAGTTTGGTAGAAGCTGCCGCATCTCTATTTGCTAAAAACTTTAACTGTCTCTTGGTGATTAATGCTGTTAAAATAGTCTTTGAAGAAAAGAGAAAAACGGCTGCAACTGCCAAAAAAACTACAGTTTGATATGGGTCTGCATAGGGAATACTAAAGAAATCCAGCACTGTAGTAACCGAGGTTGGCAGGCTTGATTCTTGAATAACTGAAACAGCAATAGCCACTACTGCAGCAATTGCACCAATCCCAATTAAGTCCAACACGCTCAGCGATATTTGAACCAAAAAGGCTAAAAACAATAGTTTCTGATCTCGCTTAGTGAGCAGACTTAAAGATAACTTAAGCCCATCTCGCAGAGACATTTTCATTTCTTTAGTTGCTAACTTCTGCTAGTTCTTGCGTTCGAGGTAGATCGCATCTGTAGCCAACATTTCTAACTGTGCCAATTAGGGCCTCGTATTCAGGCCCTAATTTGGCACGAAGCCTTCTAACATGAACATCGACTGTTCTGGTGCCACCAAAGTAGTCGTAACCCCAAACTTCTTGAAGCAGTTGAGATCTAGTAAAGACTCTACCTGGATGTTGGGTTAGAAATCTAAGTAGCTCAAACTCTTTAAATGTTAGATCAAGTGAAGTATTTCTAAGCTTGGCTGTAAACCCTTTACTATCAATTTGTAGTTCACCAATTCGAATCTCGGTGCTGGCTGCACTTCCAGTGCTATCTGTAGTTGATGTCAGTAGTCGGATGCGAGCATCCAGCTCTGCTGGGCCAACTGTGTCTAACACAAAGTCATCTATGCCCCAGTCGGATTGAACTGCAACTGCTCCACCTTCGCTTAAAACCAGAATTAAAGGGGCCCCCAAACCAGTGGCTTGCAGCATCTTGCAAAAACTCTTCACCGTTGGCAGATCTCGCCTGCCATCTAACAGAATCAAATCTGCAGAAGGGGCATTAACTAGAACTGTTGCCTGGGCAGGCATAACGCGAACGGGATAAGGAAGCAGCCCTAAGGCAGGCAGCACCTCAGCCGAGGCCTGTGGGCCATCGGTAAGCAGCAGCAGACTTGGGACCATTGTTCAAGAATAGTTGGTGGGCCAGCAATTAGGTGCTGCTGCCTTGGCTGCTAGGTAGGCTTCAACTATGTCTTTAGTTGAATTAGTTTTCTTAGGCCTCACCGTGGCTGTAACGGTGCTTATGGGCAGTTATCCAGCTCTTTTGGTATTTAAGGTGTTTCGTGGCAACAGATAACGAATTTGTGGCTGGCTTGCCACTGCCTCTTGCACACCTATCTTGGCTGGTTGGCTCTTGGGTTGGTTTAGGTGTTGGTGGTGAGGCAACCAAAGATGCATTCAGGTTTGCCCAGGAAGTTGCTATCAGTTGTGATGGTCGCCCATTCCTAACTCATGTTGCCAGATCTTGGTTAGTTGATGATGACGGCCAAAGAACTAAACCAACAGCAGTTGAGTTAGGAATTTGGAGACCTCTA
>DBCL01000006.1:5329-6604 GCA_002293025.1 Actinobacteria bacterium UBA959
AGAGTGATGCGACCTGACGACACACCTGTTTATAGAGGCAGTGAGCGATTAATTGGATTGGTTGAAAATAATCTGCTGTGGCGCCTTGATGCATTGTTTGATAACGATCAACCGGTAGCACACGTATCAGCAACTTTGGCTAAGGTGCAGCGATGATTAATAGTGCTGCTGCTCGATTGAAAGAGTCAGGGCTTCGAGTCACAGCACAGCGCGAACTAGTTTTAAATGCTCTGGAGCAGATAAAACATGGAACTCCTGAAGAAATACTGGTTGAAGTTCATCGAATTGATTCAGGAGTTAATCTATCCACAATTTATAGGTGTTTAGAAACTTTAGAAAACTCAAAATTAGTAACACACACTCACTTAGGACATGGTGCCAACACTTATCACGTAGTGGATAGTGACCCACATCTGCATTTGCAATGCAGTAAGTGTGATTCAGTGCAATCAATTCCAATTGCCAGTGCAGCTCAAGCAATTAAAGATATCGAGAATTATTCTGGCTTCAAAGTAGACCCTAATTACTTAACCTTGGATGGCTTGTGTGTTGAGTGTAAGCAGGCAGGTTAATGTCAACAGCAGTTATTGCACCACCTGATTTAGTTGATCAGGGTATTCCTTGGCACTATGGAAACCCGCTAGCTGAGCAAAAAGCATTAAGTGCAGGTGAGGCTGTAGTTGATTTGTCTAATCGAGCGATCACAAAACTTGTTGGTGTTGATCGTTTAACTTGGCTAGATAGCCTCACTTCACACAGTGTTGCAGGTTTAACTGATTCAAACAGTGCAACCACCTTGATCTTGTCCCCACATGGGCATGTTGAGTTTGAACTGCATGTAATCGACAAAAACGAGATTACATACCTAATCTCTGATGTTGGAACAGGTCCAAAACTTCGAGAGTATCTCTTGAAGATGCGATTCATGAAGCAAGTTGAGATCTTGGATTCACCAGAACTAGCTGTTGTGTTTGAGTCCGTTAGAGATTTTGACCCCAACAACCCAACATGGCTGGTACCAGTTGAATTTATCAATTCTGGTATTACCCCATCAGGAAGTTCTGCAGGTGGTGATGCTGCTAAGTATGTAAAGGCCAGACCACAAGTTTTTAATGGCAGAGAAGTAATCATTAACCGAGCAGATTTACCTGCTCGGTTAATGGATAGATTTCCTGCAGGCTCTTGGGCCTACAACGCTTATCGAATTGCTGCAGGTGTTACCCGAATGGTTGAACTAGATCACAAAACTTTGCCACACGAGATTGGACTCATTGG
>DBCL01000006.1:6793-7164 GCA_002293025.1 Actinobacteria bacterium UBA959
ATTGTGTTAGCTAGTGCTCAGCACTTTGAGTTGGGGCCAATTGCACTTGGCCTTGTGAAAAGATCAATTGACTTAAGCTCAGAACTTCTAGTTGGAAGCCACAAAGCCACTCAAGAAGAGATTGTGACTAGAGATCTATGAATCCAGTCTTAGCTGCGATGCATCGTGCAGATTTGATTGAAAGTGTGCACACTGGCAGATTAGTTCTACTAAATCCTGATGGCTCAATTGATAAGTCTTGGGGTGATATTGAGCAATTGATTTATCCCAGAAGTGCAATCAAATGCGTTCAAGCTGCCGTTGGGGTTGAGATGGGCTCGCGAGTCAGTGGGCCAACCATGGCTCTTGCAGCCTCGTCACACAGCGGAGCT
>DBCL01000006.1:7238-7376 GCA_002293025.1 Actinobacteria bacterium UBA959
CTCACTGTTGATGACCTTCGGTGCCCTCCTGATTGGCCTCTTGGGCCAAAAGAGCACCAAGAACTTCTTCGATCTCAAGGACAAAAAGAGCCAGTAGTGATGAACTGCTCAGGCAAACATTCATCATGGCTTAACGCC
>DBCL01000008.1 GCA_002293025.1 Actinobacteria bacterium UBA959
GCAAAAATGGGCACCGGTGGGTCCTCTGGCGTGAAATATCTTGCCAGTACTTTATTTAACCCAGTCTTTGCCGATCTCTGGGAGATTAGATCTCGATTTTAGATCGGCAATCCGGCGATAACTATTTCGGCCAAATCTTTACGCTCACGGGTAGCTACTTCACGCTCAAGCGCTACGCCATCTAGTTGCTCTACTTGGTATTGCTCTTTGAATTCTACTAATTGTTGTGAAGATAGAAAACAATTACCACAATTGAAAATGCTGCAGCTCCTGCAAAGATTAAATACTTAACCCAGATTGGCATTCCGACTTTATTAGCTGCGCTTTGAGCCATGCTTTTGGTTTTATTCATTGCGCGACTAGCCCAGGCAAATTCACTTGCCAAAATACCTAGACCAGCGAGAAGAATTAAGACTCCAGGTCCAGGTGCAACGAGTGCAATTGCACCAATCACTGTAACCCCGCCACCAAGTAGGCCGATAAAAACGCGCCAGGCTAGTTGGCCCGCCTTTGTTTTCTTTATCCAGCCGCGGAAACTCATATGTTCTCCTTACGCATATTTACAACTTTCTTATTTATCGCATAAGCGGTTGCGGCAATTTCCTCACGGCGTGCACGGTAAGAATCTGAAGAGCCAGAAATCATGTGTTCAAATCTAATGTCACCTGTAATCAGCTTACGAATCTCGGCAGGTTCGGTCTCGACGCCAAAGTACGGCGTTTCATTTTCAATCTCTTGAATAATTATGTGGGGGTTAAACTTTCTATAGATTAGAGCTAGTTGCCGATATCCAGAATTTGCTATGGATCTAAAGCTTAAAAGGCCAGCTGTGCGAAGCTTCAACCTGAATCTAGCCCAAGACGATGGTTGTGAACCATGCCTGATGGTTGCCAATTCAAATAAAATTTGCGCAGCTTCCTTTGCTCCAGTTGTTGCAGGAAGCTTCTTGCACATTCTAGTTAAGCGAGCTCGAACTTCAGGATCTTGGAGTAAGCGAACTTTCGCTGTTATATCCAGTAGATCTGATTGCTCGGCTCTAATTCCATATCCTAAGTCGTGACACCATTGGGCTCGCGATTCCTGATCATCGGTGCCACGAATATTAGATACGAAAACAGTTGGAATTTCCGCTGGCAGCAGTTCATGAAATCCGTTATAGCCAGTTGCGCAAATCGCTGCATCAAAAGCATAAAGCACATCAGCCAGTGGGAAATATCTAACTAATTTAATATCTAGCCCATCAGGAACAAGAGACTTGCCGCTTTGATCAATTGGATTCTTGGTAAGAATTACTTGTAAGCCTTTCCAGCCAATCAAACCTTCTAACGCAGCTGTCATTTTTTCATTTACATCGCTGTCACCTGTACCGAGTTGAACCAACACGGCTGGGCGATCCAAATCAATGCCTAAAACTTTTCTGGCCTCATCACGCTTAAGCGCTGATTCTTTACGGAAAAGCGAGACCGCTGAAGTTAAAGTGGAATCTTTACGTTTTCTAGTGGGACCGTGATCATAGACGCGGGCGAAATCACCTGGCTCAATAATTTCATCCATCATCATGGATTGCAGCCCTAATGCTAGTCCTTGTGGTTTTTTCTGCCACAGACCACGTCTTACCCAAACCAAAGCTAAATCGCTCTTCTTTAACTTTGCCGCGATTACGCCAGGGTAAGGAACTACTCCATCAAAAGATAAAACTTGTGCATTTGTTTCTTCAATTAAAGCTATAAGTCGATCTCGTAAATATGCATCCCAATTCTTTCGAGGCATCCAACCTCGATCTCTACCTGGAATATATTCACACCGAACTCCGACGAAACTTGGCACCTCGGCAACGCCGCCTGCCATCGAAACAATTATTGGGTTTGCGATCTCTTTTAACTCAAGCGCAATTGCACTGGCTCTGACCAGATGGCCCATACCTACGCCATTACTGGTGGCCAGGATAATTGTGGGTTTTTCCGCCTGCGGATTCATAGATCGCTAGTTTAACGGGAAAATAAATCAGGGGCCCACTCTTTCGAGTGTGCCCCTGATCTCTAATCAGTTATTTAGTTAAGTTAAATTAATTAACTTTCTTTACTCGGCCGTCGGCAACCGGAATTTGAGTTACCTTTCCGGCAGCCATATCAGCCTTGATTGCAGCTACGAAGTCATCTAGAAGAGCTCCGAAAACCTTGGCCTTAGTTGGTGAGAAGACATTTAGATACCCATCGCCACCGTAGATGATGAAATCCAGAGTGGTAAGTGTGTAAACAGTGCTGTCTTTTGCGATTGCCGTACCGTCAAGTTTGGTAACTGTGACGATGCGGCTTCCGACTGGCTTGCTGGTATCGAAGGTGAACTTCAGACCAGAAACTTGAGGGAAGCGACCATCTGCTGGCCAACCACTTACGCCGTTTTCAAGTGCTTTCCATAAGTTCTCGCCTGTTACAACTGTTGTTGCAACCTGGTTACCAAATGGGAAGACGGTAAGAGCGTCGCCAAGAGTTACATCTAGCGGACCTGCACCAGTACGTACCAACTTGGTATCTGCTGGTGAGTAGTTCTTAGCTGGGAAAGTATCGCGAATACCGCCACCATTTGTAACTACGAAGTCTGTATTGTACTTCGCGCGAAGTAGGTCGGCCAGGTAATTACCCATTGGATTTTCGCCAGAGCGTTCTACTGCTGGTGATCCACCGCGTGGGAATTGCGCTGATACTGAACCAATCTTGACATCGAGCTTGGCTGTTAATTGATCCTTGTACTTCTTAACCAGTGCTGCGGTTTCAACATCAGCAGTAGCTGTAACAGCAGACTTTAGAATTGTTTCCACTGATGAGCCAAGTACTTTGTCGGTATCGGTATTGATACAGATCTGAGAACGGGTGTACTCGACACCTGAGTTACGAACCTGTGCAACCAAAGTTCCGTAAACCTTCTGTGTTCCAGGAACGAGTGTTGAGTAGCTTTGGTGGCTATGTCCGCCATATATTGCAGCAGCGCCCTTGATCTGTGCGGCCATATCATTCAAAACACCTTGAGCTAAACCATTCGCATTTTCAGACCAACCTTGGTGGAGAAGTGCAATTACCAAATCAGCTCCAGCTTTCTTGGCTGATACGATCGCTGCATTTACATCTGCAACACCTGGCTTAATGTTGATAGTGGTTTTAAAGCCATTGGCATCAATGTAATCAAGGTTTCCTGGGAAAACTTGCTCAATGGTGGTATCTGTGTTTGAGCCAACAAAGCCAATCTTTACGCCTCCGCGTTCAATGATTGTGTAGGCCTTGGCTGACTTAGTGCCTGATTTCAAGGCAGCTAATGACTCAGCACCATAGTTTGATGCAACCCATTGAAAATCTGAAGCGCCAATAATCTTGTTTAGGTGTTCAAGGTTGCGGTCATGTTCGTGGTTACCAAATGTAGAAACATCGAACTTCATTAGGTTCATAGTTTCAATTGTTGGAAGTTCTTCGAACTCAGTTGAGATTGGTGGGGCAGCACCGATGTTGTCACCAGCTGAAACTGTAACTGTTGCTGCAGAATTCTTGCGATCTGCGGCAAATGCGGTTGCTAGAACTGCTGAACCAATTGAGCTAGAAGGTGATCCTTCGATAGCACCGTGGTAATCGCTTAGTTGTAGAACTTGTACAGATTTAATATTTGAAGCAGATGCAAGAGGAGCTAGTTGAGCTGCGGTATATGACTTATTTGATTTCGCAACTGGTGAGAATCCATAAGCATTAACTGATTGCACAACTGGAGTTCCGCCTGGTTGGCCTGCAACTACAGGCATAGTCACAACCGAGTGAGCAGAAACTGGAACGATTACTGGACATGAGCCAGAACCTGCTGAAACAACATAGTGTGTGATTCCTGGTGCAACTGTTGCAGCTGGAGTCCACTTAACCACAATTCCACGTGGACTTAGGTATGAAGTTACATTTGTTGGTGC
>DBCL01000013.1:0-3054 GCA_002293025.1 Actinobacteria bacterium UBA959
AGTAATTGCTGCAAAGTCACCATGTGCCCAAACATCTTCAAATCTTTCAAAATAGGCCGCTTTGAATTTCTGGTTGTCTTTATCCCCCCAGAAATAAAGCGGCCTTGAAGGAAAAGAATTGAGGCAGACCAGCTCGCCTTTTTCAGTAACTTGTGCTGGTTTGCCAGCTACTGTGAATACTGTTGCTTGCATACCTAGAGCTGGGACTTGAATCTCGCCTGCAAAGACTGGTTTATTCGGAGTGCCGATCACAAAACAGCCACAAATATCAGTGCCGCCTGACATTGAGGCTAGGTGGATATCAGGTTTGATATCTGAATACACATAACTAAAACCTTCAGGGCTTAACGGAGAGCCTGTTGAGGTGATGGTTCTCAACTTCACTAGGTCATGCGTTTTCTTAGGGCTCACATCTAGTTTTCTAAGAGAGTCAATGTATTTTGCTGATACCCCAAAGAAGGTTAACTCTTCTTCTTTAGCTAGATCAAACAATCTATTTGGGTTTGGGTGAACTGGGTTTCCGTCGTAGAGCACAATGCCAGCTCCTGTGGCTAAAGCCATAAACAACCAATTCCACATCATCCAACCACAGGTGGTGTAGTAGAAGACTTGATCTTTGGGTTTTATATCCAAGCTGTATCTTTGTTCAGATAAAACTTTGAACATAACTCCAGCCGCTGAGTGCACAATACATTTTGGTTTACCAGTAGTTCCAGATGAAAATAAAACAAAACCAGGGTGATTGAACCCAAGCTCGATTGGCTTCAATTCTGTGTTGTTTTGTTTACTTAGCCAGTTCTCAAAATTTTCATACTCATCGATATTTGCCCCGATGAGCAATACCTTTTTAAGCGTTGGTAAACCTGCGACAATTTCAGGTAGTCGACTCAAGCAATCATGATCTTTACCGTTGTATTGATAACTGGCTGCTGCCAGCAATACTTTTGGTTCAATTTGAGCAAACCGATCCAATACCCCAACTGGGCCAAAATCAGGAGAGGCAGTGCTAACTACTGCGCCAATGCTTAGCGCCCCAAGTGCATAGATAACTACTTCTGCCAGGTTTGGCACCCAGGCAGCAACTGTGTCTCCAGGCTGAACACCTAAGGCTAGTAATCCTTGAGCTGTCTTAGCAGCAGATCTCTTAACTTCTTGGCGCGTGTATTGGCGCCTAATTCCAGCTTCTGTTATAGCTGTGATGATGACTTGATCATCATCACCTTGTAATAATGTATTTACTACATTTAATTTAGCCTCTGGGAAAAACTCAGTACCAAAAAAACCTAATCCTTGAACCGCCACTGATCCCATCTGACCTTGAATATTTGAATCTGTGAAAACATATTTCCAAAATTCATCCATGTGCTTAATCGACCAGTCATGTAGTTGGTCATAGTTCTCAACCCCTACAAACTCTTGCAATTTGGTTATGTTGAGATCTTTGGTATTTGTGGGTGACCAAAGAGGTTGAGTCATATCGACAATTATGCCTTAGTGGCAAATTTCATTCTTAAGCGATAAAACGCTCCCGCTAAACCGCCTGGAGAGAACATCACTACCAGAATGAAGATCACACCCAATATGAAAGCAGGCTCTGACATTGGACCTGATAGCCAATTTGGCAGCCCAGAAAGTGCGCCTTCAGTGTCGAGCGAACTCAAACGTTGATTCAAGATCACATAAACCAAACCACCAATCACAGCACCCCAGCGGGTGGCAATTCCACCTAAGACCACCATCAGCAACAAGCTGATGGTGGTAGTTGATGCTGCCATTCCTGGATTGGCATTGTTGTTAATAATCAGAGATGCCACACCAACAAGAGCAGCCATGGCGGCAGCAATAACAAATGCGAGAAGTTTGAATGAGAATGGCTTTAGACCAAGAACTGAAACTCGTTGCTCATTTTCTCTGAGTGCTTGCCAAACTCTGCCAGCACTTGATTGAGTTAACCACCAAACTGATGTGTAGACGATTACTAGAACAACTAGAGACAATAGGTAGAGGTTTCTAGTGTTTGCAACCCCTAAGAAGAAATCAGGCACAGACTCATAATTCAAAACTAGAGTCATATCACCGCCACTTAAGCCCCATAGGTTTCTAACTGCAATTACATGGCCGGCTTCACCAAAAGCTAGGGTCACCATTGCAAATGCAATGCCACCAACCCTTAGGGCTGCAATACCGGTGAATACTGCAATTCCAACTGAGAAGAAGATGCCAAACAAAGCCGCCATCGGCAAGCTCCAGCCCCAACTACTCATCGCATAGGCGGCGCCATAAGCACCTGCTGCGTAATAAAGAGAATGACCAAAAGACAAAAGACCGGTGAACCCAAGCAATAGGTCATAACTTAAAGCTAAGGCCCCAAACAAGAATGCCAAAGCAAGTGTTTGTTGTAGTCCTGGGTCATCAAGAACTGGGGTGAATGAAACAACACCAGCTAGCACGAATAAAACTGGGATTAGAAACTTATATTTGGTTGGCAACAACATTATTTAGCCACCCGACCTAATAAGCCTTGAGGTCTTGTTAGCAGCACAACTGCAAGGAGCAGAACCACTACGAAGTCACCAAGACCAGACGCATAGTAATTAACCATCACTTGCAAGACACCCACAATTCCAGCAGCAATTGCAGTTCCTGGCACTGAACCAAGGCCACCAATTACCACCACAATGAATGCATAGATTAAGAAACCATCGCCAAGGGTTGGGCCAACACCGGATGAGTAGGTGGTAACAAGTGCGCCACCAAGGCCAGCGGCAAAGCCACCTAAGAAAAACACAAAGGTGAAGGCTTTACGAACATCAATTCCAAGTGCGGTAACCATGTTTCGGTTTTCAACACCTGCTCGAATGATTAAACCAATTCTGGTGTATTTCAACATTAAGGCATTGCTAATTAGCACCAATCCTGCAACTGCGATGTAGAGGAATCGGTCATAGCCTACGAATGCAGATCCAACACTTACTACTTTGTATAGCTCAGCTGGTGGCATTACTAGTAATGCATCTGGGCCAAACCAGCCCAAGAAAGCAGAAGTTGCAACTA
>DBCL01000013.1:3125-4017 GCA_002293025.1 Actinobacteria bacterium UBA959
AAAATCTGCTCAGTTGCAACTGCAAATAAACCACCAACTATCGCTGCGATGATCAAACTCATCACATAAGAACTGAGTTTTCCATCAGTTCTAATTGAAGTGGTGAAGTACCAAGCAACATATGCACCTGCAGTTAAAAAGGCACCGTGGGCAAAGTTCAAAACACCCATGAGCCCATAAATCAAAGATAAGCCTGAAGCACACAAGAAATACAAAGCACCAAGACCAAAGCCAGTAAAGAACAGGGTTAAGGCAATATCCATTAGTGGCCCCCCGCGCTTACGCCAAGCATGTCTTTCGCAAATTCTGGGTTTTCTAGATCCCTTGGTACACCTACATGCACGACTCTGCCTTGATCCATAACCACAATCCGGCTAGCAACTCGTTTAACTAAAGGCAGATTCTGCTCAACTAGCAGCATCGTGCTGTTAGCGGCCGCGACTTCTAGTGCGGCCGCAACCTCAGTTACTAATTTTGGTGCAAGACCTTTGGTCGGCTCATCTACTAGCAGCATCTTGTTTTTGTTAAGTAGTGCTCGAGCAATAGCAACCATTTGTTGTTGACCACCAGACAAGGTCCCAGCTCTTTGGTTTTTACGAGCTAACAACTCTGGGAATAGTTTGTGGACGACGTCATAGTCTGGGTTGTCATCTCGCTCAGCCAACTTTAAATTCTCGGTAACAGTTAATGTTGCAAAAATTTCTCGGTCTTCTGGCACAAAACCCACACTCTGACGAATTATTTCGTGGGTTTTTAGTTGAGAAGTTTCAACACCAAATAGCTCAACTGAGCCGGTTCGAGGTAGTAATCCAACAATACTTCTAAGAGTTGTTGATTTACCAACTCCGTTTCGGCCAAGAAGGGCAGTCACCCCACCAGTTGGCACATCGAA
>DBCL01000013.1:4103-4492 GCA_002293025.1 Actinobacteria bacterium UBA959
TCCCCAAGATAAGCACTTTGCACTGTTGGGTCATTAACCACAGTTTTTGGATCAGCACAGATAAGTAATTCTCCTTGGTGCATAACTGCAACTCGGTCTGCAAGGCCAAGAACTACATGCATATGGTGTTCCACCATAAGAACTGTTTTGCCAAAGTCTCTAGAGATAGATCTAATAATCTCAGTTAGCACTGGAACGTTCTCAACACTCATGCCAGCCATTGGCTCATCCAAAAGCACAACTTCAGAATCGCTGGCGAGCACAATTGCAATTTCTAATCTGCGCTTGTCTCCATGTGAAAGGGATCCTGCCAACGCAAACTGTCGATCAGTTAATCCAACAACCGCCAGCGATTCTTGTGCCTTAGCAATTGCTGGCTTAAATGAGTA
>DBCL01000007.1:0-18829 GCA_002293025.1 Actinobacteria bacterium UBA959
AGAGCACCCACAATCTCCGATCATGCTCCCAAATCAGAACTAAACTTTGAAGTTTCCGCCACCCCTGCCATACGAGATTCCCTAATTTTGGATCGAATTATTCGAGCTCACAGCGAAACTGGACTCCCTTACTCAAAAATGGCCGTAATTGGGCGCTCCTACGACACTTTGAAATTAATAAAACGCCGGTTAGCAGATGCTGGGATTGACGTTGAGTATTCGGCTGATAACTCAGCACTAGGTAACAACAGTTCAGTAAGCGCTTTATTAGGGGCAGTTCAGCTGGCTATAAAACTCAAGTCAAAAGAACAAATTGGGGCAGGGGAGCTAAGGCAATTCTTACTCTCGCCGGTCATACAAGCTAGCAATTCACAACTTCGGTCAGCTAGTACAGTATTGAGAAATTCAACTCTGCAAGGGACAACCGATGAACTAATTTTGGAAGCAGTAATTAGCCCTAAGTTATTACTTCAAGTGGAGAACCATGAGAAAACTATGGTACTTAGGCACGCAGGCGCTTTGCTTCACTCAATCAAGGAAAGACTAAACAAAAAAGTATCCGTAGCAGAAGTGCTTTGGTCGGCTTGGTCTGGAAAAGTAGATGTGAAAAGTGCAGAACTTTTTGGATTTGATTTGAATGATTATCAGAATTCTTGGCCTGATCGGCTTTTGCAATTAAGTCTAGGCCAAAGTGCAGCTGCGCGTAGAGCTGATACTGAGTTGGATGCAATAGTTGCACTATTTGATGCCGCCGATAGAGCAGATCGTGATTTTAAAGGTACCCAAAGTGTTACAGACTTTATTACTGAAGTTTTAAATCAAGACTCTGCTGCAGACGTTTTGGTTCAGCGTGTACAAGATGGTGTCACTATTTGCACAGCACATAAGGCACGTGGCCGACAATGGGAGCTTGTATTTATCGTTGATTTACAAGATGGGGTTTGGCCTGCGGCTAACGTACGTGAGTCATTGATTCAAGCTCGGGATGCGCATGGTCAGCGTCTTAGAGTCGCAGAAGAACGCAGGTTGGCAGCAGCAGCACTATCTGCCACTAAAAACTCTGCACTAATTTGCGTAGTTGATTCAGAAAATGAAGTAGGTCTGTCTCCGTCATCCTTACTGTTTGATTTCGAACTACCAGATACCGTCAATGAGTTAGCCCCATCTTTGTTAACTCCCAACGGTTTAATCGCTCAACTTCGTGCAGCAGCAGTCGATCCTCAATCCAGTGGTGAACTTAAAGCAGCTGCTGTATCCAGACTTTCATATCTAGCCAAATCGAAGAATTCGGTTGTCTCAGGGGCCGACCCACAGAATTGGTGGTTTGTACCACAACTGACGAAATCAGATCAGCCACTTTTTGACCCTGATAGTCCAACAAGTATTAGTGGGTCTGCTCTAGAAAGTATTACTCGCTGCCCAACTCAATGGTTTTTTGAAAGAAAATTACAAATTAAAGATGCAACAAATGCAAGCGCTGTAATTGGTTCTGTAATTCACCAGATTGCGGAAAACATCTCAACCAAAAATATGTCCTTGATGGATTCATTGAATTTTCTGAGGGATATTTGGCCTACCAAAGCATTTGATTCACAGTGGCAATCAAACATTCAACTAATAGAAGCTGAAGGGATGGTGCAAGCATTATTTGAATGGTTAGAGCCTAGAAGAGATATGTTTATTAGCGGCGAGCAATCTTTTAATGTGCTTCTCGAAGAGGATCAGATTATTCTGATTGGCAGAATAGATCTCGTCGAAAAAAGTATGGATGGAAGCCTAAATATCATTGATTTCAAGACATCAAACTCTGCACCTTCCAAGAAAGAACTGCTTGAACACACTCAGTTAGGGGTCTATCAACTTGCAGTCGCTAATCATCCAGTTTTGAACCCTGGGAGCGCTCGAGTTTCGGCAGCGCTGATTCAGCTTCGGGCTCGAAAATCTGATCAAAAAGCATCAGAAAATTTTGCTGCAGATTTAGAAGACCCTCAATGGCTATTTGAGCAATTGCGGGATGGTAAATCTCGGATGATTAATGAAGATTTACCGGCAAGACCCGGAGCGCATTGTCGAAACTGTAAAGTTAAGGCAGTTTGTCCAGCGGTTGTTGAGGGTGAACAGGCCGTTTCATGAAAAAACTAGTTGAGAAAAGATTCTTAAGTGCAGAACAAGTAACAGCAATTGAACATCCACTTGAGCCAGTAGCCATCATTGCGGGGGCTGGTACCGGTAAAACTGAAGTTATGAGTCAAAGAGTTAAGTATTTGATTGAATCAAACCAGGTAGACGCAGCATCTGTCTTGGGGCTAACTTTCACGAATAAGGCTGCTGGGCAATTAAATGAAAGAATCGCAAGATCGCTTGGCGAGAAGTACCGAGAAGAGTTACCAACAATTTCAACTTATCATTCATTTGCACGACAACTGCTTATTGATTATGGCGCGGCAATTGCAATTGAACCAGACCACAAAACTTTATCTGAATCGGCACGAGCAGCACTTGCTTTCAAGGTGATAAGTCACACAAAACACTCTCTTAAAACACTTGATTACTCAAGTGCGCGATTGGTTGAGATGGTTCTAGCAATGGATGATCTTTTGGCTGAACATTTATTAGGGCCTGACGTGGTTAAAGATTTTGATCACGACTGGATTTTGGAGCTGCAAAACAGCATAAACAATAATGAGAGTATTCGCAGAGCAATTACAGTTGCCACTCAACGTGCTGAATTATTGCTACTAGTTGATGAATTTAGAGATCAAAAACTCAAGGCAGGTGCTCTAGATTTTGCTGATCAAATGCGGTGGGCACATTTGCTTCTCCAATCAATACCAGATATTGCGATCACGCTTAAAGCAAAGTATCAAGTGGTCTTGCTAGATGAATACCAAGATACTTCAGTAGCACAACAAGAGTTGCTATTAACTTGCTTTGGGCAAGGGCACCCAGTAACTGCAGTTGGAGATCCACTTCAATCGATTTATTCGTGGCGAGGTGCATCTGCAAATACAACAAGATCATTTCCGAATTTGTTTAAGAAGTCTGATGGGTCTAGTGCATCAACTCTAACTTTACGAAATAATTACCGATCAGGTCAATTAATCTTGACTGCTGCAAATAATCTAATTCAATCAATACGAAATCAACATGAGGGATCAGCTGAATTAGTCCAAGCAAATCTAGACCTCGATGCAGGTAAAGTCCGAGTTGGACTATATGAAACTGAGCAGGAGGAGATCAGGCAAGTTACCAAGGAGATTTCCAATCTTGTTGAACTTGGAGCTAAACCTGAATCAATTGCAGTTCTTGGCAGGACAACTTCCACGCTGCTTGCTATTCACAATAGTTTGGTTACTTTAGGAATTCCAGCAACACTTGTTGGAGTTGAAACGATCTCCAGAACTCCAGAAGCAGTTGAAATCCTCTCGCTCATAGAGGCTGCCCATGATCCGCTAGCAGGTTCGGCGCTAGCGCGCTTGTTAATTTCGCCGAGAGTAAACATTGGTGATAGAGATTTAAACCTACTTGGTGAACGTGCTCGCGAATTAGCCAGAGGAATCCAACGAATTCCAGAAAACCCACCGGCACTATCAGGATTAGATGAGTTAGTTCAGGCAAGCCTAAGTGACGCACTTTTTGATTTAGGCAATCTTGATTATTCGAGTGAAGCTAAGAAGCGCTTTAACAAACTTGCGCGAGAGATCCAATTTATGAGAACTACCTCTGACGCAATTGATGCAGTCTGGCGAGCTGTGCACGTTTTGGGATTAGACATCGAGGTTTATGCAAACACCCAAAGCATTAATGCACGTCGATCTGGAGTGCTCGAAGCATTCATTGATCTAGTTCAATCCTGGAGCGATTCTGCAGACGATCCCACAGTTGCGGGCTTATTGTCCTGGATCAAAATGGCTAGGCGTTTTAGTTCAGCACCAGCCATAGAAGTGCCAATTCCGCCAAATGCTGTGCAACTTTTAACAATTCACCGGGCCAAAGGGCTGGAGTGGCCACATGTGTTTATCCCAGCTATGGCCAAAAATGTTTTTCCTACAAGTAATAGCCGTCCTCGGTTTACTTCCGTTTGTGATTCTTTGCCACATGCACTTCGTGGAGACAGTGACTCACTTCCACAAGATCCAAAGGCAACCAATGAGTCATTCGCGCAATTTGCGATAGCCAATAAAGAGTTCAGTGAGTCTGAGGAGCTGCGTTTGGCTTATGTCGCACTAACTAGGGCTGAACAAACTGTGATGGTATCTGCACATTGGTGGGGCAGCACCCAATTGAAAGCGCGAGGGCCTTCAGATTTTTACAATGAAATTGCATTGACTGCAACAGAGATCTTGCAAGTAGCTCCAGTGCCTGAGAGACTAGATGCAAATCCTCATCTAGTAACCACAGATGAATATCGAACAAAAAACGAGACTCAGTATCAAAAGATAGTTAGAGAAGTGGCTGGTGCTGTGCAACAAGCTAAGCCAGAAATAAACCAGTTAGGTGCTGGATTAAGCGATCAGGAAAAACTCTTGGTTGAACGGTGGGACCAGGCTATAAATTGGGTTTTGCGTGAGCCTATTGCGTCTGTACCAGTTTCAATCCCTGCCATGCTCACAGCGTCAAGATTGGTCACAGCCATTAGAAGTCCTGAAGTTCTGGCCCAATCCTTGATAAGACCAATGCCCTCCAAACCATCAAGGGCTGCCATTAGAGGTACGAACTTACATGCAAAAATTGAAAGATTCTACAAAGATCCAGCCTTAATCAGCCTTGACGAACTTAATGACAATACTGAATTTCAAACAGATGAGGTAATAGCTGAATCCTTCATCGCATTTGAGAAATCTAGATTTGCCCAACTAGCTCCAGTGGCCATCGAATGGGGTTTTCAGTTGCCACTTGATCATTTCTTGATTCCTGGTCGAGTAGATGCCGTATTCAAAGAGAAAGACGAAATACTCTTAGTTGACTGGAAGTCTGGCAAGCCTGGTGCTGTTGATGACTTGCAGTTATCACTTTATAGATTGGCCTGGAGTTATGCTCACAGTTTCCCACTTGAACAAATCAAAGCAATTTTTGTTTTCTTACCATCCTTGGATGAATTACCTGCAGAAAATCTCCTGACAAAAAGTGAGATCCTGGAGCTACTAAAGCAAGTTACTGCCTAATGTCTGCTTGTAATAGTAAGTGATCTCCAACTGCCATCTTGGTAGTACTTTCATTAGCAATAGAAAGTTGCCGAGTGCATAAGATGTGATCAAATTGCACGCGTGGATTTATATCTGGAAAAGTTGGCAGTTTTTTACCAAGACGCCAAGCAGTCAAAATCTTTATTAGCCAATGGGGGAGGTTAAAATCCCCTAACAAGACTTTAGGTTCTTGAAACTGCCCTAACCATTTCTTGGTTTCTCTAAATTGAGTGATGTTTCTAAAGGGCTGGAATGATAGATGCGTTGTAGCAACCAAAATATTTCCCAGTGGTGTTTGAATCTTGGCAGCCAAGACCACTCGAGGCTCATCATCAATCTTCATGAGTCTAAATCCACCACCTTCTTTTGGAAAAGGTAAGAAGAATCCAAATCTGCCTCCGCGCAGGTGTAGTTGATACCATTGCAAGACTGGATACTTAGAAAAAAGCGCAACGCCATATTTACTATATTCTGGATTTTCTAGATCTTGGGTAGAGCTATTCCGGGCATCAATCCAGCCCTTTTTACCTTTATCTGGATCCCCTATAAGTGTTGCTGCAAACTTATAGTTTGGCAAGTCACTGTGTTGCGAAATGATCTGTGCTTGATCAACATGATTACTTCTAGGCTGGTGTTGATCGACTTCTTGCACTGCCAAGACATCTGCGGCTATTGACTTCGCCGCTGAAACTAGGCCTTCTAGATCTACTACCGCTTTGCCAGGTTGAATTGGAGGGGCCTGCAAGTTGATTCCATGCAAGATATTCCATGTTGCAACCTGCATGTTCCCACCTAAGTTTTAGTTACCCACTAAACATAACCAATTTTGTTGGGTTAGGCTCTCCCAAATGAAATTTGAGCCTTTACTGACCTCCCTTACCCTGTCTCGCTCTGCTATCCAACGGCGTAATCGTGAAACATTCACCGATCTGCAGTGGAGCCAAGTTCTAGCGTCCCCAAATATTAAAGCCATCGAACTAAGGGATTTTCGGGTTGAGCTGAATGGGGCAGAATTAAAGTTTCACAATCTACAAAATTTTGATGCTAATTCGTTAAAGATTGATTTAGGAACTGATCTAGATGGAAACTCTTATGCAGCAGTGCTTGTTGAAAAACCTGTAGATGACTCTTGGCGGGACTTGAGATCCCTTGGCGCAAAACTTAATGATCGTGATGTCGCTCTAATGGCTACAGCGGTTGCTTTAGCGAATTGGCATGCACGGGCTACATTTTGTCCAGTCTGTGGTGGAGCAACTACAGTTACAAATGCTGGCTGGAGTCGAACCTGTGCTAAATGCAAACAAGTGCAGCATCCAAGAAGTGATCCTGCAGTTATTGCTTTAATCGTTGATAAAGATGATCGTGCGCTGATTGGTCGCAGAGCAGAATGGGCTGAAAGTTCCTTCTCAACATTCGCCGGATTTGTAGAGGCTGGAGAATCAGCTGAGATGGCCTTAATTCGAGAACTTAAAGAAGAGTCCGGTATTTCCGTGCAGCTGTCAGATATTTCATATCGTGGATCTCAAGTTTGGCCATTCCCAGCATCATTGATGCTGGGTTATCAAGTTAAAATCCAAAGTCAAGAGTCTGTGCCAGATGGAATTGAGATAGTTGAAGTGCGTTGGTACACCAGAGATGAAATGAAGTTTGATTGCGAGGAAGGTAGATTGCAACTTCCCCCCAGCATCTCAATTGCTAGACAGTTAATTGAAGAATGGTTTGGATCGGCACTACCTGGTGAATGGTTAAGACCCTAAGGCTTCTTGAAGTTGATGGATTGAAGGATTAGTAAGCGTTACGCCGTTAGGCAAAACAATTGTCGGGACAGTTCGATTTCCACCATTGGCTTGCTCCACGATTGCTGCATGTTCTGGGGAGTGCTCAATATCTATCTCGACATATTCAATGCCTGCTCGATCCATCTGCCCCTTAAGGCGCTGGCAGTATCCACACCATTGGGTGCTGTACATAGTGATACTCATAGCGCGAGCCTAAGGGATTTTCTGAAATTGAGCACTTTTTGCTAGCTTCTAATCTATTGTTCCGTCAATGCAAACAATTTATGCCAAGGCAGTTGCCGAGTTTTTAGGAGTCTTTCTCTTAATCACCCTAGGTGCAGGGGCGATCCTGAATGATCATGAAATAGTTGCAGTAGCTTTGGCTCACGGATTTGCAATTTTTGTAGGTATCAGCGCATTTGCCCACATCTCAGGGGCGCACTTTAATCCTGCAGTATCGCTTGCGCTCTTTTACTTGAAACGCATTTCCGCAAAAGATTTAGTAATTTACATTCCAGCACAAGTACTAGGTGGAACTACTGCAGCATTTTTCCTGAGGAGTATTTATAAAGATGGTGCGGGACTTCCTGCAGTTAGCTCCCAAATAAGTACTAGTCAGGCACTAGTTATTGAATTTGTGGCAAGCTTTTTCTTGGCAATTACGATAATTGCAGTCGCCGTTGATCGAGGGGGAAGTTTTGCAATTGTTGGCGGTTTCCCAATAGCTTTGATAATCGTGGCCGATATCTTTTTTGCAGGACCACTGACTGGAGCAGCTATGAACCCAGCCAGATGGCTTGGTCCAGCGCTAGCAATGGGAGAGTTCCAAAATGCCTACGTATGGATTCTGGGCCCAATTTTGGGGGCACTGGTTGCTGCCATTGGATATCAACTGCTGGCACCTAAAGGCTTAGAGCAAGTTTCCAACTAGTCCCTGGCGAGGATTACTCTCGCCCAATGACCGAGTTACTAGCCGACCTTGATCCAGAGCAGCAAGCAGTTGCTACTGCGTTAGATGGACCAGTAATCGTGCTCGCTGGCGCAGGAACTGGCAAGACTCGCGCCATCACACATCGAATTGCGAATGCTGTTACCAGCGGTGCTCATCAAGCTGATCAAACTATGGCAGTGACTTTTACGGTCAGAGCAGCCCATGAAATGAAACTTCGATTACAGCGTCTGGGTATTGATGGTGTCTCAGTTAGGACATTGCACGCTTCTGCACTAGCCATGGTTCAACATTTTTGGCCACAAGCTTTTGGAGATCAGCCCCCAAGGGTTGCTGAAAATGCTGAGGCATTCTTAACGCAAGCCATGCAAAGACATCATGTGCCGATCGAAAAACCGATGATTCGTGATTTATCAAATGAAATTTCGTGGACGAAAGCCATGCGCCACTCAGTTCAAAACTATTCAGAAGTAAGCAGTGGAAGATCAATCACTGCCCAAATTGCAGCCACGAAGATTGCTGAGATTATGCAAACTTATGACGAGTTACTCTCAAGCTCACACCAATGCGACTTGTCAGACATCGTCTTGTTGGCAGCAGCATTATTGGAAGATCAACCCAGAATTACCAGATCCTTTCATGATCGCTATCAGCATTTCACAGTTGATGAATTCCAAGACATTTCACCAGCTCAGCAGCATCTTTTAAATCAATGGTGGGGAGATAGAGATTCGGTGTGTGTGGTTGGGGATCCAGGGCAGGCTATTTATGGTTTTGCGGGAGCAAATTCTAGTTTTTTGACTCAACTTGAAGCTCGCTTTCCAAATGCAACTATAGCTAAATTAACAAGAACATATCGATCTGCGCCAGCGATTGTGCATGCCGCAAATAGTTTTGCTGAGATTCCAACAGTGAGTCAACGGAACATTGTGGGTAAAGTAGAAATCAAGTCCGCCTTTGATCAAAGAACAGAAGCAAACGAAATTGCCACTTGGATTTCACAATTGATCGGTTCTGGCTTGGCAGCCAATGAAATTGCCGTTCTAACTAGGCTCAATGCACAATTACCACTCATTGAAAATGCCTTGAGAGGAATAGGAATTACTGCCAGCACAAATTCAGCCTCAGGTGGCGTTGATCTTATGACAATTCATTCCGCAAAAGGTTTGGAATGGAAGGCGGTGGCAATTGCTGGTCTTTCTGATCAGTTACTGCCATACCAACCTTTCGGCATTCAAGTCGAAGAAGCAGCGATAGCAGAGGAGCGTCGCTTGTTTTATGTTGCCCTAACGAGAGCAGCTGATCAGGTTCGTATTTCCTACACTCGCGACAGAGGTCCTTCAGAGTTCCTGTCTGTCATTAGCGCTGATTCTGGTATTGATATCGACACAAATACCTCAACGGTTACTAAAGCGTTGGTTAAGGCTGATAAGGAAGTTTTGGTTATCAAACCAGCTAAGTGTCGTTTTTGCAGTAAGTCCTTGGTAACTACTACCGAAAAAGTCTCAATGCGCTGTGATGGTTGTGCCCCACATGTGAAATTAGACCTCTGGCAACAATTGCTAAATTGGAGAAAGTCCCAGGCTCAATTGGAAGAGATTCCAGAATTCTTGATACTAACCGATACAACTTTGAGAGCCATCGCAGAATGCGAGGGAATTGGTGTTGCATACCAAATTGGCGTTTCTGGAATTACAAGCATTAAGTTAGAAAACTACAAAGCGGATATTGACTCTTTGTTCTCAAAATAAGTTTTAAACCCAGGCATAGACCTTTCAATTTCTGCTCGGACCGCAACTTCTGCATTAAGTTGGCTTAACACCCCCAAGCACCCCAACCAAACTCTGTGAACCAAAACATATTGAGGTGGGAGATTCATCTTGAGGCCGGTAGAGAAGTCGGGATTGCGGGGGTCATTTACTCGAGAGAACTGTTCGCGCATCCAATCTCTAGTAAATTGGAATTTTGGTACTTGAGCAGGTTCAGTAAATGGGGCTAAATAATCTAGAACGGCTGTTGGTGAAATATCTACGTTTGGCAAAATAAAGTTCTCAGCCCGCATCACATCAATAACCGCATCCGCATCACCGGTCATTGCAATTGCCAACAACCCGCCCATAGCTGGTGGGAATCCATTCGGCAGGCGAGCGACTGCACCAAAATCAAGTACACCAAGCTTGTTATCTGCAGTCATCCGGAAGTTACCTGGATGGGGGTCAGCATGCATCATGCCAACTCGAGTTGGCCCAGAAAGCAAGAAAGTTTGATACAAGCTTCCAGCACGGTCGCGTTCAGATTTAGTTCCATTTTCAATTATTTGGGAAAGAGGTGTTCCTTCTAACCATTCACTGATTAATACATGCTTTGTGGCCGAAAGAATGTGTGGAATCTTTACATCAACATCACCTTCGTAGCTATTTGCAAAAACTCTTTGGGCACCAGCCTCTCGGAAATAATCTAATTCTTCAGAGAGCAGAACTCGCATTTCATTCATTAATGATTTGAAATCTAAACCAGGAGCGATTGGTTGTGCTATTCGACTAAATCGAACTGCTTGTTCAAAGTCATTTAAGAGTGCTTTATCTGCGCCGGGGTATTGAATCTTTACTGCAACCTCACGCCCATCTTTTGAGATGGCTTTATGAACTTGGCCTAAAGATGCAGCAGCAGCTGGCTGCTCTGAAAAGTGCTGAAAACGCTCTGTCCAGTTTGTGCCAAATTCTTCAATCATCACTTCATTGACCCGGTCAAAAGACATTGGTGGTGCTGAATCTTGTAACTTAGTAAGAGATGCGCGGTAAGGGGCTGCAACACCTTCTGGAAAAGCAGATTCCAAAACAGATAATGCCTGACCAATTTTCATGGCACCGCCTTTGAGTTCACCTAACACCTTAAATAGCTGTTCAGCAGTCTTGGTTTGGTTTGCCGAGGCAACTTCTTCAGCTGAGCTGCCAGTCATTCTTTTCCCTAAGCCAGAAGCAGCCCTACCGATAGCACCAAGTGGCAGTGAAGCCAATTTGGCAGTCCTGGTTACTTTGCGACGAGGAATGTCTGACATGGGGCGATTCTCGGGGGATTTAGTCATTCCCGCTAGTTGTAATTCATGCGGCAACCGAAAGCCCCCATTGACAATGACATGTTGGGTCAGGTTCATACCGAACCACTTCCAAGATGGGACCAGGTAGTGAGAATCTCCACTGTGAATTTATAAGTGCCGACCTTTCAAAGTTCTTTGATGTGATTAAACCCACGATGATGTTGGCAGCAAAACTTGCAGACAATGTCATCAAGAGGTTATCTATTTCAATGTGGGTCTTTGGACCTAAAATCTCACGCATGCTTGGCCATGCTTGATCTGACATCAAAAATTTTTGCTCAATACAATTCAAACAAGCACTAATCCCAGGAAGAACTAGAGGTCCTACGACTGCGTGAGATGCGAGAACATCCACGAATAAGTGCGGAATTTGTCGGTTCATAAAAGAATCCGTGCTTGCTGGATCTCGAAATGGGTCATCGGTGAGTATCGCTAGATCAGGATTGGCTAAACCCTTTGGCTGATTCAACTGGATACGACTTGAGGCACGTTCCAATTCGTCGACAAAGATCCCAACTGGATCTCCACCGGTTCGTCTAATCCAGATCGGAAGATCCTTAAATTGGAAAGAGTTCAAAAGGTCAATTTTTAACCGCCCTATTTGGGCTTGGGCCAAAAATATTGATAACTGTCCTGCAACTGGGCCAACACCATTTATCCAAACATAACCATCACTTAAGTTTTTCAAGTAATTTGGTCCAATCGTTGCATCGCCAGTTGCAGCAGTTTGACAAGTTGCTGATGTGATCAGATTTGATCTTTGAAGTTGAGTTAAACCTTGAAGTGAATCCGTGTTGATCAATTCACAAGTTAATAAACCACGCCTTTCCATTAAATCTAAGAATTCATCAGCAAATCCATACTTTTTGATAAGTGCTTGAACTTGATATCGACCATCTAGATCATTTAGGAAATTTCGAATTTCAACTACATCCCCAGATAGCAAAACTGCATGCTTTGGGTCAAGATCAACTTGAATGCAGCTACTACTTCTTAGGGCTGTTGCCACCCCATTTCTCAATCGAACTTTTGATAGTGGTTCCATCTGGCAAAGTTTGATCCAAATAAAAAAAGATTGGAAAAACTATCCACAAACCAACGAGCCCACAATCTTGCGATTGTGGGCTCGTAGAAGATTTCTTAGGTGTTAAGCCTTACCAAGAATTCTGGTTACCTTGGTGCCGCACGTAGGGCAGATGCCCTTTGCGAAACGACGTCCGTTGGTTACTTCGATGGTGCCGGTGAATTCACGCTTCGCCTTGCACTTAACGCAGTAGGCCTCGCCTGTGTATGAGTCAGCCATGATGCCTCTCCTCCTCTTTTCGCCCTTACGGAGCACGCTCACGATACGCTCAAAAAAGGCTGGTTTGGGTTAGTGGGAGTGCTGCCACGCCGAAGAAAAATTAATGAAAACGCTTATCATTAAAGGGAAAAAGGCGGGTTCGGCGAGTCTCGCAATCTGCCACCAGCCTTCCCCTTGCTGATGCCAGATCCGTTATCTCACCGAACCCAAGCGCAAGGTAGGTCCGTAGCTAAGTTGAGTCAAAGGCAGTTGTGGATAAGTTTGTGGAGAAGATGGGTACTTCCTTGGAAATACTGCCCATAGGGTGTGGGTAAACATGTGTACAGAGCGTCTTTTTTGTGCATTAGGATTTAAGAACCACCAGTTGAGCAGGACTTTTTGAGCATATCTAGTGTGGAAAGAAAATATATTTCGAATAACCAGGTAATCGTAAGGTTTTGGCCTACCTTTTAAGGCATGGCGCCAAGAAATTTCGAAGGTCAGTTGGAGTTTGCACCATCTGATGTTCAAGAAGTTGTTGAAGTTCGTCGAAGCAAGAAGCGCTCCAGGTCAGTTGCCGCCTGGCGCGAATCTGGAAGATTAGTGATCTCTGTTCCAGCGAGAATGTCACGCAAGGAAATTGATACACACATTGCTGAATTAACTTCACGAGTAATAAAAGCTGAGGGTGCTGTTGGTGATGCAGAATTAGTAGCGTTAAGTGCTGAGTTGATTAATTCCTATTTGCAGCCTGAAATAGGAAGTGTTTCACCAACATCTGTCACGTGGTCAAGTAGACAAAAATCATTACACGGTTCTTGTACTTCGGTTGATCGCACAATTCGTATGTCAAAAAGACTTGCTACTGCTCCACAGTATGTAATCGAAGTCGTCTTACTGCACGAATTGGCCCACTTATTGCACCACGATCATTCAATTCAGTTCCAAGAATTGGTTAATAGGCACCCTAAGGTCCTAGAGGCAGAGGCTTTTCTTGAGGGTATGGCACACGCAGATACTTTTTAAAGTTGTCTTGCTACCTGCTGTGCAAATTCAACTGGGTTATCTAGATCATCATTCTGTGGCATAAGTTCTAAATTGTTCCAAACTAGTTCACGTTTTTGATGACCAACCAAGTTCGTTAAAGTCTGCCAAAATTCGAATGCGGCACGCATTCGCTTTGGTCGAATTTCTAGACCAACAAGTGCCGCGAATGCATTCTCTGCCGGTCCTCCAGTAGCTCTGCGCCTGCGCATGGATTCAGCCAAGGCTGGGTAAGCAGCAAGTTTGGATTCAGTGGCAGCCTTCACCACCATCTCTGTCCACCCTTCAATTAAAGCTAATAAGTTTTCGAGTCTAATAAGTGCTGCCTGTTGTTCTGGAGTGAGAATTGGGGTTAGCACTCCACCTTCAAGAGCTCGCGCGAGCGCTTCTGGATTTGTTGGATCAACTTCTTGTAATGCTTGTTGCAAGCGCTGAGTATCCACCTGCATGCCAGCTGCGTGTATTTCAACGCTAGTGGTGATAGCTCCACTCAACCAGTCAATGGATGAGAACAATCTTTGGCGTGCAACTTCTCTGGCAGCCAAGTGCAGCAAAGTCTGTTCTTGTTCGACACTAATTTCATTGGCATAACTAGTGCATCGTTGAACCAACAAGGCCGCTCTTGGTTTTTTTGTTAAAAGAATTCCGATATCAGAGGCTCCCATTACATCGCTTGCCAAAGCGGCAAGCGATTGACCAACTTGCATGCCAACCATTGCTCCAGAAATACCCTTAAGCATGTTCATCATGGGTGCTGCCATTGCTGCCACTTCTTGGGGAAGTGCTTCGCTGCCAGGCATCATTGAGGTCATCGAGTCAGTCATTCTGCGCAACACGGGATCTGACAAAAGCTTCCATGAATCTATTGTGTTATCAACAAAGTTTTTTCTAGACCAAGATTCTAGGTCTAGACCAATGGATGGAAGCCCCATAACTTGGTCTAACCACAAATCAACAGTTCTTCCCGCTGTTTGGGTAGAGCTGGATTCATGCATAGTTGGAAGCACATCACCTTGTGCATCAATTGCTTGTTTTGCAATATCAGAGACCGCGAGCCAATTAACAGAACCATCAGAGCCAGCGCTCATCATCTTGCCAAGTTGCTCCAAGGCCTTGCCAATTTGATTCATTGGGTCACCTTCTCCTGATGGAGGCTGGAACCCAAACGGGATACTCATTGCGATACCTCTTTACTTTATAAGGGACACCGTAAACCCTGCCCCTAACTCGTGCATGTCAACTTCCCCTGAGCAATCCTGCTCTTCATCACATATTCAGATAAGGTGGCAATTAGGAGGTCTGATGCAAGCCTTAATTTGGTGGTTGGTGCCAATCGGCACACTAATCGTTGGATTGATCTATTTGGTTTGGTTTGCCAAACCAAATAAGACCAGTAGACCTGATAAGGCCATTGCCCAGCGCCATGCTTTTGAAAATGCGGTTCAAAAAATAACTACTGAGCCAACTGATTCAGCCGGGGAACCCAAGAAGTGAACTTCTTTTCTAAGGGTAGTTTTTGGAGGCGACTTTTAATTGTTTGGGTGTTGATTGCTTTAACGGCACTTCCAGTTCCTTATTTAAGTATGAAGCCAGGTCCAGTCTTTAACACACTAGGCAATCTTGGGCAAGAAGAGTTTCTGCAAGTTTCTGGATCACAGACTTATCCAACAACAGGTCGATTAGATATGACCACAGTTCGAGAAGTTGGGGGACCTGAAACACCAATAACTTTATTTGAAGCGGTAAGTGGTTGGATCAATCCGGATGTGGCAGTTGTGCCAAGAAGAGCCTTTTATCAGCAAGAAGTATCTGAAGTCGAAGTTGAAGAGCAAAGCCTGAGAGCTTTTGCAAGCTCACAAGATATTGCACTTGCAGCAGCACTACGCCATTTAAAGTTACCGTTCAGTGAAAAAGTAATAGTGGTTGATGTAATTAAAGGAATGCCTGCAGCAGAATTCTTAAAAGCAGACGATCAAATTTTGGAAGTGAGCGGTTTGCCGGTTGATTCTGTGGGTGCTGCTATAAAAGCGGTCCGAGCAAATGCACCAGGCTCAGAAGTGATAATCAACTACTTGCGAAATGGAAAGCAAGCCCAAGCTCGAATAGTTGCTGTTAAAACTGATGGCTTGCCAGGACAAGGTTCAATTGGAGCTTATTTAACTTCGGAAGTTGACTCAGTTATCAAAGCTAAGTTCGCTGATCAAAATGTTGGTGGACCAAGTGCGGGATTAGTTTTCACCTTAGCAATTATTGATGTGTTAACTCCAGGTGATCTAACTGGTAATTCGCATATTGGGGTTACTGGAACAATTACCACAACAGGAGAAGTGGGCGGAATCGGCGGCGTTAAGCAGAAAATGATTGGAGCGCGGAAAGCAGGAGCCACCGTCTTTCTAGCTCCTGAAGAAAATTGTGACGAGATTGGGCAGTTAACACCAAAAGGCCTCAAAGTTGTGCCTGTGTCTAGCATCGATCAAGCGGTGAGAGTTTTGAAGCAGTTAAACCTAGATTCACAGGCTGTTGTGCCTACCTGTACTGCAAAGTAAATGGTTCTCAATTAGAGTAACGGCATGTCATTTTTTCAGCAAAATCCATTCGGTGCTCAGCCTGCTCAGTTCAAAATGCCTAGCGGCAGATCCAGATCATTTCTAATTGCAATTGGTGTCGTTGCGATCCTTGGGTTGGCAACATCTTTCTTTGCAGGTTTCTACACAGACTATTTGTGGTTTAAATCTGTAGATGCCCAAACTGTCTACACCACAATCTTGTTTGCGCGCTTGGGACTCTTCTTTGGGGCTCTAGTAGTTGCTTTAATCTTTTTAATGGGAACCGTTGCAATTGCCTTCAAATTACGCCCAGCCCAATTGGCACTTGATTTACCTCCCGAGGTTGATCGCATCCGTAAGTTGCTGGCATTTGGAGTAGCTGCTGTGCTCTCTGTCCTGCTCGCGCTTTCTGCAGCTAGCACATGGTCAACATGGTTAACTTTTTTTAATCGGGAACCTTTCAATACCAAGGACCCACATTTTAATATTGATATTTCATTCTTTGTTTTTACTTATCCAGTTCTAACCCAACTAATTGGAATTGGAATCACTCTCTCCGTTTTCATGCTGATCATTGCCGGCCTAATCCATTCAGCTAATGGAGCATTAGTCCTGCAACCTCAACAACGCTTGATAACCCCAAAGGCAACAGCACACCTATCAGCAATTCTTGGTGTCTTCATGTTATTTAAAGCTGGCGCTTACTGGCTGGATCGATATGACTTAGCTGTTCAGACAAATACTTTGGTTGATGGATTGCAGTACACAGACGTTCAGGCAGTGTTACCTACACGAACCCTGCTGACGGCAATTGCCGCCTTGATCTCAGTGCTCTTTTTCTATAACATTTTTAGAAAGTCATGGCGCCTTCCATTGACGGCGGTTGGATTGTTAGTTCTAACTTCAGTAGTTGCAGGTGGACTTTATCCATCACTATTAGAACAATTCAAAGTAAGACCAAGCCAGGCTGTTCTAGAGGCTCCTTATATTGAGCGCGGAATCAACAGCACCCGTGAGGCATACGGCCTAACCAATGTCCAAAAAGAAGATTACAGCGCCCTGACTTTGCCAAAGATTGAGAACTTGTCTGAATTTCAAGGGACCCTTAGCAAAGTTCGATTAATGGATCCAATCCAACTAGCTCCAACATTTAATCAGCTACAGCAGATCAAGGGCTACTACTCGTTTGGTGACGCATTAGATGTTTCAAGATATGAAATTGATGGTGAGTTACGCGGTGCAATTGTGGCAACTCGAGAAATTAACTTAGATGGTATTCCACAAGCTCGAAACTTCATTAACTCGCACTTCGTTTATACACATGGATTCGGGGTGGCAGCGGCTTTTGATAACACTGCTAAATCAGATGGTGGCCCAGAGTTTTTCGTCAAAGACATTCCACCTAAGGGCCCTCTGGCAATTGATCAACCAAGAATTTATTTTGGTGAAAGATCTCCTGCTTATTCGATAGTAGGTGCACCTGAAGGCGCGGAACCACGTGAACTTGATTATCCAGATGAGCTCTCACCAACTGGTCAACAAAATAATACCTACTCTGGCAAGGGTGGTGTGCCAATTGGCGGATTGTTTAACAAACTGATGTATGCGATTTCTTTTGGCGAGATAAACATCATGCTGAGTGATTACGTGAACTCAGAATCTCGAGTGCTCTACGTGCGCGACCCGCGTGAACGAGTTGAGAATGTGGCCCCATGGCTTACTTTGGATGGCGACCCATACCCAGTTGTGGCTGATGGAAGGATTCAGTGGATTGTGGATGGCTACACAACCTCATCCTTGTTCCCTTATTCCCAAAGGGTTTCGCTAGGTGAAGTAACAGCTGATTCTTTGAATGCAACCAGAACTGGTGTTAGTCGACTAAGCAATGATGATGTTAACTACATCAAGAATTCAGTAAAAGCAGTGGTTGACGCTTACGAAGGCACCGTGACCTTGTATGCCTGGGATCCAAATGAGCCAATATTGAAAACTTGGTCAAAGGTATTTCCTGGTTTACTAAAGCCGAAGTCTGAGATGCCAGAGGCTTTGTTCAAGCAAACTCGCTACCCAGAGGACTTGTTTAAGGTGCAGCGAGCTGTGTATGCCAAGTACCACGTTACAACTCCTTCATCCTTCTATAACGGTCAGGATTTCTGGTCGGTACCGCAAGATCCAACAGTTGAGGGGATTGCTCAGGCACAGCCTCCTTACTACTTGCAAATTCAGCTTCCAGGCGACAGCAAGGAGTCATTTAGATTAACGTCAGCTTATTCACCAGTGCAGCGTCAAACTTTGGCTGGTTTTATTGCGGTCGAATCTGATCCAACTTCGAGTGACTACGGAAAGATTAGAGTTCTACAACTTCCAAGTAACACAGTGATCCCTGGCCCAAATCAAGTTCAGAACAACTTTGAGTCTGATCCACAAGTTTCTCTAGAATTGTCGCTTTTGCGTCAGGGTGGTTCAGATGTGAAATTAGGAAATCTACTCTCCTTACCAATAGCTGGCGGATTCTTATATGTTGAACCAGTTTATGTTCAAGGTAATCAAGGGGATGGTTACCCGCTTCTAAGACGAGTGCTTGCTTCCTTTGGTCAAAAAGTAGTGTTCACTTCGACACTTGATCAAGCTCTGTTTGAATTATTTGGATCATCTGCTGGGGTATCACCAACAACTCCGAATACAGAAGATACTAATACCGAAACAACTCCAACAACAAATACTGCAGAACAAAGACTGCAAACTGCATTGAAAGACATGCAGCAAGCAATTGCAGATGCTGAATCAGCATTCAAATCAGGTAATTGGGCGGCATACGGTGCAGCTCAGGCCAGACTAGAAGCTGCATTAGAGCGTGCGGTTCAAGCAGATCAAGAGGCAAAAGCTAATCAGAACTGACGCTTTGCTAGACTCGCAGTTTCAGCGCGGGGTGGAGCAGCTCGGTAGC
>DBCL01000007.1:18863-69174 GCA_002293025.1 Actinobacteria bacterium UBA959
AGGTCGTAGGTTCAAATCCTGCCCCCGCTACCAATTAAAAAACCCCCTCTTTCGAGGGGGTTTTTGCTTTAGTTAAATCAAACTTTAACTAGTGAGCGAGTTGCCAAGCCTGATAGGAAGAACATCAAACCAACTCCCATAACCAGGGCAGAAACTCCAAAGGACACTACTGAAGTGAACAAAGATGCCCGAAGGAAAGAGCCGTTCATGGCAGTTCCTCTTAGTGGATCTTCGCGATCTAATTCAGCATAAGTCTTGCCATTTGTAGCTGCTAGTGCATGCTTTTCAATCATTATTGCTTCTTGGTATGCAGTAAATGGACCTGCTACTGCTTCCCCAGCGTACTTGTCAGAGTCTTGTGAAACAGTGATTCGCTCAGCTTGTAGCTGAGAAGAAACCATGCTGTAAGTGGTTGCTCCGGCTACGACCATCAAAGCACCAAGCACCATCAACACTAGAGCCACAATCTTTGTGGATTTGGCGTTCATTTTCTTTTCTCACTTCCGGCCTTGCCCCCACGGCTGGCCTTACATCTGTCACCATACGCCTATTTCGCCTGTCGGATGACCAATTTTGATGTCTACTAATTCACACCTGATTTAGATCACACTTTGTAATGCTTTAGCATTAAGCCACTCCATTGAGGCTGTCGGGGAAGGCAAACCTCAGGAGGTGGTTTTATGGGTGCTAACCCATATATGTCTAGTGCTCATTTACGGGTAAATGGCTATCTATATTTGCATGCTGTGCCAGTGTCTGTTGTGTCACATTTACAGTGGGTTGTTGAATCTATGCTCACATTAAGTGCTCCATGGAGTTGGACAAACCAGCCACTAATTCCAAAATCTCAAAAGACATTCTTAACCTTTAGGTGCAACTTGGATTCACTTCCAAAATTAGTCTCAGATCTGTATGAATTTCCAAACTTATTTGCCGAGGTAATTCGTGAGCCAGTTAGTTTTGGCCTAGGAGAGCGGTGGATGATCACGCCAGTTCTTGGTATTAAACGAGTTGACACCAACGAGCTTGGAAACGTGGTTTTAGACGAATCTGTAGTCCTGGACTCAATCAATACTCAAGACCCGACACAGATTCCAGAGCGATTGGCCTGGGCTATTGGAAGGCCCTGGGACCAAGCGCTTGAACCGTTGAGAATTGCAAGCGCAGCCACAAACACCACACTCTTGGCTTCTGGCAGTTAATTGCCCTGATGGGTCATCAGGTATCTTTCACCCTCCGATCTCCTATAGCTCAATTGGCAGAGCAGCCGACTGTTAATCGGCAGGTTTCTGGTTCGAGTCCAGATGGGAGAGCCATTCATTGATGATCGAAATGGGGTTGGCCACGATCTAAGGGGCGGTAGCTCAGTTGGTTAGAGCAGCGGACTCATAATCCGTCGGTCATCGGTTCAAGTCCGATCCGCCCCACTCACAAATGCTACTCAAGTGAGAAAAACGCTCTAGTGCTATTCTTTGCATCCGCTTAGTAATTGATACCTTTGCAGAGAATGACTATCTTCCATTCCATAAGGAGCACTCTTGAAAACAGAGAAAGAACGATTCAAGTTAATCCAAAACCTTGGAGCTAGTATTGGAGTTTCTGATCCATTTAAAAAAACTAATCGTTCAGGTATTGAAAGTGATTCAGGCGCCGACGAGATCTCTGCACTCAAAACTGAACTTCATGAACTAAAGCAGCGCAAAGATCTAAAGGAAATGTCTGAATTAGAGTTAGTAGCGCTTGCGGGCGAACACACGCTAGCGATTATTAAGGCTACAAAAGAAGCTGAGCATAAAGTTAAATCTGAACTTGAATCTTTAAAGGTAGCAACTGAGAAAAAAGTGTCTCAGGACCGAATTAAATCAGAGAATGAGATTAAAACCTCTCTTCAAAAATTGGCCAAAGAGGTCGAAGAGGTTAAATCTGCGGCCCTTAAAGAGGCGGCCAGAATTAAATCAGAAGCAGAGCAGGCAGCAGGAATTGCACTTGAGAAAGCGAGTGCGAAAATTGCAGAAGATCGTCTGCAGGAGCAACGTAGACTCGAAAGAATCAGACGGGACATAATTAGTGTTTCAAAGAATTTAGAATCTGCGTACGTAACACTTAAGGGTCAGATCGAATCCGCCGGTAGCACTCTTAATCAATACAACAACACTTTGGCACAACTTGAAGAAGAATTGAAAAAACCAGATATAGAGAAATCTAGGGGCTAAAGTTTTTTTGGTCTTTCAGTCTTTAAAGACTTGGGGTAGGTATCACAACTCCTAACGTCCCGTACTTACCTGCTCCTAAACGAAGTAATGGATCGATGATTGCAGGGTCGATTACAATCCGCCCTTTATCATCTCGGGATACAGCTTTATCTTCAACCCAAATTTTTGTGATGCGAGCGAAGACCAGAATTTGACTACTTTCGTCAATGTGCACTTCTTTAGCAAGTGAACACGCAAAATTAATTCCACACCCATCAATAAGTGGTGTTGGCCAATCCCACTGGGTTACTGAAATTCCAAACTCTTTAACCTCACCAACTTCTGGAGGCAGTTCCATAGCCGTTTGTTGCACTTGCTTAACTAAATCTTTTTTGGCTATCCCGATTGTGAAGAATTTGTTTTTTCTAGCATTTGCCAACGTATCTTTTACTTTGCCAGACACATCCCAACTTCCAATTGAGAACATAACCATTGGGGGATTTGAAGAAATTCCATTGAAGAATGAAAATGGAGCAAGGTTCCATCTGGAATCATCAGATGCAGAGTTATCTGTCAAAACCCAGGCAATAGGTCTTGGCAGGATGGTTTGAGTCAGTAGTGCGTAGGTTTCTTTTTCGGATAAAGGCTCAAGGTTTATTTCCACACTGGGATTAAAGCACATTCACAACTAAAAGCACTTTAGGCTGTTAATTCTTCCCACAACTCAACACATACCTTAGAAACAATGATGTCTTCAGCGCCACTGGCTCCCGCAGATGCAACTGCTCCAACAATTTGATTACCTTTCTTTAGGAGTTCGCCACCCATAGATAGGACTAACTTGTTGGCACTTGTTCCCATAATGCTGGTGTAAACGGTTGGTCGCTTTTCGGCTGCTTCGACTGTACTAGATGTGGGGCGTCCAAACCAGATTGCTGTTCGAGCTTTTGCAGGCACTGATTCAACGGCAGCCATGGAAGCATTTTCAGTTCTGGCAAAAGCAACTAGATTGCCCGCTGAGTCCACGATTGCAATTGCCATTTCTAAACCTAGATGCTTGGCCTTGTTAACACCTGCAAGAACTACCTCACTTGCTATTTCAGGATCATGTACAAAATTCATGGTTATTCGATATCTTTCTTTAGAGTGGTAAGAGCCGCTATCCCACTAAACAGGATGGCATAACCCAGCAGCAGTAATGTTGAGGCCCCCGGGCTCAAGAAGTTAAATTCCAAATCCAAACTTGGAGGCCCACCAACCTCAATTTGCAAGACACCTGTGATCGCTCCTCCTGGAAGATACTTTCCGATGTCGTTAAAGAACAAGATGATCAAACTTTCCACTAACAAGGTCCACAGCACTGCTCCAGTAATGGCAGCCACCTGAACCTTGATCAATGCTCCTAATCCAACACCGACAATTCCCAAGACAAACCCTGAGATTAAACACGCAAATAAGGTGTTTAGTAAAGATGAAGTGGAGGGGGTTGCGACATTTTCCTGGAAGCTCAGCGTGATAAATCCTGCAAATACACCAACAAGATAAGAAATTAACTGAACTGTGAAGCCAGCAGTCGCACCGACTGCAATCTTGGCTAGCAAAACTCGATGACGCTTAGGTGAAACCAAGAATGTGGCAACTGCAGTCCCGTGCTTATATTCACTGGTCATGATCAAAATTCCAATGATCAGTGCAAACAGGTAGCTACTGACAGCGTTTGCGTAAACACTTTCTACACCTTGAACTGTGTCAACACCTGGCATCCCAAAATTTTCTTCAGAACCAAGAAAGAATGCAGTGGCCGAGGTATTTAATGCCCCAAATGCTGCACTAGAAACTAGGAACACCCAAGTGGAGCGCAGATAAATGACTTTCTTAAGTTCGGCTACAAATAATTTATTCATCAAACAGCCTTTGAAGTCAAGTCCAAGAAGGTTTGCTCTAGTGAGCGACCAGCACATACAGCGTCCACGTTTCCGCTGGCCACTAATTCACCTTTATGAATGATTAGCACGTCATCAACAGTATTTTGCATCTCAGTTAGTTGATGCGAGGAGACCAAAATAGTTTTTCCTTCTTTAGCCAGCGACTTTAGGAATTGACGTAACCAAACGATGCCAATTGGATCCAATCCATTAGCGGGCTCGTCCAGCACCATTACTTCTGGATTGCCTAATAGGGCAGTAGCCAGAGAAAGTCGCTGTTTCATGCCCAGCGAATACTTCTTGGTTCGCTTATCTATCGCATCTTTTAGGTCCACCATCTCAATGACTTCTTCAATCCGCTTCTTATCTACTCCTGAGGCCGCCGCCATCACTTTTAGGTTTTGACGCGCAGTTAGGCCTGGATGAAAACCTCTGCTGTCCAAAACTGCTCCAACATGTAAATATGGGTCAACTAGATCGTGATATTTTGAAGAGTTGATTGTGGAGTTGCCAGAAGTCGGGGTAACTAGCCCCAATAAGCAGCGTAAGGCAGTGCTTTTACCGGCTCCATTTGGTCCTAAAAATCCAGTAACTCGACCTGGAAATACTTCCGCAGACAGATTCTTTACCGCAATATTTTTCCCGTAGTCCTTGGTTAAACCCTTGAACTCGATTGTGGCTAAAGTCATCTCGTGATCTTAGCATCTTTGAAAATACACTACTTTGGCTGTTGATTAATCCGCTTTATTATTCTCACAAAAACTATTAGAACTAACACAACCACTAAGCCATAAACAATCAAATCTAGAACTGTCGCCCACTTCTCGGCTCTAAGCCATTGGGCTCCGAGGGAGACGCCAACCCAGATCCAAATTGAATTCCAGATAGCACTGCCTGCGGCCGTGAGGGTTGTAAATTTGATAATAGACATTCGATTAATTCCAGCTGGAACGCTAACTAAACTTCGCAAGACTGGTAGCAGGCGACCAAAAAATACAACTAAAGCGCCATGACGATCAAACCATCTAAATGCTCTATCTAGGTCAGTATTTTTGATACCTAGATATTTTCCAAATTGCTGGTTTAAGCCATAAATCCGCTCTTTAGAAAAAGCTAATCCAAGGCTGTATAAAACCCATGCTCCCAATATTGAGCCAGAAGTGGTAGCCAAGATTGCTGGTAGTAAATCAAAATTATTAGCACTAACATTAAATCCAGTTAGTAGCAAAACAACTTCAGAAGGTAAAGGCAGAACTATACTTTCAAGTGCTATCAGAAAAGCCGCACCAAGCAGGCCAATGTCATCCACAATGGAAGTTGCAAAGTCAATCATGACTATTCCTGTACGAAATCAAGTACTGGTTGCCGCACACAGATCTGCATGCCCCACATCCTAGGCTAGCGATATGGGCAAACTACCTAAGTTCATGAATGCGCCTGGGCCTACTGGGGGCATGATGCTGCGGTCCATTTTGCGCATCAGAAACGATGCCCCTGGGTTTCTAGGTTCCATGCAGAAACAGTTTGGCCCAGTTGTGCAATTTCCGATACCTAAACCCCTTGCTTACTTTGTTAATTCACCAGATGCAGTGGATCATGTACTAAGAATTGCAAACCGCAACTATGGTAAGTCAACGATTCAATACCGAACTCTTTCACTGGTTACTGGACAGGGCTTGTTGTCTGCTGATACTGCTATCTGGAGAGAGCAACGAAGAATTGTGCAGCCAGCCTTTCATCATGAAATCATCAATGACGTAGTTGGCCATTCCGTGCGGGCAACAAAGCAAACAATTGAGAACTTGAATAAACGCACTGGGGAAGCGGTCGATGTTGATTCAGAGATGATGAATCTAGCTTTAAATGTTGTTGGCTCCGCACTCTTTGGCAGCAACTTGAATGAGCAGGCGAGCCATCTCGTTAAAGCAACTTTAGATGGGTTAGATGTCATAATCTCCCGAGCTCGCACCCCTATCTTTCCAGCAAGTTGGATACCAACTCCAATTAACCAAAAACTCAAGCGCAGTAATCGAAGACTTGATGAAACTGTCCAATCATTAATTGAAGAAGCAGTTGGTCGCGATCAAAGTAGTCCTACGATGCTTGACTTGCTCGTATCAGGCTTAGAGGACACTCAACTAACTACCAAGGAAGTTAGAGATCAAGTCGTGACCTTCATTGTTGCTGGACATGAGACAGTAGCAAGTGCCTTAATCTGGACTTTACATTTAATTTCTAGCCGAAAAGACGTTCAGCAAAAGATTTATGATGAAGTAATTGCCATTGCAGAAAAACGTGATTTAACTTTAAATGACTTTTCAAAGCTAATTTATACCAAGGCTGTATTAAGTGAGGCTATGCGACTTTATCCGCCAGCCTGGCTGATAACTAGAAATTGTGTTAGTGATGATGAAGTTGCCGGCGTTAAAATAAGAGCTGGCTCCCTCGTAATTGTGAGTCCCTGGGCAACTCATCGCAATGAAAAGTATTGGCCGAACCCAGATGCATTTAGTCCCGATAGATTTCTAGACGAAACAAAAATCTTGCCAGGCAGTTATTTGCCTTTTGGACTGGGAGCTCGAATGTGTATTGGCAGAGATTTTGCACTATTAGAAGGTGTAATTGCATTAGCCATGCTAACTAGAAGCTTTTCGTTTACCCCTACTGTTCGCAACGTTGTTGTATTACCTTCAGTTACGGTTCGCCCAAAACATGGGCTGCCACTAAAACTGGTCAGGCGTTAATTGCCTTGAGGGCAGCTTCATGTAGGGCACCATTACTTGATAGAGCAGTGCCTTGATCGGGACCTCTCACCGCATTTAGACCACTAAACCGACCGCCGGCTTCTTCAACAATAATTGCCAGCGGGGCTAAATCCCATAAGGCAACTTGAGGCTCTGCAGCAAGATCGATTGCACCTTCGGCCACTAAACAGTGTTGCCAAAAATCACCGTAACCTCTGGTTCGCCAAACTTGATTAGTAAGGGCTCCAAAACCTGCAGCATATTTACTAGTTGGGTCAGTTCCTAAATCTGAGATCGAGAGTGAAGCATCGCTTAAGTTAGTAACTTTAGAAACTTTGATTTGTTTTCCAATAAATCCAGAATGATCAACAGACCCCACAAACGCCCCACCTGATTTGGCTGCCCACCACCTTCTATTTAAAGCAGGTGCGCTTACGACACCTATTACAGGCTCACCATCAATGAGTAGTGCGATTAATGTGGCCCAAACAGGCACCCCCCTCACATAATTTTTAGTCCCATCGATTGGATCAATAACCCAGCTTCTATTTGAGTTACCAGTGTTCGGGAATTCTTCCCCAATAACGGCATCATCTGGTAAAGCGCTCAATAAGTGATCCCGCAAAATTCGTTCAACTCCTCGATCTACCTCAGTTACTGGAGTCAAGTCTGGTTTAGTTTCAATCTTCAATCCAAGCGTTTGAAATTTCTCTGAGGTCAAAACGTCGGCTAAATCAGCGAGTTGGTGGGCGATAGTGAGGTCTGCTAGTAACTCCTTTGAGATACTTGGCAGGCATACAGGTGAGCTCATAGGCAGACCGTACTTGAGGGAGTTTGATGTTACGACTTGATGGGGACCTTGGAGGTCCATTTGATCTAATTCTTGGGTTGCCAGTGCATTCTTTGGTTGTTCATGCTGCTGTGGTCTTTATTCCGTTGGCCGCGCTGTTGTCTTTGATTGCTGCCTACAAGAAGTCTTTCTCGCGCAGATTTGGTCCGCTGATATTGGCATCAGCAGTTCTGGGCCAGGTGTTTTCGTTCTTGGCCAAGTCCAGTGGAGAACCCTTTGAAGAGCGCCTCGGCATTGAAGTTGAAAGACATTCAGAATTTGGTGAAACGGCTCCTCTAACAAGTTTGCCGATGCTTTTCTTGCTGGCTTTACTGTTATATGTTGACAAGAGTAAGCATGCAAATAAACCAGTTCGGACTGTGCTCGCCGTGATGTTGGTTTTCAGTGCACTAGGTGCAGCTGGCTATATGTATCTAACTGGTCACTCAGGAACTGAAGCAGTTTGGTCATGGGTAAACGATATTTAGTAAGCAGCCTTGGAGTTCATTAATCGTCGTAAAGATTCAATTCTGTCCTTAGATACTTCCGAGGATTCATCAAGTTGATTCAAGGCACAGTCGACCTCATCATGACTGCAAGCTTTCTTACAGTTTTGAATAATCTCTGCTAGATCTGTGAAAGCAGCAGCGATAGTTGCATTCTCAACATGTGCAATTCCAAAAGTCCTGATGCCTGGAGTGTCAATAATCCAACCACCCTCTGGAAGTAGCAGCGCATGAGCAGAGGTTGATGTGTGTCTGCCCCGCCCAGTTACTTCATTAACTGAACCAGTAGATCGATCGGCTGTAGGAACTAGGGCATTAACTAAAGTTGACTTACCTACTCCACTCGAACCAACCAAAACTGTGGTTAGATCTTTAAGGATATTTTTTAGATTCACTAAGTCCATGCCTTTTTGCAAAGTTAGAATTTTTGAAGTTAAACCTTGATATTGTGCCACCAACTCTTTTGGGTCAGCAAGATCTGTTTTAGTTATTATCAGAATTGTTTGCATGCCTTCATTCAGTGCTGCAACCAAGGCACGATCAATCAACCTAGGTTGTGGTTCTGGGTTGGTTGCCGAAACAACAATGGCTAATTGATTTGCATTTGCTACCAGAACTCTTTCGGTTGCTTCCGAGTCGTCAGCGGTACGTCGCAATGAAGTCTTACGTTCAGAAACCTTAACAATTCGAGCCAAAGAGCCAATCGTTCCAGATAAATCACCAACAATTGAAACTTCGTCACCAACCACTACAGCAGCTTTCCCCAGCTCTCGCGCAGTTACCGCACTAATTTGAGTATCTTCATCGTCACTGAGCACACATGTGTAGCGGCCACGATCTATTGTTACAACTTTAGCAAGTGCTGCATCATCATGTTTTGGTCGATCCTTACTGCGGGGCCTAGAACTTCGGCTTGGCCTAAACTTAATCGAATCTTCGTCTTGATGATTTCTAGTCACAAATCTCCAGCAACTAATTGTTTCCACATATCTGCAAAGTTAGGCAAAGTTTTAGAAGTTGTTTCCACGTCATCAAGAACTAAGTCTGAATTTAAGCCCAATATCGCAGCAAACATTGCCATTCGGTGATCATGATAGGAACTAAGCACTGAATCTGCTCTCGAAACAGTTCCACCAAAAATTTCTAAGCCATCAGCGAGGCCAACAGCTTTCACTCCAACCTTGTCTAATTCAGTGCTCAATGCCAGTAATCGATTAGTTTCATGCCCTCGCAGGTGAGCAATTCCAGTCAGTGTTGAAACTCCTGGCGCAAATGCACAAACAGCAGCAATCACTGGAGTTAATTCCCCAACAGCCGATAGATCAGCGGTTAAAGGTTTCAACACTTTTGGACCTGTAACAGTGAGAACAGAGTTTGTTAAGTCCACAGCTGCACCCATCAATGAAAAAATGCTGCGAATTTGGTCACCAGCTTGAGTAGTTGAACTAGGCCAGTTGGGAATTGAAACTCTTCCAGCCGTTACCATCGCTGCAGCTAAAAAAGCTGCGGCATTAGATAGGTCAGGTTCAATTACCCGATCTACGGGCAGCAACGGGGAGGCCTTGATAGTGAATGTCTGACCACTCATGGCTACTGAGACTCCATGCTCACTTAGCATTGAAATTGTCATCTCAATGTGTGGCATTGATGGAAGTTTCTCCCCAGTGTGAGTTAGTCGCAACCCATTCTTAAATTTAGATCCAACCAAAAGCAAGGCTGAGATGAACTGACTAGAGGCAGAGGCATCAATTTGAATGTCTGAACCGGTAACTTCACCCTTACCAACAACTACAAACGGTAGTGCATTTCGGTGGTCATCTTGAACCTCTACTCCAAGTGACCTAAGAGATTCGATAGTGACCTGCATAGGGCGCATTCGTGCTTGTGGATCACCATCGAAGCTGGTGGCTCCTTTAGCTAATGCTGCAATGATTGGCACAAAACGCATGACTGTTCCAGCTAGGCCAACTTCAACTTTGCCAGAACTGATTAATTCTCCAGGAAAGACTTGAATGGAATCGACTTGAACATCGACACTTATTCCTAACGCTTGCAGCGCAGAGATCATTAGTTGAGTGTCTCGCGAAATTAAAGGATTACTGATCTTGCTTGGACCAGAACTTAAACTCGCAAGCACTAGAGCGCGATTAGTAATGGATTTCGATCCAGGCACGCTGACCAGCCCCGTCACAGGGGATGCTGCCCTTGGTGCCTTCCAGCTCATGGCGAGAGGGTACTTGGCTTGAGTTCATGGCATGCTTTTCATATGTGTGGAAGGTATGCAGCTAGCAATGATCTGGCGGAAATCAGCAGTGAATTTGCAATCGAACAGGTTCTAGCTGGGCTGCCTGAGCCTCGATACAACATCGCCCCAACCTTGCCAATCGCCGTAGTTCTTGATCTGAAAAGTAAACGCTCCTTGGATGTAATGTCTTGGGGGCTGGTCCCCAACTGGGCTGAATCTGGGGAGATTAATTCGAACTTGATAAATGCACGTATTGAAACAATTGTTAGCAAGCCTTCATTTAGAGATGCAGTCAGATATCGTCGATGCGTTATTCCAGCAAGTGGTTGGTTTGAATGGCAGACGACCCTGAAGTCGGTGGGTAAAAAACAGCCCTACTATTTTCAACCTGAGTCTGGAAGATTATTGGCATTTGCTGGAATCTACGAGATTTGGCAAGGTCACTTAAAGACCGCAGCCATAATCACCACCGACGCAAATTCATCGGTAGCTCCAATCCATGATCGAATGCCCGTCTTGTTATCTAAAGAAAATATTGCGCACTGGCTTGATGAACAAAATACTGATTCGGGTCTCGCTGTGGCGCAGTTAACAGATCGAACTGAAATTAAGTTGAAGTCGTTTCCAGTAACTACTGATTTGAACAATGTTAGAAATCAAGGTGTGCACTTACTACAGCCAGTATCCACACCAGCAACCCAACCAACGCTTTTTGGTTAGTTCTCGTATTTGCAAATAGATCGCAAAAACAACACCTGATATTGCAAACTTTTGAACCTTGACATAAAATAATCTTATGTCATTTAAACTTACTCAGAAAAAATGCAAACACTTTCTGACTCCCTGTTGTGTTGTTACCTGTGCTTGTTGTTAACAGCCAGTCCTAACGATTAATTTTGTTAAAGCTTCAGTTTGAATCGATGTAAAATCTAACTTAAAGGAAAATAATGAAAATCTATGACAACATCACACAGGTGGTGGGAAATACTCCGCTCGTAAAATTCAATCGCATCATGGATGGTGCTGGTGCAACGGTTGTGGGCAAACTTGAGTTTTACAACCCAACCAGCACTGTTAAGGATCGAATTGGTATCGCAATGATTGATGCCGCAGAGGAGTCGGGAGCATTAAAGCCAGGTGGGACCATTGTGGAAGCTACCAGCGGAAATACTGGAATTGCACTTGCCATGGTTGGTGCTGCTAGAGGTTACAAAGTTGTGCTAACCATGCCAGATTCAATGAGTCGGGAACGTAGAACTCTTCTGAGGGCATTTGGTGCGCAACTAGTGCTAACTCCTGCTCCTGAAGGTATGCGTGGTGCTGTTGCTAAGTCTGAGGAGATTGGCGCTACTAAGGGTGCAGTTCTAGTCCGACAATTTGCTAATCAAGCTAATCCAGAAATTCATCGAAAAACCACTGCCCAGGAGATTTGGCGGGATACTGATGGCCAGGTAGCAGCATTAGTGGCTGGTATAGGAACTGGTGGCACGATTACCGGTGTTGGTCACGCATTGAAAAAGCTAAATCCTGAAGTGAAAATAATTGCAGTAGAGCCTGCTGCATCACCAATATTGAATGGTGGAACAGCCTCTGGGCACCCACTTCAGGGAATTGGTCCAAACTTTATCCCCGAGATCTTGGATACCAAAATCTATGATGAAGTCTTGGATGCGCCAAATGAAGAAGCAATTAAGTATGCCAGACGAGCAGGCGTTGAAGAGGGAATACTGGCAGGGATTTCATCAGGCGCAGCGCTTTGGGGTGCAGCTCAAGTGGCTAGAAGACCTGAATTTGCTGGAAAACTAATTGTAGTGATCATTCCATCGTTTGGTGAACGGTACTTATCAACTGTGCTTTATCAAGATTTACAGGAGAATTAGGCTTGCATTTCTTGCAGAGGTTAAATGAAGACCTAAACAATGCTTTAATAAGAGACCCAGCAGCTCGCAGTAAGTTGGAGGTAGCTCTGGCTTATCCGGGAATGCATGCAATCTGGCTGCACCAACTTGCTCACTGGATCTGGCTCAAAAGACTTTATCTTGCCGCTCGAATACTTTCAAACTTAAATCGGTGGTTAACTGGAATCGAGATCCACCCAGGCGCTGTGATTGGCCGAAGAGTTTTCATTGATCATGGAATGGGAGTGGTTATTGGTGAAACTTCAATAGTAGGTAATGATGTATTGATCTACCACAATGTGACTTTGGGAGGTAGAAGTTTGGCGCGGGTTAAGCGCCATCCGACAATTGAGGATTATGTGATTATTGGTGCTGGTGCAAAGGTGCTAGGTGATATAAGGGTGGGAACCGGGGCTGTGATTGGTGCAAATAGTGTGATAACCAAGAATGTTTCCCCAGGTACTGTGGTGGTTGCTGCTGAACAAAAGTTGCTGACCAAAACTGACCTGACCGACCCAGAGCTTTGGAGCATCTGAGATCAGTTAGGTTCAGTTAAAGATTTATGCGCCTGGACGCTTGCCGTGATTAGCCTTGTTTTTCTTACGAGCCCGCTTTTTCCTGCCGCGCTTACCCATATCACTCCTCAATCGAATGGTGCATCCTCTCATAACTTAGAAGGGTTAAGTAATCTGCCCCTGTGGCAACCCTAGAAGAACTGGTCAAAGAACACTCTGATCTTGAGGATCAAGAGCGTGAGCAACTGAGCAATTTGATTGCAGAATGGATGCTGCTTGCTGACCTCTCCTTTTCTGACTTACTACTTTGGATTCCCAAATGGAACGAAGGTGGGTTTATCTGTGTTGCCCAAATTCGCCCAGTGACTGCCGCAACTTCAGTTTCCCACGACCGAGTGGGTGATTTTCAAGCTAGAGGTAGATCAATTGCGGTTGATAGAGCAGAGCAACAAAAACAAATTATTGAACACCAAGGTATAACTGCAATTCCAATAATTAAAAGTAATAAGTGCATCGCCATAATCGAACGCTTCCCAAGTAGCCGTCAACAAGGCACACTAACTGACGCATATTTGAATTCTGCAGATAAGTTATTTGAAATGGCTCGAGAATGTGAATTCCCGCCACATAATGCAATTTCAACAACTACTTCACCGCCCAGAGTGGGGGACGGGGTTCTCTTAATCGACAACTTGGGAGTTGTGCAATATGCCTCTCCTAATGCGATTTCAGCGTATCGAAGATTAGGAATGGCAACAAACCTAGCCGGGGTTAATCTGGCAGCAACCACAGTTTCATTATTGAAGAAGCATGGTGTTGTTGATGAAGTCGTAACTTTGATAGCTCGAGGTGAAGCTGCTGGTGGGGCAGAAGTAGAGAACAAAACTGCAACAATTACTTTACGCAGCTATCCATTAATTAAGTCTGGAATAAAAGATGGTGCCTTAGTTTTAGTAAGAGATGTAACTGAACTTCGTAGACGAGATAAAGCCCTTTTAACCAAAGAATCTGCATTACGGGAAGCACATCATCGTGTGAAAAATAACCTACAAACTGTTGCAGCCTTGCTCAGAATGCAGGCACGCAGATCTTCTCCAGAAACCAAGCGAGCTTTAAGTGAAGCCGAACGACGCATTGGTGTTATCGCTTTAGTGCATGAGACTTTAACCCTGGAGCCAACCAGTCGAATTAACTTCAATTTAATTGCGGATAGATTGATTGCTTTGACTCTAGAGTTGGCTGAGCCACAAACTCAAATTGTTAGAAATGGAGATTTTGGTGATTGTGATGCTGATATATCAGTACCGCTAGCGGCTGCCTTGTCCGAACTTCTCCAAAATGCAATCGAACATGGCATGAGCCCTAACCTAATCACTCTAGATGTTTCTCAGGACTTAGAACAGATAGCGATGGTTGTTAGAAACAAGACAAATTCCAAATTAGATGTGATTGAGGGGCTTGGGTTATCTATCGTTCGGAGTTTAATTGAAGATGAGCTAGGTGGTGATGTCTTGGTTGTAAGCCAAGAACTTGAGTTTCGGGCACATTTAAATGTTCCACTTCAGAAATAACAAAGGCCCGCAGATGCGGGCCTTTGTGAACTAGCTAGGTCTAAATTAATTAGACCATCTGCTGCGCTGAGCGAGAGCGAGCAGCGCGACGCTTTGCGGCACGACGCTCATCTTCACTCATTCCACCCCAGACGCCACTGTCTTGTGATGTTTCTAGTGCCCATTCCAAGCACTCATCAACAGCTACGCATCTGCGGCAGACAGCTTTAGCTGCCTCGATTTGAACCAATGCAGGACCAGTGTTCCCGATGGGGAAGAACAACTCAGGATCCTCATTACGGCATTCAGCCTGGTGTCTCCAGTCCATACCGATCCTCCTTTGACTCGTGTGTCGAGCGCTTGTGACGCTGTTCACAAGGTACTGGCTTAAGAATGCCCAAACTCAGAACTGGGTTTGGGCGCTAATAAGCGCTTGGGAGAAGAATCCCACAGATTTTGTCGTTGGGCAATACCCAACTTCTGAGAATGCCCTGAATTGCGATCCCCTTAAGGTTATCTCCTCATGGAAATGACTTTTCGACGCCTGGTGGCTGTGTGGTTAGCTAGCCTCCAAGCCCTGGTCTTGCTAGCTATTGCTTTGATAACCCTCGTTGGATCAGTGGTTACCCAGGATTTTGAAGTCAGAGTTTTGTTGCCTGAGTTGATCCTGTACGCGGCTTTTGTCGCTTTGTTGGTTTGGCTCGCCCTTGGTCTCAAAAAAGGCCGAGCCTGGGCAAGGGCCCCCATGATTTTGGTACAACTTCTCATGATCGGGATCAGTTACGAGGATTTCTTTCAATCCGGCGACTTAATCTGGCAAACCATCTCTATCTTGCTGTTTGGTTTAGCAGCCCTTGGAATTTGGGCTGCCTTCTCTACCGACTAACTATTTCTTGGTAGCCCAGAATATTTCAGCAATTTCATCGATTTTGGCTAACAAATTATCTGCAACCGCCACATCGTTTGTGCCTTTAGTGCCTGCAGCTCCAGCTAACTTGGTTGCATCATTAAATAGCTGGTGCAAGTTTGGGTGGGCTTCAAAGTGATTTGGCTTGAAGTAGTCAGTCCAAAGCACCCAAAGATGCTCTTTAACTAGGTGGGAGCGCTCTTCTTTAATGCTAACTGCCCGTGCCTTGAAATCAGCATCTGAAGATGCTGCGTATTTCTCCATGCATGCCTTGACTGACTGAGCCTCTAACCGAGCTTGTGCTGGGTCATAAACGCCACATGGCAGATCGCAATGTGCTGCGGCTACGGTCTTGGATTTAATTCTCATGGAAACTCCCTCGGACTAGTTTGTAATGCAGGAGAATACCGCTATGGAGCAGATTGCGAAAGAGCAACCTCGAAGATGGCAAGTTGTTACGGTGTTGGGAGACTCAATGTTTCCGACATTAAGAGATGGCGATCAGGTATTGGTGGCCAGATCTAAGAGATTTAGACCTGGCCAAATAGTGATGTTTCATGACCCCAGTTTCCGTCTGGCAATAAAGCGTTTACAGTCATGCGAATTGGAGTCGTGGTTTGTTGAAGGCGACAATCAAGAAAACAGTATTGACTCGAGAAATTATGGTTTAGTTTCTGAATCAGACATCCAAGGGGTGGTGCTGATGAGGCTATGGCCCCGTCCTGGTGGGGTCAGTTAACTGCAGCTTTGATTGCTGCCACAAAGGCCATTACATCTTCTTGAGTTGTATCCCAAGAGCACATCCAACGAACTTCATTGGTGCGTTCGTCCCAAACATAAAATGGGAATTGTGGAATAACTCTAGTAATAACAGATTGTGGAACTATTGCAAAGACGCTATTCACTTCCACAGTTTGAGTAATTTTAATTCCAGGCACTTGTGCTACCTCAGTCGCAAGAAGTTGAGCCATTTTGTTCGCGTTTAATGCATTTCGTTTCCACAAGTCATTTTCAAGAAATGCTAGAAGCTGAGCAGATGAATAACGCATTTTGCTATTTAATTGCATGAGTGTTTTTCTAATGTGCTTAATATTGTCAGTTAGTTTTGAATTTAAAAAGATCACTGCTTCACCAGAAATAAGCCCATTCTTGGTGCCACCAAAAGAGATCACATCCACACCACATTTTGTAGTGAATTCAGCGAATGGGACATTGAGAGCAACGGCCGCATTACTGATACGGGCACCATCTAAATGCAGAAATGCATTGTGTTTGTGTGTAACTTCAGCAAGTTCAGCAATTTCAGAAACCGAGTAAACAGTGCCATATTCGGTAGATTGGGTTATGGACACGACCCTTGGTTGGGCATAATGTTCATCACCATCTCTAATAAATGCTTGATTGACTTGCGCGGGAGTGAGTTTGGCATTTGGTGTTGGCAGATCAATTAATTTAGTACCAATAATTCTTTCTGGCGCACCACCTTCATCAACATTTATATGGGCCTGACTTGTGCAAATCACAGCCTCCCAAGGTCGCAACATGGCTTGAAGGGCAACTACGTTGGCTCCAGTTCCATTCCATACTGGAAAAATCTGTGCAGCTTTGCCAAACACCTCTTTAATCTTGATCTCTAATTTCTGTGTTACTGAATCTGCCCCATAGGCACGGTCATGATCTTGGTTAACGGCCACCATTGATTGCAGCACGTCTGGGTGTGCAGGGGCGTAATTGTCGCTGGCAAATGAACGCATTGCGAAACTCTAAGGGGTGCCCGCCAATTGGCATTTGTGCCCCAAATACGGCAGGGTTCGCGCATGGTTGATGCTGACTTTTTGAGCCTACCCCTGAAGGCCACCGCTGATGCGGCCATATCGGCTGCAAGATCTGCAGGTGCCTCTCATGTTGATGTTCGAATTGAACGCACGCGCACGGGCTTATTGCAGCTGCGAGATGCTAAGCCTGAGACCCAAACCGATGATTCGGTATACGGAATAGGGGTTCGCGTAATTGTTGATGGTGCTTGGGGTTTTTCATCCGCACCAGAAGTTACTTTAGATTCAGCAAAGAAGTTGGCCTTAACAGCAGTTGCGATGGCCAAGACGAGCAAGCCTCTTTCTCTGGAGTTCGTTGAATTAGTTCCAGAATCGGTTTATGCAGACCAAGTATGGACATCTAGTTACAAAATTGATCCGTTCACTGTCTCAGACTCGGAGAAGATTTCACGCTTAGCGGATTTGAGCAGTAAATTGCTTAGTTCAAAGTCTGTTAACCACGCTCAGGCCTATGTTATGTATGTTAAAGAACAAAAGTTCTATGCAGATTCATACGGCACCTCCACTACCCAGCAGCGCATCAGAACTCATGGTCAAATTGATGCAATCAGTGTGGGCGATCACGGATTTGAATCGATGCGAACTTTGGCTCAACCTGCGGGGTATGGCTGGGAGTGGATGGGTAATGATGTTTGGAATTGGGATAACGAAATAGCTGAGCTTCCAGAATTACTGGCGGGCAAAGTCGCCGCCCCAAGTGTTGAACCAGGCAGATATGACCTAGTAATTCATCCCAGTAATTTATGGCTAACTATTCACGAATCAATAGGGCATGCAACTGAGTTAGACCGGGCTGTTGGCTATGAAGCTAACTATGCAGGTACCTCTTTTGCGACCCCAGACAAATTGGGCACCTTGAAGTATGGAACTGAATTAATGAATATAACTGGGGATCGTTTAACTGAACATGGTTTGAGCACAGTTGGATTTGATGATGAAGGAGTCGCTGCCCAAAAGTGGGACATTGTCAAGGACGGAATATTGGTTGGATACCAACTAGACCGCAGAATTGCGGCTATTGTTGGTAAAGATCGCAGTAATGGTTGTGCTTTTGCAGACTCACCGTCACACATTCCAATTCAAAGAATGCCAAATGTGTCCTTGCAATCAAATCCAACTGGACCAGATCTGGATGGTTTAATCTCGTCCGTTGAGAACGGCATCTTGATAAAAGGTGATAACTCATGGTCTATCGACATGCAGCGTTACAACTTCCAATTCACAGGGCAACAATTCCATCACATCAAGAATGGCAAGATTGTCGGCCAACTAAAAGATGTTGCTTACCAAGCAACAACAACTGACTTTTGGGGCTCGATGGTTAATGTTGGTGGTCCAAGCACCTACGTGCTTGGTGGAGCGTTTAACTGCGGCAAAGCACAACCTGGGCAGGTGGCAGCTGTGAGTCATGGATGTCCAGCAGCAGTTTTCCAGAACATAAATGTGTTGAATACAGTTGCGGAGGCAGGAGCATGATCCGGCCACAAGAAATAATCTCCCAAATTACGGCTGCCGCCGATTACGCAGACTGCATAGTCGTTGTTAATGAAGAAACCTCAGCGAACTTGCGCTGGGCTAATAACACTTTAACTACAAACGGGGTGATTGCCAACAGAAGTGTCACGGTGATTGCATTTGTAGAAATTGACGGAGGCATGGCAGCAGGAGCAATTACTAGAACTGATGTCTCAGCAGATGAAGCAGCATCAGTTGCAGCGTTGGCAAAACAAGCTGCACTAGATGCGGGCAAAGCCGAAGATGCTTTCAAATTAGTAAAAGACTTTTCTAATGGTGACTGGGAGGCTGCTCACACCCCAACAGGACCTGAGATATTTTCTAAAGTAGCTCCTGATCTTGGCGGAATGTTTATAACGGCCAAGAAAGATGGCATTGAGTTATTTGGTTACGCGGAGCACACTCATGAAACAAGTTGGATTGGGTCCAAGGGTGGAATTCGAATTAGACATGACCAACCAGCTGGTCGAATTGAGATGACCGGTAAGTCGCATAATCGAACACGAAGCACTTGGGCTGGCCGATCAACTCGAGACTTTTCAGATATTGACATGTTAGAAGTGGATGCTGCCATCAGGGAGCGCTTGAACTGGCAGGCAACCAAAATTGATTTGGTTGCCGGAAAATATGATGCAGTACTTCCGCCTGGTGCCGTTGGTGACTTAATCACTTACATGCTTTGGAGCTCAGCTGGTAAAGATGCGTTCCAGGGGCAGTCGGTGTTTGCTAAAAAAGGTGGTGGCACCCGAGTTGGGGAGAAATTATCGAATGTCGATATGAATGTTTTCTCTGATCCGTCTTACCCAGGCTTAGAGTCACAAAAGTTTGTAGAGGCAACAGCAAGTTCAACATTTAGTTCAGTGTTTGATAACGGTCAAAAGATCAGTAAGTTTGACATGTTGCACAAAGGCATTTTGAAGAACTTGATCAATACACAAGCCTCTGCAGTTGAGACTTCTTTGCCATATCTGCCTCCTGGAGACAATGTCATCATGACAATTGATGGTGCTACCCGAAAAGAAGCAGATTTAATTAAATCTGTTAAGCACGGTTTGTTAATTACCTGCTTTTGGTATATCCGAATGGTGGATCCATCCACCTTATTGCTCACCGGCTTAACGCGAGATGGCGTTTACCTAATTAAAGATGGAGAAGTAGTTGGTGCTGTTAACAACTTTAGATTTAATGAATCGCCAGTTGATCTAATCAATCGAGTTCAGGACTTCACTACGACTTCGATTACCCAAGTTCGTGAATGGGCCGATTACATCGATCGCGTTGCCATGCCTTCCTTGCTAATCAAGGATTTCAATATGTCAACAGTGTCCGTTGCAAACTGAGTTAATTAACTCAAACTTTCGTTAACCAAGGCTGCTTGCTCATCGTCATGCAATTTATGAGAGCCAACTGCTGGAGAAGATGCTTCTGGTCGGCTAACTACTCGGATGCTCCGCTTCATAATCATTGGCAGTTGTAAACCAATAAATGGCCAAGCGCCTTGGTTAGCAGGTTCTTCTTGGGTGAACACCAAATCAATATCATCTGGATAATGACTCAAGGCGGCAGCGATCTCAGGGGCGGGGAGTGGATACAAGCGCTCCAACCGGATTAACGCAATGTCGGTAATACCTCTAGTCTCGCGTTCGGCTAGCAAGTTGTAATAAACCTTGCCAGAGCAAAGGATCACCCTCTTAACTGATTTTTTATCCACAGATACATCATCAATTAATGGTTCGAAAGTTCCAGCCGTAAAGTCTTTGGCAGGACTGGTAGCCATCTTGCTGCGCAATAAGGATTTTGGAGTAAAAACCACCATTGGTTTGTGATGCGGTTGCTTAACTTGCCAACGCAGCAAGTGGAAATAAGAAGCTGGCGTTGATGGGTAGGCAACAGTCATATTGTCTTGCGCACATAAACTCAAGAATCGTTCGATTCGAGCTGATGAATGATCTGGACCTTGCCCTTCGTAACCATGGGGCAGCAGCAGTACTACTGAGGAAGTTTGCCCCCATTTTTGCTCTCCAGAAGATATGAATTCGTCGACAATGGTTTGTGCACCATTAACAAAGTCACCAAATTGGGCTTCCCAGATAACTAATGCTTTTTTATTCGCAACTGAATACCCATATTCAAAACCCATCACAGCATATTCACTTAGTAGCGAGTCGTAAATATAAAGTCGACCCTTGTTAGCTGACTTACTCAATTCCTTCAATGGGAAATAGGACTCACCAGTTTTATTGTCAACAATTGCAGAGTGTCTTTGACCAAATGTGCCACGTCTAGAGTCTTGACCGGATAAGCGAACTAACCGATCCTCTAGAAGTAGTGAGCCAAAAGCAAACATTTCACCTGTCGCCCAGTCAACAGCATCTTCAGTAAGCATGGCGGCACGCTTTTGTAACTGAGGCAGCAATCTTGGGTGTGGGGTTAGATACTCTGGTAAATCAATAACAGTTCGAGCAATTAAATCGAGTGTTTGTCGGTCCACACCAGTTTCAACCAAATGTGGAAATAGCGGCAGGTCAGATTTTGGTGCAGGTTCAGGATCTGTAGTCAATGTTTCCTTGGTTTCTGCAAAAACTCGCTCAAGTTGTTCTTGATAATCTCGAAGGGCTTGTTCAGCTTCTTCGACTGTGATGTCGCCTCGACCAATTAATGCTTCCGTATAGAGCTTTCTAACACTTCGCTTCGCATCGATTTTTTCATAGATTAACGGTTGGGTTAAAGATGGATCATCCGCTTCATTGTGCCCTCGTCGGCGATAGCAGATTAAATCAATTACAACATCTTTATTGAAGGCTTGACGGTAGTCAAAGGCCAACTGGGAAACTCGCACAACGGCTTCTGGGTCATCCCCATTAACATGAAATATTGGAGCTTGCACCATTCTGGCCACTGAAGTTGCATATGTGGAAGATCTAGATTCACTTGGGGCAGTAGTAAACCCAACTTGATTGTTAACAACTAGATGGATAGTCCCGCCAACCCGGTAACCTCGAAGCTGAGACATGTGTAATGTTTCAGCTACTACGCCCTGTCCAGCAAATGCGGCATCACCATGCATCAATATTGGAAGGACTGGGAAACCTTTTGAGCGATCCAAGAGATCAGTTTTAGCCCTGGCAATACCTTCAAGAACCGGGTTAACAGCTTCCAAGTGCGAAGGATTTGCTGCCAAATAAACCTTTATTTGTTCACCTTCAGGTGCTGTGAATTCACCTTCAGTGCCGAGGTGATACTTAACGTCACCAGAGCCTTGAACAGACATTTTATTCTTCGGGGCGTCTTCAAATTCTCTAAAAATTTGCCCGTAGGACTTGCCAGCGATGTTTGCCAATACATTTAATCGGCCTCGATGCGGCATCGCGATAGTCACTTCAGCTAAGCCAGCTTTTGCGGCAGACGTAAGAATTGAATCCAAGGAAGCGATTGCCGATTCTCCACCTTCTAAGCTGAAGCGCTTTTGTCCAACGTATTTTGTTTGTAGAAAGTTTTCAAATGCTTCAGCTGCATTGAGTTTGCGTAAAATTCTTAACTGTTCCTCGCGAGGATTCTTAACATAGCTTCGTTCTACTCGCTCTTGAATCCATTGGCGCTGCAGTGGGTCTGAAATATGCATGTATTCGACTGCAATAGATCTGCAATAGGCCTCTCTCAACGTTTGCAAAATATCGCGCAACTTCATAAATGGTTGGCCGCCAAAACCTCCTGTAGGGAAGGTACGTTCTAGATCCCAAACAGTTAGGCCATGGCTAGACATTCGCAAATCGGGATGAGTTCGCTGCAGATATTCCAGTGGATTGGTATCTGAGATCAAATGCCCACGAGTTCGATAAGCGTGGATAAGGGCATGAACGCGAGCTACCTTGTTGATGTCGTTGTCATGGGAGGCATCAACGTCCATTGTCCATAAATAAGGTTTGAACGGAACTTTAAGTGCAGCAAATACGTCTTCATAGAAACCATCTTTGCCCAGCAATAACTCACTGACGCGCCTCAAAAATTCACCGCTACCAGCACCTTGAATTATTCGGTGATCATATGTTGAAGTTAGAGTTAAAATCTTGCCAATGCCATTGTTAGCAATTACCTCTGGTGCTGCCCCTTGCCATTCTGCTGGGAAGTCGAGCGAGCCAACCCCGATGATCGCGCCTTGACCCTTCATTAATCTTGGAACTGAATGCACAGTTCCAATCGTGCCTGGATTAGTGAGGCTAACGGTAGTTCCAGCAAAGTCCTCAACAGTTAACTTGTTGTCACGTGCTCTGCGCACAATGTCGTCATAAGTCGCCCAAAAAGTTGCAAAGTCCATCTGCTCTGCTGCTTTAATATTTGGGACAAGTAGTTGACGGGAGCCATCTGGCTTCGCTAAGTCAATTGCCAAACCAATATTTACGTTTGGGTGCTTAATTATTCCTGGTTTACCCTCAATTTCAACATAACTTGTATTCATCGCAGGCTGCTCGTGCATGGCCCTTACCACTGCCCATGCAATTAAATGTGTAAAGGAGATTTTGCCACCGCGAGCTCTTGTTAGATGCTCATTAATAAAAGTTCTATTCTCAATTAATAAAGTTGCAGGAAGAGTTCTAACTGATGTCGCGGTTGGAACTGTCAAGCTTTCTTCCATGTTGGTAACCACTCGGGCAGCAGCTCCACGTATCTGCTCGGCAGTTGGATCAATAGTTACCACTTTTGGTTTCTCACTAGGTGCTGCTACCAAAATGGCTTCACCTGAGACTTGTTGGCTAATTGGCGTAATTTGAGGGGCTGGAATATTGACGCCATCAGTTCGAAGTCGCACCTCTGTGCGCTCAGTAGGGGAGTAATCGGCAAAGAATTCGTACCAAGCTGCATCAACAGATTTTGGGTCCCTTAAATACTGTTCATAAATCTCATCCACTAGCCATTCATTGGCCCCAAATACCGAAAGTCTTGGATCTACTCCATTTGATCCTGTGTGCTCAGACACTCGCGCTCCTGCTACTGGCTTTAGGGGATAAGCGTATCGGGCCTGCAGTGGCGGTTTGGTCAGAATGACTACAAGGTTGTCCAGTGACCTCAACCACACAGCTTCAGGGCTCAGTAGCCATCATTACCGGTGGAAGCCGTGGCTTGGGTCGCTACTGTGCTGAACAGCTGGCCAGCCAAGGTTGCAAAGTAGTGATGGTTGGCATTAATCCTCAATCTGTAGCTGATGCCCAATTGCAATTACAATCAAAAAATCTTGATGTAATAGGTAAAGTTGCTGACGTAGCAGATCCAGTTGCGATGGATCGGTTAGTTGTTGAATTGGGCGAGTTGGCAAACCCACAGATACTCATTAACTCTGCAGGAGTGATGAGTGCCAAAATGACCAAAACACTTAGAACTTCAAATGATGAGTGGCATCGTGTGCTTGGGATAAACCTTGATGGGGTATTTAACTCGGTTAGTAGATTTGCACCGTCGATGGTTGAGCAAAGATATGGACGAATAATTAATCTTTCTGCTTGTTTAGGAAGATTCACTGGGCCTGGTTTGCTGGGCGGATTAGCTCCTTATCGAATTAGCAAGACTGGCGTTAACGCACTAACTAAAAATCTTGCTGCAGAATTGCAGTTTGGTGCTCGCAACGTGTTAGTTGATGCTGTTTGCCCTGGACACATCCAAACAGATATGGGTGGTGAAACAGCCCCTCGAACTGTGGCTCAAGGTGCCGATACTGTTTTGTGGCTAGCAACTCGTGCTCAAACCGATCAAACCGGGTTGCTATGGGAGGATAGGGAGGTAGTTCCCTATTAGGAGAAAGACATGACCAAAGCCAGAGTCTTAGTCTTTTTGCAGTTTGGATTGCTGGGCGCCTTATTAATGGTGCCGCAAGATACCTCCGTAGATTCTCCAGAAATTTTCACTTGGTTAGCACCCGGTCTGCAGATTCTGGCATTAACCATCTTAATTTTGGCTGCAATCGCGCTCAGACCTGCTTTAACAGTAAGTCCCATTCCAAGAGCAGATGCACCTCTCATCACTAAAGGCATTTACAAATACATTAGACATCCAATGTATTCGGCAGTAATCGCCATTGGCGCGTCCATCATGTTGCTCAATCCAACGTTGATCACATACATACTTTGGATTTTGTTGGTTTTGACTTTGATGAATAAGGCTGAATATGAAGATGGCTTACTTCGAACCAAGCACCAAGACGCAGTCAAGTATCAACTTCGAACTGGCACATTTGCTCCTAAATTAAGGAAGGTAAATGAAATCTCGTGAACAAGTTAATGCTGCTTTAGCTAAATTAGTTTCAGATGGCAAGATCTCTAGCGAGCAGGCACAGCTAGTTGCTGAAGAACTTGACCCAACCTCACAAGGGAAGAGTCTTTCCCGGGTGGCTGAGATTGGGAGTTATGCAGGTGCCACTTTGGTTGCAGGTGCTGGATTATGGATGGGCATTGAGTTAACTGAGGGTAATGAAGTTCTGCGAACTGCAATGCTGTTTTTAATCGGTGTGGCACTGTGGGGAGCAGCGTTCTTGTTTTTCAATATTTTAAAACCAAATCAGAATGGCAGCAGTGTCTTGTTTGGGGACACTCGACTTAGATTAGCGAGCACACTTTCGGTATTAGGTTCGGCTTTACTAGTCGGGGCAGCAGCTTCAACATTTAGTAACAACGACTCCAATGAATACGGATCATTAATTGCGCTCCAAGCGGTTGTCTTATTTGCCATTGCTGCTAAATTCTTTGCAACAGTCCTTCCTGAAAGTGCGCTATTTGTATCTGTTCAAATTTTAGGTGTTAGCTTGTGGGAAAGTTTTGGCAATCCACTTCGAGCAGATTTCCCATGGGTTATTGCCTTGATTATGGTTATTGTCTCGCTAAGTTGGCTTAAGTTTGCCAATCTATTTTCTGCTAAAGACTTAATTGTGGCTGCCAGTATCGGTATGGCCACAATTTGGGGATTGATTTCGCCAAGCTCAAATGATCACCGAGCAGTTGGCTTGGCTTTGTTGGCAGCTGTGGTAGCGGTGGCGATGTTTGGTCAGTTTAAAATTGGTGGCTGGGCTTTTACTGCAGGTGCAGTTGGGTCTTTGCTGGCTTTAACATTCCAAGTGGTGGCACCAGTAACACAAAGGGCCCTAGGTTTGTTTATAACTGGCCTTGTGATGTTGCTGGCCTCGTGGCTTTTGATTAGAAGAGATAAACGCAAATCACTGAAGACACTAGACTCTGCCAACTAATTTAAAGAGTAGGTAATCGTGGCTGCGCTATTGGCTTTAATTGCAAGTTTAACCTGGGGTGTTGCTGACTACATGGGAGGAATTGCTTCCAGAAAAGCATCGCCAACCCAAGTACTAGTTGTTGCATACCCATCTGGGGCAGTAATTATTACCTTGATGGCTTTTCTGGCAGTCCCAGGAGAATTTTCTACGGATGCAGCACTTTGGGGTGTTTTGGCAGGAAGCATTGGAGCGCTAGCAGTCGCTTTGTTGTATATCGCATTAAGTCGAGGCCCAATGGGCGTGGTTTCACCAATTACTGCCGTGATGTCAGGTGCGGTACCAACAGCAGTTGGGTTATTAAATGGAGAACGCTTAACACTATTAGGTATAACTGGAATTGCACTTGCAGCGCTTGCCGTAATTTTAGTAAGTCGAGAGAAAGGTGAGCATGTAAAGGTTGCTCCTTCAACAATCCTGATCTCGATAGCTAGTGGAAGTGCGATTGGACTTTATTTAAGTGCACTTAGCTTGGCACCAGAAGAGTCAGGGATCTGGGCTGCAACAGTTGGTCGCTGGACCTCATCAATCTTGGTTGCGGTTGTGGTATTTGCGGTTATCAAAAATTTCACGCGAAATGGTTTTCCATGGATGTTGGCGATTGTCTCTGGATTCTTGGATGCAACTGCAAATGCTGTATTCCAACTTGCCTCACAGCGGGGGCTATTGTCGATTGTGGCCGTTTTGGGCTCGTTGTATCCAGCCACAACAGCTCTGCTCGCTCGCTTCTTAATCCAAGAACGACTCAGTCGAATTCAAATAGTAGGCGTTCTCCTGGCCTTTTTGGCAGCAGCTTTACTGGCCTTGGCCTAGAAGGCCGAGCATTTGTCGGCTGAAACTGCCACAATGTGTGGATGAATAACTCCCTTCTAGTTTCGTTGGCGTTGGCTGTAATTTGCGTGGGCCTGTTAGTTGCACTTTTACGTAAGAGCCCCTCTGCTGCTGGCTCACTAACCGAATCAGATCTATTGGCCCTTACCCAAAAGGTCTTAGATGAACAGGCAGCCAAGCTAAGTGAACAAGCCAAAGAAGCAAGAGAGCGTCAAGAAAAAGAAGATAGCTTACGAAGAGAGTCCTTAGATCAGCTATTAAAACCCTTACAAGAAAATCTTGAAAAAGTCCAAACAAAATTACAGTCCTTGGATACACAGCGCGCTGAACTCAAACAACAACTAGATGACTATCGAGATCTTGGTAAAGAACTAAATGAGAAAACCACTCAACTAGGAAATGCACTCAGACGCCCAGAGATTAGAGGTCGTTGGGGAGAAATGCAGTTGCGAAATTTGGTTAAACTTGCTGGAATGACAAGCTACGTAGATTTTCATGAGCAGATAACTCTTGACGAAGATGACGATCGAATTCGTCCAGATATGGTTGTCACACTGTCTGAAGGTGCGCAGATCGCTGTTGATTCCAAAGTCCCATTGGATGGTTATTTAGATGCAGTTGGTTTACATGGAGAAGAACGCGACCAGGCTATGCAGAAAGTCTCTAAGCAGATTAAATCACACATCAAACAATTATCAGATAAAGCGTATTGGCAAACTTTAGAGAAATCAGCGAACTTTACAGTTATGTTTATTCCTATTGAAGGTGCATTCCATGAGGCAGTGGCAATTGATCATGATTTGATGGAATATGCAGCAAATCATAAGATCTCAATTGCAACTCCATTCACACTACTTGGACTACTTTCCACAATCGCTCGCCTTGAGACTCAATTTCAAATTGCTCAAGAAATTGACGTTTACCTAAAAGAAGCCAGAAAATTACACAAGCGAGCTGAGGTATTTGTTGATCATTTAGGTAAGGCGCAGAAGTCAGTTTCAACAGCTAATAAGCATGTCGATGCTGCAGCACGATCATTTGATCGAAACTTTATGAAGTCTATAAGTGATATGAATTCGATGGCTTTAGCCTCCGGTAAAACTGATGAACTGGATGCAAGCGAGACACTCCTAGAAATAACCGAAGCTGAGTTTGATAACGAATAGTTAGTTGATTACAGATTCAGAGAAGTCTTTTTCAGGGAAGAGTTCTTTAAGAAGTAGTCGCACTCGTAGGTCTATGTCATTTCGGATAGCCCGCACAGACTCAATTCCTTGACCTGCTGGGTCTTCTAATTTCCAATCTAAATAATTTTTCCCAGGGTAGATAGCGCAGGCATCACCACAACCCATAGTTATCACAACGTCACTTGCTTGCACCATGGCATCTTCTAATTTCTTTGGGATTCCATCTAGGATCGCAACCCCTAGCTCCTCGAGTGCTGTCTTGGCAACTGGATTCATGGTTTCAGCTGGCATTGAACCAGCACTTCGCACTACGACATCTTCTGGTGCGTAATGTGCAAGGAGAGCGGCAGCCATTTGAGACCGTCCAGCGTTATGGACACAGACAAACAAAACTTCAGTTGGCTTCATGATTCAATCCTAAGTCTGATTTTCAACACAGTTTAACTTTGCTAATTAACAGCAGGTGAACTATCGCAAAATTTGTCGGGCTGTTCGGTCGTAAGTTAGGTAGTTCCAGCCCCAGTCAATGACTACTTGAAGTCGGTTACGCCCTCCAAGTAGATATGCCAAATGCAGACCTAACCAAGCCAGCCAGGCAATCAAACCACTGATTCGAATTTTGCCAACCCAGACAACTGCATCAGATCTTCCAATTGTGGCCATCGACCCTTTATCGCGATACTTAAGTTCTGGGTGGTCAGGATCTTTAAGGAGGGCGGCAACATGTCTGCCCATCTGCATAGCAACTGGTGCAACCATGGGAAGAATTGTCCCCTTTTCATTGCGAGCAGCGAGATCACCTACTACAAAAATATTTGGATAGCTTGTTCCAGTTGGTCGACAATGCCCATCAACTTCAATGCGACCATCTCGCCTGGCAGAAACTCCCAAGTGTCTAGCCAAAATATCACCCAATGAATTGCCCTTAACGCCAGCAGTCCACACAGTTAAGTTGGATTCCAACAGGCGGCCACCTTTTAAGGAAACGTCCTTAGCAGTTACTTCAGCAACTTGTCCTTGCGTTAGCACCTCAACTCCTCGCCTGATCAAGTCACGCTTTGCAACAGCTGAAAGTGAGTCAGGAAACATTGGCAAGAGTCGGTCGCCAGCCTCAACCAAAGTCACCTTGAGCGCTGATGGGCCAAGTTCAGGAAAATCCTTATGTAATACTTTAGATAATTCTGCTAAAGCTCCGGCCAGCTCAACTCCAGTAGGGCCACCACCAACAATGACGATTGGGACTGCATGGTGCCCATATCTAGAAGCATCTTCTAATGCACGCATTACCTTTGATCGAATTAAAAGAGCTTCGTCAATAGTTTTCATTCCTAAGGTGTGCTCTTTAGCTCCCTTTACTCCAAAATCTGCAGTTACGGAACCTGCTGCCACCACTAGGGTGTCATAATTAATGCGCTCACCAGAACCTAGTAGAACTCTATTGTGATCAGGTTCAATATCGATCACCGTATCAAGCAAAAATGTTGCACCACTTTTTCTAATTGCAGCTCGAGCAGGGTGAGCGATCGATTCGGCAGTTAATCCAGCCGAAGCAACTTGATAAAGCAATGGAGAAAATGTGTGATAGTTATGCGTATCAATGAGCGTGATCTGAGAACTGGAATCATCTAACGCTTTGATAAACGACAGGCCGCCAAACCCAGCACCGATTACTACCACTTGCTTCTTTAGGGTCAAATCGGGTTTCACGAAGGCCTTTCTTATGCGGGTCTAAACAGATTCAGAGTCTATTGCCAATAAGGTGGCCCGGCATGAGACAAACCAATAAACAGCACACGGGGCTGCTGGCGCGCCTCTGGTAACGATTTTGTACACCTATTTTCTAATCGGTGATGCTTCGTTATCACTTGAATATTTAGGAGTTGCCATAGTGGTCTTTGGGTTAGGAATGGCTCAGTCGCGACAGAAAGGGTCAGCTAAGTAATGGCTCGCACGGCACTGTTATTGGTGAACCCATCTGCTGGGGGAGGCCGAGCCAAACGTAAGGCCAATCTGGTTTTTGATTATTTAGTCAAGTCCGGATGGAGTGTTGAATTAGACGAAAGCAGTGATCTCGCAGATTTACAAAATAAAGTAAGAAGTTGCAATCAGGAAGTACTGGTTCTTCTAGCAGGGGATGGCAGCCTAAGAGCTGCGGCTGAGGAGTTAGTTCGACATCAAAAACCCACGTTGCTTGCCCCGCTTCCAGCAGGTAGAGGAAATGATTTCTGTTCTGCTCTTGGAATTTCAAAAAACTTAAATCAAGCGCTGCTTAATCTCTGCACCTCGGCAGAAGTTGTTGCGATAGATGTGCTCAGCATCAACAAAGATCTCGTAGCCCTTGGTTCGATCAGCATTGGTCTGGACGCAACTGCTGGGGCTATTGCGCATAGTCTGCAAATGAGCAAAACACTTAAATCTAAACTCCTTAAAGGCGCTCCGCTCTATGTTTATGCAGCACTTAAAGCCTTGCGGTCTTGGCAGACTGCGCCTGTTCAGGTATCAGTTGATGAAGGTGCATTTGAGGACTTAGGAATTTGGCTCTATGTGGTTTCTAATTCTGGAATATTTGGAGGAGGCATGAAAATCTCTCCTAACTCTGGACTAACCGATGGCGTATTTGAGATTATCCAAGTTGGTGAAGTAAGTAAATTTGACTTTTTAAAGACCTTGCCAAAGGTTTTTAAAGGTACACACTTGACACACCCAAAATTAAGTATGCGAACTGCCTATAAACTAGAAATATCCAGTTCCAAGAATTTAAGTGTCTTCGCAGATGGTGACCCAATTACGGATTTACCTATATCAATTGGGATATTGAATTCGGCTCTAAAGGTACTCAAATAAGAAACAGCAGGTGGTGTGTGGACACCACCTGCTGTGCGAGTTGAGACTTCCACAATTGCTCGTGGGCTCCTACCCTCGTATGCGAATTCAACTCTGGCTTACGCAATTAAGCAAATTAGAAAATCTAAAGTTGTAGTTGAGAGTTTTTTAGTTTAGTTTGCTGGTTTTTTGGAGGCTATAAACTCTCGTATTGGTCGACCGTCAGCTATGCCTCTGCGCTCAAATTTGGTTATTGGCCGCCAATTTGGTCTCGCAACTAACTCAACGCAATCAATCCTAGAATCTTGGGCAAGCACCAATGCCATTTGTTTACCGTAATGCTCCCAGTCAGTGATGGTATGAATTCGACCACCAACCTTGAGTTTATTGATAAATAGACCCAAGAATTGATCACTGATAATTCTTCTATTTTGGTGTTTGGTTTTTCGCCATGGATCTGGAAACCAAATGCGGAGCTCATCAAGGGACTCGCTGGGTACACAATCATTTAAAACCTCAATTGCATCCCTTACTACAACCCTTATGTTGGGTAATCCACTTTCTTTCGCCTTTGCAATCAACGAGCCAACTCCTGGAGTGTGCACCTCCACACAAATAAGCAGAACATCTGGATTTTTTTGGGCAAACTCCAACGCTGCCTCACCCATGCCTGAGCCAATTTCCAAAATGACCTGGTGATGTGGATAGATAGACTGGAAATCCCAAACCCCAGGCGGCATCAAGAATTCATCTAGGTAGTTTTGTAGGGCAAATGTTGCAGAAGTCGAAGGCCGGCTACGCCTGGGATGAAACGTGCGGATGTGACTAACGATTGGCATGTAACTGTTTTCTAATTACGCAGACAGGATGGTTGGCTATTTGGGCAGTTCTAACAAATTGCCACCCTAACGATTCATACCAATTCAATTTGTCTTCAGTGTACGCAAACAATTCTTTAAATCCTAAAGATTGAACTTTCTGTTCTTGTGCAGTAACCAGCAGTGTTCCTATCCCTTTTCTTCTAAATCTTGGATGAACAAACACTGCAGCCAACCATGGACCAGATTCATCAGCCCCAGGTAACTCATCATCTTTAAGAACTGAAGCAACTCCAGCCAATTCACCATTGACTAAGGCACAACAAGCCAACGGCACAGATCTAGTGAAATCTGATTCCTTGTAGTGGTTCAAATACCATTGAGCTGAATCATTGGGAAAGGAATCCCGCCACATTCGAACACTCCAGGCTGCGGCCTGGGATCTAAGCGCTGCATCTTTAGGCATTTTGTGAATGCTGATGCGGGTCATGGCTAGATCTTGCCCTAGGTAGGCAAAGATTTCACTATGGCCACTACCTCATTTGTTTACCCACCCCCAACGGATGGAAAACCATTTAGATTGGTTATGGGGTTGCGGCAATTAGATCCAGCAAACTTCCTAGAGGGCGGCTCAGATTTGTTAACTCAAATTCAAGAGCGCAACCAGATAATTGAATTGAAACGTGAGATTGTTTTTCAAGCATTGCCTGATTTTACTGATCCAGCAGAGCAGTTCAAAGAATTGATTCTGCAAAACTTAAGGCAGTTTCATTCTCAGACCTATCAGATCACAGGGAAAAATCTTATTGAACATAAACCATCTGGGATAAAGGTGGATTTAGACACAGATCACCCATTCGTCTGCTTGGGAAGAATTATTCCAGAGGATTTGTGCTTAATGTCTCGGATAGAAAATGAATGGGTCCTAACGGCTGGACTCGTAGCTTATCCATCAAGGTGGAGTTTGCAGGAAAAGATCGGTCAAGGGTTAGACCAAATTCATCAACCAGTTCCTGATTATCAAAAAGCATTGCAGCCAGTCATGACCCCTACTTTTGACAAACTAGTTTGGCAGCGTCCAGTTTGGCGTTTGAATTGGGCACTGCATAGCTCTCCCCAGTTACACCAACCAACTGCCGTGCACATGGACGCAGATCCGTGGGATTACTGGTGGCGAACTGAGCGCCAAACCTTAACCAAACTTGAGGGTCGAGATCACATACTTTTCACAATTCGAAACCGCACTGAACCATTAAGTCTGATAAAGCAAAACCCAGAGGCAGCTAAGGGGTTTGGAGAAGCTTTGGCATCTCTTAGCCCTGAGACAATTGCCTATAAGGGGCTGTCGAAACAACATCAACAAATAGTCGATGCGCTTTGCTCATTAAAGCTAGGGAATTAAATCTACTAGTTTTGCTGCTAACTCGATTTCGGTTGCTTGATCACGGGTCAAAGTTTGGGCAGGGTAATTGTCAACATGAGCAAATGGATCGGCTAATAGCTTTACCTGAGATAATTCCTGAAGTACTGCTTGCCCACAAAAAGGTGCATAAACTGCACTGTAGCCACCTTCATGTGTCATCAAAATTCGACCATCACAAACTTCTGCAGCAACTTTCATCAGTTTGGCTGTAAGAGATCCATATCCATTTGCAGTTAAAAGCATTCGACCCAAAGGATCAAAGACACAGGCATCAAATCCAGACGCGACAATAATTAGTTCAGGCTTAAATTTCAAGATAGCTGGAACTACCACTTGATCAAATACGCTCTCATATCCTTGATTACCAACTCCTGCAGGTAGTGGAACATTTATGTTTGTTCCGATGGCATTCGACGCTCCCGTTTCAGATCTCAAACCACTATCGTGTGGGTATAGACGATCTTGGTGGATAGAAAGAGTTAGGACAGAAGCGTCATCGTAGAAAATATCTTGTGAGCCATTACCGTGGTGCACATCCCAGTCAATGATTGCAACCCTTGAAATCCCATGAACTCCTTGAGCATGTTTTACGGCTAGCGCTGCATTAGAAAATATGCAATAACCCATCCCTAGGTCTGAAACAGCATGGTGTCCAGGTGGTCGAACTAATGCGTAGCCATTTGTAATTTTCTTACTAAAAATTGCGTCAACCATTTCCAATATGCCACCTGCAGCTAAGGCCGCAATCTCATACCCACCTTTACCGAATGGAGTGGTCAAATCTCCAGCGTCACCACCAAGTCTTAGCTGTGACTGAGATTTAATCGAGTCTATGTAAGTTTGTGTGTGAACCCTGAGCAATTCTTGATTTGTTATTTGCCGTGGCTCAATTCTGATTAAGTGCTTGATTAATCCTGATACAACAATCAACTCATGAATGCGCCGCTTAGTGTCTGCATGTTCATAATTGTGGTAGGGCTGCAAACCTATGCCTGGGTCAGTGGGGGCATCCCCAGCAAACGTTCCGGTGTCATGCCAGCCAAAGACTTCATGGTAAAGGTATCCCGTATTCACAGGGACATCTAACTACATCGTCTATCCTTAGGGTATGGCTGACTTTTCCTTTGACATCGTGAGCAAGGCAGACCGCATGGAAGTAGACAATGCGGTTAATCAAGCTATCCGAGAACTCGCCAACAGGTTTGATTTCAAGAACACCAATGCTGCAATTGAACTCACTGGCGAGAAAATAAAAATTTCTGCTGACACCGAAGAGCGCTGCAAAGCAGCTTTTGAAGTGCTTAAGGATAAGTGGGTTCGGCGTGAGTTGTCCTTGAAGCAGTTAGATACTTCAGACCCGTTGCTCTCTGGCAAGACTTACTCTCAAAATGCAGTAATCAAAGAGGGAATTTCCAGCGAGAATGCTAAAAAGGTAACTAAGTTAATTAGGGACCAAGGACCGAAATCAGCCAAGTCTCAAATTCAAGGGGATGAACTGCGAGTTAGTAGTAAAAGTAAGGATGACCTCCAGGCAGTAATGGCTCTTGTTAAGGGTGCTGATTTTGATTTTGCAGTGCAGTTTACAAATTTTCGTTAGTTATTGACTTTAAGGACATTACTTTCTTGGGTTTTCCCATCTGAAGAGATGAGAACAGCTTTTATCTCAAAGTTTGAATAGCTCTTCACAGAATTTGGGTCTAAAAAGTATCTAAACGGCGCAGTTGCATCTGTTCCCAGTAACTCCCAGGACGTTGAATTTGGGTACTTTATCCAGAACTGACCTTGAGTTAGATCTTTAGTTTCAACTTCTAGCTGAATTGAATTAAACCCAGTCCCTGGATCTTTAGTTAAAGCTAACTTCTTTATGGTGGCCCCAGCAAGATTAAGCTCGCGATCAGATTGCAGAACTAATGTTGATAAGGCAGGTACCGTGAATGTAACTTGATTACCCTTAACCTTAACTACAGATTTTCCGAGCAAATTCTTCCATCGGGCATCGCTAGTACTCGTTCTAATTGTTATCGTTCTAGGTTTTGCTGTGTTGTTAAATCCAACTAAGTATTCGATATTCTCTTCTGGATCACGTTTGGAAACTACAGTAACTGCAGAATTGGCGACACGTACCTGCATCTGATGGTTTCCCAAGCCTGGATGGTCTTTCCGTAAGGCACTCAATGTCTTCAGATACTTTGCCAATGGATGAGTTTCAGTAGCTTTAAACGAATCCGAATTTCCAATTGGCTTTCCACCAACTCGCAGCTCAGTTTTCCAAACGTCAACTGCTGTTTGGAACATGTCCTGCCTGGCTAATTGGTCAGTGCCTGAATAGCTACCAGTCATTCCTACCTCATCACCGTAGTAGACGGTTGGAATTCCGCGAGTTAAATACATTAAGTCATGCGCTAACTTGACACGTTTTATGGCATCTGAATCAGACTGATATCTCGCAGTTGAGATAAACAGTCCCACTCTACCCATATCGTGATTACCTAGAAAAGTAACTAGATTATTTGCATTCGTTGTCTGACTTATGTAGTAATCATCAGCAAGAAACAAATTTCTTAAAACTACACCAGTTTCAAGCCCTGTTGCAAAAGAAACAGCTGCCTTCTGAAAAGGAAAATCTAGAACACTATCCAGCTTTTCACGTCTAACATAGTTCATTAGTTCGGCAGGATTTGATTCCCAAACTTCACCAAAAATAGTGAAGTTATTTACTCCCACAGATTTAGCAGCTGAATCAATTAACGGATTCCAACGTACAAAAAACTTTTCATCGACATGTTTGGCAGTATCAACTCGAAACCCAGAGAGACCGTAGTCCTTAATCCAATCGCCATATACATCTGCCCAACCCAAATATACTTCTGGATTTTCAGTGGCTAGATCATCGAGGGTGAAAAAGTCACCCATGCGTTGACAATTAGCGCCTCCCCAGCAATTATCCAATGTCCCAACGCCGTGGTAATTTGAAATCTTATTGAGCCAGGATGGAGATCTAGCACCCTCTAATCCAGCAGGAATATATGCAGTCTTTCCGTCGTACTTATTTATGTCACCAGTGTGGTTTGTAACTACATCCAAAACCACTTTCAATCCAAGCTTCTTAGCGCAGTTAGTGAGTGCTAGGAACTCAGCCTTAGTACCCAGATGCGGATCTGTAGTGTCAAATTTCACCCCCCAATAGCCGTGGTAGCCAGCTCCCGAAGTTGTGGCCTTTGCTTGCTCCACAATTGGAGTCAACCAAACTGTCGTAAAGCCCAATTCCTTGATTCGATACAAGCCTTTATCACCACGAGCGCATGTCCCAGTTAAGCCCCTAAAGTCGCCACCATGGAAAAAAGCAGTATGGCTTTTTAAAAATCCGTCAGTGGGATCGCTCGTCAAGCCCCCAGCCAGATCATTGCTAGGGCTGCCATTTAGATACCTATCCGTAAAAACAAAGTAGATAAGTTCATCCGCTAATTGCGTTCTAATGGCTTCGGGTTTAGTTTCAGCAGCACTTACGGTGCCTAATGTCGAGATGGTGCCAATCAGGATCAGCACCACTAATTTACGCATGTAATTATCCCTTAGTCGATCCAGCAGTCAAGCCATTAATAATGTATTTCTGTAACCAAAGAAACAAGATCACAATGGGAATGGATGCTAGTAGTGAACCAGCTGCGAATGGACCCCAATTTTGTCCGTATTGAGCTCCAACAAACTGCTGAAGTCCAACTGCGACTGTTCTGCTTTCAACGTCAACTAAAAAGAGTCTAGCCACAATGAATTCGTTGAAAGTTCCAATAAAGGAAAGCAAAGCAACTACAGCCAGAACTGGTGCGGCCAGTGGCAAGAAGATTAACCAAAAAGTTTGCATTGGGCTTGCCCCATCCATCTTGGCTGCCTCATCCAATTCAACTGGGATTGAATCCACAAAACCTTTGAGTAGCCAAATGTTTACACCCATTGCGCCCCCCAAATAGATAAGAAGCAATCCACCTTTACTTCCCAGGCCAAGACTTGGGGCAAAAGTGTAAATACGTTCCATAATTACATAAATCGCAGACAATGCCAAAATGGCTGGAAACATCTGCACAAGCAAAAGTGTCTGTAATCCAATCTTTTTTCCTTTGAAGCGCATCCTGGAAAATGCAAATGCTGATGCTGAGCCGATAGCCACTGAGATTATTGAAGAGGCTGCAGCAATGAGTAAGGTGTTTTGCATCCACTTAAGAAAAGGAATAGTTGGGTCATTGAATAAAGACTCATAGTTATTCAAACTAAATTCTCTTGGAATAAATGAATCAATTTGTAGTGAGCCAGTCGGATTAAAGGAACTAAGAACTACTAAGTAAATCGGGAATAGGGCAAACAGAACTAAGGTCAGTGCGTATGCGTGCCTCCAAGATGCGATCAAGAATTTTTTCATTTGCCAAACCCTTCAAGAACTTTAGAACGCCTAATACCAAACATCGAAATAGAAGCCACAATAAAGAAGATAATTACTGAAATCGCACTGGCTAGCCCTAGGTCTTGGATGTATGAGCCAAAGGCTATGTTGTAGGTATAACTGATCAAGATGTCTGTAGCCCCAGCAATTTCTCCTGCTGATTCATCGCGGGGTCCACCGCCAGTGAGCAGATAGATCAAATTAAAGTTATTGAAGTTAAAAGCAAATGATGCGATCAACAGAGGAGTCAAGATTTGTAAAAGCAGCGGTAAAGTAATTTTTGAAAATATCTGTCGCCCATTAGCCCCATCTATCGCAGCAGCCTCATTCAATTCATTTGGGATAGCTTGCAGCGCACCGCTTGAGATTAAGTAGAAATACGGGAATCCAAGCCATAAGTTCACCATAATTACTGCAAATCTTGCAAAAGAGGCATCTTCAAACCATGCAATCTCTAAGCCAAGGAGCTGGTTAATTGCTCCATAGTCTCTATTAAAGATACCGCCCCAAACCAAGATGCTGATTAAGCTTGGAATTGCATACGGCAGGATGAGAATTGACCGATAAAGTCTTTTCCCAAACAAAGGTTTGTCTAGAACAAGTGCTAGAACCAATCCCACCGCGAATGTAGTTAATACAGTGAGTGAAGCAAAGATAATTGTCCAGATAAACACTGTGATAAACGGTCCACGCACCCGTTCGTCAAAAATTAGTTTTCCGTAATGCTCGAACCAGATGGGTGTTCGCCAACCTGGTTCGAGAATAGTCTCGGGATTATTCTCAAGAGCAAAATTACCCTTGCCATTGTTTAGATAGGCTTCTCCGGTGTACTGATTAACAAAACGATCCGTATCTTTTTCGTATTGCAATACTTGTTGTGCAACAACAGCTACTTCAAAACCTTCGGTCACAACAAACGCATCACCATCATAGAAAAATCGAGTCTCGATAACTTCAGCATCAAATTCTGACAATTTATTTGGAGGAATTCTGGTAAAGCCTGGGGCTGCGACAGCCACACCAAGTTCATTAAATTCTAGATCTGACTTATTGAGTTGGGTTAAAGACTCCTTGTTGGAGATAAAGTATTTATCATTAAATGAGTCTGATAAAAGCGCGGTTAGCCGGTCTTGGTCATCACGTCCAAGCACTAGGTCGAATGCAATTCCTTCTTCTATGGGCATTACTCCCGAGACCTGAATCCGGTCGATTGCATCATTTTGAGATATGTAGTTTCCAGTTCTATATTCATAGGTTGACATAGCCAGGGTGTAAAGAATTGGCATTATGACAAATGCGGCTAAGAGAACTAGCCCCGGAAGTAAAAATTTAAACTGTTGATATTTTGGAGAAAAGTAGACGTAGTTGACAAGTATCAAGACGACTATTAGGAAAACGGAAATAGCCAACTGATCAGCTGCAAATGCATGGTTAGTTAGTAATATCAGCACTGAATTTACAATCAGCAAGGTAATCACCTTGGCCACAAATGCAACTGGCCCGGTGAATCTCAACAGATACTGATAGATCATTTAATCCTTCTGGCAAATAAATAATGCGGGAAGTACCATATTAATAGGCACTTCCCGCATTTTTTCTAATTAGTGCAGACTAAAGATCCTTTGCACCAGCGTCTAGGTTTTTCTTGAGCAGGGTGTGGAACTTATCGACCTCAGTCGCTACGTCCTTGCCTGACAAAATTGCATCCCAGAAGTTACCGGCAGCCTCCCAATAGCTGGAGCCACCTGCATTATTGCCAAGCACTGATCCAACTTCAGGAATAGTGTTTCCGCTCAAAGCTTGAGCGAATGACTTTGTCCATGAGCCAATCTGTGATTTAGCAGCACCCTTTTCAGCAGAAGCACGTTTTTCTAGCTGCTGATACTTCAACTGTCCTTGAGTGGAACCAATCCAGTTTGTTAGAAGTGATTTTGCACCCGCTTCAACGCCATGTGCTTTTGCAGACGAAGTTAGAAACGCAGCGCTTACACCACCAAGGAACTTGCCAGCCGTGCCAGCTGTTGGTCCTGGCACTCCAAGCAATGTTGGACGAACCTTGGCTGCTTCATAGGTTGAAATCTCCCATTGGCCAACGATGGCAAATGGAACCTTGCCAGCAGCAAATTGGGTCTTGCAAAGTCCACCATTGATGTTCTTCAAGAAGCCATTCGACTTTCCAGATGAATCAAGAATGTACTTCTTAATGTTTGCAGTCAATGCGGTCTTATCAAATGGAGAAGTCTTATCGATAGCGCCATTCTTGAATTGGTAAGCACCTCCACCGAGAGCTGAGAACAAACCATGACCTGCCCATGCGATACCACCATCTGTGATGCACATACCGAAGTCATACTTTGACTTGTTAGCTAAATAGAAATCGACCATTTCACCAAAAGTCTGTGGCTTAGAAGTGACTAATTTGGAGTTGTAGGCAAGCGCTGGAGCATTGATATCGAGTGGTACTCCATACAGCTTTCCACCGCGACTTACCAAATCTAGATCGGTCTTGCTATAGCGAGCCTTGAAGGCTGCAGTTACCGTGAATGGAGCAAACTTGCCGTTCTTAACATTCGCAGCAGTCCAGTCGCTAGCACCGTAAATGATGTCTGGGCCAGATGCGGCTGTCGACTTATCGAGTGCTTCTTTCAAAGCATCAAAAGTTGAATATGCCTTAACTGTGATCTTGTAACCGGGGGCTGCATTCTTATTTACTGCAAATAGTGCAGTTAAGTTTTTGCCACGGGTGTCATCAGCCCAGATGACTATTTCTTTTGTGGCAGCAGAGGCAGGTGCAACAACTAAACCAGCAGTTAATGCAAGTCCAGCAGCAGCAGCAGTTGCCTTTGCAAATTTGTTTCCGAGCATGTGCTCGCTCCTTCGTTGGCAGAGGTGTCGCCGATAGGCAACTCCCTAAGTCTTACGCCTGATGTACGCGTATGCAAGGCAGGGGGTAGTTGAGCCGCGAAAAAAATCTAAAAAAGTCAACAAAATCAAGGGAATGAACAACTTTCTGCACTCTTACATCCCGTTACATCACGGAGGTTAGACCAACCGGTTAACTACTGGCCCTGTTTATCCATAAAGGATCTAAACGCTGCGAATGCTCGTGGGCCATAAACAGTGCCAGGGCCACCCATCATCTGGATTGCTACCCCGATCAACTCGGCCACCTCAGTTTCGTTTGCACCGTGCTTTACCAGCCCCTTAGCATGCGAAGCAATGCAGCCATCACAGTGACTGGCAATAGCGAACGCCATCGCAATTAACTCTTTCGTCTTTGCATCTAGCGCTCCAGGCTTTTGAGCTGCAACTGAAAGTTTGGCAAATGCTTCATAAACCTCTGGGATGTGTTTTCTAAGTTCTCGACCCAATGGGACTAGTTCGTTCAAAGTTTCTTGGCCGTGCGTGTGTTCAGTCATTTGCACAGCCTAGATCCAAACGGGCTTGAGCACTATCTTTAACGCATGGCTAATTTAGGGGATGTGGCGACAGCCATTGAGAATTGGTATCCCAAGGAGCTAGCCGAAGAATGGGATTTGATTGGAGTTGCCGTAGGGGAGTCAGATCAAGTAGTTAACTCTGTCTTGCTTGTGGTTGATCTGACTTTAGAAACTTTGGCAGAAGCTAAGGCCTTAAATTGCAATCTAGTAGTTGCCCACCATCCAATTTACTTGCCAAACTCACCTGAAGAAATTCTTCCTAAACGAATTCAAAATATAATTACAGATTGTAAAGAATCACAGATTAGTGTTTACGTTGCTCACACAAATGCTGATAATGCAACAGAAGGTGTCTCAGATGCCCTCGCGTCAGCTTTGGGATTAGAAATCAATAGTTCGATTACCAATAGAGAGTTAAAAACGGGCATGGGTCGAGTGGGGAGATTAGTTACGCCAACATCATTATCTAAGTTCGCTGAATTAGTGGGTAAAGCTCTGCCCATTAACAATTTTGGCACGCTAGTTGCTGGAGATCTTCAAAAGGAAGTATCCGTAGTGGCCTGTTGTGCTGGCTCAGGTGCTTCACTACTCACTGAGTTAGCCAACCATCAAGTTGATGTGTTTGTGACAGCTGACTTGAAGCATCATGCTGCTATAGACCACCTTCAAGACAGCGAGATTGCCCTAGTGAATGTCTCTCATTGGGCGTCAGAATGGTTGTGGTTGAATGTCCTGCAGCGCAAACTAAATAGGGAGTTTCCAGCGATGAAGGTTCATGTCTCCAACTTAGTAACTGACGCTTGGGATCTTCACATCTCCACAGGAGCGACTCAATGAAAGTTGCTCGCGAACATCAATTGCGGTTAATTGAATTACAAGATTTTGATACTGCTGTGAGTCAACTCAACCATAAGGAAAAGACTCTTCCAGAGATATTGCGTCGCGATCAATTAAAAGCCGCCTTGCCAATTGCCGAAAACGCTTTAGTCAGCGCCAAGACGGTCGCATCTGACATACAAAAATTAGTTAAACGAGCAGATGAAGATGTTGAGCAAGTGCGTCAGCGAATTTCTAAAGATTCAGCGTTATTAGATAGTGGAACTTTGAGTCCAAAAGACTTGGTGAACATGCAGCATGAACTTGAAACTTTGAAGAGACGACAGAATGTCTTGGAAGACGAAGAACTTGAGATCATGACCAAGGCAGAGGAAGCCGAAGGGGTGGCAATTGCTGCTCAGTCCGAGTTTGAGCAAGCTAAGGCTGAATTGGAATCAGCAACGGCAGCAGCAGATATTTTGATTGCTGAGATAAAGGCTGAACGAGATCAGAATTTTACTCATATTGAACAGTTGCGGAAAGTAATCGACTTAGATTTAATCAAACTTTACGACAAGATCAAATCAGATCAAGGCGGAATTGGTGCCGCAAAGTTAGTGGACAAGACCTGTGATGGATGCAGATTGGAGTTGAGCTCTACAGACCTAAGTGCAATTAAAGCTAGTGATGTTGAAGAGGTAATTAGGTGCGATAATTGCCGCAGAATTCTGGTTCGATAGTGAGCAAATACATCGCTGAAGCTGATGGTGGATCCCGCGGAAACCCAGGACCAGCGGCTTTTGGTGCATTAGTAAGAGAAGCTGGCACTCTAAAGGTTATTGCCGAAAAATGGGAATACATTGGAGAAGAAACAAACAATGTGGCCGAGTATTGCGGCCTCATAGCTGCATTGGAGTTAGTTAAAGAATTGGATCCAACTGCTGAGGTTGAAATTCGGATGGACTCCAAGTTGGTTGTTGAACAAATGACTGGAAATTGGAAGATAAAACATCCAGGACTAAAGCCATTAGCGATTAAGGCTCAGGGCATCCTGCCTAGAGGGCAAGTAACTTATAAGTGGATACCCCGTGCTGAAAACTTTGAAGCCGACAGATTAGTAAACCAAGCCCTAGATAGTTACACGATTTAATCGATTTTTAGGTGCGATTGCCACCATACTTATGCCATGACATCAAAAGTTAAGAAATACACTGCAGGCAGAGGGCTTGCCATTTTCTTGGTAATAACAGGAAGCACTCACTTCATTTCACCAGAAGGTTTTGACGCAATAGTTCCACCGATACTGCCATTTGACCCAAGACTTTGGACTTATCTCAGTGGATTCGCAGAACTTCTGGTAGCGGCACTTTTGCTAGTGCCAATTAGCAAGAAATTCTTAAATGTGCATGTCAGGTTAATTGCTGGATGGTTGGCCTTAGCACTATTTGTTGCTGTTTTTCCAGCAAACATATACATGGCAATTGATTGGTGGGATCGTCCGATGCCAGAACCCCTGTATGCGCTTGCAAGGCTTCCGCTGCAGTTTGGACTGTTTTATTGGTGTTGGGCGCTGATTAAGGATTTTCGCCGTGAGATAAGCGAGACTCGTCCAAAACACTGATTTTCAAGTTCGTGCCGCCAATCTCAAAAAGTCGCTCTCTAGCCCCTTTATGGCTAGAATTCTAAGCAGTCCCGAAGGGGCTACCTGCCGAAGGAGTTTAATTAATGTTCAAAAAACTATCTGCAGCTTTCTTGGCCCTGGCCCTAACCATTGTCATGGGTCCAGTAACGCCGACTGCCGCTGCTGAAAAAGAAATAACTTTAGCCCTGTGGGATGAAGTGCAAAAGCCAATCATTCAACAGTCAATTGACAAGTTCAATGTTAAGTTCAAAGGCAAATACAAGGCAACGATTGCCCAGACTCCATGGGGAGAGTTCTGGACAAAGCTTGACGCAACTATGCCAACCAATAAAACACCAGATGTAACTTGGATGAATGTATTTTTACCAAAGTATGCAAATGGTAAAGTTTTGGAAGACCTAACTCCTTACATTAAAAAGGACAAGGCTCTAAAAATGAGTGCATATGTGCCTGGCCGTGTAGCGGCATTTAATTACAAGAATGCGCAATATGCCCTACCAAAAGGCATGGATGCCGTTTTCGTTGCATACAACAAAGCAATATTCGATAAATATGGAGTCGCTTACCCACGTGCGAATTGGGACTGGACCAGCTTAAATGCAATCTCAGGAAATTTGGCCCGTAAGATGAAAGCTGCCGGAGCAACATCTGAGTATCCAATTGCTATGGAATTAGATCTACAGCCATCGTCTGCTAATTTCTTGCATCAAGATGGTGCTGATTTCCTCACTTTGGATAAGACAAAGACCTTAGCTGCCACCCCACAAGGAATTGCAACTTTCCAAAAGGTGATTGATTTGATGAATACTGGGAGGATGGCTCCATACACAGTACTATCCGAAACAAAAGCTTCTGACTTGTTCATTTCCGGAAAAGCCGCAATTATTTTCGTGGGATCATGGAAGGCAAGAGTTTTGGAAACATCAAGCATTGGTAAGGCCAAACAGATTGGTTTGGTTCAAATGCCAAAAGGTAAATTAAATAACTACAGTGTTGCAGGTGGTCTTGGTTACGCCATGGCAAAGAACTCTCAGAATAAGGCTGGTGCTTGGGAATTAATTAAGTTCATCACCAGTCAACAATCCATGACTAATGAGGCGCTAAATGGAATTGAGTTTCCAGCTCGCGCCGACAGTCAAGGCGCATATGCTCGTGGATTCCAAAATATTGATCCGTCAGTAATTTTGGCAGCAACCAAGACGGCTGTACCGTATCCACATAATGGTAATCCTGCCTCATTGACTCCACTCCAAAACGCGATTGCACTTGCTTACTCTCAGAAAGCCCCACTCGCTGAGACAATCAAGAGCGGAGCTGAAGCGACACAAAAACTTCTAGATGACCTTAATAAGTAATTTCTAAAAGTTTTTGAATAAGTAAAGTAGTGAGTAACTTTAAAGAAATTTAAAGTTACTCACTACTTTATCCTTACAGAAGGAATTTGGTGTGATGAAAAGATTTAGGGCTGGATTGAGCGGCTACTTGTTTATTGCGCCTCTGTTTTCAGGTTTATTGTTGCTTTATGTCTACGCATTTGTGCAAAATATTTTCTATGGCTTTAATGATGTTGGGGTATTTGGTGAGCGAACTTTTGTAGGCTTAGAGAATTATTCTGAACTATTTCAAGACCCAATATTCATCCGTTCACTAATAAATACGTTTTTTTACGCAGGCTTAGGTGTACCCCTGGTAGTTGTGATCTCAGTTTGTTTAGCTTGGCTTTTGAATCAAAAGATAAAAGGTCAAGCCCTGTATCGCACTGCAGTCTTCATACCTGCAATCACACTTCCTGCTGCGATCGGTTTGCTATGGCGTTGGTTGTATAACTCACAATACGGACTAATTAACTTCCTAATTAGTAAATTGGGCTTTGAACCAAAGGCCTGGATAAGTGACCCAGATATTGTGAGATGGTCTATTTTGATTGTTTTGGTTTGGTCATCAGTTAGTTATATGGTAATTATCCTTTTAGCAGGGCTCCAACGCATCTCCAGTGTTTATTATGATGCGGCTCAAATTGATGGCGCAAATACGCGTCAAATTTTTTTCAAAATTACGTTACCCTTATTAAGTCCAACAATATTTTTCGTAGCAATTGTTTCAATGATAGGATTTTTGCAAGTTTTTGATGTAATTTTCTTAATGATTAGAGACGGATCAGTTGCTTATCAGTATGCAAGTTCACTTGTCACCTACTTTTATGAAGCGGCTTTTGCCCAAAATTTAAGAGGTTATGGAGCAGCAATCTCAGTAATTTCTTTGATCTTAATTTTTGCAATTACTTTCATGCAATTCAGATTACAAAAGCGATGGGTTCATTATGATTAAGCAGGAAATACAATGACGATTATCAGGCGATATTGGATCCATGTAGTCCTTATCTTGGCATCAATAACATTTGTTGGTCCATTTATTTGGATGTTTCTGACTTCCCTTAAAACTTACGAAGAAACTATTCAAGTTCCAATAGTCTGGCTTCCAGAACAAATTCAATGGGTGAATTATCAGATTGTTAATGAAAAATTTCCGTTTTTAACTCTTTACTTCAATACAGTTGCGGTTGTCCTAGCTACCGTTGTATTACAACTGCTAATAGCTTCTTTGGCAGCCTTTGCGTTCGCGCGACTGCAATTTCCAGGAAAAAATGCATTGTTTATAATTATGCTTAGTTTGTTGATGGTTCCAGGTCAAATATTCTTAATTCCACAGTTTCAAATAATTGGAGTGCGATTCAATTTAATTGATACGCTGACAGCTTTAGTCGTGCCCAATGTTTTCAGTGTTTTTGGGGTTTTTTTACTCAGACAGTTTTTCGCAGCAATTCCGCAAGAACTTGAAGATGCAGCCAAGATAGATGGTTGTAGCAGCCTACGGATTTATTGGCAGATCATGATGCCATTGGTTACTCCTGGCCTTGTTGCCTTAGGAATTCTGACCATGATTAGCAGCTGGAAGGAACTTCTTTGGCCACTAATTGTTAACCAGTCAATTGATAAGATGCCACTCTCTGCTGGCTTAGCTAACTTGATTGGTGAGCACACCACCTATCACGAGCAGGTCATGGCTGGGGCAGTAATTTCCGTTTTACCAATGATCATTATTTTTGCATTCTTCCAGAGAAAATTTGTGGAAAGTATCGCTCAAACAGGGATCAAGGGCTAGGTGTTTTGCGTTACAAATCGTTCCAAACCACGTAAAAGCACAAGGAGAGTTAATGCGTAAGTTGAGAGTGGCAGCCTTTTACCCACACCCAGACGATATGGAAAGTCAGGTAGCTGGAACTCTCCTTAAGTATGTAGAGCAAGGGCATGAAGTTCATGTCATTATTGCCATGGATGGTCGAAGAGGCCGTGGACATTTGCCAGACAATGTTTCGTGGTCAGAAATCGTTGAGTTAAGACAACAAGAAGCCATTGCGGGTGCCAAGTATTTAGGGGTTACTCCAAAATTCTTAGGCATCGAAGATCACCGCCTTCTTGAGGATAGAACTTGCTATGAGACTGTGATAACCGAAATGGAAAATTTGAATCCAGATGTCATTTTCACATGCGCACCTAATGATTATCACAATGATCACCGCGCCTTGTCTAGATTAGTGATCAACGTTTCTTGGACCCCAGTGTTTTTCTCTGATACAAAAGCTGGGGTGGACTTTAATCCTGATTTTTATGTGGATATTACAAAGCAGTTACCTACGAAAATGAAAATGCTGATGGAGCATTCTTCACAAATGAAAGAGGATTCTGCTGAAGCCTTAACAACTTTAAATCGACTGCGGGGAATTCAATGTAGTAGATCAGACATTGTTTATGCAGAGGCCTTCAAGTTGTATAAGCGCGCTAACTGGGTAAAGGCATATGAATTGCTCCCAGATGACAACTTTGAACCACCAATTCAGATCGTGCCGACCTTAGAGAAGAACTAAAACTTGAAGCAGCAGTCCAAACTTTGCGTTATTGGTGGGGGAGGTGTGCGCACTCCATTTGTGGCAAAGACCATTGCAACTCAGGCGCGAGAAGCGGGAATAACAGATGTAGTTCTATTGGACAACGATCCTTCTAAATTAGCCAAATATGGCCAATTGGCTAAAGAAATTGCCTTTAGGATTAATCCGGATCTTAATGTGAGTATGACTCAAGATCCAGAAAGCGCATTGCTAGATTGCGATTACATCATCACCACTGTAAGAGTGGGTGGTGATGCTTCTCGGCTATTAGATGAACAAATCGTTGAAGAATATGACCTACTAACACAAGAAACTACAGGTGCTTGTGGTTTTGCAATGGCTATGCGCTCAATCCCAGTACTTATTGAATACTGCGAGTTGGCAAAACGTGTAGCTAAGCCCGACCATCTCATATTCAATTTCACCAATCCTGCTGGACTTGTGACTCAAGCTCTAAACTCTCTGGGGTATCCAGTTTTTGGAATCTGCGATTCGCCAACTGAGTTAATTAAACAAATTACTGCAATGCTCAACGTCAAGGAATCAAGCTTTAGTTGTAATAGTTTTGGCCTTAACCACCTCACGTGGTTTGATGATTTCCGAGTCGAAGGCAAAGATGTCACCCAGGAGGTTATTAATCATCAGGAGTTGTTTAGTAAGACCGAAATGCGAATCTTTGATAGAGATATTCTGACCTTTTCAGAAAACTATCTTTTAAACGAATACCTATACTTTTATTATTACAATAAAAAGGCAATTCGACTTGGCGGCAAAAGTGAATTTTCACGTGCTGAGTTAATCAAAGATGTCAATGTGAAAATGAATATCGAACTAGAGCAAGTTGATGTCAAAAATGAATTTGATAAGGCCATACAGGTGTATTTTGACAATTACAATGTGCGTGAAAACAACTATCTTAAGAGCGAATCTGGCGTTGACCGCGTAAAGAAATATGAAACTCCCACTGCTGCGGAATTTATCTCTCGTGCAGATGAGGGGGGATACGCTGGTGTGGCCTTGAATCTTATTGCTGCTATGAATGGTGCTCGTAAAGTTGAAATGGTTCTTTCAGTTCCCAATAATGGTGCAATTCAAGAACTTAATAATGATGATGTTGTTGAAATCATGTGTGCAATCGATAGGGGAATTGTCACACCGAGAAAACAGAAAGCTATTCCGACACCAATTTTGAACCTAATTTTGACCGTAAAGGAATATGAGCGCCTAGCTGTCAAGGCAATCTTGAATAGAGATCGTGACACAGCCATAAAGGCTCTAACTGTCAATCCGTTAGTCGCTAATCATGACATTGCTAAAGAACTAGTCGCTAAGTTTGTAGCAGCCTATGGTGATTTTGGTGGGACTTGGAAATGAAACATTATGCAGCGGTAATTGGGCAGATGAATATTGATTTTATCTTTCAAGGAGTGAAAGCTCTGCCCAATCCTGGGGAAGAAGTTTTTGCAACTGGCTTCAAGATTTGCTTAGGTGGTGGGCCGATGGTGATTCCATATCACTTAACCAGACTTGGAGTCCCCACTCGGTTTGGCACATTCATGGGTGCAGATTTTGAGTCGAAAGTTGCACAAGACTTGCTGACAAGCCTCGACTATGCAAACATAGAAATATTGCCAGTAGAGGCAGAGCATCCGGTAGTAGCTACGAGTGTTTTATCTACCAAAGACGAGCGCTCCTTTATTTGCTATAACAGCAATGTGGATGAGTCTTCTGTTGATTCAAAAGTGTTATTAGATTTCTTCGCAGAAAGTAAAATTGCTTATTTCCCAAAGAACCTTGAAGTTGCTGCAGCCCTTGCTGCTAATGGTTGTAAATTGATATTAGATGTTTCTTGGGTTGAGAATATGACCCTTGCCAGCTTTTTTGACCGTTTAAAGTTTGTTGAGTATTTCACGCCAAATGATAAAGAAATCAAGAAATTGTGTGCTGAAAGTGATCTGCTTAAATGCCTAGACATACTTGAAGAGCATCTAGCAAATCCCATAATTAAGCTTGGCGTTAATGGTGTACTAACAAAACACAATGGTGAGTATCTGCGCGTGCCGGCGCTCTCGCAGTTTGAGTCAATTGACCCCACTGGGGCTGGAGACAATTTTCTTGCTGGGTTGATTTTTGGTTTGCATGAAGGACTTACGTTCATCGATTCGCTGAAGATGGGTAATATTGTTGGTGGACTTGCAACAGAGGTGATTGGCTGTTATCGAAGCGATTTATCCAGAGATATGGTTCTTTCACTTTTTGCTGACTATCCAGAAGTGGATGTAGTCAAAGAGTCAAAGCAATTAGACAAACTTTTGAATCGTGAATGAGCGATGACTTCTACAAATCATCTCGAAGGATCTCTGATCTCGTTACGTCCATTAACTTTGAGTGATTCTGTTTCACTATTTGAACACACTGGCAATGACTTGGACCTTTGGCAATGGCTTCGATACGACACCCCCACAACTCTTAGCAAAATGGAAAACATTGTCTCGAGCATTTTAACTGAGGTTTCTAATCAAACTCGTGAGGCTTTTGCTGTGATCCTCAAGAGCAGTGGAGAGGCTATTGGCTCCACCTCATTTATGGATTTTTCTAATGATAATTCTCAAGTCGAAGTTGGTGGAACTTTTTATGCAAAGAAGTTTTGGCGAACTGGGGTCAACACCGAAGCAAAGATCTTGATGTTATCTGAGGCATTTGAAGTGAGAAGGTTTCAACGGGTAATCTTCAAAACAGACAAGTTAAATCTTCGCTCGCAGACAGCCATTGAAAGACTGGGCGCTAAGTTCGATGGAATTAAAGAGCACCATATGCAACGGCTCGACGGAAGCTGGCGGGATTCGGTTTACTACTCGATTGAAAATGACCAGTGGCCAGCCATCAAGAAGGTGCTCACAAAGGCTTGAGGGCGCAGTCAGAACTGTTTTTACCTCTGGCGTACCCTTGTCCTAGACGAGTTGGTTGGATGATCGCGGTGCTGTTCGAAAGAGCAGATCGAGGAAAGTCCGGACTCCAAAGA
>DBCL01000007.1:69273-103282 GCA_002293025.1 Actinobacteria bacterium UBA959
CGGTGGTGTAAGAGACCACCAGTACTTGAAGCGATTCAAGTAGCTAGGTAAACCCCACTCGGAGCAAGACCAAAACTGATGAAAATTGGTTCGTAAACGTTGAAGCTGCTCGCTGATGTTTACGGGTAGGTCGCATTGAGGTAAGTAGTAATACTTACCCCAGATGGATGATCATCTAAACAGAATCCGGCTTATAGACCAACTCGTCTCTTAACATTGTATTAAGGGTGCGGATATTTACGCACGACATAGAATTTGTACATGGAATTAGGAATTTTCTCTTTTGGTGATATGCCAGCAAAAGGTGGAATCACTCAACATCAACGAATGAAGGATCTAGTTGATGAAGTAGAACTAGCCGATCAAGTAGGACTTGATGTCTTTGCAATTGGCGAACATCATCGACCAGATTTTCTTGTGTCTGCTCCTGTAATATTACTTGCAGCAGGTGCTGCAAAGACCAAGAGAATCAAATTAAGTTCTAGTGTGACTGTGCTTTCTTCGGAGGACCCAGTTCGGGTGTTTCAACAATTTTCTACCTTAGATCTAATTTCAGATGGTCGAGCCGAGATCATGGCTGGCCGAGGGTCATTCATTGAATCTTTCCCACTATTTGGTTTGGACTTGAATGACTATGAAGAATTATTCGTAGAAAACTTAGATTTGCTATTAGAGATTAGAGCAAAAGAAGTTGTAACTTGGAATAGAGGAAGACACAGAGCACCAATTGATAGCCGTGGCGTATACCCAAGACCGTTACAAGAAAAGCTGCCAATTTGGATTGCCGTTGGTGGCACTCCTCAATCGGTAGTTCGTGCTGGCACCCTTGGGTTACCGCTAGCAATCGCAATCCTGGGAGGTGACCCTGCACGCTTTGAGCCGTTTGCGCAGCTGCATCGAAGAACTGCTCAAGCACACGGTCATGGAACTCTCCCTCTTGGCATAAACATGCATGGATTTATTGCTCCAACTACTCAAGGTGCAAAGGAGCTCTTTTGGCCAGGACACGAACAGGCAATGAATCAAATTGGTCGAGAACGGGGATGGCCTCCGCAAACTAGAGCAGCTTTTGAACAGGAATGCTCATTAACAGGTGCAATTGCAGTTGGATCCCCAGAGGATGTAATTGCCAAAATACAAAGACTTTATGACATTTTCAAAATGGATCGATTTATGGTTCAACTTAGTGTTGGTCACCTACCACACAAGGACATGATGCAAGCCATTGAGTTATATGGAAACGTAGTAGCTCCAGCAGTTAGAGAGTATGTGGCCCAGTCCAAATTAGCGACTGCTTCAAAGTAAGCACCTTTGAAGGATCCTGGAAGGATCGACTCTAAGATTGTGCCTTCATGAGTAATTTATTGAATGTCGAAAACATTTCAAAGTCATATGGCAAAGGCCATGTGATCAATGGAGTTTCTCTAGGCATAAATATTGGCCAAAAAATTGGAATTGTAGGCGTTAATGGTGGCGGCAAGAGCACTTTAATGCGCTTGATGTCTGAGATAGAAATACCTGACTCGGGGCGAGTTACGCATAACTCAGGTTTGCGTGTTGGGTATCTCAAGCAAGTAGATAAACATGATCCTGATTTAACAATTAAGCAAGTTCTATTTGGCAATGAATCAGTTCATTCATGGGCCAGTGATGCCTCAATCAGAGATGTTCTTAATGGGTTATTTGATTCTCATGGGGAAGAGGTGCTGGATCGCAAAATTAAGGGTCTCTCTGGTGGTGAGCTGCGCCGAACTTCACTGGCTAAACTTCTAACCACTGATTTGGATCTGCTATTACTCGATGAACCAACCAACCACCTAGATGTGGAAGGTGTTAAGTGGCTTGCCGATCATCTCAAACGGAGAAAGAACCTGGCAATTGCGGTAGTAACGCACGATCGCTGGTTCCTAGATGAGGTCAGCGAAGTTACTTGGGAGGTGGTTAATTCCCAAGTTGAAGAATATGAAGGTGGATATTCCGCTTATGTTTTGGCTAAAGCTGAGCGAATGCGCCAAGCGGCAGCCGAAGATGTTCGAAAAAAGCAATTAATTCGCAAGGAGCTAGCTTGGTTAAGGCGCGGAGCTCCAGCAAGAACATCAAAATCTAAGTTTCGAGTTGATGCTGCAAATGACTTGATTTATACCGAGCCAGAGCCGAGAAACACAGTTGAACTGCTCTCGTTTGCAGGTGCGAGATTAGGTAAACGGGTATTCGAACTGCATGATGTGACATTAGCTGTTGGCGATCCAGCAGCACCCAAAATATTGACTGAGCATCTGAATTTAAACATAGCTCCAGGTGGTCGCTACGGACTAGTTGGACCAAATGGTGCAGGTAAGACATCCTTACTCCGACTACTTGCTGGCAAAATAAAACCAGTTGCGGGCTCAATCCAAACGGGATCCACAGTAAAGCTTGGTTTCTTATCTCAACATCTTGATGAGTTGGATCCGAAGATGAGAGTGCTTGAAGCGGTCGAAGACATTTCAATGCGAGTAGACCTTGGGAAAGGTAGAGACTTATCTGCTTCTCAATTGTGTGAGCGACTCGGATTTGGTGCTGATACACAATGGACTCCAGTAGGGGATTTGTCTGGTGGGGAGAGACATCGACTTCAACTCACTCGAATTTTGATGGCTGGCCCGAATGTTCTTTTCTTAGATGAGCCAACAAATGATTTTGATGTTGAAACCTTAGCGTCATTAGAAGATTTACTAGATGGCTTTGCTGGCACAATCATGGTTGTTTCCCATGATCGATACTTCTTAGAGAGAGTTTGTGACAACATGATTGCCTTAATGGGGGATGGTAATGTGCGAGATCTCCCAAGAGGAATCGATCAATACCTTGAGCTTCGTGAAAGTATGAATTTTGCGTCAGGAAGCTCTAAATTGAAAGTCAAGGGCGATTCTCGATCAGACCAAAAAGAGTTAAGCAAAATCGAAAAGCGGCTGCAAAAAGTCGATCAATTGATATCTGATCAAAACGCCTTGATTTCCGGAATTGTTGACGACTACCAAAGGCTTACTACCCTTGAAGGGAATCTTCAAGAACTGTTGTCTGAAAAGGAGCTCCTCGAGGAGCGCTGGCTGGTCCTGGATGAGTCGATCAGAGGGTAAACTCCCCCTCTCAAATAAAGGAATTGCTATGAATTATGCAGTTATGGCCAAAGACCTAGTAAAGACCTATCGAAAGGGTGAGGTCCGTGCATTAGATGGGCTATCGCTAGACGTTCCTGAAGGAACAGTTTTGGGAGTACTTGGCCCCAACGGCGCAGGCAAAACAACTTGTGTTCGAATTTTGGCAACTTTGCTACAGCCGGACTCAGGCTCAGCCACCGTTGCTGGAATTGATGTAGCCAAACATCCTGACGAGGTTCGAAAAATAATTGGACTTTCTGGGCAATACGCAGCCGTTGATGAAACCCTCACTGGCTGGGATAACTTGGTCATGTTTGGTCGCTTGTATCACTTAGGTGCGAAACAAGCCAAAGTAAGAGCCGAAGAACTTCTAGATCAATTCTCATTAACTGAAAGTGCTCGCCGACCAATCAAAACCTACTCAGGCGGAATGCGTCGACGCTTAGATTTAGCTGCTTCATTGATTGTTAAACCAAAAGTGCTATTCCTTGACGAACCAACTACCGGCTTAGATCCAAGAGGTAGGCAGGATATGTGGGTTGTTATTGAAGAACTAGTCCAAGGTGGGGTCACTTTGCTTCTGACAACTCAGTACTTAGAAGAAGCAGATCAGTTGGCTGATGAGATAGCGGTAATAGACCATGGCAAAGTAATTGCGCGCGGTACTTCCGATCAGTTAAAAACACAAGTAGGGGGAGAGCGGCTAGAGGTGACGGTAGATTCAATCAATCTATCTGCAGCAACTTCTGTGTTAAAGCAGATTAGTGGCAATGAACCATTAGTTGATGCTCAACTTCGCAAGGTGTCAGTTGCCGCCTCTGGTGGATCATCGGTTCTTACCGAAATAGTTCGAGCATTAGATTCTGCAAACGTTCAAATCCTAGATTTAGCGCTGAAGCGCCCTTCATTGGATGATGTGTTCATGTCCCTTACTGGACACATTGCAGAGGAAGAGAACTTAGAAACAGCAACCAAAAAGGGAAGGGGCCGTAAATGAGTGCAATCCACGACGGAATAATTATTACCAAGAGGCAGCTTCTCCAACTTTCCCGAGTTCCTGAGGTTTTGATCTTCTCAACAATTCAGCCAGTGATGTTTGTGTTGCTGTTTAGATATGTATTTGGGGGTTCTATTAATACTCCCGGGACAGACTATGTGCAATTACTCATGCCTGGGATCTTTGTGCAAACAGTTGCATTCACTTTGGCTGGAACTGCGGTTGGATTGTCTGAAGACATGACCAAAGGCCTAATTGATCGCTTTCGGTCTTTGCCAATTTCAAGGTCTGCAGTGGTGCTAGGTAGAACCTTGGGAGATGCAACCCTCAATATCGTGGTTTTGGTCGTGATGGCTCTAACTGGTATTGCTGTTGGTTGGCGTCCAGATTCTGGGGTTATCTCGATTACTTTTGGGTTTGTGTTGCTGTTGGTATTTGGATATGCCATGTCTTGGATTGGTGTTTTGGTAGGTCTTTCGGTTAGAGATTCCAGAGCTGCAAATAATCTTGTATTTTTGATCGTTTTCCCTTTAACTTTTTTATCGAATGCATTTGCACCAACAACAGGAATGCCTAAACCGCTGCAGTATGTAGCTGAATGGAATCCAGTTTCAACCATGGTGGCCTCATGCAGGGAGCTTTTTGGTTTAGAGAATTTCTTTGGTGCAACTGCAGGATCTTGGCCAAGTGAAAACCCAGTGCCAATGTCTTTAATTTATATCTGCGTAATAATGTTGGTATTCATTCCATTGAGTGTAAATAAATATAAGAAGTCAGCAAAGTAGCAAATGAGTTCAACAGATTTGAAGTTTGCCAAAGGGTCTTCGGAAATCTATGCCTTCTTAGTTGCGGTTTTTGCAGGGTTGTTATTGATCTCAAATATCGGCGCCGTAAAACTAATTGAGTTTGGGCCAATAATTACCGATGGTGGAGCGTTTTTGTTCCCATTGGTATACATCGCAGGAGATGTGCTCTCTGAGGTTTATGGATTACGGGCGGCTCGCCGAGCTATTTTTATAGGTTTTGCTCTGGCTGCTTTAGCTTCTTTGACTTTTTATCTGGTGCAGATCGCACCGGCTGCATCTGCCTGGGGGAATCAAGAGGCATTTGAAGCAGTTCTAGGTTTTGTGCCACGCATAGTCTTGGCAAGCATGCTGGGTTTTCTTGTTGGGCAGCTTTTGAATTCACTTGTACTAGTTAAGATCAAAGAGCGAACCAAAGAGAAAGCACTCTGGCTGAGATTAATTGGCTCGACTGCCGTGGGGGAATTGGCAGACACTCTAGTTTTCTGCACAATTGCTTTTTATGGGGTAATTACTGGATCTGAATTTTGGAGTTATGTAATCGTTGGATACTTCTATAAAACACTTCTTGAAGTTATCTTGTTGCCAATAACTTATAGAGTTATATCCCTAGTTAAGAGATTAGAGCCAACCTATTTGTAGTACCGGGTCATGAATTCTTCTTTAAGCTCGAAGAATGTGCCATCAATAATTGACTTTCGCATTTGATCTACAAGATTTACAATGAAATGTTCATTATGGATCGTTGCCAACGTAGAGCCAAGCATCTCTTTCGCTCTAAATAAGTGACTTACATATGCTTTCGTGTAGTGAGTGCATGTGTAGCAAGGGCAATCTATTTCAAGAGGACTAAAGTCATTCTTATAGGAAGCTAAAGTTACATTGACTCTTCCATCTTTTGTGTAAATCGCACCGGTGCGCGCAGTTCTAGATGCTGCAACACAATCAAAAGTATCTACGCCATTTTGGACTCCAACAAACAGATCATCTGGCTCTCCAATGCCAAGCAAGTGCCGTGGCTTGTCTGTTGGCAGCTCTTCATTCATCCAACTGACGATCGTTCCAAGATTATTCTTATCAAGAGCACCCCCCAGCCCAAAACCATCAAACTCCAACTGTGCAAGATCACGAGCAGCCTTGCGGCGCAAGTCTTCGTATTGGGCACCTTGAATTACTCCAAACAACATTTGATAGGGCTTACCAACTCTTTCTAAAGTGAGCTTCTGATGTTCAGCAATACACCTTTTAGCCCAGGCGAAAGTTCGATCAAGGGACTTTTCTTGATATTCCCGAGTATTTAGCAAAGTTGTGCATTCGTCGAAAGCAAAAATAATATCGGCACCAATTTGGTGCTGTACTTGCATGGACACTTCAGGAGTAAAGCGATGCATACTGCCGTCTAGATGAGATTTAAAGGTAACTCCATCATCATCGACTAATGCGAGCCGATCCTTATTATCTGCAATAACGTCGTCAGCTTGAACAGTATCGGCATCCATAGCCAGGACCTTTTTAAATCCGACTCCGAGGGATAAGACTTGGAATCCTCCAGAGTCAGTGAAAGTTGGGCCATGCCAATTCATAAATTTGCCAACACCACCTGCTTGATCAAGTGTTTTAGGTCCAGGCTGCAAATAGAGGTGATAAGCATTTGCCAGAACGGCCTGTGCCCCAATTTGAATCAAGCTTTCTGGAAGCACTGCCTTAACTGTGGCCTTAGTACCTACGGGGATAAATGCTGGAGTTTGAATGACTCCATGTGGGGTAGTGATGGTGCCAACTCGTCCAAGGTGTCCATCCAAAGAGTTGGTCTGCTGGAATGACATAGTTTAAGTTTAGTCTAGGCAAAGTTTGGTCATTTCTGTGAGTGCAAGCGCACTATCGCGGTTTGGTCTAAAGTGAGACCATCATGAAGTTCAAATTATTGGTTCTAGTTTTCATTTCGAGCTTACTAGTTGCAGTGCTGCCTGCTGCTGCAGTTGTGCTTGAAGCGTCAAAGCCAGTAAAGGGAACTGATTTTCCTTGGGTAGTGTCCTTCACATCTGTTACTAACGGAGATCGTGATGCACATGTTTGCACAGGATCATTAATTGATGCCTACACGGTAATTACGGCCGCACATTGCATCCCAGCTGTTGGCGCAGGTGATTGGGTGATGTTGCAGGGGAGAAACTCAATAACCGATCGGGGTCGAATTCTTACTCCATTTAAAGTTGAAGTCCATCCCGACTACGACCCAACACTTACTCGCAATGACATTGCAGTGGTTTACTTGTATTACCCAGCATATTCACCACGCTATCTGACAATTCCATCTGCTAACAGCAAGTACTTAAAGGGTGACCTATTTCTATATGGCTGGGGAGACAATCAGTATGAAAGAGGTACTACCGAACTTCGACGAGCTTTGCAGCGAGATGCCTCTGCTAAAGCCGCAGTTGATTACAAATACTTTGAACCAAAAACTCAGATAGGTGCAAATTGGTTTGATAAAAAAAGTGGCAAATATGCAGGTGCATGTGCAGGCGATTCAGGTGGTCCGCTGGTTAAAACTGTATCTAAGAATATTTACTTAACTGGCGTTGTTTCGTATGGTTCTCGAGGTTGCAACAGTAAAGCCCCAACTGTTTACACCAAGGTTTCAGTATTTAGGGATTGGATAAAGTCCACCCAAACTGCTGCACGAATAAGCCACTCAGAGGAAATAATCATCTCCACCGATCCATTTTTCTTAACCAATGGCAAGTTCCTACCAAGTATCAATAGTATTGATAGCGCTGGATCTGCAGTAGTAACTACCACTGTTCAACTAGTAACTGGAGACTTGACTGATACCGCTATTGATATTTCTAAATTATCAGTAGCTTCATATGCAACACCGCAGCCTTTAGGAAGCGTTTCATTAACTGCAATCAATGTGAGTCCATTCAGCCCATGCGCTATCACCAAACAAGGTTATTTAGAAGTTCGCATCGACATTGATGACAAAATAGGAACAGATCGATTGTGGCGTTTTCAGTCATTAGACAAAGGTTGTTTATTAGATGGTGGCTTGATGCCTCAAATCGCGCCACTTCCAGATACGTTTGATAAGTGCACCGCCACCATGGTCGATGTACCTAGTGGCCCACAAGTTTGGTTTACCAAAGAGTGTTTTACGGGAGCGAAGACTCCACTTTTTAGAATGATGTTGTCAAATGGTGTTCAAGGAGATGTAGAACCTGGCATGGATAACTGGATGGGGCCAGTCACACTCTTAAACTAAAAGCAGTGCTGGCTTTTCCATAAACTGCTTAAAAGCTGCTATTAGCTTACCCGCATGAGCGCCATCAATTAAGCGATGATCTGCAGTCACAGTCACGATTACTACTAATCTGGGTACCACTTTTTCATCTATCACTACAGCAGCATCATGCGCTTCACCGATTGCCATATAGATAGGAGTTCTTGCAAAAGGAAGTGGGGCTAGATAGGCCTCGCGCATTTGAAATCTTCCAACGTTGCTAACAAATGCACTGCCCAATGGATGCCCTGCTTGACCAAAGGCTCGTTTGCCAAGGCCTCCGTTCCAAAAAGATAAAAACATCATCAAAGGTTTCATTAAAGGCGTTGGCACTGCTTTGGCCCAAGACACTGATCGTGAATAGTTCTCATCTTGATACTGCCTTAGATGCTCTGCTTTAGTTGATAATTCCTGGCTTATCTCAATGACATTCTTTTGATCTGCGTTACGAACCAAGCACTGGGCCAGATCTGAACCATCACCAATGTCAACTGCAAAACTTATGTCTACCCTTGGGAAAGATCTGACTTTGCCAAAGACAACCCGAACGTTAGTTTCGGGGTTAAGAGCAATCGCTCGCGCGAGCGCAGCTCCAACAATATGAGTGATCGTGATGGCTTGGCTCTTGGTATTTGCAATAAATTCTGTAATTGGCGTCAAATCAACCTGGAGGTTGGTTTGGATCCGCGACTCCCGAGGGGCACGCCAAGTTCCGATGGCTATTTTTCTTCGATGGGCCAGAGGCTGATTCATTAGGGCTTAAGAGTGGCATGGATTTTGGCTACCCACAGGTTTGGGGCTCTCAGTTCGCAATAATTCGGCCAGCAGGGCAGACTTCCGCCCATGCCGATAGTTTCCATTTGCAGTCACAAGGGTGGGGTTGGGAAAACCTCAGTAGTGCTTGGGTTGGCTGGTGCTGCCATGAGTCGAGGATTAGCCACATTGGTTGTAGATCTAGATCCGCAAGGCAATGCATCCAGCATTTTGGGCCCAGAGTCACCAACAGCTTCTGCTCTAGATCTTTTTGCTCGACCTGGTTCGAAGGCTCTGCATGACGCTGTCACTGCATGTTCTTGGGAATCAGGTCCGGGTGAAGTAGATGTAGTGGTAAGTGATCCAATGTTGATCAAATATGACGCATGGAAAGAGATCAAGTCGGTAACACCGAGATTAGCAAAGAGTTTGGAACACTCCGCAGGTTATGACTTAGTTTTGATTGATTGCCCACCATCCTTAGGAACACTTGCAGTTGAGGCATTAGCAGCATCACACGGTGCACTAATTGTTACCGAGCCTACTTACTTTGGCGTTCAAGGCGCCTTGCGTGCGGCAGATACTTATGAAGAAGTCAAAAAGCATTTAAATAGAAAATTAAAAGATCTTGGAGTGATTGTAAATCGCTCAAAGTCAACAGCTGAAGAGCATGATTACCGAGCTCGTGAGTTAGCACGTGAATTTGGAAAACTAGTTATCAAACCTATTATCCCTGAACGAATTGCTATCCAACAAGCAGAAGGTTCGGCAATTGCAATCCAAAAGTATGGAAGTGCTGGATCAAGAGAAGTTGCACACTTGTTTGATACACACCTAACTAAACTCTTAAATCGAGTTCGTTAACTCCACCATTTTTCAATTTGAGAGATAGCGTCTCTAACAACTGCACGCTCCCCAGTTAGGTGATCAAACCTTTCATGCTCGATGTAATCCACTTGGACCCCAGAAGCCTTCATCTGCCTTACAACTTCTCTGCTCTGAGTTGGCGGAACAGTTAAATCTTTACCGCCCTGCACGAACAGAATTGGTAACTCAAGTTCGATAGGCGCCCTATTGTCTTGAAGCATGGTCGCAAACGGCTCTGTTTGGAGTGGATTGATTGAGTGAGGTCGGCCCTGCATTGAATCTGTTGCGGACAATCCCACAATTGCTTCTGCACCAATAAAGCAGTGTTTGGCAGTTTCTCGCACCGAGGCAATCGCCTCTGGTTTGATAGCTGAACTAAGCGGCATACCTGTGAGTCGCGACCAGGACACTGCAGATAGCGCCCAGATGACTCGACTTATTGGTGAATCCATGCTTGCTTGAAACAATTGCCCTGGATCTAGTGCAGGAGATCCAAGAACCATTCCCTCTAATTTAACTTCTGGCGCATAATCTTGAGCCATTCCAGCAGCCCATGCTGCGGCATGCCCTCCTTGTGAATACCCCCATAAAATTGTTTTGTTGTTTATCTTGGCAACTGTGGCTGTTTGGACAGCCTTGATTGCATCTAATACTGAGTGTGCTGTTGGTTCCCCGATTAAGAATGGATGCACGCCTTCCGCACCAAGTCCTGGGTAGTCAGGAGCTAGGTATGCCCAACCCTTACTTAGTGCTTGTCTAACACCAGCGAGTGCTAAAGCAGGTTTTTCGTGAAGAGATGGTGCGCATCGTTGCTCGACTCCAGTTGCTTGATGGCAGTAAACAATTAGGTCATAACTTTCTTGAGTGTTTTTTGGTAAGCACAACAGAGCCGAAGCAGTAGTTATCTGTCCAGCAGCATCTAAAGTCGTATACAAGATTCGCCAACTGCGAGCTTCTAGCACTGTATCTACTGCCTGTTTTCTAATGATTACGCCAGGCTCCGCAGGTACAACCTCAGGAGCCAAATAAAAGAGTGGGACCCTCGGGTGGACAACCCTTTGATCTGCTGCGTTTAAGGCACGTTCGGCCAGTGACCTAGCCCGACCACCTATCTTGGAAGCTTGTTCACGAATCTGCTTCCCAGAGGGCTTGGGAGGGAGCTCAAACTTAGGCATTGCCCAAGCCAACCGCATCAGTGTTTGACTCAAGAATGCACCCCCTACCTGGCCAAACCCTGGTGTTTAGAGGGCTATTTCGTCAGTAACAGTAGAGAATCGGCACATGCCTGTTTTTCGTGATGAAGCGGTGGTGCTTCGAACCCATAAATTGGGGGAAGCAGATCGAATTGTCACCTTACTAACTCGAAATCATGGCCAAGTTAGGGCTGTGGCAAAAGGTGTGCGGAAGACAACTTCGAGACTAGGTGCTCGAGTTGAGCCATTTAGTTATGTTGATGTGATGTTTGCAACAAGTAAGAGCTTGCACATAATCTCTCAAGTGGAATCTATAAATTCTTTTGGATCACAGATTTCAGACAACTATCCCAAATGGACTGCTGGCCAGGCAATGTTAGAAACTGCCCAGAGATTAACAATTGAGGAACATGAGCCAGCGCTTCAACAATTTTTATTGTTAATTGGTGGCTTGAAGTCATTAGTTACAGATGATCATGATCCAGGATTAATTCTGGATGCATTCATTTTGAGGTCTCTGTCGGTTGCTGGATATGCACCAAGTTTTGCCAATTGTGCTCGCTGTGGAACTGACGGACCACACCGCGCTTTTTCGCCAAGTGCCGGTGGGATGGTTTGTAGTAGTTGTCGGCCACCAGGTGCGGCAGCTCCTCGGGCAAATACTGTTGAATTAATGAGCGCATTGCTAACTGGAGATTGGGAAGTTGCTGACCAAGCAAATAAACCAGAACGAACCGAGAGCAGATCTCTTACAGCTGCCTATTTGTCCTGGCATCTTGATCGACAACTTAGGTCACTTCGACTCGTTGAACGCACCTGACAGAATTAAGCCGTGCCTATCTCGCAACCACCAAACCCATTGGGGTTAAAGCCTCCTAAGTTAGCCAAACATTTAATCCCTAACCATGTGGCTGTGGTGATGGACGGCAATGGTCGATGGGCCAAGTCAAAAGGATTACCCAGAACCGCAGGACATGAAGCAGGCGAAACATCCCTAGCCGAAATGGTTTATGGGTCATTGCAATTAGGAGTCAAGTATTTATCAGCATATGCTTTTAGCACTGAGAATTGGAAGCGAAGCCCAGAAGAAGTTAAATTCTTAATGAACTTCAATAAAGATGTGTTACGTCGTCGACGTGATGAGTTCATGGACTTAGGAGTGCGAGTTCGATGGGCTGGCCAAGCAAAGAAGTTATGGAAAAGTGTCATAGAAGAACTAGAAACTGCAGAGAAACTCACAGCTAAGAACAGTAAGTTAACTTTAACTATGTGTGTGAATTATGGTGGTAGAGCTGAATTGGTTGACGCAGCTAAGTTAATTGCACACGAGGTCAAGGCCAAAAAACTAGATCCTGATCGCATAACTGAGCGGACTATTGCCTCAAGATTGTATGAACCAAATATGCCTGATGTAGACCTTTTCATTCGCTCCTCAGGTGAGCAGCGAACTTCTAACTTTTTATTGTGGCAATCTGCATATGCAGAACTAGTGTTTTTAGATGAATATTGGCCAGATTGCGATCGACAAACTCTTTGGAAGGCAATTGAAATTTATGCCAACCGGGACCGTAGATTTGGAAATGCCAAATGATTGTGGCAACAATCCATGAAGTGAGTTCTGATCAAATTGAAAATTTCGTAGATACAGCTGAATCTTGGCTTACTGGACTCTCTACTTTGCCAGGTTGGATTCGAGGTTCCATATCTCGATCACCTGACGAACCAACAAATTGGATGATTTATCAACAGTGGTCAGATGTTGGAAGTTGTCGACGGGGTCTTTCAAATTTAGGTTTAAGAGCATTAGCTTATAAATTAGCTTTATCAGCATCTTCAAATATAAGTACTTTTGAACCTTTAATCATTGCAGAGGGTGCAGTATTCACTAATCCACAAACCATTTTGGCAAAGGATGCTTTTACAATCGCTTTAGGTAATGCTGCTGGACCCGAAATCTTAGGTGAAAATGTTCGCTGATCTTTTTGACGGCGCTTTGGCGGTAGTGGCAAATGCCAAGAGTGAGTTGCCTAAAGAAATTAACTGGGAATTGTTAGTAGTGATACCTAATGGCGCACCCGTAGGAGCAGAAATGGCCAAACTGTTAATGAAAAAGCCCAAAGCTATTCGAATAGATAAAAAACTTAATGATATGGGCTTAATTGAATCACTCAATATCTCAATACCAGATCTAATCTCAACAAATCACATAATTGTTTGTGATGATGGAGTTGAAACAGGTACTGCAGCACTTGGTATAGCTAAGAAGCTTGAGTCAATGGGTGCTAAACATTTAGTTTTGATAGCTCCAGTCATACCGCGTGAAATAGAGCCACGGTTGCTGGGCTCATATGAGCAGTTAATTTCTGCCAGTCGTCCAATAGCGAGAAGAGCCCTCAAATGGGAATATCGCGACTTTTCTCCACTGACATTAGAGGCAGCAACAGAATTGCTTGGCCTCGAGCGGTAGGCTCACCCAACCTTCGACAGCCAGCCGAAAGGATCTCCCGTGGCCGATAAGAAATCATCAAACGTTGATGCCGTTGTAAATCTCTCAAAACGCAGAGGTTTTGTTTATGCTTCAAGTGAGATCTATGGAGGCACCAGATCTGCCTGGGACTACGGCCCACTTGGCGTAGAACTCAAAGAGAATATTCGCCGTCAATGGTGGAATTCCATGGTGCGCGAACGCGATGACATAGTTGGCTTGGATTCATCCGTAATTCTGGCTCCGCAAGTTTGGGAAGCCTCTGGACATGTAGGTGCTTTTGCGGACCCGTTAACAGAATGTAAAAATTGTCATAAGCGCTACCGTGCAGATCAGTTGATTGAGCAATATGAAGAAAAGCATGGGAAGTCACCCGAAGGTGGATTAGCTTCAATAGGGTGCGTCAATTGCGGAACCAAAGGGCAATTTACTGAACCCAAAGACTTCAATGGGATGCTGCGAACTACGGTTGGAGTTGTTGAAGACGAAGGCTCATTACATTATTTAAGACCAGAAACTGCCCAAGGAATATTTGTTAATTTTGCCAACGTAGTTGGAACTTCACGCAAGAAACCTCCATTTGGTATTGCACAAACAGGTAAGTCTTTTCGAAATGAGATCACGCCTGGAAATTTCATCTTTCGTACGCGTGAATTTGAGCAAATGGAGATGGAATTTTTCGTTAAGCCTGGTGAGGATGAAACTTGGCATGATTACTGGTTAGAGACACGTTGGAATTGGTACACCGGTTTAGGAATGAAACCAGAAAATCTCAGAAAATATGAACACCCTAAAGAAAAACTCTCTCATTACTCGAAAAGAACTGTAGATATTGAATATAGGTTCATGTTTGCAGGTTCAGAATGGGCTGAATTAGAGGGGGTTGCGAATAGAACTGATTTTGACTTGAAAACTCATAGTGAACACTCTGGCACAGATCTTTCCTATTTTGATCAAGAGGCTGGAGAGCGCTGGGTGCCTTATGTGATTGAGCCTGCAGCTGGCTTAACGAGGTGTGTTTTGGCATTCCTATTGGATGCATATGACGAAGACAAGGCCCCAAACAGCAAAGGCGGCGAAGATGTTCGCACTGTCTTGAGATTGGACCCACGACTTTCCCCAGTAAAAGTTGCAGTATTACCACTTTCACGAAACGCAGACTTATCACCAAAAGCAAAGGACTTATCCGCCAATCTACGTAAGTACTACAACGTGGAATTTGACGATGCTGGTGCGATTGGTCGCAGATACCGTAGGCAAGATGAAATCGGCACTCCATATTGTGTAACTGTTGATTTTGATACTTTAGAAGATCAAGCTGTTACGGTGCGTGAACGAGATTCAATGGCGCAAGAGCGTATTGGGATGGATCAACTTGGTGATTGGCTCACCAAGAGATTACCGATCGCGTAGATCCTTTTAATGAGTATTAGCGCTTCATTTGCTCCACTAACAACATCTAGATTTCAAGTTGATCCCCCAGTGGTGTTGGCCCCGATGGCTGGCATTACAAACTCAGCCTTTAGGCGCTTATGTCGCGAGCAAGGGGCTGGGCTGTACGTGTCTGAGATGGTTACATCCAGGGCTTTAGTAGAGCGCAATGAAGACACCATGCAGATGGTTACATTTGCAGCAGATGAAAAACCAAGGTCTGTTCAGTTGTATGGAGTTTCACCCAACGTGATGGCTGCTGCTGTCAAGATTCTCATTCAAGAAGATCGAGCCGATCACATTGATTTGAATATGGGATGTCCAGTTCCAAAAGTCACCAGAAAAGGTGGAGGTGCGGCCCTTCCGTTTAAACGCAATTTGTTTAGAGAGATAGTTCGAGCAGCCGTTCAAACCTCAAATAGTGAGACAAAGAGGCTAGGAGTTGACCCTGTCCCAGTTACGGTCAAGATGCGGCTGGGAATAGATCAAGATCACTTAACTTTTCGAGAGGCTGGGCGCGCTGCAGCAGAAGAAGGAGTAGCTTGGGTTGCCTTGCACGCTCGCACAGCTGCGCAAATGTATGCACCTTCTGCGAATTGGGAACAAATCAAAGTACTAGTTGATGATCTTGCGCAGTTTGGAGTTCCAGTATTAGGTAATGGTGATATCTGGAGTGCTGCCGACGCTATCAAAATGGTAAATGAAACCGGGTGTGCTGGCGTGGTTGTTGGAAGAGGTTGTTTAGGCAGACCTTGGCTTTTTAGCCAACTTGCTGCTGCTTTCCGTGGAAAGGATATTCCTGCGAACCCGAACCTAGGTGAAGTGCTTCAAGTTATGCGACGACATTGCGAACTCCTGATAGAGCTTTATGGTGAGTTGAAGGGATGTCGTGACTTTCGAAAACATGTCTCTTGGTATCTGAAAGGTTTTAAAGTTGGATCAGAATTGAGATCAAGTCTGGCAATGGTTTCAACACTTTCTGAAATGGACTCCTTAATAGCCAGAATTGATTCCAATCAGGACTTTCCTGTGGCAGCAGATGGCCCGCGAGGCAGAACTTCAGGGGAGCGCCCAGTTAGCCTGCCAGAAGGTTGGCTTAACTCCCAAGATGAACTAGGCACCTTTGCAGCAGAACTTGCTGCAGCTGAACTTGATGTAAGTGGCGGCTGATGCATTTAGTCAAAACATTTATAGCCGTAAGTCTGGCTGCTGGCATGTTATTTGTGCTTGGAGTCGCTGGCTGGGTTGTCAACATTGGAACTAAAGATGTGCTTTATCGATCAGATGCAATTGTGGTTTTAGGTGCAGCACAATTTGATGGCACCCCATCAGATGTTTTGCAGTCAAGATTAGATCGTGCATTCGAATTGTGGAAGGCCCGAACTGCTCGAAAAGTTATAACAACTGGCTCAAATCAGCCTGGTGATCGAACTACTGAAGCCGCATCAGCTAGGCAGTACTTGCTAGACCTTGGCCTACCAAGAGCTGCAGTTATTCCTGTTCCAAAAGGAACAAATACCCTTGATAGTTTGATCGCTGTGGAAAAACACTTAAGAATTTTGAAGGCAGAAAGAGTTACAGTTGTAACGGATCCTGCACACATGGTGCGCTGTCTACTTATCATGAGAAACTTAGGCTATGAAGCATTTGGCGCACCAACTCGATCAGGTGCTGGATCTAAGATGACATTTAGCTATGTAACAAGAGAGACGGCTGCAGTCATACGTTATTTGTTCTTACAAAGATCTGAGATTTCTGGATGAGTTCCTACAATGAATTCGACACGGCACGATTCATCGCTGAGTCTGGCAAAAAATCAAATCGTTCGGAGTTTGCAAGAGACCGGGCTCGAGTTTTGCACTCACTGTCATTTAGAAGATTAGCGAATAAAACACAAGTTCTGCCAGCAACATTGCATGATTTTCCGAGATCTCGTCTTACGCATTCACTAGAAGTGGCTCAAATTGCTCGCGAGATGGGCTCAGCACTTGGAGCAGATCCAGATCTGGTTGAGACTGCGGCTTTAACTCATGATCTGGGACACCCGCCATTTGGCCACAATGGCGAGGATGCTCTAAATGAAGTTGCTTTTGAAATTGGAGGCTTTGAAGGTAATGCTCAAACCCTAAGAGTTTTAACCAGACTAGAAACAAAAGTTGAACATAACGGGAAAAGTTTTGGGTTGAATCTAACTCGTGCCAGCCTAGATTCCTCCATCAAGTATCCATGGTTTAAACAAGATTCTCGAATTAAGTTTGGTGCATATCAAGATGATCAAGAGATTTTTGATTGGATTAGGACGGGTGTGATTAATCAAAGAGTTTCTTTTGAGGCTCAGATTATGGATTTTGCTGACGATGTTGCCTACTCTGTTCATGACGTAGAAGATGCAATTCAATCAAGCCAGATTGAGTTTGAATTATTGAGAAAAAAAGAAGAGCAAGAGTTAGTCGCCTCTTTGTGCATCTCGCGATATCTTCCAGACGCAACCGAAGAAGAACTAATTGTGGCGTTAAATCGCATTCTAGATTTGCCAGAATGGCCAAAGAAATTTGATGGATCTCGAACTGCTTTATCCCAAGTGAAGGGAGCAACCTCGAAATTGATTGGCAGATTTGCTGGAAGCGCCCAAGACGCCACTCAAGAAAAGTTTGGCAAAGCTAGCCTGACTAGATACAACGCAGATCTAATTGTTCCAAGGCAGACTCAAACAGAAGTAGCGGTTCTAAAGACGTTAGCTGTTGCTTACGTCATGCAACGATCAGTAATGTCGGCCCAATATGCAGTCCAACAAAAACTCCTAAAGGAACTAGTTTCAAAGTTGTTTGAGTGTGCTGAGCAAGAACTCGACCCACTGCACCTAGACGCTTGGGTACAAGCGACAAGTGAGATGGAACGTAAGCGCGCAGTAATTGATCAAGTAGCAGACCTAACCGATATAACAGCCGTGGAATGGCACCAAAGATTGTGCTAGATCTACACTAGCCCCATGGCCGGCCGAATTCGAGATGAAGACGTTGCTGCTGTTAGAGAACGTGCTCGAATTGATGACGTTGTTAGAGATTATGTAACGCTCAAGAACTCTGGTGGGGGTAGCCTAAAAGGAATCTGCCCATTTCATGATGAAAAGACTCCGTCTTTCCATGTAACACCAAGTAAAGGGTTATGGTTTTGCTTCGGTTGTAATGAAGGTGGAGATGTAGTCAACTTCCTATCTAAAGTTGATCACTTGTCTTTTACTGAAGCTATTGAGAAGCTAGCTTCAAAAGTGGGAGTCCAGCTTAGGTATGTTGAATCTGGATCTGTTAGAACTTCGCAACCAGGGCAACGAACCCGGTTAGTAGAAGCCCACAAGCAAGCCGAGAAGTTCTATCAAGAGCAGCTAAATAGTGCTGAAGCAGAAATTGGCAGAAATTTTTTGAAGTCTCGAGGATTTGATCAAGATGCTGCGAAGATGTTTGGTGTTGGTTATGCCCCAAATGATTGGCATGCATTAACTAACCATCTAAAAGGAATTGGATTTACTGAAACAGAGTTAAAAACTGCTGGCTTAGCCGCAGAAGGTTCGCGGGGGATTTATGACCGGTTTCGAGGAAGACTTGTTTGGCCAATTCGAGACAGTTCCTCAGACACAATTGGATTTGGTGCTCGAAAACTTAGAGAGGATGATGAGGGTCCAAAGTATTTAAATACCCCAGAAACTCCAATTTACAAGAAGAGTCAGGTTCTTTATGGCATTGACCTAGCTCGCAAAGAGATTGCTAAGCGCAGACAAGCAGTAATTGTTGAGGGCTATACCGATGTGATGGCGGCTTATTTATCAGGAGTTGAAACAGCAGTGGCTACCTGCGGCACAGCCTTTGGTGAAGAGCATGTTCGTATTTTGCGTAGATTATTGATGGATCAAGAAGAAATGCGGGGCGAAGTTATCTTTACATTTGATGGAGACGCTGCTGGGCAAAAAGCGGCCTTGAAGGCATTTAGCTTAGATTCTAAGTTCACCAGTCAAACATTTGTGGCCGTAGAACCATCAGGACTAGATCCATGTGACTTGAGGTTACAAAGTGGGCCAGAGGCAGTTCGAGAATTAGTTGCTAGACGTGTTCCGCTTTTTGAATTTGCGATCAGAGCTGAGATAGCAACTCATCCACTAACTACTCCAGAGGGGCGAATTGCAGCAACACGATCAGTGGCCCCGCTACTTCTTGGGATTAGGGATGCGGCCCTGCGCCCAGAATATCTACGGTTGGTATCAGGGTGGATTGGCGTGGAACCGGCTCAAGTTAAATCAGCGCTTCAATCGTCGAACAAACGAAATTCAGCAACAGAGAACTTTTCACCTGAGCCAGCACAACAAAATGAACTTGATCTAAATGATCCAGTAATTCGAGTGGAGCGGGAAACGCTTAAAGTCGCTATTCAGCACCCAGAAATCTTGCCAGACTGGTTTAGTGCACTGGAGGTAAGCTCTTTTTCCGCTCAAATTCATAAGTCTATTTTTGAGGCTGTTTCAGCTGTCGATACTGCGTTGTCTGAACAGGAAAGATTTGACAAAATCTTAAAGAATTGTGCAGATGAAATTGTGTCTCAGCAAGTGCGGGCGCTAGCAGTAGAGCCATTACAAACTTCGGAAACACAAATAGATAAATACGCACAAGCTCTTTATGCCAGAGTGATGGAATTGGATGCAACTAGAAGAATTGCTGAACTCAAACGAGAACTACAAAGAATTAATCCGCTTGATGACCAGGCAACATATGATGATATGTTTGCTGACTTAGTAGCTCTGGAACAACATCGACGCACTTTACGTGAGCAAGCCATGGGAGTTCAGTGAGTAAATTTGGGAAAGGAAGTCTCCCAGATGATGTGCTTAAACTTGTTCCGCCAAATTCAAAAGTAATGGCTTGGCAGGCTACTGAATCGGGGCTTTTACTAGTTTGTGATTCATGTTTAGTGATTGAAGCAGAAACTTATCAATGGGATTTGATCAGTAGTGCAAGTTTTGATCCACCAGTTTTATCCCTAAGTATTGGTGGAGCTGTGCATAAGTTTGTGTTGAATCCTGCAGGTGTTAAAGATCAAAACGAGTTGCCCACTGCAATTCGAGAGCGAGTAACAAATGCGATCGTTGCTCAAAACACCATTGAATATCAAGACTCATTGAAGGTATGGATCTCAGCTAGGCGAAACTTCCTAGGCCAGATTAGATATGTAATTTCGGCTGATCAAGGAATCGACACCACAGACCTTGAGTTCAAGACTTGGTCACAAGAACAATTAAAGGAATTTAAAGAAGCTTTTGGAGTTTAAATAGTACGAAGGGCCACACAAACATTGTGGCCCCCAAATCCAAATGAGTTATTCAGTGCCAAGATAGAGCCTTTGGTCAACGAGCGATGATCTCCATGAACCACATCTAAATTCACTTTTGGGTCTAAATCAATTACATTAATAGTGGCTGGAATTATCTTATTAACCATCGACAAGACAGTGAGGATTGATTCAATTGCGCCAGCACCTCCAAGCGTGTGCCCAATTGAAGATTTAGGTGCTGTAACGGCTATTGAATCAGTATGAGAACCAAAGGCCCTTCTTACAGCTGCACCTTCTGCGATGTCACCTAGTGGAGTTGAGGTTGCATGAGCATTTAAGTGCATTACATCAGTCAAGTTAGCATCAGCATCTTTAACGGCAGCCAACATAGCTCTAGCAGCACCTGCTCCTTCAGGATCTGGAGCAGCAATGTGATGGGCGTCTGACGTCATCCCAAATCCCGCAACTTCGGCATAAATATGGGCCTTACGAGCAAGCGCATGTTCATATCTCTCCAAAACCAACGCTCCAGCGCCTTCAGACATTACAAATCCATCGCGACCAAGATCATATGGTCTGGACGCAGTTTGAGGATCATCATTTCTAGTGCTCATTGCTCGCATTGCAGAAAATGCTGCCATTGCTAGTCTGTTAATTACAGCTTCTGTTCCACCAACTACAACCACATCGGCTCGGCCATCTCTAATCATTGAAGTTCCCCAAGCAATTGCTTCAGCAGATGTTGCACATGCAGAAACTGGGGCATGTGCGCCTGCTTTCGCGCCGATTTCCAATTCAATCATGGCGGCAGCAGCATTTGGCATAATCATGGGAACGGTTAAAGGATTAACTCGATCAGGACCGCGTTCATTCAGAATTTGCATCTGCTCCATAACAGTGCTTAATCCGCCAATTCCGGTTCCAAATGCAACACCTAAACGCTCAGAATCTACGTTATTTGCAACATCAGCATCTGATACTGCCTGCTTAGCGGCAATCATGGCCAGTTGAGTCGATCTATCCATACGGCGAGCAGCAGTCTTATCCAAAACGGAAGTTATCTCCAAATTTATCTGTCCGGCTACCTTTGAACTTAAATCGTCAGCCCAATCTTGAGTAAGGGCTTTCACACCAGACTTTCCATCTAATACAGCTTGCCAAGTTGTTGGCACGTCATGACCGAGCGGGGTGACTAAACCCACTCCAGTTATTACAACTTTTGGCTGTGCCCCCACAAGTCCAATCCCAGTTAGGAAGACTTGATTATGAAATTGACAGCATCACCGACAGTGCGTAAGTTTTTTACTTCCTCATCTGGGATCTTTACCCCAAACTTGTCTTCAGCTGCCATTACAACTTCAACCATAGAAAGTGAGTCAACATCCAAGTCGTCAACAAAAGACTTGCCCATAGCTACCTGGTCGGCTGATACTCCAGCAACTTCATCCAAAATAGCTGCCATTTCTTTCATTACTTCTTCTGTAGTCATTTCTCTTCTATCTCTCGGGCCTAACAAGTTAGGCGATTTATGGCATTACCACCACTTGTGCGGCGTACGTCAGTCCTGCGCCAAAGCCCAAGAGTAGGGCCGGGGAGCCAGAAATTGCACGCCCCTCCGCTCTTAAGGCGTGTAAGGCGAGGGGAACAGTCGCAGCTGTGGTGTTACCGCTATTCCGGATATCCCTAGCAACCGCTACGGAATCTGGAAAATCTAAGGCCTTCACAATCGCATCTGTGATCCGATTGTTGGCTTGATGGGGGACAAAGGCCCCTAGGTCTTTGGCTTCAATTCCAGCGGCAACGAGTGCCTTTTGCACTACACCAACCATCTCGGATACAGCCCATCTAAAAACTACTGGCCCTTGCATACGCAAAGTAGGCGGCTCTTTAACTTTTCCTGATCGAAAGTCAAACCAAGACGAAGTCATTGAGATAGCTTCTGACTGCGAACCATCTGAGCCCCAAACAACGGGACCAAAACCATTAAAATCTGCTGGTCCAACCACCATCGCACCAGCACCATCACCAAATATAAATGCGCTGCCTCTGTCTGTTAGATCCAAAACATCTGTCATTCGCTCAGCACCAATTACTAGTGCATATTCGATGCTTCCAGACTTAACCATGTCAGCTGCAGTTGCGAGTGCATAAACAAATCCAGCGCATGCTGCGCCTACGTCGTACGCGCCAGGGTTTGGAATTCCAAGTTCAGATGCAACTTGTGGTGCAACTGCTGGAAATTGAACAGGGTTAGTAAGAGTCGCCATTAGAACTATTCCAACCTGTTCAGGTTTAATCCCTGCCTCTGCTAATGCCTCGACAGACGCAGATACTGCCATTCCAACCAAAGTTTCATGCTCACCAGCAAACCTACGTTCAGTGATGCCGGTTCGTTGTTGAATCCATTCATCTGAAGAATCAATTGCAGGTGCTATTTCATCATTACTTACGATTCGATCTGGACGATATGCACCAATACCTAGGATTCGAGCACCAGCTCTAGCGGGTGCACTTTTTATTTTAATCATGCAGCGCGCCTTTGATGGCTTAACGCAAATTCTTTGGCGTCTCCTAAATCTGTAGGAGTCTTAAGTGGAAAGGTTTGTATCTCTTTAAGTTCACGTTTGGCTATTGCTGACAAAGTACCAGCAGGAGCTAACTCCAACATTCCTGTGACATTAATTCGACTCATACTTTTTTGACATAGATCCCAACGAACTGGATTACTAACTTGACCTACGATTCGAGCTAATACATCTACACCTGTATCAACAATTGCACCATCACGGTTACTTAGCAATGTAAGTTGAGGGTCTTTAGCAGATAACTCGACTGTTGCACCACGCAAAGCTTCTACGGCTGAGTCCATGAACTTGGTATGAAATGCGCCAGCAACCGAAAGAGGCCTAAGTTTTGTTCCAGGCAATGGATGTTCAGCTAGCTGTGCTAACTCTTCGAGAGTGCCAGCCGCAATTACTTGACCTGCACCATTGACGTTTGCAGCAGTTAGGTTCAACTTCTGCAAATGCTCAATGACTAGATCCAAATCTCCGCCAAGCACTGCCGTCATTCCTGTTGCATGGTTATTAGCGGCAATTGCCATAGCTCTACCTCTGACTCCAACCAACTGCATTGCTTCTAGATCTGTAATCACTCCCGAAATAGCGGCTGCAACTAACTCTCCGACTGAATGGCCAGCAACCACATGAACATGGCGAAATATGTCTTTAGTATCTGGGAATAGTTGTCTAATAGACAGCAGCGAATTAGCCACCAACAGCGCTTGTGCGATCTGGGTATCTCGAATTGTGTCTGCATCAGACTTGGTCCCGTGAAGCACAAGATCTACTTTGCTGGCTGCACTCCAATCGTTGATTTTGGATTGGATATTAGGTAGCCCAAGCCACGAATCCAGCATTCCAGGGGTTTGGGCACCTTGACCGGGAGCAACTACGCACAGCATTTGTCCGACGGTACTTCATTACCGGTCAGTCAGCCCCATCCATAGACAAAATAGCGAAGAATCAGCCCGAACCTTCAGTATTTCCAGCATCGGCAGCCTTTGGGTCGGCTAACTGATAGCGATCGACTGCTGATTGCAGCACCGAAGCCTCCAGGGCCCCCTTAACCACTAAGGCGGCAAGAGATTGAACCGTAATAGAAGCTGCATCGACCAGGAAATGACGACGTAATGCACCTCTGGTGTCGCTTAGACCCCAGCCATCAGTTCCCAATGAATAGAAGTCATTTGGTAGCCACTGCCTAATTGAGTCTGGCACGGCCCTCATAAAGTCGGAAACCGCAACTATTGGGTTTGTTACATCTTTTAGTTTTTCAGTCAAGTACGGTGCTCGAATCGACTTTGATGGATTCAACAATTTTTCACGATCAACCTCAAGGGCATCGCGGCGAAGTTCGCTCCATGAAGTGACTGAATAAATGTCTGCAGAAATTTTCCAATCATTGGCCAGCATCTGCTGGGCCTCCAATGCCCATGGTAGAGAAATACCTGAAGCCAGAATTGAGATTTGTGCCGGTGACCCATCTAAAGTTTTTGCATATTTGTAAATACCTTTTAGTAAGCCAGCAACGTCTAAGTTTTCAGGTTCTGCAGGTTGGGAGATGGGTTCGTTGTAAACAGTGAAGTAATAAAAGATATCTTCTGGGTGCTCGCCATACATGCGCATCAAGCCATCTTTAACAAGGTGCGCAATTTCAAAAGAAAAAGCAGGGTCATAAATTACAGCAGCCGGATTTGTTGATGCTAATAAAGGTGAATGACCATCTTCATGTTGTAAGCCTTCACCATTCAAAGTTGTGCGCCCAGCGGTAGCACCGAGAACGAAACCTCTGGACATCTGGTCCATGGCAGCCCAGAATTGATCGCCAGTTCTTTGAAAGCCGAACATTGAGTAAAAGACATAAACTGGAATCATTGGTTCATCGTGTGTGGCATATGCAGTACCAGCTGCAAGCCATGATGAAACTGCTCCAGCCTCGGTAATTCCCTCTTCTAAAACTTGGCCATCAGTGCTTTCTTTGTAAGACAAGAATTGCTCTCGGTCTACTGGAACATATTGTTGACCATGAGGCGAATAAACCTTATGCGTGGAGAACAAGGAATCCATTCCAAACGTACGTGCCTCATCGGGAACGATTGGAACAAACCTTGCTCCCGTTCCCTCAACTTTGAGTAGTTCCTTTAGTAATCGCACAAATGCCATAGTGGTGGCAACTTGCTGGTTACCTGAACCCTTCTTTAATATCTCATAACTTGCTTCTGGTGGTTGAGCCAGCGCTTTTGATTTTCCTCGGCGTTCTGGCAAGTAACCACCAAGAGCGCGTCTACGTTCATGCAGATACTGCATTTCTTCAGAATCTTGGTCTGGCACATAGTAAGGAGGAAGGTACTTATCAATAGCTGAATCAGGAATTGGTAGTTGTAAACGATCTCGGAAACCTAACAAGTCTTCGTGCGTAAGTTTTTTCATTTGATGAGTTGCATTTCGACCCTCAAAATGTGAACCCAGGGTGTATCCCTTGATGGTCTTAACCAAAATAACTGTTGGTTGACCTTTGTGCTCGGTAGCAGCTTTGTATGCAGCATAAAGTTTTCGATAGTCGTGACCACCACGCTTCAAATTCCAAACCTTTTCATCAGACCAATCTTGAACCATACCCTTGGTTATTGGGTTTCTGCCAAAGAAATGTTCTTTAACGTAAGCGCCATTTTCAGCCTTATAAGTCTGGAAGTCTCCATCTGGCGTTACATTCATTAAGTCAACTAGTGCACCATCGGTGTCTTGTGCCAGTAGCTCATCCCATTCACGACCCCAAATAACTTTAATTACATTCCAACCAGCACCTCTAAATAATGATTCGAGCTCTTGAATAATCTTTCCGTTACCTCGAACTGGCCCATCTAGTCTTTGCAAATTACAGTTAACAACGAAAGTTAAATTGTCTAAGTCTTCACGTGCTGCGAGTCGAATTGCTCCAGTTGATTCTGGCTCATCCATTTCGCCATCACCAAGAAATGCCCAAACATGTTGCTTGCTTGTGTCTTTAATGCCGCGATGATGTAGGTATCTATTAAATCGAGCTTGATAAATACTGTGTAAAGGGCCTAGACCCATAGAAACAGTTGGAAACTCCCAAAAGTTTGGCATTAAGCGTGGGTGCGGATAAGAAGAAAGTCCATTGGGTGATTGCGATAATTCTTGACGGAAGCCATCAAGTTGTTCTGATGTCAATCTGCCTTCAAGAAAGGCTCTGGCATACATACCAGGGGAGGCATGACCTTGGTAAAAGATCTGATCGCCACCTCCTGGGTGATCCTTGCCTCTAAAAAAGTGATTAAAACCAACTTCATACAAAGAAGCGCTAGATGCGTAGGTTGATATGTGTCCACCAACAGATATTCCTGGACGTTGTGCCCTGTGCACCAACATGGCTGCGTTCCATCGAATAACTCTGCGAAGTTTTTTCTCAATTACTTCATTGCCAGGGAAGTCTGGTTCCTTTTCTGGAGAGATCGAATTTATGTAATCAGTAGATCGAACTAAGGGAATTCCAACTTGTCGCTCACCAGCGCGGCGCAGCAAGGACAACATAAGGGCATGGGCACGGGCCTTACCCTTGTTTTCAATGACCGCATCCAGCGAATCCAGCCATTCGCTGGTCTCGTCTGGGTCGTTGTCGACATATTGGGTTGGTATGCCGCCAGGAAGCATTGACTCGTGATCTGCTTCAGTGCTCATAGATCCCTCTCAAGTTTGATGCGCTTATTCTCCCTCATTTGCTGCCCATTGGCCTGGCCCCCGTGTCTGACTTGCCAGCAAGCCTTATGTTGTCTTGACTTCTCTCACTCGGCCACATTTAGGTGGTCAGTTAACGAAGGAGATGCGGGTGACCGCTAGCGCTGAGAGCGCTACAGCTATGGCTGTACGCCTCGGGGTAGGACCAGGCCAGGTTGTACAAGAGCTTGGTTGGGGTGAAGATGTTGATCAATCTCTGCGCGAAGCGATTGAAGACATCATTGATAGTGATTTAGTAGATGAAGATTTTGATGACGTAGTAGACGTTGTGATCTTCTGGTTTAGATCTGGTGACGATGATTTAGTCGAAGCACTCATGGATGCAATTCATCCGCTAACTGACCATGGTGTAATTTGGTTATTCACGCCCAAACCTGGAAGGGTTGGACACGTAGAGCCAGAAGAGATTGCTGAGTCAGCTCCTTCTGCTGGGCTACAGGTGACCAGCACCATTAGTGCAAGCCAGTTGTGGCAAGGAACTCGCCTTGTTGCTCCAAGATCACGCCGATAGGAATTTAGATGAGTTTGTCAGTTGGAACCGTTGCTCCAGAATTTTCGCTTACCTCCCATGATGGTCAAAAAGTTAACTTATCTGATTATCGAGGTAAGAAGAACGTCTTGGTTTTTTTCTATCCATTCGCATTTACTGGAACTTGTACAGGGGAGGTCTGTGCAGTGAGAGATGCTATGCCAGCATCGAGCAATCCTGACACAGTTATCTTGGCGATTTCTTGTGATCCTGTTTACTCGTTAGCAGTTTTTGCTAAGCAAGAGAATGTGGATTATTTGTTACTTAGTGATTTTTGGCCGCATGGTGAAGTTGCAAAAAGTTATGGGGTTTTCTTAGAAGAACGCGGTATGGCTACTCGAGGATCATTCATCATTGACAAAGAGGGCGTTATTCGCTGGATGGTTATCAACGGCCCTGGTGAAGCTCGCGATGTTACCCAGTACCAAGAGGCTTTAGCCGCTTTGTAAGCGCCCTAATGGGCTACCGATAAGGTTTGCCCCGCTCCAAGTGGTTGGGGCCGCTAGCTCAGTTGGTTAGAGCACCGCCCTTACAAGGCGGGTGTCGGGGGTTCGAGTCCCTCGCGGCCCACAGAAATCCTCACTATTAATCGGTATAGATGTACGTAGCGTCCTTTGATAGCAGAGTAGTTAACGTCATGTAATAGTTCGCATCGTTGCTGTATCTATCCACGAATGGCAGATCTTGTGGGCCCGCAACTACTAACACATCCTCATTGAATTCACGCATCAATGTACCCAATGGTGGTTCATTGGGATTCTGAATTTCTTCCCATTTGCTCTTTGGTAAAACCCACAGGAAAGATGCGAAGAGCGGCTGGGCCTCATTAGGAACTTTGTAATAGATAAAAACTGCATGCTTAGCTTCTAAGTCTTTTGCTAAGTCATCCATAAATAAGGATGTCTCAACTCGATCAGCCAAGAACTTAGGTATTGATACTTGAAATGGAGAATCGCCAATTCGCACATCAACCATTTCCTTTTCAGATCCTACAACAATTGTGTAGCTAATTCCTAAGCCTTCTTTTTCAGCGTAAATATTGGCAATTCCATCTTTGAGAGCTCTCACTGAAAAGTTTGTTTGCATAGTTCCGTCATCTGTTGCCTTGATTAACTCAACTACATCTGGATTGTTGTTTCTAACTTTCCAATTCAGGGGATCATCAATTGAAATTACTGCTATCTCTCCCACGGATATCTGCCCTGCGGGCATGAAGGCATCCAAGATCAAAGGTGCTGAAACTGATGTATTGGGCTGGGCTTGATCAATTTGATCAACTATTTGCTTGCTCGAACAGGCGGCCAAGAAAGAAATTGCTATGAACAAAGATAGGAATTTTGTAATTATGATGCTTCTCCAGAGCTGTGTGGCGGGTTCAAATGAGCATCAGGGTTGATTCGTACAAAAGCATTATTGACGGCAGTAGCAGCCTCACCAAATCCAACTGCAATTAGTGGAACTTTCCCGTCATAGGTTGTGATATCGCCAGCTGCGTAGATTCGATCCACTGCAGTGGCCATTTTGGTATCTACATTTATCTTTCGTCCTTGAACGTCTAGACCCCATTTCGCAAATGGACCAAGATTTGCGATAAAACCAAGAGCTGCTACCACTGTTTGAGCAGTGAGTCTTGTTACCTCTTTCGAAGTCTTATGAGTAACTTCAACAGATTCCACATTAGGACTGCCTTGTATCTGAGTTACCTCACTCGAGGTAAGTATCGAAACTCCAAGGCCTTTTACTTGCGAAACTGTTGTTGCATGTGCTCTAAATTCTTCACGGCGGTGCACAATCGTGATCGATTTAGCGATTGAATGTAAGTTAAGTGCCCAATCAAAAGCAGAGTCACCACCTCCAACGATGACCACATCTTTATCTCGGTGCTCTTCCAAGCTGGGCAAGAAATAGACTAAACCTTTTCCTAGATAATCTTCACCAACAGGTAATGCTCTAGGTTGAAATGTGCCGATTCCACCAGTAATGATTACTGCTTTTGCTTCAACTTCAGTGCCTTGATGAGATGTCACCGTTACCGAATCTGTGTTTAAAGTTAAATCTTGCGCTTGATGACCCAAGAGATAAGTTGGGTTGAATTGTCCAGCTTGCGTGACTAGATTTGAGATAAGTTCTCTTCCTTTTATTCCTGGATGCCCCGCAACATCGTAAATGGCCTTCTCTGGATACATGGCCGAGATTTGTCCGCCAACTTCAGGAAGAGAGTCCATCACCATGACCGTCATTCCGCGGTAGCCTGCGTAATAGGAACCATAAAGGCCCGCAGGACCTGCGCCAATTATCAGAATATCTGTTTTAAGCTCGCTCACTCCCACATTCTAGGCTGATACGGATATTTCTTCATAACCACGCAATACAAAGGTAGACCGCATTCTTGGTGTGTCCGCCAACTCAATGCCTGGAAATCTTTCAAACAGAGCAGGGATGGATTTAACCATTTCAAGTCGCGCTAATGGCGCACCAAGGCAGAAGTGAATTCCGCCACCAAAGCCTATGTGTGGGTTTGGATCTCGAGTTAAATCCATTTGCGCTGCATTAGAAAATACTGACTCATCGCGATTAGCTGATCCAAGCAAGGCTGCAATCTTTTGCCCTTCTTCAACCACTATTTCACCAATCTTGGTAGTAGCGGTGGCAGTGCGCTCAAATAGCTGAAGTGGGGCATCAAACCGTAAGAATTCTTCAACAGTCGAATTTGCTATCTCCCTAGGTTTCGTTATCAGCTTTGCTTTTTCAGATGGCGTATTCATTGCAGCCACAAAACCATTACCAAATCCATTTACTGATGCCTCATGCCCTGCGTTTAGAAGTAAAACACAAGTTGCAATTAGTTCGTGCAGAGTGAGTTTTTCTCCAGACTCCTCGACTTGAACCAGTTCAGTTACCAAATCAGGTGTTGGATTCTGTTTTCGTTGGGTCACCATCTGGGTTACAAGCTGTGCAAAATTGTCACTAGCCTGCCGAGCTTCAGTTTTTTGCTGCTCTGTTGGGTTGTATTCATACATTTTTACTATCGCCTGAGACCATGGACGGAGAAAATGAGAATTCTCTTTGTCCACACCTAACAACTCTGCAATTACCAAAACTGGTAAAGGTTCTGCATAGTCTGCAATCACATCGAAAGTGCCTTGATCCCTCAATTTCTTGGCACAGTTAGCCAAGAGATCATCAATTAGCAAATCAATTCGAGGCGCCAACCGGTCAATTTGGCCGCGATTAAAAGCTTTGGCAACTAGCGAACGTAATCTTGTGTGCTTTGGAGGTTCGCTATCCAAAATAGAATCTGCATGCAGCCAATTAAATGTTTCCCATAGTTGGTTTGGTTGTTTTTCGGTGTAAATACGGCCTAATGTTTTGGAACGAAGGACAGCACTTGCATCCGCATGTCCTGGGGCTAGCCACATTTTCATTGACTCATGCCAGACAGGTTCGCCAATCTCTCTCAATTTGGACATTACTGGATAGGGATTAACTACAAAATTTCGGTTGGCAAGATCAAAATCATTAATTGACATGGAAGTATTAAACTAACAAAGATGAGCTTCAGGCAACATTTAGTAATTTAATCAGTAGCAAGCTGCTAATCCCAATAATTATCCAAGCAAGAATGGCCAATAAAAGTGGTTTCCCTCCAATGTTCTTAAGGTTGCGCCACTTAACCCCGAGACCCATGCCAGCGATTCCAGCAGTTAGTAGCAATGTGGAGATCGTTTTGCCAGCATCTTGAATCCCAACAGGTATTGTCAAAAAACTGTTCAGGGATACTACGAATGCAAAAAAAACTATGAAACCTGGAACTGCATTCCTGACCCCAGGTTTATCAGTGCTTGGAAACCGCAGACTTAAACCGATCAGCATTGGCACCAACATCAGCATTCGAGTTAACTTGATAATAATGGCCACAGTAAGTGCAGCACCACCAATTACCTCTGCGGCTGCAATAACTTGACCAACATCATGAACGGCAGCACCTGACCAAGCTCCAGCCTGTTCGTCCGTGAGTTCAAGTATCTGGGCCACGACTGGCAGCACCGCAATGGATAAAGTGCCAAAGGCCGTTACCAATCCAACTGCATATGCAGTTTCTTCCCGTTTGGCATTTATGGCTGGAGAGATTACTGCAATGGCAGAATTTCCGCAGATGGCAAAGCCTGCACCAATCAGAATTGAAGTGTTCTTCGAGACATTGAGAACTTTACCAAGTGCGATAGCACCAAAAAAGGTAGTTACTACGATTATTAAGACCAAAACAAGGCCTGGTAATCCGATCTTGCTAATCTGTTCAAAACTAATTCTTAATCCAAGTAGGACTATGCCAATTCTCATTAGGGTCTTACTCGCAAATTGTGCACCTAGATCGAACCTAGTTGGAAGATTTGTGAGATTACTCAAAATCAATGCCATGAGTAAACCAATAGTGAGCGGGCTTATGAATCCAATTGCGTTGGAACTGAAATAGGCGATAGCAGTTATGGCTGTAACTAAAAGCAAGCCGGTAATGTGAGCACCTCTTAAATTCCTAATTTGTCGCTCCAGTGGTTCAGCTCTGCAGTAACTTCGGGAGCAAGACTTAACTCAATATTTCTGGGCAACTTCATTGGATGCAATTTATTTGCTCCAGGAACTCGGCTACCTGATTGTGTTACATTGTTTTGCAGTTTTGCGATTCTTTCATAATGCGTGTCATCAATAAATTCAGCATTAACACTTACAACCAAATGGCTGATTTTTTGCGGGGCAGAGTCATCATTTGGGTTAAACATGTCTGGCATGCCTTTGGCTAACTGCGGACCCACTAAGCCGCCAGTTAGGGATTCAACTGCCATGGCCAATGCAAAACCTTTGGCGCCACCTAATGGGGCCAACATTCCCATTAAAGCCTCTTGAGCGTCGGTGGTTGGTTTCCCATCCTTATCTAGGGCCCACCCTTCAGGAACCGGCTCGCCGGATTTTGCCTTAGCTGCAATCTTGCCGCGAGCTACTGTGCTGGTGGCAAGATCGATGATGAGATTATTTGGCTTTCCAGGAACTGCGATAGCTAACGGAGATGTTGAAAGCAGGGCTGTTGAACCGCCCCAAGCAGGCATCACGGCTGGTCCGTTACTAAATACAAATGTTAGACAGTCTCGGTCAATCGCGGGCCAGGTAAACAGGCCTAGCGCACCTGCGTGCGCACTGCTCTCAATTGCGACAGCAGCTGTGCCATGTTCTGCCGCGATATCGGCCGCTTGGTTTGTTGCTTGCCACAACTGCCAATGCCCTAAACCATCATTGCCATCAAGTACTACCAAAGTTGTTAACTGCCGTTTCACTTCTAGTTTTGCGTTGGGATTTATTCCACCCTGACTTAGACGTTGTAAGTAATAGGGAAGGCGAATCAATCCATGGCTGCCAACACCCCAAGCGTCCGCAGCACAGATTAGCTGGCTTGTTATTTGAGCATTTTCTTGAGTTACTCCAGCAGCAACAAGTAGTTTTGTTCCAGTCTCTACAGCATTTTCAAACTTCATTGCTTGATTTTTCCAACCGCATATTGCAAAGGTTGATTAGCAAACTTTCGAACTATTTCATCAACTAAAATCTGATTTATTCGTGATTGACTTTCTTTGGTGATGCCAGCAACATGAGGAGTCAAGACAACATTAGTTAGATCCTTGAACAAACTAGAGTCGCTAGGTTCCTGCTCTCGCACATCAAGACCGGCACCAGCTATTTTCTTTGTTGCCAAAGCCTTAGCCAGGGCTGCTTCGTCAATAACTTCTCCTCGACCCACATTAATGATGATGGAACTAGACTTCATGGAATCTAAAGCCTGCTCGTTGATTAAGTGAGTTGTTTCTTTGGATGCCGGGACATGAATACTTACAAAGTCCGAACGAGTCAAAACGCTATTTAAGTCTGTGACTTGAATATTGAGTGCCTTTAGTTTTGGATCATCAGCTTTAACAAAGGGATCAAAGCCCAAGATATCTAGATCAAAACCTTGGAGCAGCTTTGCTGTGGCTTTGGCGGTAGCACCGCATCCAATTAATCCCCAAGTTTTTCCAGAAATTTCAGTTCCAGCAAGTCGATCCCATTTTCCAGAAGTCATTCCCTGATGATGCATAGAGATGTTCCTGGCGACTGTCAGAGCCAAACCCAAAGTTAATTCTCCAACACTGATGGCATTTGCACCAAGGCCCGCCACGACAGCTACATTTGCTTGGTTGCAAGCATCTATGTCGATGTTATCTAAGCCAACACCTGCTCTCGCAACAATTTTTAGATTGGGCGCCTTATTCAGAAGACTTGAAGTAACTTGGGTTCTATTTCTAACAACCAACGCAGTTGCATTGGGCAATAACTTTTCCAGTAATTCTTGGTCATTGAATGCGGTTGGTTCGTAAACCACGTCAGTCAATGCTGCAAATGCTGGTCCAAATACATCTTCAATTATGAGTATGGACACTGAAGTTACGCGCTGATATACAACTTGGTGAAGGTGAATTCACGATGACCCAAAGACTCTGCAGCAGTCAAGCGACCGTTCACAGTTCTTTCAATCTCAGCCATCAAATTATCGCCAGCCTTTTCCAGCGAGTAATCGAAAGTCAGTAAACCAGAAACATCAACATCAATGTGCTCAGTCATAGATGCACACGTTTTTGGATTAGCACTTATCTTGATCACTGGAACAATTGGATTACCGATGACGTTCCCTTGCCCGGTAGGGAATAGATGTATCGCAATACCGCCAGCTGCCATCAATGTAATGCACTCAGCTGCGGCTGATGAGGTGTCCATAAAATACAAACCTCGCTTGGCAGCATCTGGAATTTCGGCAGGTTTTAAGACTCCAATGACTGGAACACTGCCTGTCTTTGCGATATTGCCCAAAGCG
>DBCL01000018.1:0-5159 GCA_002293025.1 Actinobacteria bacterium UBA959
CTGAATTAACTAGACGGACGGATCCGCCGGACTTCCAATAGGAAATCCTGAGATAGAAATCTATGAAAGGATTTAAATGTCTATTAAGACAACTAAGCGCTTAGCGCTTGGGGTAATTGCATCACTGGTGTTCGCACCACTGGTAGCTATTGCTCCAGCTAGTGCACTTACCGCATCAGCTACCGCAACAGTTGGGGCTGTTCGCGTAAGCACCACAGCTGGTGTTCAAGATGCAGTTCCTGCTGCTGCTTTTAGCTTTACGATGCCAGATGCTCTTGCAGGCGACGACATGATCGATGCTGGTACCTCAGCCGTATTGACCGTAACGACTGCTCCTTCTGCCACCGCGGATGTGACTATAGTCGTTAATGGGGGAACCTTGACCGACGATGTTGCTGCTGCCCCTACAGCTGGGGTATCTGCTGGTGGATTCAATGGCGACTTTACTGAAAACGTGGCCGTTACAGGAACAATCAAAGTTACCGGAACAGCTACAGGCACATATGCCGGCACATTGGTTATTTCTGATGCGACAAACTCAGAAACTGATGCCATCACAGTTAACTGGTCATTCACCACAACTGGAGCACCTGCTTCTATCAGTCTTTCTTCAGCAACTGTAGATCTACCAGCTGTAGATGATAATGGTGGAAACTTTGTTGTTTCAAAGTCTGTGACAGTATCAGTATTGGATGCTGCAGGTAATGTTACTCAGGTTGGATCTGGTGATTCAATTGCTGCAACAATTGCAGACAACACCAATATTAACTTTACCAATGCTTCCGGTACATCACCGTTAACAATCTCCGACAGCGATTTGAGTGATGGAACCCACGCCGTAGTAATTGGTTCTGAAAGCGCCACACCTGACTCTGAAACAGTTACCTTTACTCCAGCAGGCGTCCTGCCTTCTTTGGGTGTTGCTGCAAAGACTCTAGCTGCCAAAACTGTTGGTTATGGCGTTGAAACTAGTGTTGCAACAACTTTAACAACTCCATCGGCAACAAATCTTGTTAAGGCTGGAACAGCTGCTGTTGATGAATCCGCTTACACTGTTGATACATCTGTGAAAACCCTTGTTTTCAAAGTAGCTGGCTATGTTCCAGGTGCTGCTTACAAGATCACGGTAGATCAAGTTACCGACAACAACTTTACAGTTAAAGATGATACTTCCAATACAACAGCAAATGCTGCTGATAATGCTAACGTCACTCTTTACGGTGTTGTTGGTGCAACTGGTGCAGTAAATGTAACTGTAGTGATGGCTGCAGTAACTGCTGGCGACACAATCGGAATTGGTGGCAATAATGCAGATAGTGATATTACCGATGCTAGTGACTCTAAGGTCACTTACACTGCTGCAACATATTCTGTAACTGTTGCTACTCCGTCAGTTTCTCCATACCTACTTGCAAATTCAACTCCTGTTGCAATGGCAGGTAAAGTAGCCGATACATATGGAAACCCAGTTTCTGGAGCAGTTGTGACAGTCACCGGAACGGTAACCCCTGCCGGAACAGCACTAACTGCAACAGCAACAACTGCAGCAGATGGTGCATGGTCTTTGACTATGCCAGCTTCTGCAGCCACAACAACTAGCGTTTCTTACGTAGCTGCAGCAGTGAAAACTGGCTTGTCAGTCTCAGCTGCAAGCGCGATTGTTGTTAACTTCAACGCATCTGGCTCACCAGATACTTTGACCTACACCATGATTGGTGATTCGGATAGCGCTGCTGGAACTGCATTAGATCCAATTACTACTTATCCAGCTTCATTAGTCCCATACACAGGTGTAACTGGTGCTATTTCAGATGAACTATACACAGTCTCGACTGGTGCTTTTGATAGCGATGGATTCAACGCACAAGAGACTTGTGTATTACTCACAGCGACATCTTCACCTGTTGCACAACTTGTTTTCACTGGTTCAGCTGGCGTTAAGTTCAGCACAACTTGTGCTGGCACTGAAACTGTAGCGACCTTAAAGGATACAATTACAATTGCAGCTTCTGGTTCAAACGCAGCATATGCAATTGCAACTAAAGTTGGTGCAAACACAGTTACCATGAAGAGTGGAACAACAACCAAAACTGCCACTTTCTATGCATACAACTACAAAACTGCAGGAAGTGCCGGTGACGCTGTGCGTAACTTCACAGTAAGTCCTACTTCACTTAGCCTGAAGCCTGGTCAGTTTGGTGTACTTACTATCACTGCGACAGACGCTTTTGGTAACGTAGTTAAGAGTGTTACTGCTGGTAACGGTGGAACCATCACAGCTACTGCCGCTGGTCAAGTCTTGGTTGAAGGACCAACTTTGAGCAAGGCTGTTTCTGCAGCTTGGGATGCAAACGGTCAGATCATGATTGGTGTTATTGGAAGCCAGACATCTGGTACCGGCACGATCACTCTGAAGGGCACTGGAGTTCAGCTTGCCGCCGCAGCGGGTGCAGCAACTAGCTCAACTGCTGGAACTAATGGTCTAACAGCCGCTACTGGAACTTCTACGGTAAACGTAACCGTTCCAGCTGCAGAGATTGTTTACGACAAGCCAACACTTCAAGTAACTAAGGTTGATGGCAAGATTTTGCTATCAGGTACAGCCGTTGAGGGTGAAGGCGATATCATTGTTTACCTAAAGAAGGTTGGAACAACTAAATGGGTAGAACAAGCAGCAACCATTGAGGTAGCTGCACCTGGAGACTTTAACGGTCTTCGTAAGGCTCCTAAGTTCAACGTGCTAGTACGCGTAAAGCAAGAGGGAACTGGCTTGTTCAGTAACCAGGTTGTAATACGCAAGTAATTACGTTCTTATCTTGAGGTTAACCTCAAGATAAGAAAGCAGGAGCCCAGACCTAAACATCTGGGCTCCTGCTTTTTATTTGTTATTTGTTGGTGTCTTCATCCTGATAAATCCTGGAACGAACAAAATTAATAGGTTTGCACTTAAGAAAACAGCCACACCAAACATCAAGTAATTAGTTTCGCCAAAAATTCCCATCATGGGGCCCGCAATAGCCATACCAATAGGCATCAGCGCTGTTGAGGCCATTGCATCAACAGACATCACCCTTGCTCGAAGTTCATCTGGAACTTCTCGCTGCAGCGCTGATGTCCAAAATACTCCAAGAGGCTCTGTGGACATACCTGCTACAAAATAAGCCAAGATAATCACCCAGGCTGAATCAGCGAAAGCCAGTGCAAATGGAACACTTGCAAAGAATGACCAAAAGATCACTGACATAAGCCCTGGGTAGCGAGATTTCCACCTAGCAGCAACCAGTGCAGTTAAAACTGCTCCTGCACTAAAAACTGCCATGGCTGTCGTATAGACAAAGTCAGTGCCAAACTCACGTCGACTGATAATTGGAATTAGCACAATCTCAGCGCCTATAACAAAAGTAATTGATACTGAAAAAGCAGCAATAGACCAGGCAACCCACCTAATCTGCCACACCAAACTTAAGCCTTCTTTGAGTTCTCTAACAAATGAAGGCTTAATAGTTCTATCCACTTCAACCTTTGGTTCATTAATTCGAACTAGAAGTAGTGTGCCAACTGCAAACATGATGCCGGTGAATAAGAACCCATATCTAGCACCAACTGTTGCAATCAAGATTCCAGCAATGCCTGGCCCCACAATGTTTCCAAGCCTTGACGTAATAACACGGGCAGCATTTGCTGGCTGTAAAAACTCTTTGGGCAATATTGTGGGCAATATTGCCCCCGAGGCAGGCATTCCAAATGCGGTTGCAGTGCCAGCGAGGAATACAAATACAACTAACACGGCTGTTGGGGCAGCTGGAGCTGCAATAAACAGACCAATTCCGATAAATAGTCGGGTAATGTCGGTATAGATCATCACAGTCTTGCGTTGCAGGCGATCAGCCCAAACACCACCAACCAACGACATCACTACAAAAGCTGAAACTCGAGCTGCGAGCACTAAGCCCAATTCGCTAGCACCTGCTCCTCGATCAAGCATGGTGATGGCAATTGCGATTGGAAATACTTGGTCACCAATTACTGCTAATGCGCCAGCACTCCACAACAAACGAAAGTCTTTGATCTTGAAGGCATCTTTAAAGGTTGCCTTCTGCTCAATATCGGAAATTGTGAATCCTTAAATTATTTAGTGAAATCTCTAAGAGTGATTGTGGCATCTCGCGCCTGGCCAACCCCAATAGCCGAGATCGGAGCATCAGAAATTGACTCCAAGAACTTCACATACTTTTGAGCCTTGGCTGGTAGATCTTCAAATTTTCTAACAGAGCTGATATCGCTTTGCCAGCCATCAAGATATTCATAAATGGGCTTTGCATGATGAAATTCAGTTTGGGTCATTGGCAACTCTGTGTGCTCTTTGCCGTCAATTTCATAGGCCACACAAACTGGGATTCTTTCAAAACCAGAAAGCACATCTAATTTGGTTAAGAAGAAATCAGTTACTCCATTAACTCTGGTTGCATACTTAGCAATAACTGCGTCATACCAGCCACATCTGCGCTCTCTGCCAGTTGTGGTGCCAAACTCGCCGCCGACATCTCTAAGTGCTTGCCCATCAGCATCAAATAACTCAGTTGGGAACGGCCCTGATCCAACTCTTGTCGTATAGGCCTTGATGATGCCAATAACAGTTGTGATCTTGTTTGGTCCAATTCCAGACCCCACTGCAGCGCCACCTGCTACTGGGTTTGAAGATGTAACAAATGGGTAGGTGCCGTGATCAACATCTAGCAGTGTGCCCTGGCCGCCCTCTAATAGAACAATCTCATTTGCTTTAAGCGCGTTGTTTAACAGCAGTGATGTGTCAGCAACATATGGCTTCAATCGATCTGCAAAAGAAAGAAGTTGGTCGGTTACAGTCTTCGCATCGATGGTGCGCCGGTTATAGATCTTTACAAACAATTCATTTCTAGTTTGAAGCGCACCCTCTACTTTTTGTAACAAAATAGATGGGTCATAAAGATCTTGAACTCTAATACCCAACCTACTCATTTTGTCTGAGTAGGTTGGCCCTATTCCTCTGCCGGTAGTTCCAATTTGGCGCTTACCTAAAAATCGTTCTACTACTTTGTCTTGAACGACGTGGTAGGGGGCAATGATGTGAGCATTTGCACTCACCTTTAACTTACTAACATCAATTCCTCGAGCAATCA
>DBCL01000018.1:5230-6216 GCA_002293025.1 Actinobacteria bacterium UBA959
ACTGGAACTACGTTTGGGCTCAATATGCCAGAAGGCAGTAAATGAAGTGCATACTTTTCAGGGCCCGTTGGAGTGTTAATAACTACCGTGTGGCCAGCATTGTTGCCACCTTGATAGCGCACTACATAATCAACAGAAGAGCCCAATAAGTCTGTGGCTTTACCCTTACCTTCGTCGCCCCATTGGGCACCAACGAGCACAATTGCAGAAATGGTCTTGGCCTTCCTATGAGGGTAAAGGTTATCTCAAAGGGGCAGCACTAAACCAAGATAGGTCTAGTTCATGGATAGGCGAGCTGTCTTGAATAAACTGATAAATACGCTCAACCTCATCTGTTTCACCAATAGATTTTGCAGCCCTACCTAAAGCATTTAGACACATCAAAAATCCACGGTTTGGCTCATGTGACCACGGAACTAGGCCATGACCCTTCCAGCCACTTTTACGAAGTAGATCTAAAGACCTGTGGTAGCCAACGCGTGCAAAGGCATAAGACTTTAGAACTTCTTTTTCCTGCCAAGCTAAATTGGCAGATAAAGCCCAAGCCAGCGGTGCTGCTGGAAATTTGGTAGCAATTTGATAAGCATTAGTTCCAGCAGCAATCTCTTGGTTAACAGCAAGATCTGCAGGCAATAGTGTTGGCTCAGGGCCCCCTAATAAATTTATACTCATTATTTGATTTTGGTTCCAGTGGACCTTAAGTCTGAACACGCAGTCACAACACGTTTTGCCATGTTGGCTTCTGCAAGTTTGCCCCAAGCTCTTGGGTCATACATTTTTTTATTACCAACTTCACCATCAATTTTTAGAACACCGTCATAATTCTTAAACATATGTTCAGCCACTGGTCTGGTATAGGCGTATTGGGTATCAGTATCAATATTCATCTTGATAACCCCGTAATCTAAAGACTCTCTAATCTCAGTTAGCAATGAACCACTGCCACCATGAAAGACCAGATCAAAAGGTTGAGTCTTCTTATGTGC
>DBCL01000018.1:6390-11858 GCA_002293025.1 Actinobacteria bacterium UBA959
AGCTTGGCATCCTTTGATGCTTCAATCCCATCTTCTTCACCACCAACAACTCCTATTTCTAGTTCCAACACAATCTTGGCCTTAACGCAGTCATCTAATAATCTTCTGGCCACATCTAGATTTTCTTTCATAGGCAGAATTGATCCATCCCACATCTGGGATTGAAATAAAGGATTCATTCCTTTTTTAACGCGTTCAATAGAAATCTTAACTAATGGATCCATGAAGCCAGCTAGTTTCTCTGGTGGGCAATGATCAGTGTGCAAGGCAATATTTACGTCGTACTTCTCAGCCACAATATGAGCAAACTCTGCAAGAGCAACAGCCCCTGTGACCATGTCTTTAACTGCTTGCCCTGAAGCAAACTCGGCTCCACCCCACGAAACTTGAACTATGCCATCACTTTCTGCTTCTGCAAAACCTCTGATAGCTGCAACGATTGTGTTTGATGAAGTGCAATTAATTGCAGGGTAAGCGAACCGGTCAGCCTTAGCTCGATCAAGCATTTGGTTATAAACCTCAGGACTGGCGATTGGCATCTAATTCCTCCAATTAATTGCAGGGGTTTGAAACTTAGGGTCAAGGCGGTAACTAGCTTTAGACATGTGAGAACAATATCTATCTAGGGAGTGACTTTGACATCCATTGTGGTGGAAGTGGCAGCCCTACCTTTAGATCCATTGAATTTCCATAAAACACTACAAGTCCCAGCTGTTAAGGTGTTAACTGTTGCTCTTGTGAAGATGCCAGCGGTTCTATCCCATGTTGTCACGCCAGTTACAGAACAAACTGTAGGGGTGAGAGTTGAAACTTCTAGCAAGTGACCAAGAGACAGTAAGCCGGAGTTGTTTCCACTGGCAAATAGTGTGGAAGCTAAGAAGGTAGCAGAATTTCTAGCTTTTAGACTGACTGTCGCTGGAGAAATTAAAGTACCTGACCTAGAAGTTGTGGGTGTGAAATAAGGAGTCACCTTCATTGCCGCATCACCTGGTGCAGGCACAGGTAATGGTGTTGGTGCGCTTGATACAGGATTAATGTCTATAAACCCTAGAACCTTTAAACCCGAAGTTTTCTGCCATTCATCCACCGCCTCAACATAGATTGTGTATCTCCCAGTTGGAGATGAAGCTGTTGTGGCCCAATCGTTTCTGTATGTGCCATCAATTTTGGTGCCAGTATTTCTAAACCCTTGAATGGTGGCGACGGTTCTTCCAGTTGGGTCAGTAATTCTAAATGTGGCTGTTGAGATTCCAATGTCGTCTGTAAATCGTGCGCTAATTTCTCTTATTGTTTGCCCAACAGTTATTGGTCCAGGCGCAACAGATCCAGATACGAATACTGGTGCACTCTTATCCATAAGCGTTGAAGGTACTAATGTAAAACGAGGAAGTTCTGTCCAAGGCGTTGTGTTACTCGCTGCGTCTTGAACTTGAACAAATACTCGATATCTGCCAATCAAAGAAGCGCAGGAAGTAGCCCAATCATTTGTCCAGGTGCCCGATTGAACAGTTCCTGATGACTTGTACATCAAAGCTGAATAGACCAATGATGAATTAGGGTTAAAAATCTGAAGGTTAACTGATGTAATCCCCACATTATCTGAAGCAATTACCGATATGTCTTTCACTGTTTGGCAAACTTCAAGACTTTGAGGGTTGGTTGAACCACTAATGACTACTGGCTTTTGTGTATCTACACCTGGTGTTGGTGTTGGTGTAGGTGTAGGTGTCGGTGTCGGTGTCGGTGTTGGTGTTGGTGTCGGTGCAACCTTAAGAGTTTCAAAAGTTTGGATTGGCCCACGGATAACTTGCCCACTAGAAGGCCCGGTGTAAGGCACTATCTGAGTCTGGAAGTAGTAACGTGTCCCAGAGGCAAGACCAACCAAGCTCTTCTTGACAGTGGTATTCACTCCACCTGTGATTGCTAGTGGGGTTGTTGCAACAGTTGTAGTTCCTGATGTCAATGTTGGATCTGTGCCATAGATAAAATAGGGATTAGTGTTGCTCCCCATCGCATTAATCACCGAATTTAATGTGATGCCATTAGCTAAATTCTGATTTGCATACGTATTTAGGATAACTGGAGTTTCTGAATTCATAATTGCGTAATAAATCACACTCTTAGCAATACCAGATGTGTTACTTGCAACAAATTGAAAATAGATTCCACGACCAGGAAGCATGTTCTTTGGATAGGCGATGACCTTTACGTCTGTCTCTCCACTAATAGGACTCTGAGCAATAGTTACTTTGCTCGTTCCGCGAGTTAGTGACTTATCTGTCCCCCATAAGAATTCAACTTTAGTTGTCTGTCCTTTTGGATTCACAACTCCTTCAAAAGCAGCAGTTGCAACCACTCTACTCAACGGATTTGCATTAGTTGAAACTGTTGGAGGAAGACCTGGGGCTACTGGGGTTTCAAATGTCAATACTTCAGAACTAGTCGAGCCAGTTGAATTCGATGCAACTAATTTGTAGAAATACTTCTTTCCACCATCGAGGAAAAACACATTTAGGGACACATTTACATTGTTAGCGCCACTAATTTCAAAAGGATTAGCTGCGATTGTATTGGTATTAGTTTTAAACTCAGGATCTGTGCCATAAACAAACGTCACTTTTGTTGCAGCATTTCCCGCCTGAGCTACACCTGCAAGAGTTGCCCCATATGAAGTGATATTTGTGGCTGGCATAACTTTCGCGGACGGAGCCACTACTGGTGCAGGCACAGTCGTAAATGTGCCTGTAGAGCTGACCGTGCGACCCGACTCATTAACTCCGATAATTCGCAGCGAATAGGTTGTGCTTGCAGTTAGTCCAAATAGCTTCACAGAGGCGGTTGTTGACTCACTGCCATTGACTATTGCAGGGGTTACATTTGCACTTAATTTATTGACAAAAGTGGAGTCAATGCCATATTCAAAACTTAAGGAGGTTGCTGCATTACCTGGGTTTACGTCAATCAAAATATCTGCGCTCTGATGGGTTATGTTTGTGATGCTTTTCTGAGCAACAACAGGAGCAACTATCGGGGCTCCGCCATCAGTGGGTGACACATACAATAATTTGTTTACCGTGTCTGGCTTTAAGCCTGTTATTGCACCTTTTGTAGATTCTGTATCAAGAAATTGGGCAACTTGTGCTACAGAAGCTTTTGGATTCAAACCTAAAAAGATTGCAGCTGCACCAGCCGCGTGAGGACTTGCCATTGAAGTTCCACTTGCTGTGTAAGTTGTATCAGGTGAACCAATCCACGCTGAGACAATATTTGATCCTGGTGCAAAAATATCTACACACTTACCTTGATTAGAAAAAGAAGAAGGGTTATCACTAATAGTTGTTGATCCAACCGTAATTGCGCTTGGGGCACTGGCGGGTGATCTTGTGCATGCGTCTGTTGACTCATTTCCAGCCGCTGCAACTACTGTGACACCGGCGTTAGTAAGGCGAAGAACTGCTTCATTCAATGCAGTTGAAGCAGGGCCTCCAATACTTAGGTTCAAAACTGCAGCACTTTTTGAGTTTGGATTCTCTGGACTTAATATCCAATCCAGTCCTGCCATCACACCTGAATAACTGCCTCGACCTGAGCAATCCAAAATTCGGATTGGAACAATTTTTGCATTCTTTGCTAAACCAAACTTAGTTCCAGCAGCTGTGCCAGCAACATGTGTTCCGTGACCATTGCAGTCGACTGTGCCTTGTCCATCGCCGATGGCTGAGTAGCCAGAGGTTGACAAGCGATCAGAAAAATCAGAATGGGGATAAACGCCAGTGTCACCAATGTAAATCGTGGCCCCAGCTCCAGCGCTTCTGTAGCCATAAGAACTTACCGCCCCAGGTAAGTTAACTTTTTCACGCTGATCAACTCTATCTATTCCCCAAGCTGGTGTGGGGCTCTGTGTATTTTGCACTGAGAGACCAAAAACTTCACGGTCCTCTTCGACTGTCAATACATTAGGAATTTTGGTTAATAAACCGGCAATGAGTCTTGGCATCTCTATGACGTATCCATCAAAAACGTAATGAAACTTTTTATCTAATTTTCCACCAGCTTTAATAATTGCAGCTTCTACCGCAACCCTTGCAGAGGGTGTTACTGAAACTATGTACTTAGCCTTTGGGCCCAAATCCAGAGCGGCTGCTGGAGTTGCGGTCAAACTAAGTGAAGAAATTGTCAAAAAAACTAAAAGTGATGCCCATAACTTTGCTAGCTTTTTTGGACGCATTAAAACTCCTCCACTAAAAACAATATTAGTAATTCAGTGCCTAAGTGTAGGTGCTAGTTCAACAGGCTCAAAGTAACCCACACCCTGATAGATCAGGGCTTTTGGTTGATTCAGTGGGCAATTAGTCCTGGCCAAAAGGCCCAGTCTCAATCAACTGATAGGTGCTGCAAACCCCAAGCAAACATCACAATGGCACCAGCAGCAGAGGCATTCATCGATCTTGTTGACCCGTGCTGCTGAATACTCAGCAGAGTTGATGCACAATCTTTAGCCTCAACAGACAAACCAGGCCCTTCTTGGCCAAACAAGAAAATACAGCCCTTTGGCAATTTGGCTGTTTCTAAACTAATGGAACCTTCAATGTTATCTATGGCCAAGACGGGCAAATTATGGTCTTGAGCCCAGCTCTTAAAGGTGTTCACATCTGGGTGGTGATAAACATGTAAATATTTATCAGTAACCATGGCTCCCCTTCGGTTCCAATCCTTTTTACCAATGATGTGAACACCTGCAGCATTAAATGCATTAGCAGTTCTCACTATGGAGCCAATATTTAGATCATGTTGCCAATTTTCAATGGCAACATGAAAAGCACTTCTCGTTTTATCTAATTCAGCAACAATTGCTGCAACTGACCAATACCGATACTTGTTCAGAACATTTCGGCGGTCACCGTGTTCTAATAGGTCTGGGTCAAAGTGTGGGTTTGTGGGCCAAGGTTTTGGGTGTGGTCCAACCCCCACTACTGGGTAGAACTCGCCTGGGCCAATCTCTTCAGTCATAGACCTCAAAACTACTGGGTTAGACGCACCTGACACTCGCTAGGGAGCGGTTTGGTTTCGAGTCCTAGTTTTGACAGGCCAAATCACTAGGGTTTGAGCCGTGAGCAAAACCAAAGATGACCTTAAGAAGCAAATTCTTAAAAAAGCAGTTGTGCACGGCAAAGTGATCTTAAGTAGTGGCAAAGAAGCTGATTACTACATTGATCTGCGCCGAGTTACCCTAGATGGAATTGCAGCACCACTGGTAGGTCAGGTTATGCGTGACTTAACTAAAGATTGGCAATATGAAGCTGTTGGTGGTTTAACACTCGGCGCAGATCCAGTAGCAACGGCTATGTTGCATTCAGCAGCGCTTGATGGGCCAACCCTGGATGCGTTTGTGGTTCGCAAAGCTGAAAAAGCACATGGTTTGCAGCGGCGAATTGAAGGCGCTAATGTTAAAGGTAAGAAAGTATTAG
>DBCL01000018.1:11901-12029 GCA_002293025.1 Actinobacteria bacterium UBA959
ACTTCCACTACTGGGGATTCAGTATTACAAGCGATTGAACAACTAGAACTTGCTGGGGCTCAAGTTGTTGGAGTGGCCGTTATTGTTGATAGAGGAGCTGCTGAAAAAGTCAGGGCTGCAGGTTACGA
>DBCL01000018.1:12170-13410 GCA_002293025.1 Actinobacteria bacterium UBA959
GCCTTGTATTGAGCCCCTGGAATAGAAATTAACTGACCACTTCGAGCATCCTTTAAGGATTCTTTAGCAACCTGCTCTGGGGTTAGCCAAAGCCAATTTGGCACATCTGCATCTTTCATCTGGGATCGATCAAAGAATTTAGTTTTTGTGAAACCTGGAGCAACTGCAGTAACTTGAACCTTGGTGCCTTTAAGTTCAGCAGAGATTGATTCCGTAAATGAGGTTACCCAAGACTTAGCGGCTGCATAAGTTCCAGTTGGAACCCAAGCTGCAACCGAAGAGATATTTAAAATAATGCCACTATTTTGTTTGATCATTTTTGGCAAAACAGCATGGGTTAAAACCATAACTGCTTTCATCAATATCTCCATTTGTTCAATTTCTTCAGCAAGTGAGTTTTGACTAAATGGCAGGGAAGACCCAAAGCCTGCATTATTAACTAGCAGATCTATTTGGTTAAGTCCTTGCAGATGAGATCCAACTCTTAGAATCTCATCTTGAACAGACAGATCTGCTACAAATATCTCAGATTTCGCGTTTAGTTCTAATTGAAGCTGCTTTAGTTTGGATTCATTTCTACCAACCAAAAGAAGTTCATAACCTTCTTTGGCAAGCTCTTGGGCATAAGCCAAACCAATTCCAGAGGTTGGGCCAGTGATCACTGCTAATTTCATAACCTAATTCTGGCCCAACCTCTGGAATCTGGCACTACCACCCTAGAAGTTCTCGCCTACTCTTTAATTGATCCAATTTGCATCATGAATTTAGGGTTTAGTAACAACCTTCCATTGATCTCAATTGCATCCAGCCGCACACTGGATCCCTTAGGTCCCGCAAGAGTCTTAATCGTTAGCACCTGCTTTGACTTAAACACTGGACGGTTCCAACTAAAGACAGTTCGGCTGCGATTACCAAACAAAGAGTGCTCACCTATTAGTTCATCACCCAGGTAGATTTGCACAATTGCACCTTGGGTTGATCTCTCAAAGACTAAAGTGCCAGATCCGTCATCCACCCATCGCTGGAGCTGACTGCCAGACCCTTTGATAGCTGACACCTGACCTCCTAGAGCAACCTTAGAAAGTCGAATAACAGCGGGCACCCAAGATTGAGTTGGAACTTGTACTGCTTGCTTTTTATCTAGTAATACTTCTGCTTCAGGTGTTACCTCAAGTTTTGTTTCAGTGATTCTCACAACAGGTTGAAAAACTACAACTGGAGGAACTACAACCACTGGTTC